>NZ_CP015453.1:1292749-2585498 GCF_003096095.1 Dietzia psychralcaliphila
GAGCCGGACGAGGTCCTGCGGGTCTCCGGCAAGACGGGCGCGGGCGTCGAGGAACTCCTGGACAAGGTGTGTGACGTGATCCCGGCGCCCGTGGGTGACCACGACGCCCCGGCGCGCGCGATGATCTTTGACTCGGTCTACGACACCTACCGCGGTGTCGTCACCTACGTGCGCGTCGTCGACGGTTCGCTCAGGCCGCGCGAGAAGGTCAAGATGATGTCGACGGGCTCCACCCACGAGGCGCTCGAGGTCGGGATCATCTCGCCCGAGCCCAAGGCCACCAAGGGGCTCGGCCCCGGCGAGGTCGGGTACCTCATCACCGGGGTCAAGGACGTCCGTCAGTCCAAGGTCGGCGACACGGTGACGAGTGCCCGGGGTGGCGCGGAGGACCCGCTGGCCGGGTACAAGGAACCCAACCCGATGGTGTTCTCGGGGCTGTACCCGATCGACGGATCCGACTACCCGGTGCTGCGCGACGCCCTGGACAAGCTCCAGCTCAACGACGCCTCGCTGGACTACGAACCGGAGACCTCGGTCGCGCTGGGCTTCGGCTTCCGCTGCGGTTTCCTGGGTCTGCTGCACATGGAGATCACCCGGGACCGGTTGGAGCGCGAGTTCAACCTCGACCTGATCTCCACCGCGCCGAACGTGGTGTACCGAGTGGTCGCGGAGGACGGCACCGAGCACCAGGTCACCAACCCGTCGTACTGGCCCGAGGGCAAGCATCGCGAGATCTTCGAGCCGATCGTCAAGACCACGATCATCGTGCCGAGTGAGTACGTGGGCACGACCATGGAGTTGTGTCAGTCCAAGCGCGGCGAGATGAAGGGCATGGACTACCTGTCCGAGACCCGCGTCGAGCTGCGGTACGTCATGCCTATGGGCGAGATCATCTTCGACTTCTTCGACTCGCTCAAGTCCCGCACCAAGGGCTACGCGTCGATGGACTACGAGGAGGCCGGCGAGCAGGCGTCCGACCTGGTCAAGGTCGACATCCTGTTGCAGGGCGAGGCCGTGGACGCGTTCTCCGCGATCGTGCACCGGGACTACGCGCAGGCCTACGGCAACAAGATGACGGGCAAGCTCAAGGAGCTGATCCCGCGCCAGCAGTACGAGGTGCCCATCCAGGCGGCGATCGGCGCGAAGATCATCTCCCGCGAGAACATCCGCGCCATCCGCAAGGACGTGCTCTCCAAGTGCTACGGCGGCGACATCAGCCGCAAGCGCAAGCTGCTCGAGAAGCAGAAGGAGGGCAAGAAGCGCATGAAGTCGATCGGTCGAGTGGACGTGCCCCAGGAGGCCTTCGTGGCCGCGCTGTCCGCGGACTCGAGCGCGGACAAGAAGTAGGACGCGGTCAAGGAGTAGGACGCGGTCAAGAAGTAGGTCGGGGGCAGGAAGTAGCCGGGCGGGCGCCGGGGTGCCCTCGGTCCCGCGCGCTCAGTTCCTCGCCCTGTGACGCCGTACGGCGGACCGGTTGGTGCAGCGGGTCGAGCAGTACCGCTTGCGCCCGTTTCGGGTGGTGTCGGCGAAGACGTCCTCGCAGTCGTCGGCCGCGCACCTCGCCAGCCGGTCGATGCCGCGCGAGGTCAGGTGAAGTGCGGTGCCCACCGAGAACATGGCGGTGAGCAGGCGGGCGAACGAGACGTCGTCGGCGCGGTAGTGCACGTGCCAGTGGCCGTCGTGGTCGGTGAGTCGCGGCGGAGCCGAGTGTTCGGCGAGCAGGGCGTTGAGCGCGTCGGCCCGCCCGCGGGGGTCGGTGGTGTCGACGACGACGAGCCAGTCGTCGAGGAACGTCAGCACCTCGTCCAGGTCCGCGTCGGAGGCGTCCCGGTCGATGGTCACACCCGACTCCCGGCAGCGGTCCACCAGTTCACGGGTGGTGCGGGGGCGGCGGCCCGCCAGGTCGGCGGCCAGTGTCACCGGATCGGCCCCGTAAGGGTTGATATACACAAACCAATTACAGCACAGTTGTGGGCATGCCTCAGTCGCTCGCGGGTCTGGCCGCGTCCCCGGCCCTCGGAATCTCCCTGTGGGTCCTCGTCTCGCTCGTGCTGGCGGCGTTCGTCGCGGGCTGGGTCGACTCGGTGGTCGGCGGGGGCGGGCTCATCCAGCTCCCGGCGCTCGTCATCGCGCTGCCCGCGGACGCCTCGACCCCCGAGATCCTCGGAACCAACAAGCTCTCCTCGGTCGCGGGGACGCTGGTCGCCTCCCTCACCTACCTCCGCAAGATCAGGGTGCCGGTCGGGATGGTGCTCCCGCTCGTGGTGGCCGCGTTCGCGGGATCAGCCGCGGGCTCCTCGGTGGCCCGGTTCATCCCCAGGGACCTGCTCACGCCCGTCGTGCTGGTGGCGGTGGTCGCCGTCGGTGCCTACACCTGGTTCCGCCCCACCATGGGGCGCACCCACGAGGACCGGTACACGGGCTGGGCGCGGACCTGGCGCTCGGCGCTGATCGGTGTGCTGATCGGGTTCTACGACGGGGTGCTGGGCCCGGGCACCGGGTCCTTCTTCGTGATCGCGATAGTCGCGTTCCTGGGCTTCGGCTTCCTCCAGGGCACCGTGGCGGCCAAGCTCGCCAACCTCACCACCAACGTCGCCTCGATCCTGGTGTTCGGCATCCACGGCGAGGTGCTGTGGATCATCGGTGGCTGTATGGCGGTGGCCAACCTCACCGGTGGCTACATCGGCGCGCGGATGGCGATGCGGCACGGCAACGAGTTCATCCGCGTGGTGTTCCTGGTGGTCATCGGCATCCTGGCGGTCAAGCTGGCGTGGGACACGGTGGTCCAGTGGACGTGAGGCCGGCCGGGGGGCAGACGTAGACTCGCCCCCATGACCCTCCCGACCTCCGAACCCCGCCGCCACCCGCTGCTCGACGAGTCGCCGCTGCCGTACGGACTGCCCGACTTCGCGGCGATCGACGAGGCGGACCTGGAGCCGGCTATCCGGACGGCGATCGACGACCACGCGGCCGAGGTCGCGGCCATCGTGGCCAACCCGGAGTCGCCGACCGTCCACAACACGGTCATCGCCCTCGAACAGTCGGGCCAGGCGCTCCACCGTGTGCTGTCGGTGTTCTACGGACTCCTCGGTCCGGATGCGACCCCCGCCCGGCTCGACGTGGACCGGGTGGTCTCGCCACTGCTGGCCGCGCACGGCTCGGCCGTCATGACCGACCCGGGTCTCTACTCACGTGTCGACGCCGTCCATTCGGCGTTGGAGGCGGGGGAGCTGGAGGTCGACGACGAGACCGACCGTCTGATCCGCCGGCACCACCGCGATCTGATCCGTGCGGGTGCGGCGCTCGACGACTCCGGCCGCGCTCGGCTGACGGCCATCGACACCCGGCTGGCCGAACTGACCACCGCGTTCGGCGAGAACCTGCTCGCCTCCACCGCCGAGCTCGCCGTCCCCGTGACCGAGGAGGCCGAGCTCGCGGGCCTGCCGGCATCCATGCTGTCGACGCTCGCCGCCACCGCTGCGGAGGCGGGCCGGGACGGGTGGCTCATTCCCCTGGGCCTGCCCACGGTTCAGCCGATCTCGGCGTGGCTGGACCACCAGGGCCTCCGGCGGCGCGTCATGGAGGCCTCGCTGCGACGGGGGTCGACCCCGGATCACGACAACTCCCCGATCGTCCTGGAGATAGTCCGGCTCCGCGCCGAGCGTGCGCAACTGCTGGGCCTGGGCTGCCACGCCGAGCACGTCCTCGCCGTGGAGACGGCCGGTTCGCCCGACGCGGCACGAGGTCTGCTGCTCGACGTGGTCGACGCCGCTGTCACCAATGCCCGCAACGAGGCCAAGGACCTGCTCGGCGGAGAGGACCGCGAGTTGAACCCGGCCGACTGGGCCTGGGAGTCCGAGCGGCTGCGCGCCGACCGCTACCAGGTGGACGACGCTCGCGTCCGGCCGTACTTCGAGCTCGAACGGGTGCTCCGTGACGCGGTCATGTACTCGGCCTCCGAGCTCTACGGCCTGCGCTTCGTCGAGCGGCCGGACCTGCGCGGATTCCTGCCGGACGTCCGCGTGATCGAGGTCTTCGACGACCAGCGGAGCCAGCCCGACGCCGGGATCGGTCTACTGCTCCTCGACTACTACGCCCGCCCGACCAAGCGGGGCGGGGCCTGGATGAGCTCGTTCCGCGACCAGTCCCGGCTCCTGGACTCGCGGCCCGTCGTCGTCAACGTCATGAACCTGTCCCGCCCCGCGGCCGGTGAGCCGAAGCTGCTCACCATGGACGAGGTCACCACGATGTTCCACGAGTTCGGGCACGCCCTGCACGGCCTGCTGTCGGATGTGGAGTACCCGGTGTTCTCGGGTACCTCGGTGCCCCGGGACTTCGTCGAGTTCCCCTCGCAGGTCAACGAGATGTGGGCGCGCCGACCGGAGATGCTCGCGCGATACGCCCGCCACGTGGAGTCCGGGGAGACGATCGGTCAGGACCTCGTCGCGCGCATGCGGGAGGCCGAACGCTTCGGCGAGGGGCAGGCGACCGTCGAGTACCTCGCCGCCGCCCTGCTCGACCTGGCCTGGCACTCGCTCACGCTAGAGGAGGCCGAGGCGGTCACCGACGTGGACGAGTTCGAGGCGAGGGTGCTGGCGGACGCGGGGCTCGACGTCCCCGGCGTGGAACCCAGGTACCGATCACGGTACTTCCAGCACATCTTCGCCGGCGGGTACTCGGCCGCCTACTACTCGTACTTCTGGGCGGAGGTCCTCGACGCGGACGCCGCCGAGTGGTTCGCCGAACATGGGGGACTGCAGCGTTCCTCGGGTGAGGCGATGCGTCGTGAGGTGCTGTCGCGGGGCGGAGCGATCGACTTCCTCGACGCCTACCGCGCCATGCGCGGGTCGGACCCGAGTCCGTCGGCTCTGCTCCGTCGCCGAGGCCTCGACAGTTCGGTGGTGGGCGGCCGCGAGGTCGCTGCCGCCGGGCGGTCGTAGGATCGATCCGTGACGGCATTCCTCGAGTTCTGGGACAGGGTCGAACTCTGGCTCGCCACCCTGCCGTTCCCGCTTCAGGTGTTCATCATGCTCGCCGCGGGAGTCCCGCTCTTCTTCCTGGTCGCAGTGGGCGTCGAGCGTGTGGCGGATGTGCTCGTGCACCGGTTCCGGGGGCTGGTCGCCTCCGGGGACGCCGACACCGGGAAGGAGGTCCTCTGATGCCCCGGTCGCGTGTGACTCTCGCCCTGATCCTGCTGATCGCGCTCGTCGTGATCGCGTGGCTCCTCCTCGACGTATTCTGAGGAGAAGCGGTCCGCGGAACCCACTCTGCGGGCCGGACTACGGACGTACACTCCCTCCATGCAGCGCCTGAGTGGACTTGACGCCAGCTTTCTCTACTTCGAGACCAGAGCCCAGCTCCTGCACGTGTGCGGCCTGATAGTGCTCGACGGATCCGAGATGAACGGTGGATATTCGTTCGACGCGCTCCGGGCCGAACTGGCCCGCCGGGTCACCGGGATGCCCGGCTTCCGGCGCAAGCTGCACGACTCGCTGCTGAACATCGACCACCCGGTCTGGGTCGAGGCCGAGGACTTCAACATCGACCACCATCTGCACCGGGTGGGCCTCCCGGAACCGGGCGGGGACGAGGTGCTCGCGGAGCTCTGCGGCCACCTGGCCAGCCAGCCGATCGACCGGTCGATGCCGCTGTGGCAGATGTATGTCATCGAGGGGTTGCCCGACGGTCGGTTCGCCGTCTTCGCCAAGATGCACCACTCGACAGTCGACGGCGTCACGGGTGCCAACATGATGTCTCAGCTGTGCTCGCTCACCCCGGACGATCCATCGCTCGACCAGGAACTGGTGGAGGAGACCGCGGGCGGGTCGGGAGCCCTCGAACTGGCCGTGGGTGGCGCGTTGTCCCGACTGGCCACGCCGTGGCGGCTTGCCTCGCTGCTCCCGGGAACCCTGGGGGTCCTGCCGTCGTGGATCAACAGGGCCCGCAAGGGACTCGCCATGCCGGCGCCGTTCACCGCGCCCCGCACGCCGTTCAACCGCACCATCACGGGGCATCGGTCCATCTCGTACGCGAGTGTGGACCTGGATCAGATCAAGCGGATCAAGAACGCCTTCGGCACCACCGTCAACGACGTCGTGCTGGCCCTCTGCTCGACCGCCCTGCGCACGTACCTCGATGACCTGGACGAACTGCCGCCGAAGCCCCTCATCGCGATGGTCCCGATGTCCGTGCACTCCGCGGAGTCGCGCCCCGGTACCAACCGGGTGTCGGGCATGTTCATGTCGCTGGCCACGGACATCGACGACCCGGTCGAGCGGCTCGAGTCGATCCGGGACGCCAACACCGTGGCCAAGGACCATACCGACGCGCTCGACGCCAATCTCCTGACCGACTGGGCGCAGTTCGCCGCGCCGTCGGTGTTCGGTTCCGCGGTCCGGATGTACTCGCGTCTGAGGCTCTCCGAGCGCCACCCGGTGGTGCACAACCTCATCATCTCCAACGTGCCCGGACCCAACATCCCCCTCTACTTCCTCGGAGCCCGGGTCACGAAGATGCTGCCGATGGGCCCGGTCTTCCACGGCGCCGGACTCAACTGCACGGTGATGTCACTGGACGGGGAGCTGCACTTCGGGTTCATCGCCTGCAAGGACCTCGTTCCCGACCCCTGGCCCCTGGCGAGGGCGGTGGATGAGGCCATGGAGGTGTTCGTCGCCGCCGCCGAGGAACGCGAGGCGAGCGGAGCCCCCACCGCGGAGCGGATGTCCGCGGCCGAGTTGGCGCAGTTGCGGAAGGACTTGAAGAAGGCGGGTCGCCAGTCGTCGGGACGCAAGGGGGCCGCCGCCACAGAGTCTTCTGACGAAGCGGGAACCGCGACGAAGGCTCCGGCGACGAAGGCGCCCGCGAAGAAGGCGCCCGCGAAGAAGGCGCCGGCCAAGAAGGCGCCCGCGAAGAAGGCCCCGGCGAAGAAGGCTCCGGCCATGTCGACCGAGCTGGCGGAGCTCCCGAGCACGTCGACGGAGCTGGCCGAGACCTCCGGAAGCTCGACCGGCGTGGCCGAAGCCGCCGCCACGACGCCGCCGGCTGAGACGACGGCCGCCAAAAAGACCGCGGCCAAGAAGAGCCCCGCCAGGAAGACCGCAGCCACGAAGACCGCAGCCACGAAGACTGCGGCCACGAAGACTGCGGCCGAGACGAAGCCCTCCGCGAAACAGGCTGCGGCCAAGAAGAGCCCCGCCAAGAAGAGCCCCGCCAAGAAGACCGCAGCCACGACGACGTCGAGCGAGACGAAGCCGTCCGCGAAGAAGACCGCCGCCCAGACGAAGCCGTCCGCCGCGAAGCCCCCGGCCCAGAAGAAGCCCCCGGCCCAGAAGAAGCCCCCGGCCCAGAAGAAGGCCACTGCCAAGAAGGCTCCGGCCCGGAAGGCTCCGGCCCGGAAGACCGCGAGCAAGCCGACGGGATCCAAGCCCGTCTCCTCACGTACGCCCACCCCCGGATCCGCCGAGGCACCCACCCCTGCGCCCGACACCGACCCCGACACCGCGCCCGCCACACCGACGTACAGCGCTCCCGTCGCCACCCCCGTCGGAGGCCCCGAAGGCCCGGCATCCGGCACTGTGGGCTCCGTGACCAGACCAGACAACGCGCCCGCGGCCGAGCCTGCACCAGGTACCGAGCCGGCCTCCGACGTCGCCACGCCGACCTACAGTGCGCCGGCCACCTCGGTTCCGGCCTATTCAGCGGCGACCTCCGAGCCGGGGGGCGGTGAGACCGGGAGCGACCGCGCATCCGGTCAGGCGTGACGACCGGGGTCACCGATCCAACCGGCCTCGCCCTCTCCCCGCCGCCGCGCGACCCGCGGGCACCGTTCGGCATCTACCTCCACGTCCCGTTCTGTGCCTCCCGGTGTGGCTACTGCGACTTCAACACCTACACGGCCGGCGAACTCGGGTCCGCGACCTCGCCCGCCGACTGGGAGCGCGCCGCTGCACTGGAGATCGAGCGGGCCGCGTCGGTCCTGGCCGGGTCGGGTACCCCGCCGACGGTCGACACGGTCTTCGTCGGCGGCGGGACACCGTCTCTGGTGGGGGCCGAGGTCCTGGTGGGGATGCTCGAGCGCATCCGGTCGACGTTCGGCCTCACGCCCGGCGCCGAGGTGACCACCGAGAGCAACCCCGAGTCCACCTCGCCGGAGTTCTTCGAACGACTCCGCGAGGGCGGGTTCACCCGGATCTCGCTGGGGATGCAGTCCACAGCGGCGCATGTCCTGCGCGTACTGGACCGTGCCCACACCCCGGGCCGCCCACAGGAGGCGGTGGCCGAGGCGACCCGCGCAGGGTTCGACCACGTCAACCTCGACGTGATCTACGGGACTCCGGGGGAGACCGACGACGACCTCGCCCGCACCCTCGACGCCGTGGTCGACGCAGGTGTGGACCACGTGTCCGCCTATTCGCTCATCGTCGAGGACGGCACCGCCCTGGCCCGGAGGATCCGGCGGGGAGAGCTGCCCGGGACCGTCGACGACGTGCTGGCCGACCGCTACGAGCAGGTGGCGGAGCGACTGTCACGGTCGGGCTTCCACTGGTACGAGGTCTCCAACTTTGCGACCGACGAGGCGGGATACTGCCGCCACAACATGGGGTACTGGCGCGGTGGTGACTGGTGGGGGATCGGGCCCGGCGCACACTCCCACGTCGCCGGTGCCCGGTGGTGGAACCTGCGTCACCCGGCCCGGTACGCCGCGGCCTGCGACTCCGGGGACCTGCCGGTGGAGGGCGGGGAGCGGCTCCACGACGCCGACCGGCACCTCGAGCGGATCATGACCGGCCTGCGGCTGGCCGAGGGGCTCCCCGACGGGGCGTTCACGGCGGAGGAGAGAGAGCGGGCGGACCTCCAGGTGGAGGCGGGTCTGCTGCGGCGCCGGCCCTCGGACGGGGCCGACGGCCCCGGGTACGCGCTGACGGAGTCGGGCAGGTTGCTGGCGGACGGTGTCGTGCGCGACGTCCTCCTGTAGAACCGCTGGCCTAGAATCGTCAGTACCCAGGGCGCGAGGAGGAGGATCCGATGTCGAGCACGGCCGATCGCAGGACCGACGTCCTTCGTGCGATCGTCTCCGACTACATCGCCTCGCACGAGCCGGTCGGCTCCAAGACACTGGTCGACCGCCATTCCCTGGGGGTGTCCAGCGCGACGATCCGCAACGACATGGCGGTGCTCGAGGCGGAGGGCTTCATCGTCCAGCCCCACACCAGTTCCGGCCGGATCCCCACGGAGAAGGGCTACCGCCACTTCGTCGATTCGATCGAGGAGATCACGCCGCTGTCGCGCGCCCAGCGACGCGCTATCCAGGCGTTCCTCGAGGGCGCGGTCGACCTGGACGACGTCCTCCGGCGGGCGGTGAGGTTGCTGTCCCAGCTCACCCGCCAGGTCGCCGTGGTCCAGTACCCGGTCCTGGGCAGTTGCACCGTGCGCCACCTCGAGGTGGTGAGCCTGGCCCCCACCCGACTGTTGTTGGTGTTGATCACGGACACCGGCCGCGTGGACCAGCGGACCGTCGAGCTGGCCGCCCCGCTGACGGACGGCGATCTGTCCGAACTCCGGACCCTCCTCTCGGAGGCGGTGGCGGACAAGCGCCTCAGTGAGGCATCGAAGGCGCTGACCGCCACGCCGGAACGCGCCCGCCCCGACTACCGCGACGCCGCGGAGCGGTGCGTGACGGTACTGGTGGAGACACTGGTGGAGCAGCCGGACGACCGCATCGTCCTGGGAGGAACCGCCAACCTCACCCGTAGTGCGGCCGACTTCGACGGATCCCTCAGGTCGGTCCTCGAGGCGTTGGAGGAGCAGGTCGTGATCCTGCGGTTGCTCTCGGCGGCCCAGTCCGTGGGGATGGGAGGCCCCGGCGGGGTCACCGTCCAGATCGGCGAGGAGACCCGGGCGGCGGAGATCCGCGGCGCGTCGGTGGTGTCCTCCGTGTACGGCTCCGAGCGCCAGATGCTCGGCGGGATGGGGGTGCTCGGGCCCACGAGGATGGACTACCCGGGAACAATCGCCTCGGTCGCCGCTGTTGCCCACTACGTGGGCGAGATCCTGTCCGGGCACTGACGCCCGTAGCCTCACCCGGGACCAGTTCTTCCACTTGACCAATTTCACTTGACGAAAGGCGACACGTGTCACGCGACTACTACGGGACCCTCGGGGTCGATCGGGGTGCCTCGGAGTCCGAGATCAAGCGCGCCTACCGCAAGCTCGCCCGCGAGCTGCACCCCGACGTCAACCCGTCGGACGAGGCGCGTGAGCGGTTCACCGAGATCACCGCGATGTACGAGGTCCTCACGGACCCCGAGAAGCGACGCGTCGTGGACATGGGCGGCGATCCCCTCGACTCGTCGCCCGGAGGCGGATACGGCGGCGGCTTCGGAGGCGGAGGGTTCGGCAGCGGTGGTGGCCTGGGCGACGTGTTCGAGGCGTTCTTCGGCGGCGGCGGGGGCGGTGGCGGACGTGGTCCCCGGAGCCGTGTGCAACCGGGCTCCGACGCGCTGATCCGCGTGAACCTGACCCTGGCGGAGTGCGCCACCGGCGTCACCAAGGAGATCCAGGTCGACACGGCCGTCCTCTGTGAGACCTGCCACGGCAAGGGGTCGAAGAGCGACGCGCCGCCCGCGAAGTGCGGAATGTGTCAGGGGCAGGGTGAGATCCAGTCGGTCCAGCGCTCCCTGTTGGGCAACATCATGACCAGCCGCCCGTGCCCCACCTGCGCGGGCACCGGCGAGATCATCACCGATCCGTGTGGCGACTGCACCGGCCAGGGGCGCGTCCGCAAGCGTCGCACCGTCTCGGCCAAGATCCCCGCCGGCGTAGGCGGCGGGATGCGGATCCGACTGGCCGGTCAGGGCGAGGTCGGCCCCGGTGGTGGTCCCGCCGGTGACCTCTACATCGAGGTCAACGAGCGCACCCACCCGGTGTTCGTCCGGGACGGGGAGGACCTGCACTGCACGGTTCGCGTCCCGGTGGTGGACGCCATCCTCGGTGGCAGGGTGGACCTGGAGACCGTGGTGGGCGACGACCTCGAGATCGACATCCCGGCCGGCATCCAGCCCGGGCACACGGTCACCCTGTCGGGTCGCGGCATGCCCCGCGTCCGCGGCGGCGGTGCCGGCGACCTCACGGTGCACATGGAGGTGGTGATCCCCGAGAAGCTGGACCGCAAGCGTCGTGATCTCGTGGAGCAGCTGCGCCGGCTCGGCGGCGACTCGGCCGAGATCGTCAACGAGGACACCGCCCGCCGAGGCGGGTTGTTCTCGCGTCTGCGCGACGCGGTCGCGGGCCACTGAGCCGGTGACCCCGCCCCTGTTCCGGGTCGACACGGTCCCCGCCGTCGGCGAGACGGCCGTCCTGGACGGCACGGAGGGTAGGCACGCCGGCTCGGCCCTCCGGGTGCGGCCCGGGGAGAACATCCGGGTGGGCGACGGCCGTGGCGCGGTGGCCGACTGCACCGTACTGACGTCGGGACCCGGCCGGGTCGAGGCGGAGGTCCTGGCCCTGGACGTGGTCGCCCGCCCGACGCCCCTGGTGACGATCGTCCAGGCCCTCCCCAAGTCCGAACGCTCCGAGCTCGCCGTGGAGCTGGCCACGGAGGCCGGGGCGGACCGGATCGTGCCGTGGCAGGCGGACCGGTGTGTGAGCCGCTGGGCGGGGCCCAAGCTCGACAAGGGCCGCACGAAGTGGGCCAACGCGGCCCGTGCCGCAGCCAAGCAGTCCCGGCGGGAGTGGGAGCCGGAGATCGGCGGACTCCTCGACTCCACCGCTCTCACGGCGCTCGTGGCCGACGAGGTCGGGGCGGGAGCGGCCGTCCTGGTGCTGCACGAGGACGGAGCCGCCGGATTCGCGGACGCCGTGACCGCGGCGGGGCCCGTGGAGCGGATCCTCCTCGTCGTCGGGCCCGAGGGCGGCGTCTCCGACGCCGAGATCGACTCACTCACCCACGTCGGGGCCCGCGCCGTCGTCCTGGGTCCCGAGGTGCTGCGCACCTCCAGCGCCGCCGCGGTGGCGCTGGGCGCCCTCGGAGTTCTCACGCGGAGATGGGCCCGCGCTGGTACTACACTCGACCCGTCCGCACCACCACCCAGGAAGTGATCCACGTAGGTACCCCAGAGAACGACGCAGTGAGCGACACGGTCGCCGAGACGCAGGGCGACGACCGGCGAGGCCCCGCCGGCTCACCCTCCCGCACGGCGGTCCAGCTCGACCCCGACCTGGCCATGGCGGTGCTCGGCGCCGCGGACGCCAACCTCAGGGCGCTCGAGGAGCTACTCGACGCCGACCTGCACGTCCGGGGCGGCACCATGACCATCTCCGGCGACCCCGGGGCCGTCGACCAGGCCTCACGGGTGGTCTCCGACCTGCTGCGGCAGGCCAGGCGGGGTGTGGAGATCACCCCGGCGTCGGTGCGACGCTCGGTCGAGATCCTCGCCGACTCCGGGCCGTTGACGCCTGAGGAGGTGCTGGGCACGGACGTGCTGTCCCGACGCGGGGGCATGATCCGGCCCAAGACGGTGGGGCAGAAGCGGTACGTCGACGCGATCGACGACCACACGGTGGTGTTCGGGCTCGGTCCCGCCGGGACGGGCAAGACCTACCTCGCGATGGCCAAGGCGGTCGCCGCGCTGAGGGCCAAGGACGTCAGCCGCATCATCCTCACCCGCCCCGCGGTCGAGGCCGGGGAGCGGCTGGGATATCTGCCCGGCACCCTGCACGAGAAGATCGACCCGTACCTGCGGCCGCTGTACGACTCGCTGCACGACATGATGGACCCGGAGGCGATCCCCAAGCTCATGGCGGCCGGGGTCATCGAGGTGGCGCCGCTGGCCTACATGCGCGGTCGCACGCTCAACGACGCGTTCATCATCCTCGACGAGGCACAGAACACCACGCCCGAGCAGATGAAGATGTTCCTGACCCGCCTCGGCTTCGGCTCGAAGATCGTGGTGACGGGGGATATCACCCAGATCGACCTCCCGGGCGGGCAGCGTTCCGGGCTCAAGGTGGTGCGCGACATCCTCAAGGGGGTGCCCGACATCCACTTCTCGGAGCTCACCTCCGCCGACGTCGTCCGGCACGCGCTGGTGGCCCGGATCGTCGACGCCTACGCGAAGCACGAGGAGCGCCTCGACAGGGGCGAGGAACCCACCGCAGTCCACAGGAGCAGGGAGCACCGCCACCGATGAGTATCGAGGTCGCCAACGAGTCGGGCGTGGAGGTCGACGAGGCCGAACTCATCGACGTGGCCGCGTTCGTGATCGCCCGGATGGACGTCCACCCGGCCGCGGAGCTGTCGATCACGCTCGTGGACAAGGACACCATGGCGGATCTCCACGTGACGTGGATGAACCTGCCGGGTCCCACCGACGTCATGAGCTTCCCCATGGACGAGCTCTCCCCGGGGGGTCGGCCCGACCTGCCCGACCCCGGCCCCGCGATGCTCGGGGACATCGTGTTGTGCCCGGCGTTCGCCGCCGACCAGGCCGCCAGCTCTGGGCATCCGCTCGCGCACGAGCTCGCGCTGCTCACCGTGCACGGGTGCCTGCACCTGCTCGGTTACGACCACGCCGAGCCCGCGGAGGAACGTGAGATGTTCGGCCTGCAGAACGAGCTGCTCGGCGAATGGTACGACCACCGCGACGCCCCTCGCGACGACGCCCCGCGTGCGGACGCCTGACCCGTGGACCAGACGATTCTCACAGCCGGTGCGGCTGTACTTCTCATCCTGGTCGCCGGTGTCTTCGCCGCCCTCGACGCCGCGCTGAGCACGGTCTCGGTGGCCCGGGTCGAGGAGATGGCCAAGGAACCCCGCTACGGGGCGAAGAGGCTGTCCCGGATGCTGCTCAACCGTCCGCGCTACATCAACGTCGCGGTGCTACTGCACCTGTTGAGCCTGATCTCCGGTGTCGTGCTCCTGACCGTCGTCTTTGCCGAGGTCATCGAGTCCACGGTCTGGGCGCTGGTCGGGGTGATCGCGGTGACGACCATCGCGGCCTACGTCGTGGCCGGCGTCGGTCCCCGCACGCTGGGGCGTCAACACGCGTATTCGCTGGCACTGGGCGCCTCCACGCCCCTGGCGGTGCTCGGGTTCGTCCTGGGTCCCGTCGCCAGCCTCCTGGTGGGTGTCGGCAACGCCGTCACCCCGGGCCGCGGTTTCCGCAACGGCCCGTTCGCCTCGGAGATCGAGCTGCTCGAGATCGTGGACATGGCGCGTGAGCGCGGGGTCGTGGCCGACGACGAGTCGCGCATGATCCAGTCGGTGTTCGAACTCGGGGGCACCACCGCGCGCGAGGTCATGACCCCGCGGACCGAGATGGTGTGGATCGAGTCGGACAAGACGGTCGGCCAGGCCGCGCGGTTGACGGTCAAGTCCGGTTATTCCCGGATCCCGGTGGTGGCCGGCGACAACTCCGACGACGTGGTGGGCGTGATCTACCTCCGGGACATCGTGGCCCGTCTGGACGATCCGGACGGCCGCGCGGCCCCCGTCGCCGACGTGATGCGACCCGCGGTGTTCGTGCCCGACGCCAAGAGGATCGACGACCTGCTCTCGGAGATGCAGAGGGACCACAACCATCTGGCGATCCTCGTCGACGAGTACGGCGGGACCGCGGGGCTGGTGTCCATCGAGGACATCCTCGAGGAGATCGTCGGCGAGATCGTGGACGAGTACGACACCACTGAGGTACCCCCCGTCGAGGAGATGGAGGACGGGAGGCACCGCCTGTCGGCCAGGCTCGGGCTGGACGAGGTCGCCGAGTTGTTCGACGTGGAGTTCCCGGACGAGGTGACCGAGGAGGTCGAGACCATCGGAGGGCTGATGGCGCTCGAACTCGGTCGCGTCCCGCTACCGGGTGCGCACGTGGTCACGGCAGGGCTGGACCTGCGCGCGGAGGGCGGGCACGACCGCCGCGGCCGGGTCAAGGTGGTCACCGTGGTGGCCGAACGGACCGACTCCGCCGCCGACGGCACACACGAGAACGACGACGAGGAGAACCGATGACCACCCCCGAGGGCTTCCGGAGCGGTTTCGTCAGCTTCGTCGGTCGGCCGAACACCGGCAAGTCCACGCTCACCAATGCGCTGGTGGGTGAGAAGATCGCCATCACCTCCTCGCGTCCCCAGACCACCCGGCACGCGATCCGCGGGCTGGTCCACCGCCCGGACGCCCAGATCATCCTGGTCGACACCCCGGGACTGCACCGACCGCGCACCCTGCTCGGCGAGCGGTTGAACGCGCTGGTGGAGGAGACCTACTCCGACGTCGACCTGATCGGGTTGTGCATCCCGGCGGGGGAGCGGATCGGCCCCGGCGACCGCTGGATCCTCGAGCAGGTGCGCAAACTCTGCCCCACCACCCCGATCCTGGGCCTGGTCACCAAGATCGACACCGTCTTCAAGCCGAGGATGATGGAGCAGTTGGTCGCGGTCTCCACGCTCCTCGGGCCGGACTCGGAGGTCGTCCCGGTGTCGGCCGCGTCCGGCGAACAGGTGGATGTGGTGGCGGACCTCATCGCCTCGCTGCTGCCCGAGGGGCCGCGGTTCTACCCCGACGATGTGATCACCGAGGAGTCCGACGAGTCCCGGATGTCCGAGCTCATCCGCGAGGCCGCCCTCGAGGGCGTGCGGGACGAGCTGCCCCACTCGATCGCCGTGTCGATCGAGGAGGTGCTGCCGCATGAGGGCCGCGACGACATGGTGGACGTCCATGCCACGGTCTACGTGGAGCGGCAGAGCCAGAAGGCGATCGTCCTGGGCAAGGGCGGCTCGCGTATGCGTGAGGTGGGCACCCAGGCCCGGGCGGGTATCGAACAACTCCTGGGAACCAAGGTGTACCTGGACCTCCACGTCAAGGTTCTCAAGGAATGGCAGCGCGACCCGAAGATGCTCGGGCGGCTGGGTTTCTAGAACCGGGATTCCAGAACCGGGATTCCAGAACTGGGATTCTGGACCCGCGTTTCCGGAACAGGTCTTGCCCGGCGGGTTCGCAGGCCCGTGGGTGCAGGATCGCCGTCGGACGCGTCCCGGCGGCCCGCGCCGTCGGGTGGGACAATGGTCGTTCGTCGCATACCAGTTGCGCACACCAGCCCGTCGAGCATCGGGAGGAGGTCCGGATGCACCCGTTCACCGACAGCGGCCTCGTCGTGCGTACCTACGACCTCGGCGAGGCCGACCGGATCGTCACCCTGCTCACCGAACACCACGGGTTGGTCAGGGCAGTCGCCCGCGCAGTCCGCCGTACCCGCTCGCGGATGGGCGCCAGCCTCGAGCCGTTCGCCGTGGTGGAAGTACAGATCGCACCGGGTCGTGGCCGGAGTGGTCTGGGCACCGTGAGGCAGGCGTCGAGCCGGGAGTCACTGGCACGGCCTCTCGTGGCGGACTACCCGGCCTACACCTCCGGGTGCGTGGTGCTGGAGACCGCGGAGCGGCTGGCAGGGGAGGAGGGCGCACCCACGCCGAGACTGCTCGGCCTCGCCGTCGGCGCCCTCCGCTCCCTGGCCGAACACCGTCGCCCGCCGGGACTCGTCGCCGACGCGTTCCTCCTACGTGCCATGGCCGCGTCCGGCTGGGAACCGGTCCTGGACTGCTGTGTGAGCTGCGGAGTGGTGGGTCCGCACCGGGCGTTCCACGTCGCATCCGGGGGGACCGTGTGTGTGCACTGCAGGCCGCAGGGGTGTGCCATGCTCTCCCCCGGTGTCGCCGAGCACCTGTCGGCGCTGTTGGGTGGGGACTGGGACGCCGTGACCGTCTCGTCCCCGGCCGTCGTCCGCCAGGCCTCCGGGATCGCCGCCGCACACCTGCAGTGGCATCTCGAACGCGACCTGCGCAGCCTGCCGCTGGTCGATCGCGGGACGGTCGACCCTGTTCCCGTCGAGCCCCGTCCCGTCGACCCCCGTCCTGTCGACCCAGTTCTCGTCGACTCAGTTCCCGTCGTACCCCGTCCCTCCGAAACCGTTGAGGAGTCCCGTGCCCGGACTACCCAGATTCCGTAAGCGCGCCGCGACGAAGGGCGGCGCCGCGCCGGTGACCGTGCGGCCGCCCACTCCGCACCCGTCGGGTGAGTGCCCGCCCGCGATCCCCTCGGAGTTCGTTCCACGCCACGTCGCACTGGTGATGGACGGCAACGGACGCTGGGCCCAGGAGCAGGGACTGCCCCGCACCGAGGGGCACAAGCGTGGCGAGGCGGTACTCATGGACGTGGTCCAGGGGTGCATCGAGATCGGTGTCCCGTACCTGTCCGCGTACGCGTTCTCCACGGAGAACTGGAAGCGCAGCCCCGAGGAGGTCCGTTTCCTCATGGGCTTCAACCGGGACGTGCTCCGCCGCCGTCGCGACGAGATGCACGAGCTGGGGGTGCGGGTCCGCTGGGCCGGCCGACGCCCCAAGTTGTGGAAGTCGGTCATCTCAGAGCTCGAGGAGGCCGAGGAGCTCACCCGCGACAACACGGTCATGACGTTGGCGATGTGCGTCAACTACGGCGGCCGTGCGGAGATCGTCGACGCGGCGCGCGACTTCGCGCGTCGGGTCGCCGCGGGGGAGGTCTCGGCCGACGACCTCACCGAGGAGAACTTCGCCCGCTACCTCGACGAGCCGGATATGCCGGACGTCGACCTCTTCCTGCGGCCGTCCGGTGAGCTGCGTACCTCCAACTTCCTGCTGTGGCAGAGCGCCTACGCCGAGTTCGTCTTCCAGGACACGCTGTTCCCCGACTTCGACCGACGGGACCTGTGGGCGGCCTGCCTCGAGTACGCGGAGAGGGACAGGCGATTCGGGGGAGTGGCCGGGGCCTGACCCTCCTCCCTGGTTCGCGGCCGAGCCCGCGCCGCGCCGCCCCGCCTCGCCCCTCTCCGCCTCGCGCTGTCGTCGAGTGGTCGTAGTCGAGCCATTCGGCGGCAGATTTCCAGCGGAAATGTGATCAGTAGTGACCGCCCGCTGCGGACACCGCGGCGCGATGCCCAGCGACAGCCTGAGCACCCCGGCCCCACCGCCGACAGCGCACCCTGGGGTCAGTCGGCGATCCCCGCCGACCCGTCCCGCCGGGCGGCGACACACGCCTCGCACAGGCCGAACAACTCGACGGTGTGGGTCACCTCGGTGAAACCGTGGGCCCCGCCGGCGCGGTGCGCCCACGTCTCCACTCCCGGTTCCTCGACCTCCACCGTGAATCCGCACACCCGGCACACCAGGTGATGGTGGTGCGAGTCGGAGCACTTCCGGAAGATCAACTCTCCGGAGTCGGTGCGCAGCACGTCGACCGCTCCGGCGTCGGACATCGACTGCAGGGTCCGGTAGACGGTGGTCAGTCCGATGGCGTCGCCGCGGTCGCGGAGTTCGGCATGGAGATCCTGGGCCGAGCGGAACCCCTTGGATTCGTCGAGCAGCGCGGAGATGGCACTGCGTTGACGGGTCGAGCGCACGCCGATCGCCTTGTCTGGTGTGGACACGTCCCTACTCCTCACCGGCGTGCCCGACGGCCGCCTCGACGATGTGCAACAGGTGGTCGTCGAGCAACTCGTAGCGGATCTCGCGTCCCCGCCGGTGTGCCGAGACGACGTTGGACGACTTGAGGACCCGGAGATGCTGACTCACCAGCGGCTGCGCGACCCCCAGGGCGTCCACCAACTCGTGGACGCAGCGCGGCCCCTCGCGGAGCTGCAGCACTATCGCGATACGCAACGGCGCCGACAGCGCACGGAGCAACTCGCCAGCGGCCGAGACCACGTGCTGCGGTGGCAGCGGCACGGGATCGGCGTGGGGGCCGGGGTCGTGGATGTCCGCGGCAGGCCCGGGGTCGGCCGGGGACTCGGGTCCGGATGCCATTGGCGCAACCTTCCGGGCGCGGTGGGGACCGGCGCCGTGTCGGGTGGGGACCCCAGTATCCCAGACCGCCGGGGTGGACCGGATACCCTGGTGGGAAGTGCCGCGGGCGCCGGCCCGCGCCGAGGTCGTCCACCACGACACCTCCGCCAACCGACTCACCAAAGGGAGAACCCCCGACGTGGCATCCTCAGCGTCCGTCATCGACACCGTCGTCAACCTCTGCAAGCGCCGGGGACTGGTGTACCAGTGTGGCGAGATCTACGGCGGAACCCGTTCGGCGTGGGACTACGGTCCGCTGGGCGTGGAGCTCAAGGACAACATCAAGAAGCAGTGGTGGCGGACCTTCGTCACCGGCCGCGAGGACGTCGTGGGTCTGGACTCGTCGATCATCCTGCCCCGCAAGGTGTGGGAGGCCTCCGGCCACGTCGAGACCTTCACCGACCCGCTCGTCGAGTGCCAGTCCTGCCACACGCGCCTGCGCCAGGACCACCTGCAGGAGGCCTATGCGGCCAAGAAGAAGTTGGACACCCCGACCGATGTGCCGATGGCCGACATCGCCTGCCCGAACTGCGGCAACAAGGGCATGTGGACCGAACCACAGCTGTTCTCGGGTCTGATGAAGACCTTCCTCGGCCCCGTGGACAACGAGACGGGCCTGCACTACCTGCGCCCGGAGACCGCCCAGGGCATCTTCGTCAACTACAAGAACGTCATGACCACCGCCCGGCGCAAGCCGCCGTTCGGCATCGGTCAGATCGGCAAGGCGTTCCGCAACGAGATCACGCCCGGCAACTTCATCTTCCGCACCCGCGAGTTCGAGCAGATGGAGATCGAGTACTTCGTTAAGCCTGATGAGGCGAACGAGCACTTCACGCGCTGGGTCGAGGACTGCTGGGACTGGTTCGTGGACCTGGGGATCGACCCGGCGAACATGCGTCGCTTCGACGTCCCGGACGACGAGCGCGCCCACTACTCGGCCGGCACGATCGACTTCGAGTACAACTTCGGATTCTCCGGTAGCGGCTGGGGCGAGCTCATGGGCATCGCCAACCGTACGGATTACGACCTCACGCAGCACCAGACCCACTCCGGTGAGGACCTGCAGTACTTCGACCAGGCCTCGGGCGAGAAGTACGTTCCGTACGTCATCGAACCGAGCTTCGGCCTGACCCGGTCGCTGATGGCGTTCCTCATCGACGCCTACACCGAGGACGAGGCACCCAACGCCAAGGGCGGAGTCGACACCCGCACCGTCCTCAAGCTGGACCGGCGCCTCGCACCGTTCAAGGCCGCTGTGCTGCCGCTCTCGCGGAACGCCGACCTGTCCCCGAAGGCCCGGGATCTGGCCGCCCAACTGCGGAAGAGTTGGAACGTGGACTTCGACGATGCGCAGGCGATCGGCCGACGTTACCGCCGCCACGACGAGATCGGCACCCCGTTCTGCATCACCGTGGACTTCGACACGCTCGACGACCAGGCAGTCACCATCCGTGAGCGGGACACCATGTCGCAGGAGCGGGTGGCTATCGATCAGGTCGAGGGGTACCTCGCGCAGCGGCTCATCGGCTGCTAAGCCGGCGCTGGCACACTGGTCGGGTGAACAGATCCCGGTCCCCGCTGCGGGCGGTGTCCAGGGCCATCGGGTGGCTCCTGGTCATCGCACTGCTCCTGTGTCTCGTCGTCCCCGGCTTCATCGCGTTCCGTGTGTGGCACGTTGCGCGGGTGGACGACCGCACGACGGCGGACGCGATCGTCGTCCTGGGCGCGGCCCAGTACGACGGTGTCCCCACCCCGGTCTTCCAGTCCCGACTCGAGCACGCCGCCACCCTGTACGAGGAGGGTGTCGCACCCCAGATCATCACGGTCGGCGGTAACCAGCCGGGGGACCGCTTCACGGAGGCCGGTGCGGGTCGCGCGTACCTGACCGAGCTCGGGGTGCCACCCACCGCGATCCTGGCGGTCGAGACCGGCACCAACACGGTCGGCAGTCTGGACGCCGTGGCGCTGACGGTCCGTGACCAGGGAGGTGGGTCCGTGGTGCTGGTCAGCGATCCCACCCATTCGTACCGATCGCGGATGATGGCCCGGGACGCCGGTCTGGACGCGTGGACCTCGCCGACCAGGCAGGGGCCCGCGGTGTGGACCCGGGAGAACCAGATCCTGAGCATCATCAGGGAGACCGGCGCGGTGCTCTGGTACCAGTACCACCGGATCGTCGGCACCGACGTGGACTTCCCCGGCTGATCCGCCGATACCACCGGACCGGCCCGGCCGGGACCGACGACGACGGGGCGCACTCGCCCGACAGGAGACGCGCATGACGGGGTACGCGTACGACGCTGCAGACGCCGAGCGCCGGGTTGGTGAGGGGCCCGGCCGGGCGCAGGGGACGGCGAGTGAGCGCAGCCCGTTCGAACGGGATCGCGCCCGTGTCCTGCACTCGGCGGCCCTGCGGCGTCTCGCCGACAAGACGCAGGTGGTAGGACCCGGGGACGGTGACACCCCACGGACACGCCTCACGCACTCGCTCGAGGTCGCGCAGATCTCCCGCAGCATCGCCGCCGGGCTGGGCTGCGATCCCGACCTCGCCGACCTGGCGGGATTGAGCCACGACATCGGGCATCCGCCCTACGGCCACAACGGTGAGCGTGCCCTGGACGAGGTCGCCAGAGGCTTCGGGGGCTACGAGGGAAACGCCCAGACCGTGCGGATCCTGACGCGACTGGAACCCAAGGTCGTCGACGCGGACGGTCGCGGGGTCGGGCTCAACCTCACCCGTGCCGCGCTGGACGCCGCCACCAAGTACCCGTGGCTGCCGCGAGAGGGCACCACCAAGTTCGGCGCCTACCCCGATGACGCGGAAACACTCGCCTGGATCCGCGAGGGTGCGCCCGGGGACACACGGTGCCTGGAGGCACAGATCATGGACTTCTCCGACGACGTGGCCTACTCGGTCCACGACGTGGAGGACGCGATCGTGGCCGGCAGGCTGGACCTGCGGTCGCTGACCGACCCGTCGGAGGTCTCGGCACTGGCCGAACTGGGCGCGCGGGAGTTCCGCGGGCCCGACGCGGACCAACTGCGCGAGGCGGGCGGACGGCTCGGCGCGCTCGACGCCGTCCGCGCCGTGCAGCCCTTCGAGGACACCTTCGCCGGAGCGGTCGCCCTCAAGGCCCTCACCAGCCAGCTGGTCGGGCGGTTCGTCATGCCCGCCATCCACACCACCCGCGAGGTGCACGGCGAGGTGCCTCACGGGCGGTACAGCGCCGACCTCGAGGTGCCGGTCCACGTGGAGGCCGAGGTGGTGATGCTCAAGACCATGGCCGTGCGGTACGTCATGAGCGACCCGGGGCACCGGGCCCGTCAGGACCGTCAGCGCGATCGCATCCACCGGGTGGCCGAGTACCTGGCCCACTCGGCGCCGGCCGGACTCGACGCGGTACTCCGACCGCTGTGGGACGCGGCGCCGGACGACGCGGCGCGGATGCGCGTGATCGTGGACCAGGTGGCCCTGTACACCGAGAGCCGGCTTGAGCGAATCGACCGGGCGAGCGCCGGGATCCAGGCGGCCTGGGGCTGAGTCCCGCCCGGTTGTCCCGCCTGTTCGCCTGCGCGGAGAACCACGTCCGGACCACCAGCACTTCGATGCTCGCCGTTGACGAGCCGTTGGACTCAATCTGTTGCGTGCCGAGTCAGGCGTTCAGTGCTCCACACGCGCGCCGATCTCGCAGAGCTTGGCGTCCGACCCGAGTGCGTCCAGTTGAGCTCGGAGGTCGGCGACACGCTGCTCAGCCTGGGAGATGAGCATGTCGGCGACACGATTCCAGTCCTCGGGCTCCGGCGTCGCGGGCAGCGGGCCGAGCAGTTCCGCGATTTCCCGGACGGTCAGACCGACGCGCTGGGCCAGCTTGGCGATCTGGATGCGGCAGGCGGCGGACTCGTCGAAGCGACGTTGATTGCTCGCGGTGCGGACCGCGTTGATCACGCCGTGGTTGTCGTAGAACCGCACGGCCGACGGCGCAACTCCGCTACGTGCGGCGACGTCACCAACGGTGATCAAGCCCGTGGCAGACGCTTCAGAACCGGCAGTCGGTTGAGATGCAGTGAACGTCATGGTTCTCACCTTCGGGTACGACCGGGCCTTGACTTCAACATATGTTCAACCCTCAGTGTGGTGGACATGACCACGCAGACACCACCGAACAGCGAGCATTTCGTCAACCCCACGCGCGGCCCGACACGGGTCGCAGTGGTCTCCTCCAGCGTCCGCGACGGACGGGTGGGCCCGACCATCGCCGACTGGGTCGTCACCACCCTCGAGCGCAGCAGTGGCATCGAGGCCGACGTGATCGACCTTGCTCAGATCACCTTGCCCGACGACAGTCAGCTCTACCCCGGCGGCGGGCCCAGGAGCGAGGTAGCCGCGCGCATTGACGCCGCAGAGGCGTTCGTGTTCGTCACCCCCGAGTACAACCACTCGTATCCCGCATCGCTCAAGCGGCTCATCGACTGGCACTACGGCGAATGGAAGCTCAAGCCCGCCACCATCGTGGCCTACGGAGTCCAGGGTGGGTACTCCGCCATCGAGCACCTGCGAGGAGTGCTGGCAGAGCTGAACATGGTCACCACCCGGCGATGCCTGGGCCTGCCGGCCCCGTGGCAACACCTGGACGACGCCAGCCGCTTCGCCCCTGATGAGTCCGTGACCGAGCGGCTGAAGGTCACCCTGGCCGAGCTGGAGTGGTGGGCCGGCGTACTCACCGACGCCCGTTCGGACCGCCCGTTCCCGAACTGATCGCGGCCGCCCGGCCGTGATCCGATCAACCCGAGGAGGAAAGGTCCCCATGACCGGTTCACAGAAGCACAGCCCATTCATTCTGATCAATACGTTCACCCCTGTCGAAGGCGGTATCGACGCGCTTGCTGCCTTTCAGATCGACGAAATGCAGGACATGAGAGCGGAGGCAGCCTCCCACGGCTGGCGTGGCAACGAGGTCTATCGAACCCGGGATGGAGCCAGTCTGATCGTGGTCACACGGTTCCGGTCCGCGGAAGCCAAGGAATCATGGGTGGAGACAGATCGATTCCGGCGACACGTCGAAGGGATAGCACCGCTGATCAAAGGCGTTGTGTCCGTCCCGGTGGCACTCATCGCCACCCATAGCGGAAGCGGCGACGCCGACTGAGCGCGACAGGTCCGTCCGCGAACGCACGGGCACGAGAGGCCACCTGGCGTTGACAGGTCGAGCGACGAGCTCCCGGTCAGCTCACCGCCCGGGTGAGGTCGCCAACCAGGTCCTCGATGCCGAGCGCGCCGATGGACCCGCCGGGGGAGAACCCGGTTCGCACCACCACGAGGTCGGCGGACGGGACCACCACGATGTATTGCCCGTCGTGGCCCGAGGCCCAGTAGGCGTCCGAGCGTATGCCGGGCAGTCGCAGTGGGGAACCGTCGCCGGCATCGTTGAGCCACCACTGCGCGCCGTAGGGTTCGGGCTCTCCGCCGGCCGGGACGACGCTCGTCGCGTACTCCATCCATCCCGCCGGGAGCAGTTGGCGACCGTCCACCTCGCCGTCATCCAGCGTGAACTGTCCGAACCGCGCCCAGTCCCGCGGCGTGGCCCACAGGTAGGAGCTGCACACCGACCGGCCGGAGGCGTCGGCCTCGAGGACCGCACTGGTCATCCCGAGCGGGCCGAACAGCAGGCGGTCGGCCATCTCGGGCCCGAGGCCGGTGCGCTCGTGCAGCAGGTCGCACACGATGTTGGTCGTGCCCGACGAGTACTGGCGGAAGGTCCCGGGTTCGTGTGCGAGCGGTTGGGCAGCGGCGAATGCGGCCATGTCGGGTTCGGCGAAGAGCATCTCGGTGATGGGAGTTCCCAGGTCGTAGTCCTCGTCCCACTCGAGCCCGGAGGTCATGCGCAGCAGGTTGTCGAGGGAGATGCGCGCTCGCTCGTCGGTCCACTCGGGGCGCAGGGCGGTGCTCCCGGGATCGAGGTCGGCATCCGGGAACTCGACCTTCGCCCGGCCCACCAGCGTGGCCGCCACGCTCTTGGCCATGGACCACCCGAGCTGTCGGGTGTCCGGCCCGAAGCCGTCGGCGTACCACTCGTCCAGTACCTCGCCCCGGTGGACCGCGACGAGGCCGCGCGTGCCCTCCTGCCCGGCGGCCTGGTCGAGTGCGGCGCCGACCTCGGCCGGGACATCGCTGGCCTGCGGCAGGCGGATGCCCTCGGCGCCGCCGTCCTCCGCCGGCCGGACGAGCGAGGTGTACTCGGAACCCTCGGCGCGGCCGTCGCCCACCGCGCATCCGTACTCCGAGGCCCAGGCCTGCTGGGCAAAGGCGACCCCGAGGACGGAGGACCGCGCCCATCCCTCGGAGTCGTCGATCTCGGTCCGCAGCAGCGGCACCAGCGGGTTGGGCGGTAGGTCTGACTCCGGGTCGTCGCGGTCGGTGAGGAAGTGGATCGCGCAGGCGTTGTGCGCGGCGTACCCGGTCCCGGTGAGCAGCATCGGCCGGTACCAGGTGCCCACCGCCACCAGCGCCGCGGCCAAGAGGGCCAGGACGATCAGCACGGCCACGGCGAGCTTTCGGCGACGGGTCATGGCGCTCAGAACCGCCCGCCCGCGCCGCCGCCACCGAAGCCGCCGCCGCCACCGAAGCCGCCACCGCCGCCGCCGAAGCCGCCGCCTCCGAATCCGCGGGAGGATCCGAACCCGGAACCGCCTCCGCGGAGCATCCCCTGGATCAGTGCGCCGGCGACCATGCCGCCGACCATCGCGCCGGTGTTGGAGCCGCCCCGGCCTCGACCGCCGTAACCGCCGTAACCGCCGCGGCCTCCGTATCCGCCGGTGTACTGCGGCCGGGAGGCGTCGTTCTGTGCGTGCCTCAGCGCCTCGCGGGCGAGTTTCAGGGCGCGGTCGGCGGCGGGGAACGCGGCCGGCCCGGCGGTGGACTCGGCCGTGGCCAGTGACTCCTTGGCGGCGGCGAGACGCGTCCGTGCGGCCTGGCCGATCACATAGGAGCGACTGCCGATGTAGTCGTCCGCCTCCCGCACCGCGCCGTGCGCCCGGGTGATGGCGGCCTGACGCGCGGCCCGGGCGCGGTGGGCCGTCTCGGCCTCGTGCCCTGCGGCGGCCAGCGCCTCGTCGAGATCACGGTCCACGTCCACCAGATCGGAGAAGCTCCCCAGCGGGTCGTTCTCTCCGACGCGGCGGGCACGGTCGAGGGCGTCGCGTGCGGCGGAGGCCGCCTCGGTCAGTTTCTGGCCGCTCCGGCCGAGGTCGGGGGACCGCAGCAGTCGGGCGGCCATGGTCAGTTCCTCGTCTACCTCTGCGACCAGCGCGTGGAGCTCGCGCCGGGCGGTGGCGATGTCGTCGGCGGCGTGGTCCACGCCGTCGACCAGCTTCTCGGCGCGCGACAGTTCTTCTTCGGCTGAGCCGATCGCGTCCACGGCCTCGGCCTGTTCGCCCACCGGCCGGGCGAGGGCTGTGCGGGCGCGGGAGGTCTCGGATTCGGCGGCGTCCAGCAGCTGGCCGGCGATCGTCAGGTTGTCCTCGATCGAGGCGAGCACGGCCGCGGGGAAGCGCGCTCGCAGGTCCGCCATCGACTCCTCGGCGGCAGGGATGCGGGCGCGCAGGGAGACCGCGCGGCGGGTCAGGGCGTCGACCGAGGCGGCGCCGTTGATCAGCAGGTCCCGCATCTCGGCGAACGCCGTGGACTGGCCCTCGAGTCCGCGTTCGGCGCGCTCGGCCCGGGCGGCCACCTCGAGCAACATCGCCCGCCGCTGGTCCGGGGTCTCCGGGATGTCGTCGTCGAGCCGTTGGATCAGCGAGTGCGCGGCGGCGACCTCGACCCGCGCGGCGTCGAGGGCGGCTCGGAACGGCCGAGTCCGCATCTCGCCGAACTCCCCGGCGGCGGTATCGAGCGCGGTCGTGGAAGTGTCCACGGCCTGGTCGGCCTCGACCAGACCGGCCCTGGCGCGTGCGTCGAGAACGTCCACCGGCAGCGCGGACATCCGGGCCGTGTCATCGCCCGGTATCTCGCGGGCGGACTCGGCCTGCCGGGCGGTACGAGTGGACCGTCGGCGGCGGCTGACCAGCAGGATCACTGCCACCACGGCCACGATCGCGGCGATGATGGCCAGCAGTGCCCCGCCGGAGAGCCCGGAACCGGAGCCCTGTCGTTCGAGCCCGTCGGCGGCAGCGATCGCCGCGCCGGCCCAGTCGCCATCCGCCAACTGCGGTTCGATGTCCCGGTCGGCGATGCGCTGGTCGGATCGCTGGTCATCGGACTCGAACCAGTAAGCCCCGTCCTGGACGGCCACCGCGAGCAACACGTCAGAGGCCCCCAGGTCCGACAGACGTGCGGTCTCCTGCGCCCACTGCTGGACGGGTACGCCGTCGAAGCTGTCGACGAACGTCACCCAGAGCTGGATGTCGTCCGTCGAGCGGAGCTCCGCGAGCCTGCTCTCCACCGCGCCGGTGTCGGCTCCCAGCACTCCGGCGGTGTCGGTGACCTGCTGTTGTAGCCGGGACGGCGGTTCGGCAGACGCGGACGGGGTGGCCCACCCGGCGACGCTGACGAGGAATGCGAGCAGGAGGGCGACGGCCGCAGCCGTGCCGGACCGTGCACGCCGGGTGACGTCGGGGCGGTGTGGGACTGCGATCATGCGGTCAGCGTATCGGCTGGCCACAGGGGGCACGCCGGTCTGGCGCGCGGACGGTTACTCTGGGCTGCATGGCAGGGCGGATTCCGGAGCAGGACATCGCCGCGATCCGCGAACGCACCCGTATCGAGGAGATCGTCGGCGAGTACGTCGCGCTCAAACCAGGCGGTGCGGACTCGATGAAGGGGCTGTCCCCGTTCAAGGACGAGAAGACGCCGTCGTTCCACGTGCGACCCCAGCACGGCTACTTCCACTGCTTCTCCACGGGCGAGGGTGGCGACGTCTTCGCCTTCCTCATGAAGATGGAGCACATCAGCTTCGTCGAGGCGGTGGAGCAGCTCGCGGACAGGATCGGGTACCGCATCTCCTACGAGGGCGGCGGGCAGGTGATCCAACGCGATCGGGGCACCCGCTCGAGGCTGGTCCAGGCCAACGCCGCCGCCCAGAAGTTCTACGCCGAGCGCCTCCACCAGGACGCGGAGGCCGAGATCGCGCGGGCGTTCCTGACCGACCGCGGCTTTGATCTCTCCCACGCCGAGCGCTTCGGGTGCGGATACGCGCCCACGGGCTGGGACACGATGAGCAAGCACCTCATGCGGCAGGGTTTCGAGCCCACGGAGTTGGAGTCGGCGGGGCTGTCCAAGACCAGCTCGCGGGGGACGTTGATCGACCGCTTCCACCGTCGACTGCTGTGGCCCATCCGCAACCTCGCCGGTGAGGTGATCGGCTTCGGCGCGCGCAAGCTCTTCGAGGACGACACCCTGGGCAAGTACATGAACACGCCGGAGACGATGCTCTACAAGAAGTCCCAGGTGCTGTTCGGTCTGGACCTGGCCAAGCGGGACGTCGCCTCTCAGCGCCGAGCGGTGGTGGTCGAGGGCTATACGGACGTCATGGCCATGCACGCCGCGGGCGTGACCACCGCCGTGGCTGCGTGTGGCACCGCGTTCGGCGAGGACCACCTGTCCACGCTCCGGCGGCTGATGTTGGACGACAACTACTTCCGCGGCGAGATCATCTACACCTTCGACGGCGACGACGCGGGCAAGAAGGCCGCGCTCCGGGCGTTCTCCGGGGACCAGCAGTTCTCCGGCCGCACCTTCGTCGCGGTGGCCCCCGCCGGACTGGACCCCTGCGACATCCGGCAGACCAAGGGTGACGCGGCAGTCCGTGACCTGATCTCCGCCCGGGTCCCGATGTTCGAGTTCGCCATCCGGTCCATGCTCGAGGAGTACGACCTCGACCACGCGGAGGGCCGGGTCGAGGCGCTGCGCCAGACCGTGCCGGTGGTGGCGGACATCCGTGACTCGGCTCTCCGGGACGAGTACGCCCGCCAGTTGGCCGGCTGGGTGGGGTGGGACGATCCCGCGACGGTGCTCCGCCGCGTCCGGGAGGAGGCCCGTAAGCGGGGGCGCGCCCGGTCGGCGGGTCCCGGCCCCCGCGGTCGCGGCCCGGGTGGACCCGGGGGAGGACCCCGCCCCCAGTGGGACCGTGCCGAGCGTGGCCCGAGGAGGAACGACGACGAGGCGGACGACCGCGGCGGGCACCAGGTCCCCGCTGTGCCGACCGGGCTCCCGCTTCCCTCGGCCGCCGACCCGGCGCTCTGGCCGCAGCGCGAGGCCCTCAAGGCCGCTCTCCAGTACCCGGGCCTGGCGGGTCCGCTCTTCGACTCGCTCCCGGGTGAGTGCTACACCCATCCCGCCTACGCCCGGATCGCTGATGCGCTGTCCGCGGCCGGGGGGTGCGCCTCCGGCAAGAGTGGCGCGAACTGGGTGTCCGAGGTGTCCACGGGTCTCGAGGACGACGGGTTGCAGCGGCTGGTGGGTCTCATGGCGGTCGAGACCCTCCGGGTGGCCGAGGACGCGCTGCCCCGCTACGTCTCCGGTGTGCTCGCCCGGCTGCAGGAGGTGTGGGTGTCCGGCCAGATCGCCGACCTCAAGTCCAAGGTGCAACGGATGAGTCCGGCGGCGGACCCGGAGGGGTACTCGGCACTGTTCGGTGACCTCGTGGCGCTGGAGGAATACCGGCGCGGTTTGCTCGAGCAGGCCGTGGGCGCCACACCCGACATCGCCTGACCCAGAGAGAATTCGGGCAAAACACAATCCGGGTGGCCCACCGCCCCGGAGCCCTCATAGTTGAGAAAAGTAAAAATGTGCTGATATTGTCGTTCGCAGCCCGCCGCTGATCGGTTGTCCGATTCCGGCCGCGCGGGAGTCACACGACCCCAGAGAGTTCGCAATGAGCACAACGTCACGTCGATTCACTCTTCCCGCCGCGATCGCGGCCTTCGGCATCTGCCTCGGAGTGCCCCCGGCGGCGTCCGCGGAGGGCTGGGACCAGGGCCCGGTGCGGTTCAGCGCATCCGGGGATGACCAGTGCCGGGTCCACTTCACGATCATCAACGAGACGAACGGGTACTACGTCGTCGACTTCGCGGTGGACGGGGAGGATCCGGCGTCGCTGGCGGGCGTGCCAGGTGTGTGGAGCCTCACCGGTGTGCCCGTCAGGGCCAGGTTCTCCCTCGACAGCGTGGCGTACGACATCACGCGGGTCGTCGGGCGGCAGGGGGTGCAGAACTCGGCTCCCAGCTCCCCGGTCTTCGCCCCGGGAACTGCCCCCTACGTCACCGACCGGGACCCGATCACCACCACCAGAACGGTGAGTCTTCTGGACCAGCCACGTCTGCCCAACCGGGCGTCCGACACGCACACCGTCTCTTACCAGGTGGTCGTCGGTCCCCAGTCCGCGGACAAGGGGTTCGATTCCGCCACGGGTCGGTTCGCGTTGCTCGAGACCGAGGTGTCCGGGTGCCAGACCGAGACGATCTCGACGCTCGCCACGCCGCCGACTGCGGTCACGGGAACGCCCGTCGATCTCACCGTGCAGGTCGAACCCGCAGCGGCCGCCGGAACGGTCCAGTTCTCCGCTGACGGAGAAATCATCGGGGCCCCGGTCAACGTCATCGACGGGAGTGCCACGCTGCCGTATACCTTCTCCGAGGCCGGCGACCTCGTCATCACCGCAGCGTTCACTCCGGCCACCGTCGTGGACGACTCCTCGGACACCCCGTACGCATCGTCGACGGCCGGTCCGAAGACGATCGCCGTCCGGGATGAGGAACCGGGCACCGGATCACTCAGCCAGGGTTCGCTCGGCGTCCTGTGTGGAGGGGACGCGGCCGGTTCCCTCGGCACAGGTTCCCTCGGTGCAGCGTCCCTCGGTACAGGGTCCCTCAGCTCCACGGGATCGGCCTCCACCGGTTCTCCCGGATCGATCTGCGGAGCTCCAGGGTCTGCAAGCTAGCCCTCGGGTAGGGCTCTGACCTGCCGATTTGGTCCGGCGGCTGCCGTCGCACTAAGGTGAGTTCTCGGTGTCCGACGTGCTCGTCGGTTGCCGACGGCAATCCCCCATAGCTCAATTGGCAGAGCATTCGACTGTTAATCGAAGGGTTTCTGGTTCGAGTCCAGATGGGGGAGCAGAACCACCAGGCCAGAGGAGCAATCCTCTGGCCTGGTCTGCATTTGGCGTCAGCCGGGTTGGAGTGTCCGGAAGTCGCCGCGGTCGAAGGTGATGTGGAACCTCCTTGAGGCGATCCGCCAGCCCTCCGCCGTCCGGGACCACAGGTCCGAGTACTCACCGAAGCACTCGTAGGTCAGCCCGGACTGGTCTCCGGCCCCGAGGTGAAGCACCCGCGCGTACGTCAGACTCCGCGCCCGGTCCTCGTTTCCGTCGAGCGCCAGCTGCACCCGGTGGTTTCCCAACAGGTGCTGGGACGGACCGCAGCCACCGAGGTGCTGCCGGACAATCGCGACGATCGCCTCCCGACCGGAGGCCCCGTACCCGGTCGCGGACTCGGTGAACAGCGCGCCGAGCCCGTCCCAGTCTCGCGTGTCCAGTGCCGTGGCCACGTCGGCCAGGCGTTCGAGGATCTGATCCCTGTCACTCGTCATCCTCTCTTGGTAGCAGGGATCGCCGGGAGATCTCAGCTGTCGTCGCTAATCTGGCCGCATGACTCGCCCCGAGGTCGCCCTGTCCACCGGCCGCGTCCGCGGAACCGACCTGGGTGACGTCGTCCGCTTCTACGGGATCCCCTACGCCGAGGACCCGGTCGATGACCTGCGCTTCGCCGCTCCGGTTCGCCGGGAGCCGTGGCAGGGGGTCCGTGACGCGACGCGGCCCGCCGCCACGGCCCAGCGACTGCGATTCGACCCGGACCCGGCGATCCCGGAGCCGATCGTCGCGGGAGGAGACATCCTGCACGTGGACGTGTGGGCGCCGGCGGAGGGTGGCGAGCACCCGGTGATGGTGTGGATCCACGGGGGCGGGTGGGAATCGGGGTCGTCGCATCAACCGTGGTTCGACGGTTCGACCTTCGCCCGCCGGGGGATCGTCGTGGTCTCGGTGGGCTACCGCCTCGGGGTCGAGGGCTTCACCCCGTTCCCCGACGCCCCGGACAATCGTGGACTGCTGGACTGGATCGCGGCGCTCGAGTGGGTCCGGGACGAGATCGCCGTGTTCGGCGGGGACCCCGGCCGGGTGACGGTCGCCGGGCAGTCGGCCGGCGGGGGAGCGGTGCTGTGTCTGCTGGGCTCGCCCCCGGCGGCCGGGCTGTTCCACGGAGCGATCGCCGCGTCTCCTGCGGTGCTGCGTGCCCCGGCGACCCATCCGCCCAAGGGCGTGACGGCCGAGGGGTTGGCGGCCGGGGGGCGCGGCGCGGTCGATGAGTTCCATCGGCGCCTCCGTCGCGAGAATCAGTTCACGCTTCCGTTCCGGCCGGTGGTCGGTGGCGAGACCGTCCCGATCCCTCCCCTGGAGGCGGTCGCCGGTGGTCCAGGTACGGGCGTACCGCTGCTCATCGGCTCCACCGCGACGGAGTTCGAGGCCGTCTCGGACAAGCTCCCGGGCCCGGCGCTGGTGCCGGGGGCCGCGTTCATGGCGTTGTCCCAGCAACTCCCCAGGCAGGGGCTCAGGGCGCTGGCCCGGCAGTCGAACGGACGGTCGCTCCGCCGGAGCGTGGGCGCGGTGATCGACGCGGCCGCGATCCACTCCACGGTGGCCCGGGCCGCCGAGACGAGAGTGGCCGCCGGAGACCCGACGTGGGTGTACGACTTCTGCTGGACCGGAGGAAACGGGCCCCGGCACTGCGCCGACCTGCCCTTCTTCTGGTCGGTTCCGGACGGGGAGAACGTGGAGCGCTATCTCGGAGCCCCGGCGCCGACCGACCTGGTCGAGGCGATGCACGGCTCATGGGTCGACTTCGTCACCATCGGCGACCCGGGTCATCCCGCCTACGAGTCGCCTGATCGGCTGGTGATGGCGTGGGACGACCCGCCGGCGCAGGTCGCCGACGGACTCTCGGCGGTGCGTGCGGTCTGGTGGCCGGAGGTCCGCTGAGCGGTCTTGCTACGATTGCGCCGCGCGTGCCGGTGACGTTCCCGGCGCGTGCGGGGGGCTATAGCTCAGTTGGTTAGAGCCGCGGACTCATAATCCGCTGGTCGCGGGTTCGAGCCCCGCTGGCCCCACCGGGAGAGCCGCCCGTTCCCTGGTCGGACGCCGAGACCAGGTGGGCCCAGCCCCGCAGCGCGCCGGGGGACTATAGGTTTCTTCCCATGGACCGGACGGGGGCCCTGGGGGATACGGCGCGCGGGGTCGGCGCCGTTGTCGTGGCGTCCGGCCTGTTCGGCGGGATCTTCTACCTCTCCGGAGTAATCGACGCCTCGGCTGAGGTGGTCTTCGGGTGGCGGATCGTCGTGACCTTCGCTTGCTACAGCCTCGTGATGCTCATCCCCTCGGGCCGTGTGATGGTGCGTGACTCCTGGGCGACCCTCACACGAGAGTGGTGGTCTCCGCTCGTGTTCGGCCTGCTGTGCGTACTGGTCGGGATGCAGCTCTGGCTGTTCTCCTGGGCCCCGCTTCACGGTCACGCTCTGGATGCCTCGCTCGGTTTCCTGCTCCTACCTCTGGCCCTGGTGATCGGCAGCCGGGCCGTTCTCAAGTCGGAGGTGTCGACCTGGCAGTGGATGGCGGTGGGAATCGCGGCCGCAGCCGTCGCCGTCAATATCGGGGTGTCCCCGAGCTTGTCCTGGGTGACGTTCGTGATCTGCACGGGGTACCCGATCTACTTCGTCGTGCGCCGCCGAGTCGGCATGGACAAACCGATGGCGTTCGGGTTCGAGGTCGCCGCGCTCACCCCCCTCGGCGTGTGGTTGATCGTGTCGGGTGGTCAGCATCCGTCGTCTGTCGCCGGAAGGCTCGCGCTCGTCTCGGTCGGCGTCGCCGGCGCGGCGGCCATGGCGGCGTATCTGGCGGCGTCGCAGTTGCTCACGCTTCCCCTGTTCGGCCTACTCGGATACCTCGAGCCGGTGCTCCTGGTCGCTGTGGCGTTCGCGCTCGGAGAGACTGTCCGGGGGATCGACACCCTCACATTCGGGCTGCTCGGCCTCGCCCTGACCCTGCTCGCGGCCGAAGGCTACCGAGCGGCGCGACGAGATCGACGATCCGGGGCGGCACCGCGACCGGGGTCTCGGCGCGCCACCCACTGAGGCGGAGTCGCCGCGACGCAGTCCCCGGGCACGGTGCCTCTCGACGGTGGGTCAGTACGCCAACCCCATCCGTAGCGCGCCCACGGCCTCCGACAGCGCGGCGCGGGCGAGCGGGGTGGCACCGACGGCGTTGACGAACGGGTGGACCATCGTGGAATGCCGCCGGAGCGAGACCTTGACCCCGGCGTCGGCCAACTTCCGCGCGTACGCCTCGCCCTCGTCGCGCAGCGGGTCGAACCCGCCGGTGGCGACGTGCGCCGGGGGCAGGCCAGAGAAGTCCTCGGCCAGCAGCGGGGAGGCGCGCGGGTCGAGACGGTCGGCGTCGGAGCGCAGGTAGGTGTTCTCGTAGAAGTCCATGTTCTTGCCGGTGAGGAAGAATCCCTCGCCGAACAACTCGAACGAGCGGGTCCGAGCCGACATGTTGGTGGCGGGGACGAAGAGCAGTTGGAAGTCGGGGGTCTTCTCTCCCGCGTCCCGGGTCTGCTGACACACGACCGCCGCCAGGTTCCCGCCCGCGCTGTCCCCGCCCACCGCGATCCGCGTCGGGTCCACCCCGAGCGACTCGGCGTTGTCCCGCACGTACCGGAACGAGGCCAGGGCGTCCTCGGCCGCCGTGGGGAAGAGGAACTCGGGGGCCAGCCGGTAGTCCACGCTGAGGACCTTGAGGCCGCCCATCCTGGCGATGTAGCGGCAGGTCGCATCGTGGGAGTCGATGCTCCCGAGCACCCACCCGCCACCGTGGAAGAAGACGAGCATCGGCAGCGGCTCGTCGCCGTGGACGGGGGAGTACAGGCGGGCGGGAAGGTCGGCGCGGGCGGTCTCGGCACCGGTGCGATCGTCGTCGGTGTCATCGCTACCGGCGAGCGGGAGGACCAGGTCCTTGACGACGGCGAGCTCGATCCGGTTGCCCGAGACGGTGTACGCGGACCGCTCCACGGTCTGGCGTGCCTGTTCGAGCGGTATGTCCTCGTACTCGCCTTCCGACAGCAGGGACATCACCCGGACCCCCGCCTGGAAGTGCGGGTCCAGCACCTGGCCGTCGATCCGCCGGGGGGCGCCGCCGGCGAGCTGGATCAGCGGGCCGGGCAGAGAGCCCGAGGCGGTCATCGCCGCCTTGGTGAGGCGGTCCTTGATCGAGGGGCGAAAAGTCCTGTGTCCGGACATCGGTGAGCGCATTGCCACATTGTGCCGAGGATGGGGAGGATGATCGGGGGGAATCGACGAAGGGACTGGTCATGCGTTCAGATTCGGACCTGGTGGTACGCGTCGAGGGCCTGGTCAAGACATTCGGCGCCACCCGCGCCCTCGACGGCCTGGACCTGGACGTCCGACGCGGCGAGGTGCACGGCTTCCTGGGCCCCAACGGCTCGGGCAAGTCCACCACCATCAGGATCCTGCTGGGTCTGATGCGGTCCGATTCGGGACGGGTGACCCTGTTCGGGCGCGACCCGTGGCGGGACGCTGTCGAGCTGCACGCCAGGTTGGCGTACGTACCGGGGGAGGTGACGCTGTGGCCGCGTCTGACCGGGGGACAGTGCATCGACATCCTGGGGCGCGCACTGGGCGGACTCGACCCGGCACGCCGTGACGAGCTGATCGACCGCTTCCGCCTGGACCCCACCAAACGCACCCGGGACTACTCCAAGGGAAACCGGCAGAAGGTCTCGCTCGTCGCGGCCCTGGCGTCCGGCGCCGAACTGCTCGTGCTGGACGAGCCCACCTCAGGGTTGGATCCGCTCATGGAGCTGGTGTTCCAGGAGAGCGTGCGGGAGGCCGTCGACGGTGGTTCCACCGTGCTGCTCTCCAGCCACATCATGGGTGAGGTCGAGGCGCTGGCCGATCGGGTGAGCATCATCCGCGACGGCCGCACGATCAGCTCGGGCACCCTGGGCGACCTGCGCCGCCACACCACCACCGAGGTCCACGCCGTCACCGACACCGATCCGAGTGCCCTGGAGTCGATCGTCGGGGTAGACGGTCTGCGGATGGAGCGCTCCGGTGACGGGCGGTTCGACGTCCGCTGCCACGTGCCCGCCGAGCGGCTCGCCGAGGTGACGGGGATCCTGCACGCGGCCGGGGTACACACCCTCACCGCCACCCCGCCGAGTCTGGACGACCTCTTCCTCACCGCCTACTCGGGCGCGGGGGCCGCGGAGGGGCCTGGAGAGTCGGGCACGACATCCGGCGGGTCACGGTGAACTCCGCCTTCGCCGGCACCGGCCTGTTGGTCCGGATCGCCCTGCGCACGGGGTGGCGGTCCGCCGCCGCGTGGGTACTCGGCCTGGTCTCGCTGTATCTGCTCACCGGGGTCTCGATCGCGGCGCTGTACGACACCCCGGAGAAGCTGGCCACCTACTCCGCGTCCCTCGGCGAGGCCATGGTGATGCTCAACGGCCGCGTGGCCGGGCTCGACACCCTGGGCGGGGTCATGATGAACGAGTACGCGTTCATCGCCTCGTTCGCGATCCCGGTCATGGCGATCGCCCTGACCGCCCGGTCCACCCGCCGGGAGGAGGAGACCGGCAGGACGGAACTCCTGTTGTCCGCCCGGACAGGTCGGCTCGCCCCGGTCACGGCAGCCCTCGTCGTCGTCGGCGGCGTCTTCCTGCTCCTCGGCGCCGGAATCTGGGCGTCGACCCTCGCCATCCCGGTCGATCGCACCGGGGCGGCGTTCTACGCGGCCTCGATCGTCGCCACGGGGTGGGTGTACGCCGCGGCCACGGCGGTGCTCGCACAGGTGGTGGCCCACAACCGCACCGTGTGGGCGGCCGGAATGACCCTGGCCGGACTCACGCTCGTCCTGCGGGGGATCGGCGACACCAACGAGAACTGGGTGAGCTGGACCTCCCCCCTGGGATGGCACGGGTTGGTCCGCCCGTTCGGGGACGCCACCGCCCTCCCACTCGTCGTGGCGGTGGGGACGGCCGGAGCGTTGTCCGCCGCCGCCCTGTGGCTCTCCGGTCGCCGCGACGTCGGGGCAGGGCTGGTGCCGGCCCGCACCGGGGCGGCCACGGCGTCGAGGTGGCGGGCGTCCGAGCTCGGCGGGGCGGTGCACCAGCACCTCGGAGCGCTCATCGGCTGGACGATCGGCGTCGTGGCGCTCATGACCATGTACGGCGCCCTGATGAACGTCGTGGTCGAGGCCATCATGTCCAACCCGTCCCTCGCAGCCTTCCTGGTCGAGTCCCCGGCACTCGTCGATTCCCTCGTGCAGATGCTCGTGGTGTTCGTCGGGATCCTCGGCGCGGGCTTCGCCCTGCAGACACTCGGGGGGTTGCGGGGGGAGGAGACCTCGGGTCGGCTGGAGCTCGACCTCGCGGCCGGGCGGTCCAGGTGGTCATGGCTGGCCCTGCACACCGCGGTCGTGGCCGTGGGTGCCGCGGTGGTCGTGGTGGCCGGTTCCGCAGCCTTCGCGCTGTCCACCTCCATCGCCCTCGACGACCCGGACTCTATGGGGCGGATCGTCGCGGCCGGGTCCTGGCAGGTGCCCCCGGTGCTCCTGTTCGTCGGACTGTCGGTTGCGCTGTTCGGGCTGGTGCCCCGCATGCAGGCACTGGCCTGGGCGCTGTTCGCGGTCTCCGCCGTCGTCACGTTCATGGGCCCCACCCTCAGACTCACCGAGTCCCAGATGCGTCTGTCGCCGTTCGGCGCGGTGGGCCGCGCCCCCGTCGGGCCGGTCGACACGGCGGGGGTGGCGGTACTGCTGGCGCTGGCGGCCGTCCTGCTGGTCGCCGGGGTGGTCGGGTTCCGTCGGCGCGACGTGCCGCGGACGTGACCGCGGAGCTGACACACTGACCACACAGCTGTAGACGACCCAGCCACAGGCGATCCGGCCGGCGTCGGCCCGATCGGACATCACCCGGGAGGAACCCATGTCGGACGAGTTCGATCGAGACAGGCTGGACGCCGCTCTGGCGGTCGTCGACGACTGGCCGGTGGACAACGTCTCAGCAGCGGTCGTCGGACCGGAGGGGCTCCTGGCCGTGCGTGGTGACGACGCCCGCGTCTACCGGCTCGCCTCGGTCACCAAACCGATCGTGGCAGTGGCCGCGCTCCTCGCGATCGAGGAGGAGGCGATCTCCCTCGACGACGCCGCGGGGCCCGAGGGGTCGACCGTCCGCCACCTGTTGGCGCACGCATCCGGCCTCGACTTCAGTGATCGCGGAAAGGTGCGCGCGGGGCCGGGGGAGCGGCGCATCTACTCCTCGGCCGGCTTCGAGGTGCTCGCGGACCACATCGCGGACGCCACGGGAATCGCCTTCCCCGACTACCTCACCGAGGCCGTGTGTGAGCCGCTCGGGATGGGGTCGACGGTGCTCGAGGGTTCCGCCGGGCACGGCGCCTCCGCCAGCCTCGCCGACCTGGTGGCCTTCGCGACCGAACTCGTGACCCCGCGGCTCCTGGCGCCCGAGACACTGGAGGAGGCGGTGAGCGAGCAGTTCCGCGGTCTCGACGGTGTCGTGCCCGGGTATGGCATGCACAAGCCGTGTCCGTGGGGCCTGGGGTTCGAGCTCCGTGAGGCCAAGTATCCCCATTGGACCGGCCAGCACAACTCACCCGCGACGTTCGGGCACTTCGGACAGTCCGGCACGTTGCTGTGGGTGGAGCCGGAGATCGACACGGCCCTGGTCGTACTGACCGATCGGGACTTCGGGGACTGGGCCAAGCCGCTGTGGCCAGAGTTGTCGGACCGGGTGGTGGACGCGGCCACCCGCCGCAGCCGTCCGGAGGACTCCCTCGGAGGTTGATCCTCCGTCCTCACCGACACGCCGCCGGGGACTCACACCGGCGGGATTACGGTGCTGTAACTTTGCTGAGAATGCAGAAGTGTCGCTGGTGTAATTCGTTCACTTGAGGCACAGTTGTGTACTACAACCACATACGAATCATCGTTCACACGATATCGCGAGGTCGTTGGGGAAGACGTCCCTCAGTGAGTCGGGAGTGAAGCGATGTCTGATCTAAATCATTTCGCGGATACGACGACCGGCGTGGTGTTCATCCATGCCGCGCCCACCGCGTTGTGCCCTCACGTCGAGTGGGCTCTGGCGAGCACCCTCGACGCGTCCTCCGCTATGCGCTGGGAGGACCAGCCGGCCCAGCCTGGCGCTCGCAAGGCGATCGTCGACTGGATCGGCCCGGTCGGCACCGGTGCACGCCTGGCCGATTCGCTGGCCAAGTGGTCCATGCTGGCGTTCGAGGTCACCGAGGACCCGAGTGACCTCGTCGACGGCGAACGCTTCTCCCACACCCCCGAACTCGGGATGTGGCGCGGCCAGACCGGCGCCAGCGGTGACGTGGTGATCGGGGAGAACAGGCTCCGGCATCTCATGGCCGCCGGCCCCGCCGCGTTCCACACGGCGGTGGAAACAGAGCTCGGTACCCCCTGGGACCGCGCTCTGGAACCACTCCGTGGCCACCCTGCCGTCGCCGAGGTCACCTGGCTCTCCCGCGTCGGCTGATCAGCCCCTCGGCTCCACACGAGAACGCCCGCACCCTCTCGGGGTGCGGGCGTTCCGTCGTCTGGCGGTCGCGGACGGGCCGTCAGGTCACAACGGGATGTTCTTGTGCTGGCCGCGGACGTGAGAGGCCGCGTCGAGGGCCTCGGCGAGACGGCGACGCGTGTCGGTGGGCTCGATCACCTCGTCGACGACGCCGATGGTCACCGCACGGCCGACGCCGCCGGCGATGGCGGCGTGCTCGTCGGCCAGCCGCTCGTGCAGTGCCTCGCGCTCGTCCTCCGGCGCCGCTGCGAGCGCGCGCTTGTGGAGGACCCCCACCGCGGCCTTGGCGCCCATGACGGCCACCTCGGCATCGGGCCACGCGAACACGGCGGACGCGCCGAGCGCGCGCGAGTTCATGGCGATGTAGGCCCCGCCGTAGATCTTGCGGGTGACCAGCGTGACGCGGGCGACCGACGCCTCGGCGAAGGCGTGCAGCAGTTTGGCGCCACGCCGGACGACGCCCTCCCATTCCTGGGAGACTCCGGGGAGGTAGCCGGGGACGTCGACGACGACGAGGAGCGGCACGCCGAACGCGTTGCACAGGCGGACGAAGCGGGACGCCTTCTCGGCCGACTCGGAGTTGAGGCAGCCGCCCAGGCGGAGCGGGTTGTTGGCGATCACGCCGACCGTGCGTCCCGACATCCTGCCGAAGCCCACCACGATGCTGGGCGCCCACTTGGCCTGGAGCTCCTCGAAGGTCGTACTACCGTCCAGTTCGGACGAGTCGAGGATGCCGTGGACGAGCGGACGCACGTCATAGGCCCGCTTGGGTGACTCCGGGAGCAGCCCAGCGAGGTCCGTGTGGTCGCCCTCGAGCGCGCGTAGGTCGAACTCCCCCTGCGCGGACAGCAGGTTCACGAGCCGCCGTGCGCGGTGCAGCGCGTCCCGCTCGTCGGTGGCGGCGATGTGACACACACCCGACTTGCGGTGGTGCACGTCCTGGCCGCCGAGGCCCTCCATGTCGACCTGTTCACCGGTGACGGAGCGGACCACGTCGGGTCCGGTGACGAAGATCTTGCCCGCTGGCGCCATGATGACGACGTCGGTGAGCGCGGGGCCGTAGGCGGCGCCGCCGGCGGCGGGGCCGAGGACCACAGAGATCTGCGGAACGTGGCCCGATGCGCGGACCATGGCCTCGAACACGAGGCCGACCGCGTGGAGCGCCTCGACGCCCTCGGCGAGCCGGGCTCCGCCCGAGTGCCACACGCCCACGACGGGCAGGTGCTCGTCGATGGCGATGTCGATCGCGTGGACGATGTGACGGCACCCGTCCAGGCCCATCGCCCCGCCCATGACGGTGGCGTCGGTGGCGTAGGCGATGGTGGGTTCGCCGTCGATCAGGCCGCGTGCGGCGAGCGCGCCCGACGCGTCGGGTTCCGTGAGGAACTCCAGCGATGCGGGATCGAAGAGGTTCTCGAGCCGGGCGACGGGGTCGCGCGGGTCGATCTGTGAGTTCTGGTCCACGGTGCTCGTAATGGTCATCGAATGCAGTCCTTTCCGCGGCGCACCTCCCGAATGGGAGAGTGCGCTCTTTATGGACCCCCGGACTGGCTGGTGTGGGGGAGGCGATCGATCAGGGACCCCCGTCCCTGATCGGGCCTTCCGCCCGTCACCCCGCATGACGCGGGGTGCTCTCGTGTGTCGGGTCCCGAGCGTGGGGAGGGGACGCGGGCTCGCGTGGTGCACCGACCGCACCTTCGGCCCTGATCGCGTCCCCGCCCCGTGCTGCGGGACGTGGTGTCAGCTCTGGTCGATCTTCTGGATGTAGTCGACCGCATCCTGCACAGTACGCAACTTGGCGAGGTCCTCGTCCGGGATCTCCACCCCGTAGCGGTCCTCCGTCTGGACCGCGATCTCCACCATGGAGAGCGAATAGATGTCCAGATCGTCCACGAAGGACTTCTCCGGTGTCACCTCGGAGGGCTCGATCCCGGTGACCTCCTCGACGATCTCCGCAAGTCCGGTGATGATCTCGGCCTCGGTGCGTGCCATGTGTCGTCCTTCCTGATGGTGTCGCCGCGCCCGGTCGGGCACGGCGTGGTCGTCATGACGCGATCGCCGGACGGGGCCGGCGATCGCGGGTATGTGGGAGTGGTCTACGCGCCGCTGAGCGCGGGGACGGCGTCGAGCGCGTCCTCGAGGTCCTCGGGTGTGGTCACGCCGTGCCGGGGCACATCGCGCATCATGCGCTTGGCCAGGCCGACGAGGGCTCCGGACGGCGGGAGTTCGACGAACGCGTCGACGCCGAGCTTGAGCATCGTCTGCGTGCACAGGTCCCAGCGGACGGGGTGGGTGATCTGTGAGACCACACGGTCCAGGGCGTCCCTGCCCGAGGTGACGACCATCCCGTCGGCGTTCGAGAGCAGTGTCAGTTCGGGGTCACGGACCTCGATCGTGTCCGCGAGGGCGCGGAACTTCTCGACGGCCGAACCCATGTGCTGCGTGTGGAACGCCCCGGCCACGTCGAGGCGGCGCAGGCGGGCCCGGCTCGGCGGGTTCTGCTCGAGCGCGTCGCAGGCCTCCAGCGGGCCGGCGGCCACGATCTGCCCGGCGCCGTTCCGGTTGGCCGGTTCCAGCCCGGCGTTCTCCAGGGCGAGCAGGACATCGGCCTCCACTCCACCGAGGACGGCGATCATCCCGGTCGGGCGGTCGGCGCAGGCCCGCGACATCGCGGCGCCGCGGACTGAGGCCAGGCGGAGCGCGTCAGCCTCGGAGACCACCCCGGCGATCGCGAGAGCCGCGACCTCACCGATGGAGTGTCCGGCGACGATCGTGTCGGCGGGGACCTGCCCCCGTCGACGGAGCTCTGCGGTTCCGAGCAACGCGGAGGCCACCACCAACGGTTGCGTGACCGCGGTGTCGGTGATCTCTTGCAGAGTCGCGGTGGTGCCCAGGCGCTCCAGATTGAGTCCGCTCGATGCGGACCATTCGTCGAGGCGGGCCGAGGCGCCGGGTAGCTCGAGCCAAGGCGCGAGCATTCCGGCTTTCTGGGACCCTTGTCCAGGGGCGGTGAGGCAAAGCACGAGTATCAGACAACACGTGTTCACCTACTTCGGATGATGTTCTCGTAACCAGAAACCATGGCCGGATTTTGTGGGGTTCCCACAAATGCCGTGTTGAGTGGGCGGTCATCTGCGTGAGCGGAGTTTTCGTTACACGGTGTGACGAGAGTGATTGTTTAGGTGTCCTGAGGACCTCGTTCGGCGAACTTGCCGAGGACGAGGGCTATCCGCAGGACAAATGCGTCCCTCGCGTCAAGCGGGTCGAACTCGGTTATCTGACTCACCCTTTTGAGCCGATACCTCACCGTATTGGGATGGACGTACAACCCGCGCGCGCACGCCTCGACGTGCCCGCCCGAGTCCAGATACGCCCGCAGCGTCTCCTCCAGGGACGGATCCGCACCGCGGAGAGGGGTGACGATCCGCTCCACCAACATCCCCGCCGCGCCGCGGTCCCCGCCCAGAACCCGTTCCGGCAGCAGGTCGATCGACGCCACCGGACGAGGGGCACCGGGCCACCCGGTCGCCGCTGCGGCGCCCGCGAGGGCCTCGGCCGCACTGTCCGGTGCCTCGGCGAGAGAACCCACGGTGTGTCCGACGACGACGGGTGCGTCGGGGGAGAACGCGTCGAGCACTGCCGGTGGGACGGCGGAGGAGGACTCCAGCTCCCCGGAGAGGATGACGACGAGGCGAGCCCCCTGGACCACGGCCAACGCGTGCCGGTTGGCCGCGACGGCGGCCTTGTGCGTGGCAGGTACGGATGCCAGCCCCAGATCCGCCCTGGGGCGCCCTACGATGACGGTCGCCGACGTGGTCGGGTCCCAGTTGAGCGCCGAGGCCCCGGAGGCGAGATCGGCGTGGCGGTCCCCGCGGACGACCGCGTCGACCAGCATCGCTTCCATCCGGGTGTCCCAGGCGCCCCGGTTCTCGGCGGCGGCCGCGTACACCGAGGCCGCCGTGAAGCCGAGCTCGCGCCCGAACTTCAGCACCGCGGCGATCATGAGCCCGCGCTGGCGCTCGTTGTGGGTGATCCGCGGCATCACCAGCTCGAAATACTCACACGTGGAGCGGACGAGCTGCACGGTCTCCTGCAGGGACAGGCCCTGACCGAGGCCCTTGGGCAGCAGCTTGAACCCGGCGATCGTGTCGGTGTGCGGGGCCTCGGGGTTGCGCATCCAGGTGACGAAGTCGCGCACGGCACTCTGGATGATCAGTTGGATCTCCGCCCGCTGGTCGGCGGAGAGCCCCGCGAAGAACGGCAGATCCTCCTCGAGGGACCTGACCGCCTCCGTGGACAGCGTCCCCGAGTACCGGGTGATGCGCTTGAGCAGCGCATCCGAGACCGGCCGCTGATCCGGAGCCCTCGCGGAGCGGCGCCGGGACGGCGGTGGGGTCTGTGGCCCGGCCCCCGCCGCGGGTCCGGCCGTCTCGGTCACGCCACCCCGGGATCCGTCGTGGGCTCGGGCGCCGCCATGACGTCGTCGATCTTGTACAGGCGGGCCGCCTCGAGCAGGGTGCGCTTCTCGATGCTGCCCTCGCGGACCAGTCCGGCGAGGACCGCGACGATGATCGACTCGGCGTCGGTGTTGAAGAAGCGACGGGCGGCTGGACGGGTGTCGGAGAACCCGAATCCGTCGGTGCCCAGGACGGTGAAGTCACCGGGGACCCATCCGCGGATCTGGTCCGGCACCGCCTTCTGGAAATCGCTCACGGCCACCTTCGGTCCCTCGCTGCCTTCGAGAGACGCGGTGACGAACGGGGTCCGGGCCTGCTGATCCGGGTGCCGGAGCTCGTGACGTTCACACTCGTAACCGTCCCGGGCCAGTTCGTTCCATGAGGTGGCCGACCACAGATCCGCGGCCACGTCCCACTGCTCGGCCAGGGTTTTCTGCGCTTCGGCGGCCGCGTACATCGCGACACCCGAGGCGAGAATCGAGGCCTTGTGCGAGCCCTTCTCGGCCTTGCGGAAGAGGTATAACCCCCGGAGTAGGGCGTCGGCGTCCAGATCTTCGGGCTCCGGCGGCTGCGGGACGGGCTCGTTATAGAGGGTGATGTAGTACGAGACGTTGCGGTCGACCCCGTCGGTGTCGTTCTCATGCGCGGCGCCCGGTCCGTACATCCGCTCGATGCCCGCGCGCATGATGTGAGCGAGCTCGAAACCCCATGCGGGGTCGTACGAGATGATCCCCGGGTTGGTCGCGGCGAGAAGCGGTGAATGGCCGTCCATGTGCTGCAGTCCCTCACCGGTGAGGGTGGTTCGGCCGGCGGTGGCGCCGAGCAGGAACCCGCGGGCGAGCTGGTCGGAGGCCGCCCAGATAGCGTCGCCGGTGCGCTGGAAACCGAACATCGAATAGAAGATGTACAGCGGGATCATGGGCTCACCGTGGGTCGCATACGCGGTGCCGGCGGCGGTGAACTCGGCCACCGACCCGGCCTCGCTGATCCCCTCGTGCATGATCTGGCCCGTCTTGGACTCCTTGTAGCTGAGCATCAGGTCGTGGTCGACGGAGGTGTAGTTCTGCCCGTGCGGGTTGTAGATCTTCAGGGTCGGGAACCACGAGTCCATCCCGAAGGTCCGCGCCTCGTCCGGGATGATCGGGACCAGACGATCGCGTAGGGACTCGTCCCGCATGAGCTCCTTGCAGGTGCGGACCAGGGCCATCGTGGTGGCGACCGACTGCTTTCCCGAGCCCTTGCGCAACGAGGCGAGGGAGTCGATGTCCGGAACGGAGAGCGGGGTGAAGGTCTGCCGCCGCTCGGGCACGTGCCCGCCCAGCGCGATCCTCCGCTCCAACATGTAGCGGATCTCCGGCGAGTTGGGCCCCGGGTTGTAGTACGGAGGCAGCGTCGGGTCCGCCTCCAGTTCCTCGTCCGTGATGGGGATGAGCTGCTTGTCGCGGAACAGCTTGAGGTCGTCCAGCGTCAGCTTCTTCATCTGGTGCGCGGCGTTGCGTCCCTCGAAGTTCTGGCCCAGACCGAAACCCTTGACCGTGTGCGCGAGGATCACCGTGGGTTGCCCGGTGTGCTCGAGCGCAGCCTTGTACGCGGCGTGGATCTTCCGGTAGTCGTGCCCGCCGCGGCGCAGGGCCCAGATCTCGTCGTCGGTCATGTCCTCGACCAACTTGGCGGTCCGCGGGTCACGACCGAAGAAGTGCTCGCGGATCCAGGCGCCGTCATTGGCTCGGAACGTCTGGTAGTCGCCGTCGGAGACGGAGTTCATGAGCGAGACGAGCGCGCCCTCGGTGTCCTTGTCGAACAGCGCGTCCCACTCTCGGCCCCACACCACCTTGATGACGTTCCATCCGGCGCCCCTGAAGTACGACTCCAGCTCCTGGACGATCTGCCCGTTGCCGCGGACCGGGCCGTCGAGGCGCTGGAGGTTGCAGTTGATGACGAAGGTCAGGTTGTCGAGCGCGTCGTTCGCGGCAACCTGCAGGGCTCCGCGCGAGTCGACCTCGTCCATCTCGCCGTCGCCGAGGAACGCCCACACGTGCTGCTGGGAGGTGTCCTTGATCCCGCGGTTGTGCAGGTAACGGTTGAATCGGGCCTGGTAGATGGCGTTCATGGGCCCGAGGCCCATCGACACTGTGGGGAACTCCCAGAACTCGGGTAGGCAGCGGGGATGGGGGTAAGAGGGGAGCGAACGCCCCGGGTGGCTCTTCTCCTGCCGGAATCCGTCGAGGTCGTGCTCGCGGAGGCGGCCCTCGAGATAGGCGCGGGCGTACATGCCGGGCGAGGCGTGCCCCTGGAAGAAGATGTGGTCACCACCCCCGGGGTGGTCCTTCCCGCGGAAGAAGTGGTTGTAGCCGACCTCGTACAGCGGCGCCGCGCCCGCGTAGGTGGAGATGTGTCCACCCACACCGATGCCGGGCCGCTGGGCGCGGTGGACCATGATGGCCGCGTTCCAGCGGATCCAGCGCCGGTAGGTGCGCTCCACGGACTCGTCGCCCGGGAAGTCCGGTTCGAGGCTGGTGGGGATGGTGTTGACGTAGTCCGACGAGGTGAGGGCCGGAAGGGGAACGCGCTGCTTCGAGGCGCGTTCGAGAAGTCTGAGCATGAGATAGCGTGCCCGCTCGGGGCCTGCCTCGGCGAGCATGCCGTCGAGGGAGTCCATCCACTCCTGAGTCTCCTCGGGGTCCGAATCCGCGAGGTAGGACGCGACCCCCTCCCGGAGGACCGGCACATTGGTGGGTGCGGAACCATCCCTGGTACCTACGGTCTCGGTCATGCGTCTCGTCCTCACTTCTGCGATACGTATAGCGGCAACCCGGTGGGGTCACCGCACATGTCGGGGTGCAGTGTCCGGTCGACCTCGCGCGCCGCGGGTGTGTGGCGGATCGCGAGGTCGACCGGCCACGAGCCGTCGTCGGCCCATGACTTCTTCTGATTGTGCCCCATAGCGTGATGCGCGACACGGGGCTGCGGCGCGACCGCCGAAATAGGCGGTAGTCGTTTCCCGTGGGAGGGTGCGCGGGTAGTGTTCCTGGTCAGCGAAAGACCAAGACGAACAAAGTCGGATACGAGGGAGGAACACCACGGTGGTCGCCGCGGCGAACCAGCAGGACGGGTCGGATCAGATTGCTGGTCAGCTCGAACTGACGAAGGACATGCTCGTTCAGGAGGTCGGATGGGATTCCGACTGTGACGAGGCGATCAGTGAGGCCGTCGAGGATGCCGTCGGGTCGGAGCTGCTGGAGGAGGACACCGACGAGATCGTTGACGCGGTCCTGCTCTGGTGGCGTGCCGGCGACGGCGACCTGGTGGACAGGCTCATGGACGTCGTGACCCCGTTGGCGGAAGAGGGTTCCGTGTGGGTCCTCACCCCCAAGACGGGGAACGACGGTCATGTGGAGCCCTCGGTCATCGCGGAGTCGGCACAGACGGCCGGGATGCTCCAGACCCGTACCGCGGCTCTGGGGGACTGGGCGGGGAGCCGCCTGGCGCTGCGCAAGAACAGCATTCCGCGTAAGTGACCGTCGCCCCGGGGATGCTCGGCCGCCCGGCGGCCGAGCTTCCTTGAGGGTGCGATGATCCGACGAACACCGGCGCGCTGATAGCGCCGGTGTTCCCGCGCGCGTAGCTCAGCGGTGAGAGCTCTGGTCTTACACACCAGCGGTCGGGGGTTCGATTCCCTCCGCGCGCACCATTTGAGCAGGCTGGACCTGGTTTGTGTCCGGGGCCTGCCGCACTTCCTGCGGCCGCTCGTCAGCGAGCCGGTCCGAGGAGCACGACCCCGCCGGACACCGCCTGCGCGGGACCCGGCAGCGGGACACGGTAGGGACGCCGGTCCTCGCCGGCGTACGGGGCAACCCGGTGACCGCCGCCCCAGGCCCACAGGTTTCCCGTCCGGTCGATCCCGTAGGACGCGGCCTCGGAGGCGCCGATCCAGTCCATCGGGGGCACATCGACCACCTGCTGCGGCGAGGCGGTCGAGCTGTCCTCGGTCTCTCCGTCGCCGAGCACCCCGGAGACGGTGCGGCCCCAGGCCCAGACACGTCCCCCGGTGTCCCGGGCGAGCGCGAAGTCGTGCCCGCCGGCCACCTGGACGATATCGGTCAGCCCCTCGACCAGGACTGCCCGCGGGCTCTGGCCGCCCCGCGGTTCGACCCCCAGGAGTCCGTGGACGTTGTTACCCCACGCGCACACCTCTCCGGTGCTGGTGGCGATGACGGCGGCCCCACCCGGGTTGGCCACGCTGACGGCGCCGGGCACGTCCCGGATCGTGCGGACCCGCGTTCCGTCCGGCTCACCGATGACCTGGGTGAGGTTGATCCCCCACCCCTGGAGTCGGCCGTCGGAGCGCAGCGCCAGAACGTTGAGCTGACCGTCGGCCACCTCGATCACGTTCTCGACGTCGGGGACGGGGCTCGGGGTGGGCTGGTCGCGCTCGGCCCCGCGGACGCCCCCGCTCGCGATGAACGAATCGCCCCATGCGGTGACGGATCCGTCGGAGTGGGTGGTCAGGAATGCTCCGCCGACCGCCGCCACGGAGGTGGCATCCCGGACGCCGGGCACCTTCTGTGGCAGTGCAGCCGCGGGTCCGGCGGACGTGCCGGCAAGGAGTCCCCGGTGATCCTCTCCGACCACCGAGACGGTGCCGTCCGGGTGGACCGCGGCGAGCGCGGGACCCGCATCCGCCACGGAGACGACCTGCTCCCATCCCCGGATCGGGCCCGGTGGGAGCGAACTGCGGACCACGCCGCCGAGGAGCACCGCCTGCCCCGCTACCCGCGGTGCAGCGGTGGGCGACGCTGAGGAGTCAGGGCACTGGGGGGCGGTCATCACGGCGCGGTCGGCGGCGCTGCACGCGGTCGCGCCGGTCAGTGCCAGCGAGAGCGCGACGGCCGAGCCGACAGCCCGACGGCGTTTCGTCATGATCGGATTCTGCGGCGTTGTCGGACTGTTGTCCAGAGTTACCCCGTCGGCGGTGTCGTGGAGCAACTCCGGGGGCACTCAGCCCGCTTGGAGGACCTGGGCATTCGATCACTCCGGCCGGTGGGATAACCTGTCGCACGCCGTCGTGGTCTGTCGCGGCGGTGTTCTCGCGCGCGTAGCTCAGCGGTTAGAGCTCTGGTCTTACACACCAGCGGTCGGGGGTTCGATTCCCTCCGCGCGCACTCATGAACAGTTATCGGCTCCGAGCACTCGGTACGGCGTTGGGCTTCGCCGCGGATGCCGTGCTCGCTGACCCCGCCCGATGGCATCCCGTGGCGGGTTTCGGGGTCTGCGCGTCGGCGCTGGAGCAGGTGCTGCACCCGGACGCCGGGCCGCCCGGCGACACCGTGCCCCACAGCGCCACCAGGACCCGCCTCCGGGGCGCCGCCTTCACGATGGTGCTAGTCGGCGGAGCGGCGGCGACCGCGGGGGCCGCGGAGATTCTCACCGCCCGGAGGCCCGCCCTGCGGGTGGCCGTCACCGCGGTGACGGTGTGGTCCTGCCTCGGCGGCACGTCACTGCTCCGGGTCGCGGAACGGCATGCGGTGCTGTTGGAGCGGGGGGACGTGCCCGCGAGCCGCGAGCTCCTGCCGTGGTTGTGTGGCCGGGATCCGAGTGCGCTCGACGCCGGGGATCTGGCCCGCGCCGTGGTCGAGTCCGTCGCCGAGAACACCTCCGATGCGGCCGTGGCCACCCTGTTCTGGGCGGCGGTGGCCGGGCCCGCCGGAGCGGCGGCACACCGGGCCGCCAACACCCTCGACGCGATGGTCGGTCACCGCTCGAGTCGATACGTGGACTTCGGGTGGGCCTCGGCGCGACTCGACGACGTCCTGGGATGGCCCGCCGCGCGACTGGCGGCCGTTCTCACCGCCGTACTCGCTCCGGCGGTCGGAGGTCAGCCGAGGGATGCACTGAGCACCTGGCGGCGGGACGCCCGGGCGCACCCGAGCCCCAATGCGGGGGTGATAGAAGCGGCGTGCGCGGGAGCTCTCGGGATCCAGCTGGGCGGGAGGACCCCGTATCCGTACGGAGTGGAGATGCGTCCGCGTCTGGGCCGGGGGCTCGCGCCGCGGCCGGACGATGTCCGCAGGGCGATCCGGCTCATGCGGTCAACCCAGTTCGCCACCGCCGCCGGTGCGGTCGCGGCACAGGCACTCGTCGGGACGGCTGCAGCTCGCGTGTCCCGGCGAGGTCAGGTCCGTAGACGGTCCGCGCGCCGGTGAGCCCGCCGTAGCTCGGCGTCGTCCCGCTGCCCGTAGCGGGCCCGGAGGGCGCGTTTGCGGGCGTCGAATGCGGCGTCGTCGGGGTCGACGCCGCCCGCGTTGACGCCGTCCGTGTCGACACCGCCCGTGTCGACGGGTGCGGCCACGTCGTCGTCCCCCTCGGAGTCCCGGCGTCGGGCCCGGATCTCGGCCCAGGCGAAATAGGCCAGGGCGAGCGGCGCGAGGACACCGAAGGCGAGCCACTGCAGACCGTAGGAGAGGTACGGGCCGTTCTCTATCCCGGGAATCGGCACAGGGGAGAGCGAACCCGGCTGGTCACCGGTCAGTTGGAGGTAGCCCGCGGGCACCAGCGGGTGGTCGAGGGTGTCGCCCAGGACCGAGGGGTCGAGGACCCGCACGGCCGGCAGCCCGTCCACCAGGACGGGCTCGGCCTGACCGTTCTCGGCGGCCCGGATCCGCGCGGTGATCTCGACCGGGCCCGCCGGCGCTGCGACGTAGTCGGGGACCGTGTTGTTCTCGCCGACGGGTACGTAACCGCGGTTGACCAGGATCTCCTGCCCGTCGACCGGGTCGAACACCGTCAACACCTGGTAGACCGGTTCGCCGTCGACCGCGCGGAGTCGCAACAGCGCCTCCGCGTCGGGTCGCCACTGACCGTCCAGGGTCACCAACCGCCATTCGCGGTCGACAAACGCCTCGGGGCCGTCCACCACCTGCCCGAACGGGGCCGGTGCGGCCTCGATCGATTCGGCCAGGCGGGTGTTGCGGGTGTCGAGGTCCTCGCTCTTGCCGAGCTGCCACGGGGCCAGCAACGCGAAGCACGCCCAGGCGAACAGCGCCACGGCGAGCAGGCCGATCAGCCACCCGGGACTCAGAAAGCGCCGCAGACTCCGCATGTCCCCAGGGTATCCGCTGCACCCCGACGGGCTAAGTCAGGAGGGCACGGACCTCGGCCACCAGCCCGGGGAGCGCGTCGGCGATCTGGCGACGGGTCCGGGTGAAGCCATCGTGGTCGCCGTAGTAGGGGTCGGCCACGTCCTCGCCGTCCGCCGCGGGGTCGAACCCCCGGAGGAGTCGGACGCGGTCCTCCTCGACGCCGGCGCCGAGGAGGTGTTCACGGTGCCCGCGGTCGAGAGGCACGACGAGGTCGGCGGTGTGATCGGCGGTGGACAGTTGCGCCGCCACGTGTGCGCTGTCGTACCCGTGGGCCTCGAGCTCCGCCGCGGCCCGCGGGTCCATGCCGTCCCCCACGTGCCAGCCGCCGGTGCCCACGCTCGAGACGGTGACCCTGTCCCCGAACCCGGCCCCGGAGAAGGCGTGTCGGGCCATGACCTCGGCCATGGGGGAGCGGCAGATGTTGCCCGTACAGACAAAGACCACGTGCACGACCGGGTCACCACTCATGGACGATCCGCTCCAGCTCGGCCGTGTCCGACGGGGACCAGCGGGCGCCGTCCCACTCTCCAGGGCTGCCGTATCCCCAGCGCACGATCGCCGTGGGGATCCCGTAGCGGGCGGCACCCTCCACGTCGTGCTCGCGGTCGCCGATCATGAGCACCTGGTCGGTGCCCCCCGCGGTCGCCGGCACCGGGTCCACCCCGAGCGCGGCGAGCGAGTGCGCGATCACGTCGGCCTTGGCCGCCCGCCCGACCCGCAGGTCCGCGCCGCCGATGAACTCGAACGGGTCGTCGAGCCGGAAGTGCTCCAGGATCCGCTGCGCGGCCTGCTGGTCCTTGCTCGTCGCCACCGCCATCCGGTAGCCGTGACCGGCCAGCCGCGCCAGCAGTCCGTCCATTCCCTCGTAGACGGCGTTCTCGAGCCAGCCCACGTCGCTGTAGCGCTCGCGGTACGCACTCATCGCCCGCTCCAGGTCGGTGCCCCCGAGCCCCAGCGACGCGAGGGTGTCCGGCATGGGAGGGCCGGCGATGGAGCGGATGTCACGTGAGTCGTCCCAGCGGGCGCCGACGGCGTCCAGCGCGTGGTGGAGCGACCTGGCGATGCCGTCCAACGAGTCGGTGATGGTGCCGTCGAGATCGACGAGGAGGATCGGGCGGTCGGGCATACCGTCATCCTCTCAGACCCCGGCCGGCGTGCGCGGCCACCCGTCGCCGCCGCCTGTCGTCGCCACCCCTGCGCGACCCGCCTAGGCTGCCGGATATGACACCCGCGCCCGGACCCGCGCCCGGGCCCGCGCCCGAGCATCTGCCCGAGGGGCCGTCGTGGGACGCGCTGCGTCACCACGGTGATGCCGAGCTGGTGCCGGGCGGGGTGGACTTCGCCGTCAACGTGCGCGGTGACGGACCGCCCGCGTGGTTGCGGGAGCGGTTGGCGTCCCGCCTCGGAGACCTGGGTGGATACCCCACCGTCGACGACGACGAGGCGGCCGTGGCCGCGGTCGCCGCCCGCCACGGGGTGGGTCCCGACGGCGTCCTGCTGCTGGGCGGTGCCGCGGAGGGGTTCCACCTGATCGCCGACCACGCTGCCCGGCGTGGCCTGCACGCGGCCGTGGTGCACCCGTCCTTCACCGAACCGGAGGTCGAGCTGAGGCGGGCCGGAGTCGGGGTCGACCGCGTGATCCTGCCCCCTCCGTACCGACTCGATCCCGCGCTCGTGCCCGATGAGGCCGACCTCGTCGTCGTCGGCAACCCCACCAACCCCACCTCGGTACTCCATCCCAGGGACACCGTCGCGGCGTTGTGCCGCCCCGGCCGGGTGACGGTGGTGGACGAGGCGTTCTGCGACGTGGTCTCAGACGAGGCGGGGCACACCCTCGCCGGCGCCGGACTGCCCGGCCTGGTGGTGTTGCGGTCGTTGACCAAGACGTGGGCGCTCGCCGGGCTCCGGGTGGGGTACGCGGTGGGCGATCCGGCGGTGCTCGCCGACCTCGCCACGGACCGCCCGCACTGGCCGCTGGGCACCCTGCAACTTGAGGCCGTCCGGGCCTGCCTGGCTCCCGCGGCGGACAGGGAACTGGAGACGGTGCGCGCGCAGGTGGTGGCCGAACGCGAGGCGATGGTGGCCGCTCTCGAGACCGCCGGGATCCCGGTCGTGGTGCCCCCCGAGGCGCCGTTCGTCCTGGTGCGAACCCCCGCCGGGATGGATCCCGTCGCGTTCCGTGCGGGCCTGGCGCGCAGGGGGATCGCGACCCGCCGCGGGGATACGTTCCCCGGCCTCGACGCCACCTACCTGCGTCTGGCCGTGCGTGACGGCAGGATGGTGGCCGAACTCGTCCGCGCGTGGCGGGCGCAACGGGAAGGGGATCGACGATGACCACCGGTGGGACCACCCTGGCCGACGTGATCGACCTCCTGGAGCGCGCCTACCCGCCGCGGCTGGCCGAGTCGTGGGACCGCGTCGGCCTCGTGGCAGGTGACCCCACCGCTCAGGTCGGGTCGGTCGTGGTGGCCGTCGACGCCACCGACGCGGTGGTCGATCACGCGCTCGCCCTGGGTGCTGAACTGCTCCTGGTCCACCACCCGCCGCTGTTGCGGGGGGTGCACTCGGTCGCCGCCGACACCCCCAAGGGGAGGCTCCTGCACAGGCTCATCGCGGGCGGGTGTGCGCTGTACGCCGCGCACACCAACGCCGATTCGGCGCGGCCCGGGGTCAACGACGCCCTCGCCGAGACGCTCGGCCTGACTCCGGGGCGGCCGCTGGCGCCGACCGGCGACGGCACCGTCGACCGGTGGGTGGTGACGGTGCCCGACGACGACGTCGAGGACCTCCTGCACGCGGTGTTCGCCGCCGGCGCGGGCCGGATGAGCGGGTACACCGAATGCTCCTTCTCGGTCCCGGGCACCGGCCGCTTCCGCCCCGGCGACGGAACGGACCCGGCGATAGGCGTGGTCGGCGAGCCCGAGCAGGTCTCCGAGACGCGGGTGGAGTTCGTGGCGCCACCCGAACTCAGATCCGCGATCCGCCGAGCGGTCACGGCCGCACACCCGTACGAGGTCCCCGCCATGGACGTGCTGGTCAACCACGCCGGTCCAGGCCCGGGCCCGGAGGACACCGGTCTCGGCCGTATCTGTGACCTGCCCGAACCGATGTCGCTCGCGGAGTTCACCGAGCTCGTCGGAGCGCGACTCCCGCAGACGCGGTGGGGGGTCCGCGCCGCCGGGGACCCGGGCACGGAGATCAGGCGCGTCGCGCTGTGCGGAGGTTCCGGCGACTCCCTGCTGGGGGCGGCGCGCGCGGCGGGGGCGGACGTGTACCTCACCGGGGACCTGCGTCACCACGTCGTGGACGAACACCTCCGCGAAGGCGGGCCGGTGCTGGTGGACGCGGCGCACTGGGCTCTGGAGTTCCCGTGGTGTGCGCAGGCCGCGGCGCTGCTGGAGGAGGGGGTCGGGGTGACGGCGACCGTGTGCGACCTGCGCACCGACCCGTGGACGGTGGCGTCCGGGGGAGCGGGCGACGGGCGGTAGTCTTGGCCCTCATGAAGGCCGATCCCACCGTCCAGCGTCGACTCATCGACATCGCCGAGCTCGACCTGCGCCTGGGCTCCCTCGCGCACCGGCGCAGATCCCTCCCGGAGCAGGCGGTGCTGGACAAGCTCGAGGCCGAGCGGCGGTCGGCCGTGGAATCCGCGGCGCGGGCCCGGATCCACGTGGAGGACCTGGACCGCGCGATCGTCAAGTTGCGCTCGGATCTCGAGGCCGTGCGCAGGCGTCGCGCCACCGACGCCGACCTGTTGGCTGCCGGAGGGTTGTCCGACAGGCAGGCCACCGAGCTCGAGTACGAGCTCGGGTCGCTCCACCGCCGCGAGGAGAACCTGGCGGCAGAGCTCTCCGAGCTGACCGAGCGCCACGAGGCCGTCGAAGCCGACGTCCGCCACTCCGGTGCGATCATCACCGACCTGGACGCGCGGCTGGGGATGGCCGTGACCGTCCGCGACACCGCACTCGCCGAGCTCGAGGACAGCGTCACCGCCACGACCGCCGAGCGGGCCCGCCAGGCGGAGGACCTCCCCACCGAGCTGCTCGACCTCTACTCCCGTAGCGCGGAGGAGGCGGGAGTGGGAGCGGCGATCCTCAACGGCGGCCGGTGCTCCGCGTGTGCGATGGATCTCGACCGGACCACCGTGTCCGCGTTCCGCACCGCTCCCGCGGACGACGTCCTGAACTGCCCGGAGTGCGGCGTGATCGTGGTCCGGACGGACAACTCATGAGCGGCGGCCCGGGCTGGACCGGTGCCGCCGGGAGGCCCACCCGGATCGTGCTGGCCCGTCACGGTCAGACCCCGCTCTCGGTGGACCGGCGCTATTCCGGGCAGGGCGACCCCGACCTCACCGACCTGGGGGTGGTCCAGGCCGAACGGACCGCCGATCGACTGGCCCGCATCCCGGAGCTCTCCGCCGTGGTCACCTCGCCCCTGCGCAGGTGCCTGGGCACAGCCGAGCGCGCCGCCGACGCGGCGGGGGTTCCCCTGCTCGTCGCGGACGATCTCATCGAGACCGACTTCGGCCTGTGGGAGGGCCTGACCTTCTCCGAGGCCGCCGAGCAGGACCCCGAGCTCCACGCCAGTTGGCTGTCCAACACCGCCGTACCGCCCCCCGGGGGCGAGAGCTTCGCCGTGGTCCGCGCCAGGGTCGAGCGGGGCCTTCGCCGGATCGTCGAGGAGAGCCCGGGCGGCGTGGTGGCCGTGGTCAGCCACGTCACCCCCATCAAACTGGCGATCCGCGCGGCACTCGACGCCGGCGACGAGCTCCTCTTCCGGCTCCACCTGGACCTGGCCTCGGTCTCCGACGTGCGCTTCTACCCGGACGGACCGACCTCCGTACACCTGGTCAACGACACCTCGCACCTCGACTAGACTGCCAGGGCGAACGAGTCGGCCGGACGGCCGCGGGCAGGGGAACCGGCGCCGACAGGCGAGAAGGCCCAGGTCCGAGGAAAGTCCGGACTCCACAGAGCAGGGTGGTTGCTAACGGCAACCCGGGGTGACCCGCGGGACAGTGCCACAGAAAACAGACCGCCGCGCCTGCGGGCGAGGTAAGGGTGAAACGGTGCGGTAAGAGCGCACCAGCGCCCCGGGCGACCGGGGCGGCTAGGTAAACCCCACCCGGAGCAAGGTCAAAGGCCGCACCGCCTGCGGTGCGGCTGCGCGGATGGTGTGCAGCGATGCACGGAAGGGCTGCTCGCCCGAGTCCGCGGGTGGACCGCTCGAGGCACCCGGCGACGGTGTGCCCAGATGGATGGTCGTCGCCCCTCCGCATGCGGAGGGGCACAGGATCCGGCTTACAGGCCGACTCGTTCGCCCCAGCACCAGCCCCCGGGCTCGCGCCCCTCGCCCTCGGAGAAGCAGCGTCAGCCGGAGAGGCCGCGTAAGTCAGTAAGGCGGAGCGAGTTGGGCCACACTCCCGAGTAGGGTCACAGGAGCACGTCCACCGAGTGATCCGAGGAGGCCCGTCGTGACGGAAGAGCAGTGGTACTACGACATCGCCACAGGTCAGGCGCTACAGGGCAAGGTGACCAACTGGGACAACCGCATGGGTCCCTATGCCACCCGCGGCGAGGCCGAGGCCGCGCTGGCCAGGGTCAAGTCCCGCAACGAGGCGTGGGACGCGGAGGACGAGAAGGACTGAGGTGAGTGGGTCTGGGTCATGAAGGACTGAGGTGGGAAAGGTCGAGTAGGGGAGCGCCTGCTAAGGCTCACCGTTTCGACCCTGCCTTCTTCCCACCCTGGTTCTTCCCGCGACCCTCCTTCTTGCCCCGCCGCCGGGCGGATCGACGGGATTCGGACAGTTCGCGGTAGGCCGCGGTGACGGTGGCCGCGTCGTTCTCGAACCCGGCCAGGGCGCGCTCGGAGAACCCTCGTTCGTGCTCGAAGAGCACCCCGAACCCGAACGTCGACTCGCCGGCAGACTCCGCGCGCTTGGCGATCCGCCGGATCCACATCCGGGCGGTCACGCTGTCCTGGACGTCGCCGAGAACGGTGTGCAGTCGTTGACACGCCGTGCGCAGCGGCGCGACGGACAGGCCCTCCGACTCCCGGAGGGCGCCGACGTTGCGTCGCAGGGCCTTGGCGCGCTTGCGGACGACGTGCGTCAACTCCTCGCGTTGGGCCAGGGTCAGCTCGAGTGCCTCGAGGTCACGTTCCGTGCGGGTGCGGGCCTTGGTGAACTTGGCGAACTGCCGATCCACACCCCGCAGGATCATGTCCTCGGCCTCGCGCTTCCGCCTCTTCTTGGCCGGTGCCGGTGCCGGCGCGGCATCGTCGGAGGGGTCGCCGGCGGCGGTGTCGGTGCCGGCGAGCTCCACCAGGAGGTGGAGCCGGTCGATCAGGTCGAGGTAGCGGTCGGAGCCCAGCGCCGCGGTGACGCGGGCGGCGGCCCGCCGCTCCTCCACCTCGAGTTCGGCATGCAGTCGCCGTCGGGTCGCGTGGTCCACGACGTCCTCGGGGTAGCCGGCGGCCAGTGCCCCGAGTCGCTCGTCGACGACCTGGATGTCCCGAACTTTGCCCAGGACCGCGGCCAGGACCTTGAGCTCCTCGAGCACCCCGGCCAGGTCGATGTCCGTGTGCTCGGTCTCCGCCTCGAGCTCCTTGGCGAAGGAACTGATGGTGCTGCGAAGCCCACGGACCGCCACCCGCATCTGGTGGACACCCACCATCGTGACGCGTCGGGCGGCCGGGTCGTGGTCGAGCACCCGGTGGAGGTCCTCACGCAGGGCGTCCTTGACGGGAGAGATGCCCTTGTCGGTCACGTCTGGGAGGGGGCCGAGGGTGCGGGCGAGTTTGGACGACGACGACGAGGTCGTGGCTCCGGCGTCGGTGCACGCGGTGGCGACGGCGGCGAGATGGTCCCGCGCACCGGGCCGCGACGGATCGACGAGTTCCGCCTCCCACTCCCGCCAGTCGCCGCCGGCTCCCGCGGTCGCGAACGAGTCGGTGGAGACGTGGTCGTCGCAGAACTCCACCACGGCCGTTCCGTCCGGCTCGCGCAGGATCAGCACATGCCTCTGGTTGTCCACGCGGGCCACGGGCGCGAGCGGCCGACGGCGGACCAGCCCGGCCACCGCCGCCACGAACTCGGCCGGGACGTCGTCGCCGTGGTCGAGCGGGACCTGAAGTTCTACCCGACCGGCTTCGGACGGCAGTTTGAGGTGCCAGCCGGCGTCATCACCGCCGGTGCGCCGCCTGAGCGTGACCTTGTGGCGGGTGAGCGAGAGATCGGCGGTGTCGTAGTAGGTCGCGGAGAGTTCGTGAACCACCGGTTCGTCCGCCAGCAATGGGGCGAAAGCCTCCGCGGTGGGGATCGGGGTGTCGGGGCCGACCTCGAACTTGCTCTCGACCTCCACGGTCTCGCTGATCGTCATGGTCTGGTTCTATCAGGCCCGGGTGAACGCGGCCTCCGGCTCGCCCCCGATCAGCTGGCCCTCATCGGACTTACTAGCGGGTAAGGTCGTAGTGGTTCCGATCACATGCTCGTCGTAGGGAGAAGAAGTGGATCAGACGACAACCGTCGACGTCCTCGTCGTCGGGGCCGGGTTCTCCGGTCTCGGGACGGTCATAAAACTCACCGAGGACGGATTCGACGATGTGATCGTGGTGGAGCGGGGCACCGACGTGGGCGGCACCTGGCGCGACAACTCCTACCCGGGGGCGGCGTGTGACGTGCCCTCCCACCTGTACTCGTACTCCTTCGCCCTCAACCCGGGGTGGTCGCGTGCGTTCTCGCCGCAGGGCGAGATCTATGACTACATCCGCCGCGTCACCCACGACGCGGGCGTACGGGAGAAGATCAGGTTCGGCGTCGAGGTCACCTCTGCCCGCTTCGACGAGTCCCGCGGCCGGTGGACGGTCGGGACGACGGCGGGGGAGTACGACGCTCGAGTGCTGGTGCTGGGCGTGGGCGCGTTGTGCGAACCACGGTTGCCGGAGATCGACGGGATCGGAGACTTCGCCGGCCCCGTCTTCCACACCGCTCGCTGGGACCATTCGGTCCCGCTGGCCGGTCGACGCGTCGCGGTGATCGGGACCGGTGCCTCGGCCATCCAGGTGGTGCCGTCCATCGCCCCGACCGTGGAGCACCTCGACGTCTACCAGCGCACCGCGCCCTGGGTGCTGCCCCGGATAGACAGGCAGTATCCGGGGTTCGAGAGGGCCCTCTACCGCAGGGTCCCCGGTCTGCAGCGTGCCGTCCGGGCCCTGCAATACGCCAGCCGCGAATTCCAGGTCGTGGGATTGACCCGTACCCGTGCGGCCCTCGCCCCGATCAAGGCCATCGGTCGCGCGCACCTGGCGATGTCGGTGCGCGACCCCGGTCTGCGCGCCAAGCTGACGCCGAACTTCGAGATCGGCTGCAAACGGATCCTGTTGTCCAACGCCTGGTACCGCGCGTTGACCCGCCAGAACGTCGACGTGGTGACCACGCCCATCAGCCGGGTGACCGAGGGCGGGATCGTCACCTCCGACGGCGCCGAGCACCCGGCGGACGTGCTGGTGGTGGCCACCGGATTCCACGTCACGGACTCGCCGTTCTTCGAGCGCGTGCGTGATGCGTCCGGTCGGACCCTGGCGGACAAGTGGGCGAGTGAGGGGATGGAGGCGTACAAGGGCACCACCGTCGCGGGGTACCCCAACCTCTTCGTCCTGATGGGTCCCGCGACCGGCCTCGGCCACTCGTCGATGATCTACATGATCGAGTCCCAGCTGAACTACCTGGTGGACGCGATGCGCAGCATGCGAGACCGGGGCCTGCAGACGGTGGAGGTCCGCGAGGCGGTCCAGAACGCCTATAACCGTGAGCTGCGCGAGAACACCGGAGAGACCGTCTGGGTGACCGGCTGCAAGAGCTGGTACCTCGACGCCAAGGGCAACGCCCCGGCGGTGTGGCCCGATTTCACCTTCTCCTACCGCAACCAGACGAGGGACTTCGACTTGAGCGCCTACCGCCGGACCACGATCGACGAAGCCGCCGCGGCGCCGACGGTGCAGGGGGCACTCCGGTGAGCGCCCCGATCGGCAAGGTGATGTCGGCGCTGGGTGGGCTGACCGCCCGCCGTCCCCGCTGGCGGATGGACGGCAAAGTCGTCGTCGTCACGGGTGCCGGTTCCGGCATCGGTCGCGAACTCGCACGTGAGGCGGCGCGCCGGGGAGCCCGGTTGGCGCTGAGCGACGTCGACGTCGACGGTCTGGCCGAGACGGTGCGGCTGGTGGGGGCGGAGACCTCGGTGGAGGTGCACTCCGACCGACTCGACGTCGCCGAGCAGGCCGCGGTCGCGGAGTACGCCGGCCGCGTGGTCGAGCAGTTCGGGGTGGTCAACCTCGTCGTCAACAACGCCGGTATCGCGTTCACCGGGTCGGTCGCTCAGTCCGGGTACAAGGACATGGCCCGGGTGATGGATGTGGACTACTGGGGGGTCGTGCACGGCACCAAGGAGTTCCTGCCGCACCTCATCGCCTCCGGAGACGGCCATCTGGTCAACATCTCCAGCATCTTCGCGATCCTGTCCGTGCCCACCCAGAACGCCTACAACGCGGCCAAGGCCGCGGTGCAGCAGTTCACCGAGTCCCTGCGGATGGAGATGCTCGCCGGCGGCCACCCCGTGGACGTCACCTGTGTGCACCCCGGGGGGATCAGGACCGCGGTGGCCAGGAGTGCCGGCGCGGCCGAGGGCCTGGACAGCGCGACTTTCGCCACGATCTTCGACGCCAAGTTCGCACGGACGGAGGCGTCGACGGCCGCGCGGGTAATCCTCGAGGGGGTCGAGCGGCGGCGCGCGCGGGTGCTCGTGGGGCCCGACGCGTATGTGCTGGACGCGCTGGTCCGGCTGTTCCCGGCCGGATACCAGAAGGGCACGGTGGCCGTCTCCCGCCATTTCGGGGTGGTCTGACCCGGCCACCCCTGACGAGTGGTCACCTCTGTCCAGCGCCGCCGGCGCCCACCTGGGCCGACGCGGACCGAGGTGAGCACTCGCCGGGTCGTGCGCTGGGTTCAGGGCCGGAAGCGGTCGGTCGCCTCGAGTAGGTGGTGGGTGGTGCCCGGTTCGGCCATCGCGTGCCCGGCGTCCGCGACGATGTGCAGCTCCGAGCCCGGCCAGGCCGCGTGCAGTTCCCACGCGTTGGCGACCGGGCAGACCACGTCGTAGCGGCCGTGGACGATCACGGCGGGGAGATGTGCGATCCGGTCCATCCGGTCCAGGATGGCCCGGCCGTCGAGGAACGCGTCGTGGACGAAGAAGTGGTTCTCGATCCGGGCGAAGGCCAGCGCGAACCTGTCCGCCTCGTCGTCGTCCCCTGTCCCCGGTCGGGGGAGCAACGTGGACGTCGTGGTCTCCCACGTCGTCCACGCGCGGGCGGCCCCGATCTCGGTCACCGGATCGCCGCAGTGCAGGAGGCGGTGATAGGCGGCCACGTGGTCGAAGCCGTCGCGGTGGACCTCGTCGGCGCCCTCGGCGGCCAGGAGCGGCGCGAGGTAGCCCTCCCACGCGTCGGGGAACAGGTGCGCGGCGCCGCCCCGGTAGAACCAGTCGATCTCCGACGGCCGACACAGGAAGATCCCCCGCAGGACCAGGCCACGGACGCGATCAGGGTGTTCCTGCGCGTAGGCCAGTGCCAGGGTGGTGCCCCACGAGCCGCCGAACACCAGCCAGCGCTCGATCCCCAGCGCCTCGCGAAGCCGCTCGAGGTCGGCCGCGAGATGCCACGTGGTGTTGACGGCGAGGTCCGCACCGTCGGCGACGTGCGGCGCGCTCCGGCCGCACCCGCGCTGGTCCACCAGGATGATCCGGTAGGCGGCCGGGTCGAACATCCGGCGGTGCGCCGGGGAGGTCCCGCCGCCGGGCCCGCCGTGGACGAACAACACCGGGGAGCCATCCGGATTGCCCGAACACTCCCAGTACAGGCGCTGACCGTCGCCCACGTCGAGCATGCCGCTCTCGTACGGCTCGATCCCGGGGTACGGGGTGCGGCGCGTGGTCTGCTGGTTCATCGACGATCCCTGCGCGGTCAGAAGGAGTGGTCGGGGCCGGGGAACGTGCGCGAGCGGACCTCGTCGCCGTATTCGCGGGCGGCGTCCCGCAGGGTGTCGGCGAGTTGCGCGTATCGCTTGACGAACTTCGCCGTCCGTCCGGTGCCGTGGCCGGCCATGTCCTGCCACACCAGTACCTGGGCGTCGCAGCCGTTGCCGGCGCCGATGCCGACCGTCGCGATGTCCAGCTCGGCGGTGACCTCGCGGGCGAGGTCGGCGGGCACCATCTCCATGACGACGGAGAAGGCCCCGGCCTCCTGCACGGCGCGGGCGTCGGCCCTCAGGTCGTCCGCTGCGTCCCCGCGTCCCTGGACACGGAAACCCCCGAGGCCGTTGACGGACTGGGGGGTGAACCCGATGTGGGCCATGACGGGGATGCCGGCGTCCACGATCGCCCGGATCTGCGGTGCCATCCGCACGCCGCCCTCGAGCTTGACGGCCTGGGCCCCTCCCTCCTTCATCATCCGCGTGGCGGCGGCGACGGCCTGCGTCGGTGAGGACTCGTAGCTCCCGAACACCAGGTCGGCCACCACCAGTGCCTTGGGGGCACCGCGCGTGACGGCCCGCACCAGCGGGATCATCTCGTCCTCGGTGACGGGGACCGTGGTGTCGTACCCGTAGACGACGTTGGCGGCGGAATCCCCCACCAGCAGGACGGGGATGCCGGCCTCCTGGAACAACCGCGCGGAGACGACGTCGTAGGCGGTCAGCATCGGCCAGGGTTCCCCCGCGGCCTTCAGCTCGGCCAGGTGGTGGATCCGGGTCACCCGCGTCAGGCCCCGGGGGCCGTCGTCCGGCGCGCCACCGGAACCGTAGACCGGGGTGTCGGGGTTGTCGCTCATGGCGGTGTGGCCTTCCTACGGTGACCTCGAGGCCGACACGATGGCCGGTCCCCGGGTGGACAGGGGGGGCGGTGACGGACGCTGCCGCCGCCGACGAGTCTGCCACGGCCCGGGGGGGCGTCGGTCTCGGGCCATGTGGCCGGAGGCCCGGGGCAGGGGCCGGTGGCGGTCGGTGAGTAGAGGGCGGAGGCCGGTAGACGGGGGCCCGGTGAGTGTGTCGCGGACCCGATGTCACACGCTCGTAACACGACAGGCACTAGGTTGGGCTACATGAACCGCCAGCAGGAGTACGTTCTCAGGACCTTGGAAGAGCGCGACATCCGGTTCGTCCGGCTCTGGTTCACCGACGTTCTCGGGACCTTGAAATCAGTGGCCGTCGCACCGGCAGAGCTCGAGGGGGCGTTCGGGGAGGGGATCGGCTTCGACGGCTCCGCCATCGAGGGATTCTCGCGGGTGTCCGAGGCCGACACCGTCGCCAAACCGGACCCGTCGACGTTCCAGGTGCTGCCGTGGGCCCACGCCGACGGTGGCCAGCACTCGGCGCGCATCTTCTGCGACGTCTTCAACCCCGACGGCAGCCCGAGCTGGGCCGATCCGCGCCATGTGTTGCGCCGGCAGCTCAACAAGGCCGCCGACCTGGGCTTCTCCTGCTACGTGCACCCGGAGATCGAGTTCTTCCTGTTCAAGGACCTCGACACCAACGGAGCCGAGCCGGTCCCCACCGACAACGGTGGCTACTTCGACCAGGCCGTTCACGACTCGGCCCCGCACTTCCGGCGGCACGCGATCGAGGCGCTGGAGGCGATGGGCATCTCGGTGGAGTTCTCCCATCACGAGGGCGCACCCGGACAGCAGGAGATCGACCTGCGCTACGCGGACGCGCTGAGCATGGCGGACAACATCATGACCTTCCGCTACATCGTCAAGGAGGTGGCCATGAACAACGGGGTGTGGGCGTCGTTCATGCCCAAGCCCCTCCGTGATCACCCGGGTTCGGCCATGCACACGCACATGAGCCTGTTCGAGGGCGACGCCAACGCGTTCCACGACGCGGACGACGAGTACCAGATGTCGACCACGGCGAAGTCGTTCGTGGCGGGCATCCTGCGTCACGCCCCGGAGTTCTCGGCCGTCACCAACCAGTGGGTCAACTCCTACAAGCGGCTCATCGGCGGCGGCGAGGCCCCCACCGCCGCCACCTGGGGCCGCGCCAACCGCTCGGCCCTGGTGCGGGTTCCCATGTACACGCCCAACAAGGCCTCCTCGCGACGCATCGAGGTCCGCAGCCCGGACTCGGCGTGCAACCCGTACCTCGCGTACGCGGTGATGATCGCCGCCGGGATCAAGGGCGTCCAGGAGGGCTACGAGCTGCCGCCGGAGTCAGAAGACGACGTGTGGACCATGAGCCGGCGCGAGCGGCGTGCGATGGGCTACACGGATCTGCCGGGAAGCCTCGAGCAGGCCCTCGACGCGATGGAGGAGTCGGAACTGGTCGCCGAGGCACTCGGTGAGCACGTGTTCGAGTTCTTCCTGCGCAACAAGCGACGCGAATGGCGGGAGTACCGCAACGAGGTGACCCCGTACGAGCTCCGCAACTACCTCGCCCTGTGACCGGACGGTCGAGGTGAGCATGGATTCGTCGCGGTCCAAGGTGCCCAGCCCGGGCCGTCTCGGACTGCTCGACCAGCGCGCCGGGGACTGGTTGAACTACCTGGAGTGGACCGACGAGGACGCGATCCCGCTGCTGTGGGCGCTCTCGCGCGCACCCGACCCGGACCTCGCCCTGGGGGCGCTGGTCCGGCTCCGGGAGGCGTTGGCCGCCGACTCGCACGGTAGTGGCCCGACCGCCGGCGCCGGTGTCGACGCCGGGGTGGCGGCCCTGGACTCGGCGCTACGTTCTGACCTACAGGTGCGCGGACGTCTGCTGGGGTTGCTCGGTTCGTCCAGCGCCCTCGGGGACCATCTGGTGGCACAGCCCACCCGCTGGGCGCTCCTCCGTTCGCCCCTGCCGTCCCGCGAGGACGTCCTGGCCGACATGCTCGGTGTGGTCGACGCCGTCCCGGAGGAACCCGTCGAGGGTGCCCCCGCGCCGTCCCAGAGCGCGGACCTGCGCAGCGTGGGAACCTACCGCGCGGGGGTCACCGGCGGCGCCGCGGTCAACGTGCTCCGGTCCGCGTACCGCGACCACGTCGCACTGCTGGCCGCACACGACGTGGCGTCCACGGTCGAGGACGAGCCGGTGCTGCCGTTCGCGGAGGTGGGCCGTCGACTGGCCGATCTCGCGGACGCGGCGCTGACCGCCGCACTCGCGGTGGCCGTGGCCACCGTGTATCCGGGCTCACCGATGCCGAGCCGACTGGGCGTGGTGGCCATGGGCAAGGGCGGGGCCCGCGAGCTCAACTACATCTCCGACGTCGACATCATCTTCGTCTCCGAACCCGCGGACGCCAAGACCGGTCGTGTGGCCGGGGAGATGATGCGTATCGGCTCGATGGCCTTCTTCGAGGTGGACGCCGCCCTGCGACCCGAGGGCAAGTCCGGCGAGCTGGTGCGGACGCTGGAGTCGCACGAGGCGTACTACAAGCGGTGGGCCAAGACGTGGGAGTTCCAGGCTCAGCTCAAGGCCCGACCGATGACCGGTGACCTGGCACTGGCCACCGAGTACTACGACACCGTCCATCCGCTGGTGTGGACGGCCTCCGAGCGGGACGACTTCGTGCACGACGTCCAGGCCATGCGTCGCCGGGTGGAGGAGAACGTCCCCGAGACGCTTCGCGAGCGCGAGCTCAAACTCGGTCGCGGAGGCCTGCGCGACGTGGAGTTCGCCGTCCAGCTCCTGCAACTGGTGCACGGGCGCACCGACGCCGAGCTGCGGGCCACCAGCACCGTGGACGCTCTCGGAGCGCTCCGGGCGGGCGGGTACATCGCCCGGGAGGACGGCGCCAACCTGGTGGCCGCCTACGAGTTCCTGCGCCTGCTCGAGCACCGTCTCCAGCTCCAGCGTTACAAGCGCACCCACCTGCTCCCCGAGGACGGCGACAAGGAGGCGTACCGCTGGCTCGCCCGGGCCGCTCACATCCGGCCGAGCGGTCGGCACGACGCGGCGGAGGTGCTTCTCGAGCAGCTGCGCCAGGTCCGCAGCCGGGTGCGCAGACTCCACTCCAAGCTGTTCTACCGCCCGTTGCTGGATTCGATCGCCGCCTACGACGCGGAGGCCCTGTCCCTGAGCTCCGAGGCTATGGAGCGGCAGCTCGCGGCCCTGGGGTTCGGTGCACCCCGCCACGCGCTCGGGCATCTCAGAGCCCTCGCCGGGCAGAACAACCGCCGCGGTCGTATCCAGGCGCTGCTCCTGCCCGCGTTCATGGAGTGGCTCGCCGACACCCCGGACCCGGACGCCGGCTTGCTGGCCTACCGCAAGCTGTGCGAGGAGCACCAGGACGTCACGTGGTTCCTGCGCATCCTGAGGGACGACAGCATCGTGGCACGCCGACTGGTGACGGTCCTGGGCACCTCGGCGTTCGTCTCCGAACTCCTGCTCCGCAACCCCGAGGTGATCCCGGAACTGACCGACGGGGCAGAGGGGCCCGTGCTCGTGGCGTCCAAGGTCTCCGACATCGCTTCCGCGCTGTCCGCCTCGGCCTCCCGCCACCGGGCCCCCGAGAAGGTCATCGCCGCGGCGCGGTCGCTGCGGCGGGCCGAGCTCGCCCGGATCGGCGCCGCCGACGTGTTGGGGTTGGTGTCCGTGCCCGAGGTGGGCAAGCGGCTCTCGGCAGTGTGGCGGGCGGTGCTGGAGGCCTCGCTTGCGGCGGTGATCAGGGACATGGCCCCCGAGGGGGAGTCGCCGCCGGCCCGGCTCGCGTACATCGGGATGGGGCGCCTCGGCGGGGACGAGCTGTCCTACGGATCCGATGCCGACGTGATGATCGTGTGCGACCCCGTGGACGGCGTCGCCGAGGACGTGGCCGTCCGGTGGGCCGTCCAGGTGGCCGAAAGGGTGGGCCGACTGCTCTCCTCGCCGTCGTCGGACCCCCCTCTCGACCTCGACGCGGACCTGCGCCCGGAAGGCCGCAACGGACCCCTGGTCCGGACGCTCGCGTCCTACCGCGCCTACTACTCCAAGTGGGCCGAGACGTGGGAGTTGCAGGCCCTGCTGCGCGCGGCGTTCGCCGCGGGTGATCGCGACCTGGGCCTGGACTTCCTGCACATGATCGACGAGTTCCGCTACCCGGAGGACGGCGTCCCGCCGAAGGTGGTGCAGGAGATCCGGCGCATGAAGGCGCGGATCGACACGGAGCGGTTGCCCCGGGGCGCCGACCCGGCCACGCACACCAAGCTGGGCCGCGGCGGTCTGGCGGACGTCGAGTGGTCCGCCCAACTGCTCACCATGCAGCACGCGGCGCGGGTGCCGGGCCTGCACACCACCTCCACCCTGGAGGCGCTCGAGGCCGCGGCCGCCGCCGAGTTGCTGTCCGAGGGCGAGCGGGAGGCGCTGGTGCAGTCGTGGCTCATGGCCGCCCGTGCCCGAAACGCGCTGGTCCTGGCGCGCGGCAAGGCGGTCGACCAACTCCCCGGTCAGGGCAAGATCCTGGCTGCCGTGGCCAGCATCTGTGCCGGGTCATCCGACGGCGCTGAGTTCCTCAACCAGTATCTGCGGGTCACCCGCCTCGGCCGAAAGGCCGTCGACCACGTGTTCTGGGGCGAGAACTGAGGTGTGTCCGGGACGGAACCGGGGTTGTCACCGATGCGCTCCGGGGCCGGACGCCGATACTCTGGGGCCATGGCTGTGAAGATGAATCTCACCCTCACCCTCGACGGCGTCACCTACGGCGAGCTGTACGAGTTCGTCGACGCGGTCCGGGCGGCGGGCGTCCCCGGTGACGAACGCGTGCGCTGTCTGGGATCCGACGACATGGGCGACCGATTCGAGGTGGAACTCGGACCGGACCTCCGTCGCGCGGGGGCGGCCCGCGCGGCCTCGGGTGCGCTCGTCGGGGAACCGGTCGCGCCCGCCCCGGGGACGTCCAGCTCGCCGTCGATCGCCTCGGTAGCCGAGACGGTCCGGTCGATGGTCCGTAACGGCGACGACCTCGACCGTGTGATCGCGGCCCTGGGGGACCTGCGCAAATTCCTGCGGTGAGGCGACCCCGCCCGGTGGCCCGGGCGTCGGCCGTGCTGGCCGCACTGGTGGCCGCGACGGGAATCGCTCTGCACCATTCGACCTCCGAGGTCCCCGCGGTGCTGGTCCTGGCGACGTTCGCGCTGTGGGCGTGGGCCTTCTCTCTCGTCGCGGTCCTCGCGGCGCTGCGCGCCCGCTCAGTGCTGCTGACGATCGTCGCCCTGGCGTTGGTCGGCGCGGGGGTCATCCAGTACGGCCCGCTGGTGTCTCCCGCCCGTGGGGACGACGACGAGGGGGTCGACCTCCGGGTGCTGGTGCAGAACCTCGAGTTCGGCCGTGCAGACCCGGTCGAGGTGGTCCGTGCCGTCCGCGACGGTGGCGTCGACCTGCTGCTGACCGTGGAGGCCACCCCGGAGGCCGTCGACGGACTCCGCGCGGCAGGGCTCGTCGAGATGCTCCCGCACGAGGCCACTGACGCCGCTCCGCAGACGGCCGGTGTCGCGGTCTGGTCGCGGTACCCGCTCTCGCCACCCGAGCGGATCCCCGGTTTCAGCCTGGGTGTCCTGCGCACGGACATGGCCGGACCCGCGGGTCCGGTGACGGTGGTGGCCGCTCACCCCGTGGCGCCGGTGTTCGACGGTCCCACCGCGGTCGAGGAAGCGGATCGGCTGCGCTGGTACCTCGGCGGGTTGCCCGGCCCGGCCCCCGTCGTGGTGGGCGGCGACTTCAACGCGACCTGGGATCATGCCCGATTCCGCGGGCTCCGTGGGCTCGGCTACACCGATTCGGTCTCCGGCGGGGGCGACGGGTGGGTGCCCACATGGCCCGCCGGCAGGAGAGTCCCGCCGCTCATCGGTATCGACCACGTGCTCGCAAGGGGCGCGCTGTCGGTGGGGGACACCAGCACCGTCCGGGTGGGTGCGACCGACCATCTGGGCGTGCTCGCGACGGTGCGTCTTCCCGCGGACCGGGTCCGTTGACCTACGATGCGCACCATGAGTTCACGCATCCTGACGACCGCCTCCGGCCTCGGCGCCGTCGCGCTCGCCGTGGTACTCGCGGGTTGTGGCGGGGCGACGGTCGAGGGTGAGGCTCCCGAGGTGGCCACGGAGTCCACCACGACGCCTGCCTCGTCGAGTACCCCGTTCGCCGAGGAGAGACCGGAGAAACCCACCGGGCCCGTGACGCCGCCCCCGCCGCCCGAGCCGCAGCCGGAACCGATGCCCGGGGAGCCCGAACCGGCACCCGGACCGGCACCCGAACCCGACGAGCCCCCGGCGGGTGAGCCCGCGCCGGTCGCCCCCGGGGGCGGAGACTTCGCCGCTCTGTTGCAGAGGCAGGACGTCGTGCTCCCCGAGGGCGTGGATCCGGTGGCCACCGCGACGGAGGCCTGCGGCCGCTTCGACGGGGGGCAGCAGATGGACGAGGTGTCAGGGTGGCTCGGGGAGTACGGGCAACTCGGCGCCGAGCAACAGGGCTTCTTCCTCGGCGCCGCCGTGGGCACCTACTGTCCCCAGAACTTCCCCAAACTCGGCTGAGCCCGGCGTCTCACATCCGGCTGTACCTGGCCCGCCCCAGGGAGTAGACGCCGTACAGCGCGATGCCGACTCCGGTCGCGATGAGCAGTATCTGTCCGAACGGCTGCTCGCCGACCGTCCGCAGAGCGGCGTCCAGGCCGCCCGCCTTCTCGGGATCCGCTGTCACGACCGCGGCGACGACGAGGCCGCCGAGGATGATCAGGGCGGCGCCCTTGGCGATGTAACCGAGCTGGCCGGAGACGACGATCGCCCGCCCGACGTTGCCACCTCCGGTGCGCTCGAGATCCTCGACGAACTTCTTGGTGGCGCCCTTGTAGACGTGATACGCGCCGACGCCGATGATCACCAGTCCGGCGGCGACGAGCGCCACCTTGCCGAGTCCGGAGCCCAGTAGTCCGGCAGTGGTGCCGGAGGCCGTCTCGGAATCCGAATCGGACCCTCCCGAGGCGAACCGGGCCGTGGTGACGCCGAGCGCGAAGTAGACGGCAGCCTTGGTGCCGGCCTTGCCCCTGTCCGACACCTCCTCCGATCCCAGGATCATCTCGACGACCTGCCACAGGCCCAGGGCCATGAAGCCGATCGCGCCCGCCCAGAGGAGGAACTGGCCGCCCGGTGCGGACGCGATCTGAGCGAGGGCTCCCGAGTTGGAGGCCTCGCCTCCGCCCGAACCGGTCGCGATCCGGATGGCGATCCACCCGATGAGCAGGTGGAGTATGCCGTTCATGACGAAGCCCGCACGGGCCAGCCACTCGAGGGCCGGGTGGTCGACGGCCGAGCGGGCTGCGCCCTCGACGGAACGGGGGGAACTAGGAGTCTTCATCCCAGCACTCTCCCACGACCTCGACACTCCCACGACCTCGGCGGTTCACCATTCGATCTCGCCGAGGACGTTGTTGCGCCGACGGAGTTCGGCCACGCGCTCTTCGGCCGCGCGGTGCTCCTCGGAGCGGCGCCGGGCCTGCTCTGCGAGCGCGTCCGCCTCGACCTCGGCGAGCAGGAGTTGGAGTCGGTCCTTCTGTTCGCGGAGGGTCTCGACCGAGGTGTCCATGGCGATGAGCTTCCGCGAGCCGGCACTGGCGTGGAGGAAGGGGTTCCGCTCGAGGATCAACCTCGCCTCCTCCGGGTCGAGCACGCGGGACAGCTTGAGCAGAACGGGGTAGCTCTCGCCCTCCCGGCTGACACCCGGTTCGTGGTCCGGGTCCAGGGCGGCCGCGACCACCTTGAGTGGTCTGGCCCTCGGGGAGGCGCTCCGGAAGTCGACTTCTTCTGCGTCCATGAGCTCCGACCCCTTCCGTTCTCCCACCCGACGGCGTTGTCCGGTCCTGGCCCAACGGTAAACGCCCCGGCCGCAGGGGCCGGGGCGTTTCACCTTTTACGGAGCTGGGGTGTCAGCAGTCGTAGTAGAGGTCGAACTCGTGCGGGTGCGGGCGCAGGTTGACCGGGGCGATCTCCTTCTCCCGCTTGTACTCGATCCAGTTCTCGATCAGGTCCTCGGTGAACACGCCACCCGCGGTGAGGTACTCGTGATCGGCCTCGAGGCGATCGAGCACCGCGTTGAGCGAGGTGGGCGCCTGCGGGATGTCCGCGGCCTCCTCCGGCGGGAGCTCGTAGAGGTCCTTGTCGACCGGGGCGTGCGGCTCGATCTTGTTCTTCACGCCGTCCAGGCCGGCCATCATCATCGCGGCGAACGCGAAGTACGGGTTGCCGGAGGAGTCGGGGCAGCGGAACTCGATGCGCTTGGCCTTGGGGTTGTTGCCCGTGATCGGGATACGGACACAGGCGGAGCGGTTGCGCTGCGAGTAGACCAGGTTGATCGGCGCCTCGTAACCCGGGACGAGCCGGTGGTACGAGTTGATCGTGGGGTTGGTGAACGCGAGCAGCGACGGCGCGTGGTGGAGGATGCCACCGATGTAGTAGCGGGCGACGTCGGACAGCCCGGCGTACCCGGCCTCGTCGTGGAACAGCGGCTTGCCGTCCTTCCACAGTGACTGGTGGGCGTGCATGCCCGAGCCGTTGTCGCCGAAGAGGGGCTTGGGCATGAAGGTGGCGGATTTGCCGTTCTTCCACGCGGTGTTCTTGACGATGTACTTGAAGAGCTGGATGTCGTCCGCGGCATGCAGGAGCGTGTTGAACTTGTAGTTGATCTCCTGCTGGCCGCCGGAGCCCACCTCGTGGTGGAAACGCTCGAGCTCGAAGCCGGCGTTGGTGAGGTTGGTCGACATCTCGTCGCGCAGGTCAACGAAGTGGTCGTACGGCGCCACGGGGAAGTACCCGCCCTTGGGACGGACCTTGTAACCGAGGTTGGGCGAGCCGTCGGCCTCGGACTCTGCGCCCGTGTTCCAGTTGCCGGCGATCGAGTCGACCTCGTAGAAGCCGTGGTTGGTGCCGGATCCGTAACGGACGGAGTCGAAGACGAAGAACTCGGCCTCGGCGCCGAAGAAGCAGGTGTCGGCGATGCCCGTGGAGATCAGGTACTCCTCGGCCTTGCGCGCGACGTTGCGGGGGTCGCGGCTGTAGGCCTCACGGGTGAAGGGGTCGTGGACGAAGCAGCTGATGTTGAGTGTCTTGGCCTTGCGGAACTGGTCGAGGCGAGCGGTCGACACGTCCGGCAGCAGCATCATGTCGGACTCGTGGATCGACTGGAACCCCCGGATGGACGAGCCGTCGAAGGCCAGGCCGTCCTCCATCATGTCCTCGTCGAAGGCGGCAGCAGCGATCGTGAAGTGCTGCTCGGCGCCGGGCAGGTCGGTGAACCTGATGTCTACGTACTCGACGCCCTCGTCCTTGATGAACTTGATGACCTCGTCCGGAGTGGAGAATGCCACGATGTCGCTCCTCGTCTCTCTGTGCGACGGGCGACCGGTGCCGCCCGTCGTGCGGTGACCTCACGATATGGGCGAGGTGTTGCCCGGCCGTCAACCGAATGTTTCGGCGGTGTTACGCAACGGGCCGGGTGGCGTCCCTCCCAATGGGGTCAGCCTAGTCAACCACTGTGGGGGATCGGTGACACGGGGAGTGGGGGAACGTCGAGACGGGGATCGGCCGTGTCCCGGCTACCCTGGAATCATGCGTGAACTTGCAGGATCATGGCTGTCCGGCCCGACCTCGTCCGGGAACGAGCCGGAGCAGGACTTCAAGGGTGAGCGTCTCGGGCTGCCCGAGTACGGCGAGGGCTCCCTCGCTCCGCTGGGGGTGCGCCTCGGTGCACTACTGGTCGACTGGTTCCTGGCCTACGGGTTCGTCGGGCTCGTCGTCTCCCTCGGGGGTCCGGGACTGCTCGGCGGTGAGACGTTCTCCGCCGTCGCCAGTTGGGCGACCCCGTTGCTCTGGGGCGTGACCGGCGTGGTGTGCGTCTGGCTCTTCGCCCAGACGCCGGGACAGGCACTCTTCGGAATCGGAACCGCCCGGATCGACGCCGACGAGCGGGTCGGCGTCCTGCGGGCCATCGTCCGGGTCGTCTTTGTGTTCTTCCTGCTGCCGCCCCTCGTCCAGGACGAGGACGGTCGCGGACTGCACGACCGGGCCACCGGTACGGCGCTGATCCGGACGCGCTGACCCGGACGCGCTGATCCGAACCCGCTGACCCGAACCCGCTGACCCGGGACCTGCCGGGGTCAGCCGCGGCGGCGGGCGCTCCGCTGCATGTTGCGGACCTTCGCTCCCTGCGGGAGCGGCCCCTTGGGCATCTGGTTCTGGATACCGGTCTTGGTGCCCAGGGCGCGGAGCCGGGTGTCCAGGGCGTCGACCTTCGCGCGACTGATGTTCATCGGGTAGCGCGTCAGTCGACGGTTGAGCTTGCGCAGCGGGACCTGCTCGGGGGTCGTGCCCTCCTCGTCTCCGACGATCAACTCGTAGATCGGCGTGTCACCGACGACCCGGGCAACCTTCTTCTTCTCCTGCAGCATGAGGGGCTTGAGCCGGTGGGGCTGTCCCTCGCCCACGAGCACGATCCCGCAGCGACCGACCACGCGGTGTACGGCGTCGAAGCTGGTGGTCGCGGCCACGGCCTGGTTGACGCGCCAGCCCGACCGGAGCTGGTCCAGCGCCCACGCCGCTGCGCCGGGCTGTCCCTCGGCCTTGGCGAACACGGTGTTCTGGACACGTCGGGAGAAGATCACCATGGCGAGCATCAGACCGGTGAGCACGCCGAGCGGGAGCATCCACCATTCCCCGCCCCACAGCGAACCGAGGAAGAAGAACGCGACGGTGGAGAGGATCAACGCGCCGATCATCAGGGGCCACAGGAGTTTGTCCTGCTTGGACTGGATCTTCAGCGCCTCCCACATCTGGCCGCGCTGTGCCTTGCCCGCCTGCCGCCGTGCAGCCCGAGCCGCCTTCTTGTCCGCCTTGCTGACCTCGCTCTTCGCCATACCGTTCAGGATACGTGGCGGACACCACGGTTCGGGAACCGCGGTTCGTCGCAGGGGTGCACCGGGTGAGAGAAGGGGATCGGACGTGGACGCGCGGAGGGTCAGGCGCGGGTGCGCGCCAGCACGCTGGAAGCCTCCTGGGAGGCGGCGCCCCCGGACGTCAACTGCGCGAGGTGCATCGGAACTTCCTGGCCGCGGTGCTCGAGTGCCTGGACGTAGAGGCGTCCGGCCCGGTACGAGGACCGGACCAACGGGCCGGCCATGACGCCGGCGAATCCGATCTCGCGCGCCTGGTCGGACAACTCTACGAACTCCTCCGGCTTGACCCAGCGATCGATGGGATGGTGAAGCGGGCTGGGCCGGAGGTACTGCGTGATGGTGAGGATGTCGCACCCCGCGGAATGCAGGTCGATCATCGCGTCGACGATCTCCTCTTTGGTCTCACCCATCCCCAGGATGAGGTTGGACTTGGTGACCAACCCGAAGTCACGGGCGGCGCGGATCACTCCGAGGGACCGGTCGAACCGGAACGCCGGCCTGATGCGCTTGAAGATACGAGGGACCGTCTCCACGTTGTGCGCGAGCACCTCGGGCCTGGACTCGAAGACCTCCGCGAGCTGGTCCGGCTCACCGTTGAAGTCGGGGATCAGGTTCTCCACCCCGGTGTTGGGGTTGAGTTCGTGGATCTTCCGGACGGTCTCCGCGTACAGCCACGCGCCACCGTCATCGAGGTCGTCCCGGGCGACGCCGGTGATGGTCGAGTACCGCAGCCCCATCTCGCGAACGGACTCCGCCACGCGCCTCGGCTCGTCCCGGTCGAGGGCACTGGGCTTGCCCGTGGCGATCTGACAGAAGTCGCAGCGTCGCGTGCACTGCTCGCCGCCGATGAGGAAGGTGGCCTCGCGGTCCTCCCAACACTCGTAGATGTTGGGGCATCCGGCCTCCTCGCACACCGTGTGCAGGCCGCCGGTCTTGACGAGGCTCTTGAGCTCCTTGTACTCGGGACCCATGGTGGCCCGCGTCCGGATCCACGACGGCTTGCGCTCGATCGGTGTCTCGGCGTTGCGGGCCTCGATGCGGAGCAGCTTGCGGCCTTCAGGAGTCACAGTCACGGCCGCCAGCCTACGCCCGAATCATCCCACGGGTAGACGGCCGTCGAGGGCCTCCACCAAGTCGGAGGTGACCTGGTCCAGGACCTCTGACACCGGCACCGTCCGGCCGAGTTCAGCCGAGAGGGACGTGACCCCGGCGTCGACTATCCCGCAGGGGACGATCCGCGAGTACGCGTCGAGATCGCAGTCGCAGTTGAGGGCGAAACCGTGCATCGTCACGCCGCGCTGGACGCGGATCCCGATAGCCGCGATCTTGCGCTCGGGCCTGCCGTCACCGGCCGGGCACCAGACGCCGGACCGGCCCTCCACGCGGTCGACGTCCACCCCCATCCGGGCGCACGTGGCGATGAGGGCCTGCTCCACACGGCGGACGTACTCCACCACGTCGATGGGATCCGACAGCGCGATGATCGGGTACCCGACCAACTGCCCGGGCCCGTGCCAGGTGATCCGACCACCGCGGTCCACGTCCACGACGGGGGTGCCGTCGGACGGGAGGTCCGACGGCTCCGTTCGTTTGCCAGCGGTGTACGTGGCCGGGTGTTCCAGTAGCAGGATCGTGTCCCCGCGCGCCCCGTCGGCCCGCTCCTCGGCGAGCGTCCGCTGCAACTCCCAGGTGGGTGTGTACTCGACGGTGCCGAGACGGCGGATCTCCGGCTCGACCGGATCGCGGCGCAGGGACTGACCGATGTGGGACATGGCCTCCACCCTAGGCCCAGGAGGCCGGACCACGACGACGGGCGTCCTCCCGGGGGAGGGCGCCCGTCGCACTCACTGCGGGACCTACAGTCCGAGGTCTCCCTCGAACTCGGCCTTCTGCAGCCGGTCCTTGACGGTGGTGAGGAAACGGCCCGCGTCCGCACCGTCGATGAGCCGGTGGTCGTACGTCAGCGGCAGGTAACCCATCGACCGGATGGCGATCGACTCGCCGTCCGCGTCGGCGTCCACCACGGGTCGACGAACGATCGCACCGGTGCCCAGCATCGCCGCCTGCGGCGGGACGAGGATCGGGGTGTCGAACAGCGCGCCCTCGCTCCCGATGTTGGTGATGGTGAACGTCCCGCCCTGGAGGTCGTCCGGGGTGAGCTTGGACGACCGCGCACGCTCCGCCAGGTCGAGAATCGCCTTGGCGAGACCCGGGATGTCCAGGTCCTGTGCGTTCTGGATCACCGGGGAGAGCAGTCCCGCCTCGGTGTCCACGGCGATGCCGAGGTTCACCGAGCCGTGATAGGTGATCTCGTTGGAGTCCTCGTCGTAGGACGCGTTGACGTTCGGATGCGAGACCAGGGCCTCGACCACGGCCTTCGCGTAGAACGGCAGGTAGGTGAGCTTGACGCCGTGCTTGTCGACGAACTGCTCCTTGACCTGGGCGCGCAGCTGCGCGACGCGGGTCAGGTCCGCCTCGAAGACCTGCGTGAGCTGCGCGCTGGTCTGCAGCGACTCGCGGGTCTTCTTTGCCGTGATCTTGCGGATCCGGTTGGCCTTCTTGGTGGTTCCCCGCAGCTCGGCGAGCTCCGGACGGACACCGGCGGCGGACGGCCCCCCGGCAGGGGTCTTCTTCTCGGCGGGGGCATCCGAGCCACTGTCGGCGCCCTCACCCTCGGCCGCGGCGAGGACGTCCTGCTTGCGGATGCGCCCGCCGATGCCGGTGCCCTTGACGGAGTCGAGGTCGACACCGTGCTCCTGCGCGAGCTTGCGCACCAACGGTGTGACGTACGGCGACGTACCGGACTTGGCGGCGGCCGCGGGCTCGGCCCGCTCCGGGATGCCGCCCGATGAGTCCTGCCCACCGTCCGACTTCTCCGACCTCTCGGCCTTCGCGGACGTCCCCGTCTTGGTCCCGGCCTTCTCCGCGGCCTTCTTCTCGGCCTTCGGGGTCTTGCCGGCCGCGTCATCCTGCTGGGCGGCGCCGGCCGCGTCGGTGGCGTCGCCCTGCGCCTGCGTGGGGGCATCGTCCGGACGGGTGGACTCGGCGGCGTCGGGTGTCGCGTCGTCCTCCGCTTCGTCGGCGGGCTCGTCGCTCGTGTCGGAGTCGTCCTGGTCGGATGCCTCGCCGTCGCCGATGACTGCGAGGACGGCGCCGACCTCGACGGTCTCGTCCTCGTCGGCGACGATCTTCTGCAGGGTGCCGGCGACGGGGGAGGGGATCTCGGTGTCGACCTTGTCGGTGGAGACCTCGAGCAGCGGCTCATCCATCTCGACGGTGTCGCCGACGGACTTGAGCCACTTGGTGATGGTTCCCTCGGTGACGGACTCGCCGAGTTCGGGCATGGTGACCTCGGTGCCCTTGCCTCCCGAGCCCTTGCCTGCAGAGCCGCCGGAGGACTTCGTGGGCGCGGGCTTCTCGGCGGGCGCCTCGTCGGCCTCGTCGGCGGAGTCATCGGCAGCGTCGTCGTCGGAGGTGTCCTCCGCGGCGGGCTCGTCGCTCGTGTCGGAATCGTCTTGGTCGGAGTCGTCCTGGTCGGATGCCTCGCCGTCGCCGATGACTGCGAGGACGGCGCCGACCTCGACGGTCTCGTCCTCGTCGGCGACGATCTTCTGCAGGGTGCCGGCGACGGGGGAGGGGATCTCGGTGTCGACCTTGTCGGTGGAGACCTCGAGCAGCGGCTCATCCATCTCGACGGTGTCGCCGACGGACTTGAGCCAGTTGGTGATGGTTCCCTCGGTGACGGACTCGCCGAGTTCGGGCATGGTGACCTCGGTGCCCTTGCCACCCGAGCCCTTGCTTGCAGAGCCGCCGGAGGACTTCGTGGGCGCGGGCTTCTCGGCGGGCGCCTCGTCGGCCTCGTCGGCGGAGTCATCGGCAGAGTCGTCGTCGGAGGTGTCCTCCGCGGCCGAGTCGTCGTCGGAGGTGTCCTCCGCGGCCGAGTCGTCGGATCCGCCGGAGCCGTCGTCGATGACCGCGAGCTCACCACCGATCTCGACGGTCTCGTCCTCGTCGGCGACGATCTTCTGCAGGGTGCCCGCTGCGGGCGACGGGATCTCGGTGTCGACCTTGTCGGTGGAGACCTCGAGCAACGGCTCGTCGACCTCGACCGTGTCGCCCTCCTTCTTGAGCCAGCGGGTGACGGTGCCCTCGCTGACGGATTCACCGAGAGCCGGCATCTGTACGGAGAAGGCCATGGTGTCGTGACTCCTCAAGAGTTCTGGGCGCTGCCCGCCGGCGCGATCCGCGCCCGCGTGAGCGGCGTCGTGGTTGTGAGCTATCAATTCTTCGAGACGACCAGGGACGGATCCGCTGTGGCGCCCCGCCCGGACGATCGCCCACCATTGTGCCCTGTGCCACCTGCCGGTGTCGGCGGACGCCCCGATCCCGGCGTCAGTGGACGCCCGATCCGGCCGGTGGCCGCGCCATCACCAGTGCTGAGGCTCGGTACGATCGGTTTCGTGACACGGCCCCACCCCGGACGGGGGGCCGATGGGAGGAGACCGACAGTGGCGTTCCGCGATCTTTTCCGGCGGCGGCAGACGCGGATTCCGGCGGATCCCGCGGATCTCGACCACCTCCGGTCCTGGTGCGAGACGAGGGTGGGGGTCGAGGCCTTCCTCGAGCCCGAGACTCTCGTGTCGGTCCCGGGACTACGCCTGGTCGCCTTTGACGGTGAATGGACCCGTCGAGAGGTGGGGGACGTGGCCACGGCACGCAAGCTCGCCGACGAGCTCAAGATCCCCCTGTACGACGCCATGGAGACCGGTTACCCGGACCGGATGAGGCTCTACGAGGAGGTCCGGATCGCGCGCGAACGCAAGGAGAGGGCCCGCCGGCTCCGCGAACAGATGCGCGGAGCCGACGAGGGCTGAGCCGGGAGAGCGGGGTCAGTCGGCCGAGGCGATGTCCTCGAGGACCGCGAGCATCGTCCGCACGGGCACGCCGGTGCCGCCCTTGGGCAGGTAACCCTCGGGCCCACCGTCGTTGTAGGCCGGGCCGGCGACGTCGATATGAGCCCACTGGACGCCCTCGGCGACGAACTCCTTCAGGAACAGTCCGGCGGAGAGCATGCCACCCCAGCGGTGCGGGGTGACGTTGGTCAGATCCGCGACCTCGGAGTCCAGACCGTCCCGGAGCTCCTCGGGGAGCGGCATGGGCCAACCGCCCTCGCCGATCCCGCGGCTGAGCTCGGCCACCCGGTCACGGAACTCCTCGGTTCCCATGACGCCCGGGGTCTTCCTACCCAGCGCCACCATCTGTGCGCCGGTGAGCGTGGCCGTGTCGATGAGGTGGGAGGGTGAGTCCTCGCAGGCCCTGACGATGGCGTCGGCGAGGATGAGTCGCCCCTCGGCGTCGGTGTTCTGCACCTCGACCGTCGTCCCGCCGTACATGGTGAGCACGTCGCCGGGTCGGTACGCGGTCGAGGACGGCATGTTCTCGGCCATCGGGACGGTCGCCACCACGGTCAGGTCGAGACCGAGCCGGGCGGCCAGGATGACGGTCGCGACCACGGCGGCCGCACCGCCCATGTCCATCGTCATCTGCTCCATGCCCGCGGCCGGCTTGATGGAGATACCGCCGGTGTCGAAGGTGACGCCCTTGCCCACCAGGGCGACGCTCGGGCGATCGTCGTTCCCCCGGTGCGTGAGGCGGACCAGACGCGGTGGGCGGGACGAGCCGCCGCCCACGGCGAGGATCCCGCCGAACCCGCCGTCGGCCAGAGCGGTCTCGTCCATGACCTCCACCTCCAGGCCCGCGGCGGCGGCGAGCTCGGCGGCGCGGTCCGCGAAGGAACCGGGGAAGAGCAGGTTGGGCGGCGTGTTGACCAGGTCGCGGGCCAGACCGACGCACTCGGCGATGGTGGCGGCGCGGGTCACCGCGTCCGCGCCACCCTCCGCGACGAACACCTTCACGGAGTCCGCCTTCTCGTCATCGTCATTCTTAGCCGTGACCTTGGCCGGCCGGAACGATCCCAGCGCCGCCCCCAACGCGACGGCCTCGACGCGTTCGGCGTCGAGCAGGACCAGTGCGGCGCCCAGTCCTCGGCACGCGCGCGCGGCGGCGCCGGCCGCCCGGCGCAGTGTCTCGTCGCCGATCTCGTCGACGGAGGAGCCGAGGCCTACGAGAACCACGGACCGACCGGGGACGCCCTCCGGCGCCGGGACGCGGGTGGTGGACCCGACCTTGGTGGAGGCGCCGACGGAGTGGGCCAGCGTGGCCAGCGCCGCGGTGACCTCGCCGTCCAGACCGGGGGCGACGACGACGGGGGCCGCGTCCGACTCGGCGCCGCCATTACCGCGGTCGGCGCCCGCGGCGATACCGACCACCACCACCTCGGACTCGACAGGCGTCGTGACGGCCTCGATCGCGGCGAGGTCCGGGCTGTGGGTGAGGATCGACTGCGCGGTGGGCATGAAGCACTCCTGGTGGTCGGCGGGGACGTTCGGGACGTGTCAGATGCCCTGATGACGTGGCGGGACCGCCACGGCCAGGGCACCATAGTCTATCGACTACCGTGGGAGCACAGCCGTACTGGAGAGCGCGAGGAGTGGCCACATGACAGACACCGGGGACCTCTACGAGGGGCCGCTGCACTCTCGTCACGTGGAGGTCGGGGCCACCTTCGCCCCCTTCGGTGGCTGGTCGATGCCCGTTCAGTATTCGGGCACCGTCGCCGAACACCACGCCACCCGCACGACCGTCGGACTGTTCGATGTCAGCCACCTGGGCAAGGCGCTCGTGACCGGACCCGGCGCCGCCGGTTTCGTCAACACCTGCCTCACCAACGACCTCGACCGGACCTCCGCCGGCAGCGCCCAGTACACGCTGTGCTGCGGCGAGTCCGGGGGGGTCGTCGACGACCTCATCGCCTATCGCGTCTCCGACGAGGAGATCTTCCTCATCCCCAACGCCGCCAACACTGCCGAGGTGGTGCGGCGGATGCAGGCCGCCGCCGCCGAGCGTGCGCCCGGGGTCAGCGTCACCGACGAGCACCGCTCCCGCGCCGTGATCGCAGTGCAGGGCCCCCTCGCCGGGGAGGTCCTCACCGCGGTCGGCCTGCCCATCGACCTGGACTACATGGCCTTCATCGACGCCGACTGGTCCGGCGTCCCCGTCCGGGTCTGCCGCACCGGGTACACGGGCGAGTACGGCTTCGAGGTCCTGCCTGCGTGGGATCAGGCCGGCCCGGTCTGGGACGCGCTGGCCGAGCAGGTCCTCGCGCGCCAGGGTGCGCTGTGTGGTCTGGGTGCCCGCGATTCACTGCGCACAGAGGCCGGGTACCCGCTGCACGGCAACGAGCTGTCCCTCGACCTCAGTCCGCTCGAGGCCCGCTGCGCGTGGGCCATCGGCTGGGACAAACCGTCTTTCTGGGGGCGCGACGAGCTGCTGCGTCAGAAGGAGGCCGGCCCCGCCCGCCGCCTGTACGCGCTCGAGGTCACCGGACGCGGGATCCCGCGCGCCGGACAGACCGTGCGCTCCGGTGGCCGTGACGTGGGCGTCACCAGCTCCGGCACGTTCTCGCCGACCCTCAAGACGGGGATCGCGCTCGCGTTCATCGAGCTGGACGCGGGTCTGAAGAAGGGCGACGAGGTCGTCGTCGACGTACGGGGGCGAGAGGTACCGTGCCGCCTCGCGGTACCCCCGCTCGTCGAGATCCGCACCCGCTGACCCGCCCCTTCTCACCTAAGCGAGACGACATGTCCCAGTTCGACATCCGCCCCTCGGCCACACCGAGGTCGACCGCCGAGCGCGAGGCCATCCTCGCCGCCCCCGGCTTCGGCAAGCACTTCACCGACCACATGGTCACCCTCCCGTACTCGAACGGGCAGTGGGGCACCCCGGTGGTGGAGGCGTACGCCCCACTGTCCATCGACCCGTCCGCCGTGGTCCTGCACTACGCCCAGACGATCTTCGAGGGCCTCAAGGCCTACCGGCAGGCCGACGACTCCATCGCCTCCTTCCGGCCGGAGCAGAACGCCGCCCGCTTCAACCGCTCCGCGGAGCGCCTCGCCATGCCGCAGCTACCCGAGGAGCTGTTCATGGAGTCGTTGCGACAGATCGTGGCGATCGACCGCGACTGGGTCCCCGCCGCCGGCGGGGAGGAGGCGCTCTACCTGCGGCCCTTCATGATCGCGACGGAGACCGGCCTGGGTGTGCGGCCGGCCGACGAGTACCTCTACTCGGTCATCGCCTCGCCCGCCGGCGCCTACTTCTCGCGCGGTGTGGCCCCCGTGAGCGTGTGGCTGAGCACCGAGTACGTGCGGGCCAGCCCCGGCGGAACCGGCGCGGCGAAGTTCGGGGGGAACTACGCGGCGTCGCTGCGTGCTCAGGAGCAGGCCGCCGCCGAGGGCTGCGACCAGGTGGTCTGGCTGGACGCGATCGAGCGCAAGTACGTCGAGGAGATGGGCGGGATGAACCTGTTCTTCATCCTCGGCACCGGAGACTCGGCGGAGATCGTCACCCCGGAACTGTCCGGCTCGCTCCTGCCCGGTGTGACCCGCGACAGCCTCCTGCAGCTGGCACGTCACCTCGGGTACCCCGTGACGGAGCGGAAGGTCTCGGTGGAGGAGTGGGAGGCCGGGGTGGCCTCCGGTGAGATCACCGAGGTGTTCGCGTGCGGCACCGCCGCCGTGATCACGCCCGTCGGCTCGGTCAAGCACGCCGAGGGCGGGTACACGGTCGGCGACGGCGGCCCCGGCGAGATCACCATGCGTCTGCGCGAGACCCTCACCGGGATCCAGCGCGGGTCCGTGGCCGACACATTCGGGTGGATGACCACGCTCGCCTGACCGGGCTCGCCGCCCACCGGGCCCGCGCCACGACGCGATTCCGCCCCGACGCGATCCCATCGCCAAGAGCGTTCCGCACACGTTTGCCGAGTAGGAAGTGTGCGGAGCGCTCTTCTGGTTGACGCGCGAGCCATGTGTTGACGCGCGAGCCGCAGGTCAGGCCAGGATGACGGCCGCGACGAGCGCAGCGGCCGCGCCCGCCTCGATCCCCGCCCCCAGGACGTCCCCGTTGACGCCACCGAGGCGGCGGACGGCGTGCCGCGCGAAGCCCGCCGCGGCCGCGTAGAAGGCCAGACCGATCGCCGCCCCGACCACAGGTGTCCACCATGTCCCCGCCGACAGTGTCGCCGTCCACCCGGACCCGGCCAGGCCCGCGCCCGCCGCAGCACTGATCAGTCCCACGGCCACCACGGCTGCCCGGGACTGCGACCCGGCGACCATCGCGCCGAAGCCAGTGGCGGACGCCGCCGGGACACCTCGGCGGAGCTGGACCACCGGCAGACAACGCGAGAGCACGAAGGCGGCGATCGGCGCGAGCCACGCGCCGGAGGCGACCAGGGCCCCCAGGGCCGCGACCTCGGCGAGCAGGACCAGGACCAGGACCGCAGCGCCCATCGGTCCCACCGATCCGGAGCGCATGATCTCCAGCGCCCGGTCGGGGCCGGCGTACGAACCCAGTCCGTCGGCGGTGTCGGCCAGCGCGTCCACGTGCATCCCGCGGGTCAGCGCCAGCACCGCCGCGATCCCCATCAGGCCGGAGATGACGGTCCCGGCCCCCAGTGCGTGCGCCCCGTGGGCGACGGCGGTGGCGACGACCCCGCAGACGAGTCCGACGACCGGCATCGCCGTCATCGCCCGTCCGGCCTCGGGCCGGCCCGGGACGCCCGGCCCACCCATGGGCAACACCGTCATCCAGGACAGTGACAGGCGGACCGCGGCGAACACCTGACGTCAGGCCTTGCCGCTGACCCCGGCGTCGGCGAAGGTCGCCATTTCCGTGAGGATCGCGATCGCGGCGTGGACGGTGGGCAGCGCGGCGACCGCGCCGCTTCCCTCTCCCAGACGCATGGAGTGCTCGAGGATCGGCTCGAGCGAGAGATAGGTGAGCGCCGCGGAGTGGGCGGGCTCGGCGCTCCGGTGACCGGCGACCCACCACTGGCGTGCCCCGGGCGCCAGTGATTCCGCGAGCAACGCCGCGGCCGTGACCACCGCGCCGTCGAGGATGCAGGGGGTCTTTCGGACCGCCGCCTGCGCGAGGAAGCCCGCCATCGCGGCGAGGTCGGCGCCCGCGACCCTCCGCAGCATCGCCACGGGGTCCCGGAGGTCGCCGGAGGCCCGGAACATCGCATCCCGGATCGCGGCGGTCTTGCGCATCCACCCGTCGTCGTCGACCCCGGTGCCGCGCCCGACCAGCTCGACCGGCTCCCGGCCGGTGACGAGACAGGTGATCACGGTCGCCGGGGTGGTGTTCCCGATCCCGAGGTCGCCCGCGATGAGCAGGTCCGCACCCGAGTCGACCTCCTCGTCGGCGATCCGGCGGCCGGCCGCGACCGCCGCCCGGACCTCGTCGGGGCTCAACGCGTCCTCGCGGTCGATCGACCCGCTGGAGCGACGGATCTTGTGGTCGTCCAGACCGCCGGGCCGCTCCGCGGACATGGACATGTCGGCCACGCGGACGGTCGCCCGCGCGGCACGGGCCAACACTGACACGGCCGCGCCACCGCCCACGATGTTGTCGGCCATCTGCAGGGTGACCTCGCGCGGATAGGCGGAGACCCCGTTCTCGGCGACGCCGTGGTCGCCGGCGAACACCACGACCCGGGCCCGCTCCAGCGGGCGGGGCGGGCACGTCCCCTGGCATGACGAGATCCACACGCCGAGCTCTTCGAGTCGACCGAGCGAGCCCGACGGTTTGGTCAGCACGAGCTGCCGGGCGCGGGCCTCGTCGGCGACGGTGTGCGCCGGCGGGTGGACCGGGGGAAACACCACGGGGTCGTCATAGTGCGCGATGTCGGCCAGACCGGGGAAGCCGTGCGCCGGAGGCCCGGTCTCCGGCTCGGCCGTGAGCTCTGACTCCGGCTCGGCCGCCGGCGAAGCCTCTGACTCGGTCGCCTGAGGACTCTGTGACTCCGCGGCGGGGGCGGTGGGCGCGGAGAGTTCGGTGGATTCGGTGACCCCGGTGACCCCGGTGACCCCGGCGGCCTCACCAGTGCCGGGTGAGGCCGGCCCGGGGCGGGTCGACGCCGGTGCGGTGGGATCACCGTGGGAGTGGTCCGCCGCGGTGGGAACTCCGGGGGCGGAGAGGGGGAGGACCCGACCCGCGACGACGAGGGCGGCCGAATCACACACCTCGGCCACCCGCCGGTTGAGCGAACCGATCAGATCCGAGAAGAGCCGCCCGGACAGGGTGTCGGGTACGACCCCCAGGCCGACCTCGGGGGAGACCAGGATCAGCGAGCCCTGGTGGGCGGCGACCGCCGAGACGAGCGCATCGACCTCATCGGCCACGCCCGCCCCGCCGTCCGCCCACCCGAGGGTGGCGTCCATCCGGTGGGTGAGCCACCCCCCGAGATCGTCGACGAGGACCGTGCCGTCCGGATGATCGGCGAGCACCCGGGCGATCTCGTCGGTCTCCTCGGTGGACCACTCAGCGGGTCTGCGGTCCCGGTGCGCGTCGATCCGGCGGGCCATCTCGTCGTCGTCGGGATCCCGACGCGCGGTGGCCACGTACACCACGTCCCCACCGGTGGCCGCGGCCACCGACTCGGCGTGGGCGGATTTGCCCGAGCGGGTGCCGCCGAGGACGAGCAGGCGCATGGCGTCAGAGGCCTTCCGTGGATCGTCGATCTGGTCGGGTGTCGATCAGATCAGATGGAGTCGCCCGGGCGGACCCGGGGGCGCGGGGTGCGGAGCATCCGCGGCTGCGTCGCCCGCATCACCGCGTACCACCCCATCCCGAACCCGGTGTCCTCGGTGTCCGGGAACCGCTCGCGGACGACCCTGTTGACCGTGCGTCCCAGGAGGATGCCGTCCACCACCACCACGACGATCAGGATGAGGAACAGGTTCTGGCTGTAGAACATCAGCTCCGGGTTGGGGATGAGCTGGAACACGATCACGAACAGCGCGAGCGGCATGAAGAAGTTGATCAGGCGCCGGTGGGTGTCCACCCAGTCCCGGGCGAAGCGGCGGACCTCGCCGCGGTCGCGAGAGAGCACGTAGCGGTCGTCGCCCTGCATCATGAGCTGGCGGCGCTCCTCGCGCGCGCTGCGCTGCTCGGCCCGAGCGGCCTTGCGCTGGTCCTTGGTCATACTGGCCTCGACGGCCTTGCGCCGCTCCTTGGCCTCCTTGCGGGTGACCGGCGCGGTCACGGGACCCGTCCGCAGGCCCCGGGCACGCTCCTGATCCCGCCGCCTGGGGGTGGGCTTGCCCTTGCCCGCGGGCCGACGGGCGTCTCCTGCCGACGCCGGGTCCGCGCCCGGGGAGGACTCCGGCCCGGTGTCGGTATCTGAGGAGTCCTTGCCGGGATCGTTCTTACTGGAGCCGAATGCACGCAACTTCACGTACCCAGGCTAGGCGATCGACCACCACGAGGGATATTCACCCGTACGTCACTGCGGGCGTATCGTGTCCGATGAAGGGACGTCCGGGGAATAGAGAGCTCCCCGGTGGACGTTGCACGACTCAGGACGCCACCGAAGGACGCCAGAGAAGACCTTCTCGGATCGCTAGGAGAACCGACATGACCACTGCGGAGAACACCGCCACGGAGAGCACCGCCACCGGCGTGCTCCTCACCGACACCGCCGCCGCGAAGGCCAAGGCCCTCCTCGACCAGGAGGGACGCGACGACCTCGCCCTCCGCATCGCCGTCCAGCCCGGTGGGTGCGCCGGCCTGCGGTACCAGCTCTTCTTCGACGACCGCACGCTCGACGGCGACGTCGTCGACGACTTCGGCGGCATCAAGCTCGCCGTCGACCGCATGAGCGTCCCGTACCTCACGGGCGCGTCGATCGACTTCGTCGACACCATCGAGAAGCAGGGGTTCACCATCGACAACCCCCAGGCCACCGGCTCGTGCGCCTGTGGCGACTCGTTCAACTGAGCCTCGCACGTACTGACGACCCGGACTGATCACTGATCAGTCCGGGTCGTCTACTGTCTGGGTCATGCCCGTAGTGATCACAGGTTCCATCGCCACCGACCACCTCATGACCTTCTCCGGTCGGTTCTCCGAACAGCTCCTGCCGGACCAGCTCGCCCACGTGTCGCTGAGCTTCCTGGTCGACTCGCTCCAGATCCGCCGCGGCGGGGTCGGTGGCAACATCGCGTTCGCGCTCGGCGTGCTCGGCCGCCGGCCCCACCTGGTCGGCGCGGCGGGCGAGGACTTCGCCGAATACCGCGACTGGCTGGAGAAGCACGGCGTCGACACCTCTGCCGTCCACATCAGTTCCGCCCTGCACACCGCGCGGTTCGTGTGCACCACCGACTCGGACATGGCCCAGCTCGCCTCGTTCTACCCGGGTGCGATGGGGGAGGCCGCCACCATCTCGCTGGCCCGCCTGGTCGACCGCATCGGTCGGCCCGAGATCGTGCTCATCGGCGCCAACGACCCGACCGCGATGAACTCCCACACCGCGGAGTGCCGCGAGCTCGGACTGGATTTCGCGGCCGACCCCTCCCAGCAGCTGGCGTTCCTCGACGGGGAGGCGGCCGGGGCACTCGTGGACGGCGCCCGGTACCTGTTCACCAACGAGTACGAGTACGAACTGCTGCTGAACAAGACCGGGTGGACGGCCGAGGAACTGGACGCGAGGGTCGGCACCCGCATCACCACCCGCGGCGGCAAGGGCGTCGTGATCGTGGAGAAGGGCGCCGAGCCCCTGGAGGTGGGCATCGTGCCCTCGGACAACCTGCTCGACCCCACGGGAGTCGGGGACGCGTTCCGCGCCGGCTTCCTCACCGGCGTCATCGACGGTCTCTCCCTGGAGCGATCCGCCCAGTTCGGCGCGCTCATCGCCACCCACGTGCTCGAGACCACCGGCACGCAGGAGTGGAGCATCGATCCCTCCGCGGCGCGTCGACGCCTGGCAGACGCCTACGGGGACGAGGTCGCCGAGGAGCTCTCGGCGTTGCTCCCGGCCTGATCCCGCGCGGGGCGGCAGTCCAGAGCCGACTAGAGGCGGACGGGGTAGTCCCGCTGCTCGATGTCCGGGGTGATCCGCCCCTCGACGAAGATGCCGTGCCAGATCATGAAGCACAGCATGGTCCAGATCCGACGGCTGTGGTCAGAGACGCCGCTCCGGTGCTCGTCGAGCATCCGCAGCACGGCGGCCTTGTCCACGAACTCGTCGGTACCCGAGGCCAGGACCTGCTCGCGCGCCCAGTCATGAAGCTCCGGTCCGGCCAGCCAGTGGCGGGTCGGGACGGGGAAGCCGAGCTTCTTGCGGTGGAGCACGTGCGCGGGCACGATCCGCTCCAACGCCTTGCGGAGCGCGTACTTGGTGGTCCCGTGCGCCACCTTCTCCGTGTGCGGCAGGCGGGAGGCGACCTCGTAGACCTCGCGGTCGAGGAACGGTACGCGCAGCTCGAGCGAGTTGGCCATGGTGACCCTGTCAGCCTTGACCAGGATGTCCCCGCGCAACCAGGTGAACAGGTCCAGGTGCTGCATGCGGGCGACGGGGTCCCATCCCCGTGAGCGTTCGTAGATCGGACCCGTGACGTCCTGGTGGCTCCACTCCGGTCGGTAGTCCGTGAGGACCGAGCGCACCTGGTCCTCGGAGAACGAGCGCGCGTTGCCGTAGTAGCGGTCCTCGAGGCTCATCGATCCGCGGTGCAGCAGGCTCTTGCCGCGGGTGCCCTCGGGGATCCGGGTGCTCGCCCTGCCCAGCGCCCGGCGCAGGCCGCCGGGGATCTTCTCGAACGGCGCGAGCGAGAGCGGCTCCTTGTAGATGGTGTACCCGCCGAAGAGTTCGTCGGCGCCCTCGCCCGAGAGGACCACCTTGACGTGTTTGCGGGCCTCGCGGGCGACGAAGTAGAGCGGCACCAGTGCCGGATCGGCCACCGGCTCGTCGAGGTACCAGATGATCTCGGGGATCGCGGCGGCGAACTCCTCGGGCGAGACCACCTTGACGATGTGCTCCACACCGATCGCCGCGGCGGACTCGGCGGCCACGTCGATCTCCGAGTAGCCCTCCCGTTCGAAACCGGTGGTGAAGGTGAGGAGGTTCTCGTTGTGGCGTCGGGCGAGCGCGGCGATCGCGGTGGAGTCGATTCCGCCGGACAGGAAGGATCCCACGGTGACGTCGGCCCGCATGTGCTTGGCCACGGAGTCCTCGAGGGCCACCGCGATCTCCTCGTAGCGGCGCTCCGCGTCACCGTCGGCGACCGGGACCACGGGGAAGGTCGGCTCGAAGTAGCGCTCGATCACCGGAGCGGCACCGGGGGAGAGGGTGGCGTGGCAACCGGACTCGAGGCGGCGGACTCCGCGGGTCAGAGTCTCGTCCTCCGGGACGTACTGGAGGGTGACGTAGTGCTGCAGCGCGCGGGTGTCGAGTGAGGTGTCGACGACGAGGAGGTCGACGAGCTCGGTGATCGACTTCTTCTCGCTCGCGAACGCGGTTCCCCCGGGCCCGGTCGCCATGTAGAGCGGCTTGATGCCGAACGGGTCACGGGCCACGAACAGCGTGCGCTCGACGGTGTCCCAGATGGCGAAGGCGAACATCCCGCGGAGCCGGCGGACGGCGGCCGGCCCCCAGTGGTGGAACGCCACGACGATCGGCTCGCCGTCGCCCTCGGTCCGGAACTCGGCCCCGAACTCCTCACGGAGCTCCGCACGGAGTTCGACGTAGTTGTAGATCTCGCCGTTGAACGTCAGGGCGTAGCGGTCGGGTTGCTCGGGGGGCCCCCAGCGCAGCGGCTGGTGCGAGTGGGCGATGTCGATGATCGACAGGCGGTTGAAGCCGAACGCCAGGTCGTCGTCGACCCAGGTCCCGACCTCGTCCGGACCGCGGTGACGCTGGCACCCCATCGCGCCCAGGACCCTCGACTCGTGGGTGCGGGCGGAGCCGTCGGGGGTGAGCAGACCAAGCAGGCCACACATTCGTCGGGTACCTCGTCGATCGTCGTCGGGGGTGGGGATAACCCGCGTGTGCGGGCCACGATGGGTTCGAATACTACTGGTCCCGGGGCTCCCGTCCGTCGCAGCAGACGGCGAAGGGGTGGGTTCGGTGAAATGCCGGGACCCGCGGCTTCCAAACTGAGAGCCGTGGTCTACTCTTCTTAAGTGTCCCGGCCACGTGGCCGGTGCCGCTGATCAGGAAGGCGTGATGGTGGAACAGCGTGACGGGCGTCGTCGGACGCGCAGGGCTGCACTCGCGGTGTCGCTCGGCACATTGGGCTTGTTTTTGTCCGGTTGCAGCCTCCACACCGACAACAAATGGTGGAACCAGACCATGAACTTCGGGTTCCCCAACGGGATCACGCCCGAGGGCATCGCCATCCGCGAGTTCTGGACGCTCACCGTTGTCACATCGCTGATCGTCGGCTTCTTCGTGTGGGGCCTGATCTTCTGGACCATGGCCTTCCACCGCAAGCGGAAGAACGACGACGGGGAGTTCCCGCGTCAGACCGCGTACAACGTGCCGCTCGAGCTGGTCTACACCGCCGTGCCGTTCGTCATCATCTCGGTGCTCTTCTACTTCACCGTCATCACCCAGAACAAGGTCCTCGACCTCCGTCCGGCGGAGGAGGTCGGCGTCAAGGTCGACGTCACGGCGTTCCAGTGGAACTGGAAGTTCGGGTACAACAAGGTCGATGTCGCGGGTGTGTCCATCGAGGACGGCACCAACGAGGAGGCCCAGCGTGCAGCCGAGGAGGCCGGCGTCCTCTCGGAGGAGCAGCGAATGGCCCTCGGTCACCACGGAGAGCCCGCCGCCGGTGGTCCGATCCACGGTCGTCTGGCCGAGGACAAGTCGTACCTGCACTTCAACGACATCGAGACCGTCGGCACCTCCGAGGAGGTCCCGGTGCTCGTCCTGCCGACCGGTACCCGGGTCGAGTTCCGCCTCGCGGCGGCCGACGTGATCCACTCCTTCTGGATCCCCGAGTTCATCTACAAGCTGGACGTCATGCCGCACCCGGGCCAGAACCAGCAGCTGAGCATGTTCCAGATCGAGGAGATCGAGCGGGAGGGTGCCTTCGTCGGGCGGTGTGCCGAGATGTGCGGCGCTTACCACGCGATGATGAACTTCGAGCTCCGGGCCGTGTCGCCGGAGGCCTTCGCGGAGTACATCCAGTTCCGTCAGGACAATCCGACCGCATCCAACGCGGAGGCGCTGGAGTCGATCGGCGAGGAGCCCTACTCCACGTCCACGTCACCGTTCAAGACGGGTCGCAGCGATACCCGCGACCAGAACAACATCATCGAGAACGCATCCGCTAACTGACGTCTCTCCCGGTATCACGCGAAGGGCTCCTGCACGATGAACGCAACAGTAAGAATCTTCGATGGACTGGTGGTCTTCCTCGCCTTCCTGGCTATCGCGTACACCTACCTCACGGGCACCTCGCGTACCGGCATCGAGTGGGTGGGCTCCACCGCGCTCGTGCTCTCCGCCGGGCTGTGCCTGCTGATCGGCGGTTACCTCCGCTTCGTCGCACGGCGCATCAACACGCTGCCCGAGGACTACGAAGAGGCGGAGATCTCCGACGGCGCCGGTGAGCTCGGCTTCTTCAGCCCGCACAGCTTCTGGCCGTTCTTCATCGCCTTCTCGATCCTGATCGTCGGCTTCGGCGCCGCGTTCTGGAACTGGTGGGTGTTGCTCGGCGGAGCGGTCGCCCTGATCATCACGGCCTGCGCGCTGGTGTTCGAGTACCACTGGGGTCAAGAGAAGCACTGACGACCCGACAGCCCCCGACGAGGCCCCCACCGTGATCCGCGGTGGGGGCCTCGTCTGTTCGCGCGCGGCACCAGGCGAGGGGGTCTCGTCCTGTGTGCGGCCGGCACCATGTGTGGGTCTCGTCGTGTTCGCGGGCCGCGCGCCGGCCGCGTCAACGCCGTGGGTGCTAGCCACCCGGAATGAGATCGGGCCGGGACCAGCGTGGCGCGCTGGTCCCGGCCCGATTCCTGCCCGGCGTGGGAACTACAGACCCATGTCCTTGGCGATGATGGTCTTCATGACCTCATTGGTCCCGCCATAGATCCGGTTGACCCGGTTGTCCGTGTACAGGCGGGCGATCGGGTACTCGTTGATGAACCCGTAGCCACCGTGCAGCTGCAGACAACGGTCGATGACCTCGGCCGCGATCTCGGTGCAGAACAGCTTGGCAGACGCGGCCTCGGCCGCGGTCAGCTCTCCCTCGTCGAGTGCCTCGAGCGCCCGATCGGCGACGGCCTGCGAGGCGTCGACCTTGGCCTGACAGGCGGCGAGCTCGAACTTGGTGTTCTGGAACGAGGCGACCTCCTTCCCGAAGACCGTGCGCTGCTGGGTGTACTCCTTGGCGAAGCGCACAGCGGCCGCGGCCTGGGCGTAGGCGCCGTAGGCGATTCCCCAGCGCTCGGACGGCAGGTTCTGGCCGAGGTAGTAGAAGCCACGGTTCTCCTCGCCGAGCAGGTCCTCGACGGGCACCTTGACGTCACTGAATGCCAGTTCCGCGGTGTCGGAGGTCCGCAGCCCGACCTTGTCCAGCTTGCGTCCCACGGAGTAGCCCTCGAGCTTGGTGTCGACGGCCAGGAGGGAGATGCCGAAACGGCGGTCGTCCTCCCGCGGGGGAGCGGTGCGGGCGCACACGATCACGCGGTCGGCGTGGACGCCGCCGGTGATGAAGGTCTTGGCGCCGTTGAGGACGTAGTGGGTGCCGTCCTGGGAGAGCTTGGCCGTGCTCTTCATGCCGGCGAGATCCGAACCGGTGCCGGGCTCGGTCATGGCCAGTGCCCACATCTCCTCACCGGAGACGAACTTGGGCAGATAGCGCTGCTTCTGCTCCTCGGTCGCGAGGGCCTTGATGTAGGGGAGTCCGAGCAGTACGTGAACGCCCGAGCCGCCGAAGTTCACGCCTGCGCGGGCGGTCTCCTCGGACTGGATCGCCTCGAACTTGTGCGAGTTGATCCCGGCGCCGCCGTACTCCTCGTCCACGTTGATGCCGAACACGCCGAGGTCGGCGAGCTTGTAGTAGAACTCGCGCGGCACGATGCCCGCGTCGAACCACTCCTGGAAGTGGGGTGAGACCTCGGACGCGATGAAGTCGCGGATGGTCTGGCGGAAGGCCTCGTGGTCTTCGTCGAACACTGTGCGGCGCAAGGGTGTATGCCTTTCCGTTGGACGACCCGCCGTAAGAGGGGGACGGGGCGCACTAGGTGAATGTTTGCTACCAGTAGTGATCGTACAAGGCTGCGGACGGAAGGACCGCGCGGGTTACCGGCTGGTAGCTTCAGTCCGGCGCAGTTCGGCCGTCCGTCGGTGGCCGGAAGTCGAGCGCCTCCGCCGCCACGATCCTCACCGGACCGCGGACATCGGTTCCACTGACGATCTCGCCCCGTTGCACGATGACCACGACCCCGTCCACACTCAGATCCACGGCGACCCCGCGGGCGGTCTCCATGAGCTCCCGCCACCGCTCGCCGCCGACCGTACGGGCGGCGTCGCTGGGACAGATCGAACCGTCGCCGCGGGAACGGAGCAACGTCCGGATGGTCGCGGCCAGCCGCTGCCGTGTGCCTTCCTCCGTGGGCTCCCACCACGGGTCGCCGCGCTCGCCCAGTGCCACCTTGGCGTCGTGCACCATCACGCGGGCGGCGTCCCCCTCTGTCTTCACCAGCCGACGGCCGGTCATGAGCGCGGAGACGAGTTCGGTCCGGAGTGTGTCCGGGATCGACGGGTCGGTGGCTCTCCACCGCCGTCCCCTGACCACGATGTAGCGGCCGTCCTCGGTGTGTTCGACCTCGTTGCTCGTCACACCGCGATCATGCCCGCACGTCGCTGAGGTGTCACGGAAACCGCCGCTCAGGACATGAGTCGACCCTCGAGAGGCTATCGTAGAACGTGTTCTAGAAATTACCGGCTGGTGGTCGGTGTCCGGGCCGGGTGGGCCGGTGATGACGAGACGAGGAGTGACCGTGATGTCGCAGAGCAGCACGTTCGATGCAGAGTTCGATGTGGTTGTCGTGGGATCGGGCGTCGCGGCGCTCTTCGGCGCGGCCGCGGCGGCGTCGCGAGGCCTCACCACCTTCCTGGTCGAGAAGACGGATCGCTTCGGCGGCACCTCCGCGTACTCCGGCGGTGCGGTGTGGCTGCCCGGCAACCCGGTCCTCGCCCGCGACGGGCTCGAGGATTCCGTCGCGTCCGGCCGCACCTACTTCCGTGCCGTGGTGGGCGACCGGACCGACCACGACCTGCAGGACGCCTTTCTCAACACCGGGCCGATGGTCGTCGACTTCCTGCAGGACGAGTTGGGTATCCCCACACGGTTCCAGGCGTTCCCCGACTACTTCGACGCGCCCGGTCGCCAGGAGGTGGGCCGCAGCATCTATCCCAAGCCGATCAGGGGCGAGGAGGTGGGAGCGCGCACCGCCGACATTCGTTCCTCCGTCCCGTCCGACCAGTTCGGTGCCCCCGAGGACTCCACGAAGCTGGAGGGCGGCCGCGCCTGGGTCGCCCGGCTCGTGCTGGCGTTGGACGCGATGGAGACCGCCGAACTGAGGCTGACCACGGCGGCGGAGGAGCTCATCCGGGACGACGACGGACGGGTCGTGGGGGTCGCTGTGCGTGACGGCTCGGGTGTGCGGCGCGTCGGTGCGCGGCGTGGCGTGCTCGTGGCCGCCGGTGGGTTCGAGCGGTCGAGCGAGTTGCGCAGCCTGTGGCAGCGGATGCCGACCGCCGACTGGTCGGCCTCCCACCCGGACACCGGTTCCGGCGATGCCGTCCGCATGTTCGAGAAGGTCGGTGCCCGGCTCGACCTGCTGGACCAGTCGTGGTGGTGCCCGGCGACCCTGTTCCCCAACGGGCACGCGGCGTTCACGCTCGGTTTCCGGTCGGGGATCATCGTCGACGGCACCGGTCGACGGTTCGGCAACGAGCTCCTCCCGTACGACCAGATGGGCCGGAGAATGCATGCCCGGATGGACGACGGGGCGGGGGAGGAGTTCTGGTTCGTCTTCGACGACACCGAGGCGGGTGGCTTCCCGGCGATCTGCGTCCCCGCACCCGATCCCGGACAGTTGCGCGAGGCCGGACTCTGGCACACCGCGGGGTCGATCGCGGAACTCGCGGACGCCATCGGGATCGATCCGGATGCCCTCGGTGAGAGCGTCGCGCGCTTCAACGGTTTCGCCGAGCAGGGCCGTGACTCCGACTTCGGGCGAGGCGAGGACCCGTACGGGCGGTTCTTCCTCGGCGCCTCCACTCCCGAGGAGTGCCTCCGGCCACTGGGTGGCAAGCGGCTGCACGCCGTGCGGTTGGTCCTGGGGGACCTGGGAACCAAGGGCGGTGCCGTGATCGATCCGAACGGGTCCGTGGTCGGTGCCGACGGTGCACCGATCCCGGGCCTGTACGCCGCCGGCAATTCGTCGGCGTCGGTATCCGGCGAGGCCTACCCGGGCCCCGGGGTCCCCCTGGGATCGGGAATGACGATGGCGTTCCGGGCCGTGGCCGACATGGCCGGGCAGCCACTACCGGTGAACCCCGTGCCGGTCAGCCCGTGATCGGTCGGTCGTCCGCCCAACAGAGGAAATCGGCCACCGAGATGACGGGTTTGTCCCACTTCCGGGCGTTGCGCGCCTTGCTCGACTGACTACCGACCTCGGCCACGACAAGTGCGTCGCACCGGGTCCTGGTCACATTTCCGACCGCGATCAACCCGCGGGCCGCGGCGAGGGACTCCATTTCGCCGCGGGAGAGGAGGTTCCCGGAGGGATCGAGAGCGCTGCCGGTGAAACACACCCGGGTCCCCGGCACCAGGACCTCTCCGGCGATCGCCGACCCGGCGGCCTCCAGTCCGGCGGCCAGGTCCACCCCCAGGAGGTCTCCTGCCCGTCGGAGCCTCGTCATGGTCTCGGCGTCGAGAGTGACCCGCTCCGCGGCGGCACGGATCTGGTCGGCGACCAGCGCGCGTGCCCCGGCCTCGAGATCGCGGTCTCCGGCGAACAGGAGCTCATCGTCGTCGCGCCCGTCCGGCCCGGCTGTCCCGTCCGCCCCGTCCGGCCCGTCGTCCGCGTCCGGCCCGGCTTGCGGGTGGCGCAGGCCCAGAAGCGCCGACCCGACCCGCCCGCTCACCTCGAGCATCGCGGAGAGCTGGGGGAGGACGTCGGAGGTCGGGGGATTGGCGTCGATGTCACGACTCAGTAGGTAGCTGATCGCCGTCTCCTCGACGAGGTCCGCGTCGAACACTCCGGCTGCCGCGTCGTCAGCCGCCAGATGCGCCCGCACCTCGAGCGCCACACGGGCTCGATCGAGGGCGGAGCCGGATCTGGTCCGCGTCCGCTCCTTCGGCGTGAGGTGCTGGGAGGGGATGTCGACACCGGGTGGCATCGCGATCGCGCTGCCGAGCCGCTTGAGTTCGGAGTCGATGTGTCCGAGGGTGCTGTCCACGTCTATACCGACAGGGGTGTGGCCGTCGAGCAGCGGGGCGATCATCGACCAGGCCTCGAGCAGTGTGGGGGCCAGCAGGACGTCCGAGACCGTGACCCGGTAGTCGGTCCTCGCCTCCGCGAGGTCGCGCTGAGGGTTGACGAGAGTGGAGATCGCGGTCCCGTCAGAGAACGCGACTGCGAGCTCCACCGGCCGGGATCGGGACCGCGGGTTCTCGTCGCCCACCGTGAGCGTGGCGATCGAACAGAAGCGACGCCCCGGGCCGTCGAGCTCGGGCGCGCGGAGAAACCGGATGATCCGGCGGTCGGTCTTGAGGTCCTTGGGGACCACCGGGCGAGTGAGCACGAGCCCGGCCAGCGACCGGCAGCGGCTGAGCGCGACGTAGAGCTGCCCGGTCGCGAACGTCCCTCCGCTGAGGTCCACGACCAGGCGGTCGAGGGTCTGTCCCTGGCTCTTGTGGATCGTGATCGCCCACGCCAGCGTGAACGGGAACTGACTGAACGTTCCGACGATCTCGTGTCGCATGCCGGCGCCGGCGGCCACCGGTCGCGTCACATCCCAGGTGTACAGCGGGACCTCGGCGACCTCCCCACCAGTGAAAGCGACGATGACGACCGGACTGCGCGCACCCCGGTCGACCCTCCCACCGAGCGTGACGTCCAGGACGCGACCGATCGAGCCGTTCACCCATCGATCCGACGGGTCGTTGGTGACCATCATGATCTGCGCACCGACCTTGAACCGCAGCGTCTCATCGGTGGGCAGGTCGAATCCGGCGATGTCACCGGTGGTGGTGGCGGTCATCGCCAGCTCGGAACCCGGTAGTCGCTCGAGGCGCCGTCGGTTGCGGTTGGTCGCGATCCTGTTGGTGGTGGTCAGGGTGAGCCAGAACTCATCGTCGGGTGGCTCGAAATGGGGATCGGTCCGGGCGTTGATCTCATCCCGGGCGTGGCCGACGAGCGCGCCCTCCCGGATGGCGTTCAGGATCGCGGTGAGCCTGGGATCGCCCGATTGCCGGAACACATGGGTGAGGTCGACGGTGTGGAAGTCCTCGCCGCGGTAGCGCTGCGCCGAGAAGAAGTACGGGGTCGCGTAGGTGCTCTCGAAGCCCGACTTCTCCGACGCGGTGACCACCGGTGGAAGCTGGAACAGATCACCGACGAGGACGATCTGCACCCCGCCGAACGGCATGGACGGATCCGGCCCGAACCGCCCCAGGGCGATGGCGATCATGTCGAAGACGTCGGCTCGGAGCATCGACGCTTCATCGAGGACGAGGGTGCGCACCGCTGCCAGTGCGTCCGCGAACCGGCCCGGACGGTACGCGGCACTCTGGACGTGCTCGATCGTGTGGCTCGGATGGAACCCGAACACCCGGTGGATCGTGTACCCGCCGATGTTGAGTGCGGCGATCCCGGTGGGAGCGACGACCAGGGTGGGGAGCTCGGTCTCGGCGAGGAAGTGCCGGATCAGTGTCGACTTCCCGGTGCCGGCCTTGCCGGTGAGGAAGAGGTTCTCGCCGGAGTGCAGGTGCGCGAGCGCCAGTTCGAACTCGTCTGTGAGGACGATGTCACTGTCAGAGTGGGGTACACGCGCTGAGTCGATCATTCATGCCTCCAACGACCGCGGGCCGGATCTCCTGTGGGAGTTCCGGCCCGCGGTCGGGTGTTACGGGTGGATCAGTGCTCGTCGTGGCGACGAGAACGATTCTCCTCCTGCAACGTGGTGAGCATCGAGTGCTCGTGGTCGTGCTTGGAGTGATCGGCGTCGTCGAGCAGACGAACCTCGTCGACCGGGTCGGCCGTGAGTGCGCCCCGCGGGGGGCGGCCGGCCGCTCCGAGCTGGTTCATCTTGCTGGGCACCTTGGCGCCGGCGTACTCGAGGGGAACCGCGTGTCCGTGCTCGTCGATCCCACCGAGCGGCTGGTGGACCTCGACGAACTCGCCCTGGGGCATCCGCATGATGATGCCGGTCTCGATCCCGTGCTCCAGCACCGCCCGGTCGGCCCGCTGCAGGCCCAGGCAGAGTCGATAGGTGAAGAAGTACATGACCGGGGGCAGCAGGATCAGACCGATCCGACCAGCCCATGTGGTCGCGTTCAGCGAGATGTTGAAGTGGTACGCGATGAGGTCGTTGGATCCCATCAACACCAGGATCACGTAGAACGTGAGGGCCATGACGCCGGCAGCGGTACGAACCGGCACGTCGCGCGGACGCTGGAGCAGGTTGTGGTGCGCGGTATCGCCGGTGAGTTTGGCCTCGATCCACGGGTAGAGGAACATCACGGCCACCATGGCGCCGAGCATCACGGCCACCCAGAGCACGGCAGGGATGGTGTAGTTACCCAGGTATATCTCCCACGCAGGCATCACGCGGGCGCCGCCCTCGGTCCACAGCATGTACCAGTCGGGTTGCGAGCCGGCCGAGATGTGGGATGGGTTGTATGGCCCCAGGTTCCATATGGCGTTGATTGTGAACAGGCCCGAGAAGAGCATGAGCATGCCGACGGTGATGGCACCGAACGCGATGGACTTGACGGCGAAGACCGGGAGGATCCGGACGCCGACGACGTTGTTCTCCGTGCGGCCGGGGCCGGGGAACTGCGTGTGCTTCTGGTACCAGACCAGCGCCAGGTGCGCGGCGATCAGCGCCAGGATGATGGCCGGGATGATGAGCACGTGCAGGACGTAGAAGCGCGGGATCATCAGGTCGCCGGGGAAGTCCCCGCCGAAGATCATCCAGTGCATCCAGGTGCCGATGACCGGGAGTCCGACGATGATGCCGGAGGTGATCCGGAGGCCGGTGCCCGAGAGGACGTCGTCCGGCAGGCCGTAGCCGAGGAAGCCCTCGACGATGCCCAGGAGCAGCAGCACGCAGCCGATGACCCAGTTGGCCTCACGCGGGCGACGGAACGCGCCGGTGAAGAAGATCCGGATCATGTGGACGATCATCGAGGCGACGAAGAGAAGCGCCGCCCAGTGGTGGATCTGTCGTACGAAGAGTCCGCCGCGGACCTCGAACGAGATATTGAGCGCCGTCTCGTAGGCGCGGGAGATCTCGATGCCGTTGAGCGGGGCGTACGCACCCTGGTAGATCACCTTCGACAACGACGGGTCGAAGAAGAGGGTGAGGTACACACCCGAGATCAGCAGGATGACGAAGCTGTACAGGGCGATCTCGCCCAGCAGGAACGACCAGTGCGTGGGGAAGACCTTGTTGATCTGCCGGCGCATGCCCTTGGCCATGGTGTACCGCGAGTCGAGCTCATTGCCCACTGCGGCCAGTTTGGTGTTGTTACTCATGAACGACGCTCCCAGAAGGCAGGTCCGACCGGCTCGATGAAGTCGCCGTTGGCGACGAGGTAACCCTCGCTGTCAACCGCGATGGGCAACTGCGGCAGTGCGCGCGCGGCGGGGCCGAAGATCGGCTTCGCGTACTCGAGCGCGTCGAACTGCGACTGGTGGCACGGGCAGAGGAAGCGGTGCGTCTGCTGCTCGTACAGGGAGGTGGGGCAGGCGAGGTGCGTGCAGATCTTCGAGTAGGCGTACAGATCGCCGTAGTTGAAGTTCTCCTGGCCCTTGCGCTTGATCACCCTGGCGGCGTCCGCGGGGCGGAAGCGGATCAACATGACCGAGTTGCGCACGCCGTGGATGGAGTGCATGTGCTCCTCGAAGTCGCCCAGTGCGCTCGCCGGAAGCGGGAACACGGACTCGAGTCCACCGGCGGAGAGGTCCTCCACGTGGATGCGCTCGAGGCGGCCCTCGCCCGCCGGGGGATGACCGTCCGGGTAGACCTTGCCGGTGTCACGACCGAGGTAGACCTTCTCGGCGGGGAGTCCGTCGGGACGGGTGTCCGACGCGAGTGTCCAGCCGGTGGTGTGCAGGGTGCCGTCTCCGGCGATGTTGAGTTCCCCGCGGCGCCACGGGTTCTTGATCATGCCACCGAGCGGGAGGATCGCGGACAGGCCGATGAGGGCGACGCTCGCACCGAGGAAGCCTCCCATGACCTTGCGTCGACCCAGGGTCGAGGTCTTCCAGGAGTCGTTGAGTCCGGCCACGATCGTGCGGCGGTCGATCTCCTCCGACGGGCCGTCATGGCGGGTCTGGACCGAGATCTCCTCGGGGATGAACTTCTTGGTGAACTGCACGGCCCCGAAGCCCAGGAAGAGGATCGAGAGACCGATCGTCAGGCCGAGGAGGGGCGTGTACAGCATGTAGAGCCAGTAGCCGTCCTCACCCTGACCGCGGTACTCCCATGGCCAGGCGATGTAGACGACGGCGAAGGCCAGGGCGAGCACTGCTGACAGTGCGAACCAGATGGTGACAACGCGGGCGGCACGCTTCTCGGATCGAGAGGTGACACCATCCGGCCAACGGTTCTCCCGGAACCGGATGTCGACCTCGTCCAGCTGGGTACCCAACCGGACGAGCTCGGCGTCGGTCATCCGGTCGAGGTCCGCCGGGGACGGGTTCTTGGGGGTCTCACTCATGAACGGGATCCGATCCAGAGGGTCGCACCGATGAGGGCGACGATGCCGACTAGCCAGATGGCCACACCTTCGGTCACGGGGCCGAGCCCGCCGAGCGCGTAGCCGCCGGGCGAGACCTTGGAGTCCGTGTCCTTGATGAAGGCGATGATGTCCTTCTTCTCGTCAGGCGTGAGCTGACGGTCCGAGAACTTGGGCATGTTCTGCGGCCCGGTGAGCATCGCCTGGTAGATCTCCTGCTCGTTGGCAGGGTCGAGAATCGGCGCGTACTTGCCCGCCGACAGGGCGCCGCCACGGCCGGTGAAGTTGTGGCATGAGGCGCAGTTGAGGCGGAAGAGCTCGGAACCGCGCGCGATCTCCTCGGCGCGGGCCTGGCCGGAGGCGCCACGCAGGGATCCCTGGGCGATCGAGCCGTCCGGATCGGTGACGATCTCGGGGCCACCGCCGTAGAGGTCGACGTACGCCGCGAGCGCGATGATCTGGTGCTCGCTGTAGCGCGGCTTCTTGCGCTCGGCCTGGGCCTCGTTGTTGGCGGCCGGCATACGGCCGGAATGGACCTGGAAGTAGGTCGCACCCGCGCCCGTACCGACGAGTGACGGGCCTCGGTCCTCGACACCTTGCAGGTTCTGGCCGTGGCAGGTGATGCACGCGACGTCGTAGATCGACTTACCCTCGGCGATCAGCGCGGCCTGGTCCTGCTGGGCCGTCGCGACCTGGGGCTCGGGAACGACGGCCGTGGCGATGGCCCCGGCGCCGAGGAGACCGGCGGCGATGACGAGCGCACCGGTCGCCTTACGGCGACGCTTCGACGAGGCCGGGCGAGCCGGATTCACCGCGGGCTCCGGCGACGGTGTGTCCGCAGCGGGTGGGTGAGGTGAGTTCATTGTGAGTTCCCTTTGGAGTTGGGACCTGCTGGACGCAGCGTCCTGCGGCCAGCTGACTACTGAATGAAGTAGATGGTGACGAAGAGGCCGATCCAGACCACGTCGACGAAGTGCCAGTAGTACGACACGACGATGGCCGCCGTGGCCTGGGCGGGGGTGAACCGAGACATGGTCGTCCGCATGACGAGGACAACGAACGCCAGGACGCCGGCCGCCACGTGGAGGCCGTGGAAACCGGTGGTGATGAAGAAGACGGAGCCGTAGACGCTCGACGAGATCGTGGTGCCCTCGATGTAGAGCATCACGTACTCGTAGGCCTGTCCGATGAGGAAGACCGTGCCCATCAACGCCGAGATGACATACCAGCGGCGGAGTCCGAAGACGTCACCCTGCTCGGCGGCGAAGACGCCCATCTGACAGGTAACCGAGGACGCCACCAGGATCGCCGTGATAGTCAGGGCGAAGGGCACGTTGAGGTGCGTCGGGTAGGAGGGCCAGTCACCTCCCGAGTTCGCCTTGGAGACGAAGTACATCGCGAACAGGCCCGCGAAGAACATCAACTCCTGGGACAACCAGATGATGGTGCCCACACTGACCATGTTCGGCCGGTTCAGCGAATGAACACGCTGGGCCATTGCCGATCCTGAGTTATCTACTGCGCTCGTCACGAGGCCAAGTATGACCCCTGAGGTGGGCGGAGTCTGCAGGGACCCCCGATTTCGGCGTGTCCCCACAGCGTTTTCGCAGGTCGTTCCTAGAACTCCCCGCTCACCCGTCTGGGACCGCACCCCTTGCAGGGGTATCAGGGCCTTCTCAGGCTCCTCGACGGGTGGCCGGGCGGGCCCCGTGGCGGGAGTCCGCGGGCGCCGGTGACGTGGCTGGTGGCACGATTGTCGCAGTACGGTCGGCCGGTGACGGACCGACAGGACCCAGGGAGAGAGGTCGGGACACGTGGGGAGTTCTGCAGCGTTCGACGAGGGCCGGTCCTGGCCCGGGGTACTCGGCACGCTCACGGCGGGTGAGGACCTGGATCCGGCTGACGCCCGCTGGGCGATGTCCCGGATCATGGAGGGGGTCGCGACGGATGCGCAGATCGCCGCGTTCGGTGTGGCGCTCGACATGAAGGGAGTGACGGGTCCTGAACTGGATGCCCTGTCCTCCACGATGCTCGACTACTCCCGTAGGGTGCCGACCTCCCGCCCGTGTGTCGACATCGTCGGTACGGGAGGGGACAGGCAGGGCACGGTCAACATCTCCACCATGTCCGCTCTGGTCGTGAGCGCCTGCGGCGTGCCCGTGGTCAAGCACGGCAATCGTGCGGCGTCCTCCAAGAGCGGCGGGGCCGACGTCCTCGAGGCTCTCGGAGTGGCAATCGATCTGGGCCCCGAGGAGGTCGCCCGTTGTGTGGACGAGGTGGGGGTGGCCTTCTGTTTCGCGCCCGTGTTCCATCCCGCTCTCCGCTTCGCGGCGGCACCCCGGCGGGAGATCGGCATCCCGACGGTGTTCAACATCCTGGGGCCCCTGACCAACCCCGCAGCACCCACGGCCAACCTCATCGGGTGCGCCTTCGAGCGCCTCATGACGGTGATGGCGGAGGTGTTCGCGCTGCGGGGGCGCTCGGCACTGGTGGTGCGTGGCTACGACGGACTCGACGAGATCACGATGACCGGACCGACCAGGGTGCTGCGCGTCGCCCACGGCCGGATCGACGAGGACGAGATCGCCCCCGGCGACTTCGGTATGGACACGTGCGCGATTGAGGATCTGCGTGGCGGCGACGGGCGCCACAACGCCGTGGTCGCCCGGGAGTTGCTCGCGGGAAAGAGGGGCCCCGTCCGGGACGCGGTGCTGCTCAATTCTGCGGCCGCGCTGGTGGCGTTCGACGGCCTCGACCAGGGAGCTGATCTCGTGACCGCGATGAGGTCGGCGCTCGATCGCGCGGCGAAGGCTGTGGACGACGGCGAGGCGGCCGGTCTCCTGGACCGGTGGGCGGCCTTCAGCGCGGAACGGAACTGACTTCTGCCCCGCTGATCCCCGAGGCCGCCCGTTCGGCGCGGTCCGCCCAGTCCGTCAGGGTGTGAGCGCCGTCGAGGGGGAGTGTCCAGCAGCCCGCCACCGACACGATGCGGGTGGGTGCGGAGTCGATCCATCTGTGGACGTTCCTGATCTCCGCCGCGGTTGCCCCGGAGAACGGTCCGGGACCGGGCTGCACGGTCGTGGCGCCCGCCCTGAGCGAGTCGATGACGGGAAGGGGTGCGGCGCCGGCCGGAACGATCCCAGAGGCGGCGAGTCGGCCGTGACGCACGATCGCCACCGCCCATGTCCGTCCGGGGCCGGGCTGGGCCAGGACGAGCTCGGGCAGGCAGGCGGTGGCGGCGAGCTCCTGCTGGCGGGTGAGGATCCGGACGAGGACCGCCGCGCGATCGCGCAGCCGGGCCGCACGCTCGAATGCCCCGGCCGCCGCGGCCGAGTCGATGCGGTCCACCATCGCCCGGACAGTCGCGGAGTCCCGGCCGGTGACCAGCGTCGCCCACTGCTCCGCGTCAGGAGAGGATCCGGTCGCCTCGACAAGGTCCTGCCACGCGGATCTGGCATCCTCGGCTCGCCGGAACGGGCCGAGGGCGAACGGGTGTTCCGGGTTCCTCGCGACCTGCCCACGGATCGCCCGTCCGGAGGGTGGGGAGAGCCACCACCCTCTACGAGGATTGCGGGACCGCCGGTTGTACGGCGGCTGCAGGGAGTCGATGAGTCGCTCCTCGACGGTCCACGCCTCCAGGAGGTGCGCGCACGGCACCGACTCGACACTCGCGGCCAGCCCGACCATGGTCCGCATCCTGCTGCGGGTATCCGCGCCGGAATAATAAGAGCGTGCCCTTCTCCGCACGGAACCGGATGAGCCCACGTACAGGGCGCCTCCCGAACCGTCCCGGAAGAGGTAGACGCCGGGGCCGGGGGTGAGCGACTCGGTCAGCGCGGCGCGGCGCCGCACCTCGGGGGCGAGACGACCGTCGTACGCACGGAGCTCGGAGAGGGTGGACACCCCGCAGTCTCCGACCCTGGAGATGAGGGCGTGGAGCACGTCGACGGTGGCGCGGGCGTCCTGGAGTGCGCGGTGGTTGGGCTCGACCGCCGATCCCAAGTGAGCGGCGAGTTCACCGAGACGGTGGCCGCGGGTCTCTCCCCGGTGGAGCACCCGCCGTGCCAGTGCGAGGGTGCAGACCGACGGCGGATCGGGCCACTGGTGGTCGGTCGACGTGGCCGCCGCACGCAGGAATCCGAGATCGAACCGTGCGTTGTGCGCCACAAGGACTGCGCCGCGGGAGAACTCCAGGAACGTCGCCATCACCTCTCCGAGCGAAGGGGCCCCGACGAGATCGTCGGGCGCGATACCGGTGAGCCTGCTTATGTGCCCCGGCAGGGCACCGTCGATGGCGACGAACGTTGACAGCTCCGCCCGGACCTCGCCACCCCGTACCCGGACCGCGCCGATCTCGGTGATCTCATCCGTCCCGGGCCGGGTGCCGGTGGTCTCCAGGTCGACCACGACGAAGGTCACCTCGGAGAGCGTCGGCTCGAGTTCGTCGAACGCCGCCTGGACCCCCTGGGGCCCGGGCGCGCGGACCGGGACTCGAGTAGGGGGCGTGGGCATGGCGCAGACGGTAGCGACCCGGTCCGACAGTGATGCGGTCGGCGCCCGATCAACACGGTGACGCGGGAGTGGATGTCGTACCCCGCCGTTACGGTCTGTCCCGAGCCGTAGATCGCGGCCCGGTAACGAATGGGCAACACGCCCAGGACGGAGTGTGACGTAGATCATGTTCTCGATGGACTGCGCACAGTGCCCGGCCCGCCCGCGGCAGTGTGAGGACTGCGTCGTCTCGGTGCTATTGTCCGACGAGCCGCAGGTAGATGCACTTTCCGAAGAGTCGTGTGGGTACGTCCTGGAGTCTGAGGTGCGTTCCGCGATCGAGGTGCTCATGGAACTCGGAATGGTCTCGACAGTCGAGATCATGGCCGCGGAAAGCGCCGCCTAGCGGATGGACTGGACTTCGACGAGATGGTTTCGTAACCTTTTCGAGACCTCGGAAGTCATCACCCGCCCGCCGGTGGGGAGCCGGGGTCACCACCTAAGCGCCCGCGCGGCGCACCGGGGAACCAAGTTCCACTGGGGTGAATCGCCCGAAGGCCGAGAGGTCGGGGCGTAGGACAGACTTCCGTGTCCGAACCCGTCAGCTAACCCGGTCGGTGTCCAGGAAGAAAGAGGAAATCACTCTCGTGGGAGCCCACAGCATCAAGACCGGATCGACCGCACGTCGTGTCGCCACCGCAGGACTGCTCGCAGCCGGAGCAGCCGTAGCCGGCGCCGGGACCGCGGCCGCCGCGCCCGTGACCGTCGACGTACCCGTCGAGCTGCGTCTGCCCGGTGTGCCCGCACAGGTCACCGTCGATCTCCCTGAGGGCATCGCCCTCCCGGCCGGCCTCGTACCGGTGGCTGCCGCACAGGCGGCCCCCGTCGAGTTCGCCGCCCCGGCGCCGCAGATCTCCACCGGCCAGCGCATTCTCGACGCCGCCAGCACCCGCGTTGGTTCGCCCTACGCCTGGGGCGCCACCGGCCCCAACTCGTTCGACTGCTCCGGCCTGACCTCGTGGGCGTACAAGGAGGCGGGGATCTCCATCCCGCGCACCAGCCAGGCCCAGATCGGCGGCGGCACCCAGGTCTCCAAGGCCGACCTGCAGCCCGGGGACATCGTCGCCTTCTACAGCGGTGCCAGCCACGTGGGGATCTACGCGGGCAACGGCCAGGTCGTGCACGCCCCGTACTCCGGCACCTCGGTGAGCTACGCCCCGCTGGACTCCATGCCGTTCTACGGTGCGACCCGCTACTACTGAGTCGTCTCGCACGCGAGCTCTCCCGCGAACCCCGCCGAGCACCGGTCACGTAACCGGTACCGGCGGGGTTTGTCGTCTGTACTATCTCGACCACGGAGGGTGACGGCGTCCCCTCCACGTTCCCGTTCTCACCGAACACCGAACACCGAACACCGAACACCGAACACTGAGTGCCGAACGCCGAGCACTGACCGTCGATCCGAGAGTTCATCAGTTGCCCATGACCCGCAGAGTCCGATTGGTCGCGCTCACCGTGGCCGCGGTCGTAGCGCTGACCTCGGGCGCAGTGTCGGTGTCTGCTCAGACTGTGGACCCTGCTCAGACGGTGGATCCTGCTCAGGCGGTCGATCCCGGACAGACAGTGGATCCCACGCTGGACGATGATCCGGCGCAGACGGTGGGTCCTGCCCAGAGCACGGTGCCGGGTGGTGTCGACTCACCGGACGACCCGCCCGGTGAGGACCTCGCCGAGTTGGCGCGGTTGTCCGGTGAGGCCGGAGCACTGGGGGAGGAACTCCATCTGGCGCGAGCGGAACTCGAGCGGGCCAACGCCGAGCGTGATCGTCGCGAACGCGAGGCCGGGCTCGCCGCCGGACTCGCCGTGGTCGCCGATGTCGGTGCATCGCGGGACCAGTCGCTCGTCGATCGACTCGCGACCATGCGTTACCGGGGAGGCGACACCGGCGCGACCCGGGCCGCCGTGCTCGCCGAGAGTCCCCGCGACCTGGTCGACCGGCTCGGAACCCTTCAGCGACTCTCCGGAACCACCACCAGCGCACTCGACGCCTCGCGGGCCGCCTCGGCGGAGGCCGCGCGACTCCGCGGGGAGGCCGACATTGCCTCTGAGGTCGCCCGGGCCTCGGCCCGGGACGCCCAGAACCGCGCGGACGAACTCGATCGGCGGTCGGACGAGATGAGTGTGCGGATCGATGAGGTGAGACGTCGTGTGGATGCTCTGTCGGACGCACAACGGGCGCTCTGGACCGGTGGTCCCCTCGTTCCCCCGGGTTACGTCGCCCCGGCGGTGGACGGCGTCAACTCGGCGGCGCTGAACGTGGCTCTGACCCGGCTCGGTGCCCCGTATTCGTGGGGGGCGACCGGCGCGGCCGAGTTCGACTGCTCGGGTCTCATGGTCTGGGCGTATTCGCAGGAGGGCAAGACGCTGCCGCGGTCCAGTCAGGCGCAGGCGGTGTCGGGGGCGCCCGTCGCGATGGCCGACATCCAGCCGGGCGACCTCGTCATCTACTACCCGGGGGCTACCCACGTCGGCATGTACGCCGGTGACGGACTGGTCCTGCACGCGCCGACCTACGGCGTCCCGGTCAAGCTCGAGAAGGTCGACGCGATGCCGATCAGCGGGATCCGCCGGTACTGACGCAGGGACGTCGAGCGGGAGATCCCGGGACACTGTGGCAGTCTCGGATGTGATGACGAAGACCCTGCTGATCACCAACGACTACCCGCCGCGACCCGGCGGCATCCAGTCGTACCTGGAGACTTATCTGGCACATCTCGATCCCGGGGATGTCGCCGTCCTCGCCTCGACGTTCCGTGGCAGCGAGTCGACCGACTATGACGAATCCCGTCCCTACCTGGTCGAGAGGGTGCCGACGGAGATGCTGCTCCCCACTCCGGACCTCGCCGTGCGGGCCCGGAGACTGGCCTCGGATTTCGGGGCGAGCACGGTGTGGTTCGGTGCAGCCGCGCCGCTGGCCGCGATGGCACCCGCGTTGCGCGAGGGCCCCGTCAACCGGATCGTCGCGAGTACGCACGGTCACGAGGTGGGATGGTCGATGCTGCCGGGGTCGCGGCAGGTGCTCAGACTGATCGGCGAGTCGACGGACGCCGTCACCTACGTGAGTGACTACACGAGGCGTCGCTTCGCGGCGGCGTTCGGTCCGCACGCCCGACTCGTGCACCAGCCCGGAGGGGTCGACACGGACAGGTTCCGTCCCGATCCCGTGCGGCGCAGGGCGACCCGCGAGCGCTACGGGGTGGCGGACCGGGAGGTGATCGTGTGTCTGTCGCGACTCGTCCCGCGGAAGGGTCAGGACGCGCTCATCCGCTCGATGCCCGAGATCGCCCGACGCGTCCCGGGAGCGGTCCTCGTCGTCGTCGGGGGTGGTCCCTATCGTCGCACCCTGGAGGGTCTGGCTCGCAGGCACGGTGTGTCCGACCGGGTGATCTTCACCGGTCGGATCCCGGCGGACGAGATCGTCGACCACCACCGGATGGCGGATGTGTTCGCCATGCCGTGTCGTACCCGGGGCGGGGGACTGGACGTCGAGGGCCTGGGGATCGTGTATCTGGAGGCCTCGGCCTGTGGTGTCCCGGTGGTGGCCGGCCGGAGTGGTGGTGCCCCCGAGACCGTTCTGGAAGGAAGTACCGGGCTCGTGGTGGACGGGACCTCGGACGGTGAGATCGTCGAGGCCGTGTCCGGTCTGCTCTCAGACCGGCCACGTGCCTCCGCCATGGGTGTCCGCGGACGCACCTGGGTCCTGGAGAACTGGCGCTGGGAGGACCTGGCGCGAGACATGGAACGCGTCCTCTCCGGCGACTAGCGCCCATCAGCACCGATCAGCCCCGGTCAGCGGCGTCGTGCCCCGCCTGACACCGCTCGGCCGGGACCGACACCTGTCCGGTGTCGCGACAGCCCGGACCAGGCCGCCGGGGCCATCGGACAGCCCGGTTCAGGCCGCCGGACAGGACGTCGGTCAGGTGTAGAGGTCCTCGATCTGTGCCGCGAACTTCTGGTGCACCACGTTCCGCTTCACCTTGAGCGAGGCGGTGAGTTCACCGGTCTCCTCGGTGAACTGGTCGGGCAGAACGTGATACTTCTTGATCGCCTCGGAATGGGAGACGGTCCTGTTGGCCCGGGACAGCGCCTGGTCGAGATGCTCGATCATCGCGGCGTCGCGGAGCAGCTCGTAGAGCGTTCCGGTCTTGCCGTGGTGGTTCTTCCACCGCTCCAGCGCCTCAGGATCCAGGGTGAGCAGGACCGAGATGAACGGCTTGCCGTCGCCCACGCACACCGCTTCGGCGACGAGGGGGTCTGCGCGGAGTGCGTCCTCCAACTGGCTCGGGGCGACGTTCTTGCCCCCGGCGGTCACGATGATCTCCTTCTTGCGGCCCGTGATGGTCAGGTAGCCGTCCTCGTCCAGGGATCCGAGATCGCCCGTCCGGAACCAACCGTCGGAGAAGGCCTCCGCGGTGGCGCGCTCGTTGCGCCAGTAGCCGGCGGTGACCACCGGGCCGCTCACCTCGACCTCGCCGTCCGGCGCGATACGCACGGCGCATCCGGGGAGAGGCTGACCGACACTCCCGATACGCATCTGGCCGGGGGTGTTGACCGCGATCGCGGCGCAGGTCTCCGTGAGACCGTAGCCCTCGAAGATGTTGACCCCGATGCCGTCGAAGAAGTGCGTCAGGCGCTCACCCAGCGGTGCGCCACCGGAGATGGCGATCTCGCAGCGCCCGCCCAGTGCGGCGACGAGCTTGGCGTAGACGAGTTTGGCGAACAGGGCGTGGCGGAGCCGGAGCAGCGGCCCGACCCGGCCACTGCGGTTGGCCTTCGAATACGCGACCGCCGTGTCGGTGGCCTTGTCGAACATCCATGCCTTGAAGGTGCCGCCGTCCTGGGCGGTGGCCTGAGCCTTGTTGAAGACCTTCTGGAACACGCGCGGAACGGCCAGGATGTAGTGCGGCCGCATCTCGGAGAACGTGTCCACGAGATTGGTCAGGTCCGACGAATGGGCGATGCGGACACCGGCATGGAATCCGGCGTACGTGATGGCGCGGGCGAGGACGTGGGCCAGGGGCAGGAACATGACGGTGGTCGCGTCCTGGCGGAGGTACTGGTTGAACGGGGTCTCGAGGACCGCGAGGGCCTCGGACATGAAGTTGCGGTGGGTGAGCATGCACCCCTTGGGGCGTCCGGTGGTGCCCGAGGTGTAGATCAACGTCGCGGGGGAGTCGGCGGTCACCCCGGCGCGCCGTTCGTCGAGCACTCCGTCGTCGACGTCGGACGCTCCCGCGGCGAGAGCGTCCAACGCGGGGGTGTCACCCTCGATCACGAGGACGTCGGGGGCGGAGTCCAGCCCGCTGATCCCCTCACGGGTGGTGGCGGCGTGGGTGTCCTTCTCGACGATGACGAGCCGAGCGCCCGAGTCCTCCATGATCCACCGGATCTGTTCGGCGGAGGAACTGTCGTAGACGGGGACCGTGACGGCGCCGGCGGCCCAGATCGCGAAGTCGATCACGTTCCACTCGTACCGCGTCGAGCACAGGAGGGCGACACGGTCGCCGGCCTCTATCCCACGGGCCACCAGACCCCGCCCCACGATGCGGACCGCCTCGGCGAACTCCCGGTTGGTGACATCCGTCCACCTGCCGTTCACCGGCCGCTGGAACGCCACGTTGTCCGGCGTCCGCTCCGCGCGGTCGTAGGCCGCCTGGGCGCAGGACCAGTCGTCAGGGACGGTGAAGGTGGCGGGGGCGGCGACGTATTCGCGCAAAGGGTCCTCCTGGAGGAGACAATTGATGGTCTAATCGCGGTGACGACACACTATCCCCGGGGCTGGGCGGCAGCCACGTCACCCGTGTGCCCGGGCGCCGGCCGCAGAGCGCATCCCGGCCGGAGATATGTGAAGCTGGGGGATATGAGCGAGGACAACGGCGCATCCGAGGTGTGGCCGACCAGGGACTCCACGGTGATCGACGCGACGGTCGAGGACGTCATGGCCGTGATCGCCGACTTCGACTCGTATCCGGAATGGTCCACGTCGATCCGGGTCGCGGAGGTACTGTCCGTCGGCGCGGACGGGCGGCCCGACCGGGTCCGTTTCGCACTGGCGGCCGGCGCGATAGTCGACGACTACATCCTCGACTACTCGTGGTCCGCAGATCACAGGGTCGTCGAGTGGAGGCTGGAGAGTTCGGCGCTCCAACGCGCGCAGAAGGGTTCATACCGCCTCGAGCCGGTCGAGGGCGGTACGAGGGTCGACTACGAGCTGGAGATCGAACTCGTGGTGCCGGTGATCGGCCGGTTGCGCAACCGAGCCGAGCGGCGGATCCTCTCCGAGGCGCTGAGCGAGCTCAAGCGCAGGACCGAGTCACGGTGACCGGAGCCAGGGTCGCGATCGTCCTCGGGGGAGACCCCACGGCCAGGTCGCGGGCGACCGCGGAGCTCCTGCGGGACGCCGGTGGAACCGCCCTCGTCCTGACCGGGGACCCCGGTGCGGTGGATCCACGACTGGATACGACAGACGACGGTCCCGTGGAGGTCCGGGCCGACGACGCCACCGCGAGACTCGAGGCGTACAGGTCCGGGGCGGTCGATCCCCACGACGAGGTGCTCGCTGCGCTCGCCACCGGTAGCGACGCTCCGCTCGCCTCGGTCCTGGGATGGGAGTACGCCCGTAGGGCGGCCGCCGCCGGAGTGTGGGACGCGGTGGTGGTGGAACTCGACGGCGACCTCGCGGCAGTCCGGAGGATCGCCGCGGCGGGGGAACTGGCCGCGTTCGTCGAGTCGCTCTGGCCCGCCCACGTACGGTTCGCGTCGATGGCGGCCGGTGACCGCGCCGACACCCGGATACGCGAGGCGCATCGACTCTCGCTGCTCGCCGCGGAGGTCTCGGAGTTCCTCGCGGGCCCGGTTGAGGTGCTGGTGGTCGGGAGCGCGCCTGGCCGGACCGCCGCTCTGGCGGCTCTCGCCCGCGGTGCGGTGACTCCTGCTGTCGCCCCGGACGGACGTGGCGGCTACCGGGTCGAGTACCCGGTGCCGGGCCCGTCGACGACTCCGCCCTCGGTCGACGGTGACGGGCTCCGGTGGGAACACGACGGATTCCGGACCGTGCTCCCGCTCCCCGCGATGATGTCCCGGTGCACATTCGTCGCCTCGCACTTCGACCCTGAGGCGGGCACCCTGATCGCGGACTTCGTCCCCGATCCGGACCTCTGGCCACCGAACCTCGTCCCGTCCGGATCCGCGAACCGATCCGGGTAGTATCCGCTCCGTCAACTCTCCAACGACTCGAGGACCGGTGACCACGTTGCTGTACTGGGTGTTCAAGTACGTGCTGATCGGACCCTTTCTGAGGCTGACCAGTCGGACGGTCCTCACCGGGCGGGAGAATTTCCCCAAGAGTGGTGCGGTGCTCCTGGCGGGTAACCACGAATCCGTGGCCGATTGGCTGTTCACCCCGCTCGTGCTTCGTCGCAAGATCAACTTCCTCGCCAAGAGTGACTACTTCACCGGTACCGGGATCCGCGGCATGCTCAGCAGGTGGTTCTTCGAGGGGGCCGGGGCGTACCCGATCGACCGCACCGATGCGGACGCCGCGCACGCCGCTCTGAACGCGGGATTGGAGGTGCTCTCGACAGGGCAGGTCCTGGGCATCTACCCGGAGGGCACCCGCTCCCCGGACGGTCGTTTGTACCGCGGCAAGACCGGTCCCGCCCGGCTCGCGCTGCGGGCCGGGGTCCCGATCATCCCGGTGGGGGTGACCGGAACGGTCGAGTACGTCCGCAAGATCAACCGGCCCCACCGTCGGACCCGGGTCCGGGTGATGATCGGCGAACCACTCGACCTGACCCCGTGGGCCGGGCGGGAGGGCGACCGTGTCGCCGAGCGGGAGATCACCGATGAGCTCATGCGGCGTATCCAGGCGCTCACGGGCCAAGACTATGTCCACGACACCTACGGCGCGGACATGAAGAAGCGCTACGAGACGGTGCGGAAGTCGGGACGGAACCTCCTCGACCAGCCCGTAGAGGGCGGCGCTGACTAGGGTGCGCTACTTCTACGACTGCGAGTTCATCGAGGACGGCAGCACCATCGACCTGGTCTCGGTGGGGATGGTGGCCGAGGACGGGCGTGAGTTCTACGCCGTGTCCACCGATTTCGACCCGGCGAAGGCCGGCCCGTGGGTCCGCCGGAACGTCCTGCCGAAGCTGCCCAATCCCTCGTCCACGGCCTGGATGTCGCGGGCCAGGATCCGGGACGAGTTGTACGACTTCGTCACCGCACCGATCTCGGGACCGGTCGAGTTGTGGGCGTGGATCGGGGCATACGACCACGTGGCGGTGTGCCAGCTCTGGGGTGACATGACCGAGCTCCCGGCAGCGATGCCGAGGTTCACCCGGGATGTGCGCCAGCTGTGGGAGATGGCCGGCCAGCCGGAGCTTCCCCCACACCCCGGTGGGGCACACGACGCCCTGGGTGACGCGCGTCACGCGTCGATGAGGTTCCGGACGATCGCTGCGAAGGCGCCCCACCTGGGTCTCTGAGGTCGGGGTGGGCGTCGGTGGCGTATCCTCGCGGAGTGAGCAACTGGACAGTCGACGTCGACATCGCGCAGCTTCCCGATCTCCCCCCGCTCTCGGCGGACCTCGACGCACTGTTGGCCGACGCCCTGTCGCGACCTGCCCTGCAGCAACCGTCGTGGGATCCCGATCACGCCGCGGCGATGCGCAAGGTCCTCGAGAGCGTCCCGCCGATCTGTGTGGCCTCGGAGGTCGAGCACCTCTCGGATCGGCTCGCCGAGGTCGCGCACGGTCGCGCTTTCCTGCTGCAGGGCGGGGATTGCGCCGAGACGTTCGAGGCCAACACCGAGCCCCACATCAAGGGCGTGATCCGCACGCTTCTGCAGATGTCCGTCGTCCTGACCTACGGCGCGTCGATGCCGGTGGTCAAGGTGGGGCGCATCGCCGGTCAGTACGCCAAACCGCGCTCCGCCGACCGGGATGCCACCGGCCTGCTCTCCTACCGCGGCGACATGGTCAACGGACTCGAGGCGGACGACGCCGCCCGCGGGCATGACGCGTCCCGTCTGGTTCGCGCCTACGCCAACGCCGCCGCCGCCATGAACCTGGTCCGGTCTCTGACCGCCTCCGGGACGGCGGACCTGCACCGCGTGCACGAATGGAACATGGAGTTCGTCGCCGGTTCGCCGGCCGGCGCTCGCTACGAGGCGCTGGCGGCGGAGGTCGACCGCGGCCTCCGGTTCATGGACGCCTGCGGTGTCTCCGACCAGAACCTGCGGTCGGCGGACATCTTCTCCTCCCACGAGGCGCTGGTCCTGGACTACGAGCGAGCGATGTTGCGTCTGGCCGACGACGGCACGGGGCTCACCGGCGACGCGGAGCAGGGCCTGTACGACCTCTCGGCCCATTTCCTCTGGATCGGGGAGCGGACCCGTGGGATCGACGACGCCCACGTGGCGTTCGCCTCGCTCATCGAGAACCCGATCGGTCTGAAGATCGGCCCCTCGACCACCCCGGAACTCGCGGTGGAGTACGTGGAGAAGCTCGACCCCCGTAACCGACCGGGCCGTCTGACCCTGGTCTCCCGCATGGGCAACGACAAGGTCCGCGACGCGCTCCCACCGATCGTGCAGGCCGTCGAGGCCTCGGGGCACAAGGTCATCTGGCAGTGCGACCCGATGCACGGCAACACCCATTCCACGTCGAACGGCTACAAGACCCGGCACTTCGACCGGATCATCGACGAAGTCCAGGGCTTCTTCGAGGTCCATCACGCTCTCGGATCACACCCGGGCGGGATCCACATCGAGCTCACCGGCGAGGACGTGACCGAGTGCCTCGGCGGCGCCCAGGACATCTCCGACCTCGATCTGGCCGGTCGGTACGAGACCGCCTGCGATCCGAGGCTCAACACCCAGCAGTCGCTCGAGCTCGCCTACCTGGTGGCGGAGATGCTCCGTAACTGAGCCGGGTTCGGGCCGCTGAGCCGGGTTCGGGCCGCGCTGCCGCTCCGGCCCTCGCTGGTGGTGCGCCCGGAAGTCTCTCGGGCAGCCTCAGCCCAGCGCGTCTATCTCGACCCCGCTGCCCCGGGCCACGACTCGTCCGGGCAGGGGGTTCTGGCCGTAGACGATCCCGCTCTCCGATCCCGTGTCGATGGTCGGGTTGAGTCCCGCGTCGCGGAGGGTCTCCTGGGCGTTCGATGCCCTGGCCCCCAGGACGACGGGAACGGTCACCGCATTCGACGGGACGATCCGCAGCACCGCGTTGGCCGGGTCGAGTCGCCGACCGGCGGGCGGGTCGGTGCGGACCACCCGACCGTCGGAGATCTGGCGATCGGTGACGGGTGCCTCTCGGACGATCGTGAACCCGGCCCTGCTCAGGACATCCGTGGCCTCGTCCACCGGCACGTCCCTGATGTCGGGGACGGTGAGTGCGTTGGAGACCAGTAGCGTCACGCCGTCACCGCGGGCGACGTCCGAACCGGGATCGGGGTCGGTGCCTACGGCGAGTCCTCCGTCGACCTCGCCGTCGTAGACCCGTCTGACCTCCGACACGGTGAGGCCGGATCCCTCCAGCGCGGCCCGTGCCTGGTCCTCCTCCAATCCGACGACATCGGGCACCATCACCGGTGCGGGCCCCGAACTCGTCACCATCGACACCCGGGTGCCCACGTCGACAGTCGTGCCGGGCCGTGGTTCCAGGGCGACGACCTGGCCGACCGGGACCGAGTCCGAGTGTTCCGCCCCACCACGGACGGGTTCGAGGGAGTTCTCCCGGAGGAGTGCGGAGACGGTGTCGACGTCGCGTCCGGCACCCACCTCGGGCACGATCGGGCGGCCCGCGGAGACCAGGACCGCGACCGTCTCCCCCCGGGGCACCCGGGCGCCGGCCTCCGGATCCGTCCCGACCAGACCCGAACGCGGAACGTCGTTGCTGAACGTGTCGCGGGTGGAGGCGGCCAACCCGACCGCGTTCACGGCGTCGGTCGCCTGTCCCACCGACATGCCCTGCACGGCGGGGACGGTGACGAAGCGGCCGGACCCGAGCCACCAGCCGGCGACGGCCAGTGCCACGGCGACCGCCAGCACGACCACCAGCCACAGCAGACCGAGTTTGCGGCGGGGACGGACCGGAGCTCGGTCGGAGACCGGTTCGACCTCTCCTCTGGAGTAGGGGTCTGCGGCGGGTGGTGGGGCCGGGTCGAGTCCCACCCGGGTGTGCATCCGGGTGGGCACGGGCCCGTCACCGTGGTTCAACGCCTCACCGCTCTCGCGGTCCGCGGCGTCGAACTCCGACTCGCCGCCGGGTGCCGATCGAGCCGCGGCGGCGCGCGCCCTGGACCACGACGACTGGTGTGGCGCCGGGACGACATAGGTGGGGAACCGGCCGATCTCGGCCGCCCGGTCAAGGTCGTCGAGCATCTCCCCGGCGCCGGAGTAGCGGTCCTCGCGGCTTCGGCGGGTTGCCCGGAGGATCAGGTGGTCGAGGTCCTCTGCCACGGAATCCGATTGGTCGGACGGGGCCGGGACGTCGGTGTCCAGGCGCCGATAGGCCACGGCGATCGAGTTGTCCCCGTTGAACGGGGGCTCCCCGGTGAGCATCTCGTAGGCGAGCACACCAAGGGAGTACAGGTCGGAGCGGCCGTCGGTGTCGGTACCGGATATCTGTTCGGGGGACAGGTAGGCGGCGGTGCCCATCACCACGCTCCGCGAGGTCGCCCTCGACTCGGCCACCGCACGGACGAGGCCGAAGTCGGCGAGTTTGACCGCCCCGTTGGTGGAGATGAGAACGTTCTCGGGCTTGATGTCGCGATGGACCAACCCGGCGTCGTGGGCCTCGCGAAGTGCGCCCAGAAGTGGGCGGAGCACCGCGGCGGCGGCGTACGGCGGCATGGGACCGCGCTCGTCCAGCAACTCCCGCAGTGTGCCGCCCGGGACCAGTTCCATCACCAGGAAAGCCGTGTCCCCCTCGACCCCCTGGTCGAAGACCTGGACGATGCCCGGGTCCGAGAGCCGCGCGACCGAGCGCGCCTCGAGGGTGAACCGGTCGACGAAGGCGCGATCGCCGGCGAGGGCGGGGTCCAACAGTTTGACGGCGACATGGCGGTCCAACCGCTCGTCGGTGGCCAGGTGGACGATCGACATCCCGCCGCGGGCGATCACGGCGTCGAGCCGGTAGCGCCCGTCGAGCAGGGCGCCCGGCCCTGGTAGCTGCCCGTCGTGAGTGGTCATGGAGTCCATTCTGCCCGTCGGCGTCCCGATCTCGGTACGCAACCAGGCGGCGCGCCCCGCGGTGGTGACCGCCGAGCCGCGCTGGGACTAACGTGGTGGCCGTGAGTACCGTTCCGCACTGTGATGACGTCCTGCCCGGGGACGTCGAGACGATCAACCTGCCCGAGGTGTCCCGGCGACTGGGCATCCCGGTGACCCGTGTGCACGACCTCCTCCGCGAGGGGGGGCTGATCGCCGTCCGACGAGCCGGCGTGGTGGTGGTCCCCGCGGTCTTCCTGGACGACGACGACGAGGTGGCACGATTCCTGCCCGGACTCGTCTCGGTGCTCCGGGACGGCGGTTACGGGGACGAGGAGATCCTGCGGTGGCTCTTCGCGGAGGACGACAGTCTTCCGGGTCGTCCCGCGGACGCCCTACACGGTCACCGTGCCCGTGAGGTCATCCGGCGCGCTCAGGCGATGGCGTTCTGACCCCGCCGGTGGCCCGCCGCCACCACCACGCGACGCCAAGGGATCCGAGCACGGCGATCCCGGCGAGCACAGGACTGTAGAGGCTGGTCGAGCCGTTCGGTCCGATCGCCATGACCAGGAACACCGATACCGCCACCGCGGCCGTGGTAGATCGTGGCCCGGGGCGCGCCAGCACCCAGAACGCGGCCACCCACACGTAGTACCAGGGCCAGGCGAGCGAGTTGAGCACGACGAAGGCCAGCAGCGCCAGCATGATGCCGCGGACCGCGGTCAGTCGGTCCCTGCGATGGAACCACCACACGGTCACCAGGACCACCGCGAGCACCACCCGTCCGACCTGCCGGGACACCGCGAGGATGTCCTCGAACCCGGGGGAGTCGGTGACCGCGTGGACCAGATGCGCCGCCGCCGTGGGGGCGCTGAGGTAGTTGACCACGCGGTCGGACACGGCGATCGCGTTGAACCACCCCAACCCGGTACCGGAGGCGAGTGTGACCAGCCCGAGGACGGCCGCCGCGACCGCGACGGCCAGCGCCGTGTCCGCGAGCGCCCGGACGACCGGTCTGGTGACCGCCGGGTCCTCGCGGCGGCGCGATAGTGCGATCCACAACAGGAACGGGGCCACGATCACGGCGGTGGCCTTGAACGCCACGGCGATCCCGATCGCGGCGCCCGCCCATGCCCTACGCCCGTCGAGCGTGAGCACGACCGCCCCGAGGCAGGCGACGAGCGGGAAGATCTCGTTGTGCAGCCCGCCTGCCAGATGGATCACCGACAGCGGTGACGCGCACGCCAGCCAGACGGCCGCCCCGGCGTCGACCCCGGTCCGGCGGGCGGCCATCACCAGCAGAGCGGCCAGGGCGGCCAGTGCGGCGAACACCGCCAGGCGCAGGATGACGATCCCCACCGCCGGGTGTCCACCGGACACGACTACGACGATCCTCATGAGGAGCAGGTGGAGCGGGCCGTACGGCGTCGCGGTCGACTGCCAGTCCGGGCTCACCTCATCAGTGAAGGGGCCCGGGTTGGCTTCCGGGCCGAACTCGTAGGGATCGACGCCGGCCGCGGTCATCGCCCCCTGGGCGAGATACGACCAGGCGTCGCGGCTGAACAGAGGGACGGCGGGCAGCAACGGAAGTGACCACAGGGCGGTGGCCCAGACGGCGTCCCGCGTGGGGAGTCGACCCGAGAACGCCCGCGGTCCCAGCGCCAGCCAAGCGGTGAACAGCAGCGCGACCCCGATCCAGCACAGCGCCAGAGCAAGCACCTCTCCGTGGCCGAAGGTGAAGCCGAGCAGTCCCACGGCGACGGCGGGTCCGCCGTCCACCGGCAGGGAACCGGCGCCGAAGCCACCCAGGGTGAGCAATACGGATCCGAGGATGCCGCGGTACAGGGCAGGTCCGGAGGGGCCGGCCAGGGAATGGCGGGCGGAGGAGGCCAGGGCGAGGGGCGCCGTGAGGATGCTCGACGACGACCGGGCTGACGACGGAGCCGACGAAGCAGCCGATGACGACGGCGCCGGAGACGGAGTCGACGACGGGGCTGACACGGTCTCCGGAGCCGGGTCCGGGTCCATCGTCACGCCCGACGACGGGTGGCGGCCTCGGCCAGGTCGCGGAGGGTGTCCCGGCCGTGCTCGCTCACCGCGTCGGAACCGATCGCGTCGAGAGCCCGGACGGTGAGGGTGTCGATCTCCGCCTCGACGGAGGCGACGGCCCCCGAGTCCACGAGAATCCGGCGGGCCCGCTCGAGCTCTGCGGGGTCGAGATCGGTGCCCAGGACGGAGAGGAGGAAGTCCGCGTCCCCGTTCGGTGCCAGGGCCGTTCCCCGGGCCAACAGGAGGGTGCGCTTGCCCTCGCGGAGGTCGTCTCCGGACGGTTTGCCGGTGACCTCGGGGTCGCCGAACACACCGAGCATGTCGTCGCGGAGTTGGAAGGCCTGTCCGACGCCCACACCGAACTCCCGCAGCGCAGCGACGGTGTCGGCGCCGGCTCCGGCGAGCTCGGCACCGATGTGAAGAGGTCGTTCGACGGTGTACGCCGCGGTCTTGAAGCGGTTGACCCGGGTGGGGGTCAGCTCGTCCGTCGCGCCCGAGGACTCCGCGAGGATGTCGAGCATCTGGCCGGAGAGCACCTCTGTCTTCATGGCGTACCAGGGGGCGAGCGCACGGCTGAGCGCGGCGGGATCGGCTCCCGAGGTCACGAACATCTCGTCCGCCCAGGTCAGGGCAAGGTCGCCGACCAGGATCGCCTGCGAGACGCCGTACCGGGCGGGGTCCCCGACCCACCCCTGTTCTCGATGGGCCGCCTCGATCGAACGGTGGACGGTCGGGCTACCGCGTCGGGTGTCGGAGGCATCGACGATGTCGTCGTGGATCAGGGCACACGCCTGGATCAGCTCAAGTGCCGCGCAGGCGGTGACGATCTCATCCGGGACGAGAGTGCCTGCCGGGCTGGCCGCCGACCAACCGGCCAGGCCGAAACGGGGCCGCATCCGTTTGCCACCGCTCAGGACGAAATCGGCGAGCCGGCCCGCCAGAGCATCGACACGATCGTCGACCCCGGACACGACCCGGCGCCGTCCGTCGAGATGGCGGCGGAGGGCGCCGAGCACCCGCTCTCCGTCGTCTGGACGAGTCGCCGTGACCACGGTCACCATCCCTTCCGGGCGCCGTCGTCCGGCCGCCCTCGTTCCCGTGATCCTAGTCGCCGGGCGGAGGTCGGCACCGGCGAGTGTCGGGCTACCCTGGTCCGGTGACCCAGCTACCCGACATCGAACCAGCGGGCGGCGATCGACACCCGAGCATCGTGGACCGGATCGCCGGTTCGACCACCCCCAGGGTGCCGTTCTCCGTCGAGTTCTACCCGCCCCGGGACGAGGCCGCCGAGGAGCGTCTCTGGCGCGCTGCCTCCGTGTTCTCGGAACTGGGGGCGGCGTTCGTGTCCGTCACCTACGGGGCCGGCGGCTCCACCCGCGACCGGACGGTCAGGGTGGTCGAGAGGGTGGTCAGCGAGACCGACCTGGTCCCGATCGCCCACCTCACCGCGGTGGGACACACGGTCGCGGAACTGCGCGAGATGATCCAGATGTACGCCGACGTGGGGGTCACCAACATCCTCGCGCTCCGGGGGGATCCCCCCGGGGACCCGCTGGGTGACTGGACCCCGCATCCCGAGGGCCTGCACTACGCGGAGGAACTCGTGCGACTGATCCATGAGGTCGGAGATTTCCACGTCGGCGTCGCCTCCTTCCCGGAGGGGCACTACCGTGCGCGCGACCTCGACCACGACACGGAGATACTGCTCAACAAGTTGCGGGCCGGTGCCGAGTACTCGATCACCCAGATGTTCTGGGACGTGGAGGACTACCTTCGCCTGCGCGACCGTCTGGGCGCCGCGGATCCGGAGCAGGCCGCAAAGCCGATCATCCCCGGGCTCATGCCCGTGACGAGCCTCCGTCAGGTCCGCCGCATGGTGGAGCTGTCGGGGTGTGCTCTCCCGGACGGGTTGTCCGACCGGCTGCGGGCAGCGGCGGGGGATGGGCCGGACGAGGACCGCGCCGCCGTGCGCGAGGTGGGGATCGAGTTCGCCACCGAGCTCTGCGAACGACTGATCGGCGAGGGAGTGCCGTGCCTGCACTTCAACACCCTGAACTTCTCCCGGGCCACGCACGAGGTGTTGGCCAACCTCTCGATGGTGCCGTCGCCGGGGGTCGGGGCGAGTAGGACCTGACCCTGGTGACCCTGGTGACCCCGGAAGACCCGGACGACCCGGGTGGACCAGACGACCGCGGGGCGGATCCGCGCGGCCCCGGGGCGTCAGCGTACGAGTCGGTCCGAGCGGGCTCGGGAGGTGCGGGCGGCCAGGATCGTCCCGATGGACACCAGCAGAGCAGCGCCTATGCCGACGATCATCCACACCGCGAAACCGCGGGCGGCGGGGTCCGGGTAGGACGAGGACGCCTGCATCCGGGTGATGGACCCCGGCGCCGGGGTCCAACTCACGGAGTTGCCTCCGCCGAGCGTGCCGTTGGTCTCGCTGATGCGGTTGGGGAAGGTGAGGTCCACCCGGGTGGTCGCGGCATCCGCTCGATCCGCGGGGATTCCGGAGAGGTCCACCGAACCGGTGAAGGAGACGGTGTCACCGCTTCGGCGGAAGCCCATGGAGTACGGCCGGGCACCCTCGACCTCGATGGCCAGCGACAGCGCGTCGACCTCCGCGAAGGTCAGTTGGGTGAAGTAGATCTCCCTGCCGGTGAAACCGTCCGCAGAGTAGGCGGTGATCCGCACCTTCTGCTCCAGGCCTGACGGCGTGGACAACCGGTCCAGAGCGGCCGTCTGTGCCGGCTGGTCACCGGCCACCAGGATGCGACCCGATACGGTGTCGTCCTTCCGCACACTCATCTGCGCGTTCAGCTGGAGACACCCGGTGAGCACGAACAGCATCGTCACCAGTGCGGTCACGCCCACGATTCGGCGTCGGGCGGTGGAGTGTGCGGCCGTCACGGGTCTGGTCGCGGTGGTGCTTGGTTGGATCACGGTGGTCATTGTGCCCGGGGGCGTCGCCCACGCCGCGTCGACGTGCCGAGACGGCGACCGACGAGACGAGCCGCCGTCCGCCCGCTGGTGCCGATGACACCACCACCGGGGTGGGTGGAGGCACCCGCGAGGAAGACGCCCTCGGCGCCGGGGACTGTGTGCCTGGCCAGGTCCGGGTGGGGTCGCATGGGGAGCATCTGGTCGAGGGACATCTCCACGTGCATCACGTTTCCCCCGATCAGCCCGAGCTCGGTCTCCAGATCCTCCGGGGTCTGGACGTGGCGGTGGACGATCGACTCGGTGAGCCCGGGAGCAAACCGCTCGGCGGCCGCGATGATCCGGTCCGCCTCACCCGGTCCCGCTTCGGACCAGGAGCGCCCGTCCGCCAGATGCCGGGGGTGCCACTGCGACCACAGTGTGAGTTCGTGTCGACCCGACGGGGCGAGAGAGGGGTCGAGCGAGCTGAAGCTCATGGCGAGGACGGCGGGATCGGCATCGAGTCCGCCGGCCGCGGCCACCCCGTAGCGGCGGTCAAGTCGGCGACGGTCCGTCACGAGTAACTGCAGCCCGTGTGCACTGGTGGTGGTGGGGACACCCGGGTACCGGGGCAGATCCGTCGTGCCCAGACGGACCACCATCCCCAGGCCGAACCCCGGACGGATTCGTCGGCGCCAGGCGTCGAGCCTCACCGCCGGGAGTTCGTGGGCGAGGAGATCGAGCGTGGTGTGGACGTGACAGGCCGCGACGACGGCGGAGCAGTGCAACGACGGGCCCCCTTCGGTGTCGACCCGCCATCCGGCCCCCGATCGGCGGATCGCCGTGGCGCCTGCTCCCGCGGTGACCGATCCGCCACCGGCTCGGACGGCGGACACCAGAGCCTCGGCGAGGGCCCCCGACCCGCCGATCGCGCGGCCGGGAGGGATCCGGTGCATGAGAGCGGCGAAGCCGATCATCGGCGCCGTACCCGGATGGGACATCGGTGGTCCGGACTGGGCGCCGAACCAGGACAGGGCGGCCTTGAGTCGCTCAGACGTGAAGGTGTCGTCCAGCAGCGCATCCCCGGAGGACAGGAAGGTCTGGACGGCACCGAAGGGGTCCCGGAGATCGTCTCGACCGAGGAACGCGGAACCCAGCCCCGCGGCCGTGGGGCGTACACCGAAGCCCTTCATCATCCGGGCGGCCAGGACGTCCCACTTGCGGACGAATTCGCGATAGGCGTCCGCGTCGGCCTCACCGCAGGCGGAGGCGATGCTGGCGCAGGTCGCGTCGAGGTCGCGGCTGAAGACGATCGGCGGCGCGTCGGTGCCCGGCTGGGCGGGGGCGAACCCCCACGGATCACAATCCACGTACCGCAGTCCGTGGGCGGCCAGGTCCAGTTCCTCGGGGATACCGGTGTGCCTGATCATCAAGTGGGCTGATGAGCCGCGATCCGTGCGGTGCCCGGGGTAACGCTCGACCGTGGAGGTGGCACCGCCCAGGACCGTGTCCTTCTCCACCACGTGGACGTCGAGCCCGGACCGGGCGAGATAGGCGGCGCAGACCAGACCATTGTGGCCGGAGCCGACCACCACGACGTCATGACGATTGTTCACGCGGGCCTCCGTGCTGGGAAAGGGGGAGCGGACGCGAGAGTACGGCGAACGGCCTGGCATCGCCTTCGAACCTGTACGCCCTGAGCACATCGGTGAAGCCCATCGACCGGTACAACCGCCACGCCCCGTTGGCCTCGTCGGGGACCTCGGGGGTCGAGAGCAGCACAGATCCCTCCGGTCGGCCTGTCAGGAACCGCCGGAGCAGGGCTGTCCCTATGCCGTGCCCCTGGTAGCGGGGGGACACGTGGAGTTCCGTGAGTTCGACGTAGTCCGCCGGCAACGCCAGATCCTGTTCTCGCAACCCTCGTGCCACCTGCTCGTACCACCACTGTCCAGGGGCGCCCCGGTAGCCGTAACAGATGGCGACTAGGGGCCCCCGGGCGTGTCCGAGAAGGCGCCGCCGCGGTGCCTCGAACGCCGCGACCCCCGACCACCCGTCCCGGTGGCTGTGCTCCATCCACGCGGGGGCGCGCGATCGGATCACCTGGGACGGGTATCCCATGGCGTCGACGTAGACACCGAGCGCCTCCGGCAGTCGGTCACGGAATTCCCCGGCGTCCAGGCTGGCGATCACGGTGTCCATCCTTGTCATCTCATCACGTACGGGCGCTCGCGACCGTGAGTTGTGTCGGACCCCGCCTATACCGTGCGGGCAGAAGGGGAGGTGCAGCGGAGATGGGTTCGAGAATCGGAGTTCGTGCGCCGGGCGGGGGTGCCATCGGGTCCCTCGGTCGGGCGGGTCGCGCCGAGATGCACCGTGGCCGCGCGCTGGCCGCATCGTCGCCCGCCGACCGGTTTCTCGAGTCGTACCGGGCCGCGCGTTCCGCCGCAGCGGCGCTCCTGGCCCCGGGGCCGCGTCGACGTGGACCGTCTGACGTGTGGCACCGGCTCGCCGCCGAAGTCCCCGAACTGGCGGAATGGGCCTCCGCCTTCGGCGGGTATTCGGTTCTGGCCGCCGCTGTGGAGGACGGTCTTCCCCGCACCGTGACACCGAGGATGGCGGACGATTTCCTCTGGGCCGTCGGGCGGTTCCTGGACCTCGTGGACGAGCGGCTGGGGGTTCTGGGTCCGGCAGCATGAGGCCGAGGGCGACTCGTGGGGCGACCTTCCGGTGCATACACGGAATCTCGGTGGTCACCACCGCGTTGCGCTCGTATGATGGGGGGAACCCTTGACCGGCTGATCCCCGTAGACGGTCGACGTCATACGGCCAAGCCGGCCGAGCTCGTAGCCACGAGCGTTCTGAGGAGGTCGAAGTGCCCCTGTCCGAGCACGAGCAGCGCATGCTCGACGAGATCGAAAGCGCGCTCTACGCCGACGACCCCAAGTTCGCGTCGTCTGTTCGAAAGACTGGTGGGACCGGTGGTCGACGTCCTGCCGGGCTGGTGGTGATCCTCGGTCTCGTGGGGGTGGCGCTCCTGGTGGGCGGACTGGCACTCGACTTCAAGCCGGGCGGTTTCCCCGTCCTCAGTCTCGTGGGTTTCCTCGTGATGTTCGCGGCGGGCGTGTTGGCGATGCGCTCGGCTCCGTCCAAGCGCTCGTCGTCGACCGGTTCCGCAGGCGGAGCCCGGGTGCCCGGCACGGGTAAGGCGTCCTCGAAGGGCGCTGAGGGGCAGAGCTACTCGTCTCGCATGGAGGACCGCTTCCGCCGTCGTTTCGAGCAATAGTCAACTAGGACCGACCACGTCCCGGGAGGGGCGAGCGCATCCGCGCTCGCCCCTCCCGCCTATTTTCTGGGCTCCGGGGCGCTCGGCGTCGAGGTGCCCCACCATTCTTCCCCCTGTCTCTCCACTTCGCCCCACCATGTGGCCATTGATTGCCCCTCCTGTCTGAAATAGTCACAGAGGCCCCAGAAGTTCAACCGAAGTCGGTGTCCGCGGCAGGGTTCTTTTCCTCCTCGTTCGCTGTGCTGCGTCTTGTCTGGTGGGGTTGAACTGCATAGATGCACGACGGTGGGGAGAAGTGGGTCGCAGACCTTGTTTGTGGGGCGTTGTGGGGTACAGTGGGGGACGCGAGGAGCTCGAAGGGGCCTGAACCCAGGAGGTGGCGGGTGACCGACACCAACCCCACCGACTCCGAGCGCGAACGAGCCTTTGTCGGGTACGGGACGCACCGTCCCAAGCTCGACGACAAGGGGCGGCTGACGATCCCCGCGAGATTCAGGCCAGGCCTGGCGGACGGGGTGGTGGTGTGTGGGTGGTTCACCAACACGCTCTCGGTCTTCCCGGAAAGCGAGTTCGACGCGCTGGTCAGAAAGGTCCGGCCGACCGCCAACCTCAGTGAGAGGCACATGGCGTTCTTCCGGCTCCTGGTGAGCGGCGCGGAGGTCCAGCAGCTCGACTCGCAGGGGCGGGTGTCCATCCCGGCGAGTCAGCGGAACTACGCGGGACTCGGCAAGGACTGCGTGGTCAACGGTCTCGGGGAGCGACTCGAGGTGTGGGACGCGGAGGCCTGGGACCGCTACAGCGCGGAGAACCTACCCGTGTTCTCCGAGATGGAGGGCACTTCCCTGGGGATCGAGTTCTGACTCCCCGGGACGGATACGGCACAACGGAACGACAGCACGACGGAACGACAGCACGACGGACGGAGCCCCCCGGCCCCTGCCCGGCACCACCCTGACGTACTTCCCCAACGCCAGGTGGGTACCGGACGGGGACCAGGGGGCTCCACCACAACCGGAGCACCGACGACATCCGGACGCGAGGGAGGCGACATGGCGGAAGAGCCCGACGCCGACCGCGCGGCTGCCCGGTCCGGTCACATCCCCGTCTTCCTCGACCGCACCATCGAACTCTTCCGGCCGATAGTCGAGTCCGCCGCCGCCGAGGGCCGTAGCCCGGTGATCGTGGACGGCACGCTCGGCCTGGGCGGGCACACCTCACACCTCCTCGCCGAATTCGACGACCTGAGGGTGGTCGGGGTGGACCGTGACCCCGAAGCACTCGAGATCGCCACTCGCAGACTCACCGCCTACCGGGATCGGTTCACTCCCGTGCACGCGCGTTTCGACGACTTCGACCTGATCGCGGACAGCCTCCCCGCCGATGCCAGGGACGAGGCCGGCCCGGCGATCGACGGCGTCCTGCTCGACTTCGGCGTCTCCTCGATGCAGCTCGACGTGGCCGAGCGAGGATTCGCGTACTCGGTCGATTCGCCGCTGGACATGAGGATGGACCCCACCACGGGTCCGACCGCTGCCGACATCCTGGCGGACTACACGCGTGATGACCTCGCCAGGATCTTCCGGGTCTACGGCGAGGAGCGGTTCGCCCGACAAATCGCCTCCGCGATCGTGCGCCGCCGTGAGACCGATCCGATCTCCTCGAGTGCCCAGCTGGTCGAGTTGCTCTACGACACCATCCCGCAGGGCGCCCGACGCACCGGTGGGCATCCCGGCAAGCGCGTGTTCCAGGCACTGCGCATCGAGGTCAACGCCGAGCTCGAGGCGGTGGAGAACGCGGTACCCGGATACCTGGACCTGCTGAGGGGGGACGGGCGGGCCGTGTTCATGGCCTACCACTCGCTCGAGGACAAGATCGTCAAGCGGGAACTGACCACGCGCACCGCCTCGCGCACCCCGGCCGGCCTGCCGGTGGAACTGCCCGGCCACGGGCCGGAGTTCGAGGCAGTGACCCGCGGAGCGGAGAAGGCCTCACAGTCCGAGATCGATCACAACCCGCGCTCGGCCTCGGTCCGGGTGCGATGCGTCCGGCGTATCGACGGGAGAACCCCATGACGAGCACGATCGACACGTCGGATCCCGCGGACGGCCTCGACACCAGGCGCGAGTCGACAACCGAGAACCCCCGGCCTGCCACAGGCGCCGGGGCCGTCGGACTCCGCCGGAAGCCGGTCACCCGGTCGGTCCGGGGCCGCCGGACAGTGGTGGTCCCCGCCGAACGGCTGAGTCCTGCCGAACTGGCGGGGCGGATCCCCTTCGTCGTCGTCATGCTCCTCCTTATCGGCTCCGGCGTGGGCGGCACACTCCTGCTGTCGGCCCAGACCACCCAGGACACCTACGACCTCAAGAACGCGCGCGACGCCAATGTGGAACTCGTCGAACGTATGGAGGCGCTCCAGGCATCCAACGAGCGCGCCCGGTCGGCCGAGGTCCTGGCGCAGCGCGCGGAGAAACTCGGGATGGTCGGGGTGGCCAGTGCACCGATCCTCACCAGGGGCTCCGACGGCGTGATCGAGGTGGTCGGCGAGCCCGAGGCGAAGCTCGGCGCGCCGGTCAAGCCCCTGCAGCCTGCTCCGGTAGCGTCCGAACCGTCGACGTCCCCCGACCGGGACGGCTTCGACGCACCGCCCGCGCAGGCGCCTCAGGACAGGACCCCGCGCGGGGTCGCCCCCGTTCCCTATCCGCCTCTCGCCGGCCGCCCGGCCCCGGTGGCGCCACCGGCCCCGATGGACGAACCCGCCGCCCCGGCCCCGGCCGAGGCCCCCGAACCCCAGGCCCCCGCGCCCGCTCCGGGTGGCGACACCGCGACCCTCGCGCCGGTACCCGGCCCGCTCTTCTGACGAACCGACCCGCGAAAGGCCCCTGATGACCGATCGACGCACCCCGGGAAAGGGACCCCGGGTCCCCTCGGGTGCCGCTCGCGGCAGCCGGTCGGGTGACGGTCGGCCGCCCAACCGCTCCGGCAAGGTCCTCACCGCCGCGACCACCGACCGACGGTTCACCTGGATGCGGTCCGCCTTCGCGGTGATCATGGTGATCGCGCTGGTCAAGCTCCTGTGGGTGCAGACGATCGGTGGCACCGAACTCGCGGCCCGGGCGGAGAGTCAACGGCAGGTCCACCAGGTGCTGCCCGCCACCCGCGGAGCCATCGTGGACCTCAACGGAGATCCCATCGCGTTCACCCGCGAAGCCCGTGACCTGTCCATCCAGCCTCTGGTCGAACAGCGCAACGCGGAAGCGCGCAAGGAACTCGATCGCACCAAACCCACCTGGGACCAACTCGTCGACGAGATCGGTGACGAGTTCGAGTCCGTCCTCGGGGACCAGGTCGATCGCGACGAGATCGAGGCCAAGCTCACCTCCGGGGGAGGCTTCACCTATCTCGTCCGCAACGTCGATGTGACGCAGGCCAACGCGATCACCCGGAAGTTCCCGATGATCGGCGCGGAGCGCGTGGACATCCGCGAATACCCGGGTGGAGCGCTCGCGGCCAACGTGGTGGGTGCCACGTCGAAGAGTGACGACGGCAAACTCATCGGGCTACAGGGCATCGAGGCGACCTTCAACGACGAGCTCGGTGGTGAGGACGGCCGCCAGACCTTCGACAGGGCCCAGGACGACACGGTCATCCCCGGGACACTGCGGAACGTCTCCGCGCCCCGTGACGGCGACACGATCCGTCTCACCCTGGACGCGGACCTCCAGTGGCACGTCCAGAAGGCCGTGCAGTCCGCCAAGGACACCTCGGGGGCGCAGAACGCGTCGGCGGTCGTGTTGGACGCCCGGACCGGCGAGGTCCGGGCGATGGCCAATGACAACACCTTCAACCCCGCGGTGGGCATCGGTGCCGAACTCGAGCGCGGGGCCGACCTCGGCAACCCGGCGATCACCTCGCCGTTCGAGCCCGGTTCGGTGCAGAAGATCGTCACCGCCGCGGCGGCCATCGAGGGCGGCCTGACCGATCCAGAGGAGGTCCACTCCGTGGACGGGAGTATCAGTATGGAGGGGGTGACCGTCTCCGACGCGTGGCAGCACGGACCCACGCCGTACACGACCACCGGCATCTTCGGGAAGTCCTCCAACGTCGGAACCCTCATGCTGGCCCAGCGGGTCGGCAAGGAGTCGTTCTCGGAGTACCTGGAGAAGTTCGGACTGGGGCAGCGCTCCGGCATCGAACTCGCCGGTGAATCCGACGGGCTCGTGCCCGACCTGCAGAATTGGCAGGGCGGTACCTTCGCCAACCTGCCGATCGGTCAGGGTCTGTCCATGACGACCCTGCAGATGGCGGGCATCTACCAGACGATCGCCAACGACGGCGTCCGGGTTCCGCCACGGATCGTCGCCGAGCGGGTGGACCCGGACGGCCGGACCCACGCGGCCGAGCGGCCGGAGGGCGAGCGGGTCGTGAGCGAGCAGACCGCCCGCACGGTGCGCGACATGTTCCGTTCGGTGGTGCAGTCCGGGCCGGGTGCGCAGGCCGGCACGGGCCCGCAGGCCGCGGTGGCCGGTTACCAGATCAGCGGTAAGACCGGCACCGCCCAGCAGATCGACCCGGCGTGTGCCTGCTACTCAAACTCCCGGTACTGGATCACCTTCTCCGGGATCCTGCCCGCCGACGATCCGCGGTACGTGATCGCGATCATGCTCGACGCCCCCCAGCGCGGGGCCCTCGGCGCGTCCGCCGCGCCGCTGTTCCACGACATCGCCTCATGGCTGGTCAACCGGGACAACATCCCTCCGTCCGCCCCCGCACCGGACCTGATCCTGCAGGCGCAGTGACACGCGACCGGCAGGGTAGCGTGTAGCGGGTTCACGGGAGGTCACGAACAACGGAGAGGCGGGTCGAGGACAGGCGATGACGACAGCGGCACAGCTGGCGGACGCGGTGCGGGCCACCCTCCTCGGCGACAGGGCGGAAGCCCACACGGACCTGACCGGCGCCACCATCCGCGCCCAGGACGCAGGACCCGGCATCCTCTTCGCGGCGCTGCCCGGCACCAGGATCCACGGTGCCTCGTTCGGCGCGACCGCGGTCGAGGCGGGTGCCTCGGCCGTGCTGACCGACCTCGCGGGGCTCGACCTCATGGGACCCGCCGCCGAACGCGTCCCGGTCCTGGTGCACCCCGAACCCAGGTCGGTTCTCGGTGCTGTCGCGGCGGCGGTCGCCGGTGACCCGTCCGCCGATCTCGATGTCGTCGGTATCACCGGGACGTCGGGCAAGACGACCACCTCCTACCTCGTGGAGGCGGCCCTGGAGGGTTGCGGGCGCGTGGCCGGGATCATCGGCACCACGGGCAGCCGCGTGGACGGGCGGCCACTGCCGAGCAGTCTCACGACACCCGAAGCCCCCGAGTTCCAGGCGCTGCTGGGCGTGATGCGCGCCGAGGGTGCCCGCGCCGTGGCCGCCGAGGTCTCCAGCCACGCGCTGCGTCTGGGACGAGTGGACGGGACACGGTTCGCGGTCGGTGCGTTCCTCAACCTCTCCCAGGACCACCTGGACTTCCACCCGAGCATGGAGGACTACTTCCGTGCCAAGTGTCGCCTCTTCGACGACGCGGCCGACCCGGGTTCGGCTGTGCGCCCCGCCGAGCGCGCCGTCATCGTGATCGACGACGACTGGGGCCGGCGACTATGGGAGTCGCGTCCGGACGCGGTGACGGTCTCCGCCGAACCGGACGGATCGGCGGACTGGACGGCAGGAGAGTCCACCACAACTGACCGGGAGACCCAGACCTTCACCGTCCGGGGACCGCGGGATCTCGTGGTGGACGTGGAACTGCCGCTGCTCGGCCGGTTCAACGTGGCCAACGTGCTTGTCGCGCTGGCGATCATCGACGCCCTCGGCGAGGACGTCCGCGCCGCGGCCGCCGGGCTGCGGAACGTGCGGGTGCCGGGCCGGCTCGAGCCCGTGGTCCGGGGCCAGGACTTCCGGGTGCTCGTGGACTACGCCCACAAACCCGGCGCGGTCGCGGCGGTCCTGCGGTCGGTACGAGCGCAGACCCGGGGCCGGGTCGCGGTGGTACTGGGTGCGGGCGGGGACAGGGACCCGGGCAAGCGTCCACTCATGGGTGCGGCGGCCGCGGAGGTCGCCGACCTGGTGGTGGTGACCGACGACAACCCCCGTGGCGAGGACGCCGCCGCGATCCGTGCCGCCGTCCGCGCGGGCGCCGACGCGGCCGCCGATGGTGGGACCCGCGTCGAGGAGATCGGCGACAGAGGGGCCGCGATCGCGGCGGCGATCGACTGGGCACGCTCCGGGGACGCGGTGGTGATCGCGGGCAAGGGCCACGAGACCGGCCAGGAGATCAACGGGTCCGTCTTCCCCTTCGACGACCGGGCCCGTGCGGCCGAAGAACTCATCAGGCGCCTGGAGTACACCGACTCGGCAGGCCGGACGGAGGACAGGACGTCATGATCGACCTCACCCTCGGCGAGATCGCCGGGATCGTCGGCGGTCGGTTGGTCGGCGGCGACCCCGCGACCGCCGTGACCGGCTCCGTCGAGTTCGACTCGCGTCGTCTCGAGGCGGGGGGACTGTTCCTCGCCCTCCCGGGAGAGCGGGTCGACGGACACGACTTCGTCGCCCGCGCCCTGGAGGCGGGCGCGGTGGCCGCGCTGGTCGCCCGCGAGATCACCGACGTCCCCGCGGGGGCGGGCGCCCAGATCGTGGTGCCGCCCGTCGACCGACGGGAGACCAACGCCATGGCCCTGGCCGCGGATTCCGACGGGTCCGGCGCCGCGGTCCTGGCAGCACTCGGATCCCTCGCGCGTGCCAGCGTGGACAGGCTCGTCGCCGAGCACGGACTCGTCGTGGTGGGGATCACGGGCTCGTCCGGCAAGACCAGCACCAAGGACCTCATCGGTGCGGTCCTCTCCGCCGCCGGCACCGTCATCGCGCCGCCCGGATCGTTCAACAACGAGATCGGCCACCCCTGGACCGCGCTTCGCGCCGACGAGACCACAGACTTCCTGGTGCTCGAGTTGAGTGCCCGTGCCCCCGGCAACATCCGCGATCTCGCGGGGATCGCGCCCCCCAGGATCGGGGTCGTGCTCAACGTGGGGACCGCGCATCTCGGTGAGTTCGGGTCGCGCGACGTCATCGCCGCCACCAAGGGTGAGCTGGTCGAGGCCCTTCCGGACGCAGCCCACGGGGGGCTGGCGGTGCTCAACGCCGACGACGACCGGGTCCTCGGCATGGCCGGACGCACCTCCGCCGAGGTCGTGACCGTCGGGTCGGGCCGGTCCGCACACGTCCGCGCGGAGAACGTGACGCTCGACGACGAGGTCCGGGCCTCCTTCCGTCTGGTGACCCCCGACGGCCACGCGGACGTGGCTCTCCGTGTCCACGGTGAGCACCAGGTGGGCAACGCCCTCTCGGCCGCCGCGGTGGGTATGGCCTGCGGGATGGACGTCGACGCCGTCGCCGCCGCACTCGGCACCGCCCGGGCCGCCTCCGCGCGCCGGATGGACGTCCGGGCCACCGTGGACGGTGTCACCGTGATCAACGACTCCTACAACGCCAACCCCGATTCGATGCGGGCCGCGCTCAAGTCGCTGGCGGTGATGGCGCGGTCGGGTGGGGGCCACCGCCGGACCTGGGCGGTCCTGGGCGAGATGGCCGAGCTCGGAGAGGACTCGGTCACCGAGCACGACCTCATCGGTCGCTTCCTCGTTCGCCTCGACGTATCCCAGCTCGTGGTGGTCGGCCGGGGTCGGCCCCAGCGTGCCCTGTTCCAGGGAGCGGTGCAGGAGGGCTCGTGGGGAGCGGAGGCGGAGCACGTCGAGACCGTCGAGGAGGCGCTGGCCGTCCTCGACGAGCGTGTGGAACCCGGGGATGTGGTGCTGGTCAAGGCCTCGGCGGCCGTCGGTTTGTGGAGCGTCGCGGAGCATCTGCTCGCGACGCGTGGTGAGGAGAAGTCCGAATGACCCAGATCATGATCGCAGGCATCGTGGCCTTCGTCGTGAGCATCTTCCTCACCCCGGTGCTCATCATCTACTTCCGTAGGCACGGCTTCGGGCAGGAGATCCGCCTGGAGGGCCCGCAATCGCACATGAGCAAGCGCGGGACGCCCAACATGGGCGGGATCGCGATCCTCGCCGCGGTGTGGCTCGGCTACATCGTGGCCGGGTTGGTCGGCCAGCTGACGGTGGGCGGCGGCGGATTCACCGCCTCGGGCCTGCTCATCCTCGGACTGGCGACAGCGCTGGCGGCGGTCGGGATGATCGACGACGGCCTCAAGGTGTTCAAGCGGCACAACAAGGGCCTGGGCATCCTGTCCAAGACCATCGGGCAGGTCCTCGCGGCCCTCGCGTTCGGAATCCTGGTGTTGGGCTTCCGCAACGACGACGGGCTCACGCCGGCCAGCAGGTCACTGAGCTACGTGCGCGACTTCGTCGCCGTGACCTTCCCGGTGGTCGTATTCCTGGTCTTCATCGTGCTCCTGGTCTACGGCTGGTCCAATGCGGTCAACTTCACCGACGGTCTGGACGGGTTGGCCGCCGGTTCCATGGCCATGGTCATGGGCACCTACGTGGTGTTCAGCTTCTGGCAGTTCCGGTACTCGTGCTTCTCCACGGCCGAGGGGGTGGACCTGTCAGGTTGCTACCAGGTCCGGGATCCGCTCGACATCGCCGTGGTGTGTTCCGCAGCGCTCGGGGCGTGTCTGGGGTTCCTGTGGTGGAACGCGGCACCGGCCAAGATCTTCATGGGCGACACGGGATCGATGTTCCTGGGCGGCATCGTCGCGGGTGTCTCCGTGGTCTCGCGCACCGAGCTGCTCATGGTCGTCGTCGGTGCGGTCTTCGTGATGGAGTTCGTCTCCGTGCTCATCCAGGTGGTGGCGTTCCGGACCACGGGTCGTCGTCCGTTCCGGATGACACCCATCCACCACCACTTCGAGAACGGCGGCTGGGCCGAGACCACGGTGACCATCCGGTTCTGGCTGCTCGTGGCCATCTCCTGTGGCCTGGCCATCGCGTTGTTCTACGGTGACTGGCTCGCGAGCTCGACGGGATGACGGACGTGACGCGGTACGAGGTGACACAGGGTGATCAAGCACAGGGTGATCAAGCACAGGGTGGTCAGGCACAGCAGGATCTGGCGCGGACGGCTGTGGACATCCGCGACCTGTCCGGCGCACGGGTCCTCGTGCTCGGCGCCGGCGTGTCCGGCCCGGGGGCGGTCCGGATCCTCCACGCGCTCGGCGCCGAGCCCGTGGTGGCGGACTCGCGACCGGACGCGGTCGACCTGCTGCGAGAGGCACTCCGGGACGGGGTGAGCTGCACCGGGATCAGCCTGGACCGGGCCGCCGAACTGCTCGGTGGCACCGATGCGGGTGGAGTCGACCTGGTGGTGACCAGCCCCGGCTGGCGACCGAACTCTCCGTTGCTGCGCGCCGCCGCCGAGGCGGGCCTCGAGGTGTGGGGCGACGTCGAACTGGCCTGGCGCGCGGACGCCGCCGAGATGTTCGGGCCGCGACGCACGTGGCTCGCGGTGACCGGCACCAACGGCAAGACCACCACCACCTCGATGCTCGAGGCGATCTGTGGGGAGGCGGGGATGGCCGTGCGGGCGTGCGGCAACATCGGCCTTCCAGTGACAGAGGTGCTGCTCGCCGAGCCGAGGGTGGACGTCCTCGCGGCCGAGCTGTCGAGCTTCCAGCTCCACTGGGCGCCCAGCTGCCGACCCGACGTGGGAGTGGTCCTCAACATCGCGGAGGACCACCTGGACTGGCACGGGTCGATGGAGGCCTACGCCGCTGCCAAGGCGCGCGTCCTCACGGGGCGGGTCGCGGTGGCCGGCGCCGACGACGAGATCGCCTCCCGACTGCTGGCGCAGGCCCCCGCCCCCACTCGGATCGGGGTGCGCCTGGGCGCACCCGGTCCGGGAGAGCTCGGTGTGACCGACGGTGTCCTCACCGCGCGGATCGGTGACCGGGACCGGGACGACGACGAGGTGACGCTGCTGCCGGCCGTGGACGTCCGCCCGCCCGGGCCCGCGGGCATCATCGACGCGTTGGCCGCCGCGGCCGTCGCGATGTCGGTGGGGGCGCGACCGGAGCATGTGGCCGCCGCGCTCAGGGGGTTCACGGTGGCCGCGCACCGCGCCGAACTCGTCGACACGGTGGACGGGGTCCGCTACGTGGACGATTCGAAGGCGACCAACCCGCACGCCGCGCGCACCTCGCTGCTGGCCGGCGGGACGATGGTGTGGCTCGCCGGCGGGCTGCTCAAGGGCGCCGATGTCGACCCCCTGGTGGCCGAGGTGTCGACCGTGCTGCGCGGTGTGGTCCTGATCGGCCGCGACCGCGGGCGGATCGCGGAGGCATTGTCCCGACACGCGCCGGGGGTGCCCGTCGTGGAGCTGGCCTCGGGAGACGATGTCGGTGCGGCGGCTCCCGACGAGCCGCAGCAGACGATGGACCGCGCGGTCGCCGAGGCCGCACGGATGGCCACCGGAGGCGACACCGTGTTGCTCGCCCCCGCCGCCGCGTCGATGGACATGTTCACCGACTACGGTCACCGCGGGCGCAGCTTCGCTCTCGCCGTGGGCCGGGTCGCCGGGAGGTAGGGCATGGCACTTCACGAACCCGCTCGAAGAGACGACGCCGACGGTGCCGGCGCCGTGACCCGGCCCGACCTCCTGGGCCGCATCGCCGCGCCGCTGGCCGCGATCAACCGTGCGCCGCTGACCTCGTACCACGTGGTCATGGTGGTCACCGCCCTGCTCACCGTGATCGGCCTGGGGATGGTGCTGTCGAGCTCCAACGTCCTCGCGTTCTCCGGCGGCGGCACGCCGTTCGACATCTTCCTGCGCCAGGCGGTGTTCGTCACGATCGGCTGGGTGGCGTTCGTGGTGGCCCTGCGTATGCGCTTCGAACTGCTCCGGGCGGCCGCGCTGCCGATGCTGCTGGTGTCCATCGGCCTGCTCGTCGCCGTCCTGATCCCCGGTGTGGGAATGGAGATCAACGGCTCGCGCAGCTGGATCGATCTCGGGTTCTTCGGGATCCAGCCCGCGGAGATCGCCAAGTTGGCGTTCATCGTCTGGGCGTCGTCGGTGGTGGCCAAGCGCATCCGCACCGGGTACTGGCTCGACCTGCTCTTCCCGGCCATCGTGGGGTACGGGGTGGTCGCCGCCCTCGTCGTCGTCGCCCCCGACCTCGGCATGGCCACGGCGGTGACCATCGCGTTCCTCTGCGTGCTGTGGTTCTCCGGGTACCCAACCCGGCACTTCGTGTGGGTGATCGCGTTCGGCACCGTCGTGTTCGGCGTGCTCGCCGTGACGTTCGCCTACCGCTTCGAGCGCATCCGAACGTTCTTCAACACCTTCGTCGGCGACTTCTCGAACCCGCAGGGCTCGGGGTACCAGTCGTATCAGGGGATGCTCTCGCTCGCGGAGGGCGGACTCTTCGGGGTGGGCCTGGGACAGTCCAGCGCCAAGTGGTTCTACCTTCCCGAGGCGACCAACGACTTCATCTTCGCGATCATCGGCGAGGAGCTCGGCTGGTTCGGCGCTGCCGTGGTCGTCTCGCTGTACCTGGCGCTGGGGTGGGCGGGCATGCGCATCGCGTTGCGGTCGGCCGACCCGTTCCGGCGCCTGCTGGCCGGCACCATCACCACGACGATCGTCCTCCAGGCGTTCATCAACATCGGGTACGTGGTGGGTCTGCTCCCGGTCACCGGCCTCCAGCTGCCCCTCATCTCCAACGGCGGCACCTCGGCGATCGTCACCCTCGCGTCCCTCGGACTGCTCGCCAACTGTGCGCGGCACGAGCCCGAGGCGATCTCGGCGATCCTCAGTTCCCCGGAGCGCCGTCGGCGTCGGTGGTTCACACTCCCGGACCCGCGCCCGTACACCCCCGAGCGCCCGGTCCCGGCCTCGGATGCGCCCGGCCGCTCGAGTGCCGGTGCCCGTCGCTACGGCGCGCCCGTCACCCGGCAGGCGGCCCCGCGGACGCCCGCCGCCCGACCGTCCGCCGCACGGCCGTCCGCGACCCCGGGCCGCGACAGGTCCCAGGGAGCTCGCGGGGGCGCCCAGCCCGCTCCTGCACCGCGTCCGGCGCGCGGCGCTCCCAAGGCCCCGGCCTACGAGTCGATGCCGATCCCGGCCGACACCGCTCGTGACCGGCGCCGCGGGGCCACCGCCATGACCGGTCGCAACGCCCGCCCTGTCCGTGACCGGGAGGCCGAACGTCGCCAGCCCCGGCGCCCCGCACCCGAGCCCGGGTCCCGGCAGTCCCCGCGCGCCGGCACACCGAGCCCGATCCACCGGGGACGGGAACGATGAGCGCATCCCGTACCGGTGGGCCCTCGGTCCTCGTCGTGGGCGGCGGGACCGCGGGCCACATCGAACCCGCCCTCGCCGTGGGTGAGGCGGTCGTCGGGCTCGACCCGGCCGCACGCGTCACCGCCGTCGGCACCCCCAAGGGTCTCGAGACGGAGTTGGTCCCGCGCCGCGGATTCCCGCTCGAGTTGGTCGACCCGGTTCCCCTGCCCCGGAGCATCGGTGGCGACCTGCTCCGTCTGCCCGCGCGACTGGTGCGTGCGGTGCGAGGCGCCCGCGACATGCTGCGCCGGACGGAGGCCGACGTCGTGGTGGGATTCGGCGGGTACGCCTGTGTCCCCGTCTACCTGGCGGCAGCCCTCACCAGGGGCCGTGTCCCGATCGTGGTCCACGAGGCCAACGCCCGCGCGGGGATCGCCAACAAGCTCGGCGCCAGGTTCGCGGTGGCGACCCTGGCGGCGGTCAGCGGCTCCGGCCTTGACGCCCGGGTGGTGGGCAACCCGGTCAGGCGCGCAGTGGCCACACTCGACCGCGCGGCACTCCGCGCCGAGGCCCGCGCGGCATTCGGGCTGGATCCGGATGCGCCGACAGTGCTGGTCGTGGGTGGATCCCAGGGGGCGAGGTCCCTCAACGCCGCGATGGCCGCGGTGGCGCAGGAGTTCTCCGACTCCGGCGTCGGGGTGCTTCACGCCGTGGGACCCAAGAACCTCGCGGACGCACCGGTCGTGGTGGGGGACGGGCCCGCCTACGTGACGGTGCCGTACCTGGACCGCATGGACCTGGCGTACGCGGCCGCAGATCTGATCCTGTGCCGCTCGGGGGCCATCACGGTTGCCGAGGTGTCCGCCGTCGGATTGCCCGCGGTGTTCGTCCCGCTCCCGCACGGCAACGGGGAGCAGGCACTCAACGCCCGTGACCTGGTGGCCGGCGGCGCGGCGCTGCTCGTCGAGGACGCGGCACTCACCCCGGATCACCTGCGGTCCACGATCCTGCCGCTCGCGCTGGACGGCAACCGGCTGCAGACCATGTCCGCCGCCGCCGTCAGTGGCGGCTCACGAGATGCGGCGGAGGTCGTGGCGCGCATCGCGCTCGACGCCGCCGGGAAGGCCCGGCGTTGACCGAGAGCACCACTCCAGAAGCCCGCTCCACCGGAGACGACGTCACGGCGGGGTCTGTTCCCGCCACCCTGACCCGGGTCCACATGATCGGGATCGGTGGGGCGGGAATGTCCGCCGTCGCACGCATCCTCCTCGACCACGGTGTGGCGGTCTCGGGCAGCGACGCCCGGGATTCGGCGGACCTCCGCGCGCTCGAGGCCCGCGGAGCTGTGGTCCGGGTCGGCCACGACGCCGCCGCGCTGGAGGCGCTCGACGCACCGCCGCAGATCGTGGTGGTCTCCAAGGCCGCGATTCCCGCGGACAACCCCGAACTGGTCGCGGCCCGGGCCTCCGGCATCCCCGTCGTCACCCGGTCCCAGGTCCTGGGGCACCTCGCCCGGGCGGGCCGCTCGATCATGGTGTGCGGCACGCACGGGAAGACCTCCACGACGTCGATGCTGATCGCGGGCATGTTGGCCGCCGGCGCGGACCCGTCCTTCGCGGTGGGGGGTACGGTCCTGCAGTTCGGCACCAACGCCCACGGCGGAACCGACCCGGTGTTCGTGGCCGAGGCCGACGAGTCCGACGGTTCACTGGTGCACTACGAGCCCGACGTGGTGATCCTGACCAACGCGGAGCCCGATCATCTCGACCACTTCGGCACGGCCGAGGCGTACTTCGAGGTCTTCGACACCTTTCTCGCCCGCATCCCGGACACCGGTGTCCTGGTGGCGTGCCTCGACGACGCGGGAGCGGCCGAGCGCGCGCGGCGGGCGGCCACCCTGGGGGTCCGCGTGGTGGGTTACCGCACGTCGACCGGCCTGGTAACGGACCTGCCGGTGGTGGGCGAACTCGCCGGGATCGACGTGGACTCGGGCGGGACCCGGGCCGAGCTCACGCTCGACGGGCAGCCGCGCGGCGAGCTCCACGTGGGGACCCCGGGCCGACACATGGCACTCAACGCTCTCGCTGCCCTCCTGGCCGCCCGGGAGGTCGCTGGGGTCGCGGGCATCGACGTCGAGGATTTCCTCGCCGGGCTGTCCGGTTTCGGGGGAGTGGGGCGCCGATTCGAACCCAAGGGTTCGGCTGTCGTGCAGGGCGGACGGGTCCGGGTGTACGACGACTACGCGCACCACCCGACCGAGGTCAGGGCTGTCCTGGGCGCCGGACGGGAGATCGTCGCCGCGGACGGGGGCCGCCTGATCGCCGTCTTCCAGCCTCACCTGTACTCGCGGACCCGCATCTTCGCCGAGGAGTTCGGGCAGGCCCTGTCGATTGCCGACGAGGTGGTGGTGCTCGACGTGTACGGCGCACGCGAGCAACCCGAGGCCGGCGTCGACGGAGGACTCGTGGCCCGTCACGTCACCTCCCCGGTCCATCACGTCCCCGACCTCGACGCGGCCGCGTCGACGGTGTCGGCCATCATTCGGCCCGACGACGTGGTCTTCACTCTCGGAGCCGGCGACATCACCACGCTCGGCCGGAGGATCGTGGCAGGACCCGCGGGGAGCGGGGCGGATTCGTGACGAGGGTCGCGCCGTGACCGACGAGCCACTCGAGCACCCGGCTGTCGAGCTGGACGCCACGACCTCGGACGAGCCGGACACCTCGACCTCGGACGACCCGGACCGGAGGCTCGCCGCAGCCGCCGTGCGGAGCTCCGACGAGCGGGTTCGGCACTCCGACCCGGCGGTCCGTGCCACGCTGCGCAGGCGCCGTCGCCGTACCAACCGCATCTACGTAGGGCTCGGCGTGGCGTTGGTCGTCCTCCTGGTCGGATACATCGCGCTGTACTTCCTTCCGGTGTTCTCCGTCCGGGGTGTGCAGGTGGTCGGGACCAGGACCATCCCCGTGGAGGTGGTGACCGAGCGGGCGGCGGTGTCCCCCGGGACCCCACTGCTCCAGGTGGACACCCACGCGGTGGCGCGCCGCGTGGCGGGGATCCCCAGGGTGGACCAGGTCACGGTCAGGCGCGACTACCCGTCGGGCCTGCGGATCGAGCTGATCGAGAGGACCGCGCTGGTCGTGGTCGAGGTCGACGGCGAACAGCATCTGGTCGACGGGCAGGGGATCGACTTCGGGCAGGGGGACCCGCCACCCGGAACGCCCGAACTCACCGTCGGGGAGGAGGCCCGCTCCGACCTACCCGGGATCGTCCGGGACCTCGCGACGGTCTTCGCGGAGGTCCGGGGGACCGCGGGTCAGGAGATCGTGGCGGTCGACGTGGAGACGCCGGCGTCGATCGTGCTCACCCTCGTCGACGGGCGGACCGTGGAATGGGGAGCCGCGGGTCGCGACCGCGAGAAGGCGGTCGCGTTGCAGATGGTCCTCGAGCAGCCCGGCGAGGTCTGGAACGTGTCGAATCCGGCGCTGCCCGCCTCGCGGTAGACCGACACGCCCGCGAGCCTCGTGGACGTGCGGGGCCGGTGCCCCTACCGTGTGATCCGACGGCGGAAACCGCCTCTGACCAGCAACTTTAACCCTCAACTAGAGGGTGAGAGTTAGGCGAGGGTCTTTCGTCGAGACAGCATGCAACCGAGCACGACACCCCCAAAGGAAGGCCGGGCCTCGATGAGCTCACCGCACAACTACCTCGCAGTCATCAAGGTCGTCGGAATCGGGGGCGGCGGAGTCAACGCCGTGAACAGGATGATCGACGAGGGCCTCAAGGGCGTCGAGTTCATCGCGGTCAACACCGATGCGCAGGCGCTGCTCATGTCCGACGCCGACGTCAAGCTCGACGTCGGTCGCGAACTGACCCGCGGCCTGGGTGCCGGTGCCGACCCGGAGGTCGGCCGCAAGGCGGCGGAGGACCACAAGGACGAGATCGAAGAGGTCCTCAAAGGGGCGGACATGGTCTTCGTCACGGCCGGAGAAGGCGGCGGCACCGGCACCGGTGGCGCGCCGGTCGTCGCGGCCATCGCGCGCAAGCTCGGTGCGCTCACCGTCGGCGTCGTGACCCGCCCGTTCTCCTTCGAGGGCAAGCGTCGCGGGGGACAGGCCGAAGCGGGGATCGAGGGCCTTCGCGAGGCCTGCGACACCCTCATCGTGATCCCGAACGATCGTCTGCTCCAGCTCGGGGACGCGGGCGTGTCCATGATGGAGGCCTTCAAGACCGCCGACGAGGTCCTCCTCAACGGCGTGCAGGGGATCACCGACCTCATCACCACCCCCGGCGTGATCAACGTCGACTTCGCCGACGTCAAGGGCGTCATGTCCGGAGCCGGCAGCGCGCTCATGGGCATCGGTTCCTCACGGGGTGAGGGCAGGGCCTACAAGGCCGCGGAGGCCGCCATCAACTCGCCGCTCCTGGAGACCACGATGGAGGGCGCCAAGGGTGTCCTCATGTCGATCGCCGGCGGCAGCGACCTGGGCCTGTTCGAGATCAACGAGGCCGCGACCCTCGTCCAGGAGGAAGCGCACCCCGACGCCAACATCATCTTCGGAACCGTCGTCGACGACTCTCTCGGCGACGAGGTGCGGGTGACCGTCATCGCGGCCGGGTTCGAGGGTGGATCCCGTCAGACCTCCGGAACGGGTCAGCCGCGACGCGGTCGCCACCACCTGGACGACGACGAGTCGGTCCCGGGCGCCTCCGGCGACACCGGCGGCGCCTCCGGACTCGGATCGACTCCTCTCGACGGTGGCCGACGCGAGGAGCGCCGGGAGTCGGGTCAGTCCGCCGCCGGTTCACAGGGCTCGCGCCGCCGGGACGAGGACGACGACATCGACGTCCCCCCCTTCATGCGGCACTGAGCCGGGCCGTGTCCACCCATAGTCCCGGGCGCGTCCGTCGGGTCATCACCACTCGCCGCGGCGGGGCCTCCACCGGGGACTTCGACTCGTTCAACCTCGGTGACCACGTCGGCGACGCCCCGGCCGCGGTGGCGGCCAACCGGGCCCGGCTCGCCCGCCGTCTCGGGCTGCCGGCCTCGGACGTGGTGTGGATGGACCAGGTCCATGGCACAAGGATCGCCCGGGTCACCCGCTCGACGGGTGGAGCCGTCCCGGCGACCGACGGACTCGTCACGGACCGGCCCGGGTTGGCCCTGGCGGTGCTGAGCGCCGACTGTGTCCCGGTGCTCGCCGCGGACGAGCAGGCCGGGGTCATCGGCGCCGTCCACGCGGGCCGGGTCGGTGCCGTCGGCGGGATCGTCACCTCGCTGATCGGTGCCATGACCTCGTTGGGCGCCCGCGCCGAGCGGATCACGGTCCTGCTCGGGCCGGCGGCTGCGGGGCAGCACTACGAGCTCCCCGACGACCTCGCGGACCAGGTGGAGGCGGCGCTGCCGGGCAGCCGCACCCGGACCGTCGACGGGACGACCGGGGTGGATCTGCGCGCGGGACTCACCCGGCAACTCGCCGGGCTCGGCGTGGTCCGCGTGGATACCGATCCGCGGTGCACCATCGCCGACGACTCCCTCTTCTCCTATCGGCGGCAGGGTCGCACCGGGCGGCAGGCCAGTGTGATCTGGCGCCAGGCCTGACCGGTCCCGCCGGGCCTCGCGCACGTGTCTACTCCGATGCCCTGACCAGGGTGCCGATCTCGATGCCGGAGGCGTTGACCACGTGGAGGGTGTCGCCGTAGACCCGGGCGGAGTCGAGCCCGGCGAGCCAGGTCTGCACATCGGGGCAGGCCATCATCGTGGAGCCGACCTCCTCGAAGGAGACGACATCCCCGTGTTGCTCCCAACTCCCGAACAGCCGGTTGCAGCCGTCAGTGCCCCCGAGCGACCCGTCTTCGGAGAGGACGAGCTGCGGCTGGTTCTCGGCGCCCTCGCCCCAGGTACCCACGGCTGAGACGGGTTCGGCTGGTTCGGGTTCAGCCATGTCGGGTTCAGCTGAGTCGGACACGGCGGATCAGGTCGTCAGCCGAGGGGGCGCGGCTCCGGCGGCGACCCCGTCCGTCACCGGCTTCCGGCGGTGACGAGGGGTGAACGAGCGGAACATGGTGACCGCCTCTCCGCGAACCGACCGTGGGGGTGCGTCGCGAGCCGAAGCTAACACGGGGCGACTCGCGTCGCCCCGTGATCGGCGCGCGGCAAGCGGGTGGCGACCGGTCGGGCGACTCCGATAGGTTACCGACATGCATCGATGTACCCGTCCGGCGGCCGCACCCCGTGTCTGATCCCCGATCCGAGGAGCTGTCCACGCGGCTCGCCGAGACCAGGGAGCGGCTCGATGCGGCGCTGGCTGCGGCGGGCCGTCAGGACGGGGTCGACCTCGTGGTGGTCACCAAGTTCCACCCCGTCGGCGACGTCGTGCGGCTGGCCCGCCTGGGGGTCCGGGACCTGGGTGAGAACCGCGTTCAGGAGGCGGCCGCGAAGGTGGCCGACCTGTCGGCCGCGGACCCGGAGCTGGCGGCCGCGGTGCGGTGGAACATGATCGGCCACATCCAGTCCAACAAGGCCGCCGCCGTGGCCGGTTGGGCCGACCGCGTGCACTCGGTGGACTCGGTCAAGGTCGCGAACGGGCTCGAGAAGGGCCGAGCCCGGGCCGCTGCGGAAGGGGAGCGCACCGGGGTGCTGCCCCTCCTCCTCCAGCTGAGCCTGGACGGTGACACCTCACGCGGTGGGGTGGCCCGCCAAGACCTCCCGGGACTCGCCGATCACGTCGCCGGTCTGGAACACGTGCGATTGGCCGGACTCATGGTGGTGCCCCCGTTGGAGGGGGCGCCGGCCGTCCACTTCGCCGACGCCGCACGGGTGGCGGAGGCGCTGCGTCGCGACCATCCGGGGGCCGACGAGTTCTCCGCCGGGATGTCCGGCGATCTGGAGTCCGCGATAGCCGCCGGTTCGACGTGCGTGCGTGTCGGAACGGCGATCCTGGGACCGCGACCAGTAGTTTGAGGTCCAGCATCGTGGGGCATCTCCCCACGAGGAACGGCCCGCGACGACCCGCATCAGGAAGGTCCCCGGAAGATGAGCGCAATCGCCCGGTTCAAGGAGTACTTCGGAATGGCGCCCGTCGCGGCGTACGAGGACGAGTACCTGGACGACTACGACCGCCCGGTCCACCACGACATCCGCGGCTCCCGTGCACTGCACGAGACCGATGACCTCGGTCCCGTCGCACGCGATCGTCGCGAGGACTACGGATACGCGGCCGACCGATACGGCGACGAGGCATCGCCCCGGCCCCGACTCGCGGACCTGGACCCCGTCGAGGACCACGTCCCCGACCGCCGGCAACGCGGTGGGCTCGACGAGCCCGCTCCGCGCCCGCGTCGCTACCACGCCGCCGAGGCGGGGGCCCGTGCCTCGCTGCGCGGAGTGCCGGTCAGCCGTGGCGCCGTCGCGTTGGCTCCGGAGGAGGACTTCGTCGAGGACGGCCTGGTGACCCTTCCCGAGACCGTGGTCGAGCGTCCGCGTGGATTCGGCGACGGCAAGAGCCTCGGTGAGCACTTCCGCGCCGGCCGCGCCGTGGTGCTCGACCTGTCCACCATGGCCTCCGGTGACGCCCGCCGCATGGTCGACTTCGCCGCCGGACTGGTGTTCGGTCTCGACGGCCGCATGGAGAAGGTCTCCGACCGGGAGCGCACCTTCCTCCTCCAGCCCGCCGGCATGGACCTCACCGAGGCCGAGATCCGCGACGCCGTCAACGGCGCGTTCCGTCGCTGATCGCTGGTGCCCACCCCGCCTGACCGGGTGCCCGCGGCGCGACACCGACCAGTGCCAGTAGGGTTGTCTCGTGCGTGAAACCCTGCTGGTCCTATACATCATCACCCAGGTCTTCTGGTATCTGCTGCTCGCCAGGATCGTCGTGGAGATGATCGCCTCCTTCTCCCGCGGCTGGAACCCCCGTGGTTTCGTGGCCGTCGTCCTCGAGTGGTTGTTCACCATCACCGACCCGCCGGTCAAGGCGCTGCGTAAGGTGATCAAGCCTGTTCGGATCGGCCAGGTCTCCCTGGATCTGTCGGTCCTGGTCCTCTTCGTGATCATCATCGTTATCCAGTTGATCCTGCGGATCATGATGACAAGCGTCGCGTGAGCCGCGTAGCGGGCCGCTGGTGACGCGCGGGCCGAATGTGACTAGATTGGCACGCGTTAAGGTAGTAATGATGTCGTGGGTCCGGTTCGAGAACGCCGGGCCGGCACCCGAGACGATCACGAGGGGTATCCCATGCGCTTGACTCCAGCCGATGTGCACAACGTCGCGTTCTCAAAGCCACCGATCGGTAAGCGGGGCTATAACGAGGATGAGGTCGACCAGTTTCTCGACCTGGTCGAGGAGGAGCTCGGAAAGCTCGTGGAGGACAACGACGACCTCCGTCAGCGTGTCGAGGAGCTGAACAAGGACCTCGAGAAGGCCCGCAAGGCAGCGGACAAGACCGACAAGGCCTCCGGTGACTCCGCGAGCGGATCGGGTGCCGGCCGTGTCGAGGAGCCGCAGGCCGCCGCGCCCGTCGCCCCGGCGCCGACCCCGGCCCCGACCCCTGCTCCGGCTCCCGCCGCAGCCACCCCCTCTCTCGCCAAGAGCGAGGACAGCGGTGCCGCCAACTCGGACACCCATCTGCGGGCGGCCCGTGTCCTCGCGATGGCGCAGGAGATGGCGGACCGTCTCACCGGGGAGGCCAAGAAGGAGTCCGACGGACTCATGGCCAAGGCCCGCGGCGAGTCCGATCGCCTCGTCGGCGACGCCAAGTCCCAGTCGGAGAAGATGGTCGGCGACGCCCGCAAGGAGGCCGACAAGATCCTCGGTGAGGCCAAGAGCAAGTCGGACGGGATCGTCAAGGACGCCCAGACGCGCTCGGATCAGCAGATCAAGGAGGCGCAGGCGAAGGCCGACGCACTGCAGGCCGACGCGGAGCGCAAGCACACCGAGATCATGGCCACCATCAACCAGCAGCGTGGCGTGCTCGAGGGTCGGATCGATCAGCTGCGGACCTTCGAGAAGGACTACCGCAGTCGGCTCACCAGCTACCTCGAGAATCAGCTCTCCGAACTCGGCAAGTCCGGGTCAGCGGCCCCGTCCGCTCCGGCGGAGAACGCCGGTGCGCCCGAGCAGAGCTCCAAGAAGGACGGCGGCCACCGCGCCGAGTAGTCCTCCGCTCTGATCCGTCCGGTCCCCGCCCCTGCCCAGGGTGCGGGGACCGACGTATATTCGGGGTGTGGGTCCGCCCGGGAGCAGGTGCGCCCCATGACTCGCCCCACTGCAGGAGGACCGCATGCTCGTCGCCGCACTAGGACTGACGATTCTCGGTTTCGCCTTCCTCGTGTCCGCCGTGGCCACCGGTCAGATCGGGTGGGCCTGGGCCTGCATCGCGGTCGGGGCTCTGGGGCTTCTGCTGCTGGTCATGGACCTCATCCGCGGTAGAGCGTCGCGCGACGGGTCGGGGCAGGGCCCGTCCGGCGTGGCGGGCGAGGCGGAAGAGGCGGGAACCCACACGGACAGGTAACATCAGCCCATGTCCGGCGGTGAGCCGGACGCGCTGCGATCCGGCCATCACCGGGGAGCGCTCGGAAGAACGGCCGGTCCCGTGTTGGGGTCGGCTCAGTAGAACCGAACGGGGGATCCCGGCTGAGCCCCCGACCCACGAGTGGGCGTCGCACTGTCGTCGTCAAACGGGGTGGTACCGCGGACGGACGCGCCAGTCGTGTCCGGATCGTCCCCGAGCGCAGGCCTGTCGGCCCCACGGTTGCCAACTCGTGCGGGCCCGTACCGCGAGGAGTCCGCCCCACATGAGCACCGAGTCCGTGAACACCGAGCCCACCGCAACGGGTAGCGCGTACCCGATTCTCGACCTCACCGGCGGGACGGCCGCACAGTCGCCCTCGTTCCCCGCCCTCGAGGAGACCGTCCTGGCCCGCTGGGACGAGCGCGACACCTTCCGGGAGTCCGTCCGCAGACGGGCGGACGCAGAGGAGTACGTCTTCTACGACGGACCCCCGTTCGCCAACGGCCTACCCCACTACGGGCATCTGCTCACCGGGTACGTCAAGGACGTGATCCCGCGCTACCGAACCATGCGCGGCTACCTGGTCGAGCGCCGCTTCGGCTGGGACTGCCACGGTCTTCCGGCCGAGCTCGAGGCGGAGAAGCAGCTGGGGATCACCGAGAAGTCGCAGATCCTCGAGATGGGTCTGGCCGAGTTCAACTCCGCCTGTGAGAAGTCGGTCCTGCGCTACACCGACGAGTGGGAGGAGTACGTCCACCGCCAGGCCCGCTGGGTGGACTTCGAGAACGACTACAAGACGCTGGACATCGACTTCACCGAGTCCGTCCTGTGGGCCTTCAAGCGGCTCCACGACAAGGGACTGGTTTACAAGGGTTTCCGCGTGCTGCCGTACTCCTGGTACGAGCAGACGCCCCTGTCCAACCAGGAGACCCGGTTGGACGACGCGTACAAGATGCGTCAGGATCCTGCGGTCACCGTCGGCCTGCCGCTCGAGGCGCCGCAGTCCAGCCCGTTCCACGGCGCCGAGGCCCTGGTCTGGACCACCACCCCCTGGACCCTGCCGTCCAACCTGGCCGCCGCCGTCCACCCCGACATCGACTACTGCGTGGTGCAGGTGAACTCCGGTGAGCTCGCCGGCCGCCGCTTCGTCGTGGCCGAGGCCCGCCGGGGGGTGTACGCCCCCGAGTTCGGCGAGGACGCCGAGGTCGTGGCCACGGCGAAGGGCACCGAACTGGTCGGCCTGGCCTACGTCCCGCCGTTCGACTTCTTCAGTGGCCACGCGGGCGCCCACGTCATGCTCTCGGCCGACTACGTCACCACGGAATCGGGCACCGGCATCGTCCACCTGGCCCCCGCCTTCGGCGAGGAGGACAAGGACGCCTGCGACGCGGCGGGCATCGAGTTGGTGATCCCGGTCGGCCCCGACGGCAAGTTCACCGCCGAGGTGCCGCCGTACGCGGGTCAGCTGGTCTTCGACGCCAACGCGCCCATCTCGCGAGACCTGCGCGCCGCGGGGCGCCTGATCCGTCACGAGACCATCGAGCACTCCTACCCGCACTCGTGGCGATCCGGACAGCCGCTCATCTACATGGCGCTGCCGGCCTGGTTCGTCAAGGTCACCGCGTTCCGGGACCGCATGGTCGAGCTCAACCGCGAGCACATCACCTGGATGCCCGAACACGTGCGCGACGGACAGTTCGGCAAGTGGCTCGAGGGCGCGCGGGACTGGAACATCAACCGGAACAGGTACTGGGGCGCGCCGATACCCGTATGGGAGTCCGACGACCCGGCCTACCCGCGCGTGGATGTGTACGGCTCGCTCGACGAGCTCGAGGCCGACTTCGGGGTGCGGCCCACCGATCTGCACCGTCCGTACATCGACGAACTGACCCGTCCCAACCCCGACGACCCGACCGGCAAGTCCACCATGCGCCGGGTGGCGGACGTGTTCGACTGCTGGTTCGAGTCCGGGTCCATGCCGTTCGCGCAGGTCCACTACCCGTTCGAGAACAAGGAGTGGTTCGAGACCCATAATCCGGGCGACTTCATCGTCGAGTACAACGGCCAGACCCGCGGCTGGTTCTACACACTGCACGTGCTGGCCACGGCGTTGTTCGACCGCCCGGCGTTCACGCACGTCGCCGCGCACGGGATCGTGCTGGGCAACGACGGCCTCAAGATGAGCAAGTCCAAGGGCAACTTCCCCAACGTCAACGAGGTCTTCGCCCGCGACGGCTCCGACGCCATGCGGTGGTTCCTCATGAGCTCGCCCATCCTCCGGGGCGGCAATCTGGTGGTGACCGAACAGGGCATCCGCGAGGGCGTGCGACAGGCGATGCTGCCGCTGTGGAACTCCTACAGCTTCCTGCAGTTGTACGCCGCTGAGCGGGCCACGTGGCGCACCGATTCCCGGCACGTCCTGGACCGCTACATCCTGTCCCGGTTGGCCACCACCCGGGACGCGATGACCGAGGCCCTGGACGTCACCGACATCGCCACCGCCTGCGACGAGCTGCGGCAGTTCGCCGACGCCCTGACCAACTGGTACGTGCGCCGGTCCCGGTCCCGGTTCTGGGCGGGGGAGTCGTCGGGTCAGGACTCCCGCGATGCGTTCGACACGCTCTACACGGTGCTCGAGACCACCATGCGGCTCGCGGCCCCGCTGCTTCCGCTCATGTCGGAGGTCGTGTGGACGGGGCTGACCGGCGAGGAATCGGTGCACCTGGTGGACTGGCCGGCCGCCGACGAGCTGCCGCGTGATGCCGGGTTGGTCGAGGCGATGGAGGCCGTGCGGTCGGTGTGTTCGACCGTCTCCTCGGTGCGCAAGGCCAAGCAGCTGCGGGTACGCCTGCCACTCAACTCGCTCACCGTGGCGATGCCTGACGCCGAGCGGCTCGAGCCGTTCGCCGGGATCATCGCCGACGAGGTCAACGTGCGGCACGTCCACCTGACCAGCGACGTGGCCGCCCACGGGCGGATGGAGTTGGCCGTCAACGCCCGCGCCGCGGGGCCGCGGTTGGGCAAGCAGGTGCAGGCGTGCATCAAGGCGGCCAAAACCGGGGACTGGTCCGAGACCGACGGCGTGGTCACCGCCGGCGGCGTGCAGCTGCAGGAGGGCGAGTACGAGCACCGTCTGGTGGCCGCCGACCCGGAGTCCACGGCGGCGCTGCCGGGCGGGGCCGGACTGGTGGTGCTGGACCTGACCGTCACCGAGGAGCTGGAGGCGGAGGGCTGGGCCAAGGACCGGATCCGCGAGATCCAGGAGGCCCGGCGCGGCGCCGGGTTCGACATCTCCGACCGCATCCGGGTGCGGCTGGAGGTCCCTGCGACCCGCCGGGAGTGGGCCGACCGCCACGCCCAGCTGATCGCCGGGGAGGTCCTGGCCACGGACTTCGCTGTGGTGGACGCGCTGAACCCGGGCGACGGTGACCCCGCCGAGCTCGCCGAGGGGGTCAGGATGACGCTGGCCCGGGTCTGATCGCGCCGGTTCAGAGCCGAGACGGGATCCGACATGGCTGACGGGCAGGACCGCTGGGTCCTGCACGTGGACATGGACGCCTTCTTCGCCTCCTGCGAGCAACTCACCCGGCCGACCCTGCGGGGTCGGCCGGTGCTCGTGGGAGGTGTGGGGGGTCGCGGCGTGGTGGCGGGGTGCTCCTACGAGGCCCGCGCCCGTGGTGCACGCTCGGCCATGCCCTCCCACCAGGCGAGGCGACTCGTGGGCCCCTCGGCCGTCTTCGTGTTCCCGCGCATGGCGGTCTACCGCGCGCTGAGCCGCCGGGTGTTCGAGGTGTTCGCCGAGCACGCCCCGGTGGTCGAGCAGGTCTCGGTGGACGAGGCTTTCCTCGAACCTCCCGAGCTGCGTGGCGCCGACGTCGAGCGGACCCGCCAATGGGCGCAGGACCTGCGGGCGGCGATACGCGAGGCCACCGGCCTGCCGGCCTCGGTGGGGGCGGGCGCGGGTAAGCAGTACGCCAAGATCGCCTCCGAGCTGGCCAAGCCGGACGGGGTCGCGGTGGTGCACCGTCGGGACCACGCCCGGGTCTTCGACCCGCTGCCGGTCCGGAGTCTATGGGGCGTGGGGCCGGTGGCGGGGGAGCGGCTGTCCCAGTTCGGGATCGCCACCATCGGGGATCTGGCGGCGATGGACGACGACGACGTGGTCCACGCCCTCGGCAGGACGGTGGGGCCCGCGATCGCCCGGATCGCGCGGGGGTACGACGACAGGCCGGTGCACGAGCGGGCCGAGGCCAAGCAGATCAGCGCCGAGAGCACCTTCGCGGCCGATCTCACGACCGCCGGCCAGGTGGCCGTGGCGGTGCGCAGGTCGGCGGAGGGGGCGCACCGGCGGCTGCTGGGCGACGGGCGGGCAGCCCGGACCGTGACGGTCAAGGTCAAGCGCACGGACTTCACGTCGATCACGCGCTCCTACACCCTCTCGGCGGGGACCTCGTCTCTGGAGACCATCGTCGCCGTGGCACGGTCGCTGGCCCCCGACCCTCTGGACTTCGGCGCGATCCGGTTGCTGGGAGTGGGCCTCTCGGGACTCACCGAGATCCACCAGGACGCACTGTTCGAGCAGGAGTTCCTCCCCGGGGCGCGGCACGTCCCCGCCCACGACGAGGACGAGGACCTCCCCGACATCGTGGGGGTGGGTACCACTGTCACGACCGACAACGACAACGACGACGACGCAGCCGCGGCCGGGACCGCGGCCGCAGCCGGGACCGCGGCCGCGGACGACGCCCTCCACCCGCTCCCGGCGATCGGGGCGTGGCGGCGGGGGCAGGAGGAGAGGTTCCGGACCGGCTCGGACGTGCGTCATCCCGAGTTCGGCCACGGCTGGGTCCAGGGCTCCGGCCACGGCCGGGTGTCGGTCCGGTTCGAGACCGCGGTCACCGGGCCCGGTCGGATGCGGACCTTCGCCGACGACGACCCAAGGCTCGAGGTCGCCGACCCATTGGACTCCCTCGGCTGGTGACCCCGGCTCCGTCCCGGGTGCGCTGCGGCTCTGCCCTGGCTCCGTCCCGGGTGCGCTGCGTGTCTGGACCGAACCAGCGTCACTCCAGACCAACCGGACGAACAGCCAGCGCAAGCTGAGGAGGCATCGAGGCGGGGCCGTAGAGGCGTGGGTCTGCTCCTCAGCTGTAGAGGTGGTATCGGGACCACTGTCTGCGGACCGCGGCTGCACCGGCCTCCGGGCTGGCATCCGCCCCGGCCTCCGCGCCGGCTCCCGCATTGGTGTCGGCGAGCGAGAGCAACGCTGTGAGCAGCACCCGCGCCTGAGCGGAGCGCAGGTATCCGCTGCTCAGGACGCCCCGCTTCGCGAGTTCGGCGCCCCCGCCGGGTCCCGAGTAGGTGGCTGTCGCCTCGCCTCGCGGCACACGGCTCGCGGTCACCACCACGATGTCCGGGCGCTCGACCGACAGTTCCGTCACCGCCTCGGCGACGAGTGGGGGGAGGTTTCCGGACCCGGACCCCTCGAGGACTAGCCCCCGGGCACCGGCATCGACACAGGCCCCCAAAGCCACGGCGTCGGAGCCGGGCGGGCAGGACACCACGTCCACCCGGGTGCCGGTGAATCGGGCTCGGCCGGGAAGGGTGGGTCGTTCGAGTTCCGGGGGCAGGCCCTCGACGGGCGTGTCCGGGGCGTTGCGGGCGAAGGCGACCGGCTCCGTGGTGTGCCATTTCCGTACCCCTCGGGCCTGGAGGATCGCCCGCCCCAGGACCACCAGGACGCCGAGGCCACGTGAGACCGGGTCGGCCGCGAGCAGCACCGCGTCGAGGAGGTTGGCGGGTCCGTCGGATTTGGGGTGGTCGGCGGGCAGCTGCGCACCGGTGACCGCCACCGGGCGGGGGTCGGTGTGGTGGAGGTCCAGCGCCATGACCGTCTCCTCGAGGGTGTCGGTCCCGTGGGCCACCACCACCCCGGACACGCCCGGATCGGCGAGGACGTCCGCGACCACGTCGACGAGGCGGTCCCATTCCGGAGGGCCGAACGTCGACGAGTCGGCGTCCAGCACTGCTCGGGCGCTCACCCGTACCGAGGCGGGCAGCACCGTGCGGAGCTCGTCGAGCATGGCCTGCGTGGCCACGTCCGAGTCGCCTGCCACCACCACACCTCCCGGCGCCGTGGAGGCGGTGATCGTGCCACCGGTGGTGCAGATCACGACGTGGGGGGTATCGGTGCTGGTCTCGACGCTGTTCACCCGGTCCACAGTGGTGGGCTCGGGACTCGTCGTCAACCACCCGGGCCGTGGTCGGTGGAACAATGGCGCGTCAGTGCTCGTTGGGCCGGTGAACGGCCCCGCTAGCCGAACACCACAGACGATCGAGCGACACGACGATCGCCCATCACGACGAAAGGACCATGCGTGAGTCTTCGACGGACCATCGCCGCAGTCTCCCTGTCCGCCTTCGCCCTGGGCGGACTCGCCGCATGCGGCGGGGACGATGACACCCGGCCGAACACGGCACCGGCCCCTACGGCCACCGAGCAGGAGCCCGAGACCGTGCCCACTGCCGAGGAGCTGTCCCAGCTGCTCGACCGGGCCTCCGACCCGACGGTGCCGCTGGAGGAGAAGGTCAACCTGGTGGAGGGCGGCGCCGAGGCGCCCGAACTCTTCGACCAGATCGCGGCCCTCAAGGCCGAACAGGGTGCCGACGTGACCATCACCGGTGCCGCCGAGGGCGACATCCCCGGGACACTCATCGCCAACGCGGTGATCATGCAGCCCGGACAGGAAGACATCAACGTCCAGGCGCAGTTCATCCAGCAGGGCGGCCAGTGGCAGTTGCAGCAGTCCTTCGCCTGCGCGCTCATCACCAACGCCGGGCTCCAGCCGCCGGCCACCTGCCAGGTCGCCTGATCTCCTGGAGCGGCGCGGACGCAGTCCGCGCCGCTGGGAGACCGACAGGTCTGACCGGCCGAGATTCCGCCCGCGGCTCCAGCCGGCGGTTCTAGTCGGCAGTTCTGGCCGGCAGTTCTGGCCGGCAGTTCTAGTCGGCGCGGCGGAACTCCAGGACCGAGTCCTCGTCGTACGTCGTCCGTCGGCCCGACTCCGGGTCCACGTAGACGGCACGCGTCGAGGACTCGGTCGTTCCGTCCACCGGCAGAGGCGCCCGTAGGTCCACGGTGAGTTCTCCCGAGCCCTCGACCTCGTATGCCTCGACCTCCAACGTGACGCCCGGGCCACTGTCGGGAGCCGGTGCGTCCAGGGTCTCGGCGGTATCGGGCGCACTCGCCTCCATGTCGACGGTCGCCACGTCGCCGTCGAGGGCCGTCAGCTCGTAGGTGACGACCCGCGTCGGGGCCACCGCGTCGTCGACGGTGCGGGTGACGGTCCATCTGGCGCCCACCCCGATCGCCTCCGTCGGCCACGCGACGGTCGCGTCCGACACCGCGTTGGCGGTGATCTCCACGCCGGCTCGGGCCGCGTCCGTCGCGGTGGCCGGCGCCTCCAGGGAGAGACCGCGCACGATGCCGTCGGCACTCCGGGTCCATGTGACCGCGAACCCGGGAGCGGTGGCGAACTGGGCCGAGCGGAGCTCGTCCACGGAGGTGAACTCCCGTGCCGTGACGGTGGCCCGCTGGGCGCCGTCGACATCCGGCTCCGACAACCCCTCGACGGTCAGGGTCTGCTCGGGGGTCTCGTCGATCCTCGGCTCCGCGCCCGGCACGGTCGTGCGAGCAGTCGCGGACCTGGTGACGGCGACGGTCACCGGCTCGCGTGACGGGGCGTAGGCCAACACCCGCAGTTCTCCGGAGCCCTCGTCGAGGAGCTCCACAGTGGGGGCGGGGCCGGGGTCCACCTCCACCGCCGGTTCCAGAGCCTGCTCCTCCTGCGAGTTGACCGCGTCGTCGCCGGGGGAGTCTCCGCCGTCCGAACACGCTGCCGTGGAGGCGACCAGCGCAGCAGCCAGGGCGGTGACGAGTAGTCGGCGACCGGCTCGCGTGGGTCGGGCACGGCCGGAGGCAAGGGGTGTTCGGGGGTTCACGATCCCCGAGCCTAGAGGGTCACCCCACCGACACCCGGGCCCGCCGGGGGATCAGGGATACTGGACCGCATGACGGAGACCAACGGGACGCGGTCCGACGCGCCGGGACCGATGCCCGAGGGCGCACGCGCCCACTTCTTCCGAGCCGGGCCGGTGGTCATGCTGGTGATCGCCGCGGTGATCGTGATCGCCGATCAGATCACCAAGGTGATCGCAGTGGCCGCGCTGGAGGGCGGTCCGCCGGTCCAGATCGTCGGAGACACGGTGCGTCTGCTCCTACTGCGCAACCCGGGTGCCGCGTTCTCGATGGGCACCGAGTTCACCGTGGTGCTCAGCGTCGTGGCCACCGTGGTCGTATCGGGGCTGCTGTGGTTCTCGCGACAGGTCCATTCGCGGTGGTGGGCGTGGGGTCTCGGCCTGATCCTGGGAGGTGCCGCAGGCAACCTCATCGACCGGTACGTCCGCTCGCCCGGGGTGCTGCGCGGCCACGTGGTGGACTTCGTCTCGGTGGGATGGTGGCCGGTGTTCAACATCGCCGACTCGAGTCTGGTCGTCGGTGTGATCGTGGTGGCCGTCGCCGTGTTCAGGGGAGTGGAGTTCGACGGCTCGCGTGGGCCGGATGAGAACGCCGCCGCCGCGACGGACAGTCTCGACGGCAAGGACGGCAGCGACGGAAGAGATAGCGACGGCCAGCTCGGCGGTGACGGAAGAGATAGCGACGGCCAGCTCGGCGGTGACGGTAGAGATAGCGACGGCCAGCTCGGCGGTGACGGTAGAGACACCGACGGCCAGCGCGGCAAGGGCGGCACTGATGGGTGAACTCCGCACCTTCCCCGTCCCTGACGGTCTCGACGGGATGCGGGTCGACGCGGGAATCTCCCGCCTCCTCGGGATTTCGCGGACGGCGGTGGCCGACCTCGCCGGTGAGGGCAAGGTGTTGGTCGACGGCCGGGCCGTGGGCAAGTCCGACAAGCTCACCGGGATGTCATGGATCGAGGTCGAGATGCCCGATCCGCGGGCCGAACCCGCGGTGGTCGCGGAGCCGGTGGAGGGGATGGCGGTCATCTACTCGGACGCGGACCTCGTCGTCGTCGACAAACCCGTCGGCGTGGCCGCGCACGCCTCCGTGGGCTGGACCGGACCCACCGTGATCGGGGGCCTGGCGGCAGCCGGGTACCGCATCTCGACCTCCGGGCCGCCGGAGCGCAAGGGGATCGTCCACCGCCTCGATGTGGGCACCTCGGGCCTGATGGTGGTGGCGGCCTCGGAGCGCGCGTACACGCTGCTCAAGCGGGCGTTCCGCGACCGCACAGTCGACAAGACCTACCACGCGCTGGTCCAGGGGCATCCCGATCCGCTGTCCGGGACGATCGACGCCCCCATCGGTCGCCACACCTCCAACGACTGGCGGTTCGCGGTGACCTCCGACGGCAAGCATTCCATCACCCACTACGACACGCTCGAAGCTCACCAGGCCGCCACGCTGGTCCAGGTGAAGTTGGAGACCGGGCGCACCCACCAGATCCGTGTGCACTTCTCGGCCCTGCACCACCCGTGCGCCGGCGACCTGACCTACGGCGCCGACCCGGTGCTGGCCAAGCGGCTCGGACTGGAGCGGCAGTGGCTGCACGCGGTGGGACTCGGGTTCGACCACCCGGGCACTGGTGAGCGCGTGGACTTCACCAGCTCCTACCCCGACGACCTCCAGCTCGCGCTGGACGCCCTCCGCCCGGCGTGAGCAGCCCCGCGGGCACCGGTCGGGCGACCCCCCGATCGGCCGGCCTGCGGATCGTGAAGATCGCGGGCGTCGGTGTGGTGATCGTCCTGGCACTGGTCGCCCTCCTCACCGCGCTGCGTACCGAGCTGCCGCGCAGCCCAGGGGTGATGAGCGATTCGCTGGGCCCGGAGAACGGCGAACTGGTCGACGACTACCTCGCGCGTGCCGCCGGCTCCCTCGACGGCGACGGCGACGACGACGACGGCGACAGCGACAGCGCCAGCGCCAGCGACGGCGGACGAGACAGCGACGGCAACGGCGACGCCGCCAACGGCGACGCCGCCAATGGCGATGTTGACGCTGATGCACCCCGGTGGGCGCTCATCACAGCGGGATGGGCGTGGACGGTTCCCGAGGCCGCAGGCGTGGTCCGGGAGCTTCCCCGCGTCTCCGGTCTCTATGTCCAGGTGCCGGTCGACGGCGTCGCGATGCCCGTGACCGGCGTGACGCTCGCCGAGCCGGTCGCAGGGGAGGCGGGCCGGGAGCCGGTGTTCGACCGCGGCCTCCGGAACGTGGTGCAGCGACTGGACGGCGTCGACCCCGCTGGCCCCGGGGTTCCGAGCCCGCCCGACGCCGGCCGTGCGGCGGCGACCAACGCGCTCACAGTCTCGCGGCTCCGATCCGGGGCGCCGGCGATCGTGGGCCTGCTCGCGCGGGGCACCCCGGCTCAGCTCCGAGCCGTGGCCGAACAGCCGTGGGTGCGGGCCGTCGAGGCACTGCCCGCCGACGCGGTGTGGGAGCGCTTCGCCGTCCGTCCCCTCCAGCCCCAGCAGGTCGACGCCGCGTCGCCGCTGCCCGACGACGCTCCGGTGCCGCCGACCTGAACCCTCCGGGGCTAGGGTTGCGCGGGTGAACGAGGACGGCGGGACGATCCGCGAGCAGGTTCCCGCCGACCGGTCGGTGGCGGTCGGGATGCTCTCCGGGGTTCTCGCGTACACGATCTGGGGATTCTTCCCGGCGTTCTTCCCACTGCTCGAGCCCGCCGGTGCGGTCGAGATCGTGGGCCACCGCATCGTGTGGTCACTGGTGATCATGGCGGTGGTGCTCACCGTGATGCGACGGTGGCGAGAGCTGTGGGCGCTCGACCGCCTCTCGTGGGCCAGGATCGCCGGCGCCGCCGCGTTCATCACCGTGAACTGGGGTGTGTACGTCTACACGGTCAACTCCGAACGGGTCACCGAGGCCGCGCTGGGCTACACCATCAACCCCCTGGTGAGCGTCCTCCTTGGAGTCCTGGTCTTCCGCGAACGACTGAACCGCCCACAGGTGCTCGCGGTGGCCCTCGCCGTCGTCGCCGTGGGCGTCCTGACCGTGGGGTACGGACACTTCCCGTACCTCTCGGTGCTCCTCGCGGCGAGTTTCGGCCTGTACGGGGTCTTCAAGAAGAAGCTGCGGGTGCACCCGGTGGTGGGGATGACCGGTGAGGTGCTGATCATCGCCCCGCTCGCGCTCGTCGTGTTGGGATGGCTGGGGGCGACCGGCGCGGGCACGTTCACCGGACAGGGGGTGGGACACTCGGCGTTGCTCGCCACCTCCGGCCTGGTGACGGTGGTGCCGCTGCTCCTGTTCGCGGCGGCCGCCCAACGGATCCCGCTGGCCACCGTGGGCATGCTGCAGTACATCATCCCGGTACTCCAGATGGCCTGGGGACTGCTGGTGGTGGGAGAGCGACTGGACGCCGTGCAGTGGGCGGGCTTCGCCTTGATCTGGGTGGCCGTGATCGCGTTCACGCTGGCCGGGAGGTCGCCACGCTCGGCCCGTGCTGGCGTTTCGGGTCGTGTCGTAGAACCGACCTAGACTGGGCCGGACAAGCCGTAGGAGGAATGCTGCGTGGGCGGATCCCAGTTCGTGCATCTGCACAATCACACCGAGTTCTCGATGCTCGACGGGATGGCGCAGATCAACCCGATGTTCGCGGAGGCCAAGAGGCTCGGGATGCCCGCGGTGGGCATGACCGACCACGGCAACATGTACGGGTCCTCGGACTTCTACAAGCAGGCCAAGAAGACCGGGATCACACCGATCATCGGGATCGAGGCGTATGTCGCCCCCGAGTCGCGGTTCAACAAGAAGCGCGTGCTGTGGGGCGAGAAGCACCAGAAGAGCGACGACGTCGCCGGCTCGGGCGCCTACACCCACATGACCATGGTCGCCGAGAACGCCACAGGTCTGCGCAACCTGTTCCTGCTGTCCTCGCTGGCCTCGTACGAGGGCCAGCTGGGCAAGTGGGCCCGGATGGACGCCGAGATCCTGGCCGAGCACTCCGAGGGGATCATCGCCACGTCGGGCTGCCCCTCCGGCGAGATCCAGACGCGCCTGCGCCTGGGCCATCACAAGGAGGCGTACGAGGCGGCCGAGAAGTGGCAGTCGATCTTCGGGAAGGACAGCTTCTTCCTGGAGCTCATGGACCACGGCATCGACATCGAGCGACGGGTCCGGGAGGACCTGCTCAAGCTGGGCAAGGATTTGGGGATGCCCCCGCTGGTGACCAACGACTGCCACTACGTCACCCGCGAGCAGTCCCACGCGCACGAGGCGATGCTGTGCGTGCAGACGGGTAAGACCCTCGCCGACGAGAACCGTTTCAAGTTCGACGGCGACGGGTACTTCCTCAAGTCCGCGGCCGAGATGCGCGCCCAGTGGGACACCGAGGTCCCTGGTGGTTGCGACAACACACTGTGGGTGGCCGAACGGGTCCAGCCCTACGACGAGATCTGGGCCCCCAAGGACCGGATGCCCAAGTTCCCCGTGCCGGAGGGCGAGACGGAGGACACCTGGCTGGCCCGGGAGGTTCACAAGGGCCTGGAGTGGCGCTTCCCCGCGGGGGTTCCCCAGGAGTACCTGGACCGCGCGGAGTTCGAGCTCGAGGTGATCAAGGGCAAGGGGTACCCCGGGTACTTCCTGGTGGTCGGTGACCTCATCGAGTACGCCCGCTCCATCGGCATCAAGGTCGGCCCGGGCCGGGGGTCCGCCGCGGGTGCGCTCGTGGCGTACGCGCTCAAGATCACCAACATCGATCCGATCGAGCACGGACTGCTGTTCGAGCGGTTCCTCAACCCGGAACGCCCGTCCGCGCCGGATATCGATATCGACTTCGACGACCGTCGCCGTGGCGAGATGATCCGCTACGCCAGCGACAAGTGGGGCGCCGACAAGATCGCCCAGGTCATCACGTTCGGCACCATCAAGACCAAGGCCGCCATCAAGGACGCCGCCCGCGTGAACTTCGGCCAGCCCGGATACGCGATCGCCGACCGGATCACCAAGGCCCTGCCCCCCGCGGTCATGGCCAAGGACATCCCCCTCTCGGGCATCACCGACCCCAAGCACGAGCGGTACGGCGAGGCCTCGGAGGTCCGCCAACTCATCGAGACCGACCCGGACGTCAAGCGGATCTACGACACGGCCCGCGGACTGGAGGGCATGGTCCGCCAGGCGGGTGTCCACGCGTGCGCCGTGATCATGTCGTCCGAGCCGCTGCTCGACGTGATCCCCATGTGGAAGCGGGCGCAGGACGGGGCCCTCATCACCGGGTGGGACTACCCCTCGTGTGAGGACATCGGCCTGCTCAAGATGGACTTCCTGGGCCTTCGCAACCTCACGGTGATCGGCGACTGCCTGGAGAACATCAAGAGCAACCGCGGCGAGGACATCGACCTCGACACGCTCAGTACCGACGACCAGGCGACCTACGACCTGCTGGCCAGCGGCGACACCCTGGGCGTGTTCCAGCTGGACTCCGGCGGCATGCGCGAGCTGCTCAAGCGGATGAAGCCCACCGGCTTCAACGACATCGTGGCCGCGCTCGCCCTGTACCGACCCGGCCCGATGGGGATGGGGACGCACTGGAACTACGCCGACCGCAAGAACGGCAAACAGGAGCTGACCCCCATCCACCCGGAGTTGGAGGAACCGCTCAAGGTCATCCTCGGGGAGACCCACGGCCTGATCGTGTACCAGGAGCAGATCATGGCCATCTCCCGCGAGCTCGCGGGATACACGGCCGGTGAGGCCGACGGCTTCCGTAAGGCCATGGGCAAGAAGAAGGCCGAGGTCCTGGCCGCCGAGTACGAGAAGTTCTCCGGCGGCATGTTCGAGCGGGGCTTTTCCAAAGCTGCGGTCGACGCACTGTGGGGCACCATCGAACCCTTCGCCTCGTACGCGTTCAACAAGTCCCACGCCGCCGGCTACGGGCTGGTCTCCTTCTGGACCGGTTACCTCAAGGCCAACTATCCGGCCGAGTACATGGCCGCCCTGCTCACCTCCGTGGGTGACGACAAGGACAAGGCTGCGCTGTACCTGTCCAACTGCCGTCAGATGGGCATCAAGGTGCTACCGCCATCCGTCAACGAGTCGTTGACCAACTTCGCGTCGGTCGGCACGGACATCCGCTTCGGTATGGGCGCGGTTCGCAACGTCGGCTCCCATGTCGTGGACTCCGTCGTGACCGCGCGTAAGGAGAAGGGGGCGTTCACCGACTTCTCCGACTACCTGGCCAAGATCGACCAGACCGCGTGCACCAAAAAGGTCACGGAGTCCCTGATCAAGGCCGGGGCGTTCGATTCCCTCGAGCATCCCCGCAAGGGACTGTTCCTGGTCCACGCCGATGCGGTCGAATCGGTCATGTCCACCAAGAAGGCCGAGGCGGTGGGCCAGTTCGACCTGTTCGGCGGGGGAGACGGAGACGACGCGGGGGGCGCCTCCGCCTTCAGCGACGTGTTCGCGGTGCGGGTCCCCGACGAGGAATGGGACATCAAACAGAAACTGGCGCTCGAGCGGGAGATGCTCGGGCTGTACGTCTCCGGCCACCCGCTCGACGGACTGGAGTCCGCGCTCGCGGCCAAGACCGACACGTCGATCGCCACCATCCACGAGGGAGAACTCCCCCACGGCACCGCCGTGACGATCGGCGGGATCATCTCCGGGGTGGACCGTCGGGTCAACAAGAACGGCGAGCCGTGGGCGATCGTCACCATCGAGGACTTCCACGGCAGCGTCGAGGTGCTCTTCTTCCCCAAGACGTATCGACTCGCCGCCCTCGACATCGCCGAGGACGCGGTCGTCCTGGTCAAGGCGCGCATCAACATCCGCGAGGACCGCGTCTCCGTCTTCGGCGACACCCTCGAGGTGCCGGACCTGGTCGTGGGGGGCAACGGCGCCCCGCTGGCGCTGACGCTGCCCACGCGCATGTGCACCATCGAGACCGTCACCGCCCTCAAACAGGTCCTCGGGCGGCATCCCGGGCCCTCCGATGTCCACCTGCGGCTGGTCAACGGGAGTTCCTCCACGGTGTTGCGGCTGGACGATCATCTGCGGGTCGAGACGTCGTCCTCTCTCATGGGGGATCTCAAGGCGCTGCTCGGGCCGGGTTGCCTCACCGGATGACCAGTTGGCGGTGACAACCGGCGCGGTGGGACACTGGTCGTCGTGACCGTCACCGATTCCGCCGCGACCCAGGTAGTGACCCCCGACGACATCGACATCGCCGCCCGCCGTATCGGCGACGTGATCCTCGCCAGCGATCTGCACCCGAGCGAGCGGCTGAGCGAGCAGACCGGCGCGAAGATCCTGCTCAAGCGCGAGGATCAGCAGGCGGTCCGGTCGTACAAGATCCGTGGCGCCTACAACCTGATGTCGCAGTTGACCGGCGACCAGCGCAGCGCGGGCGTGGTGACGGCGAGCGCGGGCAATCATGCCCAGGGCGTGGCCTTCGCCTGCCGGAGCCTCGGGATCAATGGCCGCATCTACGTCCCCACCAACACCCCCAAGCAGAAGCGCGACCGGATCCTCGCCCACGGACGCAACTGGGTGGAGCTGGTGGTCACCGGAGTCAACTTCGACGCGGCCCAGACCGCCGCTCGCGCCGATGCCGAGCGCACCGGCGCCACGATGGTCCCGCCGTTCGACCACCCGGACACCATGGCCGGCCAGGGAACCATCGCGGCGGAGATCCTGGCGCAGCTCGACGAGCTCCCCGACGCCGTGGTGGTGCCCGTCGGCGGCGGCGGACTGGTCGGAGGCCTCGCCACATATCTGGCCGAGTACGCCCCCGACTGCAAGGTCATCGCGGTGGAGCCCGCGGGCGCACCCTCGCTGACCAGGGCTCTCGAGGCGGGGGAGCCGGTCACCCTCGACACCGTGGACACCTTCGTCGACGGCGCGGCGGTGGCCCGTCTCGGCGACTTCCCGTTCGGGGTGATCGCGTCGATGACCGAGCGGATCCAGGTCCTCACGGTGGACGAGGGTGCGGTGTGCACCGCGATGCTCGAGCTCTACCAGAACGAGGGCATCATCGCCGAGCCCGCCGGCGCGCTCGCGGTCACGGCGCTGGACCAGCTCGACATCGACGAGGGCGCGACGGTCGTCTGCATCATCTCGGGCGGCAACAACGACGTCTCCCGGTACAGCGAGATCATCGAACGCTCGTTGGTGCACCAGGGTCTCAAGCACTACTTCCTGGTCAAGTTCCCTCAGGAGCCAGGACAGCTGCGCCGCTTCCTCGACGAGGTGCTGGGCCCGGAGGACGACATCACCCAGTTCGAGTACCTCAAGCGCAACAATCGCGAGTACGGGGCCGCCCTGGTGGGCATCGAGCTCGGCTCCGCCACGGGGCTGCACTCCCTGCTCGAGCGGATGGACGCCTCCCGAATCGACTGCGAGCAGCTCGAGCCCGGGACGGCGGCGTACGAGTACCTGACCTGATCGAGAGGGCTCGCGCCGGAACGACAGAACCCCTGCAGGACGGTTGCTCGTCCTGCAGGGGTTCTGTCGACTGGCAAGGGTGACGCTCCAGCCTGGGTGGTGAGGTCAGGGGAGTGCGGGCGCGGGCGGGGTGAAGGCGCCGAGCGCCGAGGAGCCGGACTGCACGATGTCGCCGACCGAACCGGCCGAGACGCCCGTGAGCATCCCCGTCAGGTCAGACGACATGCCGGCGGAACCCGTGTTGGCTTCCGTGACGCCGTCCGGGTCGATGTTGCCGGCGATCTGACCCATCGAGCCGGCCGATCCGTTGGAGGAGCCCGCTTCGAGCGTGTCGAGGGCTCCGGTCTGCGACCCGGCATCCCCGAGCGACCCGTCGACCGAACCGACCGAACCGGTGAGCGACCCGGTCTCGCCGACGGAGCCGTCGAAGAAGCCGTCGAGGTTGCCCCAGTTCCCGTCACCGATCAGCCCGGTGAGTGAACCGAGGCTTCCGAAGGACGGAGCCTCCACGACAGGCTGAGCGCCCGCGGTCGCGGCGGTGCCGAAGACGGCGAGTGCGCCGAAAGCGCCGACTGCGACGGCGGTCCGCAGCGTTGAACGAAGCGAAGCTGGAGACATGAGATTCCCCTTAAAGGAGGTGGTGGGATTTCGCCCGCGCCTGCGATGCGAAACTGTGATGCGCCTTACTTTGTGGACGCTTGCTTAGCATTACATATGCCGGATGTGATCGCAAACACATTTCTCAGAATGTGTCCACTTCGGGTGTGGGCCAGGCGCAACTGTCGCCATGAACTGGATTGATAGCGCCAGTGGCCGTCGAGATCGCGGCGCTGCTGGTGGTGCGTCGTGTCCCGTTCGGCCTAATTCATGAGGTCTTGTTCATTAGTTCCGAAACACAAATGTGACCCGTGAAAAGGCTGAGGACAGACCGGTCGACGACGGTGACCGGTGGAGTCGGCTGCGATGTCAGCGGTTGCCCGTGGATCCGATCGGCAGGGTGCCGTTGCTGCTCGGAGAGGGCGGTGTCCCGCCTTCGTAGCCGGCGAAAGCGTAGGCCTGGCCACCGGGATCGGTGCACACGAGGAACGCCCCGGCGGCGAAGTCGGTCCGCGCTCCGTGGCTCGGAGGCGAGAGTGCAACAGTGCGCGACTGGGTGGCCCCGTTGTTGACCGAGAAGGTGCCGGTTGTCCCGGCGTGGCCCGCTATCTTTGCCGCGGTGTTGCTCCGTGCTATCCAGTCTCGCGCTGCATAGGCGTCTCCGAGGATGGGGGCGATGCTCCCGGAGGGCAGGAGACCGAGTAGCGGTCCGAAGGGGACCTGCGCGGTGATCGTGCCGTCCTGGTTCTGGACGTTGCCTGAGCTGCCGAACACAGAGACGGGATCCGACTTATGGGCGAAGTTCGCGTAGTAGTGCACCGCCGCCTGGGCGACCGGCGCCGCGGTCACGCTGACGCCGACGGTGCTGTTGCCCTCGGGGCCCGCGCAGGTGAGGTTACGCCCGGAACCGTTTGCTATCGAGACGGTGACAGAGGAGAGGTTTGGCTGGGTCACCGTGACAGCCACACCGGACAGTGACGTCACCACGACCTTGCCGGCATTGACGTCACCGGGGATCGAGTTCTGGGCCCCCGCGACAGCGGGGGCCGCGGTCAGGGTGGTGAGGATCGCGGTCGCCAGCAGCGCCGCTCGGATCGGGAATGTCATGTGGGGGTCTTCCGTCGAGGTGTGGAGTGCTAGAGGGTTGGGGCGAGGCCGCCCTCGTAACCCGCGAATACGTGTGCGCGCCGGGCGCCGGTGGTCTCCGTGCAGAAGAAGAGGGCCGCGGCCTGAAAATCGGACCGTTGACCGCTCGCCGGTGTACCCAGTTGAGCACTCCACGTGACCGAGGCGTTGGCGCCGACGTTGAACGCGACATTGCCCCCGACCCGCGGATCGCCGGTGTGGCCGGCTACGCGGGCGGCCTCCTGAGCCGAGCGGATATCCATGAGGTCCGATCTGGTGGCTCCGAGTGCCTTGTTGAAACTGCCGGTGGGCAGGATGTCTAGAAGACTCCCTATCGGCATGGGGTCGAGTTCGATTCCGGTGATGTCCAACCCGACACCACCGATCGGTTGGAAGATGTTGTTGGCGTAGTAGCGCATGGACCTGGCTACTATTTCGGCCTCGGTGACCTGACCGGGGTATTCCAATCCCTGGACTCCCGGCGTGGCGCATCGGAAGCCGGTGCCGGTGGTGTTCTGGATCCGGCCGGTGACATTCGTCGCGGTGGCCTGGGCGGCGTCCACCGAGACCACGAGGCGGTTGCTGTCCGTGATCACGACGGTGCCGGCGTCGATCGCTCCGGGAATCTGCGCGTGCGCCACGGCGGGGGAGCCGAGCCCGACGGCGAGAGCCGAGATGAGTGCGAGCGTGCGGATGGGCAGTGCAGCCATGGTGGTCTCCTGGGTTCCTGGTGGAGTGTTGTCGCTTGACTCAGCTGCCGAACCGGCCGGTCTCGGACGAGGTGATGCTTCCCAGCGGGATCGTGGGCGTCGCGTCGCCGAAGTATCCCGAGAACAGGAAGTCCTGGCCAGAGATCTGACATGCGAAGAGAGCGCCGGGTCTGAAGTCCGCCGGTCGGGGCCCGGAAGCCGGGTCGTTCAACGCGACTGTCCGTGTGGTGCCGCTGGAAGCGGGAAGCGTGATCGACTCGATGACACCCACCAGTCCGTCGAGGCGTGCGGAGGTGTACATCTCGCTGAGTCGCCCGGCGGCGCCGAACTCCGAGCGTAGGCTCCCCGCGGCGCTGCCCGGTATGAGTCCGGTGATGCTCCCCAGGTCGGCACCGATGGTGATGATGTTGGTGCCGTTGCTGCCCACCGGGATCGTCATGCCGGGATCGAAGGCGTGCGGGTACGTGGCGTAGTAGTCGACCGTTCGCGCGACGATCTCGTCGGTCGTGACCGTTCCGGCGCGGCTCGTGGTGCCGGTGTCGGTTCCACGGATGCCGTTGCAGGTGATCTGTGAGGTGGTGTTGTTCTGCAGACTCACCCCGACCGTTCCAGCTGTGAGATTCGGCGCATCGACCGCGACCTGTATCAGGGTGCTGTCCACGATCACCACGTTCGTCCCGGGATCGACCCCCGGCAGATTCGCCGACGCGGGGGCGGCTGCGGCCATGACGATCGCGACCGCGGTCGTGGCGGCGGCAGTCGAAGTGGCAGCCACAGAGCGGAATCGTACGAGGGTGCGGGTAGTGGGCATACGTCCGACTCCTGGAGCGACGAGGTTGGCAAACTGCATCGGGGTGGACGCTGGGTGCCCTGACAGACGTAGTATTGACCGGAGTGATCAAAAACACAACTCACTTACACTCATGCAAAGTTAAGGCATGGAACCGCTGATCATGACGTTAGTCTGCCTATAGATGTGATTTCTATCATGGTCCGATGTTAGGTTTTTCGAGCCCGACACAGCGGGCTCACAGAGTCCTGTGGACGCGCTACGGTGTCACAGATTGATTAAGGACGGTCGCATGGCCTCGAAGCGGAAGACCTCTGCACTGCTCGCTGTAGGCCTGGTGGCCGGTATCGTTTCGCCGATCGCTCCCCTGGCCGTCGCACAGCAACTGACAACGCAGTCGACGGCGGTCACGCACACCTGTGAGCTGGTCAAGCCGTGGGGCCTCCTGGGGGCCAAGAACCAGGGGACGATCGTCAGCCCCGAGACTGTGGTGGTTCGATACCCGGCAACGGTCGCGCCGGGAGAGGTCTTCACGGCATACGTGCAACCGGGTGCCGCGGCGATGAGGACGACGGACGGTCGACAGGCCGGGCTCCTCAGCTACGACATCGCGTTCCCGTCGAATTCGACCAACCTCGCGGCCAACTACAACGGTGGCGGCAGTGGGTATTCCATTCCCGGGAACGGCCCGGCGTTGGTGGACCGGGTGGCAGCGAACGGGCAGCTCGCGACGGAGGGCCCCTTCGCGCGGATCTCGGGAGGGGCGACCGCCTTCCACGGCGCGAACTCGCGGAACGGGGATGCGGTCGATCGCTGGAAGGCCGGTATGCAGGTCGCGTCCAACACTACTTTCCGGTTCCCCGAGGTCGCGTTGAAGATGCGCGCTCCGGTGTCCCTCGCGAACGGATCGACCATCACGACCGCCCTCAAGGCGGCGGGCCAGTCCGGGGATAGCGACGATCCGACGAGGAACACCATTCAGGGGGCTGAAGAGGGTGGCTGGGGGACCGAGCGTACCAACTACTACTTCTGTGGTTCCTCGGCCAACGCGGGATCGCTGTCCACGACAACCGTCAACAGCTCACTTCCCCGATATCTCGCCAAGACCACCACGCGGATGGTCACGTCGGATACCTTGCTCCCGCTCGCCGCGCGGACGACCAACCTCACAGCGGAGGTGTCCTCCACTGAGGAGCTGATGTCCAACATCCGCCCTGGAGGGATGAATTTCACGATCCGACACAAGGCCACCGGACAGCTCCTCGCGACCGTGCCCAACGTGACGGTCGGGGCAAACGGCCAGGCCACGGCCAGTTACACCTTCCCCACCCTGTCAAACGGCTCGTACCGGGACGAGTACGAGGTCACCGCCACCTACGCCGGTCGTGTAGACGACATCGAGTCGAGCACGTCAGAGCCGGTCACGGTCAGCGTCGGCTACAACGAGGTGAACGCGAACGTAGTTCTCACCTCCACCAATGGTGCTCTCTCCGGTGGGACGATGCCCGTCACGCTTCGGGCCGCGTTCGCCCTTCCCGCCGGAAAACCGGCGCCTGCCGGCCTTGCGATCCAGCTCTTCCGGAACGATCTGCCCCACGGTGCCCCGATCACGATTCCCACGGGAACGACGACCGCGAACTACACCTTCCCGACGGACACCCTGACCCAGGCCCAGGAGACTCGGACATACCGCTACCGGGCAGAGGTCGTGCCGGTCATCTCCGGAGTGGATCGCTTCGTCGGGGGTTCCGCGACGCCAGTGGCCGCCATCGTCGTAGGCAGCAGTCCCGGCTCGCCGCTGCCCGAGGGCGGACAGGGATCGGTTGCCCTCGAGGGCTTCTTCCGCGCACCCCAGCTCGTCTGGGACTGGCTGACCGGCAGTATCGGGCAGGCCGGCGCGTTCTCATCGGGTTTCGCCGAGAACTAGCGCACTCATCGACGGCTGCGCTCACACCACCCGCACCACGGCGAACCCGAACGCCTGGCAGAAGACCGAGTCGTCGTCGGCCACCGCCCCCGAGACCAACACCGCTTCGCCGGCCAGCGGGACCCGGGACGGCTCGGTGCCCAGATTCACCACCAGCGCCAGCGAGCCGCGGTGGACCACGAGCCAGCGGCCGTCCTCGGCTTCGACCCCGCAGTCCACCCGCACCGACCCCAGCCACGGATCGCTGAGGTCGGGCTCGGACCGCCGGAGTGCGATGAGCGCGCGGTACCCCCGCAGGATCTCGGCGTGCTCGTCCTGGGTCTGCTCGGACCGGTCCAGCACCGACCGCCGGAACGTCTCCGGGTCCTGGGGGTCCGCCACCGTGGCCGGGTCCCATCCCATCTCGGCGAACTCGCGGGTCCGGCCCCGGCGCACGGCGTCGGCGAGCTCGGGCTCGGGGTGTGAGGTGAAGAAGCAGAACGGGGTCCGCGCGCCCCATTCCTCGCCCTGGAACAACATGGGGGTGAAGGGCGAGCACAGGACGATCGCGGCCTTGGCCAGCTGCTGGGCCGGGGTCAGGTTCATGGACGGCCGATCGCCCGCGGCGCGGTTGCCCACCTGGTCGTGGGTCAGGGTGTACGCCACGAACCGGCTGCCCGGTACCCGTCCCACGTCCACCGGGCGGCCATGGACCCGCCCGCGGAACGCGGACCACGTCCCGGCGTGCAGGAACGCCCCGGTGAGTACCTGCCGCAGCGACTCGAGCGACCCGAAGTCCGAGTAGTAGCCCTGGCGTTCACCCGAGACGGCGGCGTGGACGGCGTGGTGCACGTCGTCGTCCCACTGCCCCTGGAGCCCGTACCCGCCGCCCTCACGCGCGGTGACCAACCGTGGATCGTTCTGGTCCGACTCCGCCACCAGAGACAGGGGTCGCCCGAGGTGGGTGGACAGGGACTCGACCTCCACCGCCAACTGCTCGAGCAGGTGCACTGCCGAGGCGTCGTGCAGGGCGTGAACCGCGTCCAGCCGCAGGGCGTCCACGTGGAACTCGTCGAACCAGCGCAGGGCGTTGTCGATGATGTAGCGCCGCACCTCGCCCGAGTGCGGTCCGTCGAGATTGAGCCCCGCGCCCCACGGTCCGTCGGCGGCGGACAAGTACGGGCCGAACTCCGGCAGGTAGTTCCCCGACGGTCCCAGATGGTTGTAGACCACGTCCAGGCACACGCCCAGTCCGCGTGCGTGGCAGGCGTTCACGAACTCCTGGAACGCGTCCGGCCCGCCGTACGGCTCGTGCACGGCGAACCACGCCACCCCGTCGTAGCCCCATCCGTACTCGCCGTTGAAGGCGTTGACCGGCATCACCTCGACCATGTCCACGCCCAGCTCCACCAGTTCGTCAAGGAACTCGATCGCGCTGGTCAGGGTGCCGACTGGGGAGAAGGTACCTACGTGCATCTCATAGATCACCGATCCAGCCAGTTGCCGACCGGTCCACGCGTGATCGGTCCACCGGGAGGTGTCCACCCGGTGCACCCGTGAGAGCCCGTGCACGCCGTGGGGTTGACGCCGGGACCGTGGGTCGGGACGCGGATCGCTCACCTCGCCGTCGTCGCCCGTCACCACGAACCCGTAGTCCCTGCCCACCTCCCGCACGACGGTCGACGTCCACCAGCCGTCGGCGGCGCGGTGCATGGCGATCGGATCGGCATCGGCGGAGTCCAGGACGAGTCCGACGGCATCGGCTGTCGGCGCCCAGACGGAGAACGTGTCACTGCTCGGGAAGGTCACCACCCCAGGGTAGGGAATACCCCCGGAGGCGGGGCGGCGATACTTGTTCCATGACCGACCCCGGTACGCGCGTGCTCAGGCTGTCCGCCGGCCCGGACGTCACCGGTGAGTACGAGGAGAAGCGTTCGAGGTTCCTCGCAGTACTGAGGAGGTGCGACGACGAGGAGGGCGCCCGCGCGCTGGTCGCGGACCTCCGCCGTGCCCATCCGGCAGCGCGCCACCACTGCAGTGCCTTCCTCGTGGACGTCCCCGGTGCCAGCCGGATCGAGCGCAGCAACGACGACGGCGAACCCTCCGGCACCGCCGGGACCCCCATGTTGGAGGTGCTGCGTGGCAGTGGGCTGACGGGCGTGAGCGCGGTGGTCGTGAGGTGGTTCGGAGGCACGAAGTTGGGCACGGGCGGGCTCGTGCGGGCGTACGGTTCGGCGGTGTCGGCGGCCGTCGACGAGGCGTGGCGGGCGGGCCGGGTCGTAGAGGTGACGCGGACACCGGCGTGGCGCGCGGAGGTCGACCACACGCTGGCGGGAGGGCTCGAAGGGGCCGTTCGCGCCGCGGGGGCGCAGGTGCTCGGGGTGGACTACGGCCGGCGGGTGGCGTTGACCGTGGCCGGGGACATCGAGCAGCTGGGGCCGATCCTGGCCGCCCGGAGCTCTGGTGGTGTCGAATGGCGTGCGGCAGGGGTGGCGACCACCGAGAACGCGGCGCGGCGCCGAGATATGGAATCCTGATGGTATGAGCATGCAGCCCTACCAATCGAACTCGATCGAGGTCCAGAAGCAGCAGGTGCGCAAGGATGCGCGCACCACGGCGATCGCGCTGGGTGTGACCGTGGTGGCGCTGCCGATCGCGTTGTTCGCCAGTTCGTTCTTCACCGTGGTGGCGATCCTCGCGGGAATCGTGGCGATCTACAAAGGCAATCAGGTGCGCCAGGCCATCTCGGGGAAGCCGAAGAACCGCGAGCTGCGCTGACAGACCCTGATCGCCCGGCCCGCGGAGTGGACGGCGCCGCGTCGGGGTGCCAACGATCAGCCGTGGCGGCGAACCACGTCCGTGAGGTCCGCGCGATCCGCCCGGAACGTGTTGGCCGGATGTTCGGGGTCGGCGTAGCCGAACGCGATCCCGCACACGATCAGCCGGTCCTCGGGGATTCCCAGATGCTCGCGGACTCCGTCTGAGTAGAGCGCGAGCGCGGCCTGCGCGCAGGTGGACACGCCCAGCGAGGACGCCGCCGCCAGGAACGTCGCCACATAGCCACCGCAGTCGACCGCGCCGTAGGTGCCCAGGCCTGCGTCGGAGGTGATCACCGCGACGTGCGGGGCGCCGAAGAACCGGTAGTTCTCCAACATCTGGGTCAGTCGCGCATCCTTGTCGGAACGCTCGATGCCCAGCGCGGTGTAGAGGCCGTAACCGCTGGCCCGCCGCCGTTCGCCGTACACGCCCTCGTAGCGCTCGGGCGCCGGCAGATCGGAGCGCATGCCGTTGCCCAGCACGTACTCGGTGAGGTGCTTGCCGAACTCGGCGGTCGCCTGCCCGGTGACCAGGTCGACCTGCCAGGCCTGTGAGTTGCACCAGGACGCCGTGCGCTGGGCCATCTGCAGGATCCGGTCGATCGTCTCCTCGGGGACGGGCTCGGACGTGAACCCTCGGCAGCTGTAGCGGTCGTCGAGGATCTGCTCGAGCGTGGTGGCGGCGTCGGTCATGGGCCCTCCAGGGGATCGTCCGAAATTGTGATGCCAGTCTCGCACGGGGCCTGTTTCGGGCGCCCGCCAGCGCCCGCCAGCGCCCGCCAGTGCCCGCCAAGACTGGCCGACTCTGGTCCTCAGTCACTGCAACTGACCTATCGGAGTCCGACTGACCTACGGGATCCCAGCGGTCAGTCGTATTCCGGTGGGTCAGCTCCCCGTGGGACCAGGCCGCTGCACGCATTCCACAGGGCTCGGTGTCTCCACAGATGCATCCGAAACGTGGGTTCAGCACCGGGCCCCGCATTCCGCGATCGCGATGATCTGACTGTGACCGACATCAATGGCCTGCGCTCCCGTCTCCTCACCACACAACAACTTCTCGGCCGGGGCCTGAGCAGTCAGGCGCTCAGCCGTTCCGTGGAGGCACGCGAGTTGATCCGTATCAGGCCCGGGTTCTACGTCGAGGGCGACGCGCGTGAGCTCCCCCGCGACGCGCGTCACCTGCTGTCGGTTCTGGCCGCGGACACGGCACTCGGTTGTCCGGTCTTCTCCCACTCGTCCGCGGCCGTCATCCTCGGACTCCCGTCGTGGGGGCTTGCGCTACGCCGGGTCGTCGTCTCGGAAGACGGCGCTAAGGGCCGGACCCGCACGACCAATCTGACCGCGCACCGCACCCTGCGGCTCCGACGGGATGACGTCATCAGTGTCGATGGGCTTCGAGTCACGAAGCCGGCACTGACGGTGGTGGACCTCGCGACTTCGGCTAGGCGAGACGCGGCCGTTGCGGTGGCGGACGCCGCAGTCAACGGCGGGCTGGTCTCCGTGCCGGCTCTGGAGTGCGCCCTGGAGCAGGCGGTGGGCAGGATGGGGATCAAGAAGGCCCGGGCCGCGATGGTGATGGTCGACGGCCGGAGCGAGAGCGTTGCGGAGACCCTGAGCCGACTGTCGTTCAGCGATTACGGCCTGCCCACCCCGGAGACGCAGGCGAACATCTTCGATACCCATGGCAACCGAATCGCCAGAGTGGACTTCTTCTGGCGTGAATACGGGGTGATCGGCGAATGCGACGGCTTCGGCAAGTACTTCGACGGGGCGGATTCTGCCGAAACCAGGCGCCGGCTCGCCCGCGAGAAGGACCGGGACGCTGAACTGATGGCTCTCGGCTACCGGGTCGTCCACTGGAGATGGGCTGATCTGGAACAGCCTTGGCTGCTGGCCGAGCGGATCAGGCGTGTGCTCTTTCCGGTTGCAGCGTGAACTTCCGGTTGGAGCTTGAACGGCCCCGACGGCAGACCTATCGGATTTCGCCTGACCTGTGGGATCCCGTAGGTCAGTCGCAATCCGATAGGTGAGGTTGCGGGATTGCTGGTGCTCGGCGGGGCAGGGCGGAATGGAGCCTGCCGTGCCACGGTTATCCTCACCGTATGGCAGTGCGGGTGGACGCGTGGACGTGGTCGGTGCGGCTGTTCCCGTCGCGGACCAAGGCGGCGGCCGCCTGCCGTGGCGGTCACGTCAAAGTCAATGGGGACGCCGTGCAACCGTCGAAGAGCGTCGTGCCCGGGGATCGCGTCCAGGTGACCGGTGCGCTCGGCCGGATCCGCATCCTCGAGGTCGTACGGACGGTCAACAAGCGGGTGGGTGCTCCCGTTGCCGCGACCTGCTACATCGATCACTCGCCACCGCCTCCGCCCAAGGAGGTGGTGGCCTCACAACCGCGGCGTGACAGGGGCGCGGGGCGGCCCACCAAGCGCGAGCGGCGGGAGACCGACCGGCTGCAGGGCCGCGGGTAGACCGATCGGCTGCAGGGCCGCGAGGCTGCAGGGCCGCGGGTAGACCGACCGGCTGCAGGGCCGCGGGTAGACCGACAGGTCACAGGGTCACCGGCGAGGCCGAACGCGTGCGAACCCTCAGTCGGCCTCGCGCACGATCAGCACGACCGGCGACCCGCTGAGCAGGTCGCCCACGTCCACGCGTCCGGAGATCGACCGGCCGTCCGGGCGGACAGCCCATTCACCGTCCGGGAGCTGGACCGACGTACCGGCGACGTCTGCGGCGCCGACGACCGCGGTGCGCCGCCGGGCGATCATGCCGACCGCAGGCCGGCCGGCGACGGAGCGGGTGAACGCCACCACGTCGGCGGCAGCGGGGCCCCGCACCGGAAGCGGGACGTGGGCACCGCCCGCCATGGCAGCCGGGTGCTCACGCCGGATCCGCAGCGCCTCGCGGACCAGCGTGAACTTGGGGTGCCCGCTGCGGGCGACCGCTCCGGAGCGCAGGGGCGCGTAGTCCACGAACCGGCGGTTGTCCGGGTCGACCAGCGAGTCCTCCCACACCTCCGTGCCCTGGTATACGTCGGGCACCCCGGGGGACATCAGTTGGGTCGCCTTGGCGATCAGCGAGTTGTCGCGACCGGCCGGGGCGATCCGCCGGGCGAACGGGGCCAGCAGCGCGCCACCCGAGTCGAGCAGTGTGTCGATCCACTTGTGGGCCGAGGATTCGAAGTCCCCGTCCTGATCGGTCCACGTGGTGTGCACGGCCGCTTCACGCAGTGCCTTCTCGGCGTAGTCGTGTAGTCGGGACCGCAGAACGTCGGAGGGCTCGCCCGACTCCGGCCATACGCCCACGATCACCTGGAGCAGGAAGTAACCGGCGTCCTCGGCGGGCGGCGGAAACCTCCGGAACACCTCGGCGACGAGATCCGCCCACTCTCCGGGCAGCTGCGAGAGCACCGAGATCCGGGCACGCACGTCCTCGCCCCGCTTGGTGTCGTGGGTGCTCAGCGTCGTCATCGCCAACGGAGTGGCGCGGGCGCGCTCGGCCATCGCCAGGTGGAAGGCCTCCACCGGCAGGCCCATACGGCCCGGCGAGCCGCCGACCTCGTTCAGCGAGACCAGCCGACCGAGCCGGTAGAACAGGCGGTCTTCCTCGGCCTTGGCGGTGGCCGCGCCGGTGACCTGTGCCAATCGGATCGAGGCCTCGCCGCCGAGAGCCAACGCCCCCGCCACGAGCCGGAGTGCAGACTCCAGTTTGGGCTCTTGGCGCTGCAGGTCCTCCATGATCGACGGGAGGGTGCCCCGCAGGACGGGGTAGTCGGCGCGGTAGACGGGCGTCTTCGCGATCACCGAGACCAGGGCCTCACGGAGCATGGCGTCCGCGTCGTCGTCGCCACCGTCGATCCCACCACCGGCCACACCGTCCGGACCGACACTCGACACTCCGATCGGGTCCTGACCCGCGGCGTCGCTCGACTCCCGCCCACCGGCGGCATCCCGCCGGACCGCTCGAGCCAGCCGCGTCAGCTCGGGGGACAGGTCCTCGATCACGATCTGCCGCTTGAGCAGCGCGGACTGCTCGTGGACCTGCTCCTCGTCACCGGGGCCGCCGGAGTACCGCGTGGCCAGCTCGGTCAACCGAGCCTGCCCGCTGTGGTCCACCAGCATCTGGTCGATCAGACGGAGGGCGTCGTAGCCGGTGGTCCCGTCGACGGGCATGGCGGGCTCGAGTACCTCGGCGGGGGCGAGGATCTTCTCGACCAGCAGCCATCGGTCGTCGCCGGCCAGCTCGCGGAGCCGACGGGCGTAGCCCACCGGGTCGGCGAGGCCGTCGGGGTGGTCGACCCGGATGCCGTCGACCAGGTCCTCCTCGCACCAGCGGCGTACCTCGGAGTGGGTGGCGTCGAAGACCGCGGGGTCCTCCTGCCGGAGGCCGGCGAGCCCGGTGACGGTGAAGAACCGCCGGTAGCCCAGGAGTGGCTCGCGCCAGTGGACCAGCCGGTAGTGCTGCCGGTCGTGAACCTGCTGCGCGCTGCCCTCCCCGGTGCCGGGAGCCACCGGGAAGCGGTGGTCGTAGAAGTGGAGCTCGGCCTCAACTGAACCGGCCTCGCCGGAGCCGGAGCCGGACTCGGTGCCGGAGCCGGACTCGGTCCCGGGGCCGGTGGGGGTGACGACGACGAGCTGCTCGATGTCCTCCGGTGATCCCAGCACCGGGATCGCGATCCGGCCGTCCGCCCCGTTGGCGGGTTCGGTGTCGAAGTCGAAGAACGAGAAGTACGGCGAATCGGGGCCCCGCCGCAGCGCGTCCCACCACCACCGGTTCGCGACCGGCTGGTCGACACCCAGGTGGTTGGGCACGATGTCCACCACGACGCCCAGCCCGTGGGCCCGGCACGCCTGCCGCAGGGACCGTAGCGCGTCGATGCCACCGAGTTCCGCGGCCACTGTGGTCGGGTCCACCACGTCGTACCCGTGGGTCGATCCGGGGGTCGCGGTCATCAGGGGCGACAGGTACACCGAGCCCACGCCGAGGTCGGCGAGGTAGGGGACCAGCTCCTCGACGTCGGCCAGGACGAACCCGCGGCCGTCAGGGTCGGAGGCGGGCGTCCGCAGCTGCACGCGGTAGGTGCTCGCCAGTGCCGCGCCCCGTCGCAGCGGCCCGGTCGTGGGCTGGTCCGCGGCGGCCACGATCAGGTGACCTTGCGCAGGACGATCGTGCCGCGATCGGCCACGGTGATCGTGTCGTCCGAACCCAGCTCACCGGCGCGTTCCTCGAGGTGGTCGGCGGTGTCCAGGACGACCTCCCAGCTCTCGGCGTACTCGGAACCCAGCAGCGAGAACTCGATGGGCTCGTGGTGGGCGTTGAACAGCATGAGGAACGAGTCGTCGATGATCCGCTGGCCGCGCGCGTCGGGCTCGTGGATGCCCTCGCCGTTGAGGTAGACGGCCAGGGACTTGCCGAAGCCGGAATCCCAGTCCTTGCGGGTCATCTCCGAACCGTCGGGGCTGAACCAGGCGATGTCCTGGGGGTCTTCGTCGTCGCGGAGCACCGTGCCGAAGAACCTGCGCCGGCGGAACACCGGGTGGTCCTTGCGCAAGCGGACGAGTCTGCGGGTGAACGCGAGGAGATCCTCCTTCTCCTCGTCCAGTTCCCAGCTCATCCATGCGAGCTCGTTGTCCTGGCAGTAGACGTTGTTGTTGCCGCTCTGCGTGCGGGCGACCTCGTCACCGTGGGCGATCATCGGCGTCCCCTGCGACAGGATCAGGGTGGTGAGCATGTTGCGGCGCTGCCGGTGGCGCAGGTCCAGCACGGCCGGGTCGTCGGTGGGGCCCTCGACGCCGCAGTTCCAGGAGCGGTTGTGGCTCTCGCCGTCGTTGCCGTCCTCGCCGTTGGCCTCGTTGCGCTTCTCGTTGTAGCTGACCAGGTCGTTGAGGGTGAAGCCGTCGTGGGCGGTGACGAAGTTGATGGACGCGGTGGGGCGTCGGCCGGTGTTCTCGTACAGGTCCGAGGAGCCGGTCAGGCGCGAGGCGAACTCGCCCAGGGTGGCGGGCTCCCCGCGCCAGAAGTCGCGGACGGTGTCGCGGAACTGCCCGTTCCACTCGGTCCACAGTGGCGGGAAGTTGCCCACCTGGTAGCCGCCCTCGCCCACGTCCCACGGCTCCGCGATGAGTTTGACCTGGCTGACCACCGGGTCCTGCTGGACCAGGTCGAAGAACGAGGACAGCCTGTCGACGTCGTGCAGTCCCCGGGCCAGGGCGGAGGCGAGGTCGAACCGGAAGCCGTCGACGTGCATGTCGAGGACCCAGTACCGCAGCGAGTCCATGATGAGTTGCAGGGAGTGCGGGTGCCGGACGTTGAGCGTGTTCCCGGTGCCCGTGTAGTCCATGTAGTGCTGCTCGTCGCCCTCGACCAGTCGGTAGTAGGCCTGATTGTCGATCCCGCGGAAGCCGATCGTCGGCCCCATGTGGTTGCCCTCGGCGGTGTGGTTGTAGACCACGTCCAGGATCACCTCGATGCCGGCGTCGTGGAACGCCTTGACCATGGCCTTGAACTCGCTCACCGCGTCGCCCGGCTTTTCGGCGAAGGCGTACTCGTTGTGCGGGGCCAGGAACCCGAAGCTGTTGTAGCCCCAGTAGTTGCGCAGACCCATGTCCACCAGGCGCTGGTCCTGCATGAACTGGTGGACCGGCATCAACTCGATCGCCGTGACGCCGAGGTCGGTCAGGTAGTCGATGATCGCCGGGTGGGTCATGCCGGCGTAGGTGCCGCGCATCTCGGCGGGGATGTCCGGGTGCGTGGCGGTCATGCCCTTGACGTGGGCCTCGTAGATCACCGTGTTGTGGTACTCGTGTCCGGGCGAACGGTCGTTTCCCCAGTCGAAGTACGGGTTGATCACGACGGTGACCATGGTGTGGCCGAGCGAGTCCTCGGTGTTGCGGCTGTCCGGATCGTCGAGGTCGTAGCTGTGCAGGCTCGGGTGTCCGTCGAACTCGCCGTCGAACGCCTTCCCGTACGGGTCGAGCAGCAACTTCGAGGGGTCGCAGCGCAGACCGTGTTCGGGCTCGTACGGTCCGTGCACGCGGAAGCCGTATCGCTGTCCGGGTGTCACGCCGAACAGGTAGCAGTGCCAGATGTTGCCGTCGACCTCGGTGAGCTCGACGCGCGTCTCCGCGCCCTCCCGATCGATCAGGCAGAGCTCGACGCGCTCGGCGACCTCGGAGAACAGGGAGAAGTTGGTACCGGTCCCGTCGTAGGTGGCACCGAGGGGGAAGGCGGTACCAGGCCAGGCGCGGATGAGCTCTGGGGCGGACTGCTGCGCGTCGTCGTTGGTCACAAGGCCCAACAGTAGTGCTTATCGGGGCGAGCGACGGTGTGCCGGGCCCCCGGCGGTCACCACCAGCCGGTCGCGGGCCCCATCTGCCGGGCCAGTTCGCCCGACGCGGACCGGACCCAGGAGCCCGAGAGGTGGTGGGAATCGTGGTAGACGATCACGTTGCCCACCACGACCGGGCAGTTCTCCGCGTCGCACAGGCCGTCGGTGAGGTCGATCAGCCGCACCGAGTCGATCCCGGCCCCGGCGAGTCCGGCGGGGTTGATCGGCGCGATGGACCGCTCCCGGGGCATCCCGCACTCTTCGGGAGTTCCACCGTCTCCCAGGCAGTCCCCGGCGCGGATCGGGCCGCGTCCCTGGTTGAGCCACGGGGTGTCGCGGATGGCGATCACGCCGATGCCCTGCTGGTCCAGTGCGCGCCAGAGCTCCACGTACTGGCGCGGGGCGATGTCCGGACCCACGACCCCCACCGGCCGGGTGGCGGTGGTGAACACGAACTCGGGCGCCAGGCCCACGAGGGCGGCCAGGGCGGCCGGGGTCCACTCGGCGCAGCTCTCGTACAGCGGCTCGTCACTGTCGGACACCGAGGCGTCCAGGGTGAGGGGGCACCCCATCTTGAGCAGCGTCACCACGCGGAAGCCGTAGTGGCGCCCGACCTCGTCGAGGCCGCTGATCCAGTGCTCGGCGTGCGAACCTCCCACCAGCGCGACGGTGCGTGGCGCCGTGACATCGCCGTACACACACATCTGCACCTCGGACGACTCGAAGTTCGAGATGCACCCGTCCATGGTGCTCACGGGCAGGTCGTTGCCCACCTGCAGGAGGGAGGGGAGGTAGCCGACGCCCTCGGGGGCCGGGACCCCGTCGAAGAAGGCGCGGGCCCCGGGGTGGTCCGGGTCGGTGAGGGAGTCGACGTAGGGCACGGCCGAGCGGGAGGCGGACGTGGCCGTCCACCATCCGACGGTGCCGAGACTGGCCACGGCGGCGACGACGACGAGGACGGTCGCCTTCACGAAACGTTGCTGATCGCGGGCGGACCTTCCGGGCCCCTTGCGGAGTGCGTCCCGCTGCTGGGCCGCGGGTGTGGCCCGGCTCCGTGCCCGGCTGGCCATCCGCAGCGGTCGTTCGACGTACTTCTCGGTGAGGAGGGCCAACACCACGGAGACCGCGACGATCACCAGCCCAGACACCAGCGTGATCTCGGCCTGCTGGTCGTAGGAGAGCCAGAGGATGAGCAGAGGCCAGTGCCACAGGTACAAGGAGTACGAGATGTCGCCAAGGCGGCGGAACACCCTGGCGGACAACAGCCAGGTGACCGGGTCCCTCCGTGGCGTCGCGCGTTCACCCTCGGGGAGGTTGCCGCCGAGGATGATCAGCAGGGCCCCACCGATCGGATACCACGCCAGGGGGCCGGGGAAATAGGCGGCGCCGTCGAACAGGAAGCCGGTGCTCACCACGAGGAACAACCCCGCGATCGTGCTGAGCATGCGCAGCGGCCACGGCAGCACGATCCCGGCGAGCAGGATCGCCACGAGGCCGCCGATGAGCAGCTCCCACATGCGGGCGCCGGTGTCGTAGTAGTTCCACGGCTGGTTGACCGCCTGGCCATGCGCGGACCACCACACCGATGCCGCGGTGCCCGCGGCCACGACCACCAGGAGGAACGTCGTGGGCGTACCTCTCCGCACGACGAGCCGCCACAACGCGGTCAGGCCCAGGACGACGGCCAGGGCGACCAGGTAGAACTGCCCCTGCACCGACATGGACCACAGGTGCTGCAGCGGCGAGATGGTGGCGTCGGCCGCGGCGTAGTCCTGGGAGGTGAGTGCGAGTTCCCAGTTCTGGTAGTAGAACAGCGACGCGAGGGTCTGTTCGAAGATCGATGACCACTGGGTGGGGGGTTTGATGAGGATCGTTCCCGCCACGGTCGCGGCCACCGTGACCACGAGCGCCGGGTACAGCCGGCGGACCAGCCGCGTGAGGTGGGGGATCGGGTTGAGCGGGGTGCGTCCGTCCGAGGCTCCGCGCAGGAGCGATCCCAGGAAGAAGAACCCGGACAGGGTGAGGAACACGTCCACGCCGCCGGAGACGCGGCCCATCCAGATGTGGAACACCACGACCAGGGCGATCGCCAGCCCGCGCAGCCCGTCGATGTCGTGCCGGTAGGCCATCTTCCCGCGCCGGCGGCGAGCAGGCGCGGCCGGGGTTTCAGTGGCCACTGGCGGGTACTTCCTGACGGTTCGTCCGGTCTGTGCAAGCGCCCCGACTCTGCGAGCGCGCACACCCGGAGCATGGCGGAGCCGCGTCCGATTACACCACAGACGGTCGATTCCGCCCGCGTTGGTACAGTCCCGCCCATGTTCAGCTCGCCGCCGTCCCGCGCCGTGGGCACCCTGTCGGGTGTGGTCGGGCCGGCCGTCGCCGCGCTGCTGGTGTGGATCGTGTCCGCACCCCGCTCGGAGTTGCTCTCGGTGGGCGACGGAAGGGGGCTGCGACTCCCGGAGTCCGGGACGGACGGCGGCAGTCAGCTCCTGATGCTGATCATCCTGCTGGGTGCCGCGGTGGTGTCGGCGGTGCTGGTGCTGTGGCACCGGCACCCGGGCCTCCGGCGGCCGGGTGGGATCCCCGTGTTCCTGCTGCTACCGGGACTGACGTGCGCGGTCGCCGCGGCTGTCGCCACCCCACTGGCCGCGCTCCTGGCTCCGCCGGCACAGGACGCGCCGTACGGGGCGGTGGTGGCGCAGTCGCCGGCGGTGGGGGCGCTGTTCTTCGACCGGATGATCTACGGGACGTCAGGGCCGTCGTGGGACTGGTTCCCGCCCGGAGCCGGATGGCTGGTCTTCGGCGCGATGATCGCGGCGTTCACTGTCGCCGTGCTGGCCCACTTCAGCTATTCGTCGGATCTGCGCGACGGTCTCGACGGCGCGGAGCCGGGGAATCCACCGGAACAGCGCGGGGCAACAGGCCAGGTTCAGAGTTCCTGAGCCGAGTCGCAGAGAGGCAGTGCTGTTCCGGAGCCATCTGTGATGGCGCTGAGGTACTGGAGCTGAGACGCGAGATTGCTGTGCAGGTCACGCTGCTCGGTCGTCGCGTCGAGGAGAACTGGCCCCTCAGGGGAAGGAGGCAGCACGTCGTCAAACGCTGCTGCCCGCTCCGAGTACACCGCCATCAGGTCGCGCTGGTCGAGCAGATCCGAGATGAGATCCAGATGCTCTCGATAGACGATGAGTGCAGCCACATGCTCAACGAGTTCGGCTCGTATCGCTCCGATACGTTGTTGCTCCCTCTGCCACTGGTGACGCAACTCCGGTTGGGACCTTGACGGCATCGGGGGAGCTGTCGAGGTGAACCGATAGAGACTCAGAGCCCGCTCCGTCAGATTGCCGAGAACACTTGAGACGTCGATCCGGCCGACGCCAGCGGCGAGCTCCTCCGACCTCCATGCCCGGGTGCGGACAATCGCAGCAGCCTGCCATCGGGCCATCCAGATGATCCGGAGCTCGATCTCGGTGGCGTGTCCGCCGCCCACGGCGTCGTCCTGAGGAGTTCTGGTACTTGTGCGCGTCGTCTCACCGGATCCGCGCGGCCAGATGAGTGCCACCAACCACGCCACGCCGAAGAACAGCGAAAGCTCGGGACGGGCGGCACTTGCCACTGTGAGGACGAACAGCGCCCAGAGGACCACCCGACGGCCCCGGAATAATTGAAGTCTCGGAGCGACCTCGTCGGGTTTGGCGTCCGGTCTGAAAGGAAGCGGGATCGCTGCGGGGAGCTGCTCCAGTGCGATCTCGCGTCTCCGTCGATGTGTCAGGCCAGCCGCGCTGTGGTCGAAGGGGTGGAGGTCGAAGACGCCCTGTATCGGGGCTGCGCGTTGCAGCGCGCTCTCAACGAGTTCGACAGTCTCGGCAAGAGCCTGATCAAGCGGGCGTTCTGCTCCAGTCGGCATCGCGGTTCTCCTAGAAGATGGTGACGCCAGGAACTTTATTCAGTTGGTCAGGTGATCGAGTCCGTTACCGCTTTCTGCCCGGTCCGGGGATTCGGCTGCGCAGCGGTCACTTTTATGTCCCGGAAGAACGGCACTGCTCGATGTCCGCGGGCGGCCGGAGTGTCGCGAACTGATCGGTGATCCGCAGTCTGCGCTCGGAGAACCGGTACAGCGCGGCGGGCCGACCGCCCGAGGGGCCCGGCGGCGCGCTTCGTCCGCAACGCACCAGTTCGCCTCGCCGGGTGAGCACCCGCTGGAGGTTGGTCGGGTCCACCGGGTGGCCGAGGGCGGCTGCGTAGTGCTGGGCCAGGGTGGAGAGGGTGAACTCCTCCGGCGCGAGCGCGAAACCCAGGGTGGAATAGGAGAGCTTGGCGGCGAGCCGGGCCCGTGCGCGGGCGACGATCTCGGCGTGGTCGAAGACGGTGTCGGGGAGCCGGTCCACCCGGAACCACGCCGTGTCCTCGGGGACGGCCGGGTCGGCATCACTGGGCAGCACCCCGAGGAAACCCGAGGCGAACACCCGGCGGCCTGGCACGCGCGACGGCTCGGAGAACTCCGCGACGGATTCCAGGTGGCTCAAGGAACGCACATCGACCTTCTCGGCGAGCTGCCGGGTGGCGGAGGCGGCCAGGTCCTCGTCGTCCCTGACGCCGCCGCCGGGGAGCGCCCACCGTCCGGCCGCCGGGCCGAGCGCGTGTTGCCACAGCAACACGTGGAGCACGGGAGAGGCGGCCTGCGGGACCGGCCGGACCTGGCCCACGACTACGAGTACCTCGTGCCCGGTGTTAGACTGTGACATGTTTTCGATTCTAAGTCGAAAACGCGGCCGGTGGCGTATCGGTCCGCAGAACCGACCCGGGAGGGGCAGCGATGAACACTGCCACTGGACTGAACACCACGACCGCGCCGCGGCCGGGCACCGCCATCGGCAGGCTCGACTCTCCGTTGGCCTCGCGGATCCGACGGACCGAACACGGCTACACGGGTGTCGAGGCCACGGATGAGTGGGCCGACGAGATCCGGCGGCTCGCCGACCTTCGGGACGCGGTGATCCTCGCGCACAATTACCAGGTCCCGGAGATCCAGGACATTGCGCATCACGTGGGGGATTCGCTCGCGCTGTCCCGCATCGCGGCCGGGGCCGAGCAGTCGACCATCGTGTTCTGCGGCGTCCACTTCATGGCCGAGACCGCCAAAATCCTCTCGCCGGACAAGACCGTCCTCATCCCCGACGAGGCCGCGGGGTGTTCGCTGGCGGATTCGATCACGGCCGAGCAGCTGGCCGAATGGAAGTCCGAGCACCCCGACGCAGTGGTGGTCTCGTACGTCAACACCACGGCAGCGGTCAAGGAACTGACCGACATCTGCTGCACCAGCTCCAACGCGGTGGACGTGGTGGAGTCGATCGATCCCGCCCGCGAGGTGCTCTTCCTTCCCGACCAGTTCCTCGGGGCCCACGTCCGACGCAAGACCAGACGGGACAACGTTCTGGTGTGGGCAGGGGAGTGCCACGTCCACGCCGCCATCAACGGTGACCAGCTCGAGGATCAGGCGCGCCGCCACCCCGGCGCCGACCTCTACGTCCATCCCGAGTGCGGCTGCGCCACCAGTGCCCTGTACCTGGCGGAGGAGGGAGCCGTTCCGGCGGACAACGTCAAGATCCTCTCGACCGGCGGGATGGTCGACGCGGCGCGCGCGTCCGGGGCAAGCCAGGTCCTCGTGGCCACCGAGGTCGGGATGATCCACCAGCTGCGCAAGGCCGCGCCGGAGATCGACTTCATGCCCGTCAACGCGGACGCCAGCTGCCCGTACATGAAGATGATCACCCCGGCCGCGCTACTGCGTGCCCTGGTGGAGGGTGCCGACGAGGTCCATGTGGACCCCGCCACCGCCGCCGCGGCACGCGGATCGGTGGAGCGGATGATCGCCATCGGCAACCCGGGGTCAGGGGAGTGACCGGACCCGGCGTGGGTGGTTCGGGCGTGAGCGGCACAGGTGTGCGCGGCGCGGGTGCGGGCATCGCGGGTTTGAGCGGAGCAGGCACGGACATCGCGGGTGTGAGCGGCGCAGGCGTGGGCCCAGTGGTGACCGGGGGCGGCGACGACGAGGTGTTCGACCCCGACACCCGTGCCGACGCCCTGATCGCGATCAGGCGCGCCCTCCAGGAGGACCTGCGTTACGGCCCGGATGCGACCTCGCTGGCCACCGTGCCCGCGGACGCCCGCGTCACCGCTCGTATGGCCACACGCGCCGACGGGGTGGTCGCGGGCCTACCGCTGATCCCGATGGTGCTGGCGGAGGTCCTCGGCGACGATTTCGCGGTCGAGCTGCTGGCCGCCGACGGTGACCGGGTGGCGGCCGGGGACGTGGTGGCCGAGATCTCCGCGCCCACACTCGGTCTGCTGACCGCGGAGCGCACCCTGCTCAACCTGGTCTGTCACCTGTCCGGGGTGGCCAGCGCGACCCGGGCGTGGGCGGATGAGCTCGAGGGCACCGGCTGCGCGGTCCGGGACACCCGTAAGACCCTGCCCGGGATGAGGCTGTTGCAGAAGTACGCCGTCCGCTGCGGCGGCGGGGTCAACCACAGGCTCGGCCTGGGGGACGCGGTCCTGGTCAAGGACAACCATGTCGTGGCCGCCGGGGGCGTCGTTCCGGCGCTGACCGCCGTCCGCGAGCGGTTCCCCGAGCTGCCCTGCGAGGTGGAGGTGGACTCACTCGAGCAGCTGGACCAGATGCTCGACGCGGGCGTGGACCTGGTCCTGCTGGACAACTTCCCGGTGTGGCAGACGCAGATGGCGGTGCAGCGGCGGAACACGCTCTCACCCCGTACCCGCCTGGAGTCCAGTGGTGGTCTCACGCTGGATGGTGCCGGCGACTACGCCCGCTGTGGTGTCGACTTCCTCGCCGTCGGCGGGCTCACCCACTCGGTGGCGGTCCTGGACCTCGGTCTGGATATGTGAGGTGCACCCCACCCGGCCGTTCGGGTGAGGTGTGCACCGCCACAACCCGCGTAAAGTTGATGTCATGACGGGCTTCTGGGATACGAGCGAGAAGAGCACACCGGCGGAACGCCGACAGCAGCGGATGGCGGAGGCCCGCCGGCGCGTGGAATCGGGGGAGAACACCTCGCCGCCGCCCCCGCGATCCACTCCCGCCAAGCCCGCTCGGAGCGGCTCGGCCCGGACGTCCAGGGCAGCCACCGTGGACCCGCTCTCGGTGACGGGTGCCCAGTTCGCCGTCTGGCGCAGCGTGCAGCACTTCTGCGCCACCGACTCGCTCCCGGACGCCCGCGGGGGCGATCTCGACCTGCTGGTCGCCTGGTCGGATTCCATTCAGCCGTTCCGGCTGCGCCAGCGGATAGTGGCGCGCCTGGACTCCCAGGGCGCCTGGCTTCCGGTCTGTTACGCCAAGGACGGCTCCCGCGAATCCATCACCCAGGCGCAGGCCGACCGGTACCGGGAGGTTCGGCTCGGTGAGTCCACGCTCTCCGGTGGAGCGCAGAAGTCGCTCAAGGAGACCGACCACCCGGAGGTCACCGCGACGCTCTGAACCGGGACGTCAGCGGGAGGACAGGGCGAACCGACGACCCTGCGGTCGCGGACCGGTACTGAGGACCATCTCGTCTGCACCGGATTCCCGGCCAGCCGGGCCGGTGGTCTCCTTGGTGGCGGTGACCTCGTCGTGGTGGTGACCATCGTGGTCGATGTCGCGGTCCTCGTTCCGGTCGCCGGTCAGGTCGACGGCCTCGGCGTCACCGGATTGCTCGTCCACCGCGACGATCGTCCCCTCGCGCTGGAGATCGATGATCGCGGTGCGGGCCGCCCGGGCGTATCGCAGGTTGCGCAGCGCGGGGGTGTCGTTGTCCGGATCGGAGGGGTCGACGTCGGCGAGTCTCAGCGGCTCCCCCGAGTGCGCCTCGTAGGCCTCACAGACTGATTCGACGATCTCGTCCACCCCGAGGCTGTCCCACTCGCCGAGCTTGTCCACGACGATCATGCGGGCGCGCTCCAGCGCGTCGGCACCGGGCACCGTGGCGGCGTCGATGGCGGATCGGATCTCCCCGGTTCGGGTCTTCTCAGTAGGGGTCTTCTCGGTACGGGTCACGTCGATGCGGGTCTCCTCGGTCGAACTCATGACCCGAGCCTGCCAGCCCCGGCGCCCGAACGCAGCCGGTCGCGCGGGCGCGCCCGGTGTGCGTGCGGGGTCGTCGGCCCGCTAGGACGACAGCTCGGCCATGACGCGCGGTACCTCCGACAACAGCTCCCGGGCGAGGAAGCCGGTGGGTCCGACCCGCACCGCGAGTCGTTCACCGGCCCGACCGTGGGCGTAGGTGGCCCAGGCGGCGGCCTGCGCGGGCTCCGCGCCGCGGGCGAGCAGCCCGGCGATGACTCCCGCCTTGACGTCTCCGGATCCGGACACGCCGAGCCCCTGAGTGCCCGACTCGTCCCGCCACCGGCGGCCGTCCGGAGAGGCGATCCACGAGGTCGCCGTCCCGGACACCACCACGGCCCGGGTTCGCCGGGCGAGGTCCGTGACCCGGTGAGGGGTGTCGGCCTCGACCTCGGACTCGGGGACGCCGAGGGTTCTCGCGATTTCTCGTGTGTTCGGGGTGAGGACGGATCGCCCGTCGAGGTGGGCGACGCCGTCCGGGTACGCGGTCAGGTACGCGAGGCCGAGCGCGTCCAGCACCAGTGAGGAGTCGAGATCGGGGACGACACGGCCGAGCAGCTCCTCGGCGACCCCCACGCGGCTGAGGCCGGGCCCGATGACGACGGCGGCGCACCCCTCCGCCAGTTCACAGATGGTCTCCGCACCGGCGGGGGTCAGCTCCCCGTCGTCGTCCTCGGGGAGCCCGACCGTCATCGACTCCGGGATCCGCAGGGCCAGACCAGGCGCGACGGAGCGGGCCGTGGCGATCTGGAGCTTCCCGGCGCCTGCGTGCAACGCGGCCTCGGCGGCGAGGAGTACTCCTCCCGGTGTCGTGCGACCGCCTCCCACCACGAGCACCCGACCGCGGCCCTCCTTGCCGCCGCCCGGCGTGGGCAGCGCCCACCCCCGCAGGCGGTGGGAGGTCAACACGACCTCCTCGGTGTTGACGGGTGCGGCGTCTGACGGCCCGGTGTTCTTCGCGCCAGTACTCACCGGGCGTCCTCGTCGGCGGCGGAACCCTCGCGGGTGGTGGGCGCCTCGCCCCGCTCTACGGCCGTGGTGTCGGCGTACCGCTCGAGCTCGAGCGCCGCAGCGCCGAACCGATAGGTGGTGACCGAGCAGTTGGGCAGGGGGTCCTCGCGATCCACATGGAGGATGTCCTGCTCGGCCATCTGCTCCAACGCCACACGGAACCCCATGATCACCGCCTGGTGGCTGAACACGCACAACCGCTCCCCGGCGTACTGCTGACGCAGATCGGTGAGCAGGTAACGCACGCGCAGGACCACGTCCGTCCAGCTCTCACCGCCCGGGGGACGGTAGTAGAACTTCCCGATCCGGTCGCGCCGCTCCGCCTCTTCCGGGAAACGGTCGCGGATACCGTGGCCGGTGAAACCGTCGAGTATCCCCAGGTCCCGCTCGCGGAGCCGCTCGTCGGTGAGGAGTGTGGCGTCGACGCGGGCCGCCTCCAGCGCGGCGGCGGCGGTGTCCGCCGCGCGCCGGTAGGGGGAGGTCAGCCACACCGTGGGACGGTGCTCGTCGGGTAGTTCGCCGAGCCACGCGCCGACGGCCGACGCCTGGGTGAACCCGGTGTCCGAGAGCGGGGTGTCGGCGTCCCGGTAGTCAAGGTCGAGGCGGTGGGCCCCGGCGGCGCGGGCCTCGTCGTCGGCGATGTTCCCCACGCTCTGTCCGTGACGGACGAGCAGGAGTCGGGAGAGCTCGGTCATACCCAGAACCTACCCATCCGGATCCCACCCATCCCCGGCCTCACGGCGTGAGAACGATCTTCACGGCCCCGTCCTGCTTCTTCTGGAAGATCTCGTAGGCGTGGGGGGCGTCCGCGAGCGGGAGGCGGTGGGTGGCGAAGTCGTCCACGCCCAGCGGGTCGTCGTCGGTGAGCAGCGGCATGATGTCCGGGACCCAGCGCTTGACGTTGGCCTGGCCCATCTTGAGCGTCAGCTGCTTGTCGAACATCGTCAGCATCGGCAACGGGTCGGCGGTGCCGCCGTAGACGCCGGACAGGGAGATGGTCCCGCCGCGGCGGACGATGTCGATGGCGGAGTAGAACGCGGCGAGCCGGTCCACGCCCGAGTGCTCCATCATCTTCTTGCCCAGGAACTTCGGCAGCATCCCCACGGCCGCGTGGGCCGCCGTGGCGACGGGGGACCCGTGTGCCTCCATGCCCACCGCGTCGATCACGGAGTCCGGCCCGCGGCCGTCGGTCATGTCGCGGATCGCGTCGCCCAGCTCACCGGGGAGCTCGGAGGGGTCGAGCACCTCGACACCCCGGTGCGCCTGCCGGGCCCGGCGCTCCGCGACAGGGTCCACTCCGATGACGCGGTGCCCGCGGTGGGCGGTGATCCGGGCGGCCATGTCGCCGATCGGACCCAGGCCCAGGACGACGACCGTCCCGCCGTCGGGGATCAGTGCGTACTCGACAGCCTGCCAGGCCGTCGGCAGGACGTCGGAGAGGTAGAGGTACCGGTCGTCGGTGTGCTCGTGCGGCACCGTGATGGTGGTGTTCTGGGCCTGCGGGACGCGCAGGTACTCGGCCTGCCCACCCGAGACGCTGCCGTACAACTCGGAGTAACCGAACAACGCCGCGCCCATGCCCTGGTCGCGGACCTGCGTGGTCTCGCACTGGGTGTTGAGGCCCTTGTCGCACATGTAGCAGTGGCCGCACGAGATCTGGAACGGCATCACCACCCGGTCGCCGGGCTTGAGGTCGGTGAGCCCGGACCCGACCTCCTCCACGATCCCCATGGGCTCGTGACCCAGGATGTCGCCCTCGTTCATGAACGGCCCGAGCACCTCGTACAGGTGTAGGTCGGACCCGCAGATATTGGTGCTGGTGATCTTGACGATCGCGTCGGTGGGGTCCTCGATCCTGGGATCGGGCACCTCCTCCACGCGGACGTCGCGCTTGCCGTGCCAGGTGACCGCCTTCATGGCAGATTCCTCTCGCTGGTCGTGTCATGCGCGCTCACGCATATCAGCGACGCTACGAGGCCGCGGGTGTCGTCGCATCCGGTCGCACGGAGGGCCGTGGCGTGTGGAGGGCTGCGCACGGCGGACCACGTTCCCGGGCGATGTCGGGTCCGAGGCGGTAGACCTAGAACGGTGACCGACCTCCGCCAGCCCCGCATAGTGATCATCGGCGCAGGCGTCGCGGGGATCGCCGCCGCGCACACGTTCAAGCAGGCCGGGCTGACCGATGTGACGATCTGCGAGAAGGGCACCGACGTCGGCGGGGTGTGGCACTGGAATCGCTACCCGGGCCTGACCTGCGACGTCCCCTCGCAGCTCTACCAGTTCGGGTTCGCCCCCAAGGCCGACTGGTCGCGCGTCTGGGCATCAGGGGAGGAGATCCAGCGCTACCACCGGGACGTGGTGGAGCGCTGCGGGCTGGACGGGTGGTTGCGGCTCGGGACCGAGGTGACCGACGCCGTATACGACGACGAGTCCGCCACCTGGACACTGTCGACGGCAGCGGGGGAGACTCTCCACGCGGACTTCGTGGTGTGCGCCACAGGAGTGTTGCACCACCCGCATGTGCCCCGTATCGACGGACTCGACTCGTTCACCGGCCCGGTCGTCCACACCGCCCGCTGGGACCCCGGGCTCGAGACCGGTGGGACGAGAGTCGGGGTGATCGGCTCCGGTTCCACGGGAGTGCAGATCGTGTCCGCCCTGCAGCCGCAGGCGGCACGGCTACTGCACTTCACACGCTCACCGCAGTGGATCCTCTGGGCACCCATGGGTGTACGGCAGCCCGCTCCCCTCACCGCCCTGCTCCGTCGGTCACCGGGACTGCAGCGGAGGCTGTACGCGTCAGCCCTGTGGGCGTCGGGGATCCTGGCGGACGTCGTCCTCCAACCGACCTGGCGACGCCGGGCGGTACAGGCGTACGCGCGGTCGAGTCTCCGCCGGCAGGTCCGCGATCGTCGGCTCCGTGAGGAGTTGACCCCCGATTACGAACCACTGTGCAAGCGGCAGGTCGTCTCCGGGACCTACTACCGGGCCATCACCGCTCCCAACGCCCAGCTGGTCACGGGGCCGATAGCCGAGGTGACGCCCACCGGCATCCGTACCGCCGACGGCACCCACCACGAGGTCGACGTGATCGTGCTGGCCACGGGTTTCCGCACACACGAGTACATGCGCCCCATGCGGATCACCGGCCGGGACGGACGGAGTCTCGACGAGGCCTGGGCGGGCGGTCCGCGCGCGTACCGGATGACCGCGATCCCGGGGTTCCCCAATCTCTTCACCGCCCTCGGCCCCAACTCGCCGACCGGGTCGATCTCACTGCAGTTCTCGGCGGAGCTCACCTCCCGGTACATCGCGCAGTGGATCGAGCGGTGGCGGCGCGGTCAGTTCGACGCGATCGAGGTGACCGAGAAGGCGACCGACGAGTTCGCCCGGGCGGTGGGGGCGGCGATGGGGCCGACTGTGTGGAACACCGGGTGTACGTCCTGGTACCAGACCGCCGGCGGTCAGATCGATCTGTGGCCCTTCGACCGGAAGCGGATGGAGGAGATGCTCGACCACCCCGATGACCGGCACTTCGACGAGGTCCTGCTCGGCTCCTGAGAATGCGGTGCGCTGCCGGCCGCGAGATGGATAAAGTAATCGTCATTCTTCGGACGTAGGCCGTGTCGTCGGCCCTGTCGATGGTGGTGACCATGAGCAATCCGTCAGGTGGCTCCGGCTGGGATGGCTCCGGCTGGGATGGTTCGGGCTGGGATGGCTCCGGCCGGAACGACGAGGGATGGGCGCAGGCGGCCCACGGACCAGGTTCCCGGACTCCCTCCCGCAATGGCCTCGTGTGGGCGATGGGTGTGCTCATCGTGGTGCTTCTCGTCGCGCTCGCCGGCGTGGCCGGGTATCTCTTCGCGTCGGACGGTGAGGAGCCGGGTGCGGTACCGGCACCCACGACCAGCGCGGTGGAACCGGGTACGGGGTCCCCCGGCCCTGCGGCCACGCCGGCGGGTACCGGTGCACCACCCGACCGGACCTCGGAATGCGACCCGGACGAGATCGCCGGTGACGCGGGGATCGCCCGCCGGAACGTCAACGTGGACAGGTGTGCGGGCGAGTGGGCGCTGGCGCACGTGTTCGTGCCGCCGGGCGAACCCGCCGGCGACACGCAGTACATAGTGAGCCGTGTCGGCGGGAGCTGGACCCGGTACACCGGGATCCCGTCGACTGTGTGCCGACAGGAGGCGGAGGCTGACGGCATGCCCACCGAGATCGCTGCGGCCCTGGACGACTGCCGGTCCTCGGCCACGCCGACCGGTGATCTGGGACTGGGTGTCCCCATGTCCCGCCCCGCGTGCGACGGCCGGGGGATCGTGGTCTTGTATTCCGCCGTCACCCCGGGTGCGTACGCGCAGGAGATCTCGGCCGCGCTGGCACAGAACCCCGGCGCGTCCTACCTGCGCACCGACATGGCGTGCCCCTCGCTGCGTGCACGGGACGAGAACGGCAATGTCATCTATGCGGTCTACCGTGCTTCCGGGTATTCCCGGCAGGAGCTGTGCTCGGACGTGCGAGCCGTGGGGCCGCCCGCCTACGGCCGCTGGCTGGACACCACCAGCGACCCGTCGGCGCTGGTCACCTGCTGAGCGCGGCCCTGGGGATCACCGCAGGATGAGCGGGATGTGCTGCTCCGCGGCGGTGTTGGCGCCGTGGTGGCCGAGCAGGGTCGACTCCATCTGCTCGTGGCGGGTGCGGGCGAGGACGACGCCGCCGGTGGCGATCGCGATGACGTCCCCGAGTCTGTCGGCATGCTCGCGGCCCGGACCGAACAACTGCTCGTCGAGCGCTTGTTCCCGGCTCAGCACCCGGGCGTGGTCCGCCAACTCCGCACCCCACGCGGCCAGCACCGCCGGCTCCGAGCCGGCCCGCGCGTAGGCGTGTCGTACCCGGGCCTCGCCGGCGACGGCCTCGACGTCCGCGAGGAGCGACGGGGTGGCGTCGATATCGATGACGGTCTCCGCGGCGACCATCCCGTGATCGGCGGTCACGAGCATCTCGCAGTCGCGGGGCAGGTCCGTCGCCAGGTCGGCGACGAAGGCGTCCACCTCGCGCAATGACTGAACCCACTCCGGGGACCCCGGTCCGTGGATGTGTCCGATGAGGTCGAGGTCGCCGAAATAGGAGTAGACGAACCGTCGGGAGCGCGACGGCCCCGCGACCGTGTCGAGCACCGCCTCACGGATCTCCCGCAGCGAGATCGCCGGCCGGTAGGCGCCGTCCGCCCGGAAGGCGGCGCGGGTGAGTCCGGACGCCCGGAAGTCCTCGCGCATGACATAGGTGACGTCGACACCCTCCTCGGCGAGCAGCTCGAGCAGACTCGGCAGCACCTGGACCTCGCGCGGAGGGAACCGGTCCAGTGCGGAAGGGCCGTCCGCGGAGCCCGTGGTCCAGCGCAACGAATTGAAGACGGTGGGGGTGTCGCCACCCTCGTCCGGTAGCGCGAAGCTGTAGCCCACGATCCCGTGACGGGAACACGGCGCTCCCACCGCGAGGCTGGTCAGACTCGTGGCCGTGGTGGCGGGGAATCCCGCGGAGATCATGCGCGTGGTCATCGCTGCGAGGGTGGGCGCGTCGTCGGCGTGTTGCCGGATGAGTTCGGCGCCGAGGCCGTCGACCAGGACGAGCACCGCGTCCCGCGTGGGCGGAAGCGCCAGCGGGTTGCGGACGTCCACACCCAGCGAGGCGGCGATCGACGGCATGACGTCGGCAAGCGAACGGTCGGCGGGGCTGGTGGGGATCCCGGTCATCACTCCACTCTCCCTCATCCCGCCGGTGAGCGGTGCAGACCGGCGGGAGCGGACCCGCGCTTCCGGGGCGGGTTCGTCGTGGCGTAACACCGCCACGCTCGTGGCGGATATGTGATGGACTCGATAATCGTCAATCCGCCGAGGGGCTCGCGCCCCCGACCTGCTCGGAGATCACTGTGACCAGATCCATCGCCTACGCCGGAGCGCTGGCCGCCGCGCTCCTCGTCTTCTCGACCGGCGCCGCCGCAGCCCAGAGCGCGGACGGCCTGTCGTCGGGCGCCCTCGACTCGTCGTCGCTCACCGGTTCCGTCGAATCGGGGGCCGATACGGACACCGACGGCGGCCTCGGTTCCGCCGGCGAACTGCTTCCGGCTTCCGTCACCGGCTCTCTGCCCGGCTACACCTCCGGGCCGATCGGGTCGGTCGCCAGCGCCGTCTGTGGCGTCGGCACCGTGGCCGGCACGGCAGCCAACCTCGCAGGCATTCCGCTGCCGCCCATCGGGGTCCTGTGCATGGTCGTCAAGCCCGTGGCGGAATCCGTCGACCACCTGATGCGCGGTGACGTCCCGGGTTCGGTCGGCGCCGTCATCGGCGGGGTTCCGGTGGTGGGCGACTCCCTGGGTGACGTCGTCGACACGGACTCGGCCACCGAGGCCGTGGAGGGTTCGCTCGGGGAGGAGCGGCTCGGCTCCATCTCCGGGTCCTCGGTGTCCCCGGAGATCACCCCGGACGTTACTCCGGAGAACTGACCGGGCTCAGCGCTGGCCGCGACCGAAGGCGTGGGGCTCCACCGGCCGTTGCGCGATCGGGAGCCCGGCCACCACGAGCCGGTAGGACTCGGTGACCAGCTCCTCGACCATGTCGGGGCTCAGGGTCCCACCGGGGTGCAGTGAGATCCAGTGGCGCTTGTTCATGTGGTAGCCGGGCGTGATGTCCTCGTGCGCGTCGCGGAGTGCGAGGCTGTCCGAGGGCGAGGCCTTGAGCACCACGCGGCGCTCATCCTCGACCTCGGTGTGGAGCATGAACACCTTGCCCCGGACCTTGTAGACGTCGACGTCCCGCCCGAACGGGAACTCCAGAGTCGTCGCCGGTAGTTCGCGCGCCCGCATCGCCGCACACCTCTGGAGTTCCCGCCCGTTCATATCCCTGACGTTACGACACGCTCGTGTCGGCCCGCGGGACCGGTCGGGCTCTGCGCGAGGGGATTGACCAGGGTGCCCGCGAACTGCAGCGAGCCCGCCTGATCTGTCAGATCGACCATCTGGCGGGTGTCGCGCAGCTGCAGCCGGTTGAGGCACGAGTGCCGGAACCGCGGTGCGAACAGCGCCTGCCACATCGATTCGTCGACCTCTCCCGGGTCGCCGTCGCTGCCGTCCAGGGTCTGCAGGCACCGGCGGGTCTCGTCCCAGAACTCCGACGCCGGCAGGACCCCGGCGTCGTCGCAGATCGCGGCCAGATGACGAAGTACCCCGTCCATGACGTCGGTGTGGATGCTCAACACCGCCGTCTCGGCATCCACGATGTGCCGGATCCGATCGATCCCCTCGGGCAGCGGGCGGTCGGTCACCACGGCCACCTCCTCCCCGATGTCCTTGAACAGCACCCGGCGCGGGAGGTGGTCGGGGCCGATCACCACGATCACGTTCTCCCCGTGCGGCATGAACACCAGACCGTGCGTGAGCAGGCACCGGGCCACCGGCAGTACGTAGGCGTCGAGCAGGGCGCGGAGCCACGTGCGGGCGACCGACCCGGATCGCTCCAGATGTTCGACGACGAGGGGGCGCCCGTGCAGGTCCACGTGCAGTAGCGAGGCCAGCGTGAAGGCCCGCTCTCCCTCCGCCAGACGCGGCACCGGGCTCTCGCGCCACAGAGCGGCGATCATCTTGGTGTGCGGCCCCTCGTCCGAGACGCCGTACTCGGCTGCCCGGTGGTACGCGTCGCCGGTGTAGCCCACCGCCGCGACCTCGCGCAGGATCCCGAAGTCGAGAGCCCGGAGCACGGGATCCCCGGCGACCAGACCGGCAACCCAGTCGTTAACCGCCGGGGTGTCACGCATGTACTTCGGCGACAGCCCGCGGGTGAAGCCCATGTTCTGCACCGCCAGCGCCGTCTTGACGTAGCCGCGCTCGGGACGGGTCACGTCGAAAAACGTACGGACGGACTGTTGGGGGCGGTACTCACTGCGGGACTCGCCCAGATAGACGAGGTCACGGCGGGCCAGGTCGGGGCCGAACGCCACGGCGATCTTGTGCTCCCACTGCCACGGATGAACGGGCAGGAGACGGTACCCGCCGGGGTCCAGACCCAGCGCGCGGAGTGTGTCTCCGCATTCCTCGAGGGCCTCACGGCCGAACTCGCGGCGATAGAGGTCGTCCTCGTCGAGCCCGCTCACGGTGGCGAGGTGGCTCAACTCCCGGCGGACCGCCAGCCACACCAGGCGCACGGTGGCGGATGCCTCCGGGGTGTAGTGGTGCCGGTCGGCGAGTCCCAGTCCGATGCGCCCGTTGTTGGCCACGAACCCGGGGTGCCCCTCGGTCATGGCGGCCTCGACCTCCTGCAGGTCCGCCCCGGCGAGAACCTGCGCCGGACGGTCGCGGTGGTGCAGGCAGAACGCGGCCGATCCGAGGGTCGCGGCGATCTCCTCCAGGTAGACGCCGACGAGCGACTCCGGGATCCCGAGAGCCGGGGCGATCGCGGTGATCAGGGCCTGGGCGTCGGGCTCGACCGGGTCGCCGCAGACCTCGCGGCGGAGCGACCCCTCGTCCACCACCCAGTGTTCGAGCGGCAGCACACGGGCCCGGAACGTCCACCGCTCGTCCCCGGCTCGGACTTCGTAGGACCCGGGTCCGGCGCCCGGCCCCGGGGTGATGAGCCGCTCGTGGGAGAACTCGGCCAGCGCCTTGGCGCACAGGTGCCGATGGGCGCGCCGCATCGCGTGACCGCTGAGGTGCGCGTGGGCGGGGGCGCCACCCGGCGGCGGAGACGATGTCGGTGACAACGGCGTGGAGACGGTCCGCACGCTGCGGCCGATCTCGGAGACTCGGAAGTCCTCGGCGGTGCAGAACGAGAGCAGGGCGGTCTTGTCGGCCAGCTCGAGCAGCCCGTCCTCGCGGAAGCCCGCACGGGTGTTGAGCCGGTGTACGGCGGTGTTCCGGGCGTCGGGTTCCACCACAATGCGCCGCGCGCGCGGTGTGTCGAAGGCGGTCTCGCATATGGCCCCCATCACGGCGGCGGTGGTTCCCGGCACCGGCGTACGAGACGGAGCCACCAGCAGGTGCATGCCGAGATCGCCGTCCCGGTGCGGGTATCTGCCGTCGAGTTCGATCTCCGCCGGGTCGTAGAACACCGCCAGACCCACACGCAACCCGTCGATGCGCACGATGTGGACCTGCCGGTGGGGGCAGTTCTGCCAATCCGCGAACACCGAGCCGACCTGATCGGGGGTCAGTCCCCGCATGCCCCAGTACTCCGACCCGGGGTGGGAGAGCCAGGCGTGCAGGGTCCGGACGGTGTCGGTGTCCGTGGTCAGTGGGGAGAGCGAGACCAGTCCGGCGGGTGTGCTGACGATGTGGGTCATCGGGCCTCCTGGGCCTGCGTCGTGGCGGGTGCTGTTCGGGGTGCTGTCCGAGTCGGGGTCGGGGTCGGGGCCGTGGCCCGGGGCGCGGTCGGGGTCGCGTTCGGTAGCGGGGTAGGTGGCGGGGTCGGGGTCGATGGCGGGGTCGCGGGAGCGGGTGTGGGCGCAGGGCGGTGGGTCGGGGCGCCGAACTGCTGGAACGCGATGGCCGGCTCGACGGGGTAGGGCTCGCGGCCGGTGACCCCGCGCAGGATGACGCTGTTGCGCATGGCCCCCATCCCGAGGTCCGGGGCGCTGAGCCCGTGTGTGTGCTCCTCGGCGTTCTGCACGTGGACGTACCGATGGGCGAGGTCGACGGTGTGGTCGCGCGCCACACGGTAGCGGCGGGGCCGGCCCGCGGGAGTGTGCCCTGGTCCGGATTCCTCCCAGTCGATCTTGGAGGCGATCCCGTCGAGGAACCGCGGCGCGGTGGGTGAGTAGCCGGTGGCCATCACCAGCCCGTCCGTGTGGTGCTCCCACAACCGCCCGGTGTCGTTGCAGCGCAGGGCCAGCCGGATACCGGTGTCGGCGACGGTGGCGTCCTCCAGGGCGGTCGCGGCCACGAGCAGCCCGTTGTCCAGCCCTCGGGCGGAACGCCGGTAGAGCAGATCGTGGATCTCGTTGATCAGATCGGCGTTGATGCCCTTGTACAGCGATCGTTGGTCGCGCAGCATCCGGTCCCGCGTGTCGGCGTCGAGTCCGTGGAAGTGGTCGATGTACTCCGGGGAGGTCATCTCCAGGGTGAGCTTGGTGTACTCCATCGGGAAGAACCGGGGGGAGCGGGTGATCCAGTCCACGCGGGGGCCGTGGTCCGCGGCCGACGAGAGCAGGTCGTGATAGACCTCCGCGGCCGACTGGCCGCTGCCTACGACGGTCACCGAGTCCAGCCGGAGCAGGTCTTCGCGCCGGTGCAGGTAGTCGGCGGCGTGCAACGCCACCCTCGGGGACGGGCTCAGCAGGTCCGGGTCGAGCGGGTCCGGGTCGAGCGGGTCCGGGTCGAGCGGTTGCTGGTCGAGCGAGCTCGTGTCGATCGGCGACCACGGGGTGGTGCCGATCCCCAGCACCAGGTGCCGGGCGCGGTAGGTCTCCGTGCCGTCGGAGGTGATCGCGGTGACCCGGTAGACGGGCCCGTCCTCGTCGTCGGTCCCGTCGGCACGTCCGCCCCCGGTCCCCGGCGCGGTCTCGCGACGGACGTCGACCACCTCCCGGCCCCACCGGAGTCCGCCCACCCGCTCGGAGGCCCAGCGGCAGTACGCGTCGTACTCCGAGCGCAGCGGCTGGAAGTTCTCGCGGATGTAGAACGGGTACAGTCGGCCGACCTCCTTGAGGTACGACAGGAACGAGTACGGCGAGGTGGGGTCGGCGAGCGTGACCAGGTCGGCGAGGAACGGCACCTGGATAGTGGCGTCGTCGAACATGAGTCCGTGGTGCCACGCGAAGCCCTCGCGGGCGTCGAGGAAGACCGCGTCGATCTCCAGTGGCTCGGCCAGGCACGCCAGCCCGAGGTTGAACGGACCGATGCCCACCCCCAGCAGATCGTGGATCTTCCCACTCATGAGAACACCCCCGCGGTGGTGGCCTGGCGTATCCCGTCGGCCAGGTACCGGGCGGCCTCCCTGACGTCGGCGAGTACTGCCGCCACGTCCTCGTCGCGCAGGCCGGGGTCCAGGACGGTGAGTTTGAGGCAGGGCCTGCCGTCGACCACTGTCGCGGCGACCACGGAGCGCCCCTCGGCGAACAGCGCGTCCCTGACGGGTCGGACCAGGGCATCGGACTCGTCGGGGTCACACCCCTCGGGCCGGGGCCGGAACAGGACGGTAGACAGCGCCGGCCGGCGGACCAACTCGAGGTCGGGTTCGGAGTCGATGGTCCGGCCGATCCGCTGGGCCACGTCGATCGCGTCGTCGAGCATGCGGCCGATCCCGTCCGCGCCGAGTACCCGCAGCGTCATCCAGAGCTTGAGGGCGTCGAAGCGGCGGGTGGTCTGCAGGGACTTGTCCACCGCGTGGTCGTCACCGTCCGCGGGGTTGAGGTAGTCGGCACTGACGGTGGAGTGGCGGAAGCCCGAACCGTCGCGTAGGAGCAGCGCGGACGCGGCCACCGGCAGGAAGAAGGTCTTGTGGAAGTCCACGGTCACCGAATCGGCCAGCCCGATCCCGTCGAGTAGGCCGCGACGGGTGGGCGAGACCAGCAGACCGCCGCCGTAGGCGCCGTCCACGTGCAACCACACGTTCCGCTCGCGGCACACCCGGCCGATCTCGCGCAGCGGGTCGATCGCACCGTGGTCGGTGGTGCCGGCCAGGGCCACGACCGCCGCGACCTCGTCTCCCGCGTCGGCCACGGAGGCCAGGGCCCGGTCGAGGGTGGCCGGGTCCATTCGGTCGCCGTCCCCGGGCAGGACGATCACTGCGTCGGGTGCCAGGCCGAGCAGTCGGGCGGCCTTGACCACGCTCAGATGCGCGTGCTCACCGGTGACGATCCGCAGGCGGGACAGTCGTGCGCAACGGTCGGCCGGGGTGGTTCCCCGGGGGCCGGGGCGGGAGAGTCGATCTTCCCGCGCGGTGAACAGCCCCTGGAGGTTCGACTGGGTCCCGCCGGTGGTGAACACGCCGTCGGGAGTGAGCGCCTCCGGCCGGTCGAAGTCGATCAGTTCGGCGACCCAGTCGACGAGCTTCTGTTCGATGAGACAGGCCGAGGTGCCCTGGTCCCAGGTCTCCACGGCCGTGTTGACAGAGGTGGCGAGTGTCTCGGCGGCCAGCGCGGGGATGGTGACCGGGCAGTTGAGGTGAGCGAGGTAGCGGGGATGGTGGTAGCCCACGGCGTGGTCGAGGTAGAGACCACGTACCTCCAGCAGTGCCTTCTCGAGCGATCCCAGTGGGGTCGACAGGTCCACCGCCGCGGTCTGGGCCGCGAGATGTGCGGGGGAGGCGGACGAGCGCGGGGTGGTACGACCGTCGAGGTATCGACCTACCTCGGCGGTCGCCGCGGCCAGGGCGGCGGCGTGGTCCTTCCGGCTCCGGTGGCTCAACAGGTGTTCGTTCACAGGTGCTCCGAACTTCTCGGGGATCTTCGGTACCGGCGAACGCTATGAGGATAGGCTACCCTAATCAACAGTTCGGTGACATGAATCACGTTGTGGGCCAACTGGAGTGGGAATGTGCAGGACGAGTCTTGCGCCGCGGTGCGGTTCGGCTCTAGTGTTGCGCCGATAAGGTAAGCCAAGCCTAAGCGGCTTCTATCCCACCCGGAGACCCCATGAGTTCATCCGCCGTCCGATCCCGTGTCCGCCCGGTCGACACCCCTGAACGTTCGCACCTGGTACTGATCCTGGCCGCGTTCATCGCGATGCTGGCGGTGTTGGCAGGGTGCACGACGGGTTCCGTGGGCGGGTCCGAGGAGTCCGCTGCGGCGACCGACGTCGAGCGCGACGGAGACTTCCCGCGCACTATCACTCACGCTTACGGGCAGACCGAGATCACCGAGCCGCCCCAGCGGGTGGCCACGATCTCCTGGGTCAACGCGGATGTCTCCCTGGCACTGGGTGTGGTGCCCGTGGGAATGCCGCGCAATTCCTTCGGCGCCAATGCCGGCGGGTCCACCGACTGGTTCGACGCCGAGTTGGAGTCTGTCGGTGGCGAGATGCCCGAGCTGTACTCCGAGACGGACGGCATCAACACCGAGGCCATCGCCGCGCTGCAGCCCGACCTCATCCTGGGTGTCTACTCCGGCATGACCGCCGAGGAGTACGAGACCCTGTCCAAGATCGCCCCCACCATCGCGATGCCCGAGGGCGACGTGGCGTTCGGCACCGCATGGCAGGACTCCACCCGCCTCATCGGCGAGGCGTTGGGCCGCTCGGCCCGGGCCGAGGAACTCATCGACGAGGTGGAGGGCCGGATCACCCAGGTCGCCGACGACCACCCGGGCATCCGGGGGACGACCTTCATCTACGGAACCGTGGACCCCGATGCGGCCGAGAAGATCTACGCCTTCACCGATGTGGACAACCGCCCACGCTTCCTCGAGCAACTCGGGATGGTGCAGGCACCGGTGGTGGCCGAGGCCTCGACGGGGGCCTCGGACCAGTTCGCCGTGACGTGGTCGCCCGAGCGGGCCGATGAACTCGTCTCGGACATCCTGGTCACCTACGCGGCGTCGCCGGACGTGCGGACCGCGATCGAATCCGATCCACTGCTTGGCCGCATCCCCGCGATCGAGGCGGGCCGGATGGTGGTGCAGACCGACGAGCAGCAGGTGCTGTCGATCTCGGCCGCGTCGCCGCTCAGCCTGCCCTGGGCACTCGACAACGTGGTCCCCGACATCATCGCCGCCGCGGAGCAGAACTGACGCTGATGCAGGCGACCGCGACGAGCAGGATCGACCCCGCCACGGCGGGGCCGCCGGCAGCCCCGGTGCGGGCCTCCGCACCGGGGCGCCGGCGTGTGGTGACGGGCACCGTGACCGCCCTGCTGCTTCTCATGGCGTCGGTGGCCGCGTCCCTCTTCCTCGGCTCCCGGTCGGTCGACCCCGCCGTCGTGTTCTCGGTCCTGTCCGGACTGCCGTCCCAGTTGATGTCCGGAGACCTCGCCGCCGCGCTGGCCCCGGGGTCCGGTGCCGGGATGGACGAGGCGGTGGTGAGTGCCCGCGTCCCCCGCACGATCACCGCGATCGTCGTGGGTGCCGCGCTGGCCGTGGCCGGCGCAGGGTTGCAGGGTGCCACCCGCAACCCGCTCGGTGACCCGGGTCTGCTCGGGCTGACCGCGGGCGCCGCACTGGGCGTGGTGCTCGGATTGGCCCTCGCGCCCACGGCGGGCCCGACCGCGGTCGCGATCTTCGCAGTCGTCGGATCGCTCGCCGCCGGGACGGTGGTCGTGGGGGCCGGGCGACTCGGCGCCGACTCCGGCACCGGACTGGTCCTCGCCGGAGCTGCGGTGACGGCCGGTTGCACCGCGGTGACCTCGTCGTTGGTGATCGCGCTACCGGGGGTACTCGACCGGTTCCGCTTCTGGGGTCTCGGATCGGTGGCCCGCTCCGGGGCACCGGAGATCGCCGCGGCGCTGCCGTTCGTCCTCCTGGGGCTCGCCCTGGTCATCGCCGGAGCCGCCTCACTCGACGCGCTCGCCCTTGGCGACGACCTGGCGCGCGGGCTCGGGGTCGGGCCGGTGGCCGGTCGGGCGGTCGTCCTGGGCGGCGTGGTGATCCTGTCCGGGGTCGCCACCGCGCTGGCGGGCCCGATCGCATTCCTCGGTCTTCTCGTTCCCCATCTGCTGCGGCGACTCGTCGGGGTGGGGAACAGGGTGGTGCTGGGGTTGTCCGTGATCGTGGGCCCCGTCGTGCTGCTGCTGGCCGACACCCTCGGGCGCGTCCTCGCCCCGCCGGGGGAGATCGCCGTCGGGGTGATGACCGTGGCGATGGGAGTGCCGTTCCTGATCGCCATGCTGCGACTGAACCGTGGGGTGAGCGCCTCGTGAGCACTGCCGTACTCGACCGGCCCGTGGACCAGTCGGAGACCGAACAGCTGGTCCGCCGGCTCGCCGCCCGACGCCGGAGGCGCGCCCTGCTCGTGGTGGCCGCACTCGTCGTCGCTCTCCTCGCGGCGATGGCGGTCCGGGTCCTGCTGGGCCGGTACACGGTGACCATCCCCGACTTCGTCGCCATCCTCCGCGGCGCCACCATCCCCGGCGCGACCTTCGTGGTGATGGAGGACAAGCTCCCCCGCGCGGTGCTGGGCGCGCTGGCAGGACTGGCGTTCGGCGCCTCTGGGGCACTGTTCCGCCGCGTCCTGGGCAACCCGCTCGCGAGCCCCGACATCCTGGGCATCTCCCACGGGGCGTCCGCAGGGGCGGTCGCAGGGATGGCGATCTGGGGGCTGCGCGGGGTCGCGATCATCCCGGCGGCGCTCCTCGGGTCCGCGGTCGCGCTGGCCATCGTCCTCATCGCGTCCGCAGGGCGCCACACCGGGATCGTGGGCCAGCGGTTCCTGCTCGGCGGCGTGGCCGTGGCCGCCCTCGGCGCGGCCGTGGTCACCCAGCTCATCGCGCGCCTGCCGCTGGCCGGGGCTCAGGAGGCCGCCGTGTGGACCGTCGGTTCGCTCTCCGGAGCCTCGGTCCAGCGCATCGGATGGCTCGCAGTGGCCCTGGTGCTGCTCCTGCCCCTGGGCATCTGGCTGCACGAGGCCCTCCGGCCCGCCGAGCTGGGACCCGAGCTCGCCGTGGGCCTGGGTTCCCGGCCCGTCCCCACCCGCGCGGCCGCGTTGGGAGTGGGCACCATTCTCGCCGCCTCCGCGACCGCCGTGGCCGGCCCACTCGCCTTCGTGGCGCTGCTGGCCACGCCCATCGCCACCGCCCTGGGCCGCGGCCGTCCCCACATCGTGGCCGCCGCGCTCACCGGCTCGGTGATGGTGGTGGTCGCCGACATCGTGGCCTCCGAGGCCCTGAACACCGTCGACCTCCCCACCGGCGTGGTGACCGGCGCCCTCGGCGCCCCTGCCATGCTCTGGATCCTCCTGCGTTCCCGAAAGGTCGCCTGATGAGTATCACCACCCCCGTCGCAGCCGCGTTGCCCATGGACGCCGCGCCCGGCCCGGCCCCCGCCTTCCGCCTGCGCGGCCTGTCCCTGGGATACGGGACCGACCCCGTGATCCGCGACCTCGACCTGGATATCCCCAGCGGCCGTACCACGGTGTTGATCGGTGCCAACGGCTGCGGCAAGTCCACGATCCTGCGCGCCCTGGGTCGGCAGCTCACGCCCCTGTCCGGGTCGATCGAGGTGGCCGGGCGGGATCTGGACGTGATCAAGCCGCGCGAACACGCCAGGTCGGTGGCCTTCCTCCCGCAGTCACCGCTGGTGCCGGAGGGGCTCACCGTGGCCGAGCTGGTGGCCCGCGGCCGACATCCCCACCGTCGGTGGTGGGGTCCGGGCGACGACGACGAGCCCGCCGTCGCCGAGGCGTTGGCGCTCACCGACACCGCGGGATTCGCCCACCGCCGGGTAGACGAACTCTCAGGCGGTCAGCGCCAACGGGTCTGGGTGGCGCTCGTGCTGGCCCAGGCCACGCCGACGCTGCTACTCGACGAGCCGTGCTCGTTCCTCGACTTGGCCCACCAGATGGACATCCTGGACCTGGTCCGCGATCTGCCGCTGCCCGCCGCCCACGCCCGGGACCAGCGGGGGGACGACTCCGGTCGCCGGACCGTGGTGGCAGTCCTGCACGAGCTCACCCTGGCCGCACGTGTGGCCGACCACCTGGTGGCCGTAGCCGAGGGCGGGGTCGTGGCCGCCGGGCCGCCCGAGCAGGTGATCAACTCCGAGACGCTACGTCGGGTGTTCGATCTGGAGGCCGACATCATCAGTGACCCGCTCACCGGCCACCCCGTGGTCCTGCCGCGGGGACGACGGAAGGGGACATCATGACCGCCATGACCACAGAGGCGCCGATCCTCGTCGCGCAGACGCGGGTGGTCCGGGTCCGCGCACTGGGGGAGTCGTACCTCCGCCTGGTGTTGGCCGGCCCGGATCTCCTGAGGTGGTCGGAGGAAGTGGTGGATCCCGGGACGGTGCGCGACGCCTACATCAAGGTGTTCGTGCCCCCGGCAGGTGGGCAGGGGGTCGTCCCGGACCCGTCCGCGATCCGGGAGTGGCTGACCCTGCCCGAGGAGGACCGGGGTTGGATGCGGACCTACACCGTCCGTCGGGCCGACACGGTGGAGCTCGACGGCGAGCAGGTCCCGGCCCTGACCGTGGACATGGTGGTCCATCCCGGTGCGGACGAGGGGCCGGGCTCGGAGTGGGCGCGGGCGGTGAGGCCCGGTGACACGGTGCGTATCGCCGGCCCCGGCCGCGGGCACGCACCATGGGCGGCGTGGTCTCCGGGTGGGGCCGGCCGGGTGGTGTGTGCGGGAGATGAGACCGCGGCGCCCGCACTGTTGTCGATCGCCGAGGAGCTCGCCGCGGAGCCGCAGGGGATGCGGGACGTCCAGATCGTCCTGGAGGTGCCGACCCCGTCCGACGTGCGCGCGCTGTCGGCGGAGGCGTCCGACTCCGTCACCCTGCTCTCGAGATCGGGGGAACCGGGCCACGCGCTCGTGCACCATCTGGCCGGACTGTTGGAGGTGGGTCAGGGGTGCGTCGAGACGGTCCTGGACGGACGCCGTCCCGCCGAGCGGGAGTGGCAGACGGCCACTCCCGTCTCCGCCGGGGACCCGTACGTGTTCCTGGCGGGGGAGGCGGGGCTGGTCCGGGCGATGCGCAGGCTCGCCGTGGACGGGGCCGGGATGCCCAAGGGGGCCGTGTCGTTCATGGGGTACTGGCGCCGGGGTGCCGCGGAATCCTGAGCGGATGTCGGGCGCAGTGGCTCGCCGTGGGGTCTCTGCAGACGAGGTTCGTGCGCACGCCGATCAGATGTCGTCAGGGCTCTCATCCGGGGTCTCATCAGGGCCCTCGTCGGGCGCCGGGTAGGATGGGTCGCGCAGCGCACCGAGAAGGCGTGGGTAGCGCGATCCGGGCAGGCGGTTCCCGATGGGATCGAAGTGCAGGTCCTTGTCGTCGTCCTCCCAGGTGTCGACCGTCAGTCGGCCGAGGGTCTCCCACTTGCCCAGTGGGGTGGCGTGCTGGAGGGTCCACGTGCCGCCGTCGCCAGTGGGGATCGCGGCCAACAGCAGTTGGCGGCCGGCGATCCGCACGGGGAACATGGACGTCATGGTGCGGCCGGTCGTGCGCCAACCTGTCGTCAGCACGTAGCGGGTGATCGGCCCCAGGCCCGTGCTCGCGAGAAGGATGTCCACGGGACTATCGGCGTGGATGCGGATGGCCATCCCGCCGATGTCGGGGACGGCGTCCGGCAGGCCCACGGCGCGCGAGAACCGGACCGTCGCCGGCCACCGGCCCGTGATGTCCAGGAGCGGTGAGCCGGTTCGTCCGATTCCTGTCACGCTCAGAGTCGCGTGGGCGACGACGCCCTTGGGGTGCAGCGCCTTGGGCCGGGCCAGACGCGTCACCGCCGCCGCGACACCGAAGGCCGAACCGAACAGGCCCGCGACGGGTGACGAGCGCACGGCCACCTCAGTGGAAGGCTCGGGGCGTCGGTTGTCGGGAACGTGGGCGGAGGATGCGCGGCTGGTTCTCCGAGGGGTACGGGTCATGGTCTCAACCCTACTCAGTGGCGCGTCTCACACCACGGTGCTACGGTCAGCCCAAAGTTGGACAGAACACGGGACGGTGTCAACCATGGTCAGTGCGTACCTGCGACAGGACGAGGGACTCTTCGCGCCCGACTCGGTCGCCCGGCGGGTGTGGTCCTACCCGACCTCCGCTCTGTTGGGCTTCATCCGGGCGGTGACCGTCGAGCACCTCGACCCCGACCTGACCGCCGCCGTCGACCACAGTGGCCAGGTGGTCCAGCGGCCCGCCCTCCGGTACGACCGGACCGTTCAGTACTTCGCGACCGTGCTGTTCGGCGACGCCGAGTCGGTGATCAGATCCTCCGACGTGCTCATGAAGGTGCACTCGCGCGCGTACGGCCCCAACCTCGTCACCGGCGGCGACTACGACTCGAACGACCCTGACTCGCAACTGTGGATCCACATGACCGCCTGGCACTCGATCCTCTACGTGTACGAGCGCTACGGACCCGGGCAGCTGAGCCGGACCGAGGAGAACGAGTACTGGCGCGAGTGCGCCGTGGCAGCGCACTGCCAACCGATCCACGTCGACGACGTGCCGAGGACCAGGGGCGAGGTACAGAAGTACTTCGACGACTGGCGCGACCGGCTCGCCGCGTCCGAGGCGGCCGTGCACAACATCGACTTCATCCTCCACGGCATGGACACCATCTTCACCGCGCTGCCCGCGCCGATGCGGGCGGTCATGGGACCGGTGATCAGGGCCGGGGTGATCGCCACCTACCCACGGTGGATGCGGCCACTGATGGGCGTCAGTCAGTCACGGGTGGTCGATACGGCGGCGCGCGCGGCGCTCCGGCCGGGCATGACAGCACTGGCACGCAGTCCCCGGGCGCAACTGTGGTTCCTCGAGCGGGTGGCCCCCCGCGGCGGTCCGGTTCTCACCGACTACCTGCGAGGCATCCCCGCCGAGACCTCGAGCGTCTACTCGCCGGAGCAGGCCCGGAAGAGGTACGGCGACCCCCGGACGCCGCTCGAGCAGTACGCGGACCAACTCGCCGCGCGGCGGGTCGGGGCTGCGGCGACGCCGTACGAGCCCAAGCACCACGAGGCGCCGCTGGAGTTCGCGGCCCCGGCGGCGCGGGTGGGTTAGGCCCGCCCCGCACCATCGGACTCGCCCGTTGACCGGTCCTCGTCCCGGGTGGGTTCGCGTCGAATCAACGACCGCGACGTCTGTCGAGTGGGACGACGGTGGGCGTCCGGGTGACCGCGTCCGGGACGATGAGGCTGGGTAGATCGAATACCTCCTCGACCAGGGCCGCGGTGAGTATGTCGCCAGGAGAGCCGGAGGCGACCACACGTCCGTCCTTCATCACCACCAGGTACGAGGCGTAGCGGGCGGCCTGATTGAGGTCGTGGAGGACCGCGACGACCGTGCGGCCGGACTCGTGCTGGTTCCGGAGGAGATCCAGCACGTCGTACTGGTGGGAGATGTCGAGGTAGGTGGTCGGTTCATCGAGGAGCAGGACCGGTGTCTGCTGGGCCAGGAGCATCGAGATCCAGACCCGCTGCCGCTGCCCTCCGGACAGTTCGTCGACGAACCGGTCCGCGAGCCCGGTGACGGAGGTGGCGGCCATCGCCTCTGCTACGGCGGCGTCGTCGCCCAGACTCCACTGGCGCAGTGGACTGTGATGTGGATGCCGGCCCCGGGACACCAGGTCACCCACCCGTATCCCCTCCGGAGTGACGGCTCCCTGCGGAAGGAGGCCCACCCGTCGCGCGACCTCCCGGGTGCGCAGGCGGTTGATGTCCCGGCCGTTCAGGAGGATCTGTCCCTGGTGAGGGGTGATCACCCGGGCCAAGGCCTTGAGCAGGGTGGACTTGCCGCACGCGTTGGGTCCCACGATCACGGTGAAGGCGCCGTCGGGGATGCTCAGGTCTAGATCCGTCGCGACGACGCGGCGCTCGTAGGCGAGCCGTGCCCCCTCGGCCACCAGCGCAGCCGAGTGGTCGAGGGGGGTGGCGGCGACGTGTGGCATCAGCCCAGGGTCTCCTCGACGTCGTCGAGGATCTCGGCCGCGCCGAGGACGCCGATGCCGACCATCCAGGTCTCGTCATCCACCTCGTGGGTCTGATCGGCCCTGACCGCAGGGAGGTCGTTCCACAGCCCGGTGACCGTCGCCATCGTGGTCGCCGAGGGGTCGCCGCCGGGGTTGGTGAAGAACACGATCTCGCCGTCGATCTCCTCGTACAACTCCGGGGAGAGCTCGGCCATCGAGTACTCGTTCCACTCCCGGTCGCCCAGGTCGAAGCCCATCGCGGACATGAGGGAACCGGAGAACGTCTCCGGCCCGTAGAGGCGGAAATTGTCCGGTCGGAAGCGGACGATCGAGAGCGTCTTCCCCTCGGCCTCCACCGCGCTGCCGACCTCGGCGATACGGGTGTCGAGGTCCCCGATGAGGTCCTCCATCTCCTGCTGCTCGCCCACCGCAGCGGCCGTGATGCGGGCCTGCTCCTGCCAGTCGGTTCCGGAGTTCTCCGAGAACACCGTCGGAGCGATACCGGAGAGTTCGTCGTAGATCGCCTCATGCCTCACCTTTGCCCCGATGATCAGGTCCGGGGCGAGGGCCGCGATCTTGTCGATGTCGGGCTCGGAGGTGAGGCCGACCAGCTCGGCGTCGATCCCGCCGAGATACGGAGGGGCGCCGGCGCCCGCGCCGGATTCCGTGATCCCGACCGGGGTGTGTCCGAGGGCGACCAGCGCGTCGAGGTGCGGGGAGTCGAGTACCACGACGCGCTCAGGGGCCGACTCGAGTGTGGTCTCGCCCATCGCGTGGGTGACGGTGTAGGCGTCCTCCGTCGACGACTCCGGGGAGGTTTCTGAGCTGGAACAACCCGCGAAGGTGAGAGCGGAGGCGACGGCGACGGCGAGGAGGGACGGCACTGCACGGCGCCGCCGGAGGAAAGTGGTCATGGAAGAGAATCCAACCACAGCGAGGCAAGGCTTACCTAAGCGGTCGGCTACAGTTCCACCGTGGCTGTGAGACCGACCTCGAGAAACCCCGCCGTCCCACCCGGGGCCCCCGGGAGATCTCGGCGGCACAGACGTGGCGAGGTCGCGGCGGGGCTGGCGTTGGCGCTGGTGGCTCTCGCGCTGGCGGTGGTGGCGAGTCTCGCGATAGGGGCCCGGTCGATTCCACCCGGTGAGGTGATCGAGGCGCTCCTGGGACGGGGGTCACTGAGTGTGGTGGGGATCGTGGGCGAGCTCCGGGTCAACCGCACCGTCCTGGGCCTGGTCTGTGGGGCCGCGCTGGGAGCCTCAGGCGCTCTGATGCAGGCCGTGACGCGCAACCCGATCGCCGATCCGGGCATTCTCGGGGTCAACGCCGGAGCGGCGCTGGGGGTGGTGGTCGGTGCTGTCGTCACCGGTGGACTGGGACTGACGTCGACCGTCTGGTTCGCTCTGGCCGGTGCGGGTATCGCCTCGGCCGTCATCCTCGTCCTGAGCGCGTCGCCGATGGCCGCGTCCTCTCCCGTCAGACTCACCCTGGCCGGCGTCGCACTGGCGGCGGTCCTGTCCGGCATCAGTCAGGCGATCGTCGTCCTCGACGAGGAGATCCTCGACTCGTACCGCTACTGGCAGGTCGGCTCGCTCACCGCTCGACCGGTCGACGAGGTGCTGGGCGTCGTTCCTCTGGTCGTGGTGGGTGCCGTCATCGCTCTGCTGCTGTTGCGCGGCCTGGATGCCATCGCGCTGGGAGACGACTCGGCGATCGCGCTCGGCGTACGCCCCGGATGGGTGCGGGTCTGGAGCCTGGTCGCCGTGGCGTTGCTGGCCGGGACGGCCACGGCGCTGGCCGGTCCGATCGGTTTCGTGGGATTGATCATCCCCCACCTGGCGCGTGGGTTGGTCGGCCCCAGCCTGCGGCGGGTGGTCCCGCTGTCGATGGTGCTCGCACCCGCGCTGCTCCTCGTCGCGGACGTGATCGGCCGGGTGATCGGTGGCGGGGCCGAGACTCCGGCGGGTGTCGTCACGGCCTTCATCGGCGCGCCACTGCTGATCGGGTACCTGGTGTTCGGGCGACGGGTGGGAGCGGCATGAGAACCCTGACCCCGGCCCGTGACGAACCGGGCTCGACAGCGCTGCCCCCCGGTGAGAGGGTCCTGCGGCTGGGCGGTCGCTCGGTGCGGTGGGATGAACGCACCGCATGGGTCACGGTGATCCTGGCACTGCTGACCTGCGTCGTGATCGCGGCGTCGCTGCTGGTCGGGGAATTCCGTATCTCCGCCCCGGACGCGGTCGCCTCACTGCTCGGCAGCGCACCCGACAGGATGACCGGCTTCTTCGTCACCGAACGCCGGCTGCCCCGTGCGTTGGTCGCTGTTGCCGTGGGGGCGAGTCTGGCCGCCTCGGGGGCCGTCTTCTGTGCGCTCACCCGGAATCCCCTCGCGAGTCCGGACATCATCGGGGTGACACAGGGCGCGTCGGCTGGTGGCGCCACCGTGATCCTGGTGATCGGTGGGGGGATCGCCCAGGTCGCGCTGGGCGCGTTGGTCGGGGCGACACTCACCGTGGGGTTCATCTTGTTGCTGACGTGGTGGCGCGGGTTGAGCGGCGCACGCCTGGTGTTGGTCGGCGTCACGCTCGGGGCGCTGGCAATGGCATACGTGGCGCATCTGCTCTCGCGCGTCTTCGTGGCGAGCGCGGTGACCGCCCAGATCTGGCTCACCGGCTCACTGCAGGGCCGGGGATGGGCGGAGCTTCGTCCGGTGCTGTTCTGCCTCCTGGTCTCCGCTGTGGTGATCTGGAGTCAGGCGCGTGGCCTTCGGGCCCTGGCGCTGGGTGATGAGGCGGCCATCGCACTAGGGGTGCGGATGCGCTCCACGAGGGTGATCCTGTTGTCCGCCGCCACCCTGTTGGCAGCCGCTGCGGTAGCGACCGCCGGCCCGATCGCGTTCGTCGCGCTGGTGGCACCCCATGTCGCTCGAATCCTCACCCGCACGGACCGGGTGCTCCCGGCAGCCCTGTTGGGAGGCGTGCTGCTCCTGGTGAGCGACCTGGTGGCACAACACGCCTTCCCGCTACCCATCCCGGTCGGGGTGGTGACCGTGGTGCTCGGCGGGCTGTTCTTCCTGGGACTGCTCTGGCGGGAGGGTCGGCGTGGCTGAACCGGCGAGCCGGCGACCGCGCAACAGGCATCGCGCCGAGAGTCGGCAGGCGACGATTCCGCGCAGGGTCCAGGTGGAGTCGGTCGAACAGCTCGGCCCGGGCCTGGTCCGGGTGTGCCTGGTCGGGGACGAACTCGGCGCGTTCCGCAACGGTGAGGGAACCCATGCCGCAGCGGTCAGCGAGTCCTTCGACGACGTCGTGGTCTTCTGCCTGCCAGACCCGGAGGCCGGCGCGGAGACGTTCCCGCGCACAGCTCCGGGTGGCGGCCTGTCTGTTCCCGGGGACCGCGCGACGGTGACCCGTGAATACACGGTGCGTGCCCTCCGCGAGTCCGGGTTGTGCGTGGACCTCGTGCGCCACGACAGCGGCGTGGGCATGGCATGGCTGGACGGCGTGACACCGGGTGACGACCTGGTGATCGTGGCACCTAGGGTCAGTCGCTCGCTTCCCGGCGTGGACCGGATGCTCGCCGTCGGGGATGCCACCGCGCTTCCGGCGATGGCCCGCCTCATCGAGGACTGCCCACCCGGGTTGGACCTCGAGGTGATCGCTGTGGTGCCGGATCTCGCCGCGCTGCCGCCGGAGCTACTGCCGGTGTCGGCATCCGGAACCAGGGTTCGGGTCCGGGTCCTGGAGGACTGCCCGGGATCGGTCTCCCGGTTGCTGGGCGCGCTCTCCGAGTCCGCGCTGCCCACCGACTTCGCCTGGGTGGCCGGTGAGGCAGGGATGGTCGGGGACCTCCGGCGCCATCTGATCGCGCGAGGTCAGCCACCCGACCGCGTCCAGTTCACCGGCTACTGGCGCCTCGGAGGGCCCCTGTAGCGGATCGCTCGGTGGTCGATGCGGCGTGCCCCAGAGCTCAGGTCGCCGGCAGCCACGGCGCTCGGGTCACCGGCCGCTGCGGACGTCGGAGCCGGTGCAATGCCGAGTGCCCGGCCGTGGGGTTCGCGAGCTCCCGGCGACGGGCTCCGGGCGAAGGACTCCGGGCGCGGAGAGCCGCACCGGGGCCTCAGTCGTCGACGCCGCGGGCCGCCAGCGCGTCACCGAGCTGGTCGGCCGTGGTGAGGGCCCCGAGCACGGTGGGTACGACCAGCGCTCGGATCGACATGCCCAGACCGCGGGCCTTGCGGGCCTCGGTCACCTGCCGCAGCTGACGGGCGAGCAGGGGGATCGCACGAATCGTCAGGACCAGCACGAGGGCCACCCGATCCGGTGAGACCCCCACGTGGCGCAGGGGCTGGGCCGCTCGAGTGACCGCGTCGAGCATGTCCGATACCCGTGTGGTCAGCGCCACGAGTCCGGCCACGGCCACCGCTACCAGCAATGACCCGCTCACGCGCAGCGCGGTGTCGAGGTCGGCGACGATCCACTGGAGAACCAGGATCGCGATCAACATCGGCAGCACCGGGCGCACCTGGTCCCAGGCGGCGCGCGGTCGAATCCGCCCGATCGCGTAGAGCGCCGCGGCGAGCCCGAGCGCGGGCACCACGTGCCAGGCCTCCCGCACCGACAGCGACACCGCGAGGATCAGCGCGCAGACCAGCAGGATCTTCGACCCCGCCGGCAGGCGGTGCAGCAGCGAGTCACCGGGTTGGTAGGTGGCGAACACCTAGGTCCCCGAACCCGGACCCGAGCCGGAACCCGGACCCGAACCCGAGTCCGAACGCAGCGCGATCCGGCGGTACCCCGACAGCGCGGCCGCGGGGGCGTCGTCGATCACCACCCGACCGCCGTCCACCACCAGTACGCGGTCGAAATCGGCCACCAGGTCCAGATCGTGGGATACCACCACGAGTTGTTGGGGGAGCCGGGCGAAGGTCTCGGCCACCAGCGCTCGGTTGCGCAGGTCGAGCAGGGTGGTGGGTTCGTCGGCCACGATCACCGAGGGCTCGATCACCAGCACCGCCGCCAGTGCGAGCAGCTGCTTCTGGCCGCCGGACAGGAGGTGGCAGGGGTGATCGGCGTGATCGGAGAGGTTGTACGTGGCGAGCACCTGGTCGACTCGTCGTCGTCGGTCCTCGCGGTTCAGGCCCGATCGGCGAAGGGAGAAGTCCACGTCCTCCGCGACGGTGGGCATGACGATCTGGGTATCCGGATCGGTGAAACAGAAGCCCACCCGGCGGCGGACCTGCGCGCCCTTGCGGCGGGTGTCGAGGCCGTCAACGGACACCGAGCCCGAGGAGGGGATGACCAGCCCGTTGATCATCCGCGCGAGCGTCGACTTGCCGCCACCGTTGACACCGACGATCCCGATACGCCGCTCGGACAGCACCAGATCGACGTCGGCCAGGACGGAGCGGTCGCCGTAGGCGTGGCTGACACCGTCGAACCGGATCTCGACGCCCTGTGGGTCGGTTACGTGGGGGTCAGTCACGTGGGGGTCGTTCGCGCGAGGGTCGGTCACGCCCGGGTCGAGTGCTGCCCACGCAGCGGGGCGATCAGACCGGGCCGCGCCTTGTGTACCTGGACGGCGACGACCGCTGTGACAACCGCCTTGACGAGGTCACCGGGGACGAAGACGCCGTTCGCCGCGATCGCGGCCGTCAGGGTCAACTCGGTGCGGATCAGCATGCCCACCACTCCGAAGGCGTAGATGACCACGATGCCGCCGAGGATGTTGATGAGCAGCCCGGGAATCAGCCGGTATCGGGGCATCAGAAGGGCGGTGAGCAGGCCGATCACGACGACCGCCGGGAGCCAGCCGATGAGGAATCCCGCGGTGGGGCTGGCCAGCGCGGTGAGGGTGGTGCGGCCGCCGGCGAGCACGGGCAGTGCGAGACCGATCACGATCACCGCGAGCACGGACAGCAGGCCCTTGCGCCAGCCCAACAGTGCGCCGGCGAGCATGACGCCGAGTGTCTGCAGCGTGATCGGCACACCTGCGGAACCGATGCTGATCTGCCCGGGTAGACCGAGGACGACGATGAGGGCGGCGAACACCGCGATCTGGGCGAGATCTCGGGTTGCGCTCCGGGCCGGGGCCTGATCGATGGAGGTGCTCACGTGGACTTCCTTGTCACCGGGAAAGCTGATCGACAATGTACGGGGTTCATTGTTGCCCCTGTCACGCCGAACCGCGTCATCGGGGTGGGCGGATCCGCGTGTCCGGTCGCGGGGCCGGGCACGCCGGCTTAGAGTGACCTGAATCACATCCAGCGGTTCGGGGGACCAGTGACGACTCGATCCCAGCGCGTCTTCGGCGAGGTCATCGCCGCATTCCTCGTGGCCGTCCTGGCGATAGTCCACCTACCGGCGGTCGTCGGCGCGCAGCCGTACGCCGTCTATCTGGATGTCGCGGCCGACAACCATGACGGTGAGCTCGCGGGCGGGTTCTCCACCACGCTGACCACCGATCGCGAGGAGCTGGGGGCGGCGCTCGACGTCGTGCGGGCGGCGGGTGTGACACCGGGGCGGTACCAGACCCTCGTTCGTCAGTACTGGCTGAGCGTCGGCGCGGAGAACGCGGGGATCGACCTGGCGGAGTGGGACCCGGCGCGAGGGCTGGATGCAAACCTCGACACGGTCGACAAGGTGTACGTGAACTACCTGCGGCTGTACAACTCCCACGACGGGTTCTGGTGGACCGGGATGGCCGGGCTGGCGGGGATGTCCTTCGCCGCCGGCTTCTGGGACCTCGACGAGGTGGGCGGGTTGCTCAGCGTGCCCGGGATGCACGAGGTGGGGACCGGGGTCGGTGGGGCGATGAGCGGCGTTCCGTGGGAGTTGGCCGCCGAGATGCCGCGCGATGTGCGACTGCTCGCTACGGCTGGGCCGACACTCACGCGACCCGACGTGGACTGGTACCTGCACCGGCTGCTGATCATGCAGCGCAACATCTTCATGGACATGGTGCCGATGCACGAGGCCTACCTGGCCGGCGGGTTGCCGGCGGTCAGGGAACTCGCGGCGGGCGGGGCGTACGACGACTACGCGCTCGAGGCCTGGCGGATGCTCGACGAGGGCTCGCCGGACGGCAGGTCAGAGGCGTTGCTTCGGATGGCGTCGCGCGAGCAGAACCAGATCATCGCCGACCAGTGGGATGTCACGGCCGCCGGCCGAGGGGACTTCGGTCGAGTGCTCACCTACATCACCACCGTGGGCGGAGCCCCCGATATCCCCGGAGCCTCCACCCTGGGCGAGTTCCGGCCGCTATCGGTGCGCGCCGACGTCAATGGCCAGCCCACAGTGCTCCACACCCCGCTGCCGGCATTCAACTGGGCCGACCGCGAACCGCGCTGGGAGTACATCGAGCAGGACCTCGTGCCCGCATTCCGATCGCTCGTGCGCGACCGACCCGAGGAGGCGCCCCGCTACCTGGACGTGGGCTTCCGGACGCGGGCCGAGCAGAACCGCATCCTCGTGCGACTTCCGGTGTTCGCCGGACAGATGGCCTCGGGGTGGGCGGTGTCGCCGGGGTGAGAGGCGTGAACCCTCCACCGCACCTTCCGCCTCCGCTGCGTACTCGTCCGTTCTCACCGCAGTTGTGCTTCCGGAAATAATCATTGCGCCAGCACGTCCCGCGACAGTGTCAACCGCTCCCCGGTGAGTATCCGGCAACCTGCTCCACGCGAATATCCTTCAGACCGGCGGATCGATCAGGGCGTCGACCGCGGTGAGCACCTCGGTCAGCGGCCTCCCGCCCTCGATGAGTTCCGAGGCCTTGAACGTCACCGCCATGACCAGCTCGGTGGTCAACTCTGGATCGGACCGGGAGGACTCGGCGAGCGATTCGCGCAGCGGGGTGGTCATCTCGGCGTGCATCCGGTTCAGCCGCTCCCGAGCCGCGCCGTCCGGCAGCTGCGCGGCCAGCGCGGTGAGGATCGCGTGGTCACCGGCGGCGACCAGATCCAGAGTCGTGTGCACGTAGGCCACGACCCCCCGGCGTCCGCCGCCTGCGTCACGCACGGCCTCGGTGACGGTGCTGATCCAGCGCGGCATGAGGTCCTCCGCCACGGCGACGATCAACTCCGCGCGCGAGGAGAAGTACGTGTAGAAGTTCGACCGCGTCATCCCCGCCCGGGCGGTCAGATCGTTGATGTCGGGGGGCGTCCCGGGGGCCTCGGAGAGCATCGACCGGGCCGCGTCGAGCAGGGCCCGACGCTTGGCGTCCCGGTGTTCGCCCACGGTGGGGGCGTCGATGCGTGGAATGTCGGTCTCCCGTTACCTTCTCGGCGGAGGGCCGATCATACGTGCGCGCGCAGCCGCCCGTCGACCATCTCCAACACCCGGTCGCAGTGCTCGAGGATCTCGTGGTCGTGCGTCACCAGTACGGTGGCGACGCCGTGCTGGTGGGTCTCCTCGGCGAGCAGGCGCACCACGTCGTGGCTGTTCCTGCGATCCAGTGCCGCGGTGGGTTCGTCGACCAGCAGCAGGTCGGGGGAGGACATCAGGGCGCGGGCGATACCCACCCGCTGCCGCTCGCCGCCGGACATGGTGGCCGGGCGGCGGCGGGCACGGTGGGTCAACCCGACGGCCTCGAGCAGTTGGTCGGGATCGCGCAGCCGGGATCGGTCTCCACCGAGCGTTCCCACGAGCCGGAGTTGGTCGCGCGCGGTGAGCGCGGGCACCAGGTTGCCGGACTGGAACACGAACCCGACGTGGTCGCGCCGGAATCGGGTGAGGTCCCGGCGACTGAGACCGGTGAGGTCGCGGCCACCGACTTCGACGGTGCCGGAGGTCGGGGACAGCAGTCCGCCGGCTACGGCAAGGAGGCTCGACTTGCCGGCTCCGGACGGGCCCACCACGGCGAGGACCTCGCCGCGGGCGACCTCGACGTCGATTCCGGCCAACGCGTAGAGGGTCTGGTCGCCGTCCTGGAAGGTCAACTCGATGCCGCTCAGGCGCAGGCCCGGGGTGGAGTCGTCGCCGGTGTGAGTGGTGTTGGTCATCGGTTCTCTCCCAGTGCGCTGTGCGGGTCGACGGAGGTGATGCGGACAGTGGCGAGGGTGGCGCCGACCAGACCCAGGACCAGTAGGAGGGCGGCGCCGAGTGCGATCGGTCCGGCCTCGAGGGCGAACGGCATGCCGGTGCCCACCAGGAACGACCCCACACCCACGCCGATGGCCACGCCGACCGCGATGGACCCCGTCAGCAGGATGAACGCCTGCCCGACCGCGTCGATCAGGAGTCGTATGGTCGAGGCACCCATGGCGCGCAGGACCGCGATCTCGCGGGAGCGCTGGACGGTGAGGATGGCGAAGAACGCTCCGACGACCAGCGCGGAGATCGCGTACAGGAACCAGGTGATCATCGACACAGTCATCATCTCGGCCTCGTAGCCGGGGGAGGAGTCGAACGCCTCCTCCAGGGTGCGGGCCGAGGTGTCGGCATCGGCATCGCCGGTGGCCAGGTCGGGCAGCTCGCCGTCGACCCCGGTGATCGCCACCACGCTGTACTCCTCTCGGGCGCCGGCGCGAGGCTCCTCGCCGACGCGCGTGCCGGCGTGGACGTCCTGCCACGTGGCCAGGGTGGTGAAGGCCATGTCGACGTGGCCGAAGGTGTGCTGGTCGGCCGCGATACCGACGACCTCGAGGGGGATTCCCAGTCGGTCGACAGTCACCGTGTCGCCCAGGTCGACGGCGTCGGCCGCGGTGGCGCTGACCAGGATCTCGCCATCGGTAGCCGGGGCTCGGCCCTCGGCGATCTCGGGGATGAGCGGGCCCTGCAGGTCCGCACCGATCAGGGTCAGGTCAACCGGGGTCCCGGTGGAGTTCTTGGCGTTGATGATGGACAGCCCCATGGGGGTCGCCTCGGCGACGTCGGGACGGGCGGCCCACCGCGCGACCTGGTCCGGCCCGACGACGGAACGGGTGAAGGCTGAGTCGGTCCGGGTCTCGGGGGCAAAGGCGACGGCCTGGACCGGCATGCGCTGCAGTCCGGAGACGCCATCGTTGACCAGGCCGGAGGACAGTCCGGCCAGTAGGACCATGAGGACGCTGATCAGGGCCACGACGGAGCCCATCAGGGTGAATCGGGATCGCGCGTAGATCAGTTCGCGCAGGGCGAGAAACATGGAGGCCTTCCGGCATCGGCATCGGGAACGAGATGATACTAACACCGTGTCGGCATCATGCTGACACCGTGTCGAGAAAGTCTCACTGCGGTGTGGGGTCGGCCGGACCCGGCGATCCGACCCGTCCAGCAGGCGCGGGCGGGTACTCCTAGAACATGCCCCGCGTCCTCCCAGACAACCCCGTCTACGGCCACCCCTCCGAGGAGAAGGTCGTCGAGCTCCTGCGCGATCAACTGTCCGACGACAGCCTGATCGTGGTGGGTCAGCGCGTGTCCACCGCGGAGAAGGAGCACGAGGTGGACGTGCTCGTGGCCATGCCCGGGGCTGGGATCGTGGCGATCGAGGTCAAGGCGGGCTCGATCGCGATCGAGGACGGCCGATGGAGACAGGGGACCGGCGGCAAGCAGCACACGATCGATCCCGTCACCCAGTGTCGAGATGCTCTATACGCGCTCCGTGGGTATGTCGACGCGGATGCACGATGGCCACGGCAGTTCCAACGGTGGACCCACATGCTGGTCTTCCCGCACGCCTCGATCCCCGACGACTTCGCTATGCCGGACATCCGGCGCGACCGCATCGTGGACAGGGACCAGCTCGATCAGATCGCCATGATCGCCTACCGGCTCGCGCAGGAGTCCGGCCCGCGGGACCGCCCGTTCCTCGCTGTCGACACCGTCAACCGTCTCGCGGGCGTCCTCGGCGGACGGGGGCTACCGCAACGCGACGTGGTGGCCCGCGCAGCGGAGAACGCCGACATCGCCGATGCGCTCACCCGCGAACAATCGGTGCTGCTCAGGGCCATCGACGCACTCCCGCGCGTGGAGATCCGTGGTGGCGCGGGCAGCGGCAAGACCTACCTCGCACTGGAGCAGGCGCGGCGACTGTCGAGGGCCGGGCAGCGCGTGGCGTTGATCTGCTACTCGCATGGCCTCGCGGGATACCTCAAGCGCGTGACGAGCGGATGGCGGAGGCGCGAGCAGCCGGCGTATGTGGGGGAGTTCCACGCGCTGGGCGTCGAGTGGGGCGCACCTGTCGGACCTGACGAGCGCGTTCGGTCCGAACAGACGGTCCGTTGGTGGGAGGAGGAGCTCCCCCGCCTCATGGCGGAGCTCGCCGACGAATTGCCCGACGGCAAGAGGTTCGATGCCGTGATCGTGGACGAAGCCCAGGACTTCGCCGACAGCTGGTGGCGTCCGGTGATCGGGGCGTTGCGCGACCGCGAGCACGGCCGCCTGATGATCGTCGGCGACGCCGGGCAGAGCGTGTTCCAGCGGACCGGTCGTCCTCCCGTGGACCTTGTACCGCTGGTGCTCGACCACAACCTGCGCAACACCCGCCAGATCGCCAGTGCCTTCCTGCCCCTGGTGGGCCAACGCATGGAGCTGCGCGGTGGCTCCGGACCGGATGTCCGGTACGTCGAGGTGCCGGAGGGCGCGGATCCCGTGGCGATCGGCGACGACGAGGCGGTGCGCCTGCTCGACGAAGGGTGGGAACCGCGGGACGTGGCGCTGTTGACCACGGGTTCGCGACACCCGATGCAGGTCGAGCTGCAGGACGGTGGCAACGACGCCTACTGGGAGACCTTCTGGAGCGGAGAGGACATCTTCTACGGCCACGTGCTGGGCTTCAAGGGTCTGGAGCGCCGGGCGGTGGTGCTGGTGTGCAACCACCACGACGGCATGGACCGGGTCCGCGAGAGGGTGTACGTGGGCCTGTCTCGGGCGACGGATGAGCTGGTGGTGGTGGGGGCATCCGGTACAGGGTGAGGCGCCGGGTCGCCGGGCAGCCGGGCGACGGAGTGCGAACACGAGTCGACTGAACACCACCGCCCCGGCCTCGTGCGAGGCCGGGGCGGTGGTCAGGCGGGCTCAGATATCCCGGTCAGCTCCCCAGGTCTGCGGAGCCTTCGACGATCTCTGCCTGCTCGGCCTTCTGGTTGCCGTGGGACACGGTGATCTTGCGCGGCTGGGCCTCCTCGGCCACGGGGATCACCAGACGCAGGACGCCGTCGCTGTAGTCGGCCTCGATCTTGTCGGTGGCCAGACCCTTGCCCATGGCGAGCTGACGGGCGAAGGTGCCCGACTGGCGCTCGTGCATGAGCCACTGCGCGTCCCCGTCGGCGGGTGCGCGTCGTTCGGCGCGAACCGTGAGGGTGCGGTCCTCCACGTCGATGTCGATACTGGCGGGGTCGACCCCCGGCATGTCGATGAGGCCGACGAAGCGGTCACCCTCCTTGTACAGATCCATCGGAAGTGAGGTGGAGGCGGTCGCGCTGCGCAGCCCCTCGCCCAGGAGGCGATCGAGCTCACGGAACGGATCGAAACGGTTACTGGTGGCCATGATGGTCTCCTTCAGGACTGGTCGGGGTGCGCCCGGCGTTTCCGGGATCGCACACGGTTCAACTCACCCGTGTAGTTGAGTATTCCCCACTCAACTCGCAGTTTCGATTAGACCGTTGCCAGGGGCACCAGTCCGGCGGCGCTCTCCACGTTGACGCCCAGTCGGGCGAGCGAACCGATCGCCGGAAGCAGTGCGTCGAAGCCACCGAGCGAGCCCGTGGCGGGAGAATCGTCGTCGTCGATCGTGCAGTCACCGGCGTCGGAGACGGCAGTGCGCAGGCCGGCCCCATCGGCGGCGGCGTCATCGGCCCACAGGAATCGGACCCGCTCGGCGGTGCCGGTGGCGCCTCCCACGGTGCACTCGACGGTCTCGCGGTGGGAGGCGAAGCCCTCGTTGGCGAGATTGGGCATGCCGGCCGGCCGGGCGTAGAGGGTGCCGTCGGTGACGAACTCGGTCCCGTTGAAGGTCATCTCGAGCGAGCGACCCTCGCAGACCTCGTCACAGAGCACCCGGAGGGCGCCGCGGGCCTCGTCGTAGTCGAGCGCCATCACGCCCGTGAACGGCGAGGTGTACGCCTGCATCTCGGTCACCGCACCACCGGCACCCAACTGGACGAAGTGGACCTTCCCGGTCCCCTCCACGCCCACGGCGAAGGCTCCGCCGAACGCCTCGGGGAGGTACTCGACCGCCTCGAGGCCGGCGTTCGCGCCGATCTGCCCGGTGAGTGCGGACAGCGAGTACTCGTCGGTGGCGTCGAGTGTGCCGGAGTCGCGGTCGGTGGGCAGGACGAAGCGCAGGATCGACGGGCGGCTGGTGCTGCTGGCGGCGTTGTTGCGCTCGGTGGCCACATAGATGACGCCGTCGGGTCCCACGGTGACGCCCTCGGAATCGGGCAGGCCCGAGCCGTCGGGGTACTTGAGGACGAAGGTCCGGGCGATCGAGTAGGTGCCGGCGGCCCGATCGTGGGCCAGTACGTAGAGCGTTCCGGTGCCGTTGTTGACCACGTAGGCGGTGCCGTCGGCTGCAATGTCGACGCCCGACATGTCGTCGCCCTCGGCGAAGTCGCCGCCCAGCGCGACGGGAGTGATCGTCAGCGGGTCGAAGGGCCACGGCGACGTGACGACCGGCTCCTCCTCGACCGCCGCGACGTTCCGGGCGTTGCGGGTGGGCTCCCCGGTCACGGCGAACTCGCCCGTCATGTCGGGAATGCGGCCCCAGGTGGTGGGTGAGTGCCCCGACCAGGTGGTGGAGTCGACGAGCTCACCGCTTCCGTCCCGGAGGATCACCGAGTCGTTGCCGCCGAGCCCGAAGTAGTCCGGGTCCACGTCGGTGTAGACGGACCAGTAGCCGCCGGACTCGATGGTGGTCCCTTCGGGGATGACGATCGGATCGTGCGTGGGGTCGTCGTCGATCAGCGTCCACCCCGAGATGTCCACGTCCTGCTCGGTGTCGAGGTTGGCCAGCTCCACCCAGTCGCCCACGGCGTCGCCGTTGGACTCGACCTCGTTGATCACCACGTTGGTGAGGGGCGCGGCGGGCGCGGCGGCGGGGACTACCAACGCCGCGCCGGCGGCGAGGGCGACCGTGAGGACGCCTGAGCTGAAGGTTCGTAAGCGCATCGGGGGCCTTTCCTGGGCAATACCTGAGTGACTGACCAGGTGACCGTAGGTGGGGCGGGTGCCGGGTCCCTGTCCGATTGGTGGCGGCGAGCTGAACACTCGGTGCAGACAGCGGTCCGGGGCGGGAAGGCCGCCTCGGTCGACGAAAGGGCCGGTTCTCGTGGAACCGTATCGGCGTCCCGAACCGTCGAACCGGACAGATGGAACGCGGGGTGTCCATCGACGACCGACACCAGGGCAACGAGTACGGGGAGACGCATGACAACGCCACAGACGGGACGATCCGGAATGCAACGGCACGGAGGGGCGGGATCGGAGACGTCGATCGTCCCCATGGTCGTGGTCCTGATCCTGGCCGGAGTGGGGACCTCGGTCGTGGCGTGGGTAATGGCCCTTCCGCTCAAGGGCGGTCCCGGACTGCGCCAGAACGAGCTTCCTATGGAGTTCGTCTTCCTGACCCTCAGCCTGATGCTCCTCTACGCGGCCGACCTGACGGGATACTGGATCCTCTGGAAGAAGGGGTGGAGTGACCAGAGAGTCCGGAGGTTCCGCGCTGTGACGATCAGTGTGATCGCCGTGTACGGCGCGGCGTCAGCTTCAGTGTTCGCTCTCGCGACGGGGTCGGCATGGGCATGGACCGCCGTCCTTCCCGTGGGGATGATGGGAGCCATCCTGCGTGTCGAGATCACCGCCCGGCGGGAGCGGTCTTCACGAGTCGTGGAGGGCGGAAGCGAGACGGGTTCGCTGTGACCTGTCGGCCGAGTCCGAACTGCGGGCCGGTTACTGCCGGGCCAGGTTCACCAGGAAGTCGACGGTGCCGGTCGGATCGACGGTGACGAAGCCCAGGCTCGGCGGCTCCACGCCGAACTCGGTCCACGTCACGGGCACGGCGCCGGAGGCGATCAGCACCTCACCAGACCGAAGGACCGTCACGTCGACGGACGTGCGCTCTGTCGTGCCCTTGATCGTCAGATCCACCTCCATCGGGATCGTCGTCGTGGTCCCGTCCGACGGTGTCGACGCCAGTTCGACCGGCGCCGCCAGGGTGAGCGTCGCTGACGGATGGGCCTCGGCGTCGAGGATCTCGGGGGAGCGGGCGCGCGTGTCGCGCTGTTCGATGTCAGTGGCGATGCCCTCGATGCGCACCTCGAACTCGGCAGCCTCGAGCTCGCTGTCGGAAATGGACGCTTCGCCGGTGACCTGGCTGGTGCTCCCGACAACGGTCACCGCCTCCCCGCGCAGGATCTCATCCACCGTGTACCCGGCGGCGGTCTCGTTGGGCTCGGAACCCGGAACCACCACCCACGTGCCGTCCAGATCCCCGACCGCCGCCTCGGCGCCGTCGGTGGAGACAGCGGCGGCAGGCGCGTCGTCGCCCCCACGTACCGCTTTGTAGAGGTAGGGCGCCGCGATCACCACAACGATGACGACGACGAGGGCGCCGATGATCCAAGGGAGTCTCCGCATGTGTCGAGCTTAGAAAAGTGAGTGCGGCCAGCGGGTGAGGTTTGCCTGGGAATCGTGAAGCCGCTGGCTACCGCCACGGCAAGTTGCTCTGGAGGTCGCCCTCACTCCTTCCACCGCGCCCGGAAGACCGACCGCGGCAGTGGATCGGTCCACCGGCCGGTGGCAGCGAGCCCGGCGGATAGCCGTCCGATCTCGTCAGCCGCCATCACCCCGCGCTCGCCCTCGATCGCGAGCACCGTGCGTTCGTCCACCTGATCGATGTACGGGTGATTGGTGCTGGTGGCGCAGACGAGGCACGGTCGGGTCCGGGCTTCGCCCAGGCGCAGTTCAGGCAGGAGATCGCTCAGGACCGACATCGCCTCGTCCACGTCCGCGCCGCTGCCACCGGTCCGCACCCAGGCGGAGATCTCCTCGGCGGTCTGCAGCGGGGTGTCCCGCACGCTGCTGCCGGCGACCTTGATGTACCAGCGACCGTCCGGGTACCGGACCGGCGACATCACGACACCGCCGAACAACTGCGCCGCTCCCCGGTGCTTGAGGTACATCAGCGCGGGCATGTCGATCCGCGTCGGGTCGTCTATCTCCACCAACACGACCGTCGCCCCCAGGGTGTGGAGCTGCAGCCGGCGGTCCAGCAGCCCGGACGCGTTCGTGGCGGCTCCCACAGCGAGCACCGCTGTCCGGCCGCGCGCACGCCGTCCCCCCGCGGTGACCGCGATGCGGTGTTCGCCTTCGTTCTCGAGTGCGATCACCTCGTCGCGCATCAGTGTCGCTCCTGCGGCAGCCGCGGCGGCGAGCTCCGCCCGGACGAGTTCGCGCGGGTTGATGATCATCCCGCTGCGCTGCACGACCCCTACGTGACCGGATTCGAGCCGGAGCGCGGGATAGTCCCGCCGGAGGTCGTCCTCGTCGAGCTGGTGCACCTCCACACCGAGATCCCGGGCGTTGGCGGCCAACACGTCACGGTCGAACCACTCGGCGGCCGCGACTCCGGAAGTGTCCCGAGGGTTTACAGACAGGCAGTGCACGTCGGTGGTGAACCGGATTCCGGTGCTGTCCGAGAGAGCGGGGAGGCGCCGGACCGACCGCGTGGTGAGTATTCCGGTGATCACCGGAATCTCCAGGACGTGGCACATCCGGCCCTGGTCGTAGTACCCGGCCCAGGTGCCCTGGTGGTCGACGAAGTCGGTCGGCTCCTCCGGGCCGATGACGAGCACGGAGTCACCGCGTTCGGCCAGGTGCCGAGCGGTCGCGGCCCCGATCGGACCGGCGCCTATCACGAGGTGGTCGTAGGAGTGGTCGTCGCTCATGTGTCCTCGTTCGGGATCGCCGGAACTGTCCGTCATGCAGCGGACGGCACCTTCGCGCCCGTGACCGTAAAGTACACACAGTGAGTCGTTAGTGCGCGGTATTCTCGTTCACGTCACGTCACGGCTCGCGAGGGCCCGGGAAAGGGGGCGGCCGTGGGGCGGGACTCCGCAGCGCCGTCGTCGGAGTCGGGACGGATACGCGAGGGGGGTCGCAGCGAGCGGGTCCGGCAGGCTGTCGGCGACGCGGTGCTGTCCATCCTCGCGGAGGGCAGGTGGACGTTCTCCACGGTGGAGGTGGCAGAACGGGCGGGCGTCAGCCGCCGCACCGTGTACCGCTGGTGGCCGACCCACGACGACCTCCTGGTGGAGGGGTTGCAGCGACACGTCCGCCGCGTGCCGCTGCCCACGTCGGGTGTCTGGGAGACCGACCTCCGGGAGTTCGCCCATGCGCTGTCCCGGTTCGCAGCGGACCCCGTGGAAATGGCCACCGGCGCTCTGGTGGCGAGCCGCCTCCATCCCGAGATCACGGCGACGGTGGTGGACCACTACCGGCCCGTCCTCGCGGCCTGGCGGCAGTTGGCGAAGCGGGCCGGAGGCCGTGAACACGGCGACCACGGTCTCGACCCGGACATCCTCGTGGGCATGCTCGTGTCCCCGTTGCTCATGTCCCCTCTGATGACGGGTCGACCGATGCGCCCGGAGGACGTGGACAAGGTGGTGGACGTGATCCTGGCGGCCACCCGGCCGAGGTGACGGTCGGGCCGCTACACCACCCCGAGCTCTCGGGCCCTGGCCACCGCGGCCGTCCGGGAGGCCACACCGAGTTTGTCGAAGACGTGCACGAGGTGCGTCTTGATCGTCGCCTCCGAGACGTGGAGCGACGAGGCCACCTGCCGGTTGGTCTCGCCCGTCGCCACCGCGCGCAGCACCTCCACCTCGCGCTCGGTGAGGACCGGCCGCGGGTCGCGCAGCCGGCTCATCAGCGTGGCGGCGACAGTGGGGGAGAGCGCGCTCTCCCCGTCCGCGGCGGCGCGGACGGCTGCCAGCAGCTCATCGGGGCCGGCGTCCTTGAGGAGGTATCCGCAAGCGCCCGCCTCGATGGCACCGAGGATGTCTGCGTCGGTGTCGTGGCTGGTCAGGACCAGGACCTGCGGAGGAGCGTCGAATGAGCGCAGTCGCCGTGTGGCCTTGACCCCCGCGGTGGCGTCGCCCGCGAAGCGCAGGTCCATGAGCACCACGTCCACGTCGCCGATCCGCGCCCGCTCGACCGCGCCGTCAGCAGTGGCGACGTCGGCCACCACCTCGATCGTGGGGTCGGAGGCCAACAGTGCCCGAAGGCCCGTCCGGACCACCCCGTGATCGTCGGCGATCAGCACGCGCACCCTTGTCGTCGTCATATCTCCGAGCCTCCCACCACCGTCGGCAGCACGGCGCGGATCGTGGTCCCCGCGCCCGGCTGGGAGACCACGTCGAACTCTCCGCCCAGGCCAGAGACCCGGCGGGCCATCCCGTCCAGTCCGAACGAGGCGGTGGCCCGCGGCGCGGAGACGTCGAAACCGCTGCCGTCGTCACGCACCTCGAGCGCGACGGCGGTGGATGACCCGGTCAGCGTGACATCCACACGCGAGGGCGAGGCATGGGTGACCGCGTTGGCCAACGCCTCCTGCGCCACTCGCACGAGCACGGCCGCGACCTCTGCCGGGGGCTCCGGCTCGACGGAGCAGTCGGCGGACACCTCGACATCGGGGTGCTCCGCGCGCGTCCGCTCGGCCACCCGGCCCAGTGCGCCCGCCAGCGACACACCATCGAGCGGAGCGGGCCGAAGCGCGGCGATCAGGCGGCGGGTCTCGGTGAGGTTCTCGCCAGCCACCTCGCGTGCGAGGCGGGTCTGCTCGACGGCCGGATGCGAGGGATCGGCGCGCTCGACGGCGTGCAGCAGCATCCCGATACTCGCGAGCCCCTGGGCCACGGTGTCGTGGATCTCCCCGGCCAGGCGGGCCCGCTCGGACTCCCGGCCCACCTCCCGCTGCTGGCGAGCGAGCTCCGAGCGGGTCCTCACGAGCTCGGCGATCACCTCGCGCCGCGCCTGCGATTCCCGATCGAGGGCCCGGACACCGGCGCCCAGGCCCAACGCCACGAGCGCCCCCACCACGGGACCCACGACGCCGGCGGGCGTGAACCCCCCGTGCATCCCCAGCGCCACCACCGCCACCGCGGCGAGCAGCGCCACCGCCGCCATCCCGGCCCACACACCCAGCAGGAACTGGGCCAGGAAGAACAGCGGGAACGCCAGGTAGGCGGCCTCCGGAACACCGGCCACCAGGACCGACCACAGCACCAGTACAGCGGCGAGCCACCACAACCGCGCGGGTCGACTGGTCCCGTTTCGGCGGTCCCAGACGGTCCCCGCCACGTACACCACGGTGAACCCGACCGCGGCCGCCACCGTGACGAGGTCCAGCTCGCCGCCGGTGTCCCGGTGTGCGCTGATCAGGGTGAACGCGAGCAGCGCCGCCACGAGGGTGTGCAGGGCCACCTGCAGCTGCGTGAAGACCGCGCGCACCCCCGCCGACTCGGGTGGTAGCTCCGCGCTGTCTCGGGGTCGGGAGGGGCCGGTCACCCGGTCGACGCTAGCCGCAGACCGCGACGCCGGCATCCATCGAAGGGTGGACGCGTTCCTCCGTCATCCGGGTGCGAGAGACCGCACGCTCGGACGATTCGGGACACGCTGACGGCGACGACGCTGGGGGCACACCGCCACGAGAGGAAAACCCCCATGTTCTTCGCACTCCGCGACCTGCGCACCGCGCGTGGCCGCTTCGCGCTCATCACGGGCGTCGTGCTGCTGCTGTCCGTCCTGGTCGCAGGCCTGCTCGGCCTCACCGCGGGCCTGGCTCACCAGAGCGTGTCCGCGCTGCGGGCCGTGGGCAGCGGCGACTCGAACTTCGTGCTGCCCGCCGACGAGGACGGGGCCGTCGACCTGGATCGCGCGGCCCTCACCGTCGACCAGCTGGACCGGGTGGCCGCCGCCGATCCCTCAGCCGTGCCCGTGGGCGTGGCCCGCATCCGCGTGGACGACGGAACCGAGACCGGCGCCTCGGCTGTCGCCGTGGGTCTGGGCGGCTCCGTGGGATCGTTGACCCCGCCCTCGCCGGGGGAGGCCTTGATCTCTACAGGTGTCGACGACGAGGTGGGCGCCGGTGCGACCGAGCTCAGAATCGAGGGTGGCGCGCTGGGCGTCGCCGGAAGCGCCGGCGACCTCTGGCATTCGCACACCCCCGTCATCGTCACGGACCTGGCCACGTGGCGCGAGCTCGCCCCGCGCGGTGGGGCGGCCACCGCCGTCGCGATCTCCTCGGCGACCGCGGCGTCCTCGATGTCCGCCGCCGGTCTGACAGTGGTGGACCCCGAGGGACTGGTGTCCTCCCTGCCCTCACACCGCGCCGAGAACACCTCGCTGAACACCATGACGTACATGCTGCTGGCAGTCACCGCGCTGGTCGTGGGCGCGTTCTTCGCGGTCTGGGGTATGCAGCGACGCCGCGACGTCGCGGTGATCAAGGCCCTGGGTGCGTCCACCGCCGCGGTGGTGCGCGACTCCGTCGGCCAGGCGGCCATCGTCCTGGCCGTGGGCATCGGAACAGGCGTGGGGATCGCCGCGCTGTTCGGTGTGGTCGCGGGCGGTGCGGTGCCCTACATCGTCTCGCCCGCCACCACCGTGCTCCCCGCCGCGCTCCTGGCGGTCCTCGGACTCGCCGGAGCCGCCGTGTCGCTCCGCCCCGTCGTCACGGCGGACCCGGCCAGTGCCCTGGGTGCGCTCCGGTGAGGCAGACGCCCGGCCGCGATGGCGCCACCTCGTCGTCACATCCACTACGTCTTCAGGAGAACCCCATGTCCCATGCCTCTCACCTCGGCACCACTGACCTCACCCCTGGCCTCGGCGCGGCTGACCTCCCAGCCCCCGACCCCGACGCCACCGCCACCACCGCCCTGCGGATGGACGACGTGGTCCTGACCTACCCCGACGGCGCCGGCCGGCTCACCGCCGTCGACCACGTCTCGTGCGGGATCGACCGCGGTCGCAGTCTCGCGGTGACCGGACCCTCCGGCTCGGGCAAGTCCAGCCTTCTGGCCGTGGCCGCCACGCTCACCCCGCCCGATTCCGGCCACGTGTGGTTGGCCACCCGGCACGGCGAGGTGGATCTGGCGGCGGTGGGCGCTCGACGGGCGGCCGAGCTGCGTCGGACGGAGATCGGCATCGTGTTCCAGCAGTCCAACCTGGTCGAGTCGTTGACCGCGCGCGAGCAGCTCGAGGCCATGGCGTGGCTCGGCGGGCGGCCGTCGCGGTCCCGCCGTGTCGAGGTGCGTGAGCGGGCCGACGAGCTGCTCGACCGGGTGGGCCTGGGCCGGATGGCCGACCGGGCGGTGGGTGCCCTGTCGGGAGGTCAACGCCAGCGGGTGGCCGTCGCGCGGGCGCTGGTCAACGGGCCGTCGCTGCTACTGGCGGACGAGCCGACCAGCGCGCTGGATTCGGAGTCGGGCGCCGCGGTGGTGGACCTGCTGATGCGCACTGCGGCCGAGTTCGACGTGGCGCTGATGCTCGTCACCCACGATTCGGCGGTGGCGGCGCGATGTGATGCACGTATGCACCTGGTGGACGGGGCGGTCCGGCCCTAGGCGTTCCGGTCTCGCGGGCGGGTGGTCCGGTCGACGGTCGGCTGATCCGGTCAGGTGCAGCAGTTCGGGTCGAGCGCCGCGCGCAGGGCGTCGATCGCGGACCCGCGGGCGCGGTGGAACACGCTCATCCCGCGCCGCTCGGACTCGATCATCCCCGCCTCGCGGAGCCGGCCCAGGTGATGGGAGGTGGTGGACTCGGCGACGCCGGTGGCCGCCGCCAGGTCCCCGGTGCGAACCTCGCCGTCGTCACTGGTGAGCAGGATCGACAGCAGCCGGATCCGGACAGGGTCGGCGAGGGCTTTGAGGCGCAGCGCGATCTGGACGGCGTCGTCGTGGTTGATCGGCCCGGCCGACACGGGCGCGCAGCAGACCGGCGAGCTGACGTCGAGGAGGGGGAGGGCCTTGGGCATGTCTGCGAGTGTAGCCCGGGTTCTTGACGAATATCGAAAAGGGTGGTTGTCTGTGCCGAGAAGTAATTCGATATTCATCACAAAGGTGGAGGTTCCGACCATGTCCCGTGTTCAACTCGCCCTCAACGTCGACGACGTCGACGAGGCCGTCCGGTTCTACTCGACCCTGTTCGGTGTCGAACCCGCCAAGCGCAAGCCCGGCTACGCCAACTTCGTGGTGGACCAGCCGCCACTCAAATTGGTCCTGCTCGAGAACCCGGGTCAGGGCGGTTCGCTCAACCACCTGGGCGTCGAGGTCGAATCCAGCGAGCAGGTCCACAGCGAGATCGCGCGACTGACCGACGCCGGCATGTTCACCGACGAGGAGATCGGCACCACCTGTTGCTTCGCCACCCAGGACAAGGCCTGGGTCACCGGCCCCGGCGGCGAGCGCTGGGAGGTCTACACCGTCCTCGCCGACTCGGAGACGTTCGGAACGTCGCCGGTGGTGGGTGACAACAACAGGAACGACAACAACAGGAACGACGACGAGGCCGGCGCCGACTCCGAGGGTGGCGCCTGCTGCGCGTGAGCGCGGGTGCCCCGCCGGATCCCACCCGCAACACCCGCGAGGGTGGTGTGCGGGGGTCCCGGGGACTCGCGGTCCTAGACTGGGCCGGGGTCGTCGACCGGTTGGTGGACGGCCCGTGCTCCCACGGAAAGGCCACACCATGCTCTCCCGCATCGACCTGCGCGGTCGCACCCTCGGTACCGCCGAGCTGCGCCGCACACTCCCGCGAGGCGCCGCCGACGTCGACTCCGTCGTCGACACCGTCCGCCCGGTGGTCGAGGCGATCCGGGAGCACGGGGCCGCCGCGGCGCTCGACTACGGCGAGAAGTTCGACCAGGTGCGTCCCTCCTCGGTCCGTGTGCCCGCCGAGGTCATCACCGAGGCGGGGGAGAACCTCGACCCGGTGGTGCGTGCCGCCCTCGTCGAGGCCATCCGCCGCGCCCGGATCGTGCACTCCGCGCAGCGCCGCGGCGACACGGTGACCGAGGTCGCGACCGGCGGCTTCGTCACCGAGAAGTGGGTGCCCGTCGAGCGTGTGGGTCTCTACGTTCCCGGCGGCAAGGCCGTGTACCCGTCGAGCGTCATCATGAACGTCGTGCCGGCGCAGGTCGCGGGTGTCGGTTCGCTCGTCGTGGCCTCCCCGCCGCAGGCCGACTTCGGTGGGTGGCCGCACCCCACCATCCTCGGCGCCTGCGCGCTACTCGGGGTGGACGAGGTCTGGGCCGTCGGCGGTGCGCAGGCGGTGGCGCTGCTCGCCCATGGCGGCGAGGACACCGACGGGCTCGAGCTCGAGCCCGTCGACATGGTCACCGGTCCCGGCAACGTCTACGTCACCGCCGCCAAGCGCCTGTGCCGCAGCGTCGTGGGCATCGACTCGGAGGCCGGCCCCACCGAGATCGCCGTCCTGGCCGACCACACCGCCGACCCGGTCCACATCGCCTACGACCTCATCAGCCAGGCCGAGCACGACCCCAACGCGGCGAGCGTGCTCGTCACCGATTCCGAGCAGCTCGCCGACGCCGTCGCCCGGGAGGTCGAGGCCCGCTACACCGTCACCCTCAACGCCGACCGTGTCCGCGAGGCGCTCGAGGGCCCGCAGTCGGGCATCGTCCTGGTGGACGGCATCGACGCCGGCCTGCGCGTGGTCGACGCGTACGCGGCCGAGCACCTCGAGGTACAGACCCGAGACTCCGCGGCCGACGCCGCCCGCGTGCGCAACGCCGGGGCCATCTTCGTGGGTGCCTACTCCCCGGTCCCGCTCGGCGACTACGCGGCGGGCTCGAACCACGTGCTGCCCACGTCGGGCACCGCCCGTCACTCGTCCGGGCTGAGTGTGCAGACCTTCCTGCGGGGGATCCACGTCATCGACTACGACCGGGCCGCGCTCAAGGAGATCGCCCCGACCGTCGTCGCGCTCGCCGACGCCGAGCGGTTGCCCGCCCACGGCGAGGCCGTCCGCGCCCGCTTCGAAGACCTCACCGCCGAGGAGGAGGAACAGTGACCGCCACCCCCCGCCCCGGCGTCGGCCTGGACGCGCTGCCCCTGCGCGAGAACCTGCGCGGGAAGAGCGCCTACGGAGCCCCGCAACTCGAGGTTCCGGTGCAGCTCAACACCAATGAGAACCCGCACCCGCCCAGTGCGGCACTGGTCGCCGACATCGCGGCTGCCGTGGCCGAGGCCGCAGCCGATCTCAACCGCTACCCGGACCGCGACGCCGTCGAACTGCGGACCGATCTCGCCGCCTACCTCACCCGGCAGACCGGGGTCGAGGTGGACGTGGACATGGTGTGGGCGGCCAACGGCTCCAACGAGATCCTCCAGCAACTGCTCCAGGCCTTCGGTGGGCCCGGGCGCAGCGCGATGGGCTTCGTCCCCAGTTACTCCATGCACCCGATCCTCGCCGCGGGCACGGACACCGAGTGGATCCCGGTGGACCGGGGCGCCGACCTGGCGATCGACGTCGAGGCCGCACTCGCCGCCATCGCCGAGCACCGCCCCGACGTCGTCTTCCTCACCACCCCCAACAACCCGACCGGCCACGTGATCGAGCTCGACGACCTGCGGCGGCTGATCGACTCGGCGCCGGGGATCGTGGTGGTCGACGAGGCGTACGCGGAGTTCTCCCCGTCGCCGAGCGCGTGCACGCTGCTCGCCGACTACCCGGCGAAGCTCGTCGTCTCGCGCACCATGAGCAAGGCCTTCGCCTTCGCCGGCGGCCGGCTGGGCTATTTCGCGGCCGACCCCTCGTTCGTCGAGGCCGTGCTGCTCGTCCGGCTCCCGTACCACCTGTCGGTCATCGCGCAGGCCGCCGCGGGGGCCGCACTGCGACACACCGAGGAGACCCTCGCGTCGGTCGCCCTGCTGGCCGAGGAACGCAAGCGCGTCACCGCGGGGCTCGAGGCGCTCGGCTACGAGGTGCTGCCCAGCGAGGCCAACTTCGTCCTCTACGGCCCCTTCGTGGACGCGCCAGGGACGTGGCAGCGCTATCTCGATGCCGGCGTGCTCATCCGCGACGTGGGCATCCCCGGTCGTCTTCGTGCGACCATCGGGCTGGAGGGCGAGAACGACCGGCTGCTGCAGGTGAGCGCAGAGTTGGCGGGAACAGAGATCACCACGACGAGGGAGACACGATGAGCGAGCAGGGCGGACGCGTGGGTCGCGTCGAGCGCACCACCAAGGAGTCGTCGATCGTCGTCGAGATCGACCTCGACGGCACCGGCAGGACCGAGATCGCCACCGGCGTCCCGTTCTTCGACCACATGCTCACCGCGTTCGGTCAACACGGCGCGTTCGACCTCACGGTCCGTGCGACGGGCGACGTCGAGATCGAGGCCCACCACACCGTCGAGGACACCGCCATCGTGCTCGGCCAGGCGCTCGGGCGGGCTCTGGGCGACAAGCGCGGCATCCGCCGCTTCGGCCAGTGCTCGATCCCCATGGACGAGACCCTCGCGGAGGCGGTCGTCGACGTCTCGGGGCGGCCGTACTGCGTCCACACGGGTGAGCCAGACGTCATGATCGGGTACGTCGTCGTGGGACATGACAGCGCACCGTACGGCACCGTGCTCAACCGGCACGTGTTCGAGACCCTCGCGTCGCACGCCCGCATCGCGCTGCACGTCCGCGTGCACTACGGGCGCGATCCCCACCACATCACCGAGGCGGAGTACAAGGCCGTCGCCCGGGCGCTGCGCGCCGCGGTCGAGCCGGACCCGCGGATCACCGGGATCCCCTCGACCAAGGGCGCTCTGTGATGGCGAAGTGACCCCGGGGGTCAAGAAACCGGGCGCGTTCGCACAGCTGGCCCGGACCCCCGGTGTGCCGGCGGCGTTCGTCCTGGTCCTCCTCGCCTTCGGCGGCTTCTCGCTGCTGCTGCCCGTCGTGCCACTCGCCGTGGTGCGGGGAGGGGGCAGCGAACTGGTCGCCGGAGCGACGACCGGCGTGTTCATGACCGTCACCGTGCTGGTCCAACTGCTCACCCCGCGGATCACCGCGGCGATCGGCTACCGCGCGGTGCTCGGGATCGGCAGTGCGCTCCTCGGCCTGCCCTCGGGGCTGCTCGCGCTGTTCGACGGGCCGTTCGCGGTGCTGGCGGTGAGCGGAGTCCGCGGGGCGGGCTTCGGCATGATGACGGTCGCCGGGTCCGCCCTGGTCGCGGAGCTCGCGCCACCCGGGATGCTCGGTCGCGCCACCTCGTTGATCGGCCTCGCCGTGGGCATCTCCGAAGCCATCTTCCTGCCGGTCGGGCTGTGGCTGCTGGAGGTGTTCGGTCTGGCCACGGTCGCGTGGAGTGCGACGGCGTTCGGCGTCGTGGGCCTGGTCGCGGCGGCACGGCTCCCCAACGTGCACCCGGCGCCCGCCCAGTCCTCGTCCGACCCGTCCGCGCTCGGCCGCAAAGCCGTCTTCGTCCTGCTCGCCGGTCCGTTCCTCGTCATGGTGGCGGTGTCACTGCCCTACGGCGCGGCCGCGTCGTTCCTCTCACCCGCGCTGGACTCGATCGTCTCGGGCAGCGGCGCGGTCGTCGCCGGCGTAGGCCTCGGACTCCTCGGGGTGGGCGTGATCGTCGGGCGCACCTTCGCCGGACTCATCTCCGATCGCCGTGGGCCCGGGGCGCTGGTCTGGCCCGGACTGGCGTTCGCCGCACTCGGTATGGCCGGCATCGCCGGCCTGCTCTCGGTGTCGGCGAACCCGTGGTGGTTCATCGCACCCACGGTGGTGTTCGGACTCGGGTTCGGTGCCGTGCAGAACGAGGCGCTCGTCGCCTCGTTCGAGCGGATGCCGCGCTCGCGGCTGGGAACCGCGTCCGCCTCGTGGAACATCTCCTTCGACGCCGGTACCGGTCTCGGGTCGGTGGTCATGGGTGGATTCGCCGGATTCGGCTACGTGGTGCTGTTCACGGTCGCGGCAGGGGTCGTCCTGCTCGTGGGTGGCCCCGCCGCGGTGGGCGCCCGCCGTACCCGGCCCACGCGAGATCTGACCTTGTCCGGCCGGGACGATAAAGTGGGCTCATGACCACACATGCCCCGCGGGTGGCGCTCCTCGACTACGGCTCGGGCAACCTCCGCTCGGCACACCGTGCGCTGGAGCGTGTCGGCGCCCGGGTGGAGCTCACCTCCGACCCCGGGGTGGCCACCGAAGCGGAAGCGCTCGTGGTCCCGGGCGTCGGCGCGTTCGCCGCGTGCATGGAGGGTCTCCGGGCCGTCAAGGGACCGCGGATCATCGGCGAGCGCCTCGCCGGCGGCCGCCCCGTACTGGGAATCTGTGTGGGTATGCAGGTCATGTTCGAGCGGGGGACCGAGTTCTCGGACGGAGAGCACGCCGACTCCGGGGCCGCGGGGTGCGGCGAGTGGCCCGGGGTCGTCGAGCGACTGGAGGCCCCGGTGCTGCCGCACATGGGCTGGAACACCGTCGAGGCGCCCGAGAGCAGCGTCCTGTTCGCCGGCATGCCCGCCGACGAGCGCTTCTACTTCGTCCACTCCTACGGGGTCCGGAGGTGGGAGATGGAACCGTCGGACCACCTGACCCCGCCGGATGTCACCTGGGCACAGCACGGCACGAGATTCGTCGCCGCCGTGGAGAACGGCCCGCTGTCGGCCACCCAGTTCCACCCCGAGAAGTCAGGCGACGCGGGCCTGCAACTCCTCGAGAACTGGATCAGATCCGTTGGCTGACCGCCGGGGTCGCCCGGCGCCCGTGTCCTTCGCGGTCCTCGCGCTGTGGGTTTCCGGAGCGGGAGTGCTGTTCCTGGGACTGACCGCCCTGGCGGTCGCGTTGCTCCCACTGCCGCCGGCGGGACGGGCCGTCGTCGCGCTGGTCGGCGTGGTCCTGACGGTCGTGGCGATGGGTGTGGTGTCCAGCCGCATCACCGATCGGGCGATCCGTGCCGAGTACGGAGACGAGCCCGACGGTCAGCCCGGCGCACACCCCGGGGAGTCGTCGGAACCGGCCGAGGGCGATGAGAAGCGTCCACGGGCGGACGGACTACGCTGATGCCCGTGACCAACGCTTCTTACCTCGAACTCCTGCCCGCCGTGGACGTCGCCGACGGGCAGGCCGTCCGTCTGGTGCAGGGGGAGGCCGGGACCGAGACCTCGTACGGATCGCCGCTGGAGGCCGCCCTGCAGTGGCAGCGGGACGGGGCCGAGTGGGTCCACCTCGTGGACCTCGACGCCGCCTTCGGTCGCGGGACCAACCGGGACCTCCTCGCCGAGGTCGTCGGCGCGCTCGACGTCAAGGTCGAGATGTCCGGCGGGATCCGCGACGACGACTCGCTGGAGGCCGCCCTCGCGACCGGCTGCGCCCGGGTCAACCTGGGGACCGCCGCGCTGGAGAACCCAGAGTGGTGTGCCTCCGCGATCGCCCGCCACGGGGACCGCATCGCGGTGGGCCTGGACGTCCGTGTGGTCGATGGCGAGCCCCGGCTCCGCGGACGCGGCTGGGTATCCGACGGTGGCAACCTCTGGGAGGTGCTGGAGCGTCTGGACAAGGACGGCTGCGCGCGGTACGTCGTCACCGACGTGTCCAAGGACGGCATGCTCAACGGTCCGAACCTCGAGATGCTCTCCCAGGTGTGCTCGGTCACCGGATCGCCGGTGGTGGCGTCCGGAGGGGTGTCGTCCGTCGCCGACCTCGAGGCCATCGCGACGCTCGTACCCGAGGGGGTCGAGGGCGCCATCGTCGGGAAGGCTCTCTACGCGGGCCGCTTCACCCTCCCCGAGGCGCTGGCCGCGGTGAGCGTCCGCTGAACCGGCCATGACCACCTTGTAGATACACCCACCCGCATGACCTCGAGCAGGAGGCCCGAGATGACCGATCAGACCGGAAACACCCTGCCGACGGACTTGTCCGTCGACCCGGCGGAGGCGCTCGCGTTGGCGGTCCGCGTGCTCGACGAGGTCTCGCCCCGCTTCGTCGAGGGGCTGGGCGCCGAGGGCACCCGCGCCAAGGGCTCGCGCAATGACTTCGCCACCGAACTCGACCTCGAGCTCGAACGTCGCATCTCCGACGCGCTGCGCGAGGGCACCGGACTCGAGGTGCACGGGGAGGAGTTCGGCGGTCCGCCGGTCAACGAGGGCACCCTCTGGGTGGTCGACCCCATCGACGGCACGGCCAACTACTCCCTCGGCATCCCCACCACCGGCATCCTCGTCTCGCTCGTCCACGAGCGGCAGCCCGTGCTCGGGCTGACCTGGCTTCCGCTGCTCGGCATGCGCTTCACCTCGATCGCAGGGGGCCCGCTCATGGAGAACGACGAGGAGGTCCCGCGGATCGCCGACGTGTCCATCCGCGACGTCGCGCTGGGGCTCGGGTCCCTCAACACCGGTGCCCGCACCACCTACCCGCCGGCCTACCGCCGGGAGGTGTTCGAGCAGCTCACGCTCGACGCGGCCCGGACCCGCAAATTCGGTTCCACCGGGGTCGACCTGTCGTTCGTGGGCTCCAGCCGGCTGTCCGCCGCGGTGAGCTTCGGCAACTACGCGTGGGACAACGCGGCGGGCGCGTCCCACATCCGCGCGGCGGGTGGCGTGGTCACCGATCTGACCGGCGAACCGTGGTCGATCGACTCCCAGTCGATCCTCGCGGCCGGTCCGCGAGCCCACGCAGAGGTGCTCGGCACCATCCGCGAGCTCGGCGAGCCCGGCAACTTCTTCGAGGCCGGCCGCCGCCGGGCCACCCCCGAACCCGAGGGCAACCGCCCGTGGCTCGACGGGGAACGGTGACCCGGGCATGACACTCGCCACCCGGGTGATCCCGTGCCTCGACGTCGACGAGGGGCGCGTGGTCAAGGGGGTCAACTTCCTCGATCTGCGCGACGCCGGGGATCCGGTCGAGTTGGCCGCCGCCTACGACGCGCAAGGTGCCGACGAGCTGACCTTCCTCGATGTGACCGCGTCGTCGTCGGGCCGCGGAACCATGATCGACGTGGTCAAGCGCACCGCGGAGCAGGTCTTCATCCCCCTCACGGTGGGTGGCGGGGTGCGCGCCGCCGAGGACGTCGACCAGCTGCTCCGCGCCGGAGCGGACAAGGTCAGTGTCAACACCGCGGCCATCGCGCGTCCCGAGCTCCTGGCCGAGCTCAGCCGGCGCTTCGGCTCGCAGTGCATCGTCCTGTCCGTCGACGCCCGGACGGTACCCGAGGGCGAGGCGCCCACACCGTCGGGATGGGAGGTCACCACCCACGGTGGCCGCCGGGGAACCGGGATCGACGCCATCGAGTGGGCCCGGCGCGGTCAGGACCTGGGCGTGGGGGAGATCCTGCTCAACTCGATGGACGCCGACGGCACCAAGGCGGGGTTCGACCTCGCCATGGTCCGTGCGGTGCGCTCGGCGGTGACGATCCCCGTGATCGCCTCCGGTGGGGCCGGCACGGTCGAGCACTTCGCCCCCGCCGTCGAAGCCGGTGCCGACGCGGTGCTCGCGGCCAGTGTCTTCCACTTCGGTGAGATGACCATCGGCGACGTCAAGAGGGCCATGGCGGCCGAGGGGATCACGGTCCGATGAGCGACGGTCAGTTGCGCGACGGTGCGAGCAGCGAACCCGTCCTGGACCCGTCCATCGCCGACCGGCTCACCCGGAACCCGGACGGGCTCGTCGCGGCCGTCGTGCAGGACGCGACCTCCGGTCGGGTGCTCATGATGGCGTGGATGGACGACGCCGCCCTCGCCGAGACGCTGGCCACCCGGCGCGGGGTCTACTTCTCGCGCTCGCGTGGCGCGCGCTGGGTCAAGGGGGAGACCTCCGGTCACGTACAGCACGTGCGCAGCGTGGAGATCGACTGCGACGGCGACACCGTCCTGCTCCGGGTGGACCAGACCGGCGCCGCCTGCCACAACGGCACCGACAGCTGCTTCGACACCGACACACTCCTCGGGGAGGAATGAGCTCGTGCCCTTCATTCAGATCAACCAGCTCGACGGGATGGACCCGCCGTCCAAGGCCCGCGTGATCGAGGCCGTCACCGCCGCCTACGCCGAGGCCGCGGGCAAGGATCCGGCCAAGGTGTGGGTGCACGTCAACGACATGCCGCACGACTCGTTCGGGATCGGCGGCCGGGTCGTCGGATGAGCACAAGGACCACGACCTTCGAGCAGTTCCGGGCGCTCGCCTCGGGCCACCGGGTCGTCCCCGTGGTGCGCACGGTGCTCGCCGACTCGGAGACTCCGCTCTCCGCGTACGACAAACTCGCGGCCGACCGACCCGGGACCTTCCTGCTGGAGTCGGCCGAGCACGGTCGGTCGTGGTCGCGGTGGTCGTTCATCGGCTGCGGGGCGGCCGCGGCGCTGACCGTCGACGACGCGGGTGAGGCCATGTGGTTGGGGCACGTGCCCGCGGGGGCGCCCACGGGCGGCGACCCGCTCGACGCCCTGCGCCGAACCCTGGACCTGCTGCGGACCGACCAGATCGAGGGCCTGCCGCCACTGACGTCCGGGCTGGTGGGCTACCTCGGGTACGACATCGTGCGCCGACTCGAACGCATCACCCCCGACACCACCGACGACCTCCACGTCCCGGAGCTCGTCCAGATGCTCGCCACCGACCTGGCCGCGTTCGACCACCACGAGGGCCGGATCCACCTGATCGCCAACGCCGTCAACTGGGACGGGAGTGACGAGAGGGTCGAGGATGCCTACGCCGACGCGGTGGCCCGGGTGGACTCCATGACCGCCAGGCTCGCGGCTCCCGGTGCCGGCGGGGTCAGCGTGTTCGACACCCCGGATCCGCAGATGCGCCGTCGCACCGACGAGTCGACCTACCACTCGCGGGTGGCGGACATCATCGAGCAGATCTACTCCGGAGAAGCGTTCCAGGTGGTGCTCAGTCAACGCTTCGAGGTCGACACCTCGGCCTCGCCGAGGGACGTCTACCGCATTCTGCGCACCACCAACCCGAGCCCCTACATGTACTTGATGACCGTCCCGGACGGCACGGGTGACGACGGCTTCGGCGGCACCGCGTTCACCATCGTCGGGTCGAGCCCCGAGGCCCTGGTCAAGGTGCAGGACGGACTGGCCACGACCCACCCGATCGCCGGGACACGGCCGAGGGGCGACGACGACGAGCACGACGTCCTGCTTGCCAAGGACCTCGTGGAGGACGCCAAGGAGAACGCGGAGCACCTGATGCTGGTCGATCTCGGTCGCAACGACCTCGGCCGGGTCTGTGAGCCGGGCTCCGTCGTGGTGACCGAGTTCCGTCAGGTGGAGCGGTACAGCCACGTCATGCACCTGGTCTCCACAGTGACGGGCCGCCTGGCGGAGGGACGTACGGGCATCGACGCCGTCACGGCCTGTTTCCCGGCCGGCACCCTGTCGGGGTCGCCCAAACCCCGCGCGCTCCAGATCATCGAGGACCTCGAGGACACCCGTCGCGGGGTCTACGGGGGCGTTGTCGGCTACGTGGACTTCGCGGGCAACGCCGATCAGGCTATCGCCATCAGGTCCGCGGTGCTCAAGGACGGGACCGCCTACGTCCAGGCCGGGGCCGGGATCGTGGCCGACTCCGTCGCGGCGTCAGAGGACGAGGAGTGCCGCAACAAGGCCATGGCGGTCCTGCGGGCCGTCGCAGCGGCGGACACGTTGAGGCCCGCGGGCCCCACGGGTGGCGCTGGCCCCGCGGGTGGCGCGGGTGGCGAGGACACGGAGGGGGAGGGCCGGTGACCCAGAGCACCCGGTTCCGTCTCCCTGTCCTGTTACTGCTCGTCGGAGCCGTCCTGTTGTGGATCGCCTCCCGGATGGTCTGGCTTGACGTGGTCGCGTTCAACGACCAATCGGGTGAGGCCCGGCGCAGCCTGACCGGTGCGGAGTGGCAGCCGGCGCTGGTCCCGTTGGCGCTGGGAGCTCTCGCCGCGGTGGCGGCGGTCGCGCTGGTCCGGGGAACCGGGGCGCGGGCGGTCGGTGCCGTCATCACCCTGCTCGGCCTGGCCACCGGCGCGCTGCTGGCCTCGACGGTGGGCGGCGTGGACGAGAGCCGGGTCCACTCGGCGGTGACGAGCGAGGAAGAGCTCGGCAGCACCAATGCGGGACCCGGGACCGCCGACGCGCAGGCCGTGCCGGAGTGGTCGGAGATCACGGAGATCTCGACCCGGTCGCCGGGCCCGGCGTTCACCGGTGCCGGTGCGTTGGCACTCGTCGCCGCGGGCGTCATCCCGATGATCTGGCCGACCCGCAAGGTGCGACGCGACGATCGCTACGTGACCCCGGCGGCGCGCCGCGAGGCCACGGAGCCCGGCGAGGTCACCGCGGATAACGGACGCGACCTGTGGCAGGAACTCGACGACGGGCGCGATCCCACCGGCTGAGCGACTGTGGGCGGGCCCGATTCTCAGAACCCCGCCCGCTCCCTCTATTGTTGATCTCGATCACACTTCTTGCCCGATCACTGCAGAGGGAGGTCACGGTGGGTACCGTGCTCGACTCGATTATCGACGGGGTCCGCGAGGACGTCGCGGCCCGCGAGGCTGTCATCGACCTCACTGCGGTCAAGGAGGCGGCCCGGTCGGCGCCTGAACCGCGTGACGCACTCAAGGCACTCCGGGGCGCCGGTGTCGGCGTCATCGCCGAGGTCAAGCGCGCCAGCCCCTCCAAGGGACAACTCGCCGAGATCCCCGATCCCGCGGTGCTGGCCCGGATGTACGAGGAGGGTGGAGCCCGCATCATCTCCTGCCTGACCGAGGAGCGGCGCTTCAACGGCAGCCTGGCGGACCTGGACGCCGTCCGCCGCGCGGTCGACATCCCGGTGCTCCGCAAGGACTTCGTGGTGGGGCCGTACCAGATCCACGAGGCCCGGGCGCACGGCGCGGACCTGGTGCTGCTCATCGTGGCCGCGCTCGAGCAGGACGCGCTGGTGTCCCTGCTGGACCGCACGGAGTCGCTCGGGATGACGGCCCTGGTGGAGGTGCACACGGAAGAGGAAGCCGACCGTGCCCTGGAGGCCGGTGCCACCGTCATCGGTGTCAACGCCCGCAACCTCAAGACCCTCGAGGTCGACCGCGACGTGTTCTCCCGCATCGCTCCCGGCCTCCCGTCCGGGGTGGTGAAGATCGCCGAGTCGGGCGTCCGGGACGCATCCGACCTCCTGGCGTACGCCAGTGTGGGTGCGGACGCGGTGCTCGTCGGCGAGGGCCTGGTGACCAAGGGTGACCCGCGCGCGGCGTGCAACGCCCTGGCCACGGCGGGTTCCCACCCGTCCTGCCCGCAGGGACCCCGCTAGGCCCCCGTCGCACGCTTCCGGCAGACTGGGAGCCGTGAATTCTAACGAGCTGACACCGCTGCCCTCGATGGGAGACGTGCTCCGGACGACCACCGGACACGAGCCCGACCAGCGAGGCCACTGGGGCGCTTTCGGTGGGCGATACGTGCCCGAGGCGCTCATGGCGGTCGTCGACGAAGTGGCCGACGCCTACGCCAAGGCCCGCGCCGACGACACGTATCTGGACGAGCTGGACCGTCTTCAGCGCGACTACTCGGGTCGGCCGTCGCCGCTGTACGAGGCGGGGCGTTTCGGGGCCGAGATCGGTGCCCGGGTGTTCCTCAAGCGTGAGGACCTCAATCACACCGGGTCGCACAAGATCAACAACGTGCTCGGCCAGGTCCTGTTGGCGAACCGCATGGGCAAGAAGCGCGTCATCGCCGAGACCGGTGCCGGCCAGCACGGCGTCGCCACCGCCACGGCCTGCGCGTTGCTCGGTCTGGAGTGCAAGATCTTCATGGGTGCGGTGGACGTCCGTCGCCAGGCGCTCAACGTCGCGCGGATGCGTCTGCTCGGAGCTGAGGTCGAGGCTGTGGAGGTCGGCTCCGCGACCCTCAAGGACGCCATCAACGAGGCCATGCGCGACTGGGTCTCCCGGGCGGACGACACCTATTACGCGTTCGGCACCGCCGCCGGGCCGCACCCGTTCCCCGCGATGGTCCGCGACTTCCAGCGGATCGTGGGCACCGAGGCTCGCGCCCAGATCCTGGACCGGGTCGGACGACTGCCCGACGCGGCCGTGGCGTGCGTGGGTGGTGGGTCCAATGCGATCGGACTGTTCCATCCGTTCCTCGACGACCCGGCGGTCCGCCTCGTGGGTTGCGAGGCGGGGGGCGACGGCGTGGCGTCCGGTCGTACCGCCGCGACCGTCAACGCCGGCCGACCGGGCGTCTTCCAGGGGTCCTACGCACACCTGATGCAGGACGAGGACGGCCAGACCATCGAATCGCACTCGATCTCGGCCGGCCTGGACTACCCGGGGGTCGGGCCGGAGCACTCGTACCTGTCCGACATCGGTCGGGCCGAGTACCGCCCGGTGACCGACACCCAGGCGATGGACGCGTTCGCCCAACTGTGCCGGACCGAGGGGATCATCCCCGCGATCGAGTCCGCCCACGCGATCGCCGGAGCCGCGCAGCTCGCCTCCGAGGGCGTCGGCCTGATCCTGGTCAACGTGTCGGGCCGGGGCGACAAGGACGTCGACACCGCCGCCCGGTGGTTCGGCCTGTTGGGCGGGGGGACCCCGCCGGAGGCCGGGGTGGATTCGAGCCGGGGCGCCGACGACGGCAAGGGCGAGTACGCGGACGGGGGAGTCGAGGCATGAGCATTCTGAGCGAGGTGTTCGAGCGGTGCCGGGCCGAGCACCGGGCCGCCCTCATCGGGTACTACCCGGCGGGGTACCCCACGGTCGAGGGATCGATCGAGGCCGTACGGACGATGGTCGCGGGCGGCTGCGACGTCATCGAGGTGGGGATCCCGTATTCGGATCCCATGATGGACGGTCCCACCATCCAGGCGGCCGCCGACGTGGCGCTGGAGGCCGGCTTCCGGATCCGCGACACCTTCGCCGTGATCCGGGCGGTGGCCGAGGCCGGCGCGGTCCCGGTCGTCATGAGCTACTGGAACCCGATCCTGCAGTACGGCGTTGACCGGTTCGCGGCGGACCTCGCGGCCGCCGGGGGGACCGGGGTCATCACGCCGGATCTCATCCCGGACGAGGCGGAGGACTGGATCGCGGCCACCGACGCGCACGGGATCGACCGGGTGTTCCTGGTGGCGCCGTCGTCGACCAACGAGCGGCTGGCCATGACGCTGTCCCACACCAGCGGGTTCGTCTACATCCAGGCGGTCATGGGGGTGACCGGTGCACGAGACGTGGTCTCGGACGCCCCTCGCACCCTCACCGCCCGGGTCCGTGAGCACTCGGGTCTGGCGTGCGGCGTCGGCCTCGGGGTGCGCAACGGCGACCAGGCGGCGGAGATCGCCTCCTACGCGGACGGCGTGATCGTGGGTTCCGCGCTCATCACCGCGGCCACCGAGGGCGGCGAGGCGCTGGCCCGTCTGACCGCCGAACTCGCCGCGGGCGTGCGTCGGCCGGGGGCCGGCTCGTGATCCCCAGCCCTCCGCAGGGGGTCTGGGAGATCGGACCGTTCCCGTTGCGCGCCTACGCGGTGTGGATCATCCTCGGCATCGTCGTGGCCATCTGGTGGGGCGAGAAGCGCTGGGTCGCCCGCGGTGGGCGGTCTGGAGTCGTGCTCGACACCGCACTGTGGGCCATCCCCTTCGGGCTCGTGGGTGGTCGTATCTACCACGTGGCCACCGACTGGTACCGCTACTTCGGGGAGGGCAGGAACCCGGTCGACGCCCTGAAGATCTGGGACGGCGGTCTGGGCATCTGGGGGGCCGTCGCGCTGGGCGCCGTCGGCGCCTACATCGGCCTACGACAGCAGGGCATCCGGGCGATCGGTGCGTTCGGCGACGCGGTCGCCCCGGGCATCGTCCTGGCGCAGGGAATCGGGCGGCTGGGCAACTACTTCAACCAGGAGCTCTACGGCCGCGAGACGGATGTGCCCTGGGCTCTCGAGATCTACCAGCGCTACGACGAGACGTACGGATACTCCGAGACCATCGGTCGCTCCACCGGGCAGGTGCTCGCCACCGTCCACCCCACGTTCCTCTACGAGTTGGTGTGGAACGTCCTGGTGGCGATCGTGCTGGTGGTGATCGACCGCAGGTTCCGGCTCGGACACGGCCGACTCTTCGCGCTCTACGTGGCCCTGTACTGCTTCGGTCGATTCTGGGTGGAGCTGCTCCGTGCGGATGCGGCGACCCAGGTGCTCGGACTGCGTATCAACACCATCGTCTCGGTCGTCGTCATGGTGGCCGCTCTGATCTACGTGTGGCGGGCCCGCCGGGGCCGCGAGGACCCGTCCGAGCTGCGTTCCCCCGAGGACCTGCCCGACGAGTCCCCGGAGGACGCACCCCCGTTGGCCGGTCGTTGACGTCGCGTTAACCGGTGATCCCGGTAAGGGGACTAGATTGGTACGGGTGAACCGTCGTACCAAGATCGTCTGCACCCTGGGTCCCGCCGTCGCGTCGGAGGCCGGCATCCGTGAACTCGTCGATGCCGGGATGAACGTCGCCCGGCTCAACTTCAGTCACGGAGACCATGCCGACCACGAGGCCAACTACCGATGGGTCCGCAAGGCCTCGGACGAGTCGGGGCGCGCCGTCGGTGTGCTCGCGGACCTCCAGGGCCCCAAGATCAGGCTCGGCCGCTTCATCGAGGGCCGCCACGAATGGGCGGAGGGCGACAGTGTCGCCATCACCGTCGCGGACGTGGAGGGCACCAAGGAGCGTGTGTCCACCACCTACAAGGGGTTGGCCGACGATGCCCGTCCCGGCGACAGGCTGCTCGTGGACGACGGCAACATCGGCCTCACCGTGCAGCGGGTCGAGGGCGAGGACGTCCACTGCGTCGTCACCGAGGGCGGCACGGTCTCCAACAACAAGGGCGTGTCCCTCCCGGGGATGAACGTCTCGGTTCCGGCACTGAGCGAGAAGGACATCGCGGACCTGCGTTTCGCGCTCGCCCTGGGAGTGGACTTCATCGCCCTGTCCTTCGTCCGATCGCCGGCGGACGTCGACCTGGTGCACGAGATCATGGACGAGGTCGGGGTGCACGTCCCGGTGATCGCCAAGCTCGAGAAGCCGGAGGCGGTCAAGAACCTCGAGTCCATCGTCCTGGCCTTCGACGCGATCATGGTGGCCCGAGGCGACCTGGGCGTGGAGCTGCCCCTGCAGGAGGTGCCGCTGGTCCAGAAGCGGGCGATCCAGATCGCACGGGAGAACGCCAAGCCGGTCATCGTGGCCACCCAGATGCTCGAGTCCATGATCACCAACTCGCGGCCCACCCGGGCGGAGGCGTCGGACGTCGCCAACGCCGTCCTCGACGGCGCCGACGCCGTCATGCTCTCGGGCGAGACCTCGGTGGGCAAGTACCCCATCGAGGCGGTGCGGACGATGTCCTCCATCGCGCTCGCCGTCGAGGCGGACTCCACCGCGGCACCGGACCTGGTCCACATCCCGCGGACCAAGCGCGGGGTCATCTCCTACTCGGCTCGCGAGATCGGGGAGCGGCTGGGGGCCAAGGCACTCGTCGCGGTCACCTCGACCGGCGACACGGTCCGGCGTCTGGCCCGCCTGCACAGCCACCTGCCGCTCATCGCCATCACCGGGGATCCGCGGATCCGTAGCCAGCTGGCACTCACGTGGGGGACCGAGACGTTCCTGACCGATCGCATGAACGAGACGGCCGAGCTCGTCAAGGTCACCGACGAACTACTGATGCCGGTCGAGGGGTACAACGAGGACGACCTCATCGTGATCGTCGCGGGCAACGTGCCGGGAGTCGAGGGGTCGACCAACTTCATCCTCGTGCACCGGATGGGCGAAGCAGACCACTGATCACCTTCGGGTAACAACCCGGTAGCGCCGGTGAGCACCCGCTCACCGGCGCTTTTGTATCTAATCGTGCTTTTGACGTGACAGAGCCGAGATACTTCTGTTACCTTTTTGGAGGCCACCGGGGAAGCCGGTCGGCCCGCCGCTTCGCCAACGCACCGAACTCCGAGGTTTCCCCTGATGTCCGACGCCACTCGAATCACCTTCACCGAGCTCGCCGATCGACTTGGCGTGGACGGCTCCGGCGCGACCGCCGGCCGCCACCGTGCCGCCCGCTCCGCCAACGGAATGGGCCGCATCGTCGCCGGTGCCGTAGCCGGTGCCGCGCTCACCGGTGGCGTGGCGATGGCCGCCGCCCCCGCCGCGTCCGCCCAGTCCTCCGACATGGTCGACGTCAACCAGCTCGGCCAGATGGCCCAGGAGTTCGCGCAGGGCATCGGGCTGAACGAGGCGCAGCTGCGCGAGTACGCCATCGACCCGGCGATGTTCGGTTCGCTGGGCCTGCCCGCCGCCTCCGCCGTCGGCGGGGCCCACGCCCCGACCGTCGGTCCCATCACCTCGGGCTTCGGCCCGCGTTGGGGAACCTTCCACAACGGCACCGACTTCGGCGCCCCGATCGGTACGCCGATGTTCGCCGTCAAGTCCGGCACGGTCGTCGCGGCCGGCCCGGCCTCGGGCTACGGACTGTGGATCCGCATCCAGACCGACGACGGCTACCTGCTCGAGTACGGCCACAACGACCAGAACTACGTCTCGGTGGGCCAGCGCGTCAACGCCGGTCAGATCATCGGGACCGTGGGCAACCGCGGGTACTCGACCGGCCCGCACCTGCACTTCGGCGTACGCAACCCCGCCGGCCAGTGGATCGACCCGGTGCCGTGGCTGCGCGCCAACGGCGTCGCCGTCTGATCGACGCCCCGCGACCGACGAGTCGCAGCGCCCCGTCTCCCCTCTGGGGAGGCGGGGCGCGGTGCGTTGCGGGGCCCCTGGGATCGGCTTCTCTGACACAGTGGACTCCAGAGTCCACATCTACTTAAGGAAGCGATCCATGTCGCAGACCGTCAGGGGCGTCATAGCCCGTAGCAAGGGTGCCGAGGTCGAGCTCGTCGACGTAGTGGTCCCCGATCCGGGGCCGAACGACGTCGTGGTCCGCGTACAGGCGTGCGGCGTCTGCCACACCGACCTCGCGTACCGCGACGGCGGCATCAACGACGAGTACCCCTTCCTCCTCGGCCACGAGGCCGCGGGGATCGTCGAGACCGTCGGTGACCGCGTGACCCATGTGGCCGAGGGCGACTTCGTGGTGCTGAACTGGCGCGCGGTGTGCGGTGAGTGTCGGGCCTGTAAGCGCGGCCAGCAGCAGTACTGCTTCGCCACCCACAACGCGTCGCAGAAGATGACCCTCACCGACGGCACGGAACTCAGCCCCGCCCTCGGGATCGGCGCGTTCATCGACAAGACCCTCGTCCACGAGGGACAGTGCACCAAGGTGGACCCGGCGGCCGACCCGGCCGTGGCGGGGCTGCTGGGCTGCGGTGTGATGGCCGGCCTCGGCGCCGCCGTCAACACCGGCAACGTCACGCGGGGTCAGTCCGTCGCCGTCATCGGCTGCGGCGGCGTCGGCATCGCCGCGGTCGTCGGCGCCCGCCTGGCCGGCGCCTCGACCATCGTCGCCGTGGACCTCGACGACACCAAGCTCGAGTGGGCCCGCGACTTCGGGGCCACCGACGTGGTCAACTCCTCCGGCACGGACCCCGTGGCCGCCATCCAGGAGCTCACGGGCGGCTTCGGCGCCGATGTCGTGATCGACGCGGTCGGCCGGCCCGAGACCTACGAGCAGGCTTTCTACGCCCGCGACCTCGCCGGCACGGTGGTGTTGGTGGGCGTGCCCACGCCCGAGATGCGGCTGGAGATGCCGCTGCTCGACTTCTTCGGTCGCGGGGGATCGCTCAAGTCCTCCTGGTACGGCGACTGCCTGCCCGAGCGCGACTTCCCGATGCTGGTGGACCTGCACCTGCAGGGTCGGCTGCCACTCGAGAAGTTCGTCAGCGAGCGCATCGGCCTGGACGCGGTCGAGGCCGCGTTCGGCGCCATGAAGTCCGGTTCCGTCCTCCGATCGGTGGTGACCCTGTGAGCGAGACCTACACCAGTGCCGGCAATGCCGGTGGCCTGCGCATCGAGAAGGTCGTGACGAGCGGTGTCTTCGCGCTCGACGGCGGCGAGTGGGAGGTGGACAACAACATCTGGATCCTCGGTGACGATTCCGAGGTGTACATCATCGATGCCGCCCACACCGCCCGGCCGATCATCGACGCGGTGGCCGGGCGCACGGTCAAGGGCATCCTGTGTTCGCATGCCCACAACGATCACATCACCGTGGCCCCCGAGCTCGCCCGCGAACTCGACACGCGGGTCTTCGTCCACCCCGGGGACCAGATGTTGTGGGAGGAGACCCACCCGACCGTCGCCCACGAGGACCTCGAGGACGGGCAGACCTTCCAGATCGCCGGGACCGGGTTCACGGTCATGAACACCCCCGGCCACTCGCCGGGCTCGTGCGTCTTCCACGTCCCCGAGGCGGGCGTACTGTTCTCCGGCGACACCCTGTTCTCCGGAGGGCCCGGCGCCACGGGACGGTCGTACTCCGATTTCCCGACCATCATCACCTCGATCCGGGACCGGATCCTCACGCTGCCCGCCGACACCCTGGTCCACACGGGTCACGGTGACGGCACGAAGGTGGGCGAGGAGTCCCCGCATCTGGAGGAGTGGATCGCCCGGGGCAGCTGACCGGGCACGATGGGGGGATGACGACGACGGACCGCGCCACGAAGACGGACCAGCGCACCCCCTGGCACACCCTGCCCACCGCAGAGGTGGTCTCCCGCCTCGGCGCGGGGTCGAACGGCCTGACCCGCGCCGAGGCGTCGCGCCGCCTGGCGGAGCACGGCCCCAACGCCCTTCCGGAGGCGGCCGGCGTGCCGGCCTGGAGACGGGTCCTGCGACTGCTCCGCGACCCCATGATCATGGTCCTCGCGGTGGCCGCCGTGGTGAGCGCCGTGATCTCGCGCGAGTGGGAGACCCCGGTCGTCATCCTGCTGGTGGTGGTTCTCAACACCGTCCTGAACTATGTGCAGGAGACGCGCGCCGAGGAGAGCCTGGCGGCGCTGCGCGATATGGCGGTGCCGCACAGCCGGGTGGTGCGGGACGGTTCCGAGGTCGAGGTGGACAGCGCGGACCTCGTCCCGGGTGACATCGTGGTGGTGGAATCCGGTGACCGGGTCCCCGCCGACGGTCGGGTCCTCGAGGCCTCCCGGTTCCAGGTGGCGGAGTCGGCGCTGACCGGCGAGTCGGTCCCCGTGGACAAGACGGCGGGAGCGGTGGCTGCCGCGGATGCGCCGCTCGGCGACCGGACCGGCATGGTGTTCATGAACACCGAGGTCACCCGCGGTCGGGCGCGCGTGGTGGTCACGGGGACCGGAGAGCACACCGAGATGGGTGCGATCGCGGAGCTGCTCGGCGGAGCGGGCGGGGAGCAGACGCCGCTCCAACGGCGGATCGGGGTCCTGGCCAGGGTTCTCACCGTGATCGCGTTGGTCGTGGTGACGCTGGTCATGGGGATCGGTCTGGTGCGCGGGCAGTCGTGGGAGGACATGCTCCTCAGCGCGGTCTCGCTCGCCGTGGCCACCATCCCGGAGGGTCTCACCGCCGTGGTGGCGTTCACCCTCGCGATGGGGGCCTCGCGGCTCGCCCGCGAGGGGGCGATCATCAAGAATCTCGCGGCGGTGGAGACCCTCGGGTCGACCAGTCACATCGCCACCGACAAGACCGGGACCCTCACCCTCAACGAGATGACCGTGACGCGGATCGTCGCGAACGGCTCGGCCTACTCCGTCACCGGGACCGGGTACCGGGCGGCGGGCACGGTCCTGTCGTCCGACCCGGATGCCGTTCCGGACCTGCGGAGGGCCGCGGTCGCCATGACGCTGTGCAATGACGCGATCGTGACCGACGGGGAACTCGTCGGCGACCCCACCGAGGGCGCCCTCCTCGTGGCCGCCACCAAGTGTGGGCTCGACGTGGAGGGACTGCGTGCCGCCCGGCCGAGGGTGGCCCAGGTGCCCTTCGACTCCGACTACAAGTTCATGGCCACCGTCAACCGCTCCCCGGGAGGGGAACTCGTGCTCAGCGTCAAGGGCGCCACCGGTGCGCTCCTACCCCGGTCGACCCACGTGTGGAACGGCACCGACGCCGTGGAGCTCACCGACACACTGCACGAGGAGATCAGGCACGCGACCGATGAGCTCGCCGGGCGGGGACTGCGGACGCTGCTCGTGGCGGGGCGTCCGTTCGAGTCAGAATCCGGCGCGGTCGATGAGAGCGTGCTCCTCGACGAGGTGCGCGGCCTGACCGTGTACGCCGTGGTCGGGATAGTCGACCCGCCCCGAGCGGAGGCCGCCGAGGCCATCCGGGTGGCACGCGAGGCGGGCATCTCGGTTCACATGATCACCGGCGACCATCTCGTCACGGCCTCGTCGATCGCCCGCGATCTCGGGATCGAGGGGGAGGCCGTGCGAGGGGTGGACCTCGACGGGGTCGACGACGACGAGCTGACCGAACGCGCCCCCGGCCTGGGAGTCCTGGCCCGGGTGTCCCCCGAGCACAAGATCCGGATGGTCCGGGCCCTGCAGTCCCGCGGGGACGTGGTGGCCATGACCGGCGACGGCGTCAACGACGCGCCCGCCCTGAGTCAGGCGGACATCGGGATCGCGATGGGGATCACCGGCACGGACGTGTCCAAGGGCGCCGCAAACATGGTGCTCACCGACGACAACTTCGCCACGATCGTCTCGGCCGTCGAACAGGGCCGCGGCATCTACGACAACATCGTCAAGTTCGTGAAGTTCCAGCTGACCACCGCGTGGGCGTTCGTGTTGGTGTTCCTGGCGAGCGGGCTGTTCGGGCTGGCGGCCGTGCCGTTCACCGCGCTGCAGGTCCTGCTGGTGAACATCGTCATGGACGGTCCGCCGGCGATGGCCCTGGGCGTGGAGCCCGTGGAGAAGGACGCGATGCGGCGGCGACCCCGTCCGGCCGACGAGCAGATCCTCACCCCGGCACGCCTGGTGCGGATCCTGTGGCTCGGCGTGGTCATGGCCACCGGGACGCTGCTCGTGTTGGCGTTCGCGGAGGCCATGTTCCCCGAGCGCGCGGACGTGCCGTTGTTCGCCACCACCCTGGCCTATTCCACCTTTGTCTTCTTCCAGGTGTTCAACCTGATGAACGTCCGCTCCACCGACGGTTCGGTGTTCTCCCGCGACATGGCGCACAACGCACCGATCTGGGTCGCGTTGGCCGCGGTCCCGTTGCTACTGGTGGCGGTGGTCCAGGTGCCCTTCCTCCAGGGGATATTCGACACCACCCCGCTGCACGCCGACGAGTGGCTGCTGGCGGTGGCGGTGGGCTCGTCGATTCTCTGGCTCGAGGAGCTCCGGAAGATCGGGGCGAGGTGGCGCGCTCGGCGGGCTGACGTATCGGGCACGATGGTGGTGGTCTGACGCGCCCTTGTCGAGGGTGCCGCCACCGGCGACCCCGGTGGGCGCGACGTGGTCAGGCAGAGGAGGAGTCACGATCATGGGCAGGGTCACCGCCAGCAACACCATCGTCATCGAGGCGCCCGTCGCGACCGTGGAGGCCGCGATCGCGGACTACGCCCAGGTCCGTCCCCGGATCCAGCCCGAGCAGTTCAGCGCGTACCGGTTGATCGAGGGAGGCCAGGGCCACGGCACCGTGGCCGCGTGGAACCTGCAGGCCACCAAGAAGCGCAGCCGGGACGTCAAGGCCACTGTGACAGTGGACGATGCCGCCGCGCACTGGTCGCTGGTGGAGAAGGATGCCAACTCGTCCATGGCCACCACCTACACCGTCCGCGAGGCCACCGGCGGTGCGCTGGTGGAGATGACCACCTCGTGGGACGGTGCCGGGGGAGTGGGCGGGTTCTTCGAGCGGACCTTCGCCCCGGCCGGGCTCAAGCGGATCCAGCACCAGCTGCTGTCCAACCTCAAGGCCGATGTCGAGGGGTGAACCCAGTGATCAGCGCCGCGGGGTGGGCCCCGTTGTCTGCGCTGCGGGGTCGGCCCCGCGGTCGGCCCCGCGGTCGGCCCCGAGGAGCAGGCCCCGAGGAGTAGGCCCCGAGGGGTGGTGTCGGCGGTCAGCGACCCGTCTCGTCCGGGGCCGGCCTCGTCGTCGTCGCCGTGTCCGTCTCCTCGGGCTCGGCGGTGACGGTCGCGGTCACGTCCGAACGCTCCGGTCGATCCCCGGCCGTGGCCGCCTCCGCCGCCGCGACATCGGTCCCCGTCGGGGCCGCCGCCGCAGCGGCTTCCCTTGCGGCCTCGGCCTGCGCCGAGCCGGTACGGAGCACGATCGGTGGCAGGAAGGCCAGAACCACCGTGGCGATGACGGAGAGGATGCCGGCCACCAGGTAGATCTCCGACATGCTCAGCGCGTAACCCTGTTCGAAGGGGTGGGCGATCAGCTCGGGCAGGCGGTTGATCACGGAGGAGTCCTTGGTGACCGTCTCGAGCGCGCCCGCGCCCGCGCCGGACGCGGGGTCCGCGAGTGCCTGCACGATCCCGAGAGCCTCGGGGTCCGCGCGTAGCGCCGGGTCGGCCAGTCCTTCTTGCACTCCACGGGCGAGGCTGCCGTCTGCTGTGGCCAGCTCCAGCTCGTTCGTGATGGAGCCCCCGACCCGGCTGAAGAGGATCGACAGGAACACGGCCACGCCGGCCGTGCCGCCGAGTTGGCGGAAGAAGGTGGCGGAGGCGGTGGCCACGCCGATCTCGCGCGGGCTCACGGCGTTCTGGACGATCAGGGTGAGCGGCTGCATGCAGTTGCCCAGGCCGATGCCCAGGACCAGCATGTAGGCCATCACCAGGGTCAGTGAGGTGTCGGCGTCGATGGTCCACAGCAGGAACAGTCCGACGGCCGAGATGGCGGTGCCGAGGATCGGGAACTCGCGGACCCGGCCGGTTCGGGAGATGAGCTGACCCGACACGATCGAGGCGCCCATCATGCCCGCCACCAGTGGCAGCATCATGAGTCCGGACTCCATGGGGTCGGCGCCGTGGACGATCTGCATGTACAGCGGGAGGGTCATCATGCCGCCGAACATGGCCATTCCCACGATCACCCCGCCGGCGGTGACGATGGCGAAGGTGCGGTCGCGGAACAGTCGCAGTGGGATGAGGGCCTGGTCGCCGGCCCGGGCCTCGACGATGAGGAACAGTCCGACCCCTGCGAGGCCGACGACGTAGCAGGCGAGTGCGGCCGGCGAGCCCCAGCCCCAGGTATTGCCCTGTTCGGCCACCAGTAGGAGCGGCACCAGTCCGACGACGATCGCAGCCGCGCCCGCCCAGTCCACCCGGTGGTCCACGCGGACGTTCTTGACGTTGAGGGTGATCATCACGAGGGTCAGCGCGACGGCGCCGATGGGGACGTTGATGAGGAAGATCCAGCGCCAGCCGTCGATGCCGAAGATCGTCTCGACACCGGCGAAGAAGCCGCCGACGACCGGACCTATGACCGAGGAGGAGGCGAACACCGCGAGCATGTAGCCCTGGTACTTGGCGCGGTCCCGGGGCGGGATGATGTCGCCGATGATCGCCAGTGAGAGCGACATGAGGGCGCCCGCCCCCAGTCCCTGGATCCCGCGGTACAGCGCTAGCGTGTACATCGAATCGGCGAGCGTGCACAGCAGGGAGCCGAACACGAAGATCACGATGCCGATCACGAAGAACGGCTTGCGCCCGTAGATATCGGAGAGTTTGCCGTACAGCGGCGTCGAGATCGTCGACGTCATGAGGTAGGCGGTGGTGACCCAGGCCTGCGCGTCCAGGCCCTGTAGGTCGTCGGCGATGGTCCTGATGGCGGTCGAGACGATGGTCTGGTCGAGGCTGGCGAGGAACATCGCGGACATCAGCCCGGCGAGGATCACGAGGATCTGGCGATGCGAGAACTCGCCGTCCTCGCCTGTGCCCGCGCCGGTGCTCGTGGCGGCTGTCCCGGGGGTGGTCATCGGTTCTCCTTGGCGGACGTGAGGGCGTCGAGTTCGGTGCGCAGGGACTCCGCGAGGTGAGTGAGCCCCTCGTTGAGGGACGCGGCCTGCTCGGGTGTCCAATCGGCGAGCACCTGGGCCATCCACTGGCCGCGGCCGTCGAACACGCGGGTGACGAGGTCCGTTCCCTCGGCGGAGAGCGTGACGAGGCTCGCCCGTCCGTCGTCCGGGTCGGGAACCTTGGTGACCAGGCCGAGCGTCTCGAGGTGACGGACCTGGCGGCTCACCACCGAGACGTCGGTGTGTACTCGGTCTGCCAGGTCGGTGACCCGTGCGGGTTCGTCGTGGATGGCGAACAGCAGGGGATGGGCTGACGATTCGAGGTATTCGTGGAAACGGGGGACCGAGACATTGACCGCGCGTAGCAGTTTGACCACGCGTGACAGGTCCACGACGAGCTGGGCGCTCTGGTCGGTATCGATTGCCATCTGGTCCTCCCCGGCACGATTAAATTGCTTGCAGCAAGCAAATATATACCTGGTTCACGTCTCCGGCAACTCGCGCGGGGCCGGGCGCCGCCGGCACCGTCGGCCAGCCGACCCCGTCCGCGGTGGAGGGGGCCACCAATGCGGCGCTGGCCCGCCGGGGCCGCGCGATGGCGTCTCAGTTGATGTCGGCCTACCTGGATCACGCCGGGAGTGGTACTCCCGTGGCGCCGATGGACCCTGCGGAGGCAGAGGTCGTCTCCACCGTCCTGTTCGTCGGGATGTGGGGGTTGCTGATGGCGTGGCAGGGGGATGACCTCGAGAACCCGATGTCCCAGGACGAGTTGGTCACACACCTCGTCGCGCTGATCACGCGCGCCCAGCCGGGCAGCGCTGGCTGAGCCACTCGGTCGTGCGGTTACCCCTGGTCGGACTCCGACCGACCCCGGACGAAGCCCCGCCTCGCTGACATCGCGCTCTGCTCTTCGGTCTCGCGCCATCGGGCCGCGTCCCCGGGCTAGTCACCTGAGTGGATAGCAGTCACAAGTCTGAGCAATCCGTGGTAACCATTGGCGTAGTCGCGGGGATTTTCCCCGGTCGAGGGCCAGAGCGTCAGGAATCCCACGATGTGTATGTCCGTCATCCGCTTCGCCTTCCCCGGTACCGACACGGTGCTATTAACTGCCATCGAGGTGGACCGATCGTGATGTCCGGGTGTGAATCGACGTCGCGGCGCTTCCGGGTCATGCCAGGGCGGGGCGCACTACGGTGGGGCATCGTGGCGCTCGTCGTCGCGGCGGGGCTCTCGCCTGTGTCGCCCGCGGCGTATGCCGCGCCAGCGGAACCAGTTGTGGACAGTAGTGGGGTCACGGTCCCCGGTTGCACCCTGCCCTATGACCGTGGCGTCACCGCCCAGTGTTTCGGTGCAGATCTCAGCGGTTACGACTTGTCCAGCCCGCCGTTCGTCGACGTGTCCTGGGAAAGTGGAGTATTCGAACGCGCCAACCTGGAGGGACGCACATTCCCAGTGGGCACCGATTTCTCCGGTGCAGACCTGGCTTTTGCCACTTTTCGATCCGTCTCCGCGGTCGGGGCGTACTTCAACAATGCCGGTATGCAACATCTGGACGCCACAGGAGCAGTCCTCACCGGCGCTCGGCTGTGGCAATCCAACGCCCAGGACGCGACATTCGTCGACGCGGATCTGACCAACGCGCAGTTCAACATGGCCGATCTGACGGATGCTGACTTCACGGGTGCGGATCTGACGGGCGCGAGGATCTACGCCGATGTCACGGGAGCGATCTTCACCGATGCCATCGGCGTGGACCTGGCGGGTTCGACCGGGACGCCGCTCGCAGGTCCTCCCGGTTACCCGCCGCCGCCTCCGCCCCCAGCGCCGGACAGTGGACCGATCTCGCTGACGGCAGCGGCTCAGAAGGGGTACGCCGCGTGGTCGCTGAAGACCACCTGGACGAACAAGTCCAGCACGTCATCGTTCGACTGCTCCTTCGAAGCCCGTCCGACCGACGCGGATGGCACGTACAACAACCTCGCTCCGTACCCGGGGCCCACTGTCACCGTGTTGCCGAACAGTACGGTCGAATCGGTGCAGAACGCGGGGGCCGGACCGCTTGGTATCGAGTGGCAGTGTGAGGGCGGGGACGGCACCACCGACAGCCGCCTGTTGTCGACGACGGGCTACCTGGGTCTCGTACCTCCCACGCGGGTGACGATTCCGGCACCCGACCCCGATCTCTCCACGCCGCCTCCCGTGGCCCCGGCGCCCGGATTCGGATCGTTGGTCCTGACCCTGTTCGGAAGCAGTTGAGCCTCCGACCTGCTGCGGACTGGCGTGAGCCCGCGGACGTCCCGCGGTACCGTCCATTCAAGTGATCTGCGGCGAAAGGGTGCCCCCGGTCGGACTCGAACCGACACTGGACGGGTTTTGAATCCGTTGCCTCTGCCAATTGGGCTACGGGGGCGAACGCGGCGAGCCGCTGGTCGGAAAGTCTAACCGACGACCGATGAGCGGCTGTCCGACGCCCGCCCTAGAGTGGCCGTGTGAGCACCACGAGCCAGACCGCAGAAGCCAGTTCCGCCACCACCGCGTCCACCGACGCCACCGAGGCACACGGGCCCACCCGTCTGTTGCTCCTCGACGGGCACTCGTTGGCGTTCAGGGCGTTCTACGCCCTTCCCGCGGAGAACTTCTCCACCGCGTCCGGGCAACACACCAACGCGGTCTACGGCTTCCTGTCGATGGTCGCCAACCTGGTCACCACCGAGGAGCCCACCCACCTGGCGGTGGCGTTCGACGTCTCCCGCGCGACCCTGCACCGGACGGCCGAGTACCCGGAGTACAAGTCCACGCGGTCGGCGGCCCCCGAGGAGTTCAAGGGACAGGTAGAGCTGATCCAGGAGGCCCTGGTGGCACTCGGGGTCCGCACGTTGTCGCTGGAAGGCCACGAGGCCGACGACATCATCGCCACTCTGGCCACCCAGGCCGAAGGGGCCGACACTCTCATCTGCACGGGAGACCGCGACGCGCTGCAGCTGGTCTCCGACGCGGTGACCGTCCTCTACCCGGTCAAGGGAGTTTCGGAGCTCGCCCGCTTCACCCCCGAGGCGGTCGAGGCCAAGTACGGGGTGACGCCCGCGCAGTACCCGGACGTGGCCGCGCTCCGGGGCGACACCTCCGACAACCTCCCCGGCGTGCCCAAGGTCGGCGACAAGACGGCGGCGAAGTGGATCGTGCAGTACGGCAGCCTGTCGGAACTCATCGCTCACGCGGACGAGGTCAAGGGCAAGGTGGGGGAGAGCTTCCGCGAGCACCTCCCGCAGGTGCAGCTCAACCGCCGCATCACCGAACTCACCCGGGACCTCGACCTCGGCGTCCAGCTGGATGAACTCACCCGTCGGCTGCCCGAACGGTCCGACGTCAACGCCCTGTTCGACCGGTTGGAGTTCGGCCCACAGGCCCGCGACCGCTTCCTTTCGGCATTCCTTCCCGAAGGCGCACCCGAGCCGGTGCCGGAGATCGAGATCGAGCAGGCCGCGGTCCTGCGGGCTGGTGAGGTCTCGGACTGGCTCGCGGCCCACGCGCCGGCAGGGAAGCGGCACGGCCTCGTCGTCGTCGGCCCCTCCCGCCCCGGCGAGGGGGACGCACAGACGGTCACGGTGGCCGCGGCCGGCGGAGCCTCCGGTCACATCGATCTCGCACGTATCGACCCCGCCGACGACCAGGCTCTACAGGCGTGGTTGGCCGACGACGCGGTGGCCAAGGCGGTGCACGACGCCAAGGCCGCCACTCACGCCCTGATGGGTCGGGACCTCCGTCTGGGCGGTGTGACCCTCGACGTGGCACTCGCCGCGTACCTCGTTCGTCCCGGTCAGCGCAGCTACGGACTGGCGGAGCTGTTCCAGCGCCACCTGCAGCGTGAGCTCCCGGAGCCCGAGGCGGCGGAGAGGCAACTGTCGCTCCTGGACGAGGTCGACGAGTCCGAGGCCGAGCAGCAGGCCGCCAACTCGGCCGCGACCCGTGCCCGGGCCGTCATCGACCTCGCCGAACGGCTCGACGTGGAGCTGGAGCAGGTGCACGGGGCGCGGCTGCTCGCGGACATGGAACTGCCGCTGGTGCCGGTGCTGGCGAGGATGGAATCGATCGGCATCGCGGTCGACGGATCGGCCCTCGACGACCTGCGCGACGGATTCGCCGACCGCGGTCGTGACGCGGCGGACGCGGCCTACGCAGCGATCGGGGGCGAACAGATCAACCTGGGCTCGCCCAAGCAGCTCCAGGTGGTGTTGTTCGACACCCTCGGCATGCCCAAGACCAAGAAGACCAAGACCGGGTACACCACCGACGCCAAGGCGCTGGAGGAGCTGCTCGCCAAGGAGACGGGGGACACCCCGGGACGAGCCTTCCTCGAGGCACTGCTCCTGCACCGCGAGGCCACCAAGATGCGCACCACGGTCGAGGGGTTGATCAAGACCATCGGCGACGACGGTCGCATCCACACCACGTTCAACCAGACGGTCGCCGCGACCGGGCGACTGTCCTCGACCGATCCGAACCTGCAGAACATCCCGGTCCGCACCGAGGACGGCCGACGCATCCGCAAGTCGTTTGTCGTGGGTGAGGGCTACGACTGCCTGCTCACGGCCGACTACAGCCAGATCGAGATGCGTGTCATGGCGCACCTGTCCGGTGACGAGGGGCTCATCGAGGCGTTCCGGACCGGCGAGGACCTCCACTCGTTCGTGGGCTCGCGGGCTTTCGGGGTGCCCATCGACGAGGTCACCCCGGAGCTGCGGCGCCGGGTCAAGGCCATGAGCTACGGCCTGGCCTACGGGCTCAGCGCCTTCGGTCTGGCCGCGCAGCTCGGGATCAGCCAGAACGAGGCCCGCGAGCAGATGGACGCCTACTTCTCCCGCTTCGGGGGAGTCCGCGACTACCTGCACGCCGTGGTGGACCAGGCCCGTCGGGACGGCTACACCGAGACCCTCTTCGGTCGTCGGCGCTACCTGCCCGAGCTCAACTCGGACAACCGGCTCAAGCGTGAGAACGCCGAGCGCGCGGCCCTCAACGCCCCGATCCAGGGCACCGCCGCGGACATCATCAAGGCGGCGATGCTCAAGGTCGACGCCGACCTCGACGAGCGGGGACTGCAGAGCCGTCTGCTGCTCCAGGTCCACGACGAACTGGTCCTCGAGGTGGCGAAGGGGGAACTCGAGGAGGTCCGCGAGCTCGTCGTCGACCGGATGTACTCCGCCATCGAACTCAACGTCCCACTGGACGTCTCCACGGGCACGGGACCCGACTGGGATTCCGCCGCCCACTGAGTAACCAGTGAGGGTAGCCGGTGAGGTAACCAGTGAGTTACCACCGACGCCAAATGCGGGCGATCCGTTTTGTGGTGCTCGGCGTATGCCCTAGGTTCATTGCAGATTCGGCTACCCGACGCCTGAAAGGGCACGCACATGACCCTCACCTCACGGCGCGGCCTTCGTGCCGCACTGGCACTCACCGCCACAGCGGCCCTCGCGCTCACCGGCTGCACGACCAACACCGAGGGGCCCGAGGACTCGGGGGAGCCCATGCAGGAGGTCTCGCTCGAGACGGACGACGAGATCGCCGCCCTCGTACCTGACGAGATCCGCGAGAAGGGCGTGCTGGTGATCGGCACCAACCCGCCGTACGCGCCCAACGAGTTCAAGAACGAGCAAGGTGAGATCGTCGGCTTCGACATCGACGTGATGACCGCGGCGGCGCAGCTCATGGGGCTGCGCGCGGAGTTCCGTGAGTCCGACTTCGAGAAGATCATCCCGGCGATCGAGGGCGGCACCATGGACATGGGTGCCTCGTCGTTCACCGTCAACGACGAGCGGCTGCAGACCGTCGACTTTGTCACCTACTTCGAAGCCGGCATCCAGTGGGCATCGGCCGCCGGCACCGACGTGGACCCCGACGACGCCTGCGGCCTGAGTGTCGCCGTCCAGCGCACCACGGTCTCCGACCAGGAGGACGTGCCCGCCCGCAGCGAGGCGTGCGTCGCCGCCGGCAATCCCGCGATCGAGAAGGTCCAGTTCGACTCCCAGGACGAGGCCTCCACCGCCGTGGCGCTGGGCAAGGTCGACGCCATGTCCGCCGACTCGCCCATCTCGGCGTACGCCGTCAAGCAGTCCGAGGGCAAGATGCAGCTGGCCGGCGACGTCTTCGACTCCGCCCCCTACGGCTGGCCCGTGCGCAAGGGATCCGAACTGGCGGCCGCGCTCGAGGCTGCAGCGGACAAGCTCATCGAGACCGGCGACTTCGAGAAGATCGCCCAGAACTGGGGCCTCGAGGACGGGTTGATCGACGACGCCGAGATCCGGAAGGGCTGAGTGACCGGTCGGTGAGCACCGCGCAGAACGGGGCCACGGCCCCCCGGGCGGACGCCCCGGACCCCATCGAGGCGGTGCCGCTCCGGCACCCGTGGCGGTGGGTCTCGGCGACGATCGTTCTGGTACTCGTGTTCCTGTTCGTCTGGGGCGCGGCGACCAACCCGGCCTACGGTTGGGACACCTACGGCCAGTACCTGTTCGACACCCGGTTCGGCATGGCGGTGTTCTACACCATCGCGCTGACGGTGCTGTCGATGATCCTCGCCGTCATCCTGGGGGTCGTCCTCTCGGTGATGCGGATGAGCAGCAACCCCGTGCTCAAGGCCGTGGCGTGGGTCTACCTGTGGATCTTCCGCGGGACCCCCATCTACGTGCAGTTGCTGTTCTGGGGCCTGATCTTCACGCTGTACCGGCAGGTCCAGTTCGGCATCCCGTTCACCGACTTCCAGATCGTCCGCTTCGACGACACGATGGTGTTGTACTCGGCATTCTGGCTGGCAGTGGTGGGTCTGGCCATGAATGAGGCCGCCTACATGGCAGAGATCGTGCGGGCGGGCATCTCGTCCGTCCCGGAGGGCCAGGCCGAGGCCTCCACCGCGCTCGGCATGTCGTGGGGTCAGACCATGCGCCGCACCATCCTGCCGCAGGCCATGCGGGTGATCATCCCGCCCACCGGCAACGAGCTGATCTCCATGCTCAAGACCACCTCGCTCGTCGTGGCCATCCCGTTCTCCGGCGAGCTCTACGGTCAGGCCAGGGACATCTCCGGGGTCAACTTCCAACCCATCCCGCTGCTGCTGGTCGCGGCCACCTGGTACCTGGTCATCACCAGCGTCCTGATGGTGGGCCAGCACTTCCTGGAGAAGAAGTTCTCGCGCGGCGCCACCCGCCAACTCACGGGCAAGCAGCTGCGGGCACTCGCCGAGGCGGACGGCCTCACCCCCTCCGGGCTCGCCGCGGCCAGGGGCACCGATCAGTCGGGAGGAATGCCATGACTCCGATGGTCAGGGCCGAGCAGGTCTGCAAGAGCTTCGGCTCGCTGAGGGTGCTCAAGGGCATCGACATCGAGGTGGACGCCGGAGAGGTGCTGTGCCTCGTCGGCCCGTCCGGGTCCGGCAAGTCCACATTCCTCCGGTGCATCAACCACCTCGAGCGTGTCGATGCCGGTCGGCTGTACGTCGACGGCGACCTGGTGGGGTACCGCGAGAAGGGGGACAAGCTCTACGAGATCTCGCCCAAGCACGCGGCCAGGCAGCGCCGGGACATCGGGATGGTGTTCCAGCACTTCAACCTGTTCCTGCACCGCACCGCCCTCGAGAACGTCATCGAGGCCCCGATGCTGGTCAAGGGCGAATCCCGGGCTGAGGCCACCGCGCGGGGAAGGGATCTGCTGCAGAAGGTCGGGCTCTCGGCGAAGGCGGACGCCTATCCGGCGCAGCTGTCCGGTGGGCAGCAGCAGCGGGTGGCCATCGCCCGCGCGCTGGCGATGGAGCCCAAGCTCATGCTGTTCGACGAGCCCACCTCGGCCCTGGACCCCGAGCTGGTGGGTGAGGTCCTGGGCGTCATGCGTGACCTCGCCGACGCCGGTATGACCATGGTCGTGGTCACCCACGAGATGGGCTTCGCCCGGGAGGTGGCCGACACGATCGCCTTCATGGACGACGGTGTCGTGGTCGAGGCCGGGCGCCCGTCCGAGGTGCTCGGGGCGCCCCGGCACCAGCGGACGCAGGACTTCCTGTCCAAGATCCTGTAGCCCGCGCCGCGAGGTCGGGGCCGGGCGGTCAGGGGAGAGTGGCCACGAAGATGGCGGTGCCGGGGAAGACGCTGCCCCGCATGGGGCTCCACTGCCCCCACTCGCGGTCCAGCCACTCCGGCCATTCCGGTTCGATCAGGTCCCGGACCACGAATCCGGCACCCACCAGCTCCCGGATCCGGTCGCCCACCGTGCGGTGGTGTTCGACGTAGGTCAGCCCGCCCTCTTCGTCGTACTCGGTGTACGGCGTCCGGTCGAAGTACGGGAACGCGGCGACGAGTCCCTCGGGGCCCGGATCGTCACGGAAGATCCACCGCATCGGGTGGTTGACGGAGAAGACGAACCGTCCGCCGGGCCGGAGCACGCGTGCCGCCTCCGCCATGACGCCGGCGGTGTCCGCCACGAAGGGGATGGCCCCGAACGCGGAGAACGCGACGTCGAAACTGTCGGCGGCGAACGGCAGGCGGCCGGCATCGGCCTGGATCAGTGGTACGCCGGCCGCCGGGCCCGTCGACCTGCTCGCGGCCTCGGCGCCCACGCGGAGCATCCCGGCGGAGAGGTCCACGGCGACGGCGCGGGCCCCGCGGCCGGCGATCCACCGGGAGCACGGCGCCGAACCACAGCCGATCTCCAGGACGTCGCGGCCCGCGACGTCGCCGAGGAGATTCCAGTCGCCCTCGTGCAGGCTCTCAGGGCACCACACGAACTCGCCGTCAGGGGAGTGGGCACCGAGGAAGTCGCCGTGTTCGTCGTGGTACTCGACCGCTTCGGTGTCCCACCATGTACGGGAGGCGCGGACGGACTCACCATGGTCGGGGGGGTTTGTGGACGTCACGCTGGCAGAGTACAGTTGACCGTCGCGTGCGTACACGCTCGTGAACATCTGTCCACCTACGATTCCTATCCACTCCGGAGCACCCCACCCTATGACCACCAAAACCACCTCGCCGCAGGTAGCCGTCAACGACATCGGCTCCGCGGAGGACTTCCTCGCCGCCATCGACGCCACGATCAAGTACTTCAACGATGGCGACATCGTCGAGGGCACGATCGTCAAGGTCGACCGCGACGAGGTCCTGCTCGACATCGGATACAAGACCGAGGGCGTCATCCCCTCGCGCGAACTTTCCATCAAGCACGATGTCGACCCCGGTGAGGTCGTCGAGGTGGGCGACGAGGTCGAGGCCCTGGTCCTGACCAAGGAGGACAAGGACGGCCGTCTGATCCTGTCCAAGAAGCGCGCCCAGTACGAGCGCGCCTGGGGCACGATCGAGGAGCTCAAGGAGAAGGACGAGGCCGTCAAGGGCACCGTCATCGAGGTCGTCAAGGGCGGCCTCATCCTCGACATCGGCCTGCGCGGCTTCCTCCCCGCCTCCCTGGTGGAGATGCGCCGCGTCCGCGATCTCCTTCCCTACGTGGGTCAGGAGCTCGAGGCCAAGATCATCGAGCTGGACAAGAACCGCAACAACGTCGTGCTCTCGCGTCGTGCATGGCTCGAGCAGACCCAGTCCGCGGTCCGTTCCGAGTTCCTGCACCAGCTGCAGAAGGGGCAGGTCCGCAAGGGCGTCGTCTCCTCGATCGTCAACTTCGGTGCGTTCGTCGACCTCGGTGGCGTCGACGGTCTCGTCCACGTCTCCGAGCTGTCCTGGAAGCACATCGACCACCCGTCCGAGGTCGTCGAGGTGGGCCAGGAGGTCACCGTCGAGGTCCTCGACGTCGACCTGGACCGCGAGCGTGTCTCGCTGTCGCTCAAGGCCACCCAGGAGGATCCGTGGCGGCACTTCGCCCGGACCCACGCGATCGGTCAGATCGTACCGGGCAAGGTCACCAAGCTCGTCCCGTTCGGCGCCTTCGTGCGCGTCGACGAGGGCATCGAGGGCCTCGTCCACATCTCCGAGCTGGCCGAGCGCCACGTCGAGGTCCCGGACCAGGTCGTCACGGTCAACGACGACGCCATGGTCAAGGTCATCGACATCGACCTCGACCGTCGTCGTATCTCGCTCTCGCTCAAGCAGGCGGACGAGGACTACACGGAGGAGTTCGACCCGTCGAAGTACGGCATGGCCGACAGCTACGACGAGGCCGGCAACTACATCTTCCCCGAGGGCTTCGATCCCGAGACCAACGAGTGGCTCGAGGGCTTCGAGAAGCAGCGTGAGGAGTGGGAGAACCGCTACGCGGAGGCCGAGCGTCGTCACAAGATGCACACCGGTCAGATCGAGAAGGGTCGCGCCGCTGCCGCGGAGGCCGCGGAGGCCGCGCCGACCAACTACTCGTCTGAGTCCGCTCCGTCGTCGTCCCGTCCCGCAGCTGCGGAGACCAGCAGCCCGGCCGAGTCGACCGGTGGTTCGCTGGCGTCGGACGAGCAGCTGGCCGCCCTGCGTGCGAAGCTCGCCGGCGGTGAGTGACCTCGCAGCCTGAAGACGCCTCGGGCGCCTGACGGCTCGGACCACGGCCCCGGACGGTCGTCCCACCTCGGTGGGGCGCCGACCGGGGCCGTGGTCTATTTCCGCTGGTTGCCCCGCAGACGGGTCCGCCCGGGTCCGAGTGCGGCGGCACCGCGGAACGTGGAGGCGGAATGGGGAGGTGGAGTGGGGAAGCGGAGCGGGGAGGCCGAGGCGGAAAGCGGAGAGGGCAGGTGGAGTGGGAAGGCCGCGGCGGAAGGCTGAGTGGGGTGGCGGGGGTCGTGGGCCGCGTCCATCCAGACATGCGCATGAGACGGCTTGTCCCTGCTTTTTTTATTGGTAATGATTGTCGTTATGCACAATCTGAGACCGCACCGCCGCGTGCGCGGCGCAGCCGCCCTGACCCTGACCGCCACCCTTCTCGCCGCCTGCGGCACCACCGCGACCCCCGCTGAACCCGGTGCGACGACCGGTGGTGACGACGAGCACGCACATTCCGAGGTGGAATCCGGAGGGCCCACCGAGCAGCGCAGGGCGATGCCCCGACTGGTGGCGACGTACGACGGCGGACTGCTCGTGCTGGACGCCGAGACCCTCGAGCAGGTCGCAGACATTCCCATGGACGGGTACAACCGGGTCAACCCGTTGGGCGATGACCGGCACGTCGCCGTGTCGACCACCGGAGGGTTCCGCGTCCTGGACGTCGGCACCTGGGGCGAGCCGCACGGGGACCACGCGCATCACTACACGTCTCCTCCCACTCTGACCGGAGTGAGCGTGGAGGCGACCAAACCCGGTCACGTCGTCGTCCACGATGGTCGAACGGCGTTCTTCGACGACGGCACCGGCGAGATCACGGTGGTCGACAGCGGCGAGTCCGCAGACCCCGACGCCGACCGACGGATCCTCGATTCAGAGCATCCCCACCACGGTGTGGCCGTCGCCGGTGATGACGGCGTGGTGGTGAGCACCCTCGGCGACGAGGACACTCGCGTGGGACTCCTCGCCCGCGACGCTGAGGGCGCCGAGATCGCCCGGACCGAGGACTGCCCCGGAATCCACGGCGAAGCGGCCGCACGGGACGCTCTCGTGTTCGGCTGCACTGACGGCGCCGTCGTCTACTCGGACGGTCGGTTCACGAAGCTCCAGGCCCCCGACGCCTACGGCAGGATCGGCAACCAGGCCGGGTCGCCGGTCTCGCCGGTCGTCCTCGGGGACTACAAGGTCGACGAGGACGCCGAGCTGGAGCGGCCGGAGCGCATCTCTCTGATCGACACCCGTGGGCCCACACTCCGCCTGGTCGACCTCCCCGCCAGCTACAGCTTCCGGTCACTCGGCCGGGGGCCGGCCGGGGAGGCCCTGGTACTGGGAACCGACGGGAAGCTCCACGTGATCGACCCCGAGACGGCCGAACTCGTCCGATCCATCGACGTGGTCGAACCGTGGAGTGAATCCACGGAGTGGAAGGACCCGCGCCCGACCCTGTACGTCCACGGCGGGATCGCGTACGTCACCGAACCGGCGGCCAAGCGGGTCGTCGCCGTGGACCTCGGCACGGGCTCGATCCACGCCGAGACCACGCTCCCGCACGAGACGGACGAGCTCAGTGGCGTCGGCGGGGACGCGCCCGGGTCAGGGCACTGACGGCGGCGGCGGGGCGGCTGGTGCGTCAGGTCGTCTCCGGACACCGCGCCGGTCGCTCCGGGCGACCGTGTGGTGACCCTCTCCGTCACCCGCACCCGCCGAGAGCGCCGACGGTCGCCTAGACTCCGAAACATGCTGATGGTGGGTCTGACCGGTGGGATCGGTGCCGGCAAGTCAACGGTGACGACAGTGCTCGCGGAGAACGGTGCGGTGATCGTCGACGCGGACCGTATCGCGCGGGAGATCGTCGAACCGGGGACCCCGGGGTTGGCGATGCTCGTCGCCGAGTTCGGTGACGACATCGTGGGGCCCGACGGTGCTCTCGACCGGGCTGCACTCGCCGCCCGCGCCTTCGTCGACGCGGACCGTACCGCCGCGCTCAACGCCATCACCCATCCGCTGATCGGGGAGCGTACCGCAGAACTGTTCGAATCGGCGCCTGAGGACGCGATCGTCGTGCACGACATGCCCCTGCTGGTGGAGGGCGGGATGACCCCGGCCTATCACCTGGTGATCGTGGTGGACACCCCGGCGGAGATCCGCCTCCGACGACTGGTGGAACAGCGCGGGATGCCGGAGGACGACGCCCGCGCCCGGATGTCCCGCCAGGCGACCGACGAGGCCCGCCGGGCGGAAGCCGACGTGCTGATAGACAACTCAGGGGACCGCGAACCGGTCCGGGACATCGTCCGCATGCTCGTCGAGTTGCGTTTGCATCCCTTCGAGCACAATCTGCGCACCGCGACACCCGTAGTGGGTGACCGCACCGTGGTGCCGTTCCGGCCCGAATGGGCAGCGGAGGCGGCGAGGGCGGCGGCGCGGCTACGCCACGTGCTGGGGGAGGTCGCGACCCGTGTCGATCACGTGGGCCCGACCGCCGTCGACGGTCTCGATTCGCCTGACATCCTCGACCTGCAGGTGACGGTGCGGGACGAGGCGGCCGTCGAGCGGGCGCTGGCGCTCCTGACCGATGCGGGATACGTGCGGGACCGCACCAGTGAACGCCCGCTTCTGCACTGGTGTGACCCCGCTCGGCCCCTCGAGGTGTCCGTCCTCTCCGAGGACGATCCGGAGCACGAGTTCGCGCTGCTGATGGCCGAGGCCATCGGCGCGGACCCGGGCGCACGGGTGGAGTACTCGGAGATCCTCCGCCGCGCCAACCGCGAGGAGACCCGTGAATGGGAGCGGACCCGCTGAGGCGTCGGATCCCTCGGTGATCACTCCGTCGGGACCGCGCCGCCCACCAGTTCGGACACGGGCACCTGCCGGACGACCTCGGACGTGGCGGGTCCGGCCGGGGCCGTGGACCTGCGGAGATTGCTCGGGAAGAGCTCGGACAGACTGGTCCGCACGAGGAAGACGTTATAGGCATTCCACGTGGTGACCAGGTAGTACAGATCCTCACCCTGGGCCCACGGATGCATGAACGCGCCGTAGACGCCGGGGAGCATGGAGTAGTCCACCAGGGCGGTGGGCCCGGTCCAGGGACCCTCCGGTCGGTCCGAGGTGCGGAGCACGACCGAGTTGTAACCCGAGGAGTACATCGCGGTGTACTTGCCCAGGTAGTCGTTCCACATCACCGAGAGTTCGCTGGCCGGGCGGGGCAACACCTGCTCGGCGGTCCCCGGGTCGGCGACCCAGTCCGCGCCGTCCCAGTACCGGTAGGCGGCTGGGTCGAGGACTCCCGCGGCGGGCGGGGCTCCGTCGGTGCCGTCCAGGTCCGCCGCCGTCGGAGATCCGGCGAGCGGAACCCGGGCGAGGATCGCCGCACCCTGGCGCCCTGACGGCGTGAGGTACTCGTAGAGGTGCTCATCGGTCGTGAGGTAGGAGCTCATCTGCGAGTCCCGCCAGGCGGCGTCCACGGGGGGCGCACCCTCACCGACCGGCACCGCAGAGGTGATCGGCCGGGCCAGGGCGGGTACGACGGTCCAGTTCTCGCCGTTGTCGGTGGAGTAGGCCAGTCCCGAGTAGTTGGTGGTCCACGAACCCGGTTGGCCCCAGTTGGCGACCGACATGAAGCGCAGGTACTGGACCCCCTCGACCGAGATCCCCGCGGTCGGGATGATCGTGACCTCCCCGGGTAGCCCCGAACGGGGAACGAGGGACTTGGCCAGACCGTCGGCCCCCGTGGCCGCGGAGTCGACGGTCACCCCGTCCGCCAGGTCGGCGTCACGGGACCGGAACAGCACGTTCGACCGCCACTGGCTCCCGGGGACGGTGCAGTCACCCATGGTGTCCCCGAACGCCATGAGGATCTGCGGATCGGTGGCGTCACCGTTGTCCCACATGATGCCGAGATCGGTTCCGGCCACCCCGTAGCGGCTGATCGACTCGGTGGGACTCGTGGGCCCGGTGACGAGCTGGAGGAACTGCGTGGGACCGCGGAGGACGGGGACGGTGCCCTCCTCCCCGGTGACCCACGGGGGCATCCCGTAGACGGATCCGGTCACCGTGTTCAGGGAGCCGGAGAGTCCGTTGCCCAACGACCCCGTCTCCAGCTGCTGCACGAGCGAGCCGGAGCGGTCCGCCGAACCCATGGCCCGCGAGGTGGACCCGAGCGACCCGGAGGACCCCGAACCGAGTGACCCCAGAGAACCCCCCGCCATACCGGCGCCGGTCTGGTTCTCGAGCAGCGACCCGAAGTTGCCGAACATCACGCTGCACGGACCGGCCGCGGCGGTGCCGATCCCGGTGGTGGCGAGCGTCGCGACGGATGTCGTGACCGCGATCAGACCCGCCGCGGCCAGCCGCGGTAGAGGGCGGCGCATCTCAGGCCCCCGGGATGGGGAGACGCTCGATCAGTACGGTCTCACCGGTCTCGGCGGGGTCGGGGGTGTCACGGGTCCAACTGTCGTCGGCCGCGCGCATACGGGCGTTGGGGTTCGGCAGGGTCCGCGCCGGGATCCGGTTCAGATCGGTCTTCATGAGGAAGACGTTGTAGGCGTCCCAGGTGGACATGGTGAAGTACAGGTCCGACCCCACCGTCTCGACCGCCGGGCTCCAGGGGTGGATGAACGCGCCGTACAAGGTGGGCACGTGGGCGTACGACAGCAGGATGTCCTCGCCTGACCAGGGCCCCTCGGGCGTTGCGGACTGCCGCATGACGATGTCGTTGTTCCCGTTGGTGTACAGCGCGATGAAGCGTCCCAGGCGCGGGCTCCACGACACCGAGAGCTCACTCACCCGGGAGGGGAGCACGGTGGCGGTGGCCTCGTGGTCCGCCGCCCACCCGGTCCCGTTCCAGAACTCGTAGGCCGACATGTCCTCTATCGAGTCCTCGGGCACCCGGGCGAGGGTCACGGCGCCACTGCGGCCAGACGGGGTGAGGTATTCGTAGACGTAGCCGTCGTGCTTGAGGAACGCGCTCATCTGGCCGGCGGTGTGGGTCGTGAACGGGGCTCCGAGGTTCGCCGGCACGAGTCGCGCGCTCCCGGTACCGGTCCGGGCGGTGCCCGCCACCGGGGTCCAGTTCTCCCCGTTGTCCCCCGACGCCGCGAGCGCCGAGTAGTTGGTGACCCACTCGCCGGGGGCGCCCCAACTGGCGACGGACATGTACCGGAGGTACTGCGTGCCACCCACCTCCACACCGGCGGTGGGGATGACGGTCACCTCACCGGGCAGGTTCGAGCGGGGAAGAATGGACTTGGCCAGACCGGCCCTCTCCATTGGGGCGTCGTCGATCCGCATCCCGTTCGACAGCGTGCGGTCGGACGAGCGGAAGAGGATGTTGCTGCGCCACTGGTCTCCCGGGACACTGCAGTCGCCCATTGTGTCACCCAGGGCCATCATCACCTGCGGGTTCGAGGCGTTCCCGTTCTCCCACAGGATTCCCAGGTCGGTGCCGGAGATCCCGAACCGTTCGACCGTCTTGTTGGGGCTCGTGGGTCCCGTGAGCAGTTCCACTGTCGTCGTGCGTCCCTCGAGGACGGGGATGTATCCGCTCGCCCCGTTCGCCCACGGGGTGGCCGGGTCGCCGACCGGAGTGGTGGCGGATCCCGAGAGGGAACCCGATCCGCCGATCCCGCCGGTCCCGCCGGACGGGGGCCACGGGTCGCAGGGCGCGGCCGCCGCGACGGGCGAGAGCACGGTGAGAGTCCCTGCCGCGAGAGCTACGGCGGTCGCCGTCGCGAACGGCCCGGTCCGCGGACGGGGGCGATCGGTACGACGACAAGAGCGGGTCCAGGCCACGGGGTTCTCCAAACGAGACAACAGAAGGTCAGCGAGCTTGAGCAAAGGATAGTTGCCTCCTCTCACATCCGAGGGGCGATCGCTGTAAGGCGGGGGTGTGCCGCGACTCGTAAGCTGGCGGCATGGCTTTCGCGACCGAGATCCCCGACGACGGGGTCCCCGCCGACCCGACCGTTCTCTCATACTCGGAGTTTCGTCCGATCGGGGACGTCGAACGGACCACAGACCGGTTCGAGGTGGTCAGTGAGTTCATCCCGTCCGGGGACCAGCCGACGGCGATCGCCGAGCTCACCGGGCGGCTGGGGCGTGGGGAGCGGGACATCGTGCTGCTCGGTGCCACCGGTACCGGTAAGTCCGCCACGACGGCGTGGCTGATCGAGCAGGTCCAGCGCCCGACGCTGGTGATGGCTCCCAACAAGACCCTCGCCGCGCAGCTCGCAAACGAGTTGCGAGAGATGCTCCCCAACAACGCGGTCGAATATTTCGTCTCCTACTACGACTACTACCAACCCGAGGCGTACATCGCTCAGACGGACACCTTCATCGAGAAGGACTCGTCCATCAACGACGACGTGGAGAGGCTCCGGCACTCGGCGACGTCGTCGCTGCTCTCCAGACGGGATGTCGTGGTGGTCAGTTCCGTCTCGTGTATCTACGGCCTCGGCACACCGCAGTCCTACCTCGACCGGTCCGTGGCGTTGTCGGTCGGTCAGGAGGTCGAGCGCGATCGGCTCCTGCGACTGTTGGTGGACGTGCAGTACGAGCGCAATGACGTCTCGATGACGCGCGGGACGTTCCGTGCAAAGGGCGACACGGTCGACATCATCCCCACCTACGAGGAACTCGCCGTCCGCATCGAGTTCTTCGGTGACGAGGTCGACGCGCTGTACTACATCCACCCGTTGACCGGGGACGTGGTGCGGAAGGTCGAGGAGGTCCGGATCTTCCCGGCCACCCACTACGTGGCCGGTCCCGAGCGCATGGCGAAGGCCATCGCCTCGATCGAGGAGGAACTGGAGGTGCGACTGGCGGAACTGGAGAACCAGGGCAAGCTCCTCGAGGCGCAGCGCCTGCGGATGCGGACCTCCTACGACATCGAGATGATGCAGCAGGTGGGCTTCTGCTCCGGTATCGAGAACTACTCGCGACACATCGACGGGCGCGCGGCGGGCAGCTCGCCGGCGACGCTGATCGACTACTTCCCCGAGGACTTCCTCACCGTGATCGACGAGTCGCACGTCACCGTCCCGCAGATCGGCGCCATGTTCGAGGGCGACGCCTCGCGCAAGCGCAACCTCGTGGACTTCGGTTTCAGACTCCCGTCAGCGCTCGACAACCGACCTCTCACGTGGGAGGAGTTCTCCGATCGGGTAGGCCAGACCGTGTACCTCTCGGCCACCCCCGGCAAGTACGAGATGGGACGGGCGGGGGGTGAGTTCGTCGAGCAGGTCATCCGACCCACCGGGTTGGTGGACCCGAAGATCGTCGTCAAGCCCACCAAGGGGCAGATCGATGACCTCCTCGGTGAGATCCGCGCGCGGGCGGACCGCGACGAGCGGGTGCTGGTGACCACCCTGACCAAGAAGATGTCCGAGGACCTCACCGACTACCTGCTGGAGCTCGGGGTGCGGGTGCGCTACCTGCACTCCGAGATCGACACGCTGCAGCGGGTGGAGTTGCTCAGGGACCTGCGCCGCGGCGAGTACGACGTCCTGGTCGGCATCAACCTGCTCCGAGAGGGGCTGGACCTGCCCGAGGTCTCGTTGGTGGCGATCCTGGACGCCGACAAACAGGGCTTTCTGCGCTCGGCCACATCGCTCATCCAGACCATCGGCCGTGCGGCCCGCAACGTCTCCGGTGAGGTCCACATGTACGCGGACTCCGTCACCGATGCGATGCGCCAGGCCATCGAGGAGACCGACCGTCGGCGTGAGAAGCAGGTCGCGTACAACACCGAGCACGGGATCGACCCGCAGCCGCTGCGTAGGAAGATCGCCGACATCCTCGACAGGGTCGGCGAGGAGAAGGACGGGGCGTCGTCCTCCGACCCGAGGGAGCGGCCCGAGCTCGTGGGTGCGCGGGTGGCGGGACAATCGGCACGGCCTCGCAAGGAGCTCGAGAAGCTCATCGGGGAGATGACCGAGCAGATGATGTCGGCGGCCACCGACCTGCGGTTCGAGTTGGCGGGACGGCTCAGGGACGAGATCGGCGAGCTGCGCAAAGAACTCAAGGGGATGCGTGAGGCGGGCATCGACTGACCCGTCGCTGTGACGTCCCGCGCTTACCGGGCACGGAGGGGACCCACTCGCACTACTCTGGGTAGAACTTGTTGCCGACGAGAGGAAGAGAATTGAGCGCCTACAAGAAGGTGGTCGTGGGTACGGACGGCTCGGAGTCGTCCTACCGGGCCGTCGATCGTGCCGCGTCACTTGCCGCCGACGAGTCCGCGACCCTCGTGATCGCCTGCGCGTACGTGCCCGCCGATCCGCGTTCGGTCAGCCAGGCCGCCGATCAACTCGGCGACGATGCCTACCAGATCCGCGGTGACAACCCTGCCGAGGACATCGTCCGGACGGCCAAGGACAGGGCGGTCGCCGCAGGGGCGTCCACCATCGAGGCGCGCACCGTCAAGGGAGCGCCTGTCGAATCGCTCATCAAGCTCGCCAACGAGGTGGAGGCGGACCTGCTCGTCGTGGGCAACAAGGGTCTGAACTCGCTGACCGGCCGTCTCCTGGGGTCGGTGCCCGCAGACGCGGCCCGCCGGGCCGTCTGCGACGTGCTCATCGTCCACACGACCTGAGTCCCGCACGGGCAGGAGCAGGCCGGGGACGCTCCGTCGCACTCAGCCGCAGAGGTGGGCCCGGCTCGCGTCGATGATGGCCCGGCCCACCTCGGCGGTGTCGCGCTCTGCGTCCTGAGCAGCTATCGCACTGGTGAGAGGGCGGATGCGATCGAGGATCGTGTCGGTGTCGGCTCCGTCGGTGATACTCCGGCAGATCCCGATCCCCACCTCCACGGTGGTGGCCGCGGTCATCTCGGTGGGTAGTCCGAAGGCAGTCAGGTCGTCGAGGAACTCCTGCTCGCTTCCGTTTCTGGCGGGGCCTCTCGCGCTGCCGTCGACCGGCTCGCTCTCCGAGGTGGCGGCCCCCTGGCCGGCGGTCTCCGCCTTCACGGTCCGGTCGGGGACCTCGTCCGCGGCTGCGCATCCCGCACTCACCGCCATGAGTGCGAACAACGCCGAGGCGGCCGAGATGCGTAGCGGGTTGACGCTCATGCGGTGAGCTCCTGTGCGTCATCCGTGACGGCCTCGCGGATCCGCGAGAGCAGAGGGCCGAAGCGGCCCGGCTGGACGAGGATGAGTTCCTGGGTGGCACGGGTGGCGCCGACGTAGAGATCTTGGAGCCCCTGCGGTGATCGGTCGAGGACGTGCTCCGGATCCACCACCACGACCACGTCGAACTCGAGTCCCTTGGCCAGGGCCAGTGGGAGGACAGAGGTGTCGGGTCGTGTCGCGGCGACGGCTCTCCTGAGGGCGGCGATCTCGGCCACGCTCCCGCGCTCGAGATCATCGGGAAGGAGTACGGCCACGGCACGCTCCTCCGGGACGAGTGACAGCTCCTCGGCCACCACCCTGCCCACCGAGCCCGTTGCCGTCTCGAACCACGCCACCGGCCGGCGTCCGGCGCGTACCGGCCGCGGCGAGGTCGCACCCGGGTCGATCTGGGCGAGCAACAACTCCGCCACCGCGGACACGGTCTCGGGGGTGCGGTAGTTGACGGTGAGTTCGCAGAGAACCCACCGGTCGTCCACGTAGGGCGACAGCGCGTCTTCCCACGAGTCGATGCCGGCCGGGCTGGAGGTCTGGGCGACGTCACCCACGAGGGTCATCCAGCGGTTGGGGGAGCGGCGCATCAACACGCGCCACGCCATCGCGGACAGCTCCTGCGCCTCGTCGACGATCACGTGGCCGAACGCCCACGTCCGGTCGGCGCCGGCGCGATCCGCGACGGTGAGGTCGGAATCCGCGCTGTGCCGACGGGCCAGCGATTCGGCGTCCACGACGTCGTAGGCCATGAGGACTTCGGGGTCCAGGTCGTCCTCGATGTCCTGGACCGCCGATCCGGTGAGGATCTCGAGTGCCTCCTCCGCCTGGCGGACCTGTTCGGCCCAGGCGCGGTCCGCCTCACTGCCGTCGGCGGCAGGGTCCTCGCCCAGCATCTCGGCGAGCTCGTCGAGCAGCGGGACGTCGGCGACCGAGAACGCCTCGCCGTCCTCGCGGAGGAGAGCCGCCTGATCCTCGGCCACGTAGTCGCCGGCCGCCTCGGCGATGCGCTCTGGACTGGAGAACAGGTCGGACAGCAACTGCTCCGGCCGCAGTGTGGGCCACCACTCGTCGATTGCGGCGAGGACCGACGGCGCACCCTCGACCTCTGCGCGCAGCGCCGCACGGTCCTCCGCGTCCAACAGTGGACGGGCGGGGTCTCCGAGATCTCCGACCCCGTCCCCGTCGGGGGACCAGGCCGCGTCCTCCGCGTGCCCCACCGGATCGGTCAGGGCGGCCACGTATTGCTCCGTGAGGGCGTCGATGATCCTCGCCGCGAACGTGGAGCGCGCCTGATTGTGCGGGCGGCGCGTCATCCGGGCCCGGCCGCGGGCAGCGCGCACCGCCGCGGGCGTGAGAACGAGGTCGTGTCCCTCGCACCGCACCACGACATCCGTCTCCGGGGCGAACTGACGGGCGCGGACGGCGGCCTTGAGGATGTCGACCATCTCGCCGGAGCCCTTGACCTCCTCGCCGCGGAGCGTTTCGGAGCCGGTGGCCCGCACGCCGGGGTAGAGGTCGGCGAGGGTGCGCAGCACCACGCCCGACTCGCCGAGGGAGGGCAGGACCCGCGCGATGTAGTCGAGGAACCGCGCGTTGGGTCCGACGATGAGGACACCACTGCGATCGAGTCGGCGACGGTGCGTGTAGAGCAGGTAGGCAGCGCGGTGCAGTGCGACGGCGGTCTTGCCCGTCCCCGGCCCGCCCTGGACCACCAGGACACCGGCGTGGGGGCTGCGGATGATCTCGTCCTGCTCGCGTTGGATGGTCGCGACGATGTCGGTCATGTGACCTGATCGCGCGCTGTCCAGGGCCTCGAGGAGGGCGGATTCCCCCACGACGTCGTCGTGGTCCTCCGGCACCTCGCCGTCGACCGGAGCGGTGAGGAACTCGTCGTGGACCCCGATGACCCGCCTGCCGATGGTGCGGAGATGGCGACGACGATGTGCGCCCTCCGGCCGGGCGGTGGTGGCCAGGTAGAACGGCCGGCTGTGGTCCGCGCGCCAGTCCAGCAGGAGCGGGGTGAGGTCCTCGTCGTCGTCTCTCAGTCCCACGCGTCCGATCCGACGCACCTCACCGTCCTCCATGTCCAGACGGCCGAAGTACAGGCCCAGGTTGGCGGCGTTGTACGCCGCCAGTTCCGACGAGTAGAGCCGGGCGAAGGACTCCCTCTCGGATCGCGCCTGTGGTGTACCCCCGGTGCCACGGAGGACGGCATCGAGGCGGGCCCGGGTGTCGGCCCGGAGTTCCTCGAGACGATCGAGGAGACGACCGAGGTGGCGCTGTTCCTCGTCGACGGCGTCGTGTCCCGTCATGGGCGCTCCTCTCGGGTGTGCGGACTGCGCATCGGGTGGGTGGTCCGCGCAGCGCAGGACAACCAGGCTACCGGGTGTCGCGCGGGGCCCTCCGCCGCCGATGGCCCCCCGACGCCGACGACCCCCCGACGCCGACGACCCCGCCGGTGAGGGCGGGGTCGTCGACTGTCGGTGCGGGCGCACCGGGTGGAACGGTCCGTGTCAGGGGCGGATGGCGGCTGCCGCCGTGGCCCGGGCGCGGTCACTCGACTTCTTGGCGACGGCCACCTTCTTGCCGGCGTCCTTCTTCGCCTTCTTCCTGGCCGAATCGGCGGCCTTGCGGAGCTCCTTGGAGTCCACCTTGCCGGCGCGGGCGGTGGCGACGTCCCGGACGTGTGCCGCGCGATCGCGGGCGACCTCGCGGGTCCCGGCGGCCTGCTCGGCGGCGACATGGGCGGCGGCACCGGCCTGGTCCCGAACCTGGGCTGCGATCGGGGCGGCCTGCTTCCTGGCCGCGGCGGTGCGCTCGCGGAGGAGTTCGGCGACCTCCGGGGCCTTCTCGCGGACGACACCGGCGAGGCCGGACGCCTGCCCACGGACCTGGTCGGCGACCTCGGGGGCCTTCTCGCGGACGGTCTCGGCGACCTCGGGGGCCTTGTCCTTGACCGTGTCGGCCACACCACGGGCCTGGTCGGCCACGTTGTGGGCGACCCCCGCGATGGCGGCGCCGGCGGCGACGGACTCGGCCTTGGCCCCGGGGAGCCTGGCCGAGACCTTGTCCCCGGCCTTGCGGGCCCGCCAGGTCAGACCCGGCTGGCCCGCTGTGTCGACCGAGGCGAGCAGGAGCGCGCCGAGCAGGGCGACGTCCGTGGCCAGACCTGTGGTCTTGCGGCTCTTGGCGGCCGGGTCGGACTCCGCCCAGAAGTCATTGCGGGTGACTGTCGTGGGCAGGTGAGACGCCGTGAGCGCGAGGGCCGACAGGCGGGGAGCCTTGCCGAGCGCGAACAACACGCCCGCGCCGACCTTGACGCCCGCGAGAGTCTTGACCAGGGTCTCGGTGTCCTTGGTGACCGGCGGGACCGAGGTGGTGACGTGCTCGTTCACGGCCTGCTCGCCCTTCTCCACAAGCGGTGCGGCCTTGTCCACGAGAGGCGCTGCCTTGGCGACATGGGCCTGCGGATTACGTAGCGTCTCCACGCCGTCGATAACGAACACCGTGGCGAGCATGGGTCGTGCGAGTCGTCGGATCATCGTTCCTCCTGGGAATTGGGATGCGTTGTCGAACCTAGTGAAAACCCCCGCGATCCGCCTCCGGTCGGAGGATCGTGCCCCGGTATCCGCTCTCCGGACCGGGGTGATGCGCAGGGATGATCGGCCGTGACGTGCGTCAGATAACGATTGGGATTCGCCTGTCGGCTGGTGCCGGTACGTGTCACCAGCCGCGGTCGCGCCACGTCCCGAGGTTCGGACGCTCGGCGCCGAGAGTGGTGTCGTCCCCGTGTCCCGGATGGACCACCACGTCGTCGTCGAGCACCGCGAACACACGGGCCTCGAGGTCGTCCATGAGGGTCGCGAACTGCTCCGGCGTGCCGGTCTTTCCCGGCCCGCCGGGGAAAAGCGAGTCCCCGGGGAACAGATGGGTCCCCTCATCGGTGCGGAGCACGAGCCCGATGCCGTCCGGGGTGTGTCCCCGCAGGCCGATCACCCCGAGGCGGAGATCCCCGACGACGATCTCGTCGCCGTGCGAGACGTGGCGGTCCGTCGGCACGTGGATGTCGCCTGCGTCACCCGGGGAGGCGATGGTGGTGAGGCCGAGGGCGTCGACGGTCTCGGGGAGGCCGATCCAGTGGTCGGCGTGCAGGTGAGTCGTCAACACCTCCTTCACACCCGGGGCCTCCGCTCTCAGGTGCGCGATGAGCTGGGGGGCGTCGTTGGCGGCGTCGACCAGGAGCACCTCGCCCGTCGAGACGGACTCGATCACGTAGACATTGTTGTCCATCTCACCGACGGAGATCTTGGACAACCGCGCCGGGCCGACAGTCCAGCGCTCGCCGGTCAGACGGCCACCCAGGCGACCGGAGTAGCCCTCGGTGAGGGTGATGTGCTCGGGAACGGAATCGGTGGGATTCGACATAACTGCAGGCTACTGGCGGCAGCGGTGGTTCGTGGTGGTAAGCGTGTCGGTGTTCGTTGGTACCTTCGTCTGCGGGAACGGCGGCCGTGCGGCGCGTACGGCCGTCGCCACGGGTCCGTGGCGGCATCCCCCCTCGGAAGGAGTACCCATGGTGGACCGTCTGGTCGTCCGCGGCGCACGTGAACACAACCTCAAGGGCGTGGACGTGGACCTCCCGCGCGACTCCCTGATCGTCTTCACCGGTCTGTCGGGCTCCGGCAAGTCCTCGCTGGCGTTCGACACCATCTTCGCGGAGGGCCAGCGTCGGTACGTCGAATCCCTCTCGTCCTATGCGCGGATGTTCCTCGGTCAGATGGACAAGCCGGACGTCGACTTCATCGAAGGCCTCTCCCCGGCGGTGTCGATCGACCAGAAGTCCACCAACCGCAACCCCCGCTCGACCGTCGGCACCATCACCGAGGTCTACGACTACCTGCGTCTGCTCTACGCCCGGGCGGGCGTCCCGCACTGTCCGACGTGCGGAGAGGTGATCTCGCGTCAGACCCCACAGCAGATCGTCGACCAGATCCTCGAGGGGGAGGAGGGCGCCCGGTTCCAGGTGCTCGCGCCGGTCGTGCGTACCCGCAAGGGCGAGTTCGTCGACCTGTTCGCCCAGCTCGCGGCCGACGGGTACAACCGGGTGCGGGTCGACGGCGAGCTCCACACCCTCGCGGAGCCGCCCATCCTCAAGAAGCAGGAGAAGCACGACATCGAGGTGGTCGTGGACCGCCTCGCCGCCAAGCCGTCCTCCCGCCAGCGGCTCACCGACTCCGTCGAGACCGCATTGGGACTGGCGGACGGCATCATAGTGATCGACTACGTGGACGTCGACGAGGCCGACCCCGGCCGGCGTCGCCGGTTCTCCGAGCACATGGCGTGCCCCAACGGCCATCCGATCGGGCTGGACGACCTGGAACCGCGCGCGTTCTCGTTCAACTCGCCCTATGGCGCCTGCCCGGTGTGCGACGGACTCGGCTCACACCTCGAGGTGGACCCCGACCTGGTGATACCCGACCCCGAACGGTCGTTGGCGGACGGCGCGATCGCCCCGTGGTCCGGGGGACAGAGCGCCGACTACTTCCAGCAACTGCTCTCGGGTCTGGCCGACGACATGGGCTTCGACCTGCGGACCCCCTGGCAGGACCTGCCCACCAAGGTGCGCAAGGCGGTGCTCGGAGGGGCGTCGACGAAGGTCCGGGTGCGGTACAAGAACCGTTTCGGCCGGGTCCGCACGTACGACGCCAAGTTCGAGGGCGTCATGTCGTTCCTCAAGCGCCGACTGGAGCAGACGGAGTCGGAGTCGCAGAAGGAGCGCTATCAGGGGTACATGCGCGAGGTGGCGTGCCCCGCCTGTGAGGGGACCCGTCTCAAGCCGGAGATCCTCGCCGTCACGATGACCGGCCCCGGCGGGCGTGACCGGTCGATCGCGGACATCTCCCGGATGTCCGTCGCGGACTGCGCGGAGTTCCTGGGCGGCCTCGAGTTGGACTCCCGCCAGGCGATGATCGCCGGTCGGGTCCTCAAGGAGATCCAGGCCCGGATGGGATTCCTGCTCGACGTGGGGCTGGACTACCTGTCCCTTGACCGCGTGGCGGGCAGCCTGTCCGGCGGCGAGGCCCAGCGCATCCGGTTGGCCACCCAGATCGGGTCCGGCCTCGCCGGCGTGCTCTACGTCCTCGACGAGCCGTCCATCGGGCTGCACCAGCGGGACAACCGCCGCCTGATCGACACGCTCGTCCGGCTGCGCGACCTGGGCAACACGCTCCTCGTGGTGGAGCACGACGAGGACACCATCCGCTCGGCCGACTGGATCGTCGACATCGGCCCGCTGGCGGGAGAACACGGCGGACGGGTCGTGCACTCGGGGGACTACGAGGGACTGCTGGCCAACAAGGAGTCGCTCACGGGCGACTACCTGGCGGGCCGACGGTCGATCGCGGTGCCCGACAGGCGGCGTGATCTGAACGCGGAGAAGCTGCTCCACGTTCGCGGCGCCCGTGAGAACAACCTCAAGAACGTCGACGTGGTGTTCCCGGGCGGCGTGCTGTGCGCCGTCACCGGGGTCTCGGGCTCGGGCAAGTCCACCCTCGTCAACGACATCCTCGCGACCTCGCTGGCCAACCAGCTCAACCGCGCACGCCAGGTGCCCGGTCGGCACTCCCGTATCGACGGGGTGGAGTCGTTCGACAAGCTGGTCCAGGTGGACCAGTCGCCGATCGGCCGCACCCCGCGGTCCAACCCGGCCACGTACACCGGGGTGTTCGACAAGATCCGCACACTGTTCGCGGCGACCACCGAGGCCAAGGTCCGGGGCTACAAACAGGGTCGTTTCTCGTTCAACGTCAAGGGCGGGCGCTGTGAGGCGTGCCAGGGGGACGGCACGCTCAAGATCGAGATGAACTTTCTGCCGGACGTCTACGTCCCCTGCGAGGTGTGTCACGGTGCCCGGTACAACCGCGAGACCCTCGAGGTCCACTACAAGGGCAAGACCATCGCCGAGGTGCTCGACATGCCCATCGAGGAGGCGTGCGACTTCTTCGAACCGATCACCTCGATCCACCGCTATCTCAAGACGCTCTCGCAGGTCGGCCTGGGATATGTGCGGTTGGGTCAGTCGGCGCCGACGCTGTCGGGTGGTGAGGCGCAGCGGGTCAAGCTGGCGGCCGAGCTACAGAAGCGGTCGAGCGGACGGACCGTCTACATCCTCGACGAGCCCACCACGGGTCTGCACTTCGAGGACATCACCAAGCTCCTCCTGGTGATCCAGGGGCTGGTCGACAAGGGCAACACCGTGATCGTGATCGAGCACAACCTGGACGTGATCAAGAGCGCCGACTGGGTGATCGACATGGGTCCCGAGGGGGGTGCCGGGGGCGGGATCGTGGTGGCCGAGGGCACACCGGAGCAGGTGGCGGCGGTGCCGGAGAGTCACACCGGCCGGTTCCTCGCGCAGGTCCTCCCCGCTGATGCGGTGATACCTCCCGGGGACACTCGGTCTGCGCCGTCACAGCCAGGGAAGGTGCCCGCGAAGAAGTGGCCTGCCAAGAAGGTTCCCGCGACGAAGGCGCCCGCCAAGAAGGCGGCGGGCAAGAAGGAACCCGCCACCACGACCGCAGCGAGCAAGACCGCGGCCAAGGCGGCGCGCAAGGCTCGCGCGCTGCGTTGATCCACCACCGGGGTGGTCGATCGTGGCGTCGACCTGTCCGGGGGCTCGGGGCGGTGTGGGGTCAGTAGGTCAGTAGACGGGGCCGGTGAACTTCTCACCGGGGCCCTCACCGGGCTCGTCGGGGAACGCGCTGGCCTCGCGGAACGCGCGCTGCAACCCCTGCAGGCCGTCCCGCACCACGCTGGCCTGCGGGCCGAGGTACTCGGCGGAACCGGTCACGAGGCCGGCGAGCGAGGTGATCAGCTTGCGTGATTCATCGAGGTCCAGGTGTGGGCTCGCGGTCGGGTCGTCGTCGGACAGGCCCAGCTTCTCTGCCGCGGCGCTCATGAGGACGACGATCGAGCGGAAGATGATCTCCTGGGCGGGAACGTCGGCGAGCTCGACGATCTCGACCTCGCGGGCGTCGAGATGGTCCCCGAGAGCGTTCTCGGCGGCCGAATCAGCGGCCGGATCAGTGGACGCGGGTTGGTCGGTGTTCATGCCGAACACTGTCCCACGGACCGCCCGCCGCCGGGCGGTCGGACCGGTTTGGGGGTCCCCGGTAATCCTGGTAGAGTTCTGCACCGACTGTGGGAATCCGCTACGTGGTGGGTTCCGACGTCCAAGAGGAGCCCGATCTCCCACCATCCGACGCCCCAGGTAGTTTGATGGTCACCACCCCCGACGAGGGGTCTGCGAGTGTATCGCAGGCGAGCCGTCGTCGATGGGTGAGGAGTGAGAGGCCCCCGGCATCCGTGCTGTGGGGCCTTCTCGGTTTCGCCGGTGTACCCGGTGGTGCCGGGGGTCCCTCGAGGGCGGATGCGCGGCCGCGCCAGTGGTCGTGACAGAGCACCATCTACCGAGGAGGGCCCATCAGCGCCGAAGCACGTATCAACGAACGAATCCGTGTCCCCGAAGTCCGACTCGTCGGCCCCGGGGGCGAGCAGGTGGGGATCGTTCGCGTCGAGGATGCACTTCGTCTGGCCCTCGAGGCCGATCTGGACCTCGTAGAGGTCGCGCCCACCGCGCGCCCGCCGGTCTGCAAGATCATGGACTACGGAAAGTTCAAGTACGAGGCGGCGCAGAAAGAGCGCGAGTCACGGAAGAACCAGCAGCAGACCGTGGTCAAGGAGCAGAAGCTCCGGCCCAAGATCGACACCCATGACTACGAGACCAAGAAGGGGAACGTCGTCCGTTTCCTCGAGAAGGGCTCCAAGGTCAAGGTCACGATCATGTTCCGCGGTCGGGAGCAGTCCCGTCCCGAGCTGGGATTCCGGTTGCTCCAGCGGCTGGCGGACGACATCACCGAATACGGATACGTCGAGACCAGCGCCAAGCAGGACGGCCGGAACATGACCATGGTCGTGGCCCCCCATAAGGGTGCCAAGACCCGCGTCAAGGCGCAGGAGTCGAAGGTCACCGACCCCGCCTCGGAGTAGGCCTCCAGCACCACAACGACCAACGGACGCACGTCGTCCGCTCACCCGAGACCCCGCCGGTCTCCGGGACGAACCATGTGAGGAAGACCGATCATGCCGAAGATGAAGACCCACAAGGGCACCGCCAAGCGCTTCCGGAAGACCGGAACGGGCAAGCTCGTGCGCCAGCAGGCCAACCGCCGCCACATCATGGAGAAGAAGCCCACCAAGCGCACCCGTCGTCTCGACGGCCGTACGGACGTCGCCCCGGCTGACGTCCCCCGCATCAAGCGGCTTCTCGGGCTCTGAGCCCTCTCCCAAACGTAGAACCTTCGGTCGCCGTGAGGCGACCACCCAGATCAGTGAGGATTGACCAGTGGCACGCGTGAAGAGGGCAGTCAACGCCCAGAAGAAGCGTAGGACCGTACTCGAGTCCACCAAGGGCTACCGCGGACAGCGCTCGCGGCTGTACCGCAAGGCCAAGGAGCAGATGCTCCACTCGATGACCTACAGCTACCGTGACCGTCGCGCTCGCAAGGGCGACTTCCGGAAGCTGTGGATCACCCGCATCAACGCGGCGGCCCGCGCCAACGACATGACCTACAACCGCTTCGTCCAGGGCCTCAAGCTCGCGGGCGTCGAGGTGGACCGCAAGGTGCTCGCCGACCTCGCGGTCACCGACCCGGCCGCCTTCACGGCGCTCATCGAGGTCGCTCGCAAGGCCCTGCCGGCCGACGTCAACGCCCCGGCTGCCTGACGTCTGCGAATGTGACGCACAGCACTCTGCCCGAGGAGGGCACGGGACGACCCGCGGATCCGTTCACCGAACGGACACCGCGGGTCGTTTCCGCATCCAAGCTCCACCGCGCGGCCGCTCGGCGTAAGGCCGGTCGCTTCCTGGCCGAGGGGGCCAACTCGGTCGAGGCCGCCCTGGCGAGCGGCGCGGCGGTCGAAGTGTTCTGCGGCCAGGACTCACTCGAGCGGTTCGCCGCACTCGTGACCACGGCGTCGGCCGCAGGAGTCACCGTCTCCGTGGTGACCGACCGAGCGGTCCGGTCCCTGTCGGACACCGTCTCGCCCACGGGGATCGTGGCACTGTGTCGATCGGTCGTGCGCGACCCGGGGGAGCCCGTCGAGGGTGTTCCGCGGCTCGTCGCGGTGGGCCAGGCGCTGGCGGAGCCCGGGAACGTGGGCACCCTCGTCCGGGTGTCGGACGCTCTCGGAGCCGACGCGGTATGGCTCACCGAGGGCGGCGTGGATCCGGAGAACACCAAGGCCGTCCGCGCCTCCGCGGGCAGCCTCTTCCACCTCCCCGTGGTGCGCGGGATCAGCGAGTCGGGCCTGGTCGGACGCGCCCACCGGCTGGGACTCCAGGTCGCCGTGGCCACCGGTGACGGAGAAGTCGATGTCGAGCGCGCGGACGACGTGCTCTCGCGGCCGACTGCCTGGGTCTTCGGCAACGAGGCGCACGGTGTCCCGGACGAACTGGCCGCCGCGGCCGACATCAGGGTGCGCATCCACATCCGCGGAAGGGCCGAGAGCCTGAACATCGTCACCGCCGCCTCGATCTGCCTCCACACCAGCGCGCGCCTGCAGGCCGGCGCGTCGTGACCGCCACCCTCACCGCCCGCGGCCTGGGTGCCTCGCGGGGTGCGCGAACCCTGTTCGACGGGTTGGACCTCGTCGTCGCCGAGGGCGATGTCTGGGGTCTCACCGGGCCCAACGGCGCCGGCAAATCGACGCTGCTCCACGCCCTCGCCGGCGAACCCGACGCCGAGATGTCGGGCACGATCACCGTGAGCCCACCGCACGCGACGGTCGGCCTCCTCCGTCAGGAGGTCGAGCGGCGCGACGACGAGGTGGTCCGCGACTTCCTGCACCGCGTCACCGGCGTCGCCGACGCGCAGGAACACATGGACACCCTCGCGCAGCAGATGGCGGACTCGGACTCGGCCGCCGACGCCTACGGCGACGCCCTCGAGAAGTGGTTGGCGCTCGGCGGTGGCGACCTGGACGAGCGGATCCCGGTGACCGCAGCCCGCCTGGGGCTGGACCGAACCGTTCTGACACTCCCGATGGCCGCGCTCTCGGGCGGGCAGGCCGCCCGCGTCAACCTCAGCGCCGTGTTGCTGAGCCAGTACGAGATCCTCTTGCTGGACGAGCCGACCAACGACCTCGACCTGGCCGGGCTCGCCGTACTGGAGGAGTTCATGCGGACCGAGCGGCGCCCGATGGTCGTGGTCAGCCACGATCGTGAGTTCCTCGCCAGGTGCGTGACCGGCATCGTCGAGCTCGACTCGGCGCAGCGGCAGATCACGGTGTTCGACGGCGGCTACGAGTCCTACCTGGCCGAGCGCGCACTGGCGCGGCAGCGGGCCCGCGAGGCCTACGAGGAGTACTCGGGCCGGGTCGGTCAGCTCAAGGACCGGATGCAGACTCAGAAGACGTGGCTCGACAAGGGTGTCCGCAACACCATGCGCAAATCCGGAGGCAAGGACGCCGAACGGGACAAGCACATCCGCAACCGGGCCGGCCAGCGGTCGGAGAAGCAGGCCGCCAAGATCTCGCAGACCGAGCGCGCCATGGATCGGCTCGACGTGATCGAGGAGCCGCGCAAGGAGTGGGAGCTCCAGATGGAGATCGCGACCGCACCCCGGTCGGGTTCGGTCGTGGCCGTGCTGTCCGAGGCGGTGGTCCGGCGCGGCGACTTCGTCCTGGGGCCGGTGACCGTGCAGATCGACGCGGGGGACCGGGTGCTGATCTCCGGTTCCAACGGGTCCGGGAAGTCGACGCTGCTGGGGCTGGTCGCCGGAGATCGTCTCCCGGACACCGGTCGGGCCACCACGGGGGCCGGGGTCGCGGCGGGGCGTGTCGATCAGGCCCGCTCGGAGTTCGGTGGCCCGGAACCCCTGCTGGACACGTTCTGCGTGGCCGCGGATCCCGCGGTTCTGGACCCCACGGAGGGCCGGACGCTGCTGGCCAAGTTCGGTCTGAGCGGCGAGCACGTCGCCCGGTCCTGCGCGTCCCTGTCCCCGGGGGAGCGGACCCGTGCGGCGTTGGCCCTGCTGCAGCAGCGTGGGGTCAACCTCCTCGTCCTGGACGAGCCCACCAACCATCTCGACCTGGCCGCGATCGAGCAGCTCGAGCAGGCGGTGGAGGCGTTCGACGGCACGGTCCTGCTGGTGACCCACGACCGGCGGATGCGGATGGGTTTCCGGGTGAACCGTGAACTGCTCGTGGAGTCCGGCGCTGTTCACGAGGTGCGGTAGCGGTTCGCCCGTCGCGTCGAGGGCGGCGCACGAAGGTGGGCCGGGGGGCCCGACCCCGATCGACTAGTCTGTTGCGGGATGCCGCCGGCGGTCGCCGGAGATCGCCGTGACGGGGAGGACGAGAGCACAGGTGAGCGAAGACACGAGCGCTGTCGAGGTGCGGATCGACGAGGAGTCACTGGCGCGATACGCCACGGACGCCGAGGGCGCGTTCGCCGCGGCCGCGGACCTCGAGGCCCTGGCCGTCGCCAAGACCGCCCACCTGGGCGACCGCAGTCCGATCGCGCTGGGACGCCGGACCCTCGGGTCGCTGCCCAAGGAGCAGAAGGCCTCTGCGGGCAAGGCCGTCAACGTGGCGCGTGGCAGGGTCCAGCAGGCCTACGACGCCCGCCTCGCGGAACTCCAGGCCGAGCGTGACGCGGCGATCCTCGTGGCCGAGACCCTGGACCTGACCGTGCCGTCCGGTCGGGCACCGGTGGGCGCCCAGCACCCCATCACGATCATCACCGAGCAGGTCACGGACGTGTTCGTGGCCATGGGCTGGGAGATCACCGAGGGGCCGGAGGTCGAGGCGGAGCACTACAACTTCGATGCGCTCAATTTCCTTCCGGACCACCCCGCGCGCACCCTGCAGGACACCTTCCACGTGGCGCCCGAGGGCAGCCGCCAGGTGCTGCGCACCCACACCTCGCCCGTGCAGATCCGGACGATGCTCGACCGGGAGCCCCCGATCTACGTGGCCTGCCCCGGACGCACGTTCCGCACCGACGAGCTCGACGCCACCCACACCCCGGTCTTCCACCAGGTCGAGGGCCTGGCGATCGACAAGGGGCTGACCATGGCGCACCTGCGGGGCGCGCTCGATGCGTTCGCCCGCGCGCTGTTCGGCCCGGAGACCCGCACCCGGATGCGGCCCAACTACTTCCCCTTCACCGAGCCCTCGGCCGAGGTCGACGTGTGGTTCCCCCGCAAGAAGGGCGGCGCCGGCTGGGTCGAGTGGGGGGGATGCGGGATGGTCCATCCCAACGTCCTGGCCGCCTGCGGCATCGATCCCGAGGTCTACTCGGGCTTCGCCTTCGGCATGGGCCTCGAGCGCACCCTGCAGTTCCGCAACGGACTGTCCGACATGCGGGACATGGTCGAGGGGGACGTGCGCTTCTCGCTGCCCTTCGGAATCCGCGCCTGATCCACCCACCCCCTTCCACCCGAGAAGACGAAGGACCCCCACAGTGCGAATTGCCCAGTCCTGGCTGACCGAGATCCTGCAGCGGGCCAACGACGGCTGGTCGGTGACCCCGGCCGAGCTCGATGCGGGGTTCGTGCGCGTCGGCCTCGAGGTCGAGGGCCAACCGGAGACGCTTCCGGAGATCGCCGGTCCGCTCACCATCGGGCGGGTCAGCAGCATCGAGGAGCTCGAGGGCTTCAAGAAGCCGATCCGGTTCTGCTTGGTCGACGTGGGCGGCGACGAGCCGCAGCAGATCGTCTGCGGGGCCCGGAACTTCGCGACGGGGGACCTGGTCGTGGTCGCACTTCCCGGGACGGTGCTGCCCGGTGGGTTCGAGATCGGCAGGCGCACGACCTACGGCAAGCCCAGCGAGGGCATGATCTGCTCGGCCTCCGAGCTCGGGATCGGCACCGACCACAGTGGCATCATCGTCCTGGCGGACGGCACCGCGGAGCCCGGTGACCCCGCAGGCCCGGTGCTGGACGCCGGGGCGGCGGGTCCCGACACCGTCATCGAACTCAACGTCACCCCGGATCGTGGCTACTGCCTGTCGGCGCGTGGCCTGGCCCGCGAGCTCGCGTGCGGTTTCGGCCTGGACTTCGCCGATCCGGCCGTCGAGCTGGACCTGCCGTCCCGGGGCGAGACCTGGCCGCTGGAGGTGGCGCAGGAGTCCGGTGCGCAGCGGTTCGCTCTCCGTCGCGTGACCGGAATCGACCCGTCCGCCCGGACGCCGTGGTGGATGGCGCGGCGGTTGCTGCTGTCGGGCGTGCGCCCGATCTCGCCGGCCGTCGACGTGACCAACTACGTCATGCTCGAACTCGGCCATCCCATGCACGCGTTCGACGCCGCCACGCTGCGGGGCGGGCTCACCGTCCGCCGAGCGCGGGCGGGGGAGAAGCTCACCACCCTCGACGACGTGGTGCGTTCACTCGACCCCGAGGACGTGGTGATCTGTGACGACCGCGGCCCGATCTCACTGGCGGGCGTCATGGGCGGTGCGAGCACGGAGGTGTCCGAGCAGACCACGGACGTCCTCCTCGAGGCCGCCGTGTGGGACACGCTCGCGGTGTTCCGCACCATCCGTCGGCACAAGTTGCCCAGCGAGGCGGGCAAGCGGTACGAGCGTGGTGTCGACGCCGCGGCCTCGATCGCCGCGCTGGACCGCGCCGCGACCCTCCTGGCGGAGATCACCGGTGGCACGGTCGAGTCCACTCTCTCCGACGCCGGTTCCGCCCCCGTCATGCCGACCATCGCGTTCGATGAGGGCAGGCCCTCCCGCGTCGCCGGCGTCGACTACCCGACCGGCACCGCGCGTCACCGCCTGGAGCAGGTCGGGTGCGCGGTCGCGGGGGATGACGCGGTGTTGCTCGAGGTCACCCCGCCGACGTGGCGCCCGGATCTCACGTTGCCCGCGGATCTGGTGGAGGAGGTCCTGCGCCTCGAGGGGCTGGAGAACATCCCGTCGGTGCTGCCGACCGCACCCGCGGGCCGCGGGCTCACCGCCACCCAGCGGGGTCGCCGCGCCGTGGGTCACGCTCTGGCGGCGGCCGGGCACGTGGAGGTGCTCACCTCACCGTTCTGTGATCCGTCGGTGTTCGACGCGATGGGGCTCAGCGACGACGACGAGCGACGCAGCACGATGTCGGTGGTCAACCCGTTGGAGAGCGAGAAGGGTCACCTCGCCACCACGCTCCTGCCGTCGTTGGTGGAGATCGCCCGGCGCAATCTCACCCGCGGCGCACGCGACCTATCGCTGTTCTCGGTGGCGCAGGTGTCCTTCCGCACCCCGACCACCCGGGCCGTGGAGATGCTGCCCGTCGACCGCGAGCCCACGCAGCAGGAGCGGGACGCGCTCACGGCCTCGCTGCCGGAGCAGCCCCTGCACGTCGCCGCCCTCTACACCGGTAAGCGCGAGCCGGGCGGCCACTTCGGGCCGGGCCGCGACGCGGACGCCCTCGACGCGGTCGAGGCGGCCCGGATCGTCGGCCGCGCCCTGGGGGCCGACGTCGACGTCCGTGGGGCGGAACGTGCGCCGTGGCACCCGGGTCGTTGCGTCGAGGTCCTGGTCGACGGCGCGGTGGTGGGCCATGCCGGCGAGCTGCATCCGGCCGCGTGCGAACGACTCGGGCTCCCCGGCCGGTCCTGCGCGGTCGAGCTGGACCTCACCGCGATCGGGGCCCGCGAGGTCCTGCCCGCGCCGTCGATCTCGGCCTACCCGGCCGTCAACCAGGACGTCGCCCTCGTGGTGGAGTCGTCGGTTCCGGCGTCCTCGGTCGAGGCGGCCCTGCGCTCGGGTGGCGGTGATCTCCTGGAGAGCGTTCGACTCTTCGACGTCTACACCGGCTCCCAGCTCGGCGAGGGGCACAAGTCCCTGGCCTACGCCCTGACCTTCCGCGCCGACGACAGGACCCTTACCGAGGACGAGGCCACACGGTGGCGGACGGCGGCGGTGGAGGCCGCGCAGGCGGCCGTGGGGGCGACACTCCGTGGCTGACCCGGCGGGGGCGCCCGGGGACCGCGATCACGCCGAGCGTGCTGACGCCGACCGTGCTGACGCCGACCGTGCCGACGCCGCCGAGCGCGCCGCCGGTCGCGTCCGTGTGCCGAGGGTCCTGTGCATCGCTGGCACCGATCCCTCGGGCGGCGCCGGCCTGCTCGCGGACGTCAAGTCGGTCGCCGCGATGGGCGGGTACGCGATGGGGGTCGTCACCGCGGTCACCGTCCAGAACACCCTCGGGGTCAGTGGCGTGCACGCCGTTCCCGTCGACACCGTCGTGGCCCAACTCGACGCGGTGGCGGACGACGTCCGGATCGACGCGGTCAAGATCGGCATGCTCGGAGAAGCTTCTCTGGTCGAGGCGGTGGGGGACTGGCTGCGGCGCCGGCGGCCCCCGAACGTGGTCCTCGACCCGGTCATGGTCGCCACCACCGGTGGCAGGCTCGCCAGCGACGACGCCTCCCGGATGCTGCGCGACCTCGTCCCGCTCGTGGATCTCGTCACGCCCAACGTCCCGGAGCTCGGCGTCCTGTGCGGGGAGCCGACCGCGGGCCGAATCGAGACGATCGTGGGGCAGGCCGAACTCGTCCACGAGCGGACCGGGTGTTCCGTGCTCGCCACGACCGGCGACCTCGAGGACGGCAGCGCCGAGGACATCCTCGTGCGGTCAGAGGGCGTGTGGCGCACGACGCTCCGGCTCCCGTTCGTCCGCGTGGACACCCCGCACACCCACGGGACCGGATGCTCGCTGTCCTCCGCCCTGGCCACGGCCCGGGTGGGGTCCGACGACTGGGAGGCCGCCTACCGGCGGGTCCGTCCCTGGATGGACGGCGCGCTCAGGGGCGGGCTGACGCTCGAGGTGGGCCGGGGGTCCGGACCGCTCGACCACACCTGGTTCCTCCACCACTGATCGACGCCCCTCGCCGCATCGCCTCTTGTCCGATGTTCCGTGACCCAGCGCTCTGTCGTACACCTGTGCGAATATCCGGCTCGTATCCAGCCGAGACCATCGGGAGTAGACCATGACCACAGCGCCGCACTCATCCGCCGAGTCCTCCGCCGCCAAGGCGCTCGATCGAGTCCGCAAGTTGTTCGCCAAGGCCGAGAGCGTCGCCGGTACGCCGGAGGCCGAGGTCTTCCTCGAGCGGGCCTACGGGTTGCTCGCCAAGTACGGGGTGGACGAGGCGCTGGCCAGGTCGGGGCCCGACGCACAGCCGACGGAGGTGGTGGTCCTCGACCACGTGGTCACCGGCAAGTACCAGCCGGACCAGGTGGGTCTGGTGGCGTCCCTGGCCGCCGCGATGCACTGTCGGGCCGTCACCTCCACCCGCGGTGACGGTGCGAAGGTCGTCCACATCGTGGGGGTGCGTCGGCACGTCGAGCGGGTCGGGGTGCTCGCCGGGGGGCTCACGGGGGTCATGCTCGCGGCGGCGGCGCGCCAGCGTCCCGGTCCCGGCGTCTCGCCGGTCACGCACCGAAAGTCGTTCATGACCGGGTTCGCCTTCGAGGTGGGTCGCCGACTGGCCGCGGCCGAACACGGAGCCGTCGCCGACAGCGGGGACGCAGCCGGGGCGGGGCTCGTCCTGAGGTCGGATGCCCAAAGGGCGGACTCCGAACTGCGGCTCCGCTTCCCGTCGGCGGTGCGGGGCGCACGACGGCGGGTGGGTACCTCGGGGATCGAAGAGGGTCGTCGCGTGGGTGGATCGGTGGATCTCGGACAGAGCCGATTCGGCGGGGGCCGACGCCAGTTGGGGGCCTGACCGGTCCGGGGGGTGTGGGCGGCGGGTCGGTGTGCAAATTATTGCAAGGTGATGCATACTCGTGCGTATGGCAATCAAGGTAGCGGTCGCAGGTGCTTCGGGTTACGCGGGAGGGGAGTTCCTCCGCCTGTTGCTCGGGCACCCGGCGCTCGTGTCAGGTGAGATGGAGATCGGAACCCTCGCCGCGGGGTCCAGCGCCGGGCAGTCGCTGGCCCAACACCACCCCCATCTCCTGCCCCTCGCGAACCACGTTCTGGCCGAGACCAGTGCGGACACGCTGGCCGGTCACGACGTCGTGGTCCTGGGCCTACCGCACGGGCACTCCGCGGAGATCGCCGAGCAGCTGGGGCCCGACGTCCTTGTCATCGACCTGGGCGCGGACTTCCGGTTGTCCGACGCCTCGGACTGGGAGACCTACTACGGGTCCGCACACGCCGGCACCTGGCCGTACGGTTTGCCAGAACTCCCCGGGGCGAGAGCGGCACTGCGGTCCACCCGCCGGATCGCGGTGCCCGGGTGCTTTCCCACAGGGGCGAGCATCGCACTGTTCCCGGCGGTGGCGGCCCGCCTGATCGACGCCTCGGGCATCACGATCGTCTCGATCACCGGTGCCTCGGGAGCGGGTAAGGCCGCCAAGGTGCCGATGCTCGCCTCAGAGGTCATGGGCTCGGCCAAGGCGTACGGCGTCACGACCCACCGTCACGCGCCGGAGATCACCCAGAACCTGCGGGCGGTCACCGATTCGGAGGTGTCGGTGAGTTTCACTCCGGTCCTGGCCCCGATGGCGCGGGGCATCCTCACCACCGCGGTCGCCCCGACCACGGCGACGGCGGAGGAGTTGCGCCGGGTGTACGCCGAAGCCTTTGACGACGAACCCTTCGTCCACGTGCTCCCGGAGGGCGTGCAGCCGATGACCGCCTCGGTCCTCGGGTCCAACGCCGTGCAGCTCGGCATCGAGGTTGACCAGCGCGCCGGCCGCGCGGTGTTCACCGCGGCGATCGACAACCTCGCCAAGGGCACCGCCGGTGGGGCGATCCAGTCCATGAACCTCGCCCTCGGACTGCCCGAGACCGCAGGGCTCAGCACCGTCGGACTGGCACCGTGACCGACGGTCCGCTGTCCGAGGGGCCGCAGACCGGCGAGCCCGCGGCGGGCGATCTCCGTGTGGACGGACCTCTGCCGGGCGCGGAGTCGAGCGGTGATCGGTACGGACTTCAGGGGTGGACCGATCCCGTCGAGCTGGGCGCGGCGTTCTGGGTCGCGCCTCCGGGATCCTCGGCGACGCTCCGGGTGACCGGTGGCGGCAACGATGCTGCTGAGCTGCAGTGGAGTGTCCGCTGTGCCGAGGTCCCCGCCACCCGGGCGGTCGTGTTTCTCGACGGCCCCGGGTTCGAGGACACCGCTGAGGACTTCACCTTCACCCACAGGGTGGCGGAGGACGTGGCCGCGTTCGCCACAGCCCGATCGGAGACCGCGGCGGGCCCCATCGAGGTCCTGGTGTTCCGCCCCGACACCGGCACCACCCCCTGGCCCGAACCATCGACGACACCGGGCGGGGTCGAGTTCCATTTTCCGCACCGCGGCGGAGCAGACGTCCACCTCGTCCTGACCCTTCCCACACCACCCGGAGAGGCCTGACATGACCACCGAGATGAACGACGGGTCCACCGAGTTGACGCCGTTCGTCCGCGCACACGTCCTCGCCGAGGCACTGCCGTGGCTGCAGAAGTTCCACGACAAGATCGTCGTGGTCAAGTACGGCGGCAACGCGATGATCGACGATCAGCTCAAGGCGGCGTTCGCGGCCGACATGGTGTTCCTCCGGACCTGTGGTCTCAAGCCGGTCGTGGTCCACGGCGGCGGTCCACAGATCACGTCGATGCTCAGCCGCCTGGGTATGGAAGGCGAGTTCCGCGGAGGATTCCGGGTCACCACCCCCGAGGTCATGGACATCGTCCGCATGGTGCTGTTCGGCCAGGTCGGCCGCGAACTGGTGGGGCTCATCAACGCGCACGGCCCCTACGCGGTCGGGATCTCCGGGGAGGACGCGGGTCTGTTCACGGCGGTTCGGCGGACCGCGATGGTCGACGGCGAGCCGACCGACATCGGACTGGTCGGAGACGTCGAGTCGGTCGAGCCCCGTGCCGTCCTGGACCTCATCGAAGCCGGTCGGATCCCCGTCGTGTCCACGATCGCCCCGGATGCCGACGGGACCGTCCACAACATCAACGCGGACTCCGCCGCCGGTGCACTGGCCACCGCGCTCGGTGCCGAGAAGCTCGTCGTCCTCACCGACGTGGAGGGGTTGTACACCGACTGGCCGGACCGGTCCTCATTGGTCACCCACCTCGGGACGGGGCCGCTCGAACGGCTGCTCCCGTCGCTCGAGAGCGGGATGGTTCCCAAGATGGAGGCGTGCCTGCGTGCGGTGCAGGGCGGGGTGCGGGCGGCCCACGTCATCGACGGGCGCGTCGAGCACTCCGTGTTGCTGGAGGTCCTCACCGAGGGGGGCATCGGCACCATGGTCACCGAGGGTGACCACGAGATCCGCACGCCGGCAGGAGGCGCGAGATGACCATGACCGACTCCACTTCCCTCACCGCACGGTGGGACAGCGCGCTCATGCGCAACTACGGCACCCCGCCGCTCGAGCTGGTCTCGGGACAGGGGGTCACCGTCACCGCCGCCGACGGCCGCGAGTACGTGGACCTGCTCGGCGGGATCGCGGTCAACGCCCTCGGTCACGCGCATCCCGCGGTGGTCGACGCGGTCAGCCGCCAGGTGGCCGACCTCGGCCACGTGTCCAACCTCTACATCCACCCGAAGGTGGTGGCGCTGGCCGAACGACTCGAGTCGCTGCTGGCGGTGGACGAACCCGTCCGCGCCTTCTTCTGCAACTCGGGCGCGGAGGCCAACGAGGCCGCGTTCAAGATCGCCAGGCGGACGGGACGTCGGCGGATCCTCGCCGCGGAGAACGGCTTCCACGGCAGGACCATGGGCGCGCTCGCGATGACGGGACAGCCCGCCAAACGTGAGCCGTTCGAACCGATGCCCGCAGGGGTCGAGTTCTTCCCCTATGGGGACATCGCGGCGCTCACCGCCCTCGTCGGGCAGGCCCCCGGGGACACGGCCGCCGTGATCGTCGAGCCGGTCCAGGGCGAGGGAGGGGTCGTCGAGCCCCCCGAGGGGTTCCTGGCGGACGTGCGCTCGTTGTGCAGCGAGCACGGGATCCTCATGATCGTCGACGAGGTCCAGACCGGGATCGGTCGTACCGGTGCGATGTTCGCCACGCGGCGGGTGGGCGTGGTGCCCGACGTGATCACCCTGGCCAAGGGCCTGGGGGGCGGGCTGCCCATCGGCGCCTGTCTGGCGGTCGGCGCGGCCGGGGAGCTGCTCAACGCGGGCCAACACGGGACCACCTTCGGTGGGAACCCGATCGCGTGCGCGGCCGCCCTGGCGGTCCTGGACACGATCGAGGCCGACGACCTGATCGCGCATGTCGACAGACTCGGCAAGATCATCGCCGCCGAGATCGAGTGCCTGGACCACCCACTCGTCGACCACGTACGCGGGAGTGGCCTCCTGCTCGGCGTGGTGCTCACGGCCCCGCTCGCGAAGGCGGTGGAGGCGGCAGCCCGGGAGGCCGGGTACCTCGTCGGCGCCACCACAGTGGACGTGGTCCGACTCGCCCCGCCGTTCATCCTGACGGAGGAGCAGGTCGCCCGGTTCGTCGCCGGGCTGCCGCGAATCCTCGACGCCGCGACCCCGAAGGAGTCCACGTCATGACCGCAGCAACACCGTCGGTGCGGCACTTCCTGCGCGATGACGACCTCAACCCCGCGGAACAGGCCGAGGTCCTCGATCTCGGGATGCGACTCAAAGCCGACCCGTTCTCGGCGCGCCCGCTCGAGGGGCCTCGTTCGGTCGCGGTGATCTTCGACAAGACCTCCACGCGGACCCGGTTCTCGTTCGACGCCGGGATCGCCCAACTCGGCGGGAACGCCATCGTCGTGGACTCCGGATCCACCCAGATGGGCAAGGGCGAGACCCTCTCCGACACGGCCAGGGTGATGTCGCGTTACGTCGAGGCGATCGTGTGGCGTACCTATTCTCAGGACGGGCTGGCCGAGCTCGCCGCGCATTCGGCCGTGCCCGTGGTCAACGCCCTGACCGACGAGTTCCACCCGTGCCAGATCCTCGCGGACCTGCTCACCATCCGCGAGAACTTCGGTCGCACCGCCGGCCTGCGCGCGGTCTACCTCGGCGACGGCGCGAACAACATGGGGCACTCGTATCTGCTCGGGTTCGCCACCGCGGGCATGCACATCACCATCGCCGCGCCGGAGGGCTACCAGCCGACGGGACAGGTGGTCTCGGATGCGGAGCGCGTGGCCGCGGAGACCGGGGGATCGGTGACGATCACGACCGATGTCGACTCCGCAGTGGCCGGGGCCGACGTCCTCATCACGGACACCTGGGTATCGATGGGGATGGAGGACTCGGCGACCGACCGACTCCGCGACCTCGCCGACTACCAGTTGGGGCAGGAGTCGGTCGACAAGGCGTCCGACGACGTGATCGTCCTGCACTGTCTTCCCGCCTATCGCGGCAAGGAGATCGCGGCCGAGGTCATCGACGGCCCCCGCAGCCGCGTGTTCGACGAGGCCGAGAACCGGCTCCACGCGCAGAAGGCACTGCTCGTGTGGCTCATGGAGCGGTCGTGACCACGGTGGGGACGGTCAGCAGGACAACAAGGCACGCCCGCATCGCCGAGATCCTCCAGCGTCGTCCCGTCCGAAGTCAGACCGAGCTGGCCGAGGCACTGGCCGAGGAGGGCATAGCGGTCGCGGTGGCCACCCTGAGCCGGGATCTCGACGAGCTCGGGGCCGTCAAACTCCGGGCCGCGGACGGCGGCGCGGGTCGCTACATCATCCCGGAGGACGGCAGCCGGGCCCCGGGGATCCCCGGGGGCACCGACAGACTCGGCAGGCTCCTCGCGGACCTCCTGGTCTCGGCGGACCACAGTGGCAACATCGCGGTCCTGCGGACCCCGCCCGGCGCCGCGAACTTCCTGGCGAGCGGGCTGGACCGCGCAAACCTCGACGACGTGGTGGGCACGATCGCCGGGGATGACACCATATTCGTGATGGCCCGCGAGCCCGTCGGCGGCGCCGAGCTCGCGGACCGGCTCGCCTCACTGGCGCGACGCCAGCTCTGAGACCCACGACCGAACACCCATAGACCTATCGATCCGAACCATCAAGGAGCACACCATGTCCGATCGCGTAGTCCTCGCCTACTCCGGCGGCCTCGACACCTCCGTCGCCATCAGCTGGATCGGTAAGGAGACCGGCGCCGAGGTCGTCGCCGTGGCCATCGACCTGGGTCAGGGCGGTGAGGACATGGAGGTCATCCGCCAGCGCGCACTGGACTGCGGCGCCGTCGAGTCGATCGTCGTGGACGCCCGCGACGAGTTCGCCGACGAGTACTGCGCCCCCACGATCAAGGCCAACGGGATGTACATGCGGGAGTACCCGCTGGTCTCGGCGATCTCCCGGCCCCTGATCGTCAAGCACCTTGTCACCGCCGCCAAGATGCACGGAGGCACCTCCGTCGCCCACGGCTGTACCGGCAAGGGCAACGACCAGGTCCGCTTCGAGGTGGGCTTCGGCGCCCTCGCCCCCGACCTCGAGGTGATCGCCCCTGTCCGCGACTACGCCTGGACCCGTGAGAAGGCCATCGAGTTCGCGGAGCAGAACGAGATCCCCATCAACGTGACCAAGAAGTCCCCGTTCTCGATCGACCAGAACGTCTGGGGCCGGGCCGTGGAGACCGGCTTCCTCGAGGACCTGTGGAACGCCCCCACCAAGGACGTCTACGACTACACCGAGGACCCCACCCTCAACTTCTCCGCTCCCGACGAGGTCACCGTGACCTTCTCGGAGGGCATCCCGGTGGCGATCGACGGGCGCAAGGTCTCCGTGCTCGAGGCAATCGTGGAGCTCAACCGCCGGGGCGGGGCTCAGGGCGTGGGTCGGCTGGACATGGTCGAGGACCGGCTCGTCGGTATCAAGAGCCGCGAGGTCTACGAGGCGCCGGGCGCGATGATCCTCATCACCGCGCACAAGGCGCTCGAGGACGTCACGCTCGAGCGGGAGCTGGCGCGGTACAAGTCGGGCGTGTCCGACCAGTGGTCCAACGCCGTCTACGACGGACTGTGGTTCTCCCCGCTCAAGTACGCCCTCGACGCCTTCATCGACAACACCCAGCAGCACGTCTCCGGTGACATCCGGATGGTCCTGCACGGTGGTTCCATCGTCGTCAACGGTCGTCGTTCCGACTCCTCGCTGTACGACTTCAACCTCGCGACCTACGACGAGGGCGACTCGTTCGACCAGAGCTACGCGAAGGGCTTCGTGAACCTCCACGGCCTGAGCTCCAAGATCGCCGCCAAGCGGGACCTCGGGCTGTGAGCGACGGGGACCGGCAGGACGAACGGCACGGCACCAACACCGGAGCCCTGTGGGGCGGTCGCTTCGCCGGCGGCCCCGCCGAGGCGATGGCCGCGCTGAGCAAGTCCACGCACTTCGACTGGGAGTTGGCGCCCTACGACATCAGGGCCTCCAAGGCCCACGCCAGGGTGCTGCACCGCGCGGGTCTGCTCTCCGGTTCCGACCTCGACGCGATGCTCGACGGCCTGGACCGTCTGGCCGCGGACGTCGATTCCGGCGCGTTCGTCCCGGCGGAGTCGGACGAGGACGTGCACGGCGCCCTCGAACGCGGACTGATCGACCGGGTGGGGGTCGAGGTGGGTGGACGCCTGCGCGCAGGCCGGTCCCGCAACGACCAGGTCGCCACGCTGTTCAGGATGTGGTTGCGCGATGCGGTCCGGGAGGTGGCCGAGGGGGTGCTCGACGTGGTCGACGCTCTCGTCGCCCAGGCTGATGCCCACCCCGAGACGGTGATGCCCGGCAAGACCCACTTCCAGGCGGCCCAGCCGATCCTGCTCTCACACCAGCTCCTGGCCCACGCACAGCCGTTGCTGCGGGACGTCGATCGGATCCGGGACCTGGACCGCCGCCTCGCGGTCTCACCGTACGGTTCGGGCGCCCTGGCCGGCTCGTCTCTCGGGTTGGACCCGGACGCGATCGCGGCGGAGCTCGGCTTCGACCGCGCGGCGGACAACTCGATCGATGCCACGAGCTCACGGGACTTCGCCGCCGAGGCGGCCTACGTCCTCGCCCAGATCGCGGTGGACCTCTCCCGCCTGGCGGAAGAGGTGATCGCCTGGTCCACCCCGGAGTTCGGGTACGTGACGCTGGCCGACGAGTGGTCCACGGGCAGCTCGATCATGCCGCAGAAGAAGAACCCGGACGTCGCGGAACTGATGCGCGGCAAGACGGGCCGGTTGATCGGCAACCTGACCGGCCTGCTCGCGACCCTCAAGGCCCAGCCGTTGGCCTACAACCGGGACCTACAGGAGGACAAGGAGCCGGTCTTCGATTCGGTCGCCCAGCTCTACCTGCTGCTCCCGGCGATGGCCGGGATGGTCGCGACCCTGGAGTTCCATCCGGGGCGGCTCGCCGAGCTCGCACCGGCCGGGTACACGTTGGCCACCGACATCGCGGAGTGGATGGTCCGCCAGGGCGTTCCGTTCCGGGTGGCCCACGAGGCGGCCGGGGAATGCGTGCGGGTGGCCGAGTCGCGCGGCGTGGGTCTGGACGAGCTGACCGACGACGAGTTGGCCGGAATCGATCCGGCACTCAGGCCGGAGGTCCGCAACGTGCTCACCGTGGCGGGATCCATCGCCTCCCGGAGCGCACGGGGTGGAACCGCCGGCACCGCCGTGGCGGAACAGCGGCGACGGCTGGGAGAGATCCGTGACGAACTCGCCCACTGGGTAGGGTGAGCGCCATGTCCGCCATCGATGACCGCCTGCTGGAAATCCTCGCCTGCCCCGAGGACAAGGGTCCACTTCTCCTGGCGGGAGACGACACGCTCTACAACCCCCGACTCCGCCGCGCCTACCGGATCGACGACGGCATCCCGGTGCTGTTGGTGGAGGAGTCGCGTCAGGTGGAGGACTCCGAGCACGCGGAACTGCTCGCCCGTTCGGGCGGCGCTCCACAGGAGTGACCTCGCCGGACACCTCGCCGGGCCAGTTCCGGGAACTGCTCCGCGAGGCCCACCCGGCCGAGGCCGCACGAGCACTGCTCGGGGGTGTCCTGACCCATCGCTCCGTCTCGGTGCGGGTGGTGGAGGTCGAGGCGTACGGCGGCCCGGTCGACTCGCCCCATCCGGATCCCGCCGCGCACACCTGGCCGGGTCCCACCCCGCGGAACGAGGTGATGTTCGGCGACGCCGGTCACCTGTACGTCTATCTGAGTCACGGGATCCACCGATGCGTCAACATCACCTGCCGTCCCCCGGGGGAGGGGGGCGGTGTCCTGCTCCGAGCGGCCCGGGTGGAGAGCGGACACGAGGTGGTGGACAGCCGCCGGCCCGGGATACCTGCCGAGCGTGCCGCCCGCGGACCGGGGAACCTGGGCCGGGTGTTGGGCATCGATCTCTCCTTCCGGGGTACGGATGTCCTCGACTCGTCGTCGTCGGTCACGTTCCGTCCCGATCCGCTCCCCGATGCGCAGATCAGGACGGGTCCCCGGGTGGGGGTCTCCCGCGAGGCGGACCGCCCCTGGCGGTTCTGGCTGGCGGGGGCTCGGGAGGTCTCCGCATACCGGCGCAGTCCACGTGCGCCACGCGTCACGCACCCCGCCCCGTGGTAGTCCGCCGCGCTGATGGGGAACAATGACGGGCGTGACTACCAACATCCTCGATGACCTGCAGTGGCGGGGGCTCATAGCGCAGTCGACCGACCTCGACGCGCTCCGTGCCCATCTCGACGAGGGCACCGTGTCGCTCTATTGCGGATTCGATCCCACCGGGCCGAGCCTGCACGCCGGTCACCTGATCCCGCTGCTGACGCTCCGTCGGTTCCAGCTGGCCGGGCACCGGCCGATCGTCCTGGCCGGTGGGGCGACCGGGATGATCGGTGACCCCCGGGACGTGGGGGAGCGCACCATGAACACCGCCGACACGGTGGCCGAGTGGAGCGAGCGCATCGCTGGTCAGCTCGAGCTGTTCGTGGACCTCAACGAGGGCCCTGCGGGAGCCCGCGTCGTCAACAACATGCAGTGGACCGGGCATCTGACCGCCATCCAATTCCTCCGCGACGTCGGCAAGCACTTCTCGCTCAACACCATGCTCGGGCGCGACACCGTGAAGCGGCGACTGGACGGCGACGGGATCTCCTACACCGAGTTCTCCTACATGCTGCTCCAGGCGAATGACTTCCTGCAGTTGCGCCGCACCATGGGGTGCACACTGCAGATCGGTGGCTCCGATCAGTGGGGCAACATCATCGGCGGCGTCGATCTGAACCGCCGGGTGGACGGGGAGTCCGTGCACGCGATGACCGTCCCCCTCGTCACCTCGTCCGACGGCAAGAAGTTCGGCAAGTCGACCGGCGGTGGGAGCCTCTGGCTCGATCCGGCGATGACCAGCCCGTACACCTGGTACCAGTACTTCCTCAACACCGCCGACGCAGACGTGGTCCGATACCTGCGCTGGTTCTCGTTCCTCGGGCGGGAGGAGATCGACGAGTTGGACCAACTCACCCGGGAGAAGCCGCATCTGCGAGCGGCGCAGAAGCGGCTGGCCGAGGAGATGACCACCATGGTTCACGGTGTGGCTGCCACGGAGTCGGTGCAGGCGGCGTCCCAGGCACTGTTCGGTCGCGGCGAGTTGGCCGATCTGGACGAGCGGACCCTCGGCGCGGCGCTCGAGGACGCCGGCGCCGTCGAGGTGGAATCGGACGGACCGAGGACGATCGTCGATCTCCTGGTGGCCTCAGGTCTCTGCGAGAGCAAGGGTGCGGCCCGTCGTGCCGTCGGCGAGGGTGGCGCGTACGTCAACAACCAGCGCATCGACGATGTCGACTGGGCCCCCGCGGCGGGCGACCTGCTGCACGGGACCTGGTTGGTGCTCCGACGCGGCAAGAAGAGCATCGCCGGGGTCCGGATCCGCTGACCGGTCAGAGCACAGAGAGAAGGCGCCGGTACTCACCGGCGCCTTCGGTCATTTCGCTCCATGACCAGGCGATTTGCGTTTGGGTTCACGTCTGCGTAACTTATTGGAAGTCGCCGAGAGCGAGCGCGGACCGAGAGGCCCGGGCCGAGGGAGGTGACGAGTTTCAGGTGGTGGCGCGGACCCGGTTTTGACTTGGTGGGTCGGAGTCGCTAGGCTGGAGAAGTTGCCCCGAAACGGGTGGCGAAGGTTGTGAATCCTCGAATTCGGGTGGTCAGTGACTGTCTGGGGTTCGATGTGGTGGTGTTGTTTGAGAACTCAACAGTGTGTTTTGTTTGTGATAGTGCCAAATTTTTTGTTTGGTTGCGACCCTTTCACATCCCTGTCGTGGGGGTCGCGTTTTTTGAACAGCCAGTTTGTTTGGTTTGTTTTTTGCTTGGATTGTGCTTTTTGTAGTGCTGAGAAGCTTTTATGGAGAGTTTGATCCTGGCTCAGGACGAACGCTGGCGGCGTGCTTAACACATGCAAGTCGAACGGTAAGGCCCCTTCGGGGGTACACGAGTGGCGAACGGGTGAGTAACACGTGGGTAATCTGCCCTGCACTTCGGGATAAGCCTGGGAAACCGGGTCTAATACCGGATATGAGCTCCTGCCGCATGGTGGGGGTTGGAAAGTTTTTCGGTGCAGGATGAGTCCGCGGCCTATCAGCTTGTTGGTGGGGTAATGGCCTACCAAGGCGACGACGGGTAGCCGGCCTGAGAGGGTGATCGGCCACACTGGGACTGAGACACGGCCCAGACTCCTACGGGAGGCAGCAGTGGGGAATATTGCACAATGGGCGGAAGCCTGATGCAGCGACGCCGCGTGGGGGATGACGGTCTTCGGATTGTAAACTCCTTTCAGTAGGGACGAAGCGAGAGTGACGGTACCTGCAGAAGAAGCACCGGCCAACTACGTGCCAGCAGCCGCGGTAATACGTAGGGTGCAAGCGTTGTCCGGAATTACTGGGCGTAAAGAGCTCGTAGGCGGTTTGTCACGTCGTCTGTGAAATCCTCCAGCTCAACTGGGGGCGTGCAGGCGATACGGGCAGACTTGAGTACTACAGGGGAGACTGGAATTCCTGGTGTAGCGGTGAAATGCGCAGATATCAGGAGGAACACCGGTGGCGAAGGCGGGTCTCTGGGTAGTAACTGACGCTGAGGAGCGAAAGCATGGGGAGCAAACAGGATTAGATACCCTGGTAGTCCATGCCGTAAACGGTGGGCGCTAGGTGTGGGGTCCTTCCACGGATTCCGTGCCGTAGCTAACGCATTAAGCGCCCCGCCTGGGGAGTACGGCCGCAAGGCTAAAACTCAAAGGAATTGACGGGGGCCCGCACAAGCGGCGGAGCATGTGGATTAATTCGATGCAACGCGAAGAACCTTACCTAGGCTTGACATATACAGGACGACGGCAGAGATGTCGTTTCCCTTGTGGCTTGTATACAGGTGGTGCATGGTTGTCGTCAGCTCGTGTCGTGAGATGTTGGGTTAAGTCCCGCAACGAGCGCAACCCCTGTCTCATGTTGCCAGCACGTAATGGTGGGGACTCGTGAGAGACTGCCGGGGTCAACTCGGAGGAAGGTGGGGATGACGTCAAATCATCATGCCCCTTATGTCTAGGGCTTCACACATGCTACAATGGCTAGTACAGAGGGCTGCGAGACCGCGAGGTGGAGCGAATCCCTTAAAGCTAGTCTCAGTTCGGATTGGGGTCTGCAACTCGACCCCATGAAGTCGGAGTCGCTAGTAATCGCAGATCAGCATTGCTGCGGTGAATACGTTCCCGGGCCTTGTACACACCGCCCGTCACGTCATGAAAGTCGGTAACACCCGAAGCCGGTGGCCTAACCCTTGTGGAGGGAGCCGTCGAAGGTGGGATCGGCGATTGGGACGAAGTCGTAACAAGGTAGCCGTACCGGAAGGTGCGGCTGGATCACCTCCTTTCTAAGGAGCACTCACCACCGTTTGGTGGTCAGAGTTAGCGTCTGGTTCGTGCCCGTTCGTGGTGCGCCAGGTGGCTCATTGGGTGGAACACTATTGCGTAGGACTCGCCTGGATCTTCGGCGTCGGCTCAGGGCTGGCTGCTGGGGGGAGCGTGGTTCGGACAAAACACACTGTTGGGTATCTGAAACAGCACCGTTGAGCATTCCTGTTGGTTGAGGGGTGTGGGTCTGTTTTTGATGGCACTGATTCCCGAGATGCTCTTGTGGCCGGTTGGCCTGGGGTGTGGGTGGGGTTGGTGTGTGTTGTTTGAGAACTGCACAGTGGACGCGAGCATCTTTAATTGTTTGTGAATGTAAGTGTGTAAGAGCACACGGTGGATGCCTTGGCACCAAGAGCCGATGAAGGACGTAGGAGGCTGCGATAAGCCTCGGGGAGCTGCCAACCGAGCTGTGATCCGAGGGTGTCCGAATGGGGAAACCCAGCACGCGTGATGGCGTGTTACCCACATCTGAATACATAGGGTGTGTGGAGGGAACGCGGGGAAGTGAAACATCTCAGTACCCGCAGGAAGAGAAAACAACAGTGATTCCGTCAGTAGCGGCGAGCGAACGCGGAAGAGGCTAAACCGCATGCGTGTGATACCCGGCAGGGGTTGCGTGTGTGGTGTTGTGGGGCATGATGTCCTGGTTCTGCCGGATCAGGCGCTTGATAGTCCGCGGGTTAGGGGAACGACTTGGAAGGGTCGGCCGTAGAGGGTGAGAGTCCCGTACCTGAAAACTTTGTGGCTGGGCGATTTGTGTTCCCAAGTAGCAGCGGGCCCGTGAAATCTGCTGTGAATCTGCCGGGACCACCCGGTAAGCCTAAATACTCCTTGGTGACCGATAGCGGATTAGTACCGTGAGGGAATGGTGAAAAGTACCCCGGGAGGGGAGTGAAATAGTACCTGAAACCGTGTGCTTACAAACCGTCAGAGGCTTTCGGGCTGATGGCGTGCCTTTTGAAGAATGAGCCTGCGAGTTAGTGGTATGTCGCAAGGTTAACCCGTGTGGGGAAGCCGTAGCGAAAGCGAGTCCTAATAGGGCGGTTGAGTGGCATGCTCTAGACCCGAAGCGGAGTGATCTACCCATGGCCAGTGTGAAGCGACGGTAAGACGTCGTGGAGGCGCGAACCCACTTAGGTTGAAAACTGAGGGGATGAGTTGTGGGTAGGGGTGAAAGGCCAATCAAACTCCGTGATAGCTGGTTCTCCCCGAAATGCATTTAGGTGCAGCGTCGCATGTTTCACCTCGGAGGTAGAGCTACTGGATGGCCGATGGGCCCTACAAGGTTACTGACGTCAGCCAAACTCCGAATGCCGAGGTGTGAGAGTGCGGCAGTGAGACTGTGGGGGATAAGCTTCATAGTCGAGAGGGAAACAGCCCAGATCGCCGGCTAAGGCCCCTAAGCGTGTACTAAGTGGAAAAGGATGTGGGATCGCTGAGACAGCCAGGAGGTTGGCTTAGAAGCAGCCACCCTTGAAAGAGTGCGTAATAGCTCACTGGTCAAGTGGTCCTGCGCCGACAATTTAGCGGGGCTCAAGTACACCGCCGAAGCCGCGGCACTCACACAATAACCTCCTCCGGGCAGGTGTGTGGGTGGGTAGGGGAGCGTCGTGTGGCCATAGAAGCGTCGGAGTGATCCAGGCGTGGAGGCCACACGAGTGAGAATGCAGGCATGAGTAGCGAATGACGAGTGAGAAACTCGTCCGCCGAATGATCAAGGGTTCCTGGGTCAAGCTAATCTGCCCAGGGTGAGTCGGGACCTAAGGCGAGGCCGACAGGCGTAGTCGATGGACAACGGGTTGATATTCCCGTACCCGTGTGTGCGCGCCCATGGTGAATCAGTGATACTAACCGCCCTGAATGGCCTAGAGCATCCTTCGGGATGACGTGGTCTGGATGCGCGGGACCTGATCTGGTAGTAGCCAAGCGATGGGGTGACGCAGGAAGGTAGCTGAGCCAGTCAGTGGTTGTACTGGTGTAAGAGTGTAGGCCGTGACATAGGCAAATCCGTGTCACATTAAGGCTGAGACTTGATGCATACCCGTTGTGGGGAATTCAGTGATCCTATGCTGCCGAGAAAAGCCTCTAGTGAGTTCATACACGGCCCGTACCCCAAACCGACACAGGTGATCAGGTAGAGAATACCAAGGCGATCGAGAGAACTGTGGTTAAGGAACTCGGCAAAATACCCCCGTAACTTCGGGAGAAGGGGGGCCATGCCCGGTGAACATCTTCACGGTGGGAGCTGGGTGTGGTCGCAGAGACCAGAGAGAAGCGACTGTTTACTAAAAACACAGGTCCGTGCGAAGACGTAAGTCGATGTATACGGACTGACGCCTGCCCGGTGCTGGAAGGTTAAGAGGACCGGTTAGCCGCAAGGCGAAGCTGAGAATTTAAGCCCCAGTAAACGGCGGTGGTAACTATAACCATCCTAAGGTAGCGAAATTCCTTGTCGGGTAAGTTCCGACCTGCACGAATGGCGTAACGACTTCTCTGCTGTCTCGACCACAGACTCGGCGAAATTGCACTACGAGTAAAGATGCTCGTTACGCGCGGCAGGACGAAAAGACCCCGGGACCTTTACTATAGCTTGGTATTGGCGTTCGATTCGGTTTGTGTAGGATAGGTGGGAGACTGTGAAGCATGCACGCCAGTGTGTGTGGAGTCGTTGTTGAAATACCACTCTGATCGTATTGGACGTCTAACCTCGGCCCATGATCTGGGTTAGGGACAGTGCCTGGTGGGTAGTTTAACTGGGGCGGTTGCCTCCTAAAGAGTAACGGAGGCGCCCAAAGGTTCCCTCAGCCTGGATGGCAATCAGGTGTTGAGTGCAAGTGCACAAGGGAGCTTGACTGTGAGACTGACACGTCGAGCAGGGACGAAAGTCGGGACTAGTGATCCGGCACCGGCAAGTGGAAGCGGTGTCGCTCAACGGATAAAAGGTACCCCGGGGATAACAGGCTGATCTTCCCCAAGAGTCCATATCGACGGGATGGTTTGGCACCTCGATGTCGGCTCGTCGCATCCTGGGGCTGGAGTAGGTCCCAAGGGTTGGGCTGTTCGCCCATTAAAGCGGCACGCGAGCTGGGTTTAGAACGTCGTGAGACAGTTCGGTCTCTATCCGCCGCGCGCGTAAGAAACTTGAGGAAAGCTGTCCCTAGTACGAGAGGACCGGGACGGACGAACCTCTGGTGTGCCAGTTGTTCCACCAGGAGCATCGCTGGTTAGCTACGTTCGGAAGGGATAACCGCTGAAAGCATCTAAGCGGGAAGCCTGTTCCAAGATGAGGTTTCTCACCACCTTGCGTGGTTAAGGCCCCCCACAGACCATGGGGTTGATAGGCCGGAACTGGAAGCGCAGCAATGCGTGGAGGTGACCGGTACTAATCGGCCGAGGGCTTACACACAAACAAGCCAAGAATTGTTACGCGTCCACTGTGCAGTATCTGAAACAACACACCCATACCGCGAGACACCTCTCGCGGTGAGGGCCTTGTTTCACAGAGTTACGGCGGCCATAGCGGCAGGGAAACGCCCGGTCCCATTCCGAACCCGGAAGCTAAGCCTGCCAGCGCCGATGGTACTGCACTCGTGAGGGTGTGGGAGAGTAGGTCACCGCCGAACACAACTTCATGACCAGCGGGAGGGACATCATGTTCCTCCCGCTGGTCTTATTTGTGCTCCATACTTCAACAGCAGTGCCGACAACCCGGCGCACGTAAGGTGAACGACGTGAACGAACCCCGGTCAGAACAGCCAGATCGCTCCCCACGACGAGGCGACGGTGACGTACCACGCAGGGGCGACCGGGCCTCGAGCGGCGGTCGTAGGGACAACAGCTCCTTCGGGGAACGCAGCGGCAAACGCTACGACGGGTCAGGCGGAGGCGAAGCAGGCCGGCATCGAGCCGGTGGCGCCGGGGCGTCCGGTGGTCAGAGCGAACGTAGCCGGACGAGCGGTCAACGATCCGGTGCACCGCGGGCCGGAGAGGCTCGCGGCGGCGCCGGGGGCGATCGCCGCGGCGGTGCCGCCCGTGTCGCGCCCCGTGGTGGGGGGCGGCCCGGTGACGATCGTCGAGCCGGAGGTCGGCCCGGACAGGACGCCCGGCAAGCTGCACGGGTCGACGAGCCGATCCTTCCCGAGGACATCGAGGCCGCGGACCTCGACATGGAGATCCGCAGGGACCTCCGGGGTCTCGACAAGGCCAACGCTGAACTCGTGGCCCGGCACCTGGTTGCCGCGATGCACTTCGTCGACGACGATCCCGAGTTGGCGCTCGCCCACGGTCGGGCCGCCAAGAACCGTGCGGGACGGATAGGAGTCGTTCGCGAGACCCTGGGCGTCCTCGCCTATCGGGCCCGCGAGTGGTCCGAAGCCCTCGGCGAGCTTCGCGCCGCGCGGCGGATCTCGGGTGGCCCCGGTCTGCTGGCGATGATGGCCGACTGCGAGCGGGGTCTCGAACGCCCACAGAAGGCGATCGAGCTCGCCCGCGGGGAGGAGTCCCATCAGGTCACCGGTGAAGACCTCGTCGAACTGCGCATCGTGGAAGCCGGCGCGCGAGTGGACATGGGTCAGCTCGACGCCGCCCTCGTCACACTCCAGGATGCCGGCGCGGACGCGGGCGCTGTGGGAGAGGAAGCAGCTCGGCTGGATTACGCCTACGCGGAGGTCCTGTTGGCATCCGGCCGGAGAGACGAAGCCGCCGCGTGGTTCGGTCACGCAATGGCCGCCGACCCGGACCAGCACACGGACGCGGAGTCGCGTCTGGCGGAGCTCGAGGACTAGTCCCGGTGTCTGCAGCCACTCTGTCGGATCTGTACGACGCACTGCTCGTCGACCTCGACGGGACCCTGATCCGTGGTCCTGAACCGATTCCGGGCGCCGCGGAGGCGCTGGACGAGTCGGGACTCCCGGTGGTCTACGTGACCAACAACGCGAGCCGTTCCCCCGCTGACACCGCAGCGCACCTGCGAGATCTGGGCTTCACGGCGCGGGATTCCGACGTCATGACGAGTGCGCAGGCGGCCGTGATGATGCTGGTCGATCACGTGGACGCGGGGGCGAGAGTCCTCGTGGTGGGCCACGACAGCTTCAGGGACCTCGCACGGGCGGCCGGCTACGAGGTGGTCCACTCGGCCGATGACCATCCGGAGGTGGTCCTCCAGGGGCTGTCCCGGGAACTGACCTGGGGCGACCTCGCCGAAGGATGTCTCGCGATCCGCCATGGAGTTCCCTGGGTGGCCTCCAACGTGGACACGACGCTACCCACCGAGCGGGGTCTCCTGCCCGGAAATGGCTCTCTCGTGGCGGCGCTCCGCGCTGCGACGGACCGCGAGCCCGTGGTCGCGGGGAAACCGGCCGCCGGAGTTCTCAGGGCAGCCGCCGACCTGGTCGGCGCGAAGCGGCCGTTGGTGGTCGGCGACCGGCTCGACACCGACATAGAGGGAGCGTTGGCCGCCGGAATGCCCGCACTCCTGGTCCTGACCGGGGTCCACGGGACGGCTGACCTACTCGCCGCCGACGAATGTCGTCGAGCAACACACCTCGCCCGAGACCTGTCCGCGCTCGCCGCGCCGCCCGAGGTCAGTCGCATCGACTCGGCACCCGCACTCGACGCGAGGGTGCTGGACGGGGTACTTCACCTGAACGGGATCCCGGAGACCATGGGTGGTGTCGACCTGGCGCGCAGCGTCATCCGTCAGGCGTGGTTGCACGGAGTGACCACCATCGGGGATCCCGGTGGCGATGCGCGGTCACGGTTCGCCGATGCCGGACTCGTCGTGGGCTAGCGTGGACCGCGTGAGCACTCCCGGACCGACACCATTGCCAGGGCCCGCGGGCCCGGACGTCGACGAACTCCGCTCGGCTTTCGACGATCTCCTCTCCGACTCCGTCGGGCCGTCTTCGGGCGACGACCACGGCGGCGACAGCGACGGCGGGGTGGTTCGCGATGACCAGGTCGGTGCCCTGGACGCCGCCCACGAACTGCTCGCCCGCGCACTCTCCGCCCTGGACTCAGCCCGCTGATGGCGCCCACTCGCAGGCGCCTGGACGCAGAGCTGGTCCGCCGCAAGATGTGTGACAGTCGGGAACGTGCACAGGATCTCATCGGCTCCGGGCGTGTGATCGTCAACGGTGTCGCAGCCAGCAAGCCCGCAACCCAGGTGGAGCCGACCACCTCCATCGCGCTCGCCGCCTCGAACGAACCCGACTGGGCCTCACGGGGAGCCCATAAACTCATCGGCGCACTGGATTCCTTCGGCGTGGGTGTCGCCGGTGCGCGCTGCCTGGATGCAGGCGCCTCCACGGGAGGCTTCACCGATGTTCTGCTCACACGTGGCGCCGACCGGGTCGAGGCCGTGGACGTGGGCTACGGGCAACTCGTGTGGCGCCTGCGCAACGACGATCGGGTCGGCGTCCACGACAAGACCAACGTCCGATCAATCACCCCCGAGGACATCGGGGGCGAGGTCGATGTGGTGGTCTCCGACCTGTCGTTCATCTCCCTCCCGCTCGTCCTCCCCGCGCTGACCGCGTGCGTTCGCACCGGCGGGGATCTGCTCCCCATGGTCAAACCCCAGTTCGAGGTGGGACGCGAGCGGGTCGGCCAGGGCGGCGTCGTCCGCGACACCGCGCTCCGGATCGAAGCGGTCACCGGCGTCGCCCGGGCCGCGGCGGCACTCGGGGTGGAATCGCTCGGCTGTGTGGCGAGCCCGCTCCCGGGGCCGTCCGGGAACGTCGAGTACTTCCTTCATCTACGCAAGACCGAGTCAGGGGTTCCGGTGGAGCTGACACATCAAGCGCAGGACACCATCCACCGCGCAGTGGAGGAGGGGCCGAAGTGACGGACAGGACAGGGGAGGGGATACCCCGCCGGATCCTGCTCGAGGCCAATATCGAGCGGCCGGATATCGTCGCCATAGTCGCTCAGGTGGTCGACGCCTGTGCGAACCGGGGGATCGCGGTGCGGATGCTCGCGGACACCAGTGAGAACGTTGCCACGGGGACGGGTGTCGAGTCGGTGGCGGACACCCCGCACGCGGCTGACGGGTGCGAGCTCGTTCTGGTCCTGGGCGGAGACGGAACGTTCCTGCGGGCGTGTCAGTACGCCAACGCTGCCGATGTACCGGTGCTGGGGGTGAACCTCGGGCACATCGGATTCCTCGCCGAGTCCGAGATCTCGTCGCTCCACGGCGTGGTCGAACAGATCGCGGACCGGGACTACCGGGTGGTCGAGCGTATGACGGTCGAGGCCACCGTGATCCACGGGGACACCGTGCTGGGTCACGACTGGGCGCTCAACGAGGTGAGTATCGAGAAGGTCTCCCGGCAGGGTGTCCTCGAGGCGTCGGTCGAGATCGACGGTCGACCGGTGAGCGACTACGGGTGCGACGGCATGCTCGTGTCGACCCCGACGGGGTCCACGGCGTACGCGTTCTCGGCCGGGGGCCCGATCGTCTGGCCGGAGCTCGACGCGATCCTGGTGGTGCCGAACAACGCCCACGCCCTCTTCGCCCGGCCCATGGTCGTGGCGCCCAGCTCCCGTGTCGCCGTGGAGACCGGGACCCGCTCGGGGCCCGCGGTGGTGGTCCTCGACGGGCGCCGACTGGTCCACGCCCCCGCCGGCAGCCGCGTCGAGGTGGTGCGCGGTCGACGACCGGTCAAGTGGGTGCGATTGGACGAATCGCCCTTCACGGACAGGCTGGTGACCAAGTTCGAACTCCCGGTGACCGGGTGGCGCGGGCGGTCGGCAGTCCGCCCACTCCCCTAGGGTGGGTGCGTGCTCACGGAACTTCGGATCAGCGGACTCGGCGTCATCGACGAGGCCGTGGCCGATTTCGCCCCGGGGCTATCGGTTCTGACAGGTGAGACCGGTGCGGGCAAGACCATGGTCGTCACCGGACTGAGGCTTCTGGCCGGGGGGCGCGCCGATCCGGGGCGTGTCCGGCGTGGGGCCGTCCGGGCCGTGGTGGAAGGTCGATTCGACCTGGCCGCTGCGGCGACGATGGATTCGGCCGACAGGCAGCAGTTGGACAGGCTCCTCGAGGATGCGGACGTGGAACTCGACGAGGACGGCACGGTGATCGCCGCACGCCGGGTCGGTGCCGACGGACGGTCCCGGGCCCGGTTGGGCGGTCGTTCCGTTCCCGCCGGCACGCTGGCCCGGTTCTGCTCCCCGGTACTCGCCGTGCATGGTCAGAACGACCAGCTCCGACTACTGCGTCCCGACCGGCAACGCGAGGCGGTCGATTCCCACGGGGGCGAGCCGGCGCGGGCCGCGTTGAAGGCCTATCAGGAGACTTACCACAGCTGGCGGGAGGCCGAGAGGTCGCTGGCGGAACGCACCGGGCGCGCGCGTGAGCTGGCCCGCGAGGCCGACCTGCTACGCCACGGGCTCGACGAGATCGACGCGCTGGATCCCAGACCGGGGGAGGAGGCCGAGCTCGATGCCGTCATCCGTCGCCTCACCGACTCGGAGGAGTTGCGGGAGGTGGCGGGTCAGGCGCACGAGACATTGACCGGGGACGGCGAGACCGCGGAGCCGGTCGTCAACGTCCTGGACCAACTGCGGCAGCGACTCGCGGGAGCGGGGGATCCCGCGCTCGACCCCATCGCCACCAGCATCGACCAGGCCGTCGCCGCCCTCGGGGACGCGGCTACCGAGCTCGGCCTCTACCTCGCCGAGCTCCCGGTCGACGCGGCGGACCTCGACTCGGCCCTCGAGAGGCGGCATGATCTGAGGGCGCTCACCCGGAAGTACGGCACCGACGTGGACGACGTGATCGAGTGGGCCGAGAAGGCGCGTACCCGCCTGTCCGAGGTGGACACCTCCGACACCGCGGTGGCGGAGCTCACCTCCACGGTCGCGAGACTCGCCGCCAGGCTGGAGGAGCAGGCCGCCGAGCTCACGGCGGTTCGCCGGACCGCGGGGGAGGACCTGGCACAGCGGGTGACGTCCGAACTGGCGGAACTGTCCATGGGAGGAGCCGGACTGGTCGTCCGGGTCTCACCGTCAGGAGACGGCCTCGCCGCGGCGACGGAGTCGGGTCTGGACGACGTCGAGATGGCGCTCGACGGGCCGTCGGGAGTCGTCCCGTTGGGCCGAGGGGCCTCGGGTGGAGAGCTGTCCAGGGTGATGCTCGCACTGGAGGTCGTCCTCGCCGAACGCTCCGGAGGCGGGACACTGGTCTTCGACGAGGTCGACGCAGGAGTGGGTGGGCGCGCCGCACTGAGCATCGGGAAGCGGCTGGCCAGGCTGGCGAGGACGCACCAGGTGATCGCGGTGACGCACCTCGCGCAGGTCGCCGCCTTTGCTGACACCCACCTCGTGGTCCACAAGGCTGCGGACGCCACCGGCGGGGACGGCGTCGTGTCGGGCGTGCGCGCGGTCGACGACTCGGACAGGGTCACCGAACTGGCGCGGATGCTCGCGGGGATGGAGGACACCGACACCGGCCTCGCGCACGCGGAGGAACTCCTGGGGAAGGCGCGGTCGGAGAAGTCTCAAGCTCAAGTCGACCGTTAACCCGACACGCCGGGCCTACCTCCCTCGTCACTCGAATCACACGCGTGATACTCGGGCACATGAAGATGACGGGTCTCCTCAATCGCCGCTCCAACGATCTCGCCGGTGTGGTCGGTACCGTCCGCCAGATCCGGGCGGGGTCACCGATCCCCAGGAAGCTCGGCGTCAAGGACGTCGTCGTGCTCGACCTCAACCGGACCTCGGCCGCCATGGCCCGCGCCGTCGTCGACGCCGGTGTCGGCGCCGTCGTCCACGTTCCTCGTCCCGGCGAGGAGATGCTGCCCCGGGCGGCGTTCCGCATTCTGGCCTCGTCAACCATCCCGGTCATCGAGGACGCGGACCTCGCCGAGGTCGAGGACGGAACCCGCGTCCGCATCGACGAGGGAGTCGTCTACTCCGTCAAGACCGAGGACCAGCTGGCCACCGGCCGCGAGGCAGGGCCCGCCACGCTCCTCACCGAGGTCCACGCGGCCGAGAACGGGTACGTGGAGTCCGCACTGGCGCACCTGGCCAACGCCACGGAGTTCCTCAGCCTCGAGCACCAGTTGCTCCTCGACGGCGAGGGCCTGCCCCAGATCGACGTGGACTTCACCGGTCGCCACGTGGTGGTGGTGACCGGGGATCGGTCCTCGGAGGCGCAGCTCGCGGAACTCAAGCCGTTCATGAAGGAGTACCGACCGCTACTCGTGGGCGTGGACGGGGGCGCCGAACTGCTGCGCGCCGCCCGGTTCTCCGCCGACGTCGTGGTCGCGACCCCCACCTCGGTCTCCGACGAGGTCCTCACGGACGGCGCGGTCCTGGTCGTGCCCGCGGACCGGGACGGCAGGGCCGAGGGCCTCGAGCGCGTCACCGAACTCGGGGTGGGCGCCACCACCTTCCCCGCCGCGGCGACCGCGCGCGACATGGCTCTGCTGCTGGCCTTCCACGGCGGAGCGGAGATGATCGTGGTGACCGGTGACGACCGTGGTCTCGAGAACGCTTTCGGCGCCTCCTCCGCACCGTCGTCGACGATGGTCGACACGGCCGTGTCGTCCCGCCTCGTCCACGCCGATGCGTGCGCCACCCTGTACCGCTCGCGCGGCGCCGGGATCGGACTGGCCCTCGTGGTGCTCGCGGCGCTCATCGCGGTGGCCGCGGTAGTGGTCGCCCGCGATTCCGCCCAGGATCTGCTCATCTGGGCCATCGACACCTGGAACACCTTCGCTCTCTGGGTCCAGGGGCTCGTCCGTTGATCTCTCTGCGTCGCCACGTTCTCACGCTGGTTGCCGTATTCCTCGCCCTCGGGCTGGGAGTGGTCCTGGGGTCGACGTCCGTGGCGACGTCGATCCGGGACGCGGTGGTCGATCGCGAGGAGACGACAGCGGCGCAACTCGAGACGGCCAGGAACGAGTCCGCCGCGCAGCGGCTCGCCGCCGACCGTCTGGACGCCATGGCCGGTGAGCTCACCGGCTCGGTGGTGGACGGCACCCTCGAGGGTCGACCCGTGCTGGTCGTGGTCGCACCCGGGGCCTCCGACGAGGACGTGAGCGCTGCCGTCGACGTCATCGGTGCCGCCGGCGGCATCGCCGCGGGGCGGGTGACGCTCACGGACAAGGCGTTCGATCCGGAGGCCGACGCCGAGGTGCAGGCCCTCGTGGCCAACCTCCCGATCGGCGACGCGCCGGCCACCGATGCAGACCTGGGCACCCAGCTGGGCACCGCGCTGGGTCGCGCCGGGTTGCTGCGCACCGAGGACGCGGAACCACACCTGGACGACGACGACCGCGCGACGGTTCTCACCACGCTGTCCGATGCGGACCTCGTCGAATTCGAGGCCGGCACCCTCCGGCCCGGTCAGTTGACGTTGATCGTCAGCGGCCCGGTCGAGGACGAGTCGACCGCGGTCCGGTTGGCCTCGTTCGCGCGGACCCTGGACCGCGAAGGCGCGGGCACGGTCGTCTCCGCCGAGCTCACCGGCGCATCGGGATACGACGCGGTCACCGTGTTGCGCTCCTCCGGCGAGGACGGTGTCTCGACCGTCGACTCGGCGGCCTCCGACGCGGGTCGTCTGGCCACGGCCCTCGCGCTGGCGGAGCAGCTCGACCGGGCGCAGGGACACTACGGGCTGCGGCCGGATGCGACCGCGGCGGTGCCGTCGCTCCCCACCGCGCCCGCTCGGTGATAGCCTGAAGCCCCGTGGGGTACACCGGAGCCACACCAGCATTCATCCATTCCGGCGTCTGGACACGGGAGTCCCCTTGGCACTGAACCGAGCCGCGTCGCGGTCCGCGACCAAGCACATCTTCGTCACCGGTGGCGTGGCGTCGTCGCTGGGTAAGGGGCTCACCGCCTCCAGCCTGGGGCAGCTTCTCACCGCCCGCGGACTCCGCGTGACCATGCAGAAACTGGACCCGTACATCAACGTGGACCCGGGGACGATGAACCCGTTCCAGCACGGGGAGGTGTTCGTCACCGAGGACGGTGCGGAGGCCGATCTCGACCTGGGCCACTACGAGCGGTTCCTCGACCGCGACCTGAGCGCCAACGCCAACGTGACGACCGGCCAGGTGTACTCGGCGGTGATCGCCAAGGAGCGCCGCGGCGAGTACCTCGGCGACACGGTCCAGGTGATCCCGCACATCACGGACGCGATCAAGGAACGCATCATCGCGATGGGCGCGCCCGACGAGCAGGGGCGGCGCCCCGACGTCGTGATCACCGAGGTCGGCGGCACGGTCGGCGACATCGAGTCCCAGCCCTTCCTGGAGGCCTGCCGGCAGGTCCGTCACGAGGTCGGTCGGGAGAACATCTTCTTCCTCCACGTCTCGCTGGTGCCGTACCTCGCACCGTCGGGTGAGCTCAAGACCAAGCCCACCCAGCACTCCGTGGCGGCGCTGCGGTCGATCGGTATCGTCCCGGACGGTCTGGTCCTGCGGTGCGACCGGGATGTGCCGGACGGGCTCAAGTCCAAGATCGCTCTCATGTGCGACGTGGACCTCGAGGGCGTGGTCTCCACCCCCGACGCACCGAGCATCTACGACATCCCGAAGGTCCTCTTCGGCGAGCATCTCGACACCCACGTCATCCGGAAGCTCAACCTGCCGTTCCGGGACGTCGACTGGACCGTCTGGGGTGACCTCCTCAAGCGGGTGCACGAGCCCCGCGAAGAGGTCGAGATCGCCCTGGTCGGTAAGTACATCGACCTACCCGACGCCTACCTGTCGGTGACCGAGGCCCTGCGAGCCGGCGGTTTCGCCCACCGGGCGCGGGTCAACATCCGGTGGGTCCAGTCCGACGAGTGCGTCACCGAGGCGGGTGCCCGCGAGGCGCTCCGCGGCGTGGACGGCATGCTGATCCCCGGAGGCTTCGGCATCCGCGGCATCGAGGGCAAGCTCGGCGCCATCTCGTGGTCCCGCAGGAACGGCATCCCGCTGCTGGGTCTGTGTCTGGGACTGCAGTGTTCGGTGATCGAGGCGGCCCGGTCGGTGGGGCTCGAGGGCGCCTCCTCGACGGAGTTCGACCCGGACACCGAGCATCCGGTCATCTCCACCATGGCCGACCAGGTCGACGCGGTCGCCGGGCAGGCCGATCTGGGCGGGACGATGCGTCTGGGTGCGTACCCGGCCGTGCTCACCAAGGGATCGGTTGTCGCCGACGCGTACGGCGAGACCGAGGTCTCGGAGCGGCATCGACACCGCTTCGAGGTCAACAACACCTATCGCGACAAGATCGCCGAGTCCGGTCTCCGATTCTCCGGCACCTCGCCCGACGGTCATCTGGTGGAGTTCGTCGAGTACCCGCCGGAGCAGCACCCGTTCTTCGTGGCCACCCAGGCCCATCCGGAGTACAAGTCGCGGCCGACCCGCCCGCATCCGCTGTTCGCGGCGTTCGTCAAGGCGGCGCTGGCGTACGAGAACGAGATGCGGCTGCCGGTGGAACCGTGGCGGGAGGACCAGACCGGCGCCGGGGCGGCCGGGACCGGGTCCCGGTCGGGCAGTGCCGAGCCCGAGTTGACCTCCGACGTCCGCTCGGACGGAAGCTGATCGGCGTGTCCGACACCGGTGCCCCCGGGTCGCACGACTACCGGACCGTCGCCAGCCGCGAGATCTTCGACGGCAGGATCGTCAGGCTGCGCGTGGATACGCTCACCATGCCGGGCGGGGGTACCGCCGACCGGGAGATCTGTGGGCACGACGACGCGGTCGCGGTGATCGCGCTGGACGACAGGGATCAGGTGACGTTGGTCCGGCAGTACCGCCACGCGGTGGGGGAGCGGCTCTGGGAACTCCCGGCCGGGCTGTGCGACGTCGAGGGCGAGCAGCCCGTGGAGACCGCGCGCCGAGAACTGCTCGAGGAGACCGGTCTGGAGGCGCGGTCCTGGGAGCCGGTGATCTCGATCGTGCCGTCGCCGGGGTTCTGCACCGAACGTGTCCACGTGTTCCTGGCCAGGGAACTCGGTGAGGTGGGCAGGCCCGAGGCGCAGCACGAGGAAGCGGACATGGAGGTGGCGCGGATGCCGTTCGCCGAGGCCGTGGAGGCCGTCCTGGACGGACGCATTGTCAACGGCATCGCCGTGGCCGGGATCCTCGCGGCACGCGCGTCGATCGCCGGGCTCTGACCGGGGCAGACCCGCGATGGTGACGGGAGCGTACCTGTGATGACGCCGGCCCTACCGCCATGACTCAGCCCGGCGGAGTCGCGGTCCAGATCCGCGGTTATCTCGACCACCTCGCCGTCGAACAGGGGGCCTCCACCCACACCCTGGCCGCGTACCGGCGTGACCTGGAGAAGTACCGGCAGTACCTCGCGGAGTCGGGCGTCGGGGACCTCGGGGCGGTGACCGAGTCCCACGTCGAGGAGTTCCGCGCCCGCCTCGCCACCGCCGACCCGGACGTCGGCAGGAGTGCGCTCGCGCCCAGCTCGGTCGCGCGCACTCTGGCCGCGGTCCGGGGGTTGCACCGTTTCGCCACCAGGGACGGGGTGACCCGCGTCGACGCCGCGGCGTCCGTGACCCCGCCCCGCCCTCCGCGACGACTGCCCAAGGCGCTTCCCGTGGACCGGATCATCGCGGTGATCGAGGCCGCGGGTGGCACCGAGGTGGACACCGACCCCGCCCGGTTGCGGGACCGGGCGATGCTCGAACTGCTGTACGCCACCGGGGCGCGCGCGGCCGAGCTGGTGGGACTGGACGTGGACGACCTCGACGGTCTCGATCACCCCGGCGGGGGCACCGTGATCCTGCGCGGCAAGGGGGGCAAGGAACGGGTGGTCCCGGTCGGGCGTCCGGCCTGCGTGGCAGTCGGTGCCTACCTGGTGCGCGCCCGACCCGCGATGGCGGTCAGAGGCGGACCGGCGTTGTTCCTCAACACCCGTGGCGGGCGGATCACCCGGCAGTCCCTGTGGAACGTGGTTGCCGTGGCCGCCGAGCGGGCGGGTGTGGAGCTGGACATCTCGCCACACTCGTTCCGGCACTCGTTCGCCACCCATCTACTGGACGGCGGGGCGGACATCCGAGTGGTCCAGGAGCTGCTGGGCCATGCCTCGGTCACCACGACGCAGGTGTACACCCTCGTCACCGTCGACACGCTCCGCGAGGTCTGGGCCGAGTGCCACCCTCGAGCACGGTAACGTGACCGGGGACCGGCCTGAGCGCAGGTGACGACGCAGCGAGAGGAGACGCGGGTGGCGCAGGACTCTGGGACGATGGATCCCGCACTGTTCTCCCGCGCGGAACTCCTGGGGGCCGACGACCCGGCGGCCGGCGAGGGTTTCTCCGCGATCCCCGAGCCGCAGCCGCTCACCTCCCACGGTCCGGCCATGGTCGTCTCGATGTGCAACCAGAAGGGTGGGGTCGGCAAGACCACCAGCACCATCAACCTGGCCGCCGCCCTCGCGGAGTACGGCCGCCGGGTGCTCGTGGTGGACCTCGACCCGCAGGGAGCGCTGTCGGCCGGTCTGGGTATCCCGCACCACCAGCTCGACCTGACCGTCTACAACCTCCTGGTGGACAACACCGTGTCGACGGAGGAGGTGCTCGTCCGGACCAGGGTGGAGGGCGTGGACCTCATCCCCGCCAACATCGACCTGTCCGCCGCGGAGATCCAGCTGGTCAACGAGGTCGGGCGCGAGCAGGCGCTGGGCCGAGCGCTGTACCCGGTGCTCGACCGCTACGACTACGTCCTGATCGACTGCCAGCCGTCGCTGGGTCTGCTCACCGTCAACGCCCTGGCCTGCTCGGACGGGGTGCTGATCCCGATGGAGTGCGAGTACTTCTCGCTGCGCGGACTCGCACTCCTCACGGACACGATCGAGAAGGTTCGCGACCGCATCAACCCGCGGCTCCACCTGACCGGGATCCTGATCACCATGTTCGACCGCCGGACGGTCCACGCCCGCGATGTCCTCGGCCGGGTCGTCGAGGTGTTCGGCGACCAGGTCTTCGACACCCTCGTCACCCGTACCGTCCGGTTCCCGGAGACCACCGTCGCCGGGGAACCCATCACCACGTGGGCACCCAGATCGGCGGGGGCGCAGGCCTACCGGGCACTGGCTCGCGAGGTCATCCAGCGCGGCAGGTGAGAGGTCCGGTGACCGGGGTCGGGCTCCCTCCGGGAGAGGGCACCACTGAGGTCGCTACCACCGGGGTCGACGAGGCCGAGGGCCCGCGCGCGTTCACCGTCCACCTGACCAACTTCACCGGCCCGTTCGACCTGCTGCTCAAGCTCATCGACTCGCGGCGCCTCGACGTGACCGAGGTCGCCCTCCACTCGGTCACCGACGAGTTCATCGCGCACGCCCGCGAGCTCGGTCGGGAGGCGGGCCTCGAGGAGGTCACCGAGTTCCTGGTGGTGGCGGCCACGCTGCTCGATCTCAAGACCGCGCGACTCGTGCCGTCCGGGGAGGTCCAGGACCTCGAGGACCTGGCGCTGCTGCAGGCGCGGGACCTGCTCTTCGCCCGTCTCCTGCAGTTCCGGGCGTTCCGTCAGGTGGCCGAGTTGTTCGCGGAACTCGACAGGACCGCCCGTCACTCCTATCCGCGGACGGCGGGCCCGGACGAGGAGTTCCTGGACCTGCTGCCCGAGGTGGAGCTCGGTGTGGACATCGAGCAGTTCGCCACCATCGCCGCCGTGGCGTTCCGGCCCCGCCCGGTCGAGGAGGTGGGGGTCTCGCACATCCATACGGCCACCGTGTCCGTCCCCGAGCAGGCCGGCCGCGTCCTGGAGCTGCTGAGGTTCCGTGGCCGGGGCGAATGGGTGGACTTCCGGGAGCTGGTCTCCGGGTGCAGCGACTCCCTCGTCGTCGTCGCCAGGTTCCTCGCCCTGTTGGAGTTGTACCGGGCGCGCGCCGTGGCGCTCGCCCAGGACGAGGCGCTCGGTGACCTGTTGGTGAGCTGGACCGGTGGGGAGGCCGCCGAGGTGACACGCGGGAGGGACGAATGGACGTGACTGAGGACAACGGACCGTGGGCGGGGGGACCCGGTGGGGTCAACGACGACGACGAACTCCACGACCCCGGTGCCCCGCCGTTGCGGGCCCGACTCGAGGCGCTGTTACTGGTGGTTGACCAGCCGGCCGCCGAGGGGCAGCTGGCCTCGGCGGCGGGGTCGACACCCGCAGAAGTGGCGGCTGAGCTGCGGGCGTGGCGCGATGACCTCACGGCGGTGGGCAGCGGTATCGACCTGAGGCGCACCGATGAGGGATGGCGGCTCTACACCCGTCGGGAGCTCGCACCGTACGTGGAGCGGCTCCTCACCGACGGCACCAGGTCGACGCTCACCCGCGCCGCACTGGAGACGCTGGCGGTGATCGCCTACCGGCAGCCGGTCACCCGATCGCGCATCGCGGCCGTCCGCGGGGTCAACGTGGACGGGGTCATGCGGACCCTCGTGGCCCGTGGGCTGGCCGTGGAATGCGGCACCGATGCGGACACCGGGGGCATGCTGTATAGGACGACGGAGCTATTTCTGGAAAGATTGGGACTCACGTCGCTCGACGAGCTCCCGGACATCGCCCCGTTGCTGCCGGATGTCGACCTGGTCGACGAGATGAGCGACGATCCCGCGGACGATCCGCGGATACCCCTGGGGCGGCGCAGAACCGCTGTGCCCGACCCCGCCGATGAACACGAGAACGAAGAGATGTGACGCACTCATGACTGAGTCCGCTGGCCGAGACGGCTCACCGGTCCGCCTCCAGAAGATCCTGGCCCAGGCCGGGATCGCCTCCCGCAGGGCCTCGGAGGACCTCATCGCCCGAGGGCGGGTCGAGGTGAACGGGAAGATCGTGCGCGAGATGGGCGTCAAGGTCGATCCCACCACGGCGGTGATCCGCGTGGACGGTACCCGGATCGTCCTCGACGACGACCTGGTCTACCTGGCGCTGAACAAGCCCCGCGGGTACCACACCACGATGTCCGATGACATGGGCCGGCCGTGCGTGGGTGACCTGGTCGCCGACCGCGTGGACGCCGGTCAGCGGCTCTTCCACGTGGGCCGCCTGGACGCCGACACCGAGGGACTGCTGCTGGTGACGAACGACGGCGAGCTCTCGCACCGTCTGATGCACCCGTCCTACGAGGTGTCCAAGACCTACATGGCCACCGTGACGGGAGTCGTCGGCAAGGGCGTCGGCAGGAAGCTGCGCGACGGGGTCGAGCTGGAGGACGGCCCGGCCAAGGTCGACCAGTTCGCGATCGTCGATGTCCACGAGGGGCGCTCGCTGGTCAAGGTGGTGCTCCACGAGGGCCGCAAGCACATCGTCCGCCGTCTCCTCGACGAGGTCGGGTACCCCGTCGAATCGCTGGTTCGGATCCGGTTCGGCGCCGTCGCCCTGGGCGACCAGCGCGCGGGGAGCTTCCGCAAGCTCAACCGCAAAGAGGTCTCGGACCTCTACTCGGCGGTGGGCCTGTGAGCGCGCCGACCGGGTACAGCAGCGCCCCCCGGCGCCGGATCGCGATCGATGGTCCCGCCGGCACCGGCAAGTCCACACTCGCCCGCACGCTCGCGGAACGGCTCGGCGGCGCCTACCTCGACACCGGCGCGATGTACCGGGTGGCCACCCTGCAGGTCCTGCGCGCCGGGATCGACCCGGAGGACGCCACCGCAGTGATCGCCACCTCCGCCGACCTGCCGATGGAGATCGGCACCGACGCCGGCTCCGAGCGGATCCTGCTCGCCGGTGAGGACGTGAGCGACGAGATCCGCACCGCCCGCGTCACCGCCAGCGTCTCGGCGGTCTCCGCCGTTCCGGAGGTCCGGGTCAACCTGGTCGGCCTGCAGCGGCGCCTGGCATCCGGTGGCGGAACCGTGGTCCTCGAGGGCCGCGACATAGGCACCGTGGTTCTCCCCGACGCCGAGGTGAAGGTCTACCTCACCGCGAGCCCGGAGATCCGGGCCCGCCGCCGCACCGAACAAGATCGCCTCGCCGGACGTGACGCCGACTACGACGAGGTGCTGGCGGCCGTGATCGAGCGCGACCGCAAGGACTCCACCCGCGCCGCGAGCCCGCTCCGGCCCGCTGATGACGCGGTCGTCATCGACACCTCAGATCTCACCCTCGACGAGGTGCTCGACCGACTGGTCGCACTCGCAGAGGGCGCCGACGCGTCGCACGGCGACGCCGCAGAAGGGAACGCACAATGACCAGTAACGAGGACTTCGATCTACCCACGGGCCCCGTCGAGGAGACTATCGAGGACGCCTGGAACGACGACACGGACTGGGACGCCGTGGCCGAGGAATGGGCCGAGGAGATCGGCGCCGAGGTCGACGGGGTGGAGATCCTGCCCACCGTCGCCATCGTGGGACGACCCAACGTGGGCAAGTCCACACTGGTCAACCGCATCATCGGCCGCCGCGAGGCCGTCGTGGAGGACGTCCCCGGCGTGACCCGGGACCGCGTGTCCTACGAGGCCCTGTGGAACGGCCGGACCTTCATGGTGCAGGACACCGGTGGATGGGAGCAGGACGCCAAGGGCATGCACCGCTCCATCGCGCAGCAGGCCGAGATCGCCATGGGCACCGCCGACCTCATCGTCCTGGTGTGCGACGGGAACGTGGGCATCACCTCTGCGGACGAGACGGTGGCCAAGAGCCTGCGCCGCTCGGGCACCCCCGTGATCCTGGCGGTCAACAAGGTGGACAGCGAGAAGGCGGAACTGCAGTCAGCCGAATTCTGGGGGTTGGGCCTGGACCAGCCCTACGCCATCTCCGCCGCGCACGGCCGCGGCACCGCCGATCTGCTCGACGAGATCCTGCGCCGGTTGCCCTCCAAGGCCCGGATGCGCGAGACGACCGACGCCCCCCGACGGGTTGCGCTGGTCGGCAAGCCCAACGTCGGCAAGTCGAGCCTGCTCAACAAGCTCACCGGGGAGGAGCGGTCGGTGGTCGACAACGTCGCCGGCACCACCGTCGATCCCGTGGACTCGCTCGTCGACCTCGGCGGCAAGACGTGGCGCTTCGTGGACACCGCCGGTCTGCGGCGGAAAGTCAACCAGGCGTACGGGCACGAGTACTACGCCTCGCTCCGCACCCGCGGCGCCATCGAGGCCGCCGAGGTCGTGGTACTCCTGCTGGACGCCTCCGAACCGATCACCGAGCAGGACCTGCGTGTCATCTCGATGGTCGCCGATGCCGGTCGTGCGCTGGTGATCGCCTTCAACAAGTGGGACCTCGTGGACGAGGACCGCAGGTACGACCTGGACAAGGAGATCGACCGGGAACTGTCCAAGATTCTCACCTGGGCGTACCGCGTGAACATCTCGGCCACCACGGGCCGCGCCCTGGCCAAGCTGGTGCCGGCGATGGAGGGCGCACTCGACTCGTGGGACAAGCGCATCCCCACCGGTCCGCTCAACACGTGGATGAGCGAGGTCGTGGCCGCCACCCCGCCACCGATGCGGGGCGGGAAGCTGCCCAGGATCCGTTTCTGCACGCAGGCCACCACCCGGCCCCCCACGTTCGTGTTCTTCTCCACCGGATTCCTGGAGGCGGGCTACCGGCGATTCCTGGAGCGGCGCCTGCGCGAGACCTTCGGCTTCGACGGCTCTCCCGTGCGCGTGAACGTTCGCGTCAAGGAGCGTCGACAGCGCAAGTGACCAGGCGATTGGAGTGCTGTGACAGGCGTGCGCTAGTCTGATCCAGTCGCCGCGCGAGACGCGGTGGCGGGCGGGCTGTGGCGCAGCTTGGTAGCGCACTTGACTGGGGGTCAAGGGGTCGCAGGTTCGAATCCTGTCAGCCCGACGCCAGCGCAGGGGCGGTGTCCCGTAAGGGAGACCGCCCCTGCGTCATTTCCCTTCCCTGCGTCATTTCCCGCCCCTGAGACGTCTCCCGACCCGGCGGATAGCCCGGCGAGGCCCCCGAGGGTGCCCGATGGCGCGATCACCTCACCGGGGAGATCGGACTGCTCCGCGACCCCGGCACGGAGCGTGCACTGGGCAGGGCACGCTACGAGCGCCCCCGCTATGGCACGCTTCGAGACAGCGGCGATCCTCCGCCGCGACGACGTGACCGAGCAGTTCTCGGTCATCGACATCTGCAACCAGGTTTTCCTCATGTCACGCGTGGTGTGGTATCTCGGGGGTTGATTGACGAGTGATGATGGTCCGGTCTTTTCGCTACAGTCGCGCCGCTGGGTCGGTCGTGGTCGCGCTCTCCGCGTTCCTCGTCGGATGCTCGGGTGATTCTGCCTCGACCGACGAACCCGCGGCATCCTCGTCGCCGTCACCGGTTGCTGCCGACAGCTCAGCGGCAGAGAGCGCTGACGAGCGGTATGGGAGCTTCGATGCCGTCGAGGCGTCAGGCGAAGGCGAGGCGGTCGTTCCTCTACCCCCCGAAGTCGCAGACGCGGATGGCGGAATCGTCCGGATGACCTATGAGGGAACCGAACCACTAGTTCTGTGGAGTCTTGATGCCGAGGGCGAGAAACAGATGATCCTCATCGACGGCGTGATCGAAGCGAACACCGCCGACCGGGGGACCTTTGACGGCGAGTCGATGTGGTGGCCGGCGAATCCCGCTCCGCACGGGCTCGAGGTCGAGGGGGACGGCGTGTGGGAGCTCTCGGTGGTGCCGGTGTCGTCGGCCCCGCCGCTGGCGAGCGAGGGACGAGGCACGCGGGTCTTTCTGTACGACGGGGAGGGCGGACCGATGACGGGGAGCCGAGCAGACACCGCTGTCGGGATGGCGGTCACTGAGTTCTCCCTCCCTCGCTCGGGCGGGACGCCGAGAAACGTGGTGACCACCCCGAGCGCTGATGCCGGGTTCGTCCTCGATCTGGCTCCCGGGCCCTCGGTGCTCATCGTGTCGCACCGTGACGCGTGGTCGATAGACCTCACGGACGAGGACCGCTAGACGACGGGGAGATACGGTGCCGAGACCCGTCGCGACGGCCACGAAGTGACCCTCATAGGCCGGGGTCGGCGCGGGTGCCTTGACCCGGCGACTCCGCTGCGGGTGTGATGGCGGGTATGGCCGAGAGCATTCGTTTCACCAGTACCAAGGGCTTCGAGCTCGCCGGCGTGCTGGACTCGCCCGTGGGCGGGCTGCGCGGATGGGGACTGTTCGTGCACGGATTCACACTCGGCAAGGATTCCCCCGCGGCGTCCCGCATCTCGCGGAGCCTGGCAGCGGAGGGGATCGGGATGCTGCGCCACGACGCTCTCGGCATCGGGGACTCCGACGGTGACCTCGGCGACGGGTCCTTCACGACCAAGGTCGCCGACACGGTGCTGGCCGCGCAGTTCATGACCGACAGGGGGACCCCGCCGGATCTGATCGTCGGCCATTCGTGGGGCGGGGCTGCGGCGATCCTGGCGGCGCAACAGGTGCCGAGCGTCAGGGCTGTGGTCACCATCGGGGCCCCCTCCGAGCCCGCCGATGTGGAGCGGCACTACGACGCGATCGTCGGCGAGGTCCTGGAGGAGGGCAGCGGCACCTGGTCGATCGGTGGCCGGGAGATGACGCTGAAGCGGGAATTCGTCGAGGACGTGCGCCGCGCGGACCTCATCGGCCACGTCCGCACCCTCGATCGGCCCCTACTGGTGATCCATTCGCCGACCGATGCGACGGTGGCGATAGACAACGCCGCACACATCTTCCAGGCGGCGCTCCACCCCCGCAGCTTCGTCTCGCTGGAGGGCTCGGATCACTTCCTCACCGTGGATGGCCAGGCGGAGCGCGCGGCGAAGATCATCAGCGCCTGGGCCGACCAGTACCTCTGACCCGGACATCGGGCCGCGACCTCGTGGTGAGGCACAGGAACGACCATCCTCTGGGTTAGCCTTGCGTCCGGAAGCGCACGGGCCCGACGGGCCCGTCGGGCAGTGGGACTTCGATGAGGGGTGAGGCGGGGTGGGAGAACTACTCATCGTGATCGGTGTGGTGGTCGTGGTGATCGCGGGGATCGGGATCGCCCTCAAGATGTCGAGGACGCGCAGGCCCGACTCCAGCGGGCACCGACGTGACCCTCTCGCCGCAGATCAACCCGTGCACGGCTTCGGGCCACGCAACCTCGGACCCGGTGCGATCGTCGCCTATGGCGGTATCGACTTCGTGGTCCGCGGCACCATCACCCTCCGGCAGGGATCCTTCGTGTGGTGGGAGCACCTCCTCGACGGCGGCGACGGCGCACAGTGGCTCGGGGTCGAGGAGGAGGAGGGCCAACTCGAGCTGACCTGGTGGACCACCAGGAAGGGGCTCGGGGTGGGTCCGCAGGCCGAGGTGGTCGTCGACGACCGAGTCCACCGCGAGGACGAGTCCGGCGAGGCCGAGTACTCGTGCGAGGGGACCACCGGGCTGCCCGAGCGGGGTCGGATGCGGTACCGCGACTACCAGACCGGCGATGGCAGCTCTCTCCTGTCCTTCGAGGACTGGGACGGCGCCGGGTGGGAGGTCTCGACCGGTCGGCCGCTGTCTCCCGGCGAGTTCACCGTCTACCCGGCTCCGCCCGCCCCCGGCGCTCACGGGTACACCCCGTGACCCTGTACCGACTCGACCTCGAACCGGACGACGTGGCGGCGTCCTCCCTCGGGTACCGCGTCGACACGGAGCCGGCACCCCAGTCGCTCGTCACCGCGCTCCTCGAGCACCCGCAGCACTCCGCCGCTCTACGGTTGTCGATCCTCGGAGCGTCCCACGCGGTCACCCTGGTGGTCGACGGACGGGACACCGTGACGGAAGAGGTCTCCTGTCGAGCGTCCACCTCTGGTGAAGGGTTGCCCTCGACGAGCGCGCTGCACCTGGGGCCGTGGGGCTCCCACCACCTCCGGGGAGCCGTCGAGACGCTGCCGCCCGAGGCATTCACGATGGTGGTGGCCCGGTTGACCGCACTCGGAGACACCGGGCCCGAAGTTCTCGCGGGACGCTTCCCCGGTGCCGAGGGCGCGCTGACCGTCGTGTCGGCGGCCGCGGATCCGGCCGGGTGGCAGTGGTGCACGTGGCACCTCTACCCGGCGATCGACGCCACCGGTGCGGCAGCCGGTGGCGAGGTCGTGACCACCGTGTCCCGGCTCGAATTGGCGCTCGCCCGTGCGCTGACGGAGGCATCGTGAACCGGTACCGGGGGTGGATCATCGCCCTGATCGGCGGGGTCATGGCGATCCTGCTCGGACTCGTCCTGGTGTCCGCCGGCACCAATGCGGTGCGGTACGTCCGGGAGAACTACACGCCGGTGGCGAACGACTCGAACACCTTCGAGTGCCGTGGGGACAAGGCTGCCACCGTCGCGGACATCTCGGCGCACGAGCGCCCGGATGCGAACGGTCAGCAGGACCAGACCGAGTTCCTGCGGTACGGAGACGACGTGATCCTCGTCGGGCCCTCGGGAGCGATGACGTGTCGGGTCCAGCTCGACGAGAACTCCCGGGCGCTGCGATCCGGCGGGTTCCTGTTCCTCGGAGGCGCCTTCGGGCCGAGGAGTCCGGCGAGTTCCTCGGGTGGGAGCTCCGGCGGTTTCGGCGCCAAATGACACTCCCGAACGGCCCAAATGACACTCCCGAACGGCCCAGAGGGCACTGACACGACCGGCCCTGAGGGCCCCTACCCGAAGGAGACACGGTGAACTCGGCCGACCACATCCCCAACCTGCTCGACGGCATCGGAGTATCCCTGGCGTACTTCGGGGTCGGTGCCCTGGTGCTGGCCGCCGGTTTCGTCGTGCTCGATCTGCTCACCCCGGGCAGTCTGCGGCACCACGTATTCGTCGATCACCGGCCCAACGCCGCGGCCCTCCACGCGGCCTCGGCCCTGGCGCTGGCGATCATCGTCGTCACCGTGATGGTGAACGCCTCGGACGCGCTCGTGTGGGGGCTGGTCGACGTCGTCGTGTACGGGCTCCTGGGTGTCGTGTTCCAGGCCGTCACGCTGGTGATACTCGAACTCGCCGTGCCGGGCCGCTTCCGCGACCTGGTCGCCTCGCCCACGTTCAGCACCGCCTCGCTCGCCGTCGCGGCGACCCTCGTCGCCGTTGCCGCGGTCAACGCCGCCGCCATTGCCTGAGGAGCGGGGCGGAATGCCGCCGGCCGCCGAGAAGTCCGACACCGTCGCCACCGCGCGGATCCCGACCGGGCGGTGGTGGCGCCCGGTGGTCCTGGCCTCGGTGGCCGCGTGCGCGGCCTGCGGCCTCATCTACGAGCTGGCGCTGCTCACCCTCGCGACGACGGTCCTGGGCGGGGGGATCGTCGCGACGAGTCTCATCGTGGCCGGATTCGTGGCCGCTCTCGGACTCGGCGCACTGCTGGCCAAGCCCTTCGTCGACCGCGCGGCATCGACGTTCGTCTGGGTCGAGGGCGCGCTGGGGCTCGTCGGAGGGGTCTCGGCGACCTTGCTGTACGTCGCCTTCACCACCCTGGGGTCGCAGACCGGCTCCCTGGTGGTCCTCGTCCTGGCCACCGCGGCGATCGGTGCCCTCGTCGGAGCGGAAGTGCCGTTGCTCATGGCGCTACTGCAGGCCGGCCGACTGAGCGGGGCCGAGGAGACAGGCCGGACCCTGGCGAACCTCAACGCCGCCGACTATCTCGGGGCGGTCGTGGGCGGACTGCTCTGGCCGTTCCTCCTCCTGCCGACAATGGGGATGCAGCAGGCGGCGGCCGTCACCGGGCTCGTCAACATCGCCGCCGCCGCGATCCTCCTGGCACTGGTCCTGCGTCACTTCCTCACCCGCGCGCGAGCGGTCGCCGCGGGCCTGGTCCTCGCTCTCGTCGCCGCCCTTCTCGCCTCACTCCTCGTGGCCGTCGACGACGTGACGGAGTGGTCCCGGGCCCGCCTGTATCCGGACCCCGTGATCGCGCACACGCAGTCGGCGTACCAGGAGATCGTCGTCACCAGAGCGAAGTACAACGGCCGCACGGATCGCCGCCTCTACCTCGACGGCACCCTCCAGTACTCGAGTCTCGACGAGTACCGGTACACCGAGTCGCTGGTCCTCCCGGCCGTCGCCGGCCGACCGAGCGACGTTCTGGTCCTGGGCGGCGGCGACGGACTGGCGGCCCGGGACCTTCTCGGCGTTCCCGGAATCCGTCGGGTGGTGCAGGTGGAACTCGACCCCGCGGTCCTGCGGATCGCGAGGACGCACCTGCGTGCGGACAACGAGGGCGCGCTGGAGGACCCGAGGGTGGACGTCGTCGTCGACGACGCGTTCGCCTGGCTCCGCAGGGGTGGCGACGGCGCGGTTCCCGTCGGTGGGTTCGGGGCCGTTCTCGTGGACCTGCCAGACCCCAGGAATCCCGCGCTGTCCCGCCTCTACTCGCAGGAGTTCTACGGCCTGGTCCGGCAGGTGGTCCGGGACGACGGCCTCATGGTGGTCCAGTCCGGCAGTCCGTACTCCACCCCGCACCAGTACTGGCGAACCGTGTCGACCGTACGGTCCGCCGGGTGGGGCACGACCCCCTACCACGTCCACGTCCCGACGTTCGGTGACTGGGGTTTCGTCCTCGCGTCGAAGGACGGGACGCCACCGGGCCTGCGGTTGCGGACCGACGTCGACGACCTCCGGTACCTCGACGCAGGTGTTCTGGGGACCGCCACCGAGTTCGGTCGTGACGTGGCACCGATGGATCTCGAGCCCTCGACGCTGGACAGGCCGAGGATTCTCGACGACACCCGCCGGGGTTTCGAACGCTGACCGGTCGCCCGATCCGCGGGTTAGTGTGAGAAACCAATCGAATGGAGGCGACGAATGACCGGGCTCTCGATCGGTACCGACGTCGATGTCCCGGGGGAGTCCGTGACCATCGACGCCCGACGGTTCAACCGTCACACCTTCTGGTGCGGCCAGAGCGGCAGCGGTAAGACCTACGCCCTGGGCGTGGTTCTCGAGCAGTTGCTCCTACACACCGAGCTGCCGATGCTCATCCTGGACCCCAATGCGGACTTCGTGCGCCTGCCCGAGGCCCGCGAGAGTGCGGGTGAGGCCGATGCCGCGCGGCTGGCCGAGACCGACATCCGGGTCTTCCGCTCGTCGAAAGGGCGCGGTGAGCCGCTGCACGCCCGGTACACGGACCTGTCCCCGGCGTCCAAGGCCGCTCTGCTCCAGCTCGACCCGATCGCGGACGCGGAGGAGTACAACGTGCTCCTGCGTACCGACGTCCGCGCCGAGAACTTCGACTCGGTGGAAGCGGTCGCGACGCTCCGGGCCTCGACCGACCCCGGTGAGGTCCGGCTGTCCTACCGGATGGAGAACCTGCAGGTGCTCGAATGGGATCTGTGGTCCAGGGGGGCCGGTTCCGTCGTCGACGTGATCGATCAGCGCCCGCGTGCCACCGTGATGGATCTCGGCGGCTTCACCCACCCGGCCGAGTCCAAGGTCGCGGCGTTGGCGGTCCTGGAGCACCTGTGGACGCGGCGCGAGGGCCGCGAGCCGATCCTCATCGTGATCGACGAGGCGCACAACATCTGCCCGCCGGACCCCACGACCGACGTCGAGCGCGCGCTGACCCGTCAACTGGTGCAGATCGCCGCCGAGGGTCGGAAGTTCGGGCTGTGGTTGCTGCTGTCGACCCAGCGTCCCAACAAGATCCACCCGAACGTGCTCTCGCAGTGCGACAACCTGGGGCTCATGCGCGTCAACTCGCCGCGGGACCTGGTGGAGTTGGCAGAGGTCTTCGGCTTCGCCGGTGAGGACCAGATCCGCCGATCGGCCTCGTTCGTCCAGGGGCAGGCGTTGTTCGCCGGAGGCTTCGTGTCCGAACCGACGTTCGTCCAGATGGGTCGACGGATCACCGAGGAGTCGGGCGGGGACGTGTCGGTCCCGTTGCGCGGCGACAGGTCGCTGCAGAGGTAGTTCCCGGTGGCGAACCGCGACCGGCTCGCGGACCTCCTGGGGCGGCACACCCGAGCGTGTCAGTCGGGGACGCGACGGGCGAGGTATGCCGAACCCCGAGGGGAGAGCTCGTAGCCCTCGGGCAGGCTTCGTGTGAGTCCGAGGTCTTTGAGCTTGCGGACGTTGCGCTTGAAGACGGCTCTGTCCATGCCGCCGTCCGTGTCGCCGTCCGTGTCGCCGTCCATGCTGCCGCGCAGTGACTCGGCGGTCCGACCGGGATATTCCTCGATGAGGCGAAGCGTGCGGAGCGTCCACGTGCCGTGGCGACTGCTCTGATCGAACCGCGCGAGGCGTCGATCGATCTCGGCGCAGTCCTCGTCCGTGAGTGAGTCGTCGTTGCCGAGCTGTACGCGCAGGTCGGGCCCCGCCGATGCCAGCTCGATCATGAAAATGGGATCGTCCGGCTCACCCCGGAGGGTGTTGACGAGTTCCGCCACGGATGCCGCTCCCGCTGCGGTGGCGTGCTGCTCCGTGATGTCGTGCATGGCGACCAGTGAGACCTCGCCCACTCTCACCACGCCGGCCGAGCCGCGGAAGGTGTGGCCGCTCCGTACGCGTGGCTTCTTCCACCGTCGGAACGCGAGCGTGATATGCCCTGCGGCAACACCGGCGGCCACGCGGCCGGTGAGAATCACGAGAGATCTCCTGCACCGGCACCGCGCAGTCGTGACTCCCGGATCGACATGAGCACACGCTACTGCCGAACCGGCCATCGGTATCGTCTCCACGAACGTGCCCGCGGTCGGCAGTCGTGTGAGCGAGGTCGGGTTGTCCCCGCACCGGTCGTCAGGTGTGGTGATCGAGCAGTTGAACTGCGGTGTCGATGCACTGCAGTGCGGCAGCGTTGTCGACGCGGGTGAGTGCGAAGGCCGCGACGATCATCGCAGTGCAGGCGTCGGCGAGACGGGCGTTGGCGTTCGGGTCGTGCCCGGGCCGATGGGCGGCGACGCCGCGGCCGATGGCCGCGCGCAGTTCCTCGCGATACGCGGCGACGGTCTCACGTACCGCCGCGTCCCGCGCGATCGGAGCGTTCGCCGAATTGATGAGAAGGCACCCGTTCGCGGATGCCGACGAGTCGGCGTTGAGGAACGCACTGCGCAGTCTGCCGAGGTACTCGACGATCGCGTCGGGGGCGACAGGGGACGCGGTGAACGGCAGTAGCAGTGGGCGGATGACCTCATCGAGGTAGCTGTCGACTGCCGCGTCGAAGAGGCCACGCTTGCTCCCGAACGCGTTGTAGATGCTCGAGCGGTTCAGGCCGGTGGCGCTCTCGAGAGCCGGGATCGCCGTGTCCTCGTAGCCCGTCTCCCAGAAGACCTGGCGTGCGCAGCGAACGGCCGCAGCGGTGTCGAAGCTCTGTGCGCGACCCATGATCGGCCTCCTTTTGTGAAACAGTCAGTCTAGTATATATTGAAACGATCAGTTCAGAAACGTCCGGTCCCCATCTATCCAACGAGGTCTCATCATGCTCACCCTCTCTCTTGTCCTCGCCGCCCTCGCGGCGCTGGTACACGTCGTCATATTCGTCCTCGAGTCCCTCATGTGGACGAGTGCCCGTGCCCGCCGGGTCTTCGGACTGAGCCTCGACGAGGCGCGGAACACGCAGCAGCTCGCCTTCAATCAGGGCTTCTACAACCTCTTCCTCGCGATCGTCGCGGTGGTCGGAATCGTGTGTGTCCTGGTCGGTTCTGTTCCGGTGGGGGCCGCGTTGCTGTTCGCCGGTGCCGGTTCCATGGCCGCGGCCGCCCTCGTCCTGTTCTTCTCCGCGCCCGACAAGCGGGGGGCGGCCCTCAAGCAGGGCGTGCTCCCGCTGCTCTCGGTACTCGCGCTCGCGATCGCTCTCTAGCGGTCTGCGCCGTGACCTGCTCCCCGCCCAGCCACCCGCTCCCACACCACATCAGGAAGTAGAACCATGACTGACGTCACCAGCACCGCCACCAGCACCCAGATCCAGCTCGCCGCGCGCCCCACGGGGTGGCCGACGCACGAGGACTTCCGCACCACCACGGTCACCTACGGGCCACCGGAGCCGGGCCAGGTCCGGGTCTCGAACCTCTATGTCTCCGTCGACCCCTACATGCGGGGTCGCATGAACGACGTGCGTAGCTACACCGCCCCCTACGCGCTCGGGGAGACGATCACCGGCGGCGCGATCGGCCGCGTCACGGCCTCCACCGACGAGTCGATCCCCGTCGGCAGCGTCGTTCTGCACCAGCTCGGCTGGTCGGATCTCGTCCAGGCGGACGCCTCGGGCTTCACCGTGGTGCCCGAGCTCGACGGCGCACCGCTCTCGTTGTACCTCGGCATCCTCGGAATGACGGGATTGACCGGCTACGTGGGACTCACTGCGATCGCCGGCCTGGAGCCCGGCGACACGGTCTTCATCTCCGGTGCCGCCGGCGCGGTCGGGACCGCGGCGGGACAGATCGCGCGCCTCCTGGGCGCCGGCCGCGTCATCGGGTCGGCGGGATCGCCCGAGAAGGTGCGGCTGCTCACCGAGAAGTACGGCTTCGACGCCGCGCTCGACTACAAGGAGGCGCCGGTGCGCGAACAGCTCGGCGCACTGGCCCCGGGGGGAATCGACGTGTACTTCGACAACGTCGGTGGCGATCACCTCGAAGCAGCGCTCGACGTGATGAACGACGGCGGACGCATCGCCCTGTGCGGGGCGATCGCGAGCTACAACTCGACAGGCCGGGCACCCGGCCCGGACAACATGGCCAACATCATCACCCGGGGCCTCACGCTCAAGGGATTCACACTCGGCGGCCACCTCCACCTCGGGGCCGAGTTCACCGAGGCGATGACGACGTGGTTCACCGCCGGAGAGATCGCCTACGACGAGACCGTCGTCGACGGCATCGAGCACACTGTCGACGCGTTCCTCGACATGATGCGCGGCGCCAACACCGGGAAGATGGTCGTGCGGATCACGCCTGAGCAGGAATAGCACGAGGTGGCACGTCGGCCGGTGCGCGCTCGAGGTGAGCGGGGCCGCGTGTACTCGCCGAAAGGGGCATCATGGCAGCATGAAGTCCATCGGCGGTGATCGCCGGAGTGGGGGAGAGGTGCACGGGTATGACCAGTCACGATCAGGACGGTGACGGCCGGGACGCCCGGGCCCGCCTGATCCACCACGTCGACGATCTGTGCGCGGGCACGGCCCCCTCGGGCCTCGGAGAACTCTCCGATCGGGCCGCGTTGCTGGTCGCCTGCGGCCTCGTCGAGCCGCGGATCACCGACGTCGTCCTCACCCGCCTCCACCGCAACCTGCCTTTCCCGACCGTCGGCGGCTTCCACCAGGTAAGGGTCATCGAGGAACAGCGCCACGACCTCAGGCGAATCCTCGGAACCCCGGTCCCGTCGGTTCTCCGGATGGCTCTGCGCACCAGGTTGGCCGATCTCGACCGGAAGTACCTCGTCCTGCGCACCGGGTTCACCCGTGGGGCCGGTGTGTTCGCGTTCCGCATCAAGGACATCCGCGTCGACCGCAGGCGCGGGATCCATCTGGACACCGATGACCGCGGTCGACTCTTTGACGCGCTGGCCTCCACGCCCACGATGGCGCCGGTCCCGATGGTGCCCAGGACGATGACCGAGCTGGGCACGGTGGCAGCCGCACTCGGCCAACGGGAGATGGGGCGGGTCGTCCTACCCCATCGGGTCCAGGCGGTGGTGGAGTCCCTCCCCTCACTGCCGCAGATCCGGGCGGATCGCCGGCGTATCCCCGAGATGTACACGGCGCTTCTCATGGAGGTCGGCGGGCTGTACGACCGACTGATCCGGGCATACGTGCGCGGGGGACGGGCCGTGGAGGAGATCCGGCTCCAGTTCGATGCGGAGACCGAGGTGGTGGGGCTCTCGGGAGACCTCTGTCGTCTGCGCGAGACGGCGGCCATGCCGGGTGTCCCTCCCGCGCGTGACGGGTTCACCACTCTGACCGGTATGGGCGTCGCGATCGACGAGGTCTGGGCCGAGGTGGTCGAACGGGCGGTCGCGTTCCGCGAACTGGTGGAATCCGTGGAGACCCGGGCCGACGCCGCGGTATCCGAGGCCGCGCGCCTCGACGACATCGCCCGGGACTACGGGGTGCGACCTCCGTCCACTGCTCACGCACCCAGCCCCGCGGACCTCACGGCCGAGCACCTGGCCGCCCGCGCCGGTGACAGGATGCTCTCGACCGAGGCCATGCGCCGGCTGCGAGGACAGATCGACCCGCACGGCTGACTCCGCGAGCAGCGGGGTGGGCCGCCGATCGCGTCAACGCCTGCGTACGGTGGCATCAACTGATCTGTAGACCGGGAAGGACTCCACGCGTGGGATTCGCCAACCGCTTCTGGAAGCTGATGGGCTCCACCCAGGGCCGGGACACCTCGCGCGCGCAGAGCGCGGTCGAGGCATCCCATGGATTCGACGAGTGGGCCTCGGAGATGGACGACGGCGAGTTCGCGGACGCCGCCCACGGCCTGCAGCTCTTCGGCGAGTCCACCGAGGACCTCGCTCGATTCCTGGCTCTGGCCAGGGAGGCCGCGAGCCGGGCCGTCGGCCTGCGCCCGTTCGACGTACAGCTCCAGGGTGCGCTGAGAATGTTCGCCGGGGACGTGGTGGAGATGGCGACCGGTGAGGGCAAGACCCTCTCTGGCGCAGTGGCGGCGGCAGGCTATGCACTGCAGGGTCACACCGTCCACGTCATCTCCGTCAACGACTATCTCGCTGCCCGTGACGCGCGCTGGATGGGGCCGATGTTCGAGCTCCTGGGACTGACCGTGGGCCATGTCACCGAGTCGTCGACCCGCGAGGAGCGTCGCGCCGCCTACGCCTGCGACGTCACCTACGGGTCCGTCTCCGAGATCGGTTTCGACGTCCTGCGGGAGCAACTCGTCACCGACCCGGCGGACCTCATCGCACCGACCACGGACGTCGCGCTCGTCGACGAGGCGGACTCCGTGCTCGTGGACGAGGCGCTGGTGCCCCTGGTGCTCGCCGGGTCCACCTCCGGAGAGGCGCCCACCGGGGAGATCCTCTCCGCGGTCCGGAAACTGCGACCGGGCCGCCACTACGAGACCGACTCCGAGCGGCGCAACATCTTCCTCACCGACGATGGAGCCGAGGCGATCGAGGGCGAGCTCGGGATCCCCGACCTCTACGACGCGGAGCATGTCGCCACGACGCTGGTGCAGGTCAATGTCGCACTCCACGCCTGCTACCTGCTCAGGCGGGACGTGGACTACATCGTCCGTGACGGGCGGGTCCAGCTGGTCAACGCCTCGCGTGGTCGCGTGGCCGAACTCCAACGCTGGCCGGACGGACTGCAGGCGGCCGTCGAGGCCAAGGAGGGGGTCGCGGTCTCCGAGGCGGGACAGATCCTCGACAGCATCACCGTCCAGGCGTTCATCGGCAGATACGACCGGGTGTGCGGGATGACGGGAACGGCACTCGCCGCCGGCGCGCAGCTGCGCGAGTTCTACTCACTGGGCGTGTCCCAGATCGATTCGAACGCCCCCTGCGTCCGATTCGACGAGGCCGACCGGACCTACATCGACGGCGACAGCAAGACCCGCGCCGTGGTCGAGCACATCGCCGCGGTCCACTCGACCGGTCAACCGGTGCTCGTCGGGACCCACGATGTCGCCGAGTCGGAGGAGCTCGCCGCCCGCCTCTTCGAGAAGGGCGTGGACTGCGTGGTGCTCAACGCCAAGAACGACGAGGAGGAGGCGGCCATCATCGCCGAGGCAGGGGACGTGGGCAACGTCACCGTCTCCACCCAGATGGCGGGGCGCGGCACGGACATCCGGCTGGGTGGCTCCGACGAATCCCGCCGCGACGAGGTCGTCGAACTCGGTGGACTGCACGTGGTGGGGACGGGTCGACACCGGACGGAGAGACTCGACAACCAGCTCCGCGGCCGCGCCGGACGCCAGGGAGACCCCGGCAGCTCGGTGTTCTTCGCCGCGATGGACGACCCGGTGGTCACCTCGGCGCTGGAACCGGACAAGATCCCCGGCGCGCACGACAGGATCAGCGGATTGATCAAGGGCAACCGTGGCCGTGACGCGGTCGACCACGCCCAGCGGGTCACCGAGGGCCAGATGCTCGCCATCCACTCCAACACCTGGCGGTACAGCAGGCTTCTCGCCGAACAGCGCGACATCCTGGCCGAACGCCGGGCGGCGCTGCTGGTCACGGAGAAGGCGTTCGAGGAGCTCACCGCACACGATCCCGAACGGAGTGCCGAGCTCGTCGAGACACACGGCCGTGATGCCGTGGTGCAGGGGTGCCGCGACATCACACTGTGGCACCTCGACCGGGGCTGGGCCCGCCACCTCGAGACGATGAACGACGTCCGCGAGTCGATCCACCTCCGGGCCCTGGGACGAGAGAACCCTCTCGACGAGTTCCACCGGATCGCGATCGACCATTTCAGAGACCTCGCCTCGGATGCGGTCCGCGAGTCCGAGACCACCTTCGCGGAGATCGAGTTCACCGATTCGGGGGTGGACCTGGTGGCCAACGCGATGGCGCGGCCCACCTCGACGTGGACCTACATGGTCCACGACAACCCGATGGCCGCGGGTGGAAACGTCTTCTCCGGGATGATGACGACCTTCCGATGAGTGCGGCGCGGGAGGGCAGGCGTGAGACCGATCTGCGGGAATGGCGGACCGGAGAGGGCAAGGTCCTCGGCGCGCGCATCCCGCAACCTCGCGACGGTCACCTCTCCGCCGCGGTGCCACCCGGCCTCGGGTACGAGACGCCGCCGCGTGACCCCGAGGTCAGTGACAGGTTCTGGACGCTTCCCAACGCCATCTCGCTGGCGCGCATCGCACTGATCCCGGTGCTCGTGGTGAGCATCCTGGTCTGGGACGACCCGCCCCTGGCGCTGTGGCTCCTCGGGGCGCTGGTCGTGTCCGACTGGCTCGACGGCAAGATCGCACGACTCTGGAACATGCGGTCGACCTGGGGCGAGCGCCTCGACCCCCTCGCCGACCGCATCCTGGTGGCCGCCGTGCCGGTGTCCTTCGCCGTGGCCGGATACGTACCCGTCTGGGTGGTGGTTGTTCTCCTGGTGAGGGACGCGCTGCTGGTGGGGACCCTGCCGGTGTACCGCCGACGAGGGATCGAGCCCGAGGTCACCTACCTGGGCAAAGCCGCCACCTTCGCGCTGTTCTGGTCCCTTCCCCTGCTCCTCGCGGGGTTCGCGGGGGTCCCCGGTGGGGAGGGGTTCCAGGTCCTCGGTGAGGCGTGCTTGTACTGGGGGGTGGGCCTCTACTCGTGGAGCGGCGCGATCTACCTGTGGCAGGCCTGGAAGATCGCCCGCTCCGTCCCTCCGGGCCGCGCCCGATCTACTGCAGTGGGGTCGTCTGGCGGTGTGTAATGTCGCCAGTTGTAAACCCTAAGTGGGCCACGCGAGAAGGGCACGTCAGTGAGCGACCAGAACATCCCCGACCAGCTCCGGTACACCGACGAGCACGAGTGGGTGGAGCGGGTGTCCGACACGCGCGTTCGCATCGGTATCACCGAGTACGCGCAGTCCAAGCTGGGTGACATCGTCTTTGTGCAGCTTCCGGACGTGGGCGGCGAGACGGAGTCGGGCGAGCCGTTCGGCGAGGTCGAGTCACCCAAGAGCGTCTCCGACCTGTACGCGCCGCTCAGCGGGAAGGTCGTCGAGGTCAACACCGCCCTCGAGACGTCGCCCGAGCTCGTCAACTCGGATCCGTACGGTGAGGGGTGGATCGTCGTCCTCGAGATCTCGGACGTCGACGACCTGGAAGCGCAGCTCGAGCAGACGCTGGACTCAGAGGGATACGCCAAGATCACGGAGGGCTGAGGAGTAGGGGCCGCCCCCGGCCCCGCGGCCGGACAGTCCGACATAGAATCTCAAGCACCGCATGGTGAGCCCCTCGTTGGGCTCGGACGAGGAGAGACGAACGTGACCGAGAACAAGAACATGCCCGAGGCGACCGCCGAGACCACCTCGGTGTTCCGTGCGGAGCTTCTCAACGAGTCCGATCAGCAGGCGGCTCAGTCCGAGCCCGCCGTCACCGGTATCGAGGGTCTTCCCGAGGGGCAGGCGCTCCTGGTGGTCAAGCGTGGGCCCAACGCCGGCTCCCGGTTCCTCCTGGACCAGGCGACCACATCGGCCGGCCGGCACCCGGACAGCGACATCTTCCTGGATGACGTCACCGTGAGCCGTCGTCACGCGGAGTTCCGGAGCGAGGGCGGGACCTTCAACGTGGTCGACGTCGGTTCCCTGAACGGCACGTACGTCAACCGCGAGCCCGTGGACTCCGCGTCGCTGTCGAACGGTGACGAGGTACAGATCGGCAAGTTCCGGCTCGTCTTCCTGACGGGTACGCCCGGGCAGTGACGGCCGCCGGACACGGCGCCGCTGAGGAGAGGCACCTCTCCATCGGCGGCGTCATCGCACTCCTGAGTCCGGATTTCCCGGACCTCACGGTGTCGAAGGTCCGGTTCCTCGAGAACGAAGGCCTGGTCACGCCCGAGCGGACCGCCAGCGGATACCGCCGGTTCAGCGTCGAGGACCGTGAGCGGCTGCGCTACGTGCTCACGGCGCAGCGGGACCGGTACCTGCCCCTCAAGGTGATCCGCGACGAGCTGGAGGCGCTGGATTCAGCTATCGCGGACGGGTCCACCACCGCTCTGCTCCCGCGGCACGGAGCCGATGGTGTCCCGGGTTCGACCCCGGACGACTTCCGCAGCGACACCGTCCTGCGGCTGACCCGTGAGAACGTCGTCGAGCAGTCGGGGGTGGCGGCGGAGCTGGTCGATTCCCTCGTGGACGCCGGGCTCATCGTGGCGGGTGCCGGTGGTTTCTACGACCCGGAGGCGGTGTTGGTCGCGCGGACCGCGCACGACCTCGCCGCCCACGGGGTGGACGTTCGCCATCTTCGCGGTTTCCGGACCGCTGCGGATCGGCAGACCGGTCTCATCACGCAGATCGCCGGCCCGGTGGCACGGCAGGGCGACGCGGACGCCCGAGACCGGGCGGCCGAGCTGGCCCGGGAGATCGCGGCGCTGTCGGTGGCTCTGCATTCCACGCTCGTCACGGTGGCCGTCCGGCACGCGCTGGAGTCCTGACGCGAGCACCCCGGGACGGATCGGGGCTAGGCTGGACCCGTGGGAGAGGCGGAGGACATGGGAAAGAACATGCGAGAGGTGAACGTCGTCGGCATCCGATTCGAGGAGCCGGAGTACGCACCAGTATTGATCCTGCACGAGAAGGACGGGGGACGGTACGTCCCGATCTGGATCGGCGCGTCCGAAGCCGCCGCGATCAGTCTCCAGCAACAGGGAGTGCAACCGGGGCGGCCACTGACGCACGATCTGGTGGCGACCCTTCTCGAGACCTTCGCGCACCCGCTCGAGCAGGTGGAGATCGTGGGAGTGTCCGAGGGGACGTTCATCGCCGAGCTGGTCTTCGAGGGTAAGCGGGTCTCCGCCCGCCCGTCGGATGCGGTGGCGGTCGCGCTGAGGACCTCGTCCCCGGTCCTGGTCAGCCGTGAGGTGCTCGACGAGGTCGGGATCTCGCTCGTGGAGCAGGGCGAGGAGGAGGTCGAGGCCTTCCGTGAGTTCCTCGACCAGGTGAGCCCGGATGATTTCCTGGGCGGTGGGGACGCGCCTCAGGAACCCGGCGGCCCCACTCCGTGACCGCTGTGACCAGGTAGTTCGGCACTCACTGCAGTCACTTCAGCACCAGTTGGCAGGTCGCGGCAAGGTCTCAAGTTCAACTTGAGGTTGAGGTTTGCCGCGTGTCCTATTGATCGCGGACCCTCGCGGGCCTAGCGTTGCCCTCAGTGAACTACACCGATGGTGTTCACACGTTCAGGATCCGGACCGCAGAGTCCGGTACCGTGTCGCCGCGACAGCGGCGACACCCCACAGCTTGAGGGAGCAATCGTGGCCGACCACACCCGTGATCCGGAGTCGTCCTCCACCGGTACGCGCACGGAGGGTCTCTTCGGAGGCGACGTCGAGGCCACCCAGGCCACGTTCGACGAGGTGCAGCCGGGACTGTTCCCCGATGACGGCATCCCGGACGGGACCAGTGGGTACCGCGTCCCGATCGCATGTCAGATCGCCGGCATCACCTACCGGCAGCTCGACTACTGGGCCCGCACCGATCTGGTGGTGCCGTCGATCCGCAACGCGGCCGGCTCCGGTAGTCAACGTCTGTACTCGTTCAAGGACATCCTCGTCCTCAAGATCGTCAAGCAGCTGCTGGACACCGGGATCTCTCTCCAGAACATCCGGAAGGCGGTGGATCAGATCCGCTCCCGTGGGGTGAAGGACCTGGCCACCATCACGCTCTTCTCCGACGGCCGCACGGTGTTCGAGTGCACGTCGAAGGAGGAGGTGTTCGACCTCCTGCAGGGCGGACAGGGGGTCTTCGGCATCGGGATCGGCGGAGCGATGCGGGAGCTCGCCGGATCTATCGCGGAGTTCCCTGCTGAGACAGTCTCGGCGGAGGACATCATCGAGCCCCTCGAGGACGAGTTGGCGGCCCGTCGGCGCGCCCGCGCCTCGCGGCGTACGGGCTGATCCGGGGGAGTCGTCTAGACTCGGCGGTGCGTTCACGCGACTCACGGGAGAGTTCCGCGGCATCTGCCGCGGGCGCCGAAGGAGCAACTCCTCTCCGAGAATCTCTCAGGCACCCGGACCGTGCAGTCGTCTAACGCCTCTGGAGAGCGGTGGAACAGACCACCCGCCCACGGGGAAAGCAGGGCCCACCGGCGGGCCCCGTGAATCTCTCAGGCGCCGGCATCCGCCGGTTGGGGACAGAGCGGAGAGGGTAGCACCGGCCCGCAGGCCGCCCGTCCGGGGCGGCCCCGCCCTTCGAGGAGCACCTGTGACGACGACCCCGCACACCGCCCGGACCGGAGGCGAGTTCGTCGCCCGCCATCTGGGACCCGACGCCGACGGACTCGCCCACATACTGGAGACCATCGACGTGAGCTCCCTCGACGAGCTCGCCGAACGCGCCTTCCCGTCGGTCATCCTCGACGAGGTGGGTCCCGATGGCCGGGCCGCCGGGATCGACGCGCTTCCCGAACCCCTGTCGGAGGCCGACACGCTCGCGGCGCTGCGCGTGCTCGCCGATCAGAACGAGGTCGCGATCTCGATGATCGGGCAGGGGTACTACGACACGCTCACCCCGGCCGTGATCCGCCGCAACGTCGTCGAGAGCCCCGCCTGGTACACGGGATACACGCCCTACCAGCCGGAGATCAGCCAGGGTCGCCTCGAGGCGCTGCTCAACTTCCAGACCATGGTCGCCGACCTCACCGGCATGGACATGGCCAACGCGTCCATGCTCGACGAGGGGACCGCGGCAGCCGAGGCCATGACGATGCTCCGCCGGGCCAACCGGTCCTCGAAGAGTCCGCGCTTCGCAGTCGACACTGACGTCTTCGGCCAGACGGCCGCCATCCTGGCCACGCGGGCCGAGCCGCTCGGCATCGAGATCGTCACCGCCAACCTGATCGACGACGGGTTGCCGGAGGGCGACTTCTTCGGCGCACTCGTGCAGACGCCCGGCGCCTCGGGCCGTGTCGCCGACGTCGCGGGGCTGATCGACCAGTGCCACGATCGGGGAGTCCTGGTTGCGGCGGGCGTCGACCTGCTCGCGGCGACCGTCCTCACCCCGGCCGGGGAGAAGGGCGCGGACGCCTGCTTCGGCTCGTCCCAGCGTTTCGGTGTCCCGATGGGCTTCGGTGGCCCCCATGCCGGCTTCCTCGCGTGCCGCACGGCGCACGCCCGTAACCTCCCGGGCCGCCTCGTGGGCGTGTCCACGGACGCCGACGGCCGGCCGGCCTACCGGCTGGCGCTGCAGACCCGCGAGCAGCACATCCGCCGCGACAAGGCCACGTCCAACATCTGCACCGCACAGGTCCTGCTCGCGGTGGTCGCCGCGATGTACGCCTCGTACCACGGCGCGGAGGGCCTGGCGGCGATCGCCCGGCGCGTGCACTCCCATGCCGCCGTCCTGGCCGACGGCCTCGTCGCCGCGGGTGTCCAGGTCGTCCACGCCGACTTCTTCGACACCGTCCTGGCCAGGGTGCCCGGCCGCGCCACCGAGGTGCTCGCCGCCGCCGCCGAGCGGGGGGTGAACCTGTGGAAGGTCGACGACGACCACGTGTCCGTCTCCTGCGACGAGGCCACCACCGGGGACCACCTCGCGCTCGTCCTCGAGGCGTTCGGTGGCTCTGTCGCGGACATCGCGGACGCCGGGCAACTGGAGATCCTCGTCGATCCCGCCTACGGCGACCGGACCTCGAGCTTTCTGCAGCACGAGGCGTTCGTCAGGTACCGGACCGAGACCGCGATGCTGCGCTACCTGCGTGCCCTCGCGGACAAGGACCTGGCGCTGGACCGCACGATGATCCCACTGGGCTCCTGCACGATGAAGCTCAACGCGACCACGGAGATGGAGCCCATCACGTGGCCGGAGTTCGCCGGACTCCACCCCTTCGCACCGGTCGAGCAGACCCGCGGGATCCGCCGGCTCGTGGGCGACGTCGAGCAGTGGCTCGTCGACATCACCGGCTACGCCGCGGTGAGCCTGCAGCCCAACGCGGGCAGTCAGGGGGAGTACGCGGGACTGCTGGCGATCCGGCAGTACCACCGCTCCCGGGGCGACGAGGACCGCAGGGTGTGCCTCATCCCGTCGTCGGCGCACGGAACCAACGCCGCGTCCGCGGTGATGGCGGGGATGAAGGTCGTCGTCGTGGGGTGCCGACCCAACGGTGACGTGGACGTCGACGACCTCCGGGAGAAGGTCGACCGGCACGCCGCCGAGCTGTCGGCGATCATGATCACCTACCCGTCGACCCACGGGGTGTACGAGCACGACATCGAGGAGATCTGCGCGATCGTCCACGATGCCGGCGGCCAGGTCTACATCGACGGCGCCAACCTCAACGCGCTCGTGGGGGTCGCCCGCCCTGGCCGGTTCGGTGGCGACGTGAGCCATCTCAACCTGCACAAGACCTTCTGCATCCCGCACGGCGGCGGCGGACCCGGCGTCGGCCCGGTCGCGGTGGCCGAGCACCTGCGAGAGTTCCTGCCCGGCCACCCGTACGAGGAGGGCCTCGGATCGGGCGCGGTGGTCTCGGCGGCCGCGTTCGGGTCCGCCTCGATCCTGCCCATCACGTGGGCCTATGTCCGCATGATGGGTGCGGACGGGCTGCGTCGCGCCACCCTCACGGCGATCGCGAGCGCCAACTACCTGGCCCGGCGGATCGGGCAGCATTTCCCGGTGCTCTATTCCGGGGACGGCGGGTGGGTGGCCCACGAGTGCATCCTCGACTTCCGGCCGCTCATCGATTCGGTGGGGATCTCCATCGACGACGTGGCCAAGCGGCTGGCGGACTACGGTTTCCACGCGCCCACGATGAGCTTCCCGGTGCCCAACACCCTCATGGTGGAGCCGACCGAGAGCGAGGATCTCGCCGAGCTGGACGCGTTCTGCGACGCGATGGCCGCGATCCGCGCCGAGATCGACCGGGTCGCGGCAGGGGAGTGGACCGTCGAGGACAATCCACTGCGCGGCGCGCCCCACACCGCGGAGAGCGTCTCGGCCGACGAGTGGGAGCACGCCTACCCTCGTAGCCTGGCGGGGTACCCGCTGGGGTCCACCTGGCGCCCCAAGGTCTGGCCCGCGGTGCGACGCATCGACGGCGCGTACGGCGACCGCAACCTGGTGTGTTCCTGCCCGCCGTTGGAGGCGTTCGCCGAGGACTGAGCCGGCGGGGGACCGGCGTTGTCGTACCCACGTGACACCGTGCGGGGCATGACGACGACCGGTTCCCGTCCCGTTCCAGATCTACCCTCGTCCTGCCTCACGTGGTGTCGCGCCCAGCCTCCGGCACTCCTGGTGGCGGACGAGTACGTGGAGATCGACCTCGACCTGTGGAACCTCAGGCTGGCGGAGCGACGTGTGGACCTCCGGCTGGTCGCCGGTGGCCCGGACGGCGGACGGGTGGAGTCCGGTTCCGGGTATCTCCGCAGGAGCGACCTGTGGGCGGCGGGCCGCAGGGCGCGTGGCAGTCTCGAGGAGTCGGTGGTCGCGCTCTACATGTGTGCGGCCTGGCTGGCCGGCCACCCGCAGCGATCGGGTGTGCGCAGGGGCCTTCCGGATTTCCGGGTGGCGGAGCGTGATCGCTCCGCGTGGCGCTCGGTGTCCTCCCACGGATATCCACTGGTCCTGCACGAGGTGGCGGACTGGCTCGACGCCCCGGCGGAGGCCATGAACCTGCTGCGCAACGGCGCTCCCTACGGCAGGGCCGGCAGGGGGGTACCCGACCTCGGGTTCCCTCTCGCCTCGCTCTATCTGTCGTCCCTGGGCATGGCGTGGTCGGAGCAGAGCATCGTTCCCGTCGATTCGGCCGGAATCGGCACGCTGGTCCACGCGGGCTGGACGGAGATCGAGTCGCTCGGTCGGATGACGCCGCGCCGGTATCAGCGGTATCTGGACGTGATCTCCGCGTGGGCGGACGAGGCGGCGGTCGACCCGCTCGTGGTCGAGATGTGGCTCGTGCGCGACTGGTATGACCGGCGCTCGGCGGTCGCGCCCTCGGGGTCGTCCGCGGGCAGCCCACCCGGAAGTCGCCCGCGGTGATCGACCGGCGGTGATCGACCGGAGAGGCTAGTGTCCGCTCCATGGAACCGCAGAGTATGACCGTCGACATCCCGGTCGGCCGCCTCGATGTCCTGGATTGGCGTCCGGACGGCCCCGTGCGTGGGACCGTGTTGGCATTGCACGGTTTCCCGGAGTCACCGTGGGAGTGGGAGTCTGTTGCCGAGGTGCTGGCGCAGCAGGGTGTCCGGGTCGTCGCTCCGGCACAGCGCGGCTATTCGCCCGGTGCTCGCCCGGACGACGTCGGGGCCTACGCGATCGAGCACCTGAGTTCGGACGCGCTCGCGATCGTCGACAGCCTCGGTCTGGAGAGCGTGCACGTACTCGGTCACGACTGGGGGGCGTCGGTCGCGTGGTGGCTCGCAGCCCATCACCCCGGGCGGGTGGCAACTCTGACGGTGGTGTCCGTGCCTCATCTCTCGGCCTTCGCCGAGGCTCTGGAGTCGGACCCGGATCAGCAGGCCCGATCCGCTTACTTCACGCTGTTCCGCCAGCAGGGAAAGGCCGAGGACGTCCTGCTCGAGGACGGGGCCCACCGGTTGCTGTCGATGTTCGACGGGCAGGTGTCGGATGAGCTGATGGACAAGCATCTCGAGCTGGTCGGCGAGCGGGAGGGACTGACGGGCGCGCTCAACTGGTACCGCGCGATGCGCCGATACGACCTGCCCGACGTGTCTGTTCCCACGACCTACCTGTGGGGTGAGGACGACCCCGCCATCGCGCGCACCGGCGCCGAGGCCACCGCCTCCCGGATGACGGGGGACTACCGGTTCGTCCCGCTGTCCGGGATGGGGCACTGGCTCCCGGAACAGGCCCCCGAGGTGGTGGCCACGGAGGTCCTGGACCGAATCGGCTGACGTCGGAGTCTCCGTCGTCCTCGTCGTCGTCGTCCCTGTCCTCGGCTTGTCGCCGGGGCCCGGGGTTCAGTTCTGGCGGAGTTCCCGCTTGAGGAGCTTGCCCGACTGATTGCGGGGCAGTTCGTCGACAAAGACGACCCGTTTCGGCACCTTGAACGGCGCGAGGTGGGCGCGGGTGCCGTCGATGATCTCGGACTCCGTGGCGTGGGCGTCGCCCCTGAGGACCACTATCGCGGTGACGGCTTCGATCCACTTGTCGTCCGGCGTGCCGATCACGGCGACCTCGGCGACCCGCTCATCCCGGTACACCGCGTCCTCGACCTCCCGCGACGCCACCAGGACTCCACCGGTGTTGATGACGTCCTTGATACGGTCGACCACCTCGATGAACCCCTCGGGGTCACGTACCACCAGATCGCCGGAGTGGAACCAGCCGTCGCGGAACGCCTCCTCCGTGGCCTCGGGCTTGTTCCAGTAGCCCTTGCACAACTGCGGCGAGCGGTAGACCACCTCGCCCCGTTCGCCGTCCGCGACTTCGGCGCCCGTCTCGTCGACGACGCGGGCCTCCACGAAGAACACCGGCCGGCCCGCGCTCGCCGGGCGGGAGTCGTGCTCCTCCGGGCGCAGGACACTGGCGAGGGGGCCGATCTCCGACTGTCCGAAGCAGTTGTAGAACCCGAGTTCGGGGTACTTCTCCCGCAGCCGCTGGAGCACGGTCACCGGCATGATCGAGGCGCCGTACTGGGCCTTTCGCAGACTCGACAGATCCCGGGACTCCAGGTCCGGATGGGAGGCCAGCGGTACCCAGACCGTCGGCGCGAGGAACAGGGACCCGATCCTGTCGGCCTCGACCCTGCGGAGGATCTCCGGGATGTCCGGCGCGGCCATGAGGTGCACCGTCGCCCCCAACGACAGGTACGGGAGCGCGAACACGTGCATCGCGGCCGAGTGGTAGAGGGGCATCGTCACCAGCGGCTCGTCGTCGGCGGTGAGGTCGAGGCCGAGGATGCAGCTCACGTATTCGTGGGTGAGCGCGGAATGGGTCATCATCGCGCCCTTGGGACGTGAGGTGGTGCCCGATGTGTAGAGGAGTTGGGCGAGGTCGTCGCCGGTGGCGGGGGACTCCATCGGCGCGCACGGGGACTCGTCGAGTGCCGAGCCGAGAACCGTGCCCTGGGCGGGCTCCCCTGCGCGGGGCAGCAGTGCGAGGGACCGCAGCTCCGGCATGGTCGCGAGTACTCCCGCCAGGGTGGGAGCCTGTGCCGGGTCCACCAGGACGAGAGACGCACCCGAGTCGGCCAGCAGGTATTCGAGCTCACCGCCGGTCAGTGCGTAGTTGACGGGCACGTGGGTCAATCCCGCCCGCGAGGCCGCGAGGAAGGCGATGAGATAGGCGTCGGAGTTGACCCCGTAGGCGGCCACCCGGGCCCCACGCTCGAGGCCCTGACCGGCGAGCATGGTGGCCACCCGGTCCACCGCCGTGTCCAACGCGGCGTAGGTCCACCGGCGCTCGGCGAAGGTCAGTGCCACCCGGTCAGGGAACCGCGCCGCCGCACGGCGCAGGACGGCATCGATGGTCGCGGAACCCACGGCGGGGCTGAGGGGTCGAGGGGTAGTGGTCATTGGTTCAGCCTAGGGGCGGAGGGCGCGTTCACGGTTCGGCAGTGACGATCTCCAACACCTCTGGGGGGACCGATCCGTTGCTGTCCCGCGGGGTCCAGTGCTCGCTCGGGACCCACTGGGATCCACATCCTCGGCACGCGAACATCGGCTCGCCGCGGCGCTCCACCGGGGTCCTCGTCCACTCGCACAGGTCGCGACAGGAGCGGACCCGTAGTGGGGCGAGGTCGGGATCGGGCTGTCGTCGATCGGAGCGGCGGAGGGCACGGAAGCTGGACATGTCTCCATCGAGGATAACCGGCCGTCGTATGGGTAACGTGGTCGCGGACCCGAGTGGATGGAGGCGGCGGAGTTGAGCGGATGCCCGTGCGGGAGCCAGCGCTGCCTGGATGCGTGCTGCGGGCCGCTCGTGGAGGACGGCGTCCCGGCCGCGACCGCCGAACAGCTCATGCGATCCAGGTACACGGCCTTCGTGCTCGGAAGGCGGGACCACCTCTGGCGCACGTGGCACCCGCGGACCCGACCGGACCAGGTGGAGGTCGGTGACGTCCACTGGACCGGCCTCTCGATCCTCGACGTGGTGGCCGGCGGCGCCGCCGATCAGACCGGGACAGTGGAGTTCGAGGCGCACTACGTCGGGCCCGACGGGCCTGCGGTCATGCGTGAACGGTCGGTGTTCGAGCGCAGAGGTGGGCGCTGGACCTATCTCGAGGGCACGGAACCTGTCGAGGGCACGGAACCTGTCGGGGGCCCGGAACAGTTCTGAGTCCTAGGCGGCAGTCGGGTCTTCCGGCTGGCGGGTCACGGTGACCGATCCGATCGTCCTCGGGGCGACGAGGTCGATCCGCCCGATCCGGTGCCCACGGGGCATCGTCCAGGCGACCATCCCCCGGATCTCCTCACCGGGGAAGCTCAGGACCGACGGTACTAGCGGGTCGTCTATCGTCCCCGCGGGGCTCTCGATCCGCTCGAACGGCCTCCCGGAGGGGTCGAAGGCCGAGAAGTCATCCGGGCCGAGTTCCGGTTGGCCGGACGCCTGCACCACACGGACGTCCACCACCACGACCGCGTCCGAGTACGCGGTGGAGGGCACGATCCGGAGGTTGGACAGGGTCACTGTGGCGTCCCACGATTCTCCGGACACCGGGAACGGCCGATCGAACTGCTGCGACGACGGTAGGGGCCCCGACTGCTGGGCTGTCGGGACCGGGATCGCCCCGGAGTCGTCGTCGCCGAACAGCGATGCCGGCGAACAGGCGGGTGCGGACACGGCCGCGGCCACGATCACGGCAGCGAGGACGGCGCGACGCATGTAGGCGCTCCTGGGGCGAGGTCTCGCACCGGGCCCGTCCCGGCACGATCTCAGATCCTACTGCTCAGCCGGGCCGTGGTCATCGGCGGCGCGCAGGTCACGCCATCGTCTGCCCGCGACCCGGTGCGCGAGATCCGAGTAGACGTCGTCGAGCTCGGCCGAGATCTCGGCCAGTTGGATCTTGAAGTTGACCGGGACGAACACCCGGTCGACGAATTCCGCCTCGGCGGAGATCGTCTTGCCGTCGAACACGTACCGGCACCACAGCGAGTCCCGGTTGAGGATCGCGACCTCTGTCTCCGCGGCAACGGGGTCCTCCACGGAGGAGACCAGCGGGCTGCGGAACACGACGAGGGGAAGCGACCGGTGCGCACGGACGAAGAGCAGGACACACCCGGCGGGAACGGTGAACACGTCGTGTTCGTCGGGTGTGACCCGGCGTTCGTAGACCTCCGAGAGGGCTGTCTCCAGGGCCCGGGTCGCCTCGTCCGGGGTCGCGATGGGCTGAGACCGGAAATCGGCGTCCGCCGGCACGGGGGCACCGGTGTCGACCCGGGCGGGGTCCTCGGGCTCGGACACGTCGTGGAGGAAGACCGGGTGAGGGATCCCGAAGACCCGCTCCATCGTGCCGGCGACCAGGTGTGCCGCCTCCGTTGCGCGGTCGACGGGGAACGTGATGTCCGCGCCCGGCGTCACGGCGCCCGTCGGGGGCCGGAGTCCCCAGCCCAGGGCCCCGAGTTGCTCCAGGCGGACCGGACCCAACGGTGCCGGTGAGTCCTCGGACCCGCCGCCGGAGACCTCCGCGTGGATGCGGTCGGTCCCGAGCGCGGTGAACCGCACGTACGGGGTGCGGGTGGACGGGGAGCCCAGGACGGGTACGGCCAGGTCGAACGTGGCGCCGGGGACGAGGTCACGCAGGAGTTCCGCCAGGCGGGCCGCGAAGCGGTCCCACCCGGCGGCGATCGACGCGTCCACGTCGAACTCGAATTCCGGCATGGTTGGCAGTCAACCACCGCGCAGCCGGGTCCGTGAGGACTTCGAGATGTCCGGCGGGGGCGATCAGCTCCCGGCGGGTGGGTGCCCGGCCTGGTAGTCGGACCAGTACTCGTCCGAACCGTCGAAGCCCACACGCACCCCGCCGCGGTGCTCGATGATCTCCGGCTGGACTGGGGTGATTCTGCGCTCGGCGGCCAGTGCGGCGGCGACATCGGGGAACTCGGCGAGGACACGGAGCTGGGTCCACGTCGGCGGCAGGAGCATGGAGCGGCCCGATCGGAAGTCCTCCAGGAGGTCGACGGGGCGGGCCCACATGGTCAGGTCGACCTCGGTCGTGAGGTCATCGGGTTCCTGTCCCTCCGGGAGCGCGGCGAGGAAGAAGCGGGTGTCGTACCTCCGCGACTCGACCGAGGGGGTGATCCAGTGGTCGTAGGGGCGGAGTCGGCCCGCCGCGAGGGAGAGCCCCTCGTCGGCGAGGAAGCGGCTGAAGGTCAGCCGGTGGCTCTCCAGCTCGCCCCGGCTCGAGTGGTACCGACCGGCGTCCGCGACGGGAGATCCGTCGAGGTGGTCTGCCAGGAGGACGCCACACTCCTCGAATGTCTCCCTCGCGGCCGCGCACACGAGCCGGCGGGCACGCGGGACGTCGCAGTCGAACCGCTCGGCCCACCACTCGGGCTCGGGACCGGTCCACGCGACGTCCGGGTCGTCGTCGGAGGCGTCCACGCCGCCGCCCGGGAACACCGTCATGCCCCCGGCGAACGCCATACCCCGAACGCGGCGCGCGACGAACACCTCCGGTCCGCGGTCGGAATCTCGGATCACCATCACGGTGGACGCGTCTTTGATCGGGCGGGAGTCGGGGTCGTGGCGGTCAGTCATGTAGATCAGTCTCACCCGGCGGGGTGGAGGGCGGTCCGGCGGGGTGGACCGGACGGCACTCTCAGAGCGCAGCGTCGGTGGATACCCGCCGGGCGAGCGCACCGTGCAGGACCCGGTCGACGTGCTCCCGCAGGTCGGCTCGGTGATCGCTACCGGGTGACCGGTCGATCCCCGAACGTACGATGCTCATGTAGAGGACGTCGAAGACGGTCTGGGCGGGGCCGTCGAGGTCCCTCGCCTCGGGTGCCTGTGGCGAATGGCGGGCCAGGATGACGCCGATGATCCCGCGCAGGTCCCGGAGGATGCGCTGCGCCTCCGCACGGTGGGGGCCCGGTTCCCCGAAGAGTGTCTCGCGGTGGTAGGCCACGATGTTCTCCGGCTGGTTCTCGAGCGCGGAGAACAGTGGGTCGCACAGCGTGACAAGGTCCTCGACGGGGTCCCCGGTGTCCGGGACGGTCTCCACCATGGCCCGGAACTCCTCGTTGGCCACCATGCACAGCAGCTCGCCCTTCGACCGGGCGTACCGGAAGAGCGTCCCGGTGCCGACCTCCGCCAGATCGGCCACCTCCTGCGTGGTGACCGACGAGTACCCGTTGCGGAAGAACAGGTCGCGGGCGGCGGCCAGGATCCGACGCTGCTTGTCCGCCTTGTTCAGCTCCCGGCGTCCCGGTTCACGGTCCAGGCTCACGAGAACCACTCGGTGGGCTTGCCCGCCACGAGGAGGAGGGAGAAGACCGCGGCCACCACGACGAGGGTGACGATGAGCGCGACCACCGGGGAACGGAGGGCGAACGCCAGCATGCGCTCCGCGAGGGAGCGGGGCTGCTCGACCCCGGGACCGAGCCGCCAGTTCCCCTCGAGAAGCCCGCGGCGTTCGACCGACCGCTCGAACGGCACGGTGGCGTACGGGATGACCGCGGACGCCAGCCCCAGGACACCGGTGCCGGCGGACCAGCGCTTGTCGGTCCAGACCGCGACCGTCGCCACGGAGTAGCACAGGAAGACGAATCCGTGGATGCTGCCACCGACCGTCGTGGCCCAGTCGAGACCGAACCCGTACTTGCCGATCATTCCCAGGATCAACAGCGTCCAGGTGATCACCTCCGCGAAAGCGAGCCTCTTGTACAGGATGCGGGGGGTCACAGATGTCCTCCAGGGTTCGGGTCGGCGTTCGTCGGTCATCGTACGGACACCGGATCCGCGGCCCGGTTCAGCCTCCCGGCACGTTCACCCGGCGAGGGTCAGCGAGGCGAAGCGGACCTCCCCCGCCTCGTCGCTGGCGCCCAGATCCACCACACCCTCGACGGCCCAGCCGTGGTCACCCTCCGGATCATCGAGAACCTGCCGGACCCGCCAGGTTCCCGGCTCCACCCCGTCACCCGATTCGGTGACGGAGAAGAGGGCGGGGCCACGGGCGGCGGGCCCGGTTCCGATCGCGTCGTACTCGTCCCAGTACGCATCGATCTCGGTGTCCCAGTCGGGATGCTGGGCGACGTCGGCGTCGAGCGCCACGAGCGTGTCGATGTCGTCCCGCGACAGCAGCTCCACCCGGCGGAACATCGCGTTCCGGACCATCACACGGAACGCCCGGAGGTTGGCGGTGACGGGACGGGTGGTGCCGGCCGACTGACCGAAGGCGAGCTCTGCCACCTGGTCAGGGGAGACCTCCGGATCGGTGAGCAGCTCCCACTCGTCCAGCAGGCTCGAGTCGACCTGGCGCACGAGTTCTCCGAGCCACTCGACGAGGTCGTCGAACTCCTCGGTCCTCAGGTCAGCCGGAACGGTCTGTCGCAGTGCGCGATAGGCATCGGTGAGGTAACGCAGCACGGAACCCTCCGACCGGCTGAGCCCGTACGCCGAGACCAGATCGGAGAATGTCATGCCCCGCTCGACCATCTCGCGGATGACCGCCTTGGGGGAGGGCTCGATACCCGCCACCCACGGGTGCCCGGCGCGGTAGGCGTCATACGCGTCGGCGATGAGGTCGCCGAGGGGTGTGGGCCACGAGATGTCCTCGACGAGCTCCATCCGCTCGGAGTACTCCACACCCTCGGCCTTGAGGGCGCCGATCGCCTCACCACGGGCGGCCCGCTGCTGGGCGTAGAGGATCGGGCGCGGGTCGTCGAGAACGGACTCGATCACCGACACCAGGTCCAGGACCGGGGTGGGGGAGTCGGGGTCGAGGACCTCCATGGCCGCGATCGCGAACGGGGCGAGGGGTTGGTTGAGTGCGAAGTCACGCTGGAGGTCGACTGTCAGACGGACGTGTCGTCCGTCGTCGTCAGGCTCCGCCACCCTCTCGACGATGCCCGCGGTCTCGAGCCCACGGAAGAGTTCGATCGAGCGCAGGACGTGCTGCCGGATGCGGGCCCGGGTCTCGTGCGAGGACAGCAACAGGTGCCGCATGTGGGCGTAGCAGCTGCCCGGACGCGAGATCACGTTGAGCAGCATCGCGTTGTTCACCTCGAAGCGACTGGTGAGCTGCTCGGGTTGCGCGCCGACGAGCTTGTCGAATGTGGACCGGGACCAGTTGACGAAGCCCTCCGGCGGCTTCTTCTTGGCCACCTTGGCCTTCTTCTTGGGATTGGCGGCCACCTTGGCCGCGGCTTTGGAGTTCTCCACCTCGTGTTCAGGGGCGAGAACCACCACCAGACCCTCGGTGTCGAAGCCCGCGCGGCCCGCCCGGCCGGCGATCTGGTGGAACTCCCGGGCCTTGAGGACACGCTGCCGGCGTCCGTCGAACTTGGTGAGTCCGGTGAACAGGACGGTCCGGATGGGGACGTTGATGCCGACCCCGAGGGTGTCGGTTCCGCAGATGACGGTGAGCAGTCCGTCCTGGGCGAGTCGTTCCACGAGGCGGCGGTACTTGGGGAGCATGCCGGCGTGGTGGACCCCGATGCCGTGCATGAGCAGCTTGCGCAGGTTCCGGCCGAACGCGGTCGAGAACCGGAAGCCCCCGATCTCGTCGGCGATGGCGGCCTTGCGTTCCTTGGTGGACACCGCCACCGACGTGAGGGCCTGCGCCTGCTCGAGGGCCGAGGCCTGGGTGAAGTGCACGATGTAGACGGGGGCCTTGTCGTCCCGGAGCAGCAGTTCCACCGTCTCGTGGACGCTGTGCAGGGCGTAGTCGAATGTCAGGGGGACCGGCCGCTCGGTGCCCCCGACGAGAGCGCACTCCCGTCCGGTCCTCGTGCGGAGGTCCTCCACCAACCAGTCCACGTCGCCGAGCGTGGCCGACATCAGGAGGAACTGCGTGTCGGGCAGCTCGATCAGCGGGACCTGCCAGGCCCAGCCCCGGTCGGGCTCGGAGTAGTAGTGGAACTCGTCCATCACCACCTGACCGATGTCCGCGGCGGCACCCTCCCGCAGGGCGATGTTGGCCACGATCTCCGCGGTGGCGCAGACGATCGGGGCGTCGGCGTTGACCGCGGCGTCGCCGGTGAGCATCCCCACGTTCTCGGCGCCGAACACCTTGCACAGCGCGAAGAACTTCTCGCTGACGAGCGCTTTGATCGGCGCGGTGTAGTAGCTCCGCACCCCACGGGCCATGGCGGAGAAATGCGCGCCCAGCGCGACGAGGGACTTACCTGAACCCGTCGGGGTGGCAAGGACCACGTGGCTGCCCGCCGCCACCTCGAGGACCGCCTCCTCCTGTGCCGGGTAGAGCGTCAGGCCCTGGGCGGCAGCCCACGCCACGAAGGCGTCGAAGACAGCCTCCTCGTGCAGATCGGAGGGGACGTCGTCGAGGTCGGCTAAGAGTTCGGGCAGATGCACCCGACCGAGCCTAGCCGCCCGGTCGTGCCCACCCGCCCGTGCTAGTGGGCGCGCGGCTCGTCGTCGCCGGTCTGCTCCGCGAGGAACCGCTCGAACTCGGCACCGATCTCGTCACCGGACGGCAGGGGCTTGCCACCGGGGTTGAGCGAGTCGGAGCCGTGACGGGTCTCCATGAACTCGTCGTATTGCTTCTCCATCAACTCCACGGCGGTCCGGATCTCCGGGTTGTCAGAGATCTGCGCGGTGACCTGCGCGGTGAAGTCCTCGGCTGCCGTCTCGAGCTCACCGGACGGCAGATCGAGGTCGGAGATCTGGGCGATGTTGCCGACCAGGTTGAGCACCGCCGCGGGGTAGGCGGTCTGCGACAGGTACTGCGGGACGTGGACGGTGAAGCCCGCGGACGGGATTCCGTGCTCCGCCATCCGGAGTTCCAGCAGCGCGCTCACATTGCCCGGGACCGAGAACTCCCCGGGCCAAGCGGTGAATCCGCGGATCAGCTCGACGTCGCTGGCGTGTGCGCTCGCCTGCGTGGGGCGAGTGTGCGGCACCCCCAGGGGTATGGCGCCGAGGCCGATCGACATCCGGGCCCCGAACGAGCCCGCGAGGTCGATCACGGATTCGGTGAACCCGTCCCACCGCAGGTCCGGCTCGAGGCCGGAGAGCAGGAGGAAGGACGTCCCGTTGGCGTCCTTGACGGCGTGCATCTGGATGGTCGGCTCCGAGTACCCCGCGAAGTGGTCGAACGAGTAACGCACCTGCGGTCGACGCGAGCGGTAGTCGACCAGCTCGTCCGCGTCGAACTCCACGATCAGCTGGGAATCCAGGCTCTCCTTGAGGTGTTCGGTGACGCCCTGGATCGCCTGGCCGGCGTCGGAGAAGCCCTCCAGCGCATGCACGAGCACCGGGCCCTGTCCGGACTCCGAACGCAGATCGGGGACGGGCTCGATCAATCGGTACAGATCGCTGTGCCTGGCCATATCGACTCCTCTCGTCGCGACACCCCGATTCATCCGGTCCGGACCGAAATGGTCGTCCAACCGGGACGGGGTTTCTGCTCTTTGCCAACGACAGCGGGCCGCAGATGATTCCCCACGACCCCCAGGCCTCCACAGCGGGTCGACTCCGGCCGGTTCCTGCGCGGTCTCGGCCATCGGGGTATCCGAAGGTGGATCCGGTGCACCGGCACCCGCGGACCGCCGCCGACAGGGACAGCGGCCGCATGACGACGAGACAGGTGGACGGCGATGACGGCGAACGGACGGATCGGTGGCGACGGGATGGACGACACGACGACGGTGGTGATCTCCTCCCCGGAGGAACTCATCGCGTCGATCCCGGCGATGTTGGGTTTCCCGCCGGGTCCCGGATCGGTGGTGGTGATGTGCGGGCGGACCGCTGAGGGCGGGCAGGGACCGGTCGTCAGGATGGATGTCGACGCCCTGCTCGACGGGGCGGGGGTGTCCGCCGATGGCGTGGGCGACCGGGGCGGTGAGGGGGACGGCCTCCCCGGTGAGGGCGGGTGTGTGCCGATCGTGGGTGACGACGGGCCGGCTCGTGGGTTGGCCCAGTTCTGTTCGAGGGAGGGGGTGTCCGACGTCCATCTGGTGGTGGTCCACGAGGACTGTGCGGACGGGTACTCCGCCGGGCTCCGGGCGGAGGACGCCGCCGCGGCGTTCGAGTACTGGTTGGGGCTGGCCGGCACGCAGGTGGCCGCCGCGTACGGGGTCGGCGAGTTCGCCCGGGGCGCACCCTGGGTCGATCTGTTCGGGATGCTCCGGGGTACCCAGCTGGACCCGGACTCCACCGAGATCGCAGCGGTGTACGCGTACGACGGTCGGATCCGGGCCGGGTCGCGGGGTGAGATCGACCGGCTCTATCTGGCCAGGGATGACGAGGCGTGTGATGTCGATCCGCACGGCCGGGGGCCCGTCCGGCTCGGGGGAACACTCGCCGTGGACCGCGCGGTGGGTGCACATGAGGACGCGGTCCGGCGTCTGGAGGCGGGGGAGGAGCCCGACGACGACGAGTTGGCCCAGATCGGCCGGGGCCTGCTGGACATCGCGGTGCGGGACGAGGTCTACAGACGCCTGGCCCTCCGGGGACTGTGCGATGAGGACGGACGCCGCCTGCTCTGGTGGTCACTCGCGCGCCGTCGGCCCGGACGCGAACGCTCGGTGGCGCTGCTGCTGCTGGGGGCTGCGGCCTACTTCGCCGGCAGCGGGGTCCACGCCCGGTCGGCGCTGGAGGCGGCGGTGACGGCAGACCCGGCGAACTCGCTGGCGCGGCTCCTCCTCCACGGACTCGAGCAGGGACTCGCGCCCGAACGGCTCCGCCGGGTGGCCGCGGCCTGAGGGGCGCGGCCTGAGGGGCGCGGTTCCCACCCGGTCCGGTCGGGGTCCGGGGGACACCTGTTGCGTGGGACCCGGCTACCGCGGGGCGGAGTGCGCCCGATCGCCCAGAGCCGAGGTGAACGCCCAGGCGTCCCGGACGATGGTGCGCAGGTCAGTGCGGGTGGGGCTCCACCCCAACTCGGTGGTCGCCCTCTCGCTGGAGGCGACGAGTACCGCCGGGTCTCCCGCTCTGCGAGGTGCGACCACGTCCGGGATCGGGTGGCCGGTGACCTCGCGGCACACCTCGATCACCTCCCGGACGGAGAAGCCCTCCCCGCTACCCAGGTTGAGCACGCGGTGGACCCCGGCCTGGTTGGACTCGAGGGCAAGCAGGTGGGCGTCGGCGAGGTCGGCGACGTGGATGTAGTCGCGGACACACGTCCCGTCGGGGGTGGGCCAGTCGTCTCCGAAGACCTTGATGTCGGTTCGGTGCCCGAGGGCCACCTGGAGGACCAACGGGATGAGGTGGGTCTCGACGACACGGTTCTCTCCCGCGGGACCGTAGGCGCCGGCCACGTTGAAGTAGCGCAGGCTCGTCGCAGCGAGCCCGTGGGCCGCCGCGTAGGAGGTGATGGCGTGATCGATCGCCAGTTTGGTGGCGCCGTAGGTATTGGTGGGCCGGGTGGGCATGTCCTCGGTGATGGGGACCTGCTCCGGCTCACCATAGGTCGCCGCGGTGGAGGAGAAGACGAGGTTGGTCACCCCGGCGGCGCGCATCGCGTCGAGCAACGCGAGCGAGGTGACGACGTTGCCCTGCCAGTACTCCCCGGGCTTCTCCACGGATTCCCCGACGAGGGAGCGGGCCGCGAAGTGCAGCACCCCGTCGAATCCCGGGTCCAGGACATCACCTGCCAGCGCGGCGACATCACCCTCGATGAACGTCGCTCCCGCGGGGACGCCGGCCCTGTTGCCGGTCGAGAGGTCGTCCAGGATCACGACCTCGTGTCCGCGTTCGACGAGCACCGTCGCGCAGACGCCCCCGACGTATCCCGCCCCGCCGGTGACGAGGAGCTTCACAGGAGGATCTCGACCTGGATCGCGTGCGCGTGGTCGCCGTCGAGCTCCACCGTGTGACCGTCACCGGAGTCGAGCTCCACGAGGTGGCCCCGCCGGGTCGCGGTCACGGTCTTCAGTGGCTCGACACCGTGCGCGCGGAGCTCGGAGATGAGCTCGGTGTCGATCTGGACGTTCTCTCCGATCGCCTGGATGCGGACGCTGTGCGGGATGTCCGTGTCCAGGGCCGAGAGACGGGTGAACGCGGCGTCATCGGCCACCGGGGACGTGTAACCGATGCGGTCGAGCCCTGGTATGGGATTGCCGTACGGGGACGTCCTCGGATCGTCGAGCACCTCGATGAGGCGACGCTCCACGTCGTCACTCATCACGTGTTCCCACCGACACGCCTCGGCGTGCACCTTCTCCAGTTCCAGCCCGATCACGTCGACGAGCAGCCGCTCGGCGAGGCGGTGCTTCCGCATCACGTTCACGGCCAGTTCGCGGCCCGTGGGGGTGAGCTGGAGATGCCTGTCGGGCGCCACGTGCACCAGGCCGTCGCGCTCCATCCGGGCGACCGTCTGGCTCACGGTCGGGCCACTCTGCTCGAGGCGTTCCGCGATCCTGGCCCGGAGCGGGATCACGCCTTCCTCCTCGAGCTCATAGATGGTGCGGAGGTACATCTCGGTGGTGTCCACCAGATCTTTCACGCTGAATCCTCCACGTCGGATCGTCGCAGGTACTCGCTCCCGGTGGGTGACGGCCCCAGCCGGGTTTCGGGTCGAGCCTACCGTCGGGCCTCGAACCGGGGTGGGGGGCGCGCAATCGCCGGTCCGGTTCCGGCCCCGCCGCGTAGATTCATGGGGCGTGCATCTCGGTGATCCGACCGGGTGTGGGCCGCCGGGAGCGTCCCGGTGCGACGGGAGGACGGGTGGCAATGGCCGGTATCCGGGACGGAGTCGCAGCTTCGGTCGTGTGGAGTCCGTCGCTGATGGAGTACCGGCACTCCGCCGATCATCCGATGAGTCCGCGCAGACTCGACCTGACCATGTCCCTGGCCACGGAGCTGGGGGTTCTGCAGGGCGTGGAGATGCTCGACCCCGGTTCGGCGAGCGACGAGGAACTGCTCCGCGTCCACACGTCGCGCTACATCGGCGCCGTCAGGGCGGCCGGGGACCTACCGCCCGGTGAACACTTCGGGATGAGTCACGGTCTCGGCACCGCGGACAACCCGACCTTCCCGGGCATGCACGAGGCGAGCGCCGCGGTGGCCGGGGGCACCCTGGCTGCAGCCCGGGCGATCGCCAGTGGCGCCGCGATCCGGGCGGTCTCCGTGGCGGGCGGCATGCACCACGCCATGCCCGCCGCCGCAGCCGGATTCTGCGTCTACAACGACGCCGCGGTGGCCATCAGCTGGTTGCTGGACAACGGGTACGACCGCATCGCCTACGTGGACATCGACGTCCACCACGGTGATGGTGTCCAGACAGCCTTCTACGAGGATCCCCGTGTACTGACCATGTCGCTGCACCAACACCCCGCGACGCTGTGGCCGTCGACGGGCTGGGCATCGGAGACGGGTGTGGGCCGGGCGGAGGGGACCGCGGTGAACCTGGCCTTCCTGCCGGCGGTCACCGACGGGCTGTGGCTGCGCGGTTTCCACGCGGTGGTCCCGGGGGCCCTGCGGGCCTTCGAACCCCAGATCATCGTGATGCAGGCAGGGTGCGACTCGCACCGGGAGGACCCGCTCGCCGACCTGTCCCTCACGGTCGACGGGCACCGGGAGTCCTACCTCCAACTGATCGCGCTGGCGGACGAGCTCTGCGAGGGGCGGATCATCGCGATCGGTGGTGGGGGTTACGAGCTGGTCCGGGTGGTCCCGCGCTCGTGGACCCATCTCATCGCGGCGGTCCTCGGGGTCCCGGTCGATCCGGAGACCCGGGTGCCGGAGGAGTGGAAGGCCATGGCCGCCCGGTTCACGGTGCCGGACCGGGTCCCGCAGACGATGAGTGACGGCGGCGACGCCGCGCACACGCCGTGGGAACCGGCCGGCGCGGATCGTGGTGGCGAGATGGACCGGACGTTGGCCCGTCTCGACCAGTCGATCCTCGACACCCGCCGCTCCGTGTACCCCCTTCTCGGGCTCGACCCGGACGATCCCCGGGACTGACCACACCGCACCCGCGCAGCAGGCGCCCCACGACTCACGACTGTTGTCTCTTGGAGGACCACGATGGCCAACCCCGGCGACGGAACGACCGACGGCGACGCCCCCGAAGGCGACTCGCCAGTCGTCAACCCGCCCGAGCACGCCTCCACCGACACGGCGGTCGACGTCTATCCGGAGGGCTATCCGCACGAATGGGCGGCTGATGTACTGGGCTCCGACGGCCGAGCGGTGCGGATCCGGCCGGTGCTGCCCAACGACTCGGACAAGATCACCCGCTTCCACTCCAGCCTCTCGGAGCGGACCCGGTACCTGCGCTACTTCGGTTCCCACGACGTGCTGTCGGCGAAGGAACTGCAGCGGATGACGAACGTCGACTACCGCGACCGCATGGCGTTCGTCGCCGAGCTGGGCGCGGAGATCATCGGGATGGCGATCTACGAACGCCTTCCCGACTCCACGTTCGCCGAGGTGGCGTTCACCATCTCGGACCAACACCAGGGCCGGGGGCTCGGTTCGATCTTCCTCGAACACCTCGCGGGCTCGGCTGCCGAGTGCGGGATCGACCACTTCGAGGCGGAGGTGCTCTCGGAGAACCGGTCGATGATCCAGGTGTTCCGCCGGGCGGGGTACGAGATATCGCGCTCCTTCGACGGATCCACCCTGCACCTCGAGTTCGCGATCGACCCCACCGAGGCGTTGACCAACGTCCGCAACTCCCGCGAGTCGGCGGCCGAGGCGCGGAGCCTCGCCAGGGTCCTGACGCCCGCGTCGGTGGCCGTTATCGGCGCCTCGGACCAGGTCGGCAAGATCGGCCACACCGTCCTGCGCAACCTCATCGGAAACGGGTTCTCCGGTCCGGTCTACCCGGTCAACTCCGATGCCACGTCCGTGCAGTCGGTCCGCGCCTACGCCAGCGTCCGCGACATCCCGGACCCGGTCGACCTCGCCGTGGTGGCGGTCCCGGCCGCGTCCATGTCCGAGGTGCTCGACGACTGCCTGTCCAAGGGGGTGTCGACCCTCGTCGTGATCTCGGCCGGCTTCTCCGACGTGGGGAGTGCGGGCGTGGTGTCCGAGCGTCGCCTGGTGAGCGAGGCCCGCGCCCACGGGATGCGGGTGGTGGGGCCCAACGCCCTCGGGGTGATCAACACCTCCGCCGACGTCCAGCTCAACGCCACCCTCGCCGAGGTGGTCCCCGGGCCGGGGCGGGCGGGGTTCTTCTGCCAGTCCGGTGCCCTCGGCATCACCATCCTCGCCGCCGCCGCGCGCCGCGGCCTGGGCCTGTCCACCTTCGTCTCGGCGGGAAACCGTGCCGATGTCTCCGGTAACGACCTGCTCCAGTACTGGGACACGGACACCGGGACCGAGGTGGTCCTGCTCTATCTGGAGAGTTTCGGTAACGCCCGCAAGTTCTCGCGGATCGCGCGCCGGGTGGCCCGAAACAAGCCGGTCGTCGTGGTCCGCCGGGCCGCCGACGACCTGGAATCGGGAGTGCAGGGTCTCACCGCGTCGGCCATCCGCGGACTGTTCCGCGACTCCGGCCTCATCCAGGTGGACTCCATCACCGACATGTTCGACACCGCGACGCTGCTCGCCTATCAGCCGCTGCCGGCGGGCGGGCGGCTGGCGATCGTCGGGAACTCGACCGCCGTCGGCCGGCTGGGTGGGGATTCCGCGCGGCTGCAGGGATTCACCGTGGCGCAGTCGGTCGACCTGGGTGCAGGGGCGTTGCCCGAGGACTTCCGGGCCGCGATAGCCGACGTGGTGGCCCGCGACGAGGTGGACTCGGTTCTGACGGTATTCGTCCCACCCGTCGCCACCGAACCCGACGCCTACGCCGAGGCCATCCGGGCCGCCGCGGCGGGCAGTTCCAAGCCGGTGGTGAGTACCTTTCTCGCCGGAGAGGGCCTTCCCGAGGGGCTCACCATCACCGACGAGTCCGGCGTGGCCTCACGGGGTTCCATCCCCTCGTACCCGTACCCGGAACGTGCGGTGTCCGCGCTGGTGCGCGCCCGACGCTATGCCGAGTGGTTGGACCAGCCCGCGGAGGAACCGGCCGGGTACGACGACATCGACCGCGCTCGCGCGCGGGACCTCGTCGACTCGCTGTGCCACTCCAACGCCGGGAGGGAGTCGTTCGAACTCACCCAGGGGCAGGTCCGGAGTCTGTTGGAGTGCTACGGGGTCGGCATCGTCGACTACCGTGTCGCGGCCGGGGTCGAGCAGGCCGCCATGGCGGCCGAGGAGCTCGGCTACCCGGTGGCGGTCAAGGCGATGGGCGAGAAGTGGCGGACCCGTAGTGACCAGTCCGGGGTCCGGCTGGATCTGACGGACGCGGCGGCGGTCCGTCACGCGTTCGACGACCTCCAGACGACCACCGGCTCGCGATCGCTCCACGTCCAGAAGATGGCGACCAAGGGCGTCGCCGTGACCATCCGGGTGGCGGACCACCCGATCTTCGGGTCGCTCATCTCCTTCGGCCTGTCCGGGATGCTCTCGGACCTGCTGGCCGATCGCGCGTTCAGTACGCTGCCGATCTCCCGGTCCGAGGCCCGGTCGCTCCTCGACCGACCGCGGGCGGCTCCCATCCTCGACGGGTACGCGGGGGACACCCCGGCTGATCGCGATGCCCTGGTGGAGCTCATGGGCCGGATCTCGTGTCTGGTGGACGACGTTCCGGAGTTGCGACGGCTGTCCCTCGACCCCGCGCTCGCGGCCCCCGACGGTGTGTCCGTGTTGTATGCGCAGGTGTACCTGGGCCCGCCCCCGCGGTTCAGCGGCGACGAGGGGCCGCGGCGACTGAGGTAGGGCCCGACTGCGGGGCAGCGGCCCGGTGGCCCGACTGCAGGGCGGCGGCTCGACTGCGGGGCAGCGGCCCGGTGGCCCGACCGCGGGGCAGCGGCCCGACGCCCGGTCATGACCACGACGACGCCCCGGCTCCCGAGACGGGTGCGAACCCGTCCGACGAGGAGCCGGGGCGTCGTGGTGTGCCCGTCCGGTCCGACCGGACCTCAGACCGCGTAGGAGCGGAGCTTGTCGGCGCGGCGCCCCTCGCGGAGTTTGGCCATGACCTCACGCTCGATCTGACGGACTCGCTCACGCGAGAGCCCGAAGCGCTTGCCGATCTGGTCGAGGGTCCGCGGCTGGCCGTCGTCGAGACCGAACCGCAGGGTGATGACCTGCTGCTCGCGCTCCTCGAGCGTGGACAGGACCGCGCGGACGTCCGAGTGCATGACGTTGGTGACGACCGTGTTCTCGGCACTGGTGGCCTCGGCGTCCTCGATGAAGTCACCCAACGGCGCCTCCTCGTCCGCGCCGACCGGCATGTCGAGGCTCACCGGGTCACGTGAGTGGTCGAGCAGCTCCTCGATCTTGTGCGCGGCGATGCCCGACTCCTCCGCGAGCTCGTCGAGGGTGGCCTCGCGCCCGAGCTGCTGGTGGAGCTCCCGCTTGATGCGGGCGAGCTTGTTGACCTGCTCCACCAGGTGAACGGGGAGCCTGATGGTGCGGGACTGGTCGGCCATGCCCCGGGTGATGGCCTGGCGGATCCACCACGTGGCGTAGGTCGAGAACTTGAAACCCTTGGCGTAGTCGAATTTCTCCATGGCCCTGATCAGGCCGAGGTTGCCCTCCTGGATGAGGTCCAGCAGCGGCATACCGCGCCCCGTGTAGCGCTTGGCCAGTGAGACCACCAGGCGCAGGTTGGCCTCGAGGAGGTGAGCGCGTGCGGCTTCACCCTCCGCGACGATCACCTTGAGGTCGGCCTTCTTGGTGGGGCCCATCCGCTTCTTGGTGGCCAGGAGGTGCGTGGCGTAGAGACCGGCCTCGATACGCTTGGACAGCTCGACCTCGTCCTCCGCGTTGAGCAGAGCGGTCTTGCCGATCCCGTTGAGGTAGACGCGAACGAGGTCAGCGCTGGGGCTCTGGCCGTCCGAATCCGCCTCCGTCCGACGGTCCGATCGGGTGGTGGCTGACGTCATGTCTCCTCCTCCTGCCGGCCCGGTGGATCAGAGCCGGCGGTCGGTTGCTGGTGGACGGAACGGGCGCGTGTCCGGGTCACGGTCACGTACTGCTACAACGGCGGTGGTGCCGGGAATGTTCCCGGGTCCATGACGTCCGTCACGACGGTGTGGAGACCGAGGTCTCGACGAGGACGGTGAACGGGCCGTCGTTGACGGAGCTGACCTGCATCATCGCGCCGAACACCCCGGTCGCCACCTCGAGCCCGCGCTCACGGAGTCCACGTACCACCGCGTCGACCGCGGCCTCGGCCCGCTCCCCGGGGGCCGCGCGAGACCATGAGGGTCGGCGCCCCTTGGTCGTCGATCCCATGAGGGTGAACTGACTGACCACCAGGACGGGCGCGCCGATCTCGACCGCGCCCTTCTCGTCGCGCAGGATCCGCAGCTCCGCGATCTTGCGGACCATCGTGGTGATGTCCGCCTCGTCGTCGTCGTTCGACACGCCGAGCAGCACCAGCAGACCGGCGCGGGGGAGAGCGCCCACCACCTCGCCGTCCACCGTGACCGACGCCTCGGTGACACGGGAGATCACCGCTCTCACGCGTCGGCCCGCCCCTCGGGGTGGGCGGTGTGGACGCCGGGCGGGAGCACGCCGGGAACCCCGACGGGGACGAGGAAACCGTGCAGGAACAGATCGGCCGCGACCCTGCGGACGGGCTCCGCCAGCGCCTCCGGGTCCTCACGCGCGCCCGCGGCGGCCAGGACGACCAGATCCTCCAGCGGAAGCGCGCCCATTCGCGCACCCCGGAGGAGAGTTGCCGTCAGCGGATCGATCTCGTGGCGCCAGCGCGCGCCGGTGACCCGCTCCACGATCACCGAGCCGGCAGCTGCCGTGGACCCGGATCCGTCGTCCTCGGACTCGCCTGTACCCGGATCGCCCCAGCCCGACTCGCCTGTACCCGGATCGCCCGAGCCCGAGATCCTCCTGCCCGGACCACCGGTGTCCGGCGCCAGGGACTCCGAGACGTGCAGATGGACGTCGGGGGAGACCGTGAAGACCGTCGCGTCCAGGGCCTGCGCCTGCCCGCCCTGCCGATCCGCAGCCGCTCTCAGCCACGCGGTGCGCGCGAAGTAGGCCTCGGCCTCGTCCCCGAGCCCCCCGTCGAAGGGGTGGGTGAGGTCCTCACAGAGCACCGACGAGGCTCCGTCGATGCGTCGCAGGTAGACGTAGCCGAACCCGATCCCGTCGATGCCCTCGTCCTCGAAGTGGTCGAGCCAGGCGTCCGCGGCGCGGGCGGTGGACTCGTCCCGCGGGTCCATCCCCTCATCGGTGAGCCACGTCCACACGTAGAGCTCCGGGTCGGAGGTGTCGCGGCGGAGTACCCAGGCCTCCACGCCTTCGGCGGGGATCCACGACGACACGTGGGACCGCCAGTCCGTGTCCCGTCGCTCGACCCAGGACGCCAGGATGACCGCGGTGCCGTTCTCCGTCAGGTGCTCTGGGGCGCCGGACACGACCGTCCGGCTCGCCCCGTCGAGAGCGAGCCCCGACTCGCGATACGAGTGGCCGGGGTCGGAGGGACCCACCACAAAGGGCGGGTTGGCCACGATCCTGTCGAATCGACGGTTCCCCACGGGCTCGAACCAGGGGCCGGCGAGCAGTTCCCCGTCCAACCCGTTGATGGCGAGCGTGGCGGCCGCCAGTTCCAGGCACCGCGGCGTGATGTCGGTGCCCGTCGCCGTTCTCGCGGTCTCGAGTGCGTGTACGAGTTGGATTCCGCAGCCGGTGCCGAGGTCGAGTACCGAGTCCGCGTGAGAGGTGGGGGTGATCCGGAGGAGGGACAGCGTGGCCTGCCCGACCCCGAGGACGTGGTCGGGCCTCGTGGTGGCGTGGACCATTGACCCGTCGACGTCCGCGAAGACCCAGCGGGTCCCGTGACCGGTGTCGACCGGGCGCAGGTCGACGATCGAACGGAGCGTTCCCTCCGGCGGGTTCGGACGCCACCACAACCCGGCGGCGATCCCGTCGCTGACGGGCACGCCCGGCAGCGCCGCCGCGACCTCGGTCTCGAGGAGGGCGTCGCCCAGGATGAACAACCGGACCAGGATCCCGGTCGGCCCGGCGGAGCGGGCACGTCTGCGGACGGACGCCGCGTCCGAGCGGGCGAGCGCCGCGACCGCCTCCGCCCCCAGGGCGTCCTCCAGTCCGGTCACCGTGAAGTGGCAGTCGCGGAACGCCTCCGCCAGGGCCGGCGCGAGCCGGGCGAGTGTGGGGACGGGCAGGGTCACGGGGCGGGGTCGCTCTCGTCGGGTCGGTCGGAGTGGTCGGGGGTCTCGGGGGCAGTTCTCTCAGAGACCGAGTTCTCGCGGGCCGGGTTCTCACGCGGTGGGTTCTCACGGGCCGGGTTCTCACGGGCTGGGATCTCGCGGGGTGGGGATTGGCGCGCCGGACCTCCCACGAGCCCCGGCGGCACGGCGTAGGGGGTGTGGTTCGACAGGGCCCCCGCGGTGTATCGACGAGCCTGGCCCTTGGGCAACGGCGGCCTGTCGTTGGCGCTGATCACCGCGATCCAGGGGATCGGTATGGAGCCCGCGACGATGGCCAGTGCGATCCACGGGTTGTTCCAGAGAGCGAGGGAACCCGCGGCCAGGAGAAGCGCCGGGATCCGGATGGACATCAGGAGGAAGTACCGCTTCTTCCGCGCCGCGAGCTCGTCCCGGTAGGGCTCCCGTGCGGCGGTGATCAGAACGGGCTTCGCGGTGCCGTCCCGATCCTTGGACCGCTTGCGACGGGAGTCGGGTGCCATGGCCCCCAAGGTACTCCGGCGTTGGCGCACCGACGGTGGCGTGCGGCATCATGAGGGGGTGAGCACCACCCGGACCAAGACACTAGAGCGCCCCGAGGTCACCACGACCGAGGAGACGCAGGACGACGCCCCCAAGTTCTTCCATTACGTGGACAAGAGCAAGATCGCCGAGAGCGCGGTCATGGGCTCCTACGTGATCGCCCTGTGCGGCGAGGTTTTCCCGGTCACCCGGTCCGCCAAGCCCGGTTCCCCCGTCTGCCCCGAGTGCAAGCGCGTCTACGAGACCCTGAAGCCTGGTGAGTGAACCCGGCACGGTCCCGGGCACCGACGAACAGGCCGCAGACTCCACCTCCGCGGCGGCCGGGGGCGCGCCGCTGCGCGCATGGCAGCGGACCGCGCTGCGCAAGTACCTCATGGCCCGGCCGAAGGACTTCCTCGCCGTGGCCACCCCCGGCGCCGGAAAGACGACGTTCGGTCTGCGCGTGGCCACCGAGCTCCTTGCCGACCGGACGGTCGACGCGATCACCGTGGTGGCCCCCACCGAGCACCTCAAGTACCAGTGGGCCGAGGCGGCGGCGCGGGCCGGAATCGCGCTCGATCCCGAGTACTCCAATTCTTCGGGCGCCCTCGCACCGGAGTACCACGGAGTGGTGGTCACCTATGCCCAGGTGGCGTCACATCCGTTCAAGCACCGCGAACGGACCGCGTCCCGCCGCACGCTGGTGATCCTCGACGAGATCCACCACGGCGGGGACGCCAAGAGCTGGGGAGACGGCATCCGCGAGGCGTTCGACGACGCCGAGCGTCGTCTCTCCCTGACCGGCACGCCGTTCCGCTCCGACGACAGCCCGATCCCGTTCGTCACCTACGAACCCGACGGCCAGGGCCACCAGCGTTCCAGGGCCGACCACTCCTACGGGTACGCCGACGCGCTGGCCGACGGTGTCGTCCGGCCCGTGGTGTTCCTCGCCTACTCGGGAGAGGCCCGGTGGCGCACCAACGCCGGCGAGGAGTTCTCGGCCCGTCTCGGTGAACCGCTCAGTGCGGACCAGAACTCCCGCGCCTGGCGGGTGGCACTCGACCCCCACGGCGACTGGATGCCCGCGGTGCTCCAGGCAGCACACACCCGACTCCGGCAGATCAGGGCCGGCGGAGTGCCCGACGCCGGAGGGCTGGTGATCGCCACCGATCAGGAACGCGCACGCGAGTACGCTGCGCTGCTCACGGAGATCACCGGGCGCGCCCCCGTCGTCGTCCTCTCCGACGACCCCACGGCCTCGAGCCGGATTGGCACCTTCGCCGCCTCGACGGACGAGTGGATGGTCGCGGTCCGCATGGTCTCGGAGGGCGTGGACGTGCCGCGGTTGAGCGTGGGGGTGTACGCCACCAGCGCGTCGACCCCCCTGTACTTCGCCCAGGCCATCGGCCGTTTCGTCCGCTCACGCAGGCCCGGGGAGACGGCGTCGGTGTTCCTGCCGTCGGTCCCGGTCCTGCTGCAGCTCGCTTCGCAGATGGAGGCCCAGCGCGATCACGTTCTGGGCAAGCCGCACCGTGAGGACGGGCTCGAGGACGAACTGCTGGCGCAGGCGAACCAGCAGCAGGACGAGCCCGACTCGGATGACGAGGACAAGGGATACATCTCGCTCGGCGCCGATGCCGAGCTCGACCAGATCGTGTACGAGGGGTCCTCGTACGGCACCGCCACGTTTGCCGGGAGCGAGGAGGAGGCCGACTACATCGGTCTCCCCGGGCTGCTCGGCGCGGACGACGTCAAGGCACTCCTGCGTCAGCGGGAGAAGAACCAGATCAAGCGGACGTCCGGCGAGGCGTCCTCGGCACCCGGAGCGGTGGCGGTGGTGGGCGTGGGAACGGACCCGACCATCTCCGGCACCACCCTCCCCGGGAACGCCGCCGGTCCGGGCGCCCACGCGGGCGCCGCCGCCGATCGCGTGGCCTCCGCGGCAGAACTCAAGGACCTCCGCCGTCAGCTCAACACGCTGGTGTCGGTGTACTCGGGCCGCCTGGGCAAGTCCCACGGCGCGATCCACACGCAGTTGCGGAACTCCTGCGGTGGTCCGCCGGTGCCCATGGCGTCGGCAGAACAGATCCGGGAACGGATCTCGCTGCTGCGTAGCTGGTGAGATCAGGTGGAGGCGCCCGCCCCACCCCGCACACGAGACCGGGCCCCGTCGATCACGACGGGGCCCGGGTGCGTTCTACGGCGGGAGATTAGTCCAGGTAGTCCCGAAGGACCTGGGAGCGGGACGGGTGCCGCAGCTTGGACATGGTCTTGGACTCGATCTGACGGATGCGCTCACGAGTGACCCCGTACACCTGACCGATCTCGTCGAGCGTGCGCGGAAGCCCGTCGGTGAGGCCGAACCGCAGACGGACGACTCCGGCCTCGCGCTCGGAGAGCGTGTCGAGCACCGAGCGGAGCTGGTCCTGCAGGAGCGTGAAGCTCACGGCGTCCACCGCGACCACGGCCTCGGAGTCCTCGATGAAGTCGCCGAGCTGCGAGTCACCCTCGTCGCCGATGGTCTGGTCCAGGGAGATGGGCTCGCGGGCGTACTGCTGGATCTCCAGCACCTTCTCCGGGGTGATGTCCATCTCCTTGGCCAGCTCCTCCGGGGTGGGCTCGCGGCCCAGGTCCTGGAGCAGCTCACGCTGGATGCGGCCGAGCTTGTTGATGACCTCGACCATGTGCACCGGGATACGGATGGTGCGGGCCTGGTCGGCCATCGCGCGGGTGATCGCCTGACGGATCCACCACGTCGCGTACGTGGAGAACTTGTAGCCCTTGGTGTAGTCGAATTTCTCGACAGCGCGGATCAGTCCGAGGTTGCCCTCCTGGATGAGGTCCAGGAACGCCATCCCGCGGCCCGTGTACCGCTTGGCCAGCGACACCACGAGCCGGAGGTTGGCCTCCAACAGGTGGTTCTTGGCGCGGACACCGTCGCGCTCGATCCAGCGGTAGTCACGCTTCTGCGCGGTGGTGAGCTTCTCGCCGCGCTCGGCGACCTGGGAGATGAACCAGGTGACGTAGAGGCCGGCCTCGATGCGCTTGGCGAGCTCGACCTCCTCCTCGGCGTTGAGGAGCGCGACCTTGCCGATCTGCTTGAGGTAGGCGCGGACCGAGTCGGCGGACGCGGTGAGCTCGGCGTCCTTGCGGGCCTGCCGCAGTGCCTCGGACTCGTCCTCGTCCCAGACGAAGTCGCCCGACGCCTTGTCCTTGGCGGTGGGCCCCTCCTTGGTCTCCTCGTCGGCCTCCGTGTCATCGACGTCGACGACCTCGACCTCGACGTCCTCGAGTTCGGCGGTGTCCGGCTCGACCTCGAGAGCCTCGACGGGCGCGTCGTCGATCGGAGCTGCATCGGTAGGCGCGGAATCGCCCGGACCGGCGGTCTTCTTGGCCGCGGTCTTCTTCGCCGCCGTCTTCTTGGCCGCGGTCTTCTTCGCCGGAGACGCCTTCTTGGCCGCCGTCTTCTTGGCGGGAGCGGCCTTCTTCGCAGGTGTCCTGCTCGCCGCGGTCTTCTTGGCGGGGGCCTCGCCCGTGACCTCGGTGTTCGACGGATCGCCGCTCATCGCGGAATCCGAACTGGTGGTCTTCGTGGCTGCCACAAACGCCCCTTCACAACCGGTAAATCGATGGGAAACGGGGATCGATGCCGCATAGTCTGCCGACACTCGAGCCGTCCGCCTTGCGGTACCGGGCCCGTCCCCGGCCGGTAGGTGATCCCGGCCTGCGCCATTGTAACGAGGAACCAGCCCGGAGGTCGCATCAGGCGCTCAAGACGACGGGTCAGTAGGCGTCGGGGGACAACGTCGCCCCCAGGTCCACCAGGCCCGCGTGCCCCGCTGAGTACAGTGCGGCCCCGATGATCCCGGCGTCGTTGAGTCGGATGGCCGCGCGAACCGGGGTGCGGTTGTCCAGCAGCGGGAACCACTCGTCGGCGGCCTCGCTGACCCCGCCCCCGAGCACGAACGCGCGGGGCCAGAGCAGGTCCTCCAGAGAGCGCAGGACGTTGGACACGTGGGGCGCCCACTCCTCGAAGCTCAGGTCGTCCCGTGCACGGATCGACGCCGAGGCGAGGTGTTCGGCCTCGTCGTAGCCGCGGCCGGCGATGTCCTCCACGAAGAGGTGTCCGAACTCCGTGTTGGGGATGAGACGGCCGTTCAGCAGCAGTGCCGAACCGATCCCGGTACCGAAGGTCAGCAGTATCACCAGACCGTCGACGCCCTCACCGGCGCCGTAGTGCACCTCGGTGATCCCCGCGGCGTCTGCGTCGTTGAGCATCACCACGGAGCGTCCCGGCAGGTGCCTGTCGAACAGGTCGATCACGTCGCAGCCGACCCAGGAGTCGTCGATGTTGTGGGCGATCCGCGCCACTCCGTCGTGGATGACGCTGGGCAGTGCCACTCCCACCGGGCCGTCCCATCCGAGCTCCTCGACCATCGCGCGGATCACCTCGGCGACCGCGTCCGGCGTCGCCGGCTGCGGGGTGTCACGCGTCAAACGCTCGCCGAGGAGTTCCCCGGTGCCGAGGTCCACCACTCCGACCTTGATCCCGGTACCGCCGACGTCCACCCCCAATCCGGTGGAGGTGACCGATGCCTGGGCGCGCCCGGCGGGGGTGGGGGTGGGCATCTGAGGCTCCCGTGTGACGGGCCGTGTGGGTCACGGCTGGGGGTTGGAGACCACCGGGCCGACGGGGCACGATGGGGGCGACGAGCGCCCGTTCGTCAGCGTATCTGTCCGGTACGGCCGAGTGACCGGTTCATTCGGGGACGACGACGAGGGGAGCCGACATGGCGCAGGAGACGGTTCACGATGTCGCGGGAGAAATCGACGCGGACACGATCGACGAGTTGAGGGAGTTCGCGGCGCACCTCGCGGTCTCGGGCGGCGACGTGGCCCGGCGGATGCTGGAGCAGTTCGCCCCTACGGGTCTCGACCCGCGCGCCAAGAGTTCGGCGACCGACCCTGTCACCGTCATCGACACCACGGTGGAGGAGCACCTCCGTTCGGAGGTGGCCGCTGCCCGGCCCGGCGACCGGGTCCTGGGGGAGGAGGGTGGCGAGGACCGGTCCGCCGCGGGTCGGGGAGCGGTGCGGTGGGTGGTGGATCCGGTCGACGGGACCGTCAACCTCCTCTACGGGATCCCCTTCACCGCCGTCTCCGTGGCGGCCGAGGTCGACGGCGTCGTCCTCGCGGGTGCCGTGCACAACATCGTCACGCGCGAGACGTGGACCGCAGGTGTCGGACGCGGATCGAGTCTCCGATCCGCGGGGGGAACGGTCACCGAGTTGGCGGCGTCAGGGTGTGACGACCTGTCGTTGGCGCTCGTGGGGACCGGGTTCTCCTACGACTCGGACGTCCGCGCCGAGCAGGGGCGGGTGGTCGCAGGGCTCCTCCCGCGTATCCGCGACATCAGACGGTGCGGATCCGCGGCCCTGGATCTGTGCATGGTGGCCACCGGCCGCCTCGACGCCTACTACGAGCGCTGCCTCAAACCGTGGGATCACGCCGCCGGGGCACTGATCGCCGCCGAGGCCGGTGCGATGGTGATGGTGTCCGACAACGACGAGGTCCCCACTGTTGCCGCCGCACCCGGTGTGGCATCCGCGTTCTCGGCCGCCCTGGCCGCCCTGGACGCGATGGAGGGGCTCGAGCGGCCGGTCAGCAGCTGACCGCGCGCGCCGCCTCGAGTTCGGCGGAGATCGGTTGACGACCGACCTTGAGTTCGTCGAGTGAGCCCACACTCTCCGTCGAGTCCGACAACCGCGAGAAGATCGTCCCCAGCACCAGGTCGACGGACGCGTCGTCCCGGCCATCGGCCACCAACTGCATGCACGGCGCCGCCAACGAGAGTGACCGAGCGTTCGCCTGCCCGGCCTGGCCGTAGCGGATCTGTCCGTGGCACTCGAGATCCTGGGCGTAGACGGGGTCGTTGCCCGTGGTATCTGCTCCCGCCGGCTGGAACCCGCGCTCGGCCAGCTGGGCTGCGACCGCCCCGGCCTGACCGCTCTGCCCGTTCGCGTTGAGCACCCGGACGCTCGTGTCCGACAACAATGCCGGTTCGACCGAGTCGAGCGCGTCGGCCGGTTGTGCCTGCAGTCCGGCCTCTTCCGCCGCCGGCGTCACGGGGCAGGCGGCGGCCTGGGTCGCGGCATCGCTTCCCCTGAGGGCGAGGGCCCACACGACACCACCGAGGACCAACGCGGCCACCACGAACAAGATGTAGGGGCTGCGCATGCGTCCCATCCCCCGAGTGGGGGTCGGACTGGGAGTCGCCTGGGCGCTGAGGTGGACGACCATGAGGGTCCTTCCTGCAGGTGTCACGGTGCGGGAGCCCTGTCCGGGTCCGCCTCACCACTGTAATCGCCGGGGTGTCAGCGTCCCGGCCGGGACACGGTCCGGCAGCTCGGATGAAATCCCTGCTAGTTTCCGTTAATATGCGTGCGCCGGTCGGTCAACGATCGAACCGACCACCCTCGTCACCAGACCGCTAGAGAAGAGACTCATGGCAACCGACTACGACGCACCCCGCCGGACCGAAGCTGATGAGCTCGCCGGTGATTCGCTGGAAGAACTCAAGGCCCGGAGGGCGGAGGGGGCGACCGGCGAGGTCGACGTGGACGAGACGGACACCGCCGAGTCCTACGAGCTGCCGGGTGCAGACCTCTCAGGAGAGGAACTCACCGTGCGGGTGGTTCCCGAGCAGGACAACGAGTTCACCTGTGGCGACTGCTTCCTCGTCCATCACCGCAGCCGTTTCGCCGAGGAGAAGGACGGGCTCCCGATCTGTGTGGACTGCGCGGGCTGATCAGTCAGCTGTAGTGGTTGTCCGGAAGCGCCGCCGCGAGTCCCTCGGGGTCGCGGGTACTGACGAGCCAGTACGGCGTGGGGTCCAGAGGGTCGTCTAGGACGACGATCACCATGGTGGGGACATACCCGCGGTGGACGACGAACGCCTCGGGATCGAGCTGGCGCCCCATCGCGGCCTGCTTCGCGGTGGCCGGAACGACGGCGCTGCGCGAGATGGCTTCGAAGGGAAGACGTGCCCGGCCCGCGTACAGGGTTCCTCCACCCTGACCGTCGGACTCGACCTCGATTCGCTCGCGCCCGACGGTCACGAAAAGCCAGGCGAACAGCGCGGGTACGACCACTGTGAGGAGCCACAACCACCACGGGGCGCCGAGCGTGAACGCCACGGCGGCGACGAGGCCGGTGACGGCGACGAGAACCACCCACCACCATCCCGGTACCAGGAGGCGTTCTGAATGAACACGGCGCGGGACGCGGTCGGGCGACGGTCGGAGATCTTCTTCGGTCACGACATCAAGACTATCCATCACCCGGGCTCCACCCGGCAGGAGGGCGGCCAGCAATGAGCAACTCGGAACACCCGGTCGGATCAGGCGGACCGTTGCGTCTGCGGCGGCTCGACCCCGGGCTCCCCGTGCCGTCCCGGGCTCATCCTTCGGATGCGGGTATCGACCTCTATTCCGCTGAGGACTGTGAACTCGCACCCGGGCAACGGTCGTTGGTGGGCACAGGGGTGTCCGTCGCCATCCCGGAGGGATATGCGGGCCTCGTGCACCCCAGATCCGGGCTCGCCGCGCGTGCCGGGCTCTCGATCGTCAACGCCCCGGGAACCGTCGACGCCGGGTACCGCGGCGAGATCAAGGTCAACCTCGTCAACCTCGACCCGTCCGAACCGGTCCGCATCGGACGCGGTGACCGGATCGCACAGTTGCTCATCCAGCGAGTCGAACTCTGGGACGTCATCGAGGTCCACGAGCTCGACGAGACCGACCGGGGCGAGCGTGGTCACGGATCGACCGGAGGCCACCACCGCCTGACCTGACCGGCGGCGACATCGTTGGGTAGCGTCAGGAGGCACGGTCCCGACCGGGACCGGGTCGCATGCGGAGAGGATTCGACCATGTTCGGACGCAAGAAGTCGGTGACCGGGGACAGCGAGGCCGCCGCCCCCGGGGACGCCGCGGACTCCGCACCGTCTACGGCGGGACCTCATGACCGTTCGGCGATCGCGGACGTCACCCGGTACTACACCGATCTCGGCTTCGGACACCTCGACCTCGGCTCCCTGGTGATCGGCGTACCCAAGGGACGCGACCTGAACGTCGCTCTGGATCCCAACGGTCAACCTGAGTTCCACGTGGTCACCTCCGTGTCGCGGGTCATCCCGCGCGCCTTCGCCGCCCCGAAGTCCGCAGGGCAGTGGCGGACCATGGTCGCGGGCATGCGCGAGCAGCTCGAGGGGCAGGGCGCCGAGGTGACGGTCGAGGACGGCCCGTGGGGGCGTGAGCTCGTGGCCGCCATGCCCGGCGCGGTGTTCCGCGCGATCGGGGTCGACGGCCACCGGTGGACCGCCGAGGTGCGGATCATGGCCACCCCCGAACTGGCGGAGCAGGCCGCCGAAGAGGGCAGAGAAGTGTTCGAGCATCTCCTGGTGAACCGTGGCGAGGGGCCGATGCCCGTCCGGGAGGCACTGCCGCTGACCATCCCTGACGAGATCCAACAGGCGCTGGTCAAGGCGCAGTCGCAGTTGGCCGCGCAGCAGCAGGCGCAGGCCTATCAGCAGCAGATGGCAGCAGGTCAACCCGCCCAGGCGGCAGCGCAGGCCCGGCCTCAGAACCCGCAGGCCCGGCCTCAGACCGGCCAGACGCCGGCGTCGAGCTCCCCGGCACCGGCTCAGGAACCCAGTCCGGCGTCTCAGCCGGAGCAGACGCCGGCGTCGCAGCCGGTACAGAAGCCGGCGTCGCAGCCGCGCAGGGACGGCAGCGCCATGGACCGGCTCCGCGGCACCGACGAGCTCTGATCGACCGACGCTCCGAGAGGGGAGCCATGTCAGTGGCACGGATGTTCCGTGGGCTCTCGGTTCGCCTGACAGCGCCGCTCGAGTCGCTCGACGCGGTGGACCTGGCCGGCGTGGTGCAGGGAACCGGCAGTTCGCCGGTAGAGAGCGCGCAGCGGGGGCAACTGGTCACCCTGGCCGGTCGGGTGCGCACGGTCCTGTCCGGGGGAGGAGAGCAGTTCCTCGGGGTGACCGCCGAACTGTACGACGGGACGGGTGCGGTAGACGTGTGTTGGTTGGGACGTCGATCGATCCCGGGAATCGACACCGGCCGCTTCGTCAAGGTCACCGGACGGATCGGCGTCCGGGATGGTCAGAAGATCATGTTCAATCCGCGCTACGAGTTGCTCAGTGGGCAACCGCGCGCGGGACGCGGAGGAGAAGCGTGACAGAGTCTGAACGAGCTGGGGAGCAGGCCACCGGGGACGCTTCCGACGACAGCACGAGAACCAAGCGCAAGGCCTCGTTCGGTGACCCGGACGCCTCGTTGCTCGATCAGATGGGTGGAGTCCGCGGGCTCGTCTACTCGTCGATCCCCATCCTGACCTTCGTTCCCGTCAACGGGTTCTGGGGACTGACCGTGGCGATATGGGCCGCCCTGGGGGTGGCGGTCGCGATGTTGGCGTGGTCACTGGTCCGACGCGAGAACCCCCAGCCCGCGATCTCCGGGTTCATCGGGGTCGCGATCGGTGTCCTGATCGCCTGGCGCACCGGAAGCGCGAAGGGGTATTTCCTCTACGGGATCATCACGCAGGCGGTGTACGGCGGGGCGTTCGCACTGTCCGCGCTCGCTCGGTGGCCGCTGGTCGGTGTGATCTGGGGGTTCCTCGACGGAAAGGGTATGTCCTGGCGCAGGAACCCGCACGCCCGGCGTTGGTACGCCATCGCCACCTGGATCTGGGCCGGACTCTTCGCGATACGCGCTGTCCTGCAGCACGCGCTCTACCTTAATGACGAGGTCAACTGGCTCGGCGCTGCGCGGATCGCCATGGGGTGGCCGCTCGCGCTGGTGGCGTTTGCCGCGACCATCTGGGCGGTTCGGCGCGCGATGGCGCACGAGAGCGACTCTCCGGACGAGAACCCCGCGCACGAGAATCCCCCGGACGTGAGTTCCGCGCAGGTGAACTCCGCGAATGTGAACTACACGGACGAGAACTACACGGACGAGAACTACGCGGACGAGAGGGACTCCCCGGAGCCCCGAGGGCTCACGAACGACTGACCACTACTGTGTGGTGTGCACAACAGCCCCCGGCGGACCCCGCCGGGGGCTGTTGTCTGTGATGCGCATGACCCACTGGTCGTGGCCCTGCGTAATGCTGTGATCAGACTGTGCTTGTCGCCATACGCGAGAAGTCGCTCGGACCGGTGATGGTGCGGTAGGCGAATACCGAGGCCAGGGTGACCACGGGAACAGCGACGAGGAGCCCGACGAACAAGGCCAGGAAGCCGGCGATGACGACGAGGATGTTGAGCACCGCGAGGGCGAACAGGTTGCCGGCGTCGGACTTGATGGCGTTGACGCTCGACTTCATGGCGTCGATCGCCGTCATGTTCCGGTCCACGACGAAGTGGAGGGTCCAGTAGAGGAGGAAGGCCGCCACGATCCCGGGGATGATCAGCAGGATGAACCCGATGGTCGTCGCGATTGCCACCAGGATCGCCGCGATGACGAAGGCTCCGAAGTTGTGCAGCTTGAAGAAGTCGCCGATCTCCGGCTTGTGACCGTCCACCTCGAGTAGCGCGCCCCGGATGACGAAAGCCTGGAACAGGAGGCTGACGGCAAACGTCAGGATGCTGCCGATGAACGACACAGACATCGATTCCGAGTTGGATACCGAACTCGCGATACCGTTGGCGACGAACATGGCCAGAGTGATCAACACCCACGGAAGTGGATTGTTCTTGAACATCTGCCATCCGGCGCCGATGGCGTCGGTGGCGGACACCCTGCCGGTCATCATTGGTCCACCGCCCTGTCCGGGCTGGGGGTGTGCGGCGCCGTACGCCGGGTCCCCGTATGGCTGCTGGCCGTAGTCCTGCCCGCCGTAGCTCTGCTGACCGTAGCCCTGATCGGGATAGGGCTCCTGGCCGAATCCCTGCGCGTTCCCTTGTCCGCCGTGCTGCTGTCCGCCCCAGTTCTGCTGACCGGTTCCTGCGCCGTACGGATCGTTCGGGAACCCGTCTCCTGACGGGGTGCCTCCGGTGGTCATGGCATCTCCAGATCTCTTTGCGTCGGTGTGAAAGATTTTTCCACTTCCCTCTCTCCGAACCTAGTCCTGTCCGGGCGTTTTGGGGAGGGTCAACTCGCCGAGACGGCGTGAGGAGAATGCAGCGAGCCCCGTCGACGGTGTCGACGGGGCTCTGCGTCCGTGATCCGGAACAGTGGGGTCAGATGTTGGCGTGGATCTCCACGGCCTGCGCGACGCCGGCCACGGTACCGGCGATCTTGACGGCCTCCCAGGCCTGTTCCTTGGTGATGCCTTCCTTGCGGATGACGTCATCGTGCGCGGCGGTGCAGTTCTCGCACCCGTTGATCGTCGAGACGGCCATCGACCAGAGTTCGAAGTCCGCCTTCTCCACCCCCGGGTTGGCGATGATGTTCATCCGCAGGCCCATCCGGACCTGGGTGTAGTCCTCGCCGAGGAATTCCTTGGCACGGTAGGCCACGTTGTTCATGGCCATGATGGACGCGGCACCGAGTGCGGCGTTGAACGCCTCGTCGGACAGGTGCTCGCGTGCCTCGTCGGCGATCTCGGACAGCACGGTCTCGGAACGGGTTGCCGCGGCGGTCGCGAGAAAGGTCCCCCAGAGCTGCTGGGGCGACAGCTCCGTGGAGCGCGCCAGTGACCCGAGGTTCAGCTTGAGATCCTTCGCGAACTCGGGGAGTCCGGACTTCAGGTTCTCGATGGTCACTTGATGCCCTCCTGCAGCATGTCCATCTTGTTGATGTTCTTGGTCGGGTCGTTCTTCTGCCAGTTGCAGGCACAGACCTCGGACGACTGGAGGGCGTCGAGGACACGCAGGACCTCGTCGACGTTGCGGCCGACGGCGTCCGGAGTCACCGAGACGAACTGGATGACGTTGTCCGGGTCGACGATGAAGGTGGCGCGGTCGGCGACCCCGTCAGCGTTCTCGACGCCGAGCTCGCGGATGAGCTCGTGCTTGATGTCCGACAGGATCGGGAACGGGACACCCTTGAGCTCGTCGTTGGTCGCGCGCCAGTTGAAGTGCGCGAACTCGTTGTCGATCGAGCCACCGAGGACCTGCGTGTCGCGGTCCTGGAAGTCCTCGTCGAGCTTGCCGAACGCGGCGATCTCGGTGGGGCAGACGAAGGTGAAGTCCTTCGGGTAGAAGAAGATCACGCGCCACTTGCCGGCGTAGGACTGGTTGGTGATCGTCTCGAAGTAGTCCTCGGGCTGCTGGGCGTTGACCTGCTGGAGGTCGCCGCCCTTGAGGGCCGTCAGCGTGAAGTCGGGGAACTGATCGCCGATAGTGAGAAGTGCCATGTGATCCTCCTGGGTTAAAGGCCGTTCTTGAACGGGCATGCCCGACTATGCCCGACCCCCGTTGAGAGGTAAACCTAATGAGGTGAAGATCACCCATAGGGGGGAGCGAATAATCATCGACTCTGACCTATCGATCGTTCTACACTAATCGGTATGGTCAATCAGCGGTTCGTTCCGAGCGTGACCCAGCTCAGGGTGTTCCTCGCCGTCGCGGAACGGCTCCACTTCCGCAGTGCCGCTGAAGAGCTCGGAATGAGCCAACCGTCACTCTCCCAGGCACTCGCCACCCTGGAGGAGGGACTGCGGGTTCATCTGGTCGAACGGAGCACGCGGACCGTGCTCGTCACGCCCGTCGGGCATCGACTCCTCCCGTTCGCACGGGCGGCGGTGAGCGCGATGGATGCTGTCGCCGATATCGCCGCCGGTAGCGGGGGACCGCTGTCGGGCGACCTCCGGATCGGGGTGATCCCGACGGCTGCGCCCTACCTCCTCCCGGGCCTGCTCCCCGCGCTGGCCGATCGTTTCCCCGATCTCCGGCCGCGGATCGTCGAGGATCAGACCGCCAGACTGGTCGAACAGTTGCGCGCGGGGGCGATCGATGTGGCGATCATGGCCGTGCCGACCGAGTCCGCTGGAGCGATCGGGGTGCCGCTGTACACCGAGCAGTTCGCCCTCCTCGTCCCTGCGGACCACGCGCTCGCCGGGCGAGAAGGACTCTCGTTGGAGGCCCTGGCGGATCTTCCACTGTTGATGCTCGATGAAGGGCACTGCCTCCGCGACCAGACGGTGGACCTGTGCCGGAGGGTCTCTGCTCCGATCCTGGGCCGCGGTGGGTCGCGGGCGGCCTCCCTGACCACCGCGGTGCGATGTGTGGCCGGGGGGCTCGGGGTGATGATCGTGCCGGAGTCCGCGGTGGTGTCCGAGAGTCGCGACCCTGGCATCGGGGTGGCGAGATTCCTCGAGCCCGCCCCGGGCCGGACGATGGGGTTGGTCCTCCGCACGGCTACGGCCGGCGACGACGCCTATTCCGAGTTGGGAGACGTGATCACGGGAGTGGCCGAGCGGTTGTTCGGAGCGATTCCCGCGTGACGGGTCACTTCTCCGCTCCGGCCAGGCGGCTCGCGCTCGACGACTCCAGGGTCCTGACCGCGTCCAGGTATCGGGCCCGGAGCGCCTGCGTCCGTCGGATCCATCCGCGTTGATGGGCCACGAACGCCGCACGGCCCTCGGGGGTTTCCACCGGGATCGGCTCGAGCCCCCAGGCGGAGAGATCGTAGGGGGAGGACCGCATGTCGACCTCACGGGCATCGAAGGCGGCGACGAGCGTGTCGACGAGGAGCTCTCCCGGGGCGCCCGCCTCCATCGCGGCGACGTGCGAGTAGAGGTCCATGCCGGCGTGCAGGCAGGCCGGCTGTTCGTTCCGGGCCTGCCCGACGCGGGTCAGGACGTCCTGGTTGAGGGGGACGGCGGCCTCGGTGAAGAACCGTAGGGCGTCGAAGTGGGTGCATCGCAGTCGGGAATTGTCCACGACCTGGTCTATCCGTGCGTGCGACACCCGTAGCGGTACCTGGCGGTGACGTGCGTCGTCATCAGTGGTGCCGTAGAGCATGGCCCACTCGTGGAGGCCGAAGCAGCCCGTGGCGCCTGGCCGCGACGCGGTGGCTTCGACGATCTCGCGTGCCCGGGTGATGCGGGAGCCGCAGCGGGACAGGACGGACGAGGGGTTCACGATCAGGCCGGACCGACCGTGCAGTGAGGCGCGCTCATAGTGACGCCATTCCACCCGTTCGGTCAGATGGGCGTCCTCCAGGATCAGCCCGGGTCCGGGGTGCCAGCGCCGGACGGCGGCGACGCTCGTCCGGTAGTAGGTGAACAGGAAGTCCGCGACCGGGTGTGGCTCGCCCCGGCGCCGACGCGCGAGGTGGTCGTTGGTCAGCAGATCTACTGTGTCGGTGTGCCGGAGCTCCAGTTCTCTCCAGAGTCGTTCGGGCACCAGAACGGGATTGGCGGTACGGCGACTCGCGCTCACGAACGTCGCTTCTTCTTGGGGCGGTGCACCCGGGACTGCGCGGGCCGGCGGGAACGTGCCGACGGCGCGGACTCTCTGCGGCGCCGGGGCAGCGCGATCTCCGGACCGAAGAGCTCGTCGAGGAGGGGGGCTGCACGGGGCCCGGTGGGGTCGACGAGATCGACAGTCATGCCGACCTCACGTGCCAACGCGCTGATCCGTGCCACCTCCGACGGTCGGACGATCGCGGCCACCACTCCGGCGGCGTCGTCTCCCCGCCCGGTCCGGCCGGAGCGGTGGACCAGATCCTGTACAGAGTGGGGAGGTCCGACGTGGATGACGTGGCCGATACCGTCGAGGTCGAGACCACGTCCGGCGAGGTCGGTGCTCACGAGTACCCGGACGGTGCCCGAGGCGAGGTCGGCGAAGGCGCCGGCCCTCCTGGTCGGTGAAGCCGAGCCCGCCACACCGGCCGCGGTGACTCCGGTCGCCGCGATGGAGGCACGCAACTGCTCGACAGCGTCGCGTCGGGGAACGAAGAACAACGCCCGACGGCAGCGGGCGGCGAGTGCGATCGCGTAGAGGTCCGGATCCGGTGCGGAGACCACGACGAGCCGACGGGGAGCCCCGGCGGCGGCGACCGTGGGCGGCGCGGAGTCGACGGGGGAGTCCACGCGGTGGATACGCAGCCCGGGGCGCCTGCGTCGCAGTGCGTCCTCGACATCGGTGTCCGCCGTGGCCGTCGTCGACAGGAGCGCGGCGTCGCCACACTCGGCGAGCAGTGCGGCGGTCTGTTCGCCGAAAGAGAGCCCCATCAAATGGTCCGCCTCGTCCAGTACGAGCACACTGACATCCGCCGTGGACAGTGCTCCGGTCCTGATCAGATCGGTCAGCCGTCCCGGTGTGCCCACCGCGATGTCGACCGGTGCCACCAGGGTCCTGCGGTCCTTCGAGAGCGGCTGACCGCCGACGAATGTGGCGACGCGGAGTCCGGCACCCGCGCCGACCTCGGCGAGGACCTCTGCGTTCTGTACCGCTAACTCGCGGGTCGGGGCGACCACGATCGCGCGCGGCCGATCGGGGAGACTCGGGGCCCCGGCCAGCCTATGGGCTACGCCGATCGCGAACACCAGGGTCTTCCCGGAGCCCGTCGGCGCGACCGCGAGGAGATCGCGGCCCGCCACCGCGTCCTCGAGAGCCGCGGTCTGGATCGGACTCGCCGGTCCGTCTACGACTGTGGAGACGGCGTGCCTGATCGGGACCGCTACGCCGAGCCCGGCGAGTAGACGGCCCAGATCCCGATGAGCCGACCCGGTCAGACCTGAACCTCCGTACGATCGCCGCTCCACTGGGTGTGGAAGCTGCCCTCGCGGTCGGTCCGCAAGTAGGTGTGGGCGCCGAAGAAGTCACGCTGGCCCTGGATGAGCGCGGCGGGTAGGCGCTCGGTCCGGAGTCCGTCGTAGTAGGCCAGGGCCGCGGCGAATCCGGGCGCCGGGATTCCCGCGGAGACCGCGGTGATGACCACGCGTCGCCAGCTGTCGACACAATCCGCGAGGGCCTCGGCGAAGTACGGGGCGGCCAGAAGCGTGGGTAGATCGCCGTCTTCCGCGTAGGCCTCGCGGATGCGGTCGAGGAAGGTGGCGCGGATGATGCACCCCCCACGCCAGATCGTGGCCAGGTCGCCTCGCGACACCTCCCAGCCGTGCTCGGCCGTGGCAGCGGTGATCTGGTCGAAGCCCTGGGCGTAGGCGATGACCTTCGACGCGTAGAGCGCCCGGCGCACATCCTCGACGAATTCCGGGCCTGTTCCGGTCGGGGTCGACACCGCGCCGGAGGGCAGTGCCCTGCCGGCCTCGCGTTGGGGTACCGAGCTCGAGAGGGCACGCGCGAACACGGCCTCCGCGATGCCGGTCACGGGAACCCCGAGATCCAACGCGGACTTGACCGTCCAGCGACCGGTTCCCTTCTGGCCCGCACGGTCCACGATCACGTCGACCAGGGGATACCCGGTCTCGGAGTCCTCCTGGGCGAGTACCTCTGCCGTAATCTCGATGAGGTAGGAGTCGAGTTCGCCGGTGTTCCATTCACGGAAGACCTCGGCCATGGCCGCCGGCTCGATCCCGGCCACACCGCGGAGCAGGTGGTAGGCCTCGCCGATGAGCTGCATGTCCGAGTACTCGATCCCGTTGTGCACCATCTTGACGAAGTGGCCGGAGCCGTCCTCGCCGACGTGGGTGCAGCACGCGGTCCCGTCGACCTTGGCGGAGATGTCCTCAAGCATCGGCCCGACGACCTCGTAGCTGGAGGCCGGGCCACCCGGCATGATGGACGGGCCCTCGAGGGCGCCCTCCTCGCCGCCGGAGATGCCGGCGCCGATGAATCGGATCCCGCGGTCGGCCATCGCCTTCTCCCGGCGGATGGTGTCGGTGTAGAGGGAATTGCCACCATCGATGATGATGTCGCCCTCGTCGAAGGCATCAGCAAGGGCCTCGATCACCGCATCGGTGGGTGCTCCGGCCTGGACCATGACCAGTGCGCGGCGCGGTGACCGTAGCGCTGCGGCGAATTCCTCGATCGTCTCAGTACGGACGAACTCCCCGTCCCCACCGTGCTCGTTCAGCAGGGCGTCGGTCTTGCCGGCGGAGCGGTTGTGCACGGCGACCGTGTATCCGTGGCGGGCGAAATTCCGGGCGATGTTCGAGCCCATCACGGCGAGTCCGGTGACTCCGATATCAGCGGTTCCGTCGGTGCCTGAGGTCGGCTGCGCGTCCTCGCGCTCAGTACTCATGGGTCTCAGAGTAGTCCACGCCATCCCGGGCGATGGACCTGCGTCGATGGGAGATCGGGGGCGGTTCGCGGGCGCTACGCAACCTGTGTGTTTGCTGACAGATCAGTCGTGCACTGAGTGCAATGATTGCCGGAACCGACCAAAAACCCTTGGTTGCGGCAGGTGGTGTGTTGTATCACTTATTACCGGGCCGGGACACCGGTGCACCCGCGGAACGGGGGGAAACGATCCGCGGGGTGGCATCGACGGGTAGGTGGCCGGCCGGGTTGAGAAGTGATCATTGAGGGGGAAGCAGCAGAGATGACCAGTTCCATGCTGCCCACGCAGATGGTGGGTACGCGCACGGTGTTCGACGACACGGTCGACGTACTCGCCGGATTCAGGCCGGGATACCCGAAGTTCTACTCGATCGCAGATCTCCGAACACAGTCCCGCCGCCGGTGGGTCCCGCTGGAGCAGGCGGTGGACGGCGGACGTGTCGAGATGATGTTCCGCAACTACTTCGCAGAGTCCGGGGACATCCGATTCTCGACGTACCTCGTCGCGGACGCGTTCGCCCACGGGGTGATCGGCCGGGCGGTCGCGAGCTTCGTCACCATCGGCCGGGTCTGGGACACAGGTGCGGAGAACCTCGCGGTCCGCACCGACATCGAAGGCGGGCTCGATTGGGCGGGGGTCCGGGACACCACGTTGCGTCTTCTCTGCGACGATCCGTCTGCGGGGTCACCCGGGACCGTGGTGCTGCCGTGCGAGCAGGCGCTCGCCCAGTGGCTCGCCTGCCGGTCGCGCATGACCTTGAGCCCTGTGTTCGACGACCTCTCCCGCGTGAGCAATTGCAGTGTCGACACCCTGTGGTCGGTGGTCGGGGAGTGTGTACTGGGCGCCGCGACCATCGTCCCGACCTTCGCCGACACGAGTTCTGAGACCGGATACCGGCGCGGGCAACTCGTCCTGCAGGCCCTACACGACTCAGGTCTGGCGGTCCGGAGACGGAGTGCCCTACCGCGAACGCCCGGAGCGGGACCGATCCCGGTGCGCGACAGGGGCTGGCGCTCGGTCCGCTGAGCCCGCCTGACTCTGCTCCGGGAACGCGGGCGCGCGGTAGCGTCGGAACCCGAGTCGCCCGGACGGCCCGGGCCTTCAGGAAGAGGATCGATGTCCGACGCGGTCGAGAACGAGTTCATCCAGCTGATCCGAGGTCAGTCCGGTGCCGGTTTCGGCGGCGGAATCGGCATGAACTATCTGGAGGTCACTCCCGACAGGGTGGTGGTCTCGGTGGAAGTCGGCCCGCATCTGCACCAGCCCTACGGGATAGTCCACGGCGGCGTCTACTGTGCCATCGCCGAGGAGGTCGCGAGTGTGGCGGGCGCGGTGTGGCTCGGGGGCGAGGGGAAGGTGGTCGGGGTCAACAACTCGACTGACTTCCTGCGTGCCGTCACCGAGGGCACGCTCACGGCCACCGGCACCCCCGTGCACCGGGGCCGCAGTCAGCAACTCTGGCGTGTCGAGATCACCGGTGACGACGGCCGGGCCGCTGCCGTCGGTCAGGTCCGACTCGCGAATCTCCAGTAGTCGGGGCCCGTTTACGGAGAAAGTCGGGGGCCCGGGTACGGAGAACGCCCGGCGGGAGAGTTCCCGCCGGGCGTTCCTCGTGAAGTCGACTTTCGTCAGTCGCTGATCGACGTGGTCTCCACAGCCCGGTCGCGGGCCTCCTCCGCCGACAGGGCCTTGTCCTGGGCCGCGACCCGCTCGATGGCCTGTCGGCCGTAGACCCACTGCTGGGTCGACGTCAACTGCGAGCGGTGGTCGCCGCCCATGTGCATACCCCAGGAGAACATGGTGGTGAGTCGGTTCTTGAAGCCGATGAGGTAGGCGAGGTGCACCACGAGCCACATCACCCACGCGATGAAGCCCGAGATCTCCAACTTGCCCACCTTCACCACCGCGCTGTAGCGCGACACGGTGGCCATGGAGCCCTTGTCGAAGTACTTGAACGGCGGCCGCTCGGCGGAGGACCTGCCCTTCTCGACCTCGGCCATGATCTGCTTGGCGGCGTACTTGCCGCCCTGGATCGCGACCTGCGCCACCCCGGGGAGGCCGTCGAGGCTCATCATGTCACCGACGACGAAGATCTCGGGATGTCCGGGCAGCGAGAGGTCCTTCTGCACCAGGACGCGTCCGGCCCGGTCCACCTCGGCGTCGGTCTGGTCGGCGAGCATTTTGCCGAGGGTGCTGGCCTTGACGCCGGCGGACCAGATCTTGCAGGTGGCATCGATCCGGCGGACCGAACCGTCCGGGTCCTTGACCTCGATGCCGTGGTAGTCGACGTCGGTGACCATGGCATTGAGCTGGATCTCGACGCCCATCTTCTCGAGCCTCGCCCGAGCCGCGTTGCCGAGCTTGTTGCCGAACGGCGGGAGGACCGCGGGGGCGGCATCGAGGAGAATCACGCGAGCGGTGGCGGGATCGATCCGGCGGAAGGTGTCCTTGAGAGTGTGCTGCGCCAGCTCTGCCACCTGCCCGGCCATCTCCACACCGGTCGGGCCGGCGCCCACGATGATGAACGTCAACAGTCGGCGGCGTTCTTCTTCGTCCTCGGTGACCTCGGCCTGTTCGAAGCAGCCGAGGATGCGGCTGCGCAGCTCGAGAGCGTCGTCCACCGTCTTCATCCCCGGGGCCCAGCGCTCGAAGTGGTCGTTGCCGAAGTACGACTGGTTGGCGCCGGCGGCGACGATCAGGCTGTCGTACTCGATGTCGAACGGGATGTGGCCGGCGGAGGCGGACACGGTCTTGGCCGCCACGTCGATCTTGTTGACGTCACCGAGGATGCAGGTGGCGTTCTTCTGATCGCGGAGGATCAGCCGGGTGGGCGGAGCGATCTCGCCGACGGAGAGGATTCCGGTCGCGACCTGGTAGAGGAGCGGTTGGAACAGATGGTGCCCGGTCTTGGCGACCAGGGTCACGTCCACGTCCGCCTTCTCCAGTTGCTGTGCGGCGAAGAGCCCGCCGAAGCCGGACCCGATGATGACGACGCGGTGCCGGCGGCCGGCCGGTGCAGTGGCGGTGGCCTGGTCGTGTGCGGGCTCGGTCATGGCGGCTCCTGGTGAGGGTGGGTCTGTCGTGACGGGCGCGTTGGCTCGTCGGTCGGGGCCCGGGCGGGTCAAGCGCGGACACGAGTACCCAGAGTAGTGGTATGCGGTAACCGGTGCACACGTTGTGGGCTCGCGGCGGTGAACCATTCCCCCCGTCGCGCCTGACCGGCCGGGGCGACGTGCGGCGGTACCGTCCCACTGACGACACCCCTGAGGAGGGACCCGGTGGTCAGACTCGAACCGCAGACCGTCGACCTCGATCGGTGGCCCGCGCTCGCGGAGCCGGACGGGACAGGCGGACAGGCCGCGGGTGAGGTCGCCCAGGCGCTGCGGAGGTCGACCCGGGAGCTCGGCCTGAGGATCGACTACCCGGACTCGACGGCGGCGGGGGAGTACGACGCTCCCGTACGCATGGTGTTGGGGAACCCCGAGCGCTTCTGGGCGCGCCTCGCCTCGGCCGGGGTCCTGGGCCTGGGCGAGTCGTACATGGCCGGCGAGTGGACGACCACCGACCTCGGGGCGGTCATCGGGACCCTCGGCCCCTGGATCGCCGGCAACGCCGATTGCGCCCACCCGGGCGAGCGTGCCTACGGGCGCGAAGGTCGCGGAACCCCCGGTGGTGGGCGCAGGCGCGGGGGGCCGGTGGCGGTGGAGCTCGAGGATTCCGTTCCCGGGGCGCTCACCTCGCTGTACACCGACGAGACGATGTCGACCTCGGGCGCGGTGTTCGCCTCCGGTGCACGCACCCGCACACGGATGGAAGACGGAACCGACGTGGTCCACCTGGAGGTCCCGGCGTCGCCGCCACGGCGCAACGATCTGGGTGATGCCCAGAGGCGTTCGGCCGACACACTTCTCTCCCTGGCGGGTGTCGGAGCAGGGTCTCGGGCCCTCGTCGCCACGCCGGGGTGGGGCGAACTGCCGATGCGGGCCGCCGAGCGCGGCGCTCACGTGCGGACCATGACCGCCTCGACCGAGCGTCTGTCGGCCCTCGGCTCGAGATTCGCCGCGGCGGGACTCGATGACGAGATCACCCTCTTCCTGGGTGGTCCTGCGGATGCGCGGGGGACCGTCGACGCGGTGGTCGCGGTCGACCCCGGCGTCACGGCGGGATTCGCCGGTTACGCGGAGGTGCTGGACGCAGCCGAGAGGCTCCTGGCGGATGGCGGCAGACTCGCGATAGCGGCGGTGGTCTCCGCGGAGCGCCCCAGGCCCGCGGTCGTCGAGCTCGCGGCGTGGGGCTCGCGCTACGTCTCCGAGGCGGGGCCCGTGGTGTCCTGGACGGAACTGGTGGCGGCCATCGAACGATCACCGCGCCTGCAACTACTCGGGCGGATCGAGTCAACTTCGCACCACGCGGAGACGGTGCGGTTGTGGTCCGAGACGTTCGCGCACCGGGGGCGGGATGCGGCGGCCCTGGGATTCGACGCCGTCTACCGCCGGATGTGGGCGTTCCACCTCGCGTCCCTCGAGGCCGGGTTGCACCGGGGCTGGCTCGAATCCGTACAGGTGGTCGCGACCGCGAAAAGCACCCTGACTCGTCGGGAATGGCCGCCGACATCCTAAGGTTCGTTCATGAGTAACTTTCTCACCCCGCTCGCGGTCTGGTTCGGGCGTCAGGACGCCACGCGGGAGAACTCCCATCTCGTGGTGACGGTCGACAAGTGGATGACCAGGATCTCCGGTGGCAGGGTCCCGCTGCTCCGCGTGGCGGGACTACCCACCCTCACGTTGCACGTCCCGGGGCGGAAAACCGGTGAGCTGCGCGACACGCCTCTACTGTGCGCGTCGTGGCGCAACGGCCTGGTGATCGTCGGCTCCAACTGGGGAGGCGAGAAGATGCCCGCGTGGGTGCACAACCTCCGTGCGGCGGGGGCGGGCGAGGTCGACATGTCGGTCTACGGCGCCAGGCTCACCGTGGACGTGCGCGAGGTGTCCGAGGACGAGCGGGCCTCGGCCTGGGATGCCGCCGTGAGGGTGTGGCCCAACTACGAGATCTACGCCACGCGCACGACCAGGAACCTGCCGATCTTCCACCTGACGCCCAGGCTCTGACCCGGGTCAGCGGCGGGCGACCATGTTGAGTGCAGTGGCGGTCAGCACCGGTTCGCCGTCCTGGTTGATCAGCGTCACATCCGTGGTGAGCACCCCCCGGTCCGGTTTGCTCCTCGAGGGGCGGACACCGGTCGTCTCGCAGACAAGGGTGAGCCGGTCACCGGGGCGGAGGGGCCTGACCCAGCGGAGTTCGTCGATCCCGGGTGAGGCCAGGCTCGCGACACTGGTGAGGTAGTTGTCGGCGAACAGGCGCATCATGAGCGCGGCCGTCTGCCAGCCGCTCGCGATCAGGCCTCCGAACGGCCCCCCGGCCGCCGCCTCCGGATCGGTGTGGATGCTCTGCGGGTCGTACCGGCGGGCGAACTCCACGATCTCGTCGGCGTCCACGGACTCCTCGCCGAACCGGTACCGGCCCCCCTCCGTGTAGTCGTCGAGGAATCTGTCGTCGATCGTGGTGTCGAAGGTGTCGTACTGATCTGCGGTCATGGGGCACTCCTGGGCGGGTGGACGGGCTCGGTGGTTCCTGGTCAGAGTCAACCGCACGCGGGTGTCACCGGGTGCCGATTGACGGCCGTCCCCCTCGTCCCGTGATAGTCAGTTAGTGACAGTTCACCCGAGCGGAGGCGTGCGTGGCGTATTTCGATCGACTCGATGACCGTCGGTTCCACCCGACGTCGCACACCACCGGGGCGTGGGATCCGGCGGTACAGCACATCGGCCCCTCGTTCGGGCTGCTCGTGAACGAGGTGGAGCGTGACCTGCGATGTCGGCGGGACGGTCCCATGGCGATCTCGCGACTGACCTACGAGATCCTCGGCACCGTGCCCATGGACCCGGTGTCGGTGGACGTGCAGGTCGTCAGACCGGGGCGCACGATCGAACTCGTGGAGGCCACCTACGGTCTCCCGGGCCGGGTGGGTGTCCGTCTGCGTGCCTGGTTGCAGCAACCGCGGGACACCTCAGGAGTCGAGGGAGTCGGCTTCGACCCGATCCCGGGACCGTCCGAGATGGCGCGGTGGGACCCCACCTCGGTGTGGCAGGGCGGGTACCTGGCGTCCGCGGAGGTTCGACGGGAGTCGGTCGGACCGGGTCGGGCACGGTACTGGGTCCGAACCGACGTCCCGTTGGTCGCGCGGGAGACGGTGAGCACGCTAGCCAGGTCGGCGGCCCTGTTCGACATCGCCAACGGTTTGGCGGTCCGCGCGTCTCCCGAGGACGTGCAGTTCCCTAACATCGACCTCACCGCTCACCTCCTGCGCGAGCCGCGAGGGGACTGGCTCGGGTTCGACACCCGGGTGAGTTTCGGCCCGGGCGGGCTCGGGCTCACGGCGAGCGTCCTGCACGACGAGGCGGGCCCGATCGGAACCCTCGCACAGACCCTCACCGTCCGCCCCGCCACTGCCGGTTCGTAGCCGTCACCGGCGCCCGGGCATGAGGTGCGATGAGCAGGTGTGGTTATGCGGGTCGGGGTAGGCCATACTCGAAGGCGTTACGCACATCTACTCACGAAACGGAGTGTGTGAGAAGCCCTGATGGGTACTCCCTCTGGAAGGACCGGGTCGGTCGACGACCCGGGGCCTAGTCTCCCTCGTTCTCTCGCTCAGATCTGCGGCGGTCGGTTGTCGAGACGACGCCCACCGAGGGTGGAGGTGACCCCGTGGTCATGACCCTCCTGATGCTGTTGCTGGGGATCATCGCGATCCTGGCCATCATCGCCGTGAACGGCTACTTCGTGGCCCAGGAATTCGCCTACATGTCCGTGGACAGGAACAGGCTCAAGGCGCTGTCCGAGGCGGGAGATGTCGCCGCGCAGCGAGCGCTGAAGGTCACGCAACGAACGTCCTTCATGCTCTCGGGCGCCCAGTTGGGAATCACGGTCACCGGCCTGCTGGTCGGGTACGTTGCCGAACCCCTGGTCGGAGAATCGCTGGGGACCCTCCTGGGCGTGGTCGGTGTTCCCGCGGCGGTCAGCGTCACGGTGGGCACCGTCCTGGCGTTGGTGGTCGCCACCGTGGTGCAGATGATCTTCGGTGAGCTGTATCCCAAGAACCTGGCGATCGCCAGCCCGGAGCCCCTGGCCCGCGGTCTGGCTCGGTCGACCACCGTCTACCTGACAGTGTTCGGCTGGCTCATCGTGGTGTTCGACCGGGCGGCCAACCTCCTGCTCAAGATGGTCGGGGTCACACCGGTCTACGATCTGGACTCCACGGCCACGGCCGAGGACCTCGAACGAATCGTGGCGGACGCGCGGGACAGCGGAGATCTGCCGGAGAACCTGTCCGTTCTCATCGACCGGATCCTGGACTTCCCGGACCGGACGGTGGAGCACGCGATGGTCCCGCGGCCCCAGACCAGCGTGGTCGGTCCGGACGACACCGTCGGCGAGCTACGGGCGATGATGGCCTCGGGACACACGAGGTACCCGGTGGTCTCGGAGAATCTGGAGCCGCTGGGGGTCGTTCAGTTGGCGGATCTCCTCCGCGAGGGTGTGCAGGTCGACTCCCTGGTGTCGGAGATCATGCGCCCACCGGTGGTCTTCCCCTCGTTGATGTCCCTGCCTCACGCACTGTCGACCCTGACCCGGTCGAAGACCCAGCTCGCGGCGGTGGTCGACGAGTACGGGGGATTCGCGGGCGTGTTGACGTTGGAGGATCTGGCGGAGGAGTTGGTCGGCGAGTTGACCGACGAGCACGACACGGAACCCGAGTCCGTCATCGCGCTCGTGGACGAGGGGTGTTGGCGGATGGACGGCGACGTCCATGTCGACGAGGCCGAGAGGGCGCTCGGGCATGAGCTCCCACACGGCGACTTCGAGACCATGGCGGGGTTGACGATCTCCGCCCATGGCGAGCTCCCCGAGGTGGGACAGACCGTGCGCGTGGAACTGCCGATCGAGCCCCGGGAGCTGATAGCCGAGAAACCGGTTCAGTTCGCATTGGACATCGAGGTCCTCGACGTGACCCGGCTGGTGCCGGGTGAGTTGCTGGTCCGGTTGGTGGATATCGCGGAGGATCCCGCGGAGCGATCCGGCGACGACGAACCACGAGATGTGGGACAGGGGGGTGAACTGTGATGGACAATCCGTTGGTCGTCGCTGTGATCACCGTGGCACTGATCGTCCTGAGCGCCTTCTTCGTGGTGATCGAGTTCGCGCTTCTGGGAGCTCGCAAACACCGGCTGGAGAAGGACGCGGAGCGGAGCGCCTCGGCGCGGGCGGCCCTCCGGGGGATCAACGAGCTGACGGTCATGCTCGCGGGAGCCCAATTGGGAATCACGGCCTGTACCTTCGCCCTGGGTGCGGTCACCAAGCCGGCTGTCGACGCCTGGCTCGGGCCGGTCCTCACCTCCTGGGGTGCACCGGCGCAGGTGGCCGGCGGCGCCGCGTTCGCGCTGTCCCTGCTGTTCGTGACCTTCCTGCACCTGGTGGTGGGGGAGATGGCTCCGAAGTCGTGGGCCATCGCGCACCCGGAGTTCTCCGCCAAGTTCATCGGGCTTCCGTCCCGGGGCTTCATCTGGGTGTTCCGGCCGCTCCTCTGGTGGGTGAACGAGGTCGCCAACCGACTTGTCTCCGCCAGTGGTGTGACCCCGGTCGAGCGGGCCGCGGTGGGAGGACAGGATGCCGCCACGATCCGGCAACTCGTCGAGCACTCGGCGTCGGTCGGGGCCCTTGACGAGACGTTCAGTTCCCCGCTGACCGGGGCGCTCGGACTCGATCAGCTCACGGTGGGTTCCCTCGTGAACACCGACAAGGAACCCACTGCGGTGGCCGCCGATGCCACCGTGGCGCAGGTTCAGGAGGCCGCGGCCCGGACGGGGCACATGCGCATTCTCCTTCTCGACGGGACCTCCGCTCCGGAGGTGGTGCACGTGCGGGACACGCTCCTGGAGCAGGAGGACAGCCCGGCCCGGGATCTGGCCCGCCCCGTGATGCTGCTCGACACCCGTACGCCGGTCTACGAAGCGCTCGCGGTGTCGCGGGAGAGGAGCGAGCAGCTCGCCGCGGTGATGGAACACGACCGGTTCGTCGGGGTGATCACGATCTCTGACATCCTGCGCCATATCCTCCCCGAGGAGGCCGAACCGGTCGGCTGACCCCCTGATCCGCGCGACTACAACCGACGCAGGTAGCACCGCATCCCGGAACCCGTATCCGGGTCGCGGTCGGAGAACCCGTGACGTTCGTAGAACCGCCGGGCGTCGACGTCGTCCGAGTCCACGTTGATGAGTATCTCGTCGCAACCTCGCTTTCGGACCTCGGACACGGACCGGTGCAGCACCGCAGTTCCGATGCCGGCCGCTCGGAGGTCTGGACGAATGTAGAGGTCCTCCAGCTGGGCGAGCGGACCGTCCCAGTACGGGGTCGGCCGCAGGGTGAGGAACGCGAAGCCGACGTCGGCGCCGGGCGCGCGGCCGTCGGTGATCCCGGCGACGACGGCGAGGACGTCCTCACGCCGGAGTAGTCGTTCGAATCGTCCCGCGGCCTCGGCAGCGCTCGGGGTGGGGCAGTCGAACTCGGTGTTGAAGTCGTGGAGGAGGCCCCCGAGTGACGTGGCGTCCGCCGGCGTCGCCACGCGTACGTCCGTCGGCACGGCGGGACGCGTCGATGACGGGGGGACCGAGGGGCGATCGCCCTCGAGGAGCCCCTTGAGCCGCTCCAAGTCGGCTGCCACGGTGGCGGCGTCCTGCTCGAACTCGTCGTCGTCGTCCGTGAGTTGTCGGACGGTCATGACCACCTCCGCGCCGTGGGGATGGGGCAGGACGCGGAGCGGATTGTGGACGGTCGCGCCGCCGGGCAGGGTGACCTCGTGGTCCAGGATCCCGAAGTCGTTCCTGGGAACGAATCGCACGCTCACTCTTCCCATCGGGGAGTCGGCGATCAGCGTGTCACCGTCCACGGCGACCTCCGCGGTGGCCAGCCCCGATGCCCACCTGGCGAGGCTCGTGTGATCGGCGGCGAGGTCGTAGACGTCTGCCGGGGAGCGGTGGATCACCGTACTGACGTGTCGCGTGCGCATGTCGTCAGTGTCCGCCACCCCCCGGAATCGCGCTAGGGGACGAGTGGAGGGGACGAGTGGAGGGGACTGGGTGGCGGTGGACGAATGGCGGTGAACGCCTGTCGGGGACAAGAGGTCCGAGGGATGAGTGCCAGAAGATCGGCGCCGGCTATCCGCTCAGGCTGACGGCGCTTCGGTGTGGCTGCCCTGTCCCTCGATGCTGGTGACGGTGGTGAGCAGGAAGACCGAGTCCTCCAGGGCCTTAACGGCGTGCCGGTGATGGGTGAGGGTGTGGAGCTCGCCGGCCGCGACGTCGACCGTCGTCTCACCGGTCACCTGTACCGCCCCGCGGAGAAGGTAGAGGCTCGCAGCCGGCGGCGAGTTGTGCTCTTCGAGTTCGGTGCCCGCCGTCAGCGCCAACAGGGACTGGCGGAGAGGGCCCTCGCGCACGATGATCTCGGCGTGTCGGCCGTGCGGGGCGTCCGCGGCTCGGGCGAGGATGCGATCAGCGGTGTCGGTCACGTTGGTCATGGGTCGAGATCACAGCCTTCCGAGCGGTTGGCCTCGACGCTACGCGCTTTCGCCCTACTCCGATCCGTTCTGCCGTCCCCGACGAGCAACCGTCCCGAGGAGCAACCGTCCCGACGAGCAACCGGCCCGGGAATGATGGCGGCGGCCGTGGGGCCGACGGCCCTCCGTCCCGTGGCCTGCGAGACTGGCGCTGGACCACGGCGGACCGGAGGTGCTGCTTCCGATGCGTCGTCGAGTGTGAAGGGAAGAGCCTGTGAGTATCGCCTTGACGGTGGTCGGATTCGTGATCATCGCGATCGGGTTGGGGGACATGTTCCGTGCCTTGTTGCACCCGCGAGGAGAGGGGGACCTCAGCAACGCGGTGATATCGGCTCTGTGGGCGACTTCGCGGCGACTCGGTCACCGGCTCGGATCGGCAGTCGGGCCCGCGGGAATGGTGCTCACCGTCCTGGTCTGGGTGCTCCTGCAGGGGCTGGGATGGGCGCTGATCTACCTACCGCACGTTCCCGGGGGGTTCACCTACGATCCGGGTATCGATCCCGGTCGCTACCCCGATGTCATCGAGGCCCTCTACGTCTCGTTCGTGACCCTGGCGACCCTGGGATTCGGGGACATGGTGGCCACCGAGCCCTTCATACGAGCACTGGCTCCGCTGGAGGCGCTGGTGGGATTCGCCGTATTGACGGCGGCGCTGACCTGGTTCATGCAGATCTATCCGCCGCTCACCCGTCGCAGGGCGTTGGCGATGCGGCTCCACGGACTGGCGGCGGCCGGTGTCGCCGAGGCGGTTCCGACACTTCCCGCGGACATGCTCACCCGGGTGTTGGGGGAGCTCGCATCGGAGATCGACGTCGTGTGCGTGGACCTGAGTCAGCACTCGGAGACGTACTACTTTCAGGAGGAGAACCCGAGGCAGTCGTTGTCGCGCCAGATCCACTACGCACTGGAGCTGAGGGATGCGGCGGCAGCCAAGGCGGAGGTGGAGACGGGTGTCGGAACGGCGATGCTCTCGGCATCCCTGGACAACGTCGCGGAATCACTGCGGGGATTCGTCCGCGTGGCGGACCATGCGGATCTCCAGCAGGTCTTCCGGGCCTACGCCGCGGACCACGCGCGGAGCGCTCGCGACTGACCTACTGATCCGGTGACGTGGGCCGAGTGACACTGCAGGCGACCTCAATGCTGTGGCGGCCAGCGCGTGTGGAGTCGGTCGATGACGAAGTCGTGGGTGGGGTGAAGCCGCCCGCGTGTACTGCTCCTCGTCGGGAAGGATGTCCGGGAGCGCTGCGGCTATCGGGGCGACGACGACGAAGGCGACCATCTTGATGGTCAGGGCGGTCCCCGGGACCGCGGCCGCGCGAGTACCGGCGACCTCGAAGGCGAGTAGGCCCAACGCGACGGTCGCGAGTCCGTTGCCGGCAAGGGCGACGAGCTGCGCCCCGAACTGGTGACGGTAGGCCCGAACTCGGAACAGCGAGGTGCTCACCGCGACCTCACTCCCAGCGCTACTCGCCGGGTCCGTTCAGGTTCTCGAGGATGTCCTCGGTGGGGGCGTCCGGTGGGAGAGCAACCTGCATGTGGTCGGTTCGCAGCTCGCCTCGCACCCGCGCCGCGGAGATGACGGTGTCTCCCACCTTCATCACGAGTCGGGCGCGGTCTCCACCCTGCAAGGCCTCGGCCGTCATTCTCTGAACCACCTCGGTTCCAGCACTGTCGAGCTGCACAGTGACCATGTCGAACTCTCCGGCTGACGGGTCGCCGCTGGCGGACTCGACGCCTGCGCGCTCGAATGCCGTGGGGATGACGAGGATGTGTTCGTCGTAGTAAGGAATGCAGTGCGGGTCCGAGCCGGGGGAGCAGGTCTGAGAGACCGCCAGTTCCAACGCTCCCGACGTCGCGTTCACCGCCTCGTCCGACGCCGGTGGTGGAGTGGTGGCGTTGTCCTCGGAGCTGCCGTCGGACGAGCAGCCGGTCAGCGCTGTCAGGAGCGAGATGACGAGGGTGAGCTTTTTTGTGACGCGATGCGGAGCGACGTCCTGTGTGTGCTGAGCCGTCCACCGAGCCTGGTGCATCCGGGGACCCTACCTGTCTGACGTGGGGGAAGTCGGGCCGACAAGGCGCGGCGCCAACTGATCCGGTGCCGGGTCTGCGCCCCGTCGCAGCTCGACGATGAGCTCTTCGGCGTAGGAGACCAAGTCGGTCGCATCGATTCCGTGAGGTGCCGGGGTGTCGTGGTATCCGATACGTTCGGCTGCACGCTCGAGCAGAGACAACGCACCCTTGGTGTTGCCGCGCTGGATGTGGGTGATTCCGACGGCAAGTTGAGCGAGTCCCTGCCACAGCTTGCGCTCGCCGGCAGGGCAACTCTTCCAGGCGCCTTCCAGAACTTCGTGCGCATTGAAGGCGAGGCCACGATCCAACAGATCCTGTGCCCAGGCCAGCGATTGGGCGGGCGTCAGATCCAGGTCTTCGGGAATGCGTTCGACCCCGACGCTTCCGAGCGGAAGCGGACGACCGAGTGCGTCGCGGGGCCGTGAGTTGCGCGCGCGGCCGTCCTCGTCACGATCTCGTTTCATTCCGCCCGGGGTGCCCATATCCCGATCGTCCCACCCGTCGCCGCCGGTCGGCTACCCCGGACCTCGTCATCAGCACCCCGATCGTGAGATGTCTCGGCCGGCCTTGCTCCGGCGCGATCCGTAGGCTTCTCACATGACGCTCAATCATGTTCGACGCGGAGAGGGCAGTCCTCTACTTCTCGTGCACGGCCTCGGCGCGGGCTGGCGATCCTGGGAGCCCATCCTCGACGACCTGGCCGCGAGTCGTGAGGTCATCGCGGTGGACCTGCCTGGTTTCGGTGACTCCCCGCCGTTGGATGGCGAGGTGACGGTTGCCGCGCTGGCCGACGCGGTCGCCGGATTCATCGAGGAACTGGGTCTGGAGGGGGTCGCCACGGCCGGGCAGTCGATGGGTGGGCGGATCGTTCTCGAGCTCGCCCGGCGCGGTGTCGGTGGTGACACGGTGGCGTTGGATCCGGGTGGATTCTGGAGCGATCGCGAACTGGCGATCTTCAGTGCCACCCTGCGACCATCGATCGCGCTGGTCAGGGCGTTGCGAGGAGCACTGCCGGCGCTCATGGGTAATCCGGTGAGTCGGACCGCATTGCTGGCGCAGTTGTCCGCTCGACCATGGGCCCTGTCAGCGCAGACCGTGCTGCCCGATGTGGCCGGTCTGGCCGATGCGCCGGCGACGGGTGCGGCAATGGACGCGCTGACCAAAGGCCCCACACAGGACGGCGCACCTGCGGGAACGGCGCCGGGTCGGGTCACCATCGGTTGGGGACGTCGAGATCTCGTGACCGTGCCGCGACAGGCCCGGCGAGCGTGCAGAGCCTTCCCCGACGCGACGCTGCACTGGTTCGATCGGTGCGGCCACTTCCCGCAATGGGACGCACCCCAGGAAGCGATCCGGCTCATCCTGGACCGAACCAGCTGACTGCCCAGCTGTTCCGACCTCGACAGACCCACTCCGGACACTGACATCACCCATCGAGATCAGCGCTCCCGACCCGGGGTTGTCGATGACGTCTCCCGGTTCTCGACGTAGTGACTGAGCCGGTCCCCGAGCTCGTCGAGAGTCCGCCGCTGCTGTTCGTTGAGAAGGTCCTCGCTGTACTCGGTGACGAATTCCGTCAGCAGGCTGTGGTCGACCTCCGGTTCGAACTCCGTGTCGCCGGTGAACATCACGGGAACGACGACGGACATGAAGCTATCGATCAGTTCCTCGATCTCTTCGTCCGCGCTGTGGGGACCGAGCGTGTCGAACTGCTGATTGACGGCCTGCACGGTGGGGGCGATCGCCGGATCACTGAGAAGTTGGTACAGGCGCGTGATGTGGGCGACCCCGTCCTCTCCCGCGAGATGGGCGATGAGGATGGACTGTTCTCGGTCGAACCTCGCCAAATCCGGGGATGTCCCGGTGCCTGCGAACACCGCCAGGAACGGCGCCAACTCCGGCGGCAGATCCGGGGCTACGTTGTGCTCGCGCAGCCGCGCGATGAGTTCGCGCTGACCGGTCAGATGGTCGATCTGAGCGGACAGTTCCGCATCGAGCTCGTCCAGGAGATCTCCTGCAGTATCACCGGTGCCGTCCAGGAGGTCGCCCATCGTGTCCAGAGCGATCCCGAGGGATGCCAGGCGTCTGATCCTCAGCACCCGGATCAGGTCGTGGACGGTGTACTCGCGGTATCCGTTGCTTCGCCTCTCGGGCTCGGCCAGTACCCCGACCTTGTGGTAGTGGCGCAACGTCCGGACGGTCACGCCGGTCAATCGCGCCAGCTCTCCGCTATGCATCGTCGACCACCACTCGTTCTTCCTCGTGCGCCAGTGCAGCCCCGGGCTCCAAGTTACGCAGAGACTGTGCAGCCAGACCGATCACAAGGGCGATCAACCACACACTGCAGATGGCCAAGGCTGCGGCATTCATGCCGGTGAACTCGATGAGCAGCGCGGCGGCAACGATCCCCAGTGGTGCCGCCGCCGTCATCAGCGCATTCTGGGTCCCCATGATTCTCCCGCGCATTTGCTCGGGGATGCGCTCGATCATCAGCACCCCGATCAAACTCCCGAACAACCCACTGGCGAGCCCCAGCACGAATGCGCCAGTGAAGACCAGCCAGATCGCGGCCAGCGAGGCGATGATCCCCAGGCCGAGGGTGGTGCCCAGCAGTCCCACGAGGAACCATGTCCTGCGCCGTCCCCTGGCGCCGGCGACGGCATAGGCCGTGCCGCCGACGAGTGTCCCCAGTGCGATGGCGGTGAGAACAAAGCCGAGCATCCCCGGTTGCTCTTCGTAGGTGAAGTAGACCGGCAGGATCAACCCCTGCAAGGCTGCGAGCACGACCACAATGGCGAGACTGAGGATCGTGGTGGCCACGAGGAACGGGCTGCCGAGGAGTACCCGCCACCCGTCGCGGAGCTGCGCCCAGCTGTTCCGGCCCTCCGATGTGTCCAATTTCCCTGTTCGGACGATCTCTCCTACCCGGTGGGGAAGCAGCAGCGTGATCAGGGCGGCCGCCAGGGAAGTGGCTGCGGTGATCCACAGCACCGTGGATCCGTCGAAGATCGTCATGAGTGTCCCGGCGGCTGCGGGGCCGGCGAGAAGCGCGAGGGCTCCCAGGGTCTCGCGGAGTCCCATGAGTCGTTCGGAGGTGATCCCGCCGTGGCGGACGATGGCCGGGAGTAGCGCGTCGCGGGCGGTCATTCCGGGGACGTCTCCGAGTGATCCGATGATCCCCATCAGGATGAACCATCCCAGGTTGAGGCCGGTCGTCATGTCGATCACCGGTAGAGCGGCGATCGCGGCGGCCGAGATCAGATCGGTGACCACCGAAGAGGTGCGGCGGTTGATCCGGTCGATCACCACCCCCATCAGCAGACCGGCGAGCACTGCGGGGATCGCGGTTGCCGCGGCGACCGCCCCAGCGCCGAGGACGCTCCCGGTGACCTGAAGAACGATCAGTGGCAGCGCGATACTCGCGATGGAGTTCCCCAGCAGGGAAAGCAGATATGAGGCCAGGTAGGCAGCGGGTACGAGCTTCATACCTCAATTGAGAACTATGACGTAAGGGCGGGGTCAAGCGATCCACGTTCGGGCTCAAGGAGGGTGTGAGCCCGATCTCTATTTGCGAGATCTTCTGTGAACTGGAGGGAACCTCCGGGGGAGGAAGAGATACGAGGATGGCCATTCGATTCCGCTTGCAGGCCCTTCACTGATCAGGTGTCGTATTCCGAGACACCGGGTTTTTAGCGCGGGCTGAAGTTGGGGGGTCCGGATGCCGGCCATTTCAATCGCACCCACCCTCGGAGAAGCTTTGGTTGCAACACTTCGAGACATCGTTAGGCGGCTTGCACCTGTCTCTCAGGGGTACACCCGTGCGGGACGATATGACGTCTACCATCGCCGCTGTGTCACAGGGTCCACTTCGGCGTTTATGAAACGTCTTCCCGTCGGGTCTAATATCTACTGATACAGATTCCGGGCGAAAGGGTCTCTTCGATGGCCGATCGGATCGGGACGTTGCTCAACCGTTCGGGTGATGGTGGCGAGGAGGTGCTCATCGTTAGCCGCGGGAAAGAGCGGACTCGGTTCCGGCGCCGGGACGAGTTGGGCTGGAGCTTTCGGGTGGAGTCGACGGACTCGGAGAACATCATCGAGCGGAACCCGAAACGAAAGCCAAAGCCGGATCCGAAGCCGGCTCGCCGGGCCTCGCGTCCTCGTGGGCAGCGAGTGGCGTACGTGCGGGTGTCGGCGGCCGATCAGAACGAGGCGCGTCAGCTCGAAGCGGTGGGGGAGTGCGACCGGGTCTACGTCGAGAAACAGTCCGCTCGCTCGCGTGCCGATCGCGTGAAGCTAGAAGAGTGCATCAGGTATCTCCGGGACGGTGACGAGCTGGTTGTTGCGTCGATGGACCGGCTCGCCCGTTCTCTGGTTGATCTCAAGCAGATCGTCGGCGAGATCACCGCCAAGGGCGCCAGTGTGGAGTTCGTCCACGAGCGGGCCACCTACGCCGCCGGCGCCCAGGATCCTAGAGCAGACCTGATGCTCTCGCTGCTCGGTGCGTTCGCCGAGTTCGAGCGGGCCATCATCCGTGAACGCCAGGCCGAGGGCATCGCCATCGCCAAGGCGAAGGGCAAGTACAAGGGACGCAAACGCGTCCTGACTGACGAGCAGATCGACAAGGCCCGCGCCCGCATCGAGGCAGGGGAGGGGCCGTCGGCGATCGCCCGCGATCTGGAAGTCGGACGGTCAACGTTGTACCGCGCCCTCCAACGACATACGACGTAGACGAGGAAGGGGAAGCGACATGGATGGGTGGTCGCCAGTGTGCGGCAAGGGGCGCATCGCAGCGTTGCTCGAGACCGGGACCGTGGGTGCTGTCCGAGATCTCTTTCCCTACGGGGTGCGGATCCTGTGTCCGATCACGCTCCATACGGGCCGCGACGTGGCCGGGTGGAGCTCATGGCATGAGGTCGCTGAGCGTGTAGGTGCGCAGTATCCGCCCCGCCGTGGATTGACATCGATGATCGACAGCGCCAACACCCCGGAGCTGGCGATAGGTGTGGATCGCCTGGTCGGGTGTAGCGCTGGCCCTGCCATCGAGATCGCGCAGCGCTACTGCAGCACCGCGTCTGTCCTGCAGTGGAAAGCCGCGATCTGGACAGCGAACGGCGATCCAATCGGAACATCCGACGCCGCACGCACTATCACAATCGTCGATGACGGCGACTATGGCAGCTCCTACGACTACCAGCTGGTATCAGCTTCCACGGCGGCTCTCATGGACCCGTTCCTCCACCCCGAACCATCCTTCTTGTGGTCCGACGACGAGACACTGTTCCTCGAGATTCAACCCGAGACAGGATGGATTGAGGTCTACTCGACTAGGCCGGATCTGGTCGAGGAGGTGCGAAGCGACACCCAGTGGGAAGTAGTCCCGCTGACCCGCGACCTCCCGCAGTCGTAGCAATAGCGCCTCCCGCGAATCTTGCTCGCGGTAGGCACTGCAGCACGACACCGGACCGCCAGCCAGTACTGGCAGAAACCCGCCACCGAGCGCCGGGAGCTGATGCACGGTTAGGTGACAGGGTTAGTCACGCGGTCTGAAGGGCCTCGTCGGTCATGATGGTCTCGAATTCAATGGGGGCCAGTCTGCCGAGGCGGTCCTGCCGTCTACGACGGACCCGGCCATCAGGTTGGTCGCAGTCGGCTGATGGGTGGTTACACCTGGCGCCCGGCGTCTTCGGCCCGCAGGATCGCCGGCAGAATTACGTGTGGCTCGGGGATCATCCCGGGTGTGACGCGGTGCCGGAACACCCAGTAGCTCCATGCCTGGTAACAGAGGATCACAGGCAGCGCCACGACCGTGATGACGGTCAACACGCCGAGGGTATACGTACTGTGCGCCGCGGACTGCACCGTGATGTCGAAGGCACTGTCGATTGTGGACGGCAGCAGAACCGGGAACATGGCCAGGAAGATCGCGGCCAGCCCGAACAGGCCGGTGCCGGCATAGCCGGTAAACGCGAGCCCTTCCCGGCCCGCGCGTGCCTGAGCCCATCCGACGCCACCGGAGACCACGGCGAGAAGGGCGACCGTCCACCCCGCCGGTCCGGCACCGTGCTCGAATTGCACCATCGCAATCCAGACGAGCAGCGGCAGCAGGCAGAGGGGAGCCCACCGGACGGCGAAACCGGATGCGCGCCGCCGCACTGGGCCGTCGGCCTTGAGCGCCAGGAACGTGGCGGAGTGGGCCAGGGCAAATCCCACCACGGCGAGGCCACCGACGAGGGCGGGCCACGAGAGCCAGGCAAAGGGACCGCCGACGCGGTCGCCGTTGCCGTCGATAGGCAGTCCGATCGAGGTGAGCGCGAGCAGCGCGCCGATGAAGAACGCGACGGCCGCGGAACCGAGGCCGATCATGTACGTCCAGAACGTCGCCCAGACCCTTGTGCCGACCTTGCCCCGGTACTCGATACCGACGGCCCGCAGGATGAGTCCGAGCAACGCGAGGGTCAGCGGCACGTAGAGGGCGGACAGTAGCGCGGCGTACCAGGGCGAGAACGCGGCGAAGAGGGCAGCGACGGCGGTGATGAGCCACACCTCGTTGCCGTCCCAGACGGGGCCGATGGTGTTGAGCATGACGCGGCGGTCGCGTTCGCTGCGGGTCGAGAAGATCATGTGCATGCCCACGCCCAGATCGAATCCCTCGAGCAGGAGGTACCCGGTCCACAGGAGGGCGATGGCGACAAACCAGATGATTGCAAGGGGTTCCATGGTTGTTCCTCGTCTCGTGGTCAGTAGGCAAACGACAGCACGTCGTCGTGCTCGCCGTCCGGGTCGTCGACGTCGTCGTCGTCCTGACCAATGAGTTCGGGCATCGCACTGGCGACTCCACCGCGCGTATACCGCACCAGCAGGTACACCTCGACGACCAGCAGAACCCCGTAGACGGAGCCCAGGGAGATGAGGGAGAACAGCAGCTCCCCGGCGGTCACACCGGGAGATACGGCGGCCTGGGTGTACATGTACACGGAGTCGGCTCCGGTCACGGCGGGGTTCGGGGCCACGACGAACGGCTGTCGGCCCATCTCGGTGAAGATCCATCCGGCGATGTTCGCGGCGAACGGTGCGAGGATTCCGGCGAGCGCGAGTCGCATGAGCCCGCGGGATCCGGGGACGGTGCCGCGCCGGGTGAGCCACAGGGCAACCGCTCCGGCGGCGGCGACTATCCCGCCGAGGCCGATCATGAGGCGAAAGCCCCAGTAGGTCACCCACATGACGGGGACGTACTCGATCTGCGCGCCCGCCCGGTCGCCGTACAGGGCGTCGTCCGGAATCGTCTCGCCGTAACGGTCCACGTACTCGGGTTCGAGGTCGCGAATACCCGGCATGTCGACGCCCCACTCCCCGGTGGCGAGGAAGCCGAGAACGCCGGGGACCTCGATGAGAGTGGTGACGTCGCGGCAGTCCGTGGATCCCGGGTTGCCCAGCGAGAGCACCGAGAAGGAGGAGCCGGAGTGGCAGGCGGCCTCGGCGGCAGCCATCTTCATGGGCTGCTGCTCGTACATGAGTTTGCCCTGGATGTCGCCGGTGACGACTGTGCCGAGGAACCCCACCATGGCGACTATCGCGCCGAATCGCAGGGACCAGATCCAGACGCCGTGGTCGGTGCGGTCGCGTCCTGGTATGTCCTGGGCCTGCCCCACGATCACGTGCCCGCGCTCGTCGACGGTGTCGATCCCGTCATGCCGGCGGCGCCACAGGTGGTACCAGGCGATCCCGAGCAGGAACATCCCTCCCACCACGAGCGCACCAAAGACGGCGTGGGTGAACGCTGCCAGTGCGGTGTTGTTGGTGAGCACGGCCCACACGTCAGTCATGACCGGCCGGCCGTCCTCGCCGAGCTCGACGCCCACGGGGTGCTGCATCCACGAGTTTGCGACGATGATGAAGTAGGCCGAGACCCAGGATCCGATCACCGCGCACCACAGGGCCGCGAGGTGCACTCCCTTGCGCAGCCTGCCCCAGCCGAAGATCCAGATACCGAGGAAGGTCGATTCGAGGAAGAAGGCGAGCAGGCCCTCGAGCGCGAGCGGGGCACCGAACACGTCCCCGACGAACCGGGAGTACTCGCTCCAGGCCATTCCGAACTGGAACTCCTGGACCAGGCCCGTGGCCACGCCGAGGATGAAGTTGATGAGGTAGAGCTTTCCCCAGAATTTGGTCATCCGGAGAAATTTCTCCTGGCCGCTGCGCACCCAGGCGGTGTGCATCACGGCGACCATCGCCCCGAGTCCGATAGTGAGCGGGACCATGAGGAAGTGGTAGACGGTCGTGATGCCGAACTGCCAGCGTGCGATCTCGACAACGTCCATAGGACGCCAACCCCTTTCACCGGATCGGGTGTCGTGTTCACCCGCCATCGGCATTCTACATAGCGTAGAAATATTTCTACCGAGAGTCGAATTTCTTTCGCCACTGATAGAATCCGGCTACAAAGCAGGAGGAGAGGATCACCGTGGCGACCCTGGGCGAGTTGGAGCGTGCCGTTATGGACGTGATCTGGGACCACAGTGGGCCGGTGACGGCGTACGACGTCAAGGGCGTGCTCGACAGCTCCCGGGAGCGCCCACCCGCCGTGACCACCCTGCTCACGGTCTTGAGCCGCCTTGCCCGCAAAGGTCTGGTCGTCTCGGATCGCACCGCCCGCCCCCACCGCTACCGCGCCGTGGCCACGCGGGAGGATTACACCGCGGAACTCATGCACGAAGTCCTTGGAGACTCCCGGGACCGGCACGCAGTACTTGCACGATTCGTCGGCGGGGTCTCCAACGATGAGGCGGCGGCGTTACGCACGCTACTGAAGGGAAACGGCTGATCCCCCAGTCGGCGATGTCCACCGGCGCCGTGGGGCTCCTGTTGGCCGGGGTCGCCCTGGCCCTGGCCTGGCCGGTGCCGGTCCTGTTGGCTCGCGCACGCTGGCCGATGCACGCCCCGGCCCGCGCGCTCCTTCTCTGGCAGGCCATCGGCCTGGCCGGCGGGGTCTCGATGATCGGGGCACTCGCGCTGATCGGCCGCGCGGTCGCGCCGATCCATTCCCTGGCCGCAGTCGTCCCCGCAATCCTGCTGGGCTGCTACCTTCTCGCGCACCTGGGTGCGACCGTCGTCCAGGTCACGCGGCAACGGCGCCGACATTTGACGCTGCTCCAACTACTCACAGCGCCCCACCCGACCCGCGCGCGAACGCGCGTGATCGACGAGGCCGCACCAGTGGCATATTGCATCCCCCGTGGCGCCGGTTCCGTCACGGTGCTCTCCCAGGGACTTCTCGACAACCTGGATCCAGATGAGCTCGAGGCCGTGATCGCCCACGAACGCGCGCACGTGGAGCAGCGGCACGACATCTTGCAGCTGGCATTCCGGGCCTGGCGGTCAGCGTTACCGGGGCTGCCCACAGCGGTCCTCGCGGAGACGGAGGTCGCCGCGATGGTGGAGATGTTGGCCGACGACCAAGCTCGCCGCGAAGTACGCGACGAGGTGGTGGCCCGCGCGATCCTGCGGGTCGGTGCCGCCGACGGTAGCGGTGAGACCGACAGCGTCGGCGACGACGACCGCAGCGGGAGCAGCAGGAACGAGCGCGGCTGCGGCCACCAGGCCTCCTGCCGCGGCGGCCGCATGAGCGATCGACTCCGCCGTCTCGGTGCCCCGGCCCCCGGCCATGAGTGAACGATGCGGATCTGACGGCTCGCTCCGGCTCGTTCAGCTGAGTCGGACCACCTGGTCCTCGGGCCGCCGGTCATCGTGGCGGTGCGAGACCAGGATCACCACCTTGTCATCGGCGGCGGTACGGAGATCTTCCATCATGGCGTCGGCTGTCGGCGTGTCCAGGTGCGCAGTCGGCTCGTCGAGCAGGAGAACGTCGGCGCGCGTGAGCAGTGCCCGTGCCACCGCCAATCGTTGACGCTCCCCTCCTGATAGGGCCCGACCGCCGGCCCCGACCCGGGTGTCCAGACCGTCGGGGAGCGCGTCGAGCAGAACGGTCAAACCGACCCGCTCGAGAACCCGCCGCAGTGCGGCGTCATCGGGGGCCTGGGCGGCCGGCCTGGATAGGAGGAGATTGCCGCGCAGGGTGGAGTCAAAGACGTAGGCGTCCTGTGGACACCAGGCCACGCGGGATCGCCATTCCTTTTCGGCGAACGTCGTGATCGGAGAGGTCTCGGCCCAGATCGTGCCGCCACTGAGGGGCAGTGCCCCCATCACGGCGGATAGCAGCGTGGACTTACCCGATCCGGACGGCCCGTCGAGGAACAACCAGCACCCCGTGCGCGCAACAGCATCCACACCCGCCACGGCCGGTCGCGCAGTGTGCGGATACCGAACACTCACTTGCTCCAGCGTCACCGAATTTACGGGCCCGTTCGGCGCACCAACGCCCCACGTGGCCTGCGGGAAGGGGCCCAGTACGGAGCCGAGGCTGTGCAGCAGTGAGCGCACGGACGGCACACGGTGCACTGCCGAGACCCACGCGGCGAGAGACTCACCCAGCGCCAGGCACAGGAGGGCAATCACACTGGCTCGTTCCGCGTCCACCGCCGGATCGGTCACTGCCACGAGCACCGCCAGGAGGCCCGTGCCTGCTGTCACCGCCGCCGTGCCGAGCCCGGCGCCGCGGGTCGCGCGCCGTTCGGCGGCGGACTGCTTCCGGTTTATCTCGTCGAGTTGGTCGACCGCCGCCGCTGCCACCCCGTTACCGCGCAGGTCCGCAGCCGCTGCACTCAATGACGCCGATCCCCGCACCAGACGAGACCGACCCGCGACCCTGGCTACGTCACCCCCACGTTCGACCGTTGCCACTAGGACCGCGCCGAGGGCCATGGTCGTGACCAAGCCCGCCCCCACCAGCACGGTGAACTCAGGAGTGACCAACCAGGTGGTGAGTGTGGCTCCCAGCAGTACGGCGACTCCGGAGATCACGGGCGTAACGACTCTGGGGAGTTGGTCCCGCAGTTCATCGGCCTGGGTCACGAGGTAGTCCAGGGGCGCCCCACCCTCGAGCAGCCGCCGGGATCCGGTTCCTCGTGCTGCGATCGTTCGCCAGAGCCGCAGCCGAAGGTCATCGATGGTTCGAAAGGCGGCGTGATGGGTGAGTAATTGTTCGGCGTATGTGGCCACCGAGCGTCCGATCCCAAACGCTCGAACTCCGACGATCGCCACCAGGAGATACATGATGTACTCCTCGACGCTCGATCGGACGATCAACCATCCCGACAGCGCGGTGAGCGCCAAGCCCAGCGAGGTGGCGAGCACCGAGATGCCTACCGCCCCCGCCCAGAGCCTGCCGTGGGCACCAATCAGCGCACCGAGTGACAGACGCTGGGCGCCGCCTGTCTCGTCCGACACCTGCTCGTCCGCCCCCGCGCAGACTCCCTGTTCTGGTCCCCGCCCGTAACGACCCTGATCGGCATTCCCGTCCACAGCGGGGACCGGGGAGGCGCCGAGATCACCGTCCCGAGCGGCCTCGGTGAGCGCGGATGCGTCATCGTCTGCGCGGCCGGCCTGCCCAGAGATCCGAATAGTGCTCGTGGCGAGATCAAGTGTCATCGGTTCGTGGCTCGCCAGCACGATCGTGGCACGCTCGGCCCGGCGCACGATCGCGTCCCTGACCAGCTCAGCGGCATGGTGGTCAAGGTGGGCAGTCGGCTCGTCGAGCACCAGCAGGCGGGCGCCGGCGTCCACGCGGGCCAGTGCGCGCGCCACAGACAGGCGTCGGAGTTCCCCCGGGCTGAGTTCGGCGGCAGCCGACTCGGCGACCCGGGATAGTCCGACCTCGGCCAGAGCGGCCGCGGGATCCGCGCCATACAACGCGAGTTCCGCGCGTGGGGTGGCACCGAATACTCGCGGCGACTGGGGTGACCACCCCACGAGGTCAGCCTCGATTCCAGTGACTCGACCATGCACTATCGCATCGACCGGCAGCGCCCCGACCAGCGCCGAGAGGAACGTGGACTTACCGGCTCCACTGGCCCCGGTCACGGCGACAATGCCGCTCAGCTCTGCGTCGAGACCAGTCAATGCCGCGGCCCCGCGACCGGAATAGCGAACCTCGAGCCCTGCGACGCGGACCGTGGCCCCGTGGGCTTCTCGCAGGTCAGTCCCGGGTGCTACCTCGAGATGTTCGCGCACTCGGTGCAGAGCCGCGAGGCCATCCTGTGACGCATGGAATGCCACCCCGACCCGGCGAAACACGGTAAAGCACTCTGGCGCGAGCAGCAGCGCGAGCAGTGCGGGCTGTAGGTCCATCGACCCGCCAAGCAAGCGGAGACCCAAGAAGACCGCTACTACCGCCACAGAGATCGTCGCGATGAGCTCAAGTGCCAGGGCGGACAGGAACGCCCACCTCAGCGTCTCCTGCGTGCGGCGCCCGTAAATCCGCTGGATGGTGTCCAGCGAGTCCGTCTGCTCCTCGACGCGGCCGAGCCCGACCAGCACTGGCAGTCCGCGGGCCAGTTCGGCCAGATGGTCAGACAGCCTGGCCAGAGCACGCAACGCCGCATCTGTGCGTTGACCGGTGTGGCGGCCGATCAGGACCATGAACAGTGGCACCAGCGGGATCGTCACTACAATCGCCAGTGCACTGACCCAGTCGGCGGCGAGGATGCGTACCAGCAGTAGCGGGGGCACCACGATCGCCGCGACTATGGCCGGCACGGATTGCAGGTAGTACTCGTCCAGATCGTCTAAGCCATCCGTGGCGAGCACCGCGGTCCCGCCCCGGGGATCGTGCGCTTGCACCATGTGGCGCCACAGCCGACCCCGCAGGTTCTGCTTGACGGCGATGGCGACCCTGCGTGCACTCGTCTCGGTCGCCCATTCGGCAGCGGCCCGCAGCAGCACACCACTCATACCGAGTACCAGGATCGCCCGCACCGACCCGGTCGAGAGGGTGCCGACCGCCAGTCCCGCGATCCCTCGCGCGACAGCCTCCGCCACCAGCACCAGGCCCAGTGCCCGCAGGGCTGCCAACAGCCCCAGCGCCACGAGGGAGGATCTCGGTGCGGGCCCGAGGTCCGGGCGCGTGGAAATCCGCTGCACAGTCCGCTCGGCCTCGAGCATCCAGGGATCGATCCCCTGGGCGGGCCGCGTGGTCGACCTGCGCATCACCATCCACACACGTCCTCACAGGGGGTTCACCGCAATTGATCATCGACTCCGCCGTGTAATTCTACATTCCGTAGAAGTACGCGCTGGGACCAGGTCGGCGAACACCGGGTCATCGATGGCATCGACGCCAAGGCCGAGCAGTGGATCCTAAAGGGAGACCCTCCATCCGCTGTACTTATATACCTTGGGGGGTACATTGCGGGGTGGCAGAACTGCCACAGCTGCTACGAAAGGCTTCCAACATGAGCACTCACCATGCAATTCTGATCATCGGTGGAGGCAACGCGGGAATCAGCCTGGCCGCCCGACTGCGCCACGCGGGACAGGAGGACGTCGGTCTCATCGAGCCCAGCGATACTCACTACTACCAGCCATTGTGGACCCTGGTCGGCGGTGGATGTGCTCCACAGGAGGAATCTAAACGCTCGGAGTCCTCCGTGATCCCTCAGGGTGTTGCGTGGATCAAAGACGCAGCCGTCGATATTGATCCGGAGGCACAAACAGTGCTATTAGGATCCGGAGGTAGGGTTACCTATGACTACCTAGTCGTCTGCCCAGGTATTCAGCTTGATTGGAATAAGGTGCCCGGTATGGCCGAGGCTGTCTCGTCGCCGTCTGCGTCGAGCAACTACGTCTACGATCTCGCCCCGAAGACCTGGAATCTGATCAAGTCCACCCGGTCTGGGACGGCTATATTCACCCAACCTTCTGGCCCCATCAAGTGCGCAGGGGCCCCTCAGAAGATTGCGTACCTTGCGGCTGATTATTGGCGGAAGAAGGGGGTACTTGACGACATCCGTGTCGTGTTGGTCCTTCCAACTCCAGGAATGTTTGGGGTACCAGTGTTCGCCGAGGAGCTTGAGCGCGTAGTCGCCGAATATGGGATCGAAGTCCGCAAGAACAGTGAGATGGTCTCGGTAGATCCTGAGACGAATACGGCGACCATCGCGGATAATTCTGCTGAGACCCAAGAGGATCTCCACTACACGATGCTACATATGGTGCCTCCCCAGTCGGCGCCAGATTGGCTCAAAGCCACGAAGCTCGCCGATCCTGAGGATCCCGGCGGGTACGTTGAAGTCGATATGAACACGCTTCAGCACACGCGTTACCCCAATGTCTTTGCTTTGGGGGACGCCGGGTCTTCCCCAAACTCCAAGACTGGCGCCGCGATCCGCAAGCAGGCCCCGGTGGTGGCTAAGAACCTTCTCGCTGCCATGAAAGGCTTCCCGGTTGCTGAACAATACGGGGGCTACTCCTCATGTCCACTCACCACTGCACGAAACAAGATGCTTCTAGCAGAGTTCGACTACACCATGGAACCGGTCCCCAGTATTCCGATTATCGACACCACGCGTGAGCGTCGAGACATGTGGTACCTCAAGCGCTACGGGCTGCCCACTATGTATTGGAACCTCATCCTCAAGGGCCGCGCATAGCCGAGCCGGTGGTTGGTGCACTCGCGGCCGAAGAGATTATGGGATTCAGCTCGCGCTTCTCGCGATTCACTGGTGCGACACATTTGCGCGATGCACTGACAGAGGTGGAGCGTTGATCGGCCCGTGCCTAGGTGCGTCGCAGTAGAGGATCGTCAAACGAGACTTCGCTCAAGGCTTCTGTCCAGTCCTGACAGACAGGCTCCGCGGCCCTCACGAGGGGCGAGTTTTCGTTGCAGGGGCCGCGAGGAACGTTCGCGCGACGATTCGCCTACTCGCCCGGCCTAGGAGACTGCTGAACAAGGCGCTATTGGGGTTGGCGGTCGTGTGAGCGGCGGGCCCGGGCGTCACCGGTGGGATGGCGAGCGGCGTTTTAGGTCAGCACTCTGGGTGCGACGACCGAGGGTCTTCGGTCCACTTGATGTGATTATGCGCGGTCTCACCGGCCATCGGTGAGAGGCGGCTCCCCTAACTGCTGGTCAGGCCAGGGCCCAAGCTCCGTTCTGGTGGGTCAGGCCCATGGCTAGCAGTCGACGTAGGTTGAGGGCGGCGGCGCGGTGGTGGAGCCAGCTGTTGTTCTTATCCACCCCGCGATAGGGCACTCGTCGGGCGCCTCGGGTGAGCCAGGCGATGGAGCGTTCCACCATCGGGCGATGCTGCCGGTAGGTGGCCCGGAAGTCCTCGCCCTGTGCGCGCTGGCGGTGCTGGCGTTGCAGCACATGGTGCTCGCCCAGCAGCACCGAGCGGCCGGATTGTGAGGTGGTGCACCGCTGGCGCAGCGGACACTGCCGGCAGGCCGCACCGAACTTCGCCCGGCCCTGCGGCGACACTGTCCGCGTGACATCAGCCGGGCAGGTCAACGTGTTTGCCGCGGCATCGAAGGTGAAGTCATCCAGACCAAACCCGCCCTCCACAGCGGGCCTGGTCGGCCAGGGTTTGACCAGGGGCAGCCACTGCTTTCCGGCGAGGGTGGCCAGCATGTCTCCGGTGGCGTACGCCGAGTCTCCGAGCACTTCAATGTGTTCGACGTCTGTAGTGGTGGGATCTGTGGTCACCAGGTCCGCACCGACGGCGGCGTCGGAATTGTCCGGACCGCTGGCCCGAGTCAGCCGGGCCGCAGTGGTCAGCCCGGTATCGGGTTCGACCACGATGTGGGCTTTGAACCCGTCCTGGCGACGCTGCTGGGTCTTGTGCGCGTGCCGGGCATCGGGGTCCACGGTAGAGATCACCCGGTCCGGGACGGTGCGGCGGGCGATGCGCCACCGGCCGTCGGTGCCATCGGAATCCTCGGCGGGCTCGACGTCCTGGCCGGCGACCAATGCCAGCAGCGCCACCGCCTCGGCTGGTCTGCCGCCGGCGGCGGTGATCGCCTCAACATCCAGAGCCTCAAGCAGTGCCAGAGCGTCTGCGACCAGGGCCGAGACCAGCTCGTCGCGGGCGGCCTGGTCATCCCAGGCAATACGCGGCTTACCGGCCTCGGAGTAATCGTGCCCGCACACCGCCGCCAACCGGGTGCACTCGGAGGCGATCAGCTCTTTCGCGCCGGGCACTTCGCGGCCGACCCGCCTGATCTGGGCGATGAGTTGGGTGATCGTGTCCTGACGGGCCACCGCATCATCCAGAACCGTCGAGTCCAGTGCGCGGCGGGTCTTAGTCTTGACCGCTCCGGTCTCGGCGATGACCTGGCGCACCACCTCGAAGATCCGCTGCGGATTCTCGCTGGCGGCCAGCCGGCGCCGCCAGTAAGTCAACGTCGACGAGTCGAAGCCCTTGGCATCGACCGCGTACCCGCACGCGGCCTTCCACCGCAGGTCAAACGTCAACGCATCCACGGCCTCCCGGTCGGAGTGCCCAAACAGAGCCTGAAGCACGATGACCGAGGCGATCACCTCCCCCGGGATCGACGGCCGGCCCCGGCCCGAGGGAAACAGATCGGCGAACAACTCCGCCGGGAACAAGCGATCCCGATGCTCGGCCAGCAACGCGAACACGCTGCCGGGCTCGAGCAGATGCCCCGCCACCGACTCCACATCCAGCAACTCACGCTGCCGATCCCACTCACCCTGCATGAACCAAGTATTTCAGGCCCGGGTCACCCCGCGGGGCGGACACCCTGATTGTTCAGCAGTCTCCTAGGGCGTGTCTCCCATAGCTGAGTGTTGACTCGCGAGACCGTGGCCGGATGGGACAGACGAAGTCACGTTTTCGCCAGTTCACCGATGAGCAGTGGGCACGGATCGAGCCCCTGCTGCCCTCGAACGAAGGACGGCAGGGGCATCCGTTCCGCGACAATCGCAAGGTCGTCGAGGGCATCATCTACCGCTACCGAGCAGGAATTCCCTGGCGGGACCTGCCGCGGGAGGAGTTCGGGGCCTGGCAGACGGTCTGGAAGCGTCACGCCCGCTACGCCCGAGACGGCACGTGGGACCGAGTCTTGCAGGCCATCCTTGCCGAGGCCGATGCGGCCGGAAAGATCGACTGGAACGTCTCGGTAGATGCCACCATCTGCCGAGCCCACCAGCACGGCACAAACACAACGCGCCCTGATCAGGACACAGGGGGCACGATCGAATCACAAGAACCGCCCCTTCCTGGACTGTGAACCTGCAGGTCACGGCATTGGCCGCTCCCGCGGCGGGCTGACCACCAAGATTCACAGCGCCGTCGACGGTCGCGGCCGGCCGCTGGCGAGTGTGGTCACCGGCGGCCAACGACACGACGGCGCGATGCTCGAACAGGTCTTGGCCGACATCCACGTCCCGCACCCTGGCCGGGGCAGGCCTCGCACCCGTCCCGACGCGGTGATCGCCGACAAGGCGTACTCGTCCGGCACGATCCGCCGCCAGCTCCGCGCCCGTGGAATCACCGCGGCCATCCCCGAGAAGAGCGACACCATCGCCTCCCGCAAACGCCGAGGCTCCCGCGGTGGCCGGCCTCCGAAACTCAACGCCGACCTCTACAAAGACCGCAACGTCGTCGAGCGATCCTTCGCGCAGGCCAAGCAGTGGCGAGCTCTGGCCACCCGATACGACAAACTCGCGATCACCTACCGCGCCGCCGTCACGCTCTGCGCAATCCTGACCTGGCTACGCCAATTAGGAGACACGCCCTAATACGCAGACCTTCCACTAAACGGGCCCTTCACTATGAAGGGCCACTAAACGATGCCGAGCTGTAGTTTCTGCGAACTCACCCTTCCCCAAATTTCCCCCATCTTCGAGGGCACGAGGGTTCTCCACCATGGTCTCGATCGTTCCAGCCTGTCCTGAGTGTCAGCTCGCCAGCGGAAGTTCTTGATCAGACCTCCACCTGATCTCCACACAAATACGCGGGCGTACCGGCCAATGTGGAACTCGACCGGAAGACAGGGGCGTGGTATGGAGTGGGCGAGTGTAACCGTGGTGGCCATTGGCCTGGGCGTGTTCTGGGCCAGCGTGCTCTGCCTCATTGTCGCCCTGACAGGGACCGCTCCCCAGGCGTGAGACACCCAGGGACCAATCGATGGGTGAGCCGGGTTCAACCACCTACCCCACATACCCCATATGGGTATAATTGGAGGTGTTCCAGTGAGCACCAGCAACGAATATGAAGAGGAGAAGATGTCTATCCAGCCTCGCAGTAACCTTCCGTTGGAAGCGATCGCTGAATCCTGCACGTGCTGCTCCACACCCAGACCCTCGGTGCCGATGCCGATCCACGGTCTCCAGACCGACCGCCACGCCTCGCACCCGGCGCCACCACCCCCCAGACACCGGCGGGCCACACGCTCGGGACTGAGAAGTAGCGAAGGACGATCGCGATGATGTGGAACAACGGGATGGGTTCGGGAATGGGCTGGATGTGGATCTTCTGGCTCTTGGTCATTCTGGGCACGGTGGTGGTCACCGTCGTCCTGGCGAAAGCGTTCACCGGCGGCCGGGGCCAGACCGGAGGGCATGAGCATGTCAAAACCGGGGAACGCCCGCGCCAGCCGCGAGAGATCCTGGACGAACGCTACGCCCGTGGAGAGCTAACCACCGAGGAGTACCGGGAGCGACTACACACTCTGGGCGAGGGACGGCAGTGAGCGAGCTGACCCGACGGCAGCTCCTCGCACTGGGTTTGGCAGGGGCCGGCACCGCCGCCGTGGGCGGGGCCGGCCTGTGGTGGACCGTCAGTGAGGGCAACACCACGAACAGTGGTGGCTTCTCCGACGGTGGTGATGACCTTCTCGAGCCGGACGTGGTGGCCAGTCGGGACGGTGTGCTCGATCTGGAGTTGGTCGCCGCCCCCGCCCGGGTCAAGATCGGCGGGCGAAACGCAAACGTGCAGGCGTTCAACGGCACACTCCCAGGCCCCACCCTGCGCGTTCGGGGCGGAGACACGATCCGAGTGGCGATTGCCAACGAACTCGACACCCCGACCAACCTGCACGTACACGGGTTGCACGTCTCCCCCGAGGGCAATGGCGACAACCCCTTCGTCAGCATCTCCCCCGGCGAGTCCTTCGACTACGAAATCGTCCTGCCAAACGACCACCCGCCCGGGACTTTCTGGTACCACCCCCACCACCACGGCCATGTCGCTGACCAACTGGCGGCCGGACTCTACGGAGCGATCGTTGTTGAGGACCCCGAGCCGGTCCCGGTGTCCCGTGAGCGCACCTTGGTCGTCTCCGACATCACCCTCGACGGCACTGGCAACCCGGCTGCCGCGTCCCCGCCCGAGAAGATGATGGGCCGTCAAGGCGAGATAGTGATGGTCAACGGCCAGGTTCGGCCCCGGGCCACCGCTTCGCCGGGAGAGCGAGAGCAGTGGCGGATCGTCAACGCCTGCCCGTCCCGCTACCTGCGCCTGACCCTGGATGGTCAGTCTCTGCGCCTGCTCGGCCGTGACACCGGCCGCCTACCCGAACCTGTCGACCTCACCGAGGTGACGCTGGCTCCCGGAAACAGAGTCGAACTCCTGGTGGACGCTCGCCAGGGCACCTCCACTCTGCTCAGCATCCCGGTGGACCGCGGCGCCATGCCTGGCATGATGGGCGGACCCATGGCCGGTGCGTTCCCGGCGGACGACGAGCCGATCGGTCTGCTCACGCTGGACGTGACTGGGCCCCCGGCGGACGAACCCGATCCCGTGCCCGCAGGACCGGCCCTGCGGGACCTGCGCACCGCACCGGTAACTGCCCGTCGAACCCTGGAATTCGCCATGGGCATGGGCATGGGCCGTGGGATGCGCGGAGCCGAATCGATGATGTCGTTCACCATCAACGGCCGACAGTTCGACGCCGACCGAAACGACATCACGGTCCGCGCCGGAACTGTGGAGGAATGGACCCTGACCAACACCAGCCCCATGGACCACCCAATGCACCTGCACGTGTGGCCCATGCAAGTCCTCGACGACGGCGAGTCACCCACCTGGCAGGACGTGGTCAACATTCCGGCCTTCGGCCGCGTCACCATCCGCGTGGCCTTCGACGACATCGTCGGCCGCACCGTCTACCACTGTCACATCCTCGACCACGAGGACCTCGGCATGATGGGCACGATCCTGGTCCGCTGAACTCGGCGCACCCGACCGCAAGCACACCGCCAACCCCGCCCGACGAGAAGAAAGTACGGTACCGCATGGATCGCAGCGCCCAGTCCTCGAACTCACTGACCCTCACTGGATCCGTTGCGCTCGGGACGGGGGTGATGATCGGGGCGGGCATTTTCGCCCTGGTAGGGCAGGTCGCCGAGCTGGCCGGGGGGTGGATGCCGTGGGCCTTCCTTGCCGGGGCAGTGGTGGTGGCCTTCAGCTCCTACTCCTACATCCGCTACTCAGCCACCAACCCTTCCTCGGGCGGAATCGCGATGCAACTCAAAGCCGCGTATGGACCCGGGGTCGTGGCTGGCTCGGTTTCGCTGTTCATGTACGTGTCGATGATCCTCGCCGAGTCCCTTCTCGGCCGAACCTTCGGTACCTACATGCTGCGACCGTTCGGGATGCAGGACTCCGACGTGTGGGTCCCGGTGCTGGCCGTCCTCGCCATCGCCGGCGCCGCACTGGTGAACCTGGTGGGCAACCAACTAGGGCGTGTCTCCCATAGCTGAGCGGTGACCCGCGAGACCGTGGCCGTATGGGGCAGACGAAGTCACGTTTTCGCCAGTTCACCGACGAGCAGTGGGAGCGGATAGAGCCCCTGCTGCCCTCCAATGAAGGGCGGCAGGGGCATCCGTTTCGCGACAATCGCAAGGTCGTCGAGGGGATCATCTACCGCTACCGAGCAGGTATTCCCTGGCGGGACCTACCTCGCGAGGAGTTCGGGGCGTGGCAGACAGTGTGGAAGCGTCACGCCCGCTACGCCCGGGACGGGACCTGGGATCGCATCCTGCACGTGATCCTGGCTGACGCTGACGCAGGCGGAAAGATCGACTGGAACGTCTCGGTGGATGCGACCATCTGCCGCGCTCATCAACACGGTACGAACACCACCCGCCCTGAGCAGGACACAGGGGGCTCGGTCGAATCACAAGAACCGGCCCTACCGGGACTGTGAACCCGCAGGTCACGGCATCGGCCGGTCGCGTGGCGGGCTGACGACCAAGATCCACAGCGCGGTCGACGGGCGTGGGCGGCCGCTGGCGAATGTGGTGACCGGCGGGCAGCGCAACGACGGGGCGATGCTCGCCGAAGTGCTGGCCGACATCCACGTTCCTCGCCAAGTCCGTGGCCGACCCCGCACCCGCCCGGACGCGGTGATCGCCGACAAGGCGTACTCGTCCGGCACGATCCGCCGCAAGCTCCGCAGTCGCGGTATCGCCGCTGTCATCCCGGAGAAAAGCGACACCATCGCCGCTCGCGAACGCCGCGGCAGCCGCGGTGGCCGACCCCCGAAACTCGACACTGGCCTCTACAAAGACCGAAACGTCGTTGAACGTTCCTTCGCTCTGGCCAAGCAATGGCGAGCGCTGGCCACCCGCTACGACAAACTCGCGATAACCTACCGCGCCGCCGTCACCCTCTGTGCAATTCTCACCTGGCTACGCCGATTGGGAGACACGCCCTAGGAGACTGCTGAACAATCAGGGTGTCCGCCCCGCGGGGTGACCCGGGCCTGAAATACTTGGTTCATGCAGGGTGAGTGGGATCGGCAGCGTGAGTTGCTGGATGTGGAGTCGGTGGCGGGGCATCTGCTCGAGCCCGGCAGCGTGTTCGCGTTGCTGGCCGAGCATCGGGATCGCTTGTTCCCGGCGGAGTTGTTCGCCGATCTGTTTCCCTCGGGCCGGGGCCGGCCGTCGATCCCGGGGGAGGTGATCGCCTCGGTCATCGTGCTTCAGGCTCTGTTTGGGCACTCCGACCGGGAGGCCGTGGATGCGTTGACGTTTGACCTGCGGTGGAAGGCCGCGTGCGGGTACGCGGTCGATGCCAAGGGCTTCGACTCGTCGACGTTGACTTACTGGCGGCGCCGGCTGGCCGCCAGCGAGAATCCGCAGCGGATCTTCGAGGTGGTGCGCCAGGTCATCGCCGAGACCGGAGCGGTCAAGACTAAGACCCGCCGCGCACTGGACTCGACGGTTCTGGATGATGCGGTGGCCCGTCAGGACACGATCACCCAACTCATCGCCCAGATCAGGCGGGTCGGCCGCGAAGTGCCCGGCGCGAAAGAGCTGATCGCCTCCGAGTGCACCCGGTTGGCGGCGGTGTGCGGGCACGATTACTCCGAGGCCGGTAAGCCGCGTATTGCCTGGGATGACCAGGCCGCCCGCGACGAGCTGGTCTCGGCCCTGGTCGCAGACGCTCTGGCACTGCTTGAGGCTCTGGATGTTGAGGCGATCACCGCCGCCGGCGGCAGACCAGCCGAGGCGGTGGCGCTGCTGGCATTGGTCGCCGGCCAGGACGTCGAGCCCGCCGAGGATTCCGATGGCACCGACGGCCGGTGGCGCATCGCCCGCCGCACCGTCCCGGACCGGGTGATCTCTACCGTGGACCCCGATGCCCGGCACGCGCACAAGACCCAGCAGCGTCGCCAGGACGGGTTCAAAGCCCACATCGTGGTCGAACCCGATACCGGGCTGACCACTGCGGCCCGGCTGACTCGGGCCAGCGGTCCGGACAATTCCGACGCCGCCGTCGGTGCGGACCTGGTGACCACAGATCCCACCACTACAGACGTCGAACACATTGAAGTGCTCGGAGACTCGGCGTACGCCACCGGAGACATGCTGGCCACCCTCGCCGGAAAGCAGTGGCTGCCCCTGGTCAAACCCTGGCCGACCAGGCCCGCTGTGGAGGGCGGGTTTGGTCTGGATGACTTCACCTTCGATGCCGCGGCAAACACGTTGACCTGCCCGGCTGATGTCACGCGGACAGTGTCGCCGCAGGGCCGGGCGAAGTTCGGTGCGGCCTGCCGGCAGTGTCCGCTGCGCCAGCGGTGCACCACCTCACAATCCGGCCGCTCGGTGCTGCTGGGCGAGCACCATGTGCTGCAACGCCAGCACCGCCAGCGCGCACAGGGCGAGGACTTCCGGGCCACCTACCGGCAGCATCGCCCGATGGTGGAACGCTCCATCGCCTGGCTCACCCGAGGCGCCCGACGAGTGCCCTATCGCGGGGTGGATAAGAACAACAGCTGGCTCCACCACCGCGCCGCCGCCCTCAACCTACGTCGACTGCTAGCCATGGGCCTGACCCACCAGAACGGAGCTTGGGCCCTGGCCTGACCAGCAGTTAGGGGAGCCGCCTCTCACCGATGGCCGGTGAGACCGCGCATAATCACATCAAGTGGACCGAAGACCCTCGGTCGTCGCACCCAGAGTGCTGACCTAAAACGCCGCTCGCCATCCCACCGGTGACGCCCGGGCCCGCCGCTCACACGACCGCCAACCCCAATAGCGCCTTGTTCAGCAGTCTCCTAGCTGTTCATGCTTAGGGACGGTGGCGGTAACGGTTACGGGCGGGGCGGGTCCGCGAGGGGAATGGCCGGTTCAGATGCAGCCGCTGAGTGCCGCCAACATGTAAGGGATGTGGACGAATGCGGCGAGGGCGATCAGAGCGGCCATGCAGCAGGTGCTGGCGGTCGCGGCTACGGCTCCGGCGGTCCCGCGGTCAGGTTGCACGAGGTGCGCGATCCGGTTCGGGCCGAGCGCGTAGAGCGCTCCTTCTGCGGTTGGTTGCTGGGAGAGGCGGGCGGCCTGACCGAGGACGAGTAGCGCCCCCGCCAGCGCGGGAGTTCCGGATACTCGCCGGGCGTGGTCGTCGGCGGCGATCTCCAGGTAGTGGCCCAGGGCGTCCTCGGCGGCGGCCAGCATCGGGATCCACCGCAGTCTTGTGGTCAGTCCGCTGACGATCGCGGTAATGAGATGGTGGCGCTGCTGTAGGTGGGCGTGCTCGTGGGCTAGGACGGCCACGAGTTCGTCGACGGAGAACAGCTGGACTGCGCCGGTGGAGATCACGATGCCGCCGTGGCGGCGGGGGAGGCTGAGGGCGAATGGGTGTGAATCGTCCGCCAGGAGCACGTCGTATCCGTGCATGCGTCGAGGCCGTGCGGTCTGTCGGTATCGCATTGCGGTGCGCAGCGTGCTTCGGCGGCGGCGGATGGTCTCGATGCTGACTGAGGTCAGGTGCAGCAACACGGCGGCTGCTGGCAGTGCCAGCAGAATTGCCACCGGGAAGGGAGTGTTGAACGTCTGGTCACCGAACGGATTGGCGGCAGCAAGGCACTGCTCACACACCTGGGCTGCACGGGCTGGAAGCACCACCGGCCCCGAAAGTACCCATGCGAGCACCGGCCCCACCGCGAGAAGTGTCAGCACCCAGGCCGCCACGCCGCCGGCGAGCAGTCCTGCGGCCAGGCGCGGGACCCTCATAAGCAGCGGGGCGGCGCTGCGCAGTACTCGCGGGCCCGCCAGTGCGGACACGACCAGTCCGATGATCAGCATCGCGGCCAGCAGTCCGGAGGTCATGGGTTGATCCCTTCGTCGCGGCGACGGAGGTAGTCGCGCAGCAGGTCCAGGTCGGTGTCGGGGATCCGCTCCGCGAAGTTCAGGATGGACGCCGCGCGATCCCTGCTCGTGCCAAGTGCATGGTCCATTACCGAGGCGACGTGTTCCTCACGGGTGCACCGTGCCTCGTACACCGTGGATCGACCCCTTTTGCCGGAGTCGACCAGGTTCTTGCGGTGCAGGTTGGTCAGAACGGTGGCGATGGTGGTGTACGCGAAGTCTCCGGGTAGTCGACCGATGAGCTCGCGGATGGTGAAGGTCCCCTCGTCCCACAGCAGGTCCATCACCTGTGTCTCCAGGGTTCCCAGCCGGGGCGGCTCCCCGACGGTCTCGGCAGCGCTCATACCCGCTCCTCGACACGCACTGCGGGCAGCGGGCATGCGATCTGCCCCCGCAGACGCACCACGAGCGCGATTCCGGTCAGCAGCAACGCCACGATCGCCAGGATCGGCTGCACCGGCGCGAACCAGGTGATCGCCCCGGAGTATCCCAGAGCGAGCAGCGCCAATTTGTTGCAGACCGGGCAGCCGACCGCGAACCACGCCAGGACTGCGCCGATCATGCCGAACCGGCTCGAGCGACGGGCCTCTACGTCGTCTCCCAGCTCCGTGGTGCCCTCGACACCTGACGGCGAGGCAGTCGCCGACCCGCGAACGTACGTGGCGAAGAGCATCCCGGAAAACACGGCGGTGAGGATCCAGACCGGGTAATTCCACCACACCGGCGGGATCTCCCGGGTGAACACCGAGTTGGGGATCAGTACCGTCGCCAGGCCGAGGAGTACTCCGAAGACGAGCGCTACCGCGCCTGCAGTCACGACCTGGCGCGGCGTCCACGTCCGCAGCCCGCGTGCCGCGAGTGCGAGGGTCTGCGGCCACGACGTCAGGGCACTTCGGAACCTATCCATACGGGCCATCATGCCACGGGCCGACTATCCCCAATAGTCGACTATGTGTAATAGTCGTACCGGTCGATGATCCACCAGTTTGCGAAAGGGACCGCCCGTGAGCACCAATCAACCGCTAGCCCGCCACACCCTTGAGGCGAAGTACCGGCGGGCGACCATCGGGAACTGGATCCTGGGTGCGATCGCCGTCTTCCTCGGGATCGTGGTGCTCGCCCAGACACTGACCGGCCAATCCCCGACGACTGGGACGTCTGTGGCCGCGGAGTCCGCTGACGGCGCGCAGACCACCGGGGGCGACATGGAGTTCGTTCGGCGCGAGGCCGATGACCCGAAGGCGATCGGTGATGTCGACGCACCGGTGGTCCTGACAGAGTGGATCGATCTGCGGTGCCCCTTCTGTGCTTCGTTCAGCCGCGACACACTGCCCGTGTTGATCGAGGAGTACGTGGACACCGGCAGGGTCCGCATCGAGTTCACCGACGTCGCCTACTTCGGCGAGCAGTCCGAGGACGCCCAGATCGCGGCGCAGGCCGCCGCGAACCAGGACAAGTACGTCGACTACATCACCGCCGTCTTCGACGCGGCCCCCGATAGCGGACACCCGGATCTGACCCGCGAGGTGCTCATCGACTTCGCTGAACAGGTCGACATGCCGGACATGGAGAAGTTCACCGCAGATCTCGATGATCCGCAGATCCGAGCGCAGGCGGAGGCCGAGACCCGCAATGCGCAGCAACTCGGCGTCACGGCCACCCCGTTCTTCGTCGCGGGCCAGGCCGCGCTGTCCGGAGCGCAGCCGGTGGCCACGTTCCGTGAGTATCTGGACGAAGCTCTCGCGGCGGTGGAGTGAGTCGTGGACATCGGACTTGTTGGCGCGTTCCTCGGTGGTGTCCTGACGCTGCTCAGCCCGTGCTCGGCGATGTTGCTGCCCGCGTTCTTCTCCTACGCCTTCGCCGCCCCGCGGGAGCTCCTCACCCGCACCGGCGTCTTCTACCTGGGCCTGGCCACCACGCTCGTCCCCCTCGGGGTCCTCGCCGGGACGCTCGGGGCCTTCGTCAACGAGCACCGGTTCACCTTCGTCACCGTGGCCTCCGTCCTCGTGATCGTGCTCGGCCTCCTCATGCTGCTCAACGTCCCCGTGCCGTTCCTGCGCCGGGGGACCAACACCGAGGGCACCTCGATGACGGCCGTCTACGCCCTCGGCACGGTCTACGGGCTCGCCGGCGTCTGCGCGGGCCCGCTGCTCGGCGCCGTCCTCACCGTGGCCGCCGTCTCCGGCACGCCACTGTCCGGCGGGATCATCGTCCTGGTCTTCGCCGCAGGGATGGCGCTGCCACTGTTCGTCCTCTCGCTCCTGTGGGGACGCTTCCCCGCCGTCCGGAACCTCGTCCGGCCGCGCGAAGTGAAGATCGGACGCTGGAGCAACACCTGGACCGGCCTCATCGGTGGCGCGCTCACAGTCGCGGTCGGCGTCCTGCTGCTGGTCACTGCCGGCACCACCGAACTGAGCGGCATCCTCGGCGCGTCCGACCAGGCTGCGCTGGAAGGTGCCGTGCTCGACAGTGCGGGCAGTATCCCCGATCTCCTCGTGATCGTGGCCGCTGTGGCACTCGCTTCAATCGGCTGGTTCATCATCCGCAGGCGCCGTAAGCGTGCTCCGGCTGTCTCGGGAGTCTCGCTGCCAGAGACCGTCCAGCTCCACACCGCTGCGGCTGCCAGGGCGGATACCAGGTTCGACGAATGACGACAGACACCGTAGTCATCCTCGCCCAGTCGATCGGGGAGACCTTTCAGCAGACGGTCGTGTCCGGGCCGATTCTGCTCGCCCTCGGGGCCGCCGTGCTGGCCGGGCTGGTCTCGTTCGCCTCACCCTGCGTAGTGCCGCTCGTGCCCGGCTACCTCGCGTATCTGGCCAGTGTCGTGGGAGCAGAACGGCCCGCCGTCACCGCAGCTGGAGCCGAGCGCCGCCGGGTCGAAGCCGGCACTCTCACGCTGGAGGAGAGAAAGCGGAGAGTATCGAGTAGGCGCCGAGTGGTGTTGGCCTCAGTACTGTTCGTCGGTGGCTTCACCGTGGTGTTCGTGCTGCTGTCGGCGATGGTCCTCGGGACCGTGCAGTACATCTCGCCCCGACAGGAACTTCTCCAGCGCATCGGGGGCGTCGTCACGATCTGCATGGGACTTGTGTTCATCGGTGTCGTCCCCGCGCTCCAACGCGATACGCGGATGCAGCCCAAGGCGCTGACCACGTGGCTGGGGGCGCCGATGCTCGGCGGGGTGTTCGCCCTTGGTTGGACGCCGTGCCTGGGGCCGACCCTGGCGGCGGCCCTCTCGGTCGCAGCCGGCACGGGCCTGGATGCGAGTCGCGGCGTGGTGCTCATCGTCGCCTACTGCGCGGGGCTGGGCCTGCCGTTCGTTCTCGTGGCTTTCGGCTCGACGTGGGCGCTACGCACCGTGGGGTGGCTACAGCGACACACACGCAAGATCCAGGTGTTCGGCGGCGTGATGCTCATCCTGGTGGGTCTTCTCCTGCTCAGCGGCGCATGGGCGCTGTTCATCGGCTGGCTGCGGGACTTCGCGATCAGCGACACGACCCTGCCGATCTGATGACGCCCTCGTCAGGAAAGGAACACAACGTGTCGCGATCGCACAGATCGGGCCGACTGCCGATCGGCACCATCCCCGGGCTCGTCATGCTGGCGATCCTCATCATCTTGGTGGTGGCTATGTGGCGAGCCGGAGATGCAGGCGATGGGGATACGGCCGGAGGGGGTGTCGTCGCGCAGCAGCAACCGGATTACTCCTATGCGGAGCGAAGGGAGACGGGCGATCCGTTCGCGCTCGGTCCCGTGGATGCTCCCGTCGGGCTGGTGGTCTTTTCCGACTACCAGTGTCCGTTCTGTGCGCAGTGGAGCCGCGAGACGCTTCCGGTGATGAAGGAGCGGGCCGAGGCAGGTGAGCTTCGCATCGAGTGGCGCGATGTCAACGTGTACGGCCCGGCGTCCAAGCGTGCGGCGATGGCCTCGTACGCAGCCGCCGAGCAGGGTCGGTTCTGGGAGTTTCACGACGCTCTGTTCGACGGTGGCCGCACACGGTCCGAACGGGATCTCTCCGAGGCGGCTCTCGTCGCTTTGGCGGGCCAGCTGGGGATGGACACCGAACGATTTGCCGCCGACATGATCTCACCGCAGGCGGCCGAGGAGATCGCACGGAACGAAGAGCTGGGGATCGAACACGGCGCGAGCGCGACCCCCGTGTTCATCCTGGGTGGGTCGCCGATGGTCGGCGCACAACCTGTCGAGGTCTTCCTCGACGCCCATGAGACGGCCCTCGAAACCTCGGGCGGAGGGTAGCCCGGTGGACATCGGGCTGCTCAGTGCGTTCATCGGTGGGTCCCTGGCACTGTTGAGTCCCTGTGGGGCACTGTTGTTGCCCGCGTTCTTCGCCTCCACCGTTGGCTCGGGGCCCCGATTGTGGCTGCATGGCGTTGTCTTCTACGTGGGTCTGGTCGTGGTCCTGGTGCCGCTCGGGATCGGTGCCGGCGTGGTCGGCAGCGTGTTCGTCACCAACCGCGGAGTGATCATCATTGCCGCGTCGGTATTGCTCATCGTGCTCGGGGCGGCGCAGGTACTCGGGTTCGGCTTCGACGCCGCTCGCCTCCTGCCGGGGGCGGGCACGCTGCAGAGCCAGTCAGACGCCCGCGCGGGTCTGGTAAAGACGGTGCTGCTCGGCGCTGCCAGTGGCGTGGCCGGCTTCTGCGCTGGGCCGATACTCGGAGCTGTTCTGACGCTGGCGGCTGCGCAGGGCGATGTGGTCACTGCGGGAACGCTGCTGGCCGTTTACGGCGCCGGGATGGTCGTGCCGCTCACCGTCCTGGCCGCACTGTGGGGCCGTATCGGGACGCGGACCCGAGCCGCGCTGCGGGGTCGAACGTTCACCGTCCTTGGCCGCGAACTGCACAGTACCTCGGTGGTCACGGGCCTGCTCATCCTCGCGGTCGGGATCCTTTTCTGGACGACCAACGGCTTTATCGGGGTCCCCGAACTCGTGCCGATTGACGTCCAGGCCGGGCTGCAAGCGGGCGTGGCGGCGGTCGCGAACCCCGTCGTGGACGTCCTCGTGCTCGTCGTCCTGGCCGGGATCGGACTGCTCGTCTGGAACCGGATGCGCAGTCGCGGCCGCGCCACGGTGTCCGAACCGGAGCCTCGATGACCCTGCTGGTGATCCGTCTGGGCTTGGCTGCCATGGCCGGTGCGCTCGTCTACGCCGCGTTCCCGCCCGTCGGATGGTGGCCGACCGCGTTCGCCGGCCTCGCCTTGCTCGTGCTCGCGCTCGGGCCGGTCCGGGGCCGCCACCCCGGAACCGGGACCGGCGCGCTCCTCGGCCTCGTCTTCGGGGTCGTCTTCTTCCTCCTCTTGGTCCCGTGGGTTGGTCTCTATGTGGGCGCCTACGCTGCGTGGGGGCTCGCGCTGGTGGAAGGGTTGTATCTGGCGGCGTTCGGGGCGGGCGCGGTACATCTCGTGCGAGTCGGGGTCCAGAGCGGCCCGTTCGCTGTGGCCACGACCATAGGACTCGCGGCGTGGTGGTCTCTCTGGGAATCCATCCGCGGGTCCTGGCCGTGGGGCGGTTTTCCCTGGGGCGCACTGGCGTTCGGCCACGCCGACGGTGTTCTGCTGCCGCTCGCGGCGCTGGGCGGTTCGCGATTCCTCGGGACCGCGATCGCTGCGACCGGTTTCGCGGCGGGGTTGATGATTCTGGCCCTGCTCGATCGAGCTCGGCCGGTCTCGGTGGCCGCGCCATTGGCGATACCGGGGGCCGTGCTGGCGCTGCTGGCGATCGCCTCCACCGACCTGGTCACACCCAATCTCGGCCGGGCGGGAACACAGCAACTTCGCGTCGCTGTAATCCAGGGCAACGTTCCCCGCCTGGGACTGGACTTCAATTCCCAGCGCACCGCGGTGCTGCGAAACCATCTCGACGCCACGTACCGACTGGCAGGGCGGGTCGTGGCCGGTGAGGATCTGCAGCCCGACCTCGTCCTGTGGCCGGAGAACGCCTCGGACGTGCCGGTCCTGGACACTCGAGAGGCGGCCGAGCAGATCACGGCCGCCTCCGAGGCGGTAGGGGCACCGATCTCACTGGGTACGATTGATCGCATCGCCGACGGCCCGGAGTCGTTCAATACGCAGCTGCTCTGGGACGGCACATCGGGGCCGGTGGACCGCCACGACAAGAAGTACATTCAGCCGTTCGGCGAGTGGCTACCGTGGCGCGGCCTCTTTGAGGCGCTTTTCCCCGTCGCAGAGAGCGCGGGGCACTTCCTCGCCGGTGACGGCTCGGGCACGCTCGAAACTTCAGGGGTCGTCACTGGCGTCGCGACCTGCTTCGAGGTGGCATTCGACTCCGCCGTACGCACACCCGTTGCCGGAGGTGCTCAGGTCCTCACCGTCCCCACCAACAACGCGACCTTCGGCTATTCCCCCATGACCTATCAGCAGCTCGCCATGTCGCGGGTCCGGGCGGTCGAGCACAACGTGCCGGTACTGGTCGCAGCCACTAGCGGTGTGAGCGCAGTCATCGCCAAAGACGGCACTATCGAGCAGCGGACGGAGATCTTCGAGGCGGCTACTCTCCTCGCCGACCTCCCACTGGGCGACGCCGGGACCCTGGCCACGCAGGTGGGAGCGCACGTCGAGATCGCACTCGATGTACTCGGGATAGTTGCACTCGTGCTCTCACTGGTCTTCCTCCGGCGCGCAGCAATCCTTCGCCGGCACCTGAGTCCCCGCAGCCAAGAAACTCTGAGTTAGGGGTGTCTCAGTGCGGTGGATCATGTCTCACCGTGAGCGGGGAATGGACGCCTCACCATTGGTGAGACGTCCATTCTGGGGGAGTGTCGGTCGGGGCCGGCCGGCCTCAGCTGCGCGTGGGATCGGCTTCGCTGCTCGTAGACAGGGCCGCGCGCAACCGTGCGTCGGCGTCGTCGGCAATCTCACGTACCTGGGGACTGCCGCTGAGCTGGACCATGGTCTGCGGGTCGATGGCCTCCACGGTGGTCTGCCCATCGCCGTTGCCGCGACGAACCACGACGTTGCACGGCAGCAGGACGCCGAGCTGCGGTTCGGCGGCCAGGGCCTTGCTGGCCAGGACGGGGTTGCAGGCTCCCAGGATCACGTAGTCGCCCACGGCCTCGGCGGCCTCTTCGCCCAGCTTGGTGTTGAAGGTCGCCTTGACGTCGATCTCGGTCAGGATGCCGAAGCCCTGGTCGGCCAGGGCGGCCCGGGTGCGCTCCAGGGCCTGCTCGTAGGACATAGGGACAGTGATGGTGCGGGTGTAAGTCATGGACGCCTCCTTCGATGGTTCGTCGACGGCGTTGAGACTTCCAGATTCCAGGCTGTCAGAGTCGGCGGAAATCAGGCCAGGGAGAGAAACAGCTTCTCCAAATCCTTCTTGCCCAGCGATTCCTCGGGGTTGGTCAGGCACTGCTCGAGGCCGCTGGCGATGATCGCGAAGCCGGCCCGGTCCAGGGCCTTGGACACCGCCGAGAGCTGGGTGACGACGTCCTTGCAGTCGCCGCCCTCCTCGATCATGCGCACCACGGCCCCGAGCTGCCCCTGGGCACGCTTGAGGCGGTTGAGTGCGGGTGTCAATTCAACGGTGTCGAGCTGCATGGGGACTCCTGGCAGAGGTGGAAGGTCACACCATAATATACCCGGGGGGGTGTTTTGCCTAGCCTCCGCTTTCGATCGCGGGCCCTTGCGCTCGGCCCCCGCCAGTTGCCGTGCCGAATCCCCTCGACGGTGGCGGCAGGGAGGGGCGGGCGGGCCAATCGCCGACCGTCCGAACCGGGGGAGTGGGCTTCCGGCGCCCCGATCTCGATACCCCGGGGGGCATGTTGCACATACCTCGGAGGGTATGTACATTCGTGGCACGCCCCGAACAGGGAACCCCGATCGACAAGGAGATCTCGATGCTTCTCGAACGCATCTATGACGAGGACCTGGCGCAGGCCGGCTACTTCATCGGCTGCCAGTCCAAGGGCGAGGCCGTGGTCGTCGACGCCCGCCGCGACATCCGCGAGTACCTGGACCTCGCCGCCCGGCACGGCATGACGATCACCGCCGTGACCGAGACCCACATCCACGCCGACTACCTCTCGGGTACCCGCGAGCTCGCCGCGGCCACCGGGGCGAGGGTCTACGTCTCGGGCGAGGGCGGGGATGACTGGCAGTACCGTTTCGACGCTGAGCGGCTGCACCACGGTGACAAGCTCACGCTGGGCAACATCACCGTCGAGGCCGTGCACACGCCCGGGCACACCCCGGAGCACCTGTCGTTCCTGGTCACCGACGGGGCGTTCGCCGATACCCCCGGGTACTTGCTCTCCGGTGACTTCGTCTTCTCCGGGGACCTCGGCCGGCCCGATCTGCTCGATGAGGCCGCGGGCGGCGTCGACACCCGCTACGAGGGTGCCAAGCAGATCTTCCGCAGCCTGAAGGACTCGTTCGTCACGCTGCCGGACCACGTCCAGGTCTTCCCCGGCCACGGCTCGGGTAGCGCCTGCGGCAAGGCGCTGGGTGCACTGCCGTCGACCAGCGTCGGTTACGAGCGTCGCTACGCCTGGTGGGGCGGGTACGTCGAGCGTGACGACGAGCAGGGCTTCATCGACGAACTGCTCGACGGCCAGCCCGACGCGCACGCCTACTTCGGCCGGATGAAGCGACAGAACAGACAAGGCCCGACGGTCCTCGGCCCGCTTTCCCCACTCCGCGAGTACGCCCCGGCCGAGCTCTCAGCCGCGCTCGAGGCGAACCAGGTCGTCGTCGTCGACACCCGGGGCCAGGACGAGGTCCACGCCGGTACCGTCCCCGGTGCGCTCAACATCCCCGGCGTCGACAAGGCGGCGTCCTTCGGCGCCTGGGTCTACGACCCCGAGAAGGAGGACACGCCCCTGGTCGTGCTCGCGCCCGACGAGGAGGTCGCCGGTGAGTACCGCGACCACCTGCTGCGGGTTGGTATCGACACGGTCACCGGGTACACGACCACTCTGGAGGGCCTGCCCACCGCGACCCCCGAGATGATCGGCCCCGACGAGCTCGGCTCCTTCGACGCGGCGATGGTCCTGGACGTGCGCAACAAATCTGAGCACTCCGACGGCCACATCCCGGGCTCCGCGCAGCTCAGCGGCGGACGGGTGCTGTGGAACCTCGACCAGCTCCCGGCCGACGGTCCGATCGTGACCTACTGCCAGAGCGGCGTTCGCAACTCCGTGGCGGCCAGTGCCCTGCGCCGGGCCGGCTACCGCGTGGTCGAGCTCGAGGGCAGCTACGGCGCCTGGTCCGCGCGCAACCTCGCGTCCGCCTGATCTGACGCACCCCACCTGCGGGGGCCGGACACCCCGTCCGGCCCCCGGTGTTCGGCGGCATCCCGCCGCCACCTGACCCCGCATTTGTCACACACGAAGGATTTCGGTTCACCCATGCTTTCCACCCTGACCACCGCCCCCACCCTCGCCCCGGCCGACCTGCGCGACGCCCTGGACTCTGACACCCCGCCCACCGTCATCGACGTGCGGTCGCCGGCCGAGTACTCCTCCGTCCACATCCGCGGCTCCTACAACGTGCCGCTGCCGTTGCTCGCGGAGCACGGCGAGGAGTTCGCCTCCCGCCTGCCGGGGCAGGTGGTCCTGATCTGCCAGTCCGGAAACCGCGCCCGGCAGGCGAACGAGCGCCTCGAGGCCGTGGGCGTGGACCCCGACTCCGTGACCGTGCTCGACGGCGGCATCGCCGGCTACGAGGCCGCCGGCGGCGAGGTCGTCCGCGGCAAGGGCGCCTGGGCGATGGACCGGCAGGTCCGGATGGTCGCCGGGTCGCTCGTCCTGGCGGGCGTCACGGCCTCCAAGGTGCTCTCGCCGAAGTTCGCCTACCTCGCCGGCGCGATCGGTGCGGGCCTGACGTACTCGGCCGCGAGCAATTCCTGCGCCATGGCGGCCGCGCTGTCGAAGATGCCGTGGAACCGTTCGACCGACGAGCCCGGGCTCGGCGCCGTCCTGGACTCGCTGCCCGCCCGCTCCTGACCCACCCCACCCGAAGCACCGGCGCCCCCGCCGGAGAAAGGCACCTGCAATGGAGATCACCACGATCATCGTCGTGGCCCTGGCCGTCCTGGTCGGGCTGTCCTTGGGCCTTCTCGGCGGGGGCGGGTCCATCCTGGTCGTGCCGCTACTGACCTACATCGGCGGACTCGACCCCAAGGAGGCCATCGCGACCTCACTGTTCGTCGTCGGCGCCACCTCACTGGTCAGCCTCATCGGTCACGCCCGCAAGGGCAACGTCCAGTGGCGCACGGGCCTGATCTTCGGCGCCGCCGGGATGGTCGGGGCGTTCCTCGGCGGCCTTGCCGGCGGCTACATCCCCGGCACCGTCCTGATGATCGGCTTCGCGGTGATGATGATCGCCACCGCCGGCGCCATGATCAGAGGACGCAAAGACCGCGACGGACAGAGCAACGACCACCACCATCCGCTGTGGCGAATCCTGCTCGACGGCCTCGTCGTGGGCGCCGCCACCGGACTGGTCGGCGCGGGCGGCGGGTTCCTCGTCGTCCCGGCCCTCGTGCTCCTGGCCGGTCTGCCGATGACCGCCGCGGTCGGCACCTCCCTGCTCGTGATCGCCATGAAGTCCTTCGCCGGGCTCGGCGGATACCTCACCTCGACCAGCCTCGACTGGCCGCTCGTCGCCGCGGTCACCATCGCCGCGATCGCCGGGTCGTTCCTCGGCGTCCGGCTCACCTCGGTGGTGCCGGAGAAGGCGCTACGCAAGGGCTTCGGCTTCTTTGTCCTACTCATGGGCGCCTTCGTCCTGTCCCAGGAACTGCCCTTCCCCGCCGCACCGATCATCCTCGGCGTGGTGGCTGTGCTGGCGCTCGCCGCGGCCATCTGCTTCGTGGCCGTCGACCGGTGCCCCCTGCGTTCGCCGCGGGGCCGCGCCGAGCCGGCGCTGCGCACTGCCTAGCGGAGCGGCACGCAGTAAAGGCCAAGCCGCCCTGACGCGGTCGATCGCGAGGAGGAAAGCATGACCAGGGAACGCACACTCAAGCTTGGCCTGAAAGCCAACGCCGCCCAGTTCACACTGCTCGTCGCCATCAACGCGCTGGTAGGCGGCATGGTCGGACAGCAACAGACCGTACTTCCCCTGCTGGCCACGGACGTCTTCGGCCTGACCGGCTACACCTTCATCTTCACCTACGTGGCCGCCTTCGGCATCACCAAGGCGATCGCCAACTACTTCGCCGGGACGTTCTCCGATCGCTACGGACGCAAGCCCGTCCTACTGGTCGGGTGGCTCTTCGCCATCCCGGTGCCACTGATGCTCATCTGGGCGCCCGACTGGACCTGGGTGGTGGCCGCGAACGTCCTGCTGGGCATCAACCAAGGCTTGACCTGGTCCACCACCGTGGTCATGAAAATCGACCTCGTCGGCCCCCGGCAACGCGGCCTGGCGATGGGTCTCAACGAGGCCGCAGGTTACGGCGCCGTCGCCGTGACCTCGCTGCTCGCCGGCTACCTGGCCGGGCAATACGGCCTGCGACCGGCACCGTTCCTGGTCGGCTTGGCCTACACGGCACTGGCTCTGGTGCTGTCCGGGGTCTTCGTCCGCGAGACCCGCGATCACGCACTCCTGGACGCCGGGCGGCACGTTGCCCGCCCGGATGGTCTGCACGACCATCTCCATGCCGACCTGACAGACCGCGAGATCGCGCTCCAAACCAGCTTCAAGGAACCGGCCCTGTCCTCGGCGAGCCAGGCCGGGCTCGTCAACAATCTCAACTTCGGCCTGTCGTGGGGACTCTTCCCCCTGTTGTTCGCCACCGCGGGCCTGCCCGTGGGGCAGATCGGGCTCCTGTTCGCGCTCTACCCCGCCGTCTGGGGAGTGGGACAGCTGTTTACCGGCGCGCTCTCGGACCGGATCGGCCGCAAGAACCTGATCTCGGTGGGAATGGCCACCCAGGCGGCCGCGCTGGTCGTCATCGCACTCGGCAGCGGGTTCGGCGTGTGGGCGGTGGGCACCGTGATCTTGGGCGCCGGAACCGCGATGGTCTACCCGACCCTGTTGGCGGCGATCGGCGACGTGGCCCATCCTGTATGGCGGGGGCGAGCCGTCGGGGTCTACCGCGTGTGGCGCGACCTGGGCTACGCAGTCGGCGCGATGCTCGGAGGAATCGTCGCCGACGCCATGGGACTACACGCAGCAGTATGGGCCGCCGCCGCCGTCAGCGCCGTCTCGGCGGCCGCGGTAGCGATCCGCATGTACGAGACGCACACACCCCTCACCGTCGCAGACGAGCGGTGATGACTGACCTCGGCGACCGGGCCATTCGAGACCCCGGCGGATCAATAACGCAACCGACGATCACTCACCCAAAACACTGAGGTTAAAACGCCACGCACCTGTCGGTGCCTCAACTCAACACCCTTCAGCTTTACAGAATGACTGGTTACCGGGGACGACTCGAAAGCCCGTCGAGCGCCGCGTGCTAGAAGACGTCATCGCCGGCCCAGGGAAGCGTCAGCGGCCCGTGTGGAGTGAGTTGGCGGAGAGCTCGCCGGATTCAGGTGTCGCACTTGGTCGTGCTCTACGCTCCTCGCTGGTGCGACACGTGTATGAGACGCCAAGCCTCGGCCGGGGCGCTGTCCAGTCCGCTTCGCGACGTGTCTTGGTAGAGGATCGTCAAACGCGACAACAGCTGCGTGGGCCCTCCCGCCGAGTCACGGCCGGCTTGACCTTCTAGTCAACTTGAAGGTTTACCTTGTAAAGGCCTTGCTGCCGCTGGACCCCGCTGGGGCAGGGCAGTCGCGTTCGCAGCTATCGATGGAGAACTGTCAGTGACCTGGATTGAGCGCTTGCAAAGCGTGTTTGTCGCCGTGGCCGCTCTGGCCGGGTTGGGGGTCGGTCTTGCGACTCCGCTCGGTGCTAGTGGCGAGTTCGTGGTGATTCCGGCGCTGCTGGTGATGCTCACCGCTGTGTTCGTTCAGCTCGATGCCTCGAATTTGAAGGAGGTGGGCAATGCCAAGGGGCTGGTCGCGGTCAGCCTGGTGTTGAACTACGTTTTTACGCCGCTTCTTGCCTGGGCGTTGGGCATCGGGTTGCTCGGGGAGCAGCCCGATCTTCGAATCGGACTGTTGCTGTTGCTTGTCACCCCGTGTACCGATTGGTATCTCGTCTTCACCGCGATGGCACGGGGCCATGCAGGGATCGCGACGGCGCTGCTGCCCGTCAATCTCGTGCTTCAGCTGCTTTTGTTGCCGGTCTATGTGATGTTGCTCGGTGGTGAGGCTGCGATGGTCGACGCGGGCACCTTGATGGAAGCAGTGGTGCTGATGCTCGTCGCTCCGTTGGCGGTGGCGTTTATGCTGCGCTGGGTCAGTGCCCGGTTCAAGGGGCGGCGATGGCGGGAACAGCATCTTATGAGGTGGGCGAACCGGGTGGTGATGCCGCTGTTGTGTCTGGCGGTCTTCGCGATGTTCGCCTGGCAAGCGCCCGTGGTTGCCGAGAACGGGGCCGAGATGCTGTTGCTATTGCCTGCGCTGCTCCTGTTCTTCGTCATCCTCCCTCTGGTCTCCACTGGGGCAGCTCGACTGTTGCACTTGCCTGGGCCGCAGCGAGTCGCTCTGACAATGGTGACCACAGCCAGGAACTCGCCCATCGCTCTGGGTATCGCGGTGGCGGCTTTCCCCGATCGGCCGCTGATTGCTGTTGCACTGGTGGTGGGACCGTTGATCGAGTTACCGATCCTCGCAGTACTTAGTCAGATCATCCGCCACCGGGACAAGAGCGCCCCCGCTGGACAGGCTGCTGCCTCAACTAGTGACCGGTAACTCCACGACCCGCCAGGAGGATGAGCGCATGCGTATTTCTGAGGTGGCCAGGCGCAGCGGAGTGCCGGCTACCACGCTGCGGTACTACGAACAGCTCAACCTCATTAGCTCGACCCGGACCAGCAATGGCTACCGCGAGTATGGGTCGGAGGTTCTCGAGCGTCTGTCGTTCATCCATGGGGCGAAGCAGATGGACTTGGAACTCGACCAGATCAAATGGCTGCTCGAGGTCACCGCAACTGGGACCTGCACCAACACTCGAGATGTCCTGCACCCACTACTCGCCGATCGTCTACGCGAGGTTGACGACACCATTCGCAGATTGGAAGAGCTCCGGGCAGGGCTGGCACGGTCACTCGATTATGTTGCAACATGCCCCGACAGCACCAGGCCTTGTCAGTCCGAGTGCGCCTTCAAGGCGCTCACGTGACTGAAGTTCTTGTCAGTGTTTGAGGTGGCGGGCCTGGGGCCTGCTGGCAGGCGGATCAGATGGCGTTAGCTAGCGCGGTTTTTTACATAGGGCCTGGTTACTGGCGCAGGCCCACAGTCTCCGGAATGTGCACAGCCTCGCTCGGCGAGGACGACACTGCCATCCAGTGACGCCACTGGGATCAAGCGTGAAGGGGACAAATAGCGAAGTCTCGGCGTGAGTAAGCTTGCGCACGGCCGCGCTGACGGCCGGAAAGATGCTGAGCGAACCCGGCCATCTTGCGAGCACGGCAATGCGGCCAGCGATTACCATGGCCGGCGCCGTACTGCCTCACTAGTTGGCGGCTGCGTACGCTTCCATCACCGTGGCGGGAATGCGGCCGCGGTGAGAGACGTCATGGCCATTGTCGCGCGCCCATTCGCGAATAGCCTTGTTGTCCCCGGATACGGTCTTGGCCGTGGCCTTGCGCGCAGACTTGGACTTTCCGGTCACCCGATGGCCGGACTCGATGTACGGCGCCATGAGCTCATGGAATGTGTCAGCGTTCTCGTCGCTGAGGTCGATCGAATATTCTTTTCCATCGAAGGCGAAGAAGAGAGTATTCGCCTCGTTGCCCAGGTCAGTGCCGTCGAAATCGTCGATGTACCGCATCTGAAAATGCTGTGCCATTGCTTCCCCCTATAGTGATTCCGTCAATACTGAGTGACATTATGCACCACATGGAGAAATTAGGTCTAATCACATTCCTGGCAAGCTTCAGGCGCCGATTCCGCTGGTGGTCGGCCCGGCGTCGAGGTGTCGATAGAAGTCGACACGGGTTTTCGGACACTGGTGTCCTGGTGAAACAAGTTGTCTCCGGAAGCGTCCCAATATCGATCGTTAAAAGTACTGTTGCCATCTCCGAATGAAGGCAAGAGCTGGCTGATGGAGTGCGAGATATGCCGACAGCTCAGCGGGACCCGGATTCCTCCCGTGGCTTATTACACGCCCTGCGCTGGCGTCGTTCCCAAGAGGCCTGGCGAAGTTGCTAGGGAGCGGGCAGCGGGTGGTGTGGAATGAGGCGGGGTACGAGCCGGACGTAGGTGACCATGCCGACGAGTTCGACGAGGGTTTGGGTGACCACGACGACCGCCACTAGGGCAAACGGGTCGGGCAGGGCGAGGGCCAGGGGTAACACGACCAGTGAGTTGCGGGTGGCCCCAGAGAAGACCACCGCCCGGGTGCCAGGGACGTCCTGGCTGAAAACCCGGCTGATGATGATGCCCAGGGGGACCATCACGACCAGGAAGGCAACGTAGAGAGGAATCACCTTCAGCAGCGAGGATAAATCCGCCCGGACGGCGTCGATCTGGGAGGCAACCACGACGGAGAGGGTGGCCATCATCAGCGGCACCATCAGTGACTCCATCGCGTCCATGACCTTCCGGGCGGAGGCGGACCGTGCGGCCAGGTACTGCGTGATGGCCGCCAGAGCCAGGGGCGTAACGATCAGTAACAGGAAAGCCTCGAGGAACGGGGCAACGTCCAAGACCTCGAACAGGCTGGGGCCCATAAATAAGCCCAGGTAGGCCGGCAGCAGCAGCATCTGCATGAGCATCAGCAGCGGCGCTGCGGCTAGCAGCATATCGTGCGCGGAGCCGGCTAGCCCGGAGAAGACAATGACGTAGTCGATGCACGGGGTCAGCAGCACCAGCAACACGCCCAGCAGTAGCGCTTGGTCGTCAGCGACGAACCGGGAGAGGCCGTAGACCACGACCGGGACGATGGCAAAATTCAGCACCAACAGCCCGGCCAGGAACCGGCCGTCACGCAGCGCGCGGCCGAGCCGGGTCAGCGGCACGCCAAGGAATGTGGCGTACAGCAGCACCATCAGCACCGGATTGATTGCCTGCTCCAGGCCCGGGGCAGCGGAAGGGGCGCCCAGCCCGAACACGGCACCGACCCCCAAGGCCACCAGGTACAGGGGGATCTGCCACCGCTCCAGCCACGTGATCATTGTGCGTCCTCCTCGGGAGGGCCATACCTTCGGTCTCGTGCCGCTGACGATGCTGGCCGGCAGTGGCAGTGAGAATGGGCGGCAGGGGAGCCGGCCGTGATTAGAGTCCGAAGGCACCGCCGCTGACCAGGATAAAGATGCCCAGGCCGATCAGGACAATCGGGAACAGAATGTGTTCCCAGCGTTCCAAGGCCTCGGCGATTGGCCGACGGGTGGCCACGAACTTGGCCAGGCCCACCAGGACCGAGACCAGAACCAGGAATACAACGCAATAGGCCACCACGGCTCCCGGGCCCACGCTGAGGAAGACCGGGACGTAGACGCCGATGTTGTCCCCGCCGTTGGCGAAGGTCACCGCGGCCACGGTCCACACGGCCACGTTCTTACCTTCGATCTTGGCGTCGTCATCGTCATCGTCCCCGCGCCAGGCTTGCCATGCTGCCCACAGGCCCAGGGCTAACGGAATAAGCCCGAAGTAGGGGATGGCCTCCGAGGGCAAGAACGTCCCGGCGCCCAATGCCACGAGCACGGCCGCACCGAGGATGCCAGCGAACCCAAGGTACTGGCCAGCGACGATGCGAGCGGTGGTTCCGCGCTGGCCTGCGCCGCGGGCGAAAAACAGCGAGAGGACGATGACATCGTCGATGTTTGTGACAATGAACAGGCCGATCGCCTGCAGAATCGAGGACAGGATCACGCGAACACCTTCGTGTCGCTGCAACCGGGCACCGAACAGGCCAGGTCCAGGCAGGGCGCGGCCTCGTCGACCGCCAAACTGATTTCGACCAGAGCGGTCAGTGCCCACGACAGGTGCGGATCAGCGATCTCATACCGGGTCTGCCGTCCCTGAGGTGCGGCGACCGCGATGCCACAGTCGCGCAGGCACGCTAGATGGTTCGACACGTTCGAACGCGTCAGCTCCAGGTCGCGGGCCAGCTCGGCCGGGTAGGCCGGCCGCTCCAGCAGGGTCAGGAGTATCCGCGAGCGGGTGGGGTCAGCCATCGCCCGCCCCAACCGGTTCATCACCTCAACACGAGACTCTATAGTCAGCATTCACTGAACTGTACAGTACGTACTGAACTTGTCTAGCAGGTAGTCGTACACAAGGCAGCATCTTGGGCCAATGGGTGACCACGCACGTCTCTCTGCTGCCGTGTAGGGGTTTGTGAGCCACAATCGGGGCGTGAGGCCTGTGGGCTACACCCAAGCGAGCACCGCGAGCCAAGACGCACAGCTACAACTGGACGCGCTTCTCGATGCTGGGGTGCAGAAGCGGGATGTGTTCTCCAATGTGAGGTCTGGTAGGGGGACGGCGATCGAGTGGCCGGGGATGAAGCGCCTGCTCGACTACGCCGGGTCTTCGGGGACACTGTCGTGTGGCGTATCGGCTGGCTCGGCGGCTTGTGCGAAGGGGCGCACTGTCGAAAAAGCCGCCGATTGCTCGGGCCTGAGTTCCGGTCCGCAGTGGTGGGAACGCGCGCGATGGGCTTGAAATCTCACAATTTCGGAGGACTCGACTTCCTGGTCCATTGGTCTGGATCGTGTTGGACGCACTCGGCGGCAGCGAGTTCGCCACTGAGCACAAGTTCGAGTTGGCGGAGGCGGCGATCGCTCCCAACTCGCACTCGTAGGAGAGAGACGGCCAATTGGGACTCAGGCTGCGCCAAAGAAGCCAGAGGGTCGTTGCAGCAGTGTCTTCGTGCGGGAGGTTCTTGCTGCGGCACATGGACGATCGACAAGCGGCGCGACCGTAAGACTCCCGGTTGGATCGTCGAAATCGCAAAGAAGAAGCTCGCCTGAAGGAACGCATCAGTTCGGAGGTTGCTTACGATGGGCTGTGTCAAGGATTGTGGACAGGTCCTCGGTGGTGGCTGCCGTCAGCGTCCATCTCGACCAGCACGGTGTAGCCGCGGTCGAGGCCCCATCGGAAGCCCGGCGATGTAGGCGGCGCCGAGCCCCTGCTTGCCCTCGCGGTGCAGGACGCTGATCCGTCTCCGGGTGTCCCCGGCCGCGAGCTGGTCGGCGACTTCACCGGTGCCGTCGGGGCTGTTGTCGTCGGCGACGAGGACCGCCACGTCGGGGTCTGCGACGAGTAACCGCTCGACCACATCCGGCAGATTCTCCCTCTCGTCGTAGGTCGGGACGATCACCAGCGTCCGCGCGGACGGAACGCCGCCAGCCGGCGTCATCGGATCGGTCACTTAGATCTCCTCGAAGTCGGTCGCTGGCCGTGGCCGGGTGCGGATCAGCGCCCATGCCAGGCCGGCGAGCCCGGTGAGACAGGACACCGCCTGTGGGATGCCGCCCAGCCGGGTTGCCATCGTACCGGCCCCTCCCACCTCGACCTGCGCGGCCAGTACCGCCGGCTCGAAGATCCCGGTCTCTTGCCGGACCCGGCCGTCGGGGCCGATCACCGCGCTCACCCCGCTGGTGGCGGCGATCAGGACGGGCACCCGGTGCTCCACGGCCCGTACCCGCGACATCGCCAGTTGCTGGTAGGTCATCGGCGATCGACCGAATGTGGCGTTGTTGGTGGGCACGATGAGGATCTGCGCGCCCCGGGTCACGGGTTCGCGGGCGGCGTCGTCAAACGCGATCTCAAAGCAGATGGCCACGCCCAGCCCGACCCCCGCCGCGGTGACCAGTCCCGTGCCGTCGCCGGGGACAAAATGGCCGGCGGTCCGGGCGATCGGGAACAGCGCCTCGAGCGGCTCGCGTAGCGGCAGCCACTCGCCGAACGGTTGGATATACCTCTTGTCGTGGCGGCCGACCACCTCGTCGTCACCATCCCACACCAAGTAAGAGTTGGTGGTTTCGGGCCCGTCTCCCACCCGCAGGACGGTACCCACGAGGATCGGGGCGTCCAGACGTCGGGACAGCGCGGTGATCTGGGCGCCGGCGCGCTGGTCCGCAAGCGGGGAGATGTCCGAGGCGTTCTCCGGCCACAGCACCAGATCCGGCCGCGCCGCGGTCCCGGCCTCGACGTCGTTGGCGAGTTCCGCCGTCACCCGGAGGTGGTTCTCGAGCACCGCACGACGTTGGGCGTTGAAGTCCAGCCCGAGCCTGGGGACGTTGCCCTGGATGACAGTGACCTCGACCGTCTCTCTAGTGTCTCCTGCCGAGGCGGCGACGGACGCACCGGCGACGAGCCCAGCGGTGACCAGCGGGGCGGCCAGGAGCGCGATGGCTGTTCTTCCGGGCCGGTCCCCGCGCACGAGAATCAACGCGCCGATACCGAGCACCGCGCCCAGGGACGCCACCGCGAAACCGAGCAGCGGGGCCCCGCCGAGCGAGGCCAGGGCCAGGAGGGGGCTGTCGGCCTGGCCGAACGCCAGTCGGCCCCACGGGAAACCGCCCCAGGGCCACGAGGAGCGGATCCACTCCCACAACGACCACCAGCCGGCCACCCCGGCCACCGCTCCCAGTGCTCGTAGGCCGACGCGGGGTCCGGGGGCCAGCCCCGCTCGCAGGATCGGCACGGCTCCGGCGCCGAAGGCCGCCAGGTAGAGCGCCTCGACGAGCGCCAGCGCCCAGGCCGCGTAGGCGCCCACGTATAGGCCCACCCACGGGGCCAGTAGGAGAAAAAAGACGAGCCCCGCCACCAGTCCCAGGAGGGCGCCCGTGCGCACCCGGGGTGCGGGTCCACGTAGTGGGGAGAGGACGACGACGAGGAGGGCGATCGCGGGAAGCGCCGCCCACCACAGGCCGACCGGAGGGAACGAGGCGGCCAGCAGCGCGCCGGCAGCGGCCGCTCCCACCACCCGGGCCAGGGTGGTGATCACTCCGGGTCCCGCTGCACCATGCCCGCCGACATCGACTGCGAGCGCGTCATCCTCTCCCGCTTCTCGCGATCGCCGGGACGCAATGCCGGGGCAGGTCGATTCGCCATACCTCATGATTTCACGCCCGCACCGTAAAACTACTTTCCGCGCGCGACACTAGTTCAATCCGGCGTAGGAGTGCAGGCCCGAGACGACAATGTTGATGAAGAAGAGGTTGAACACGGTGGTCGCGAAGCCGAGGATGTTGATCCACGCCGCCCTCTTTGGCCCCCAACCGCTCGTGCTGCGCGCGTGGAGATATCCGGCGTATATGACCCACGAGATGAAGCTGACAGTTTCCTTCGGATCCCATCCCCAGAACCGGCCCCAAGCTCCTTCTGCCCACACCGCTCCGAGGATGACGCCGACACTGAAGATGGGGAAGCCGATAACCGCCGTCCGATAGGCGACGCGATCAAGTATCTCGTCCGCCGGGAGCGGACGGGCGAGGCCCGCGAACCGACCGTGCTCTTGGCCCTTGGGTTGCCAGATACGGAGGAGGTACAGGACGCTGGCGATGCCAGACACAAGGAATAGTGCTGCGCCGAGGCCGATAATCGACACGTGAATGGGCAACCAGTAAGAGCGTAGCGCAGGTACAACAGGTGCCGCTTCTGAATACAGGTTCGTTCCACCGAAGAAGAGCAGAATTAGAATTGGTGCAAGGATGAATGGCCAGGCGGTACGTAGTGCTGGTTTGCGCAGCGCTGTCAACGATGCGCCGATCGCGAGCAGGCAGGTGAACGAGATGAACTCGTACATGTTGCCCAGTGGCATCCGATCTGTCGCTAGTCCCCGAAGGAGCACTGAGGCGGCATGGAAGACGAAGGCGATTGATGTGAAGAGCAGCGCGATCTTCGCCCAGCTGGCGCCGCGGTCCGAGTGTCGGTACTCCTCACCGGTGCCGGTCAGCGACGTCGAACGGATCAGTACGTCACCGTCCGGACGTTCCCGGTAACCTGTCTGGCGAACGCCAGCTGCAATTTGTGCGGCAGCGCGGGGCTCCCGAAACATCGCGTAGTAGACAACGGCCGCAACCATTGCCACCGCGTACAGCGCGAACGCGGTCTGAAAGGCTACGTCGCTGTAGGACGACAACGTTTCGTCGATGGGCACTTCTGTGAGCACTTGTTGGGCAAATGAGTGGAGAATCATCCGTTCCTGTCCTTTTCCGGGCCATCGGCGATTACTGTTCCGCCGTCTAGTTGTTCGTCGTCGGTTGCTGTTCTGGCCGGGGCGAGCGTCATCGTGTCCGTCAGTCGATCTCGGATGGCGTCGAATTCTCGACCCCATCCCGCACGATCGGTTTTGGCAAGACCACCCAATTCGACTACGGTTTTGCCGTCTTCCGCAGTGGCGATGCGTGCCCAGATGCGGCGGCGGGTCACCATTAGCGAGAGCACGAGGCCTCCCACCATCGAAACCGCGAAGATTCCGACCCAGTTCTGCGCCGGATCGTAGGAGACCTGGTAGTTGGCGAACTCTTCGGCGCCGTCAAATGTCACTGTTGTGCCGTCGGGCAACTCGGTTGATTGCCCCGGTCTTAGATTGACGCGGGCCTCGCGTTCTAGTGCACCAGATTCGATGAGCTCGGGATCGAGCGAGAAGATCGATTGCGGTTGACCGGAATCGAGGCCGGTGTCACCACGATAGACGTCGACGGCGACGGCAGGATCAGTCATCGAGGGAAATCTAGACGAAAGAATCTTGCCGTCGAACTGCGCGGTCGGGGCAAAGAGTCCCTGGATCACGATCTGGTTCTCGCGGCGATCCTCAAGGAGGGGATACATACCGGCGGGGGGGTCGAATCGTAGAATTCCGGACGACAGAAAAGTGACTAGCTCATCTGGTTGCCATTGCTGGATGTCTGTACGTACCTCACCGTTTGGGAATGTAACGGTGAACCGTGGAGCGAATCCATGGCCTTGCAAATACACCCGAACATCATCGATGCGCAGAGGATGGTTGACTCGTAGTTGATACTTATCCCAGGTCGTCGGATCGGTGTTTGAAAGATCGGTGGTGTAATCAATGTTGGATCGGAACATCACCACCTGCCCGGTTGGCAGGTAATCGGCAGTAAAGTCTTTGACGTTGAAACAAAACGGGTGCAGGTCCGTCCCGTCCACAAGCAACCCAGCACGGAACGAGTCAAAGGCGGCTGGCGTCGTGCTGCAGAAGGCGGGCGATTCTGGTTCGGCGATGATCACTCGCATGCCTTCGTAGTAGATGAACTTGCCAGCAGCGAATGCGATGAGAAGGCCAAGTAAGGAGAAGTGGAAAACGATGTTCCCGATCTCGCGCAAATACCCGCGTTCGGAAGAAATCTCGATCGCTCCAGCGACTCGTCCGTCCCCATTTCTCCGAGAGCGGCGCCACCTTTTGAGTTGTCGCTCCACGGCCGCTGACGCCTCTTGTGGCGAAGCCGTGGTGACTAACGTCGCCGAATGCGGGAGCCGCGCCAGATTCCGCGGGGTAGCCGGTGGCGGGGTTCGTAGTTGCCGGACGAGGTCAAAAGACCGCGGCAGGAGGCACCCGATCAGTGAGGTGAACAGCAGCGCGTAGATGGCGGTGAACCACCATGAACTGAACACGTCGAAAAGTTGTAACTGGTCATAAACCTCACCGACAAACCCATTTTCGGCGATGAAGTCGGTGACGTTTGCTTGGTTGAGGCTGCGCTGCGGTAGCAACGCGCCCGGAATTGCAGCGATAGCCAGGAGGAAAAGAAGAATGAGCGCCGTTCGCATGCTGGTAAGCACACGCCAGGCGTTCCGCAACGGCGACACAATTCGGTTCAATATGGTCTTGCGATAGGTGCTGCTCGGTGCAGCCGAGGGATCAATCATCGTCTCTCTCTGACTCGGACCTTGGGGGAGCCTGCGACCAGGGCGCGGTTGTCAACATAGGTCCATTGGGCAAGCTAGATCGGCAACGTGGTGCCGGTGATTGCGAAGTCCCGCAGCCAGCTGATGAATAGTGCCCACACGCCACTGAACAGGGCTATGCCCACTGCGATGAGCAAGACGCCGCCGATGATTTGAATTCGTCGAGTGTTGCGTTGTAGCCAGCCGACGGTTCGAATTGCCCAGGTGGAACTCCACGCGACGACGATGAATGGCAGCCCCAGTCCGAGGCAGTAGGCGACGATGAGCATGACACCGCGCGTGCCGCTGAAGCCACTTCCGGCAGCGACGGACAGTGCGGCCGCGAGCGTCGGTCCTAGGCAGGGTGTCCAGCCGAGGGCGAACACTCCGCCGAGAAGAGGCGCACCGACCCACGTAGAGACGGCCTTCGGCTGGAATCGGGTATCTCGTTGCAGTACCGGTACGAAGCCGATGAAGACCAGACCCATGAGGATGGTGATGACCCCGCCGATGCGCTGGAGTAACTCCTCGTGCGGTGCGAGGTATTGAACCGTTCCGAGCACCATTGCGCTGAGCGAGACGAACACCACGGTGAACCCGCCGACGAAGAGCAGCGATGCCCCGACGACGCGGTAGCGCGAGCTTTGTCTGGCCTTCTTCTCCTCGAGGGTGATCGTTTGCGACTCGCTGTGGCGCTGTTCGGCCTGCGCAACGGTGACCGGTGGTCGCTCGGCGCCGACGACGCTAGCCAGGTAGGCGAGGTAGCCGGGGATGAGCGGGACGACGCACGGGGAGGCGAACGAGACCAGTCCGGCAAGGAGACAGGCGCCGAGTGCAAGTAATAGTGGCCCGCTGGCTGCTGCCTGCTGGAATGCGGAACCGATACCTTCCGCGAGCACCAGTGCGTCCATCGGCGGCATGGCGCTGGCGGAGACGAGGTCGGCAACACCCGTCACGGCATGGTGCTTTCATCGTCGGCCACCAGCTCGGCGATGACGTCCCGAAGTTGATAATCGGTGATCTCCGCCAGATACACCGAGGCCACCCGATGTTGCCGGTCCAGCAGCAGGGTCGCCGGTACAACCGAGGTGGGAAAGCCCCGAAGTGCGCCCACGACCCTGTTGGTCGGGTCCCAGATCGACGGGTAAGTAACGCCGTTATCGCGGACGAAGTCGACCGGCTTGTCGCGATTGGGATCGCGCAGGTTAATCCCGAGCACGGTGGCTCCCTGCGGTTCGAACTCCTCGTGAAGACGCTGAAGATCGTCGACCTCGGTGCGACACGGTGCACACCATTGGCCCCACGTATTGAGGATCACCACCTCGCCTTTGTAGTCGGCGAGCCCGATGGTCTGGTCTGGGTCAAGCAGGTCCGGGCCGGCGAGTTCGGCAACCGGTTTTCGTTCTTCCTCGGGGTAGTGGATCTCCAACTGTCCATCTGGACTGACGAACTCAAACGTGCCGCCCTGCGCGACCGCATCGGTGCCACTCCCACAACCTGTAAGGACTAGAGCGCTCGCACACAGAGCCCCCCACAGTCGCGCGCGGAAACCGATTGCTCGACTACTGCCCATGCTTGTCACTCCGATCTGCGACGGGTTGTTGTCCCCTCGGCTCCGAACCGGTGGTGCCGCACGGGTGGCTCTGTCGAACCCCACTGACGTGACCGGCACCGACGAGCAGCATCCCGCCGCCTGATCGCCCGAAATGGTTCACGAAGCAATGTATCATTCAGTAAATGCTGACCATTGCTTCGCGTCAAGGTTTGATGAACCGACTCGGTCGCGCCATGGCCGACCCGACTCGTTCTCGTATCCTCATGAGGCTGCTGGATGGGCCTGTGTATCCCGCCGAGATTGCCCGCGAGCTGGGGTTAACACGTTCAAACGTGTCGAATCATCTCGCCTGTCTCAGGGATTGCGGGATCGCCGTCGCCGAACTTGAGGGCCGACAGCATCGGTACGAGATCGTCGATGCCCATCTGGCACGGGCGTTGAACGCCTTGGTCGAGACGACTCTCGCCGTCGACGAAAACTCACCCTGTCTGGACATGCAGTGTCCGGTCGAGGGTTGCTGCAGTTCGGAAGGGGATCGGCGGTGACGCCGTCCGCGTGTGGTTGCGAGCCGGCCGGGCCGGTGACCAGCCAAGAGGAGTCCGCTTCGGGGTGGCGCAACAGTGCCGTGCTCATCCCGGTGTTCTCTGGCCTCACACTCCTGTTGGGTTTGATCCTCGAGTGGTTCGTTCGCGGTGCCGGAGCGGAGATTGCGGCGGCGTGGCTGTTCTGGACTGCTCTACTTCTGGGCGCCTCGCAGTTTGTTCCAGGCGCCGTGCGGGCTCTGTTGTCCCGGGGTCGGTTGAGTATCGGGTTATTGATGACAATCAGCGCCACCGGTGCGGTCGCGCTCGGGTTCATCGAGGAGGCCGCGGCCCTGGCCTTCTTATATTCCATCGTCGAGGCGCTGGAAGATCGGGCGATGGACAAGGCCCGCTCGGGCTTGCGGGCCCTGTTGGCACTGATTCCGCCTAGTGCCACCGTCCTGGGCGCCGCCGGGGCCACCCGCACCGTGCCTGTCGAGTCTTTGGAGCGCGGCGACGTGCTCCGTCTGGTCGCCGGCGAACGTCTGGCCACCGACGGGATCGTTCGTGTCGGGAAGAGCAGCCTGGATGTCTCGGCGATCACGGGTGAATCCATTCCCATCGAGGTCGGGCCCGGTGACGCGGTGTTGGCCGGCTCGATCAACACCGCCGGCGTCCTGGAGGTCGAGGCCACGGCCGCAGGGACAGACAACTCCTTGACCACAGTGGTCGAACTGGTTGAGCAGGCACAGACAGAAAAGGGGGAGCGGGCCCGTATCGCCGACCGCCTGGCCCGCCCGCTGGTGCCGGGTGTCCTCATCCTGGCTGCTCTGGTCGCTCTGATCGGCTCGATCTTCGGAGATTCCGGACTGTGGATCGAGCGAGCACTGGTGGTACTGGTCGCAGCGTCGCCATGCGCACTGGCCATCTCGGTGCCGATCACGGTCGTCTCCGCGATCGGTGCGGCCAGTAAGTTCGGGGTGATCATCAAATCGGGTGCCGCGTTCGAGCGCATGGGCTACCTCCGGCATGTGGCAGTGGACAAGACCGGAACCTTGACCCGCAACCAGCCCACCGTCGCGCAAGTCCTCACCACTGGCAACGCTGCCGAGGACCAGGTCCTGGGCTGGGCGGCCGCTCTGGAAACCCACAGCACCCACCCACTGGCCTCAGCGATCACCGCCGCCGCTACCGACGTCCCCGCCGCATCGGAGGTCACCGAGTCCGCCGGCGCGGGAATCGCCGGCCTCATCGATGGCGTGCACATCGCCGTCGGCAGCCCGCGCTGGCTCGACCCAGGCCCTCTCGCAGATCACGTTCGCGCCATGGAGAACCGCGGCATCACGGTGGTGATCGTCCACCGCGACGCACGCCCGGTCGGGGCCATCGGGGTGCGCGACGAGCTGCGTCCGGAGGCCGGCGAAGCCATGACGTCGCTGACCTCGAGGGGGATGGGCGTGACGATGCTCACCGGGGACAACTCCCGCACCGCTGATGCACTGGCCGCCGAGGCGGGGATCACCGACGTGCGTTCCGAGCTGCGTCCGCAGGACAAGGCGCAGGCAATCGCCCAGTTGCGTGGCGACGGCCGGGGGCCAGTGGCGATGATCGGCGACGGTGTCAACGACGCCCCCGCGCTCGCCTCGGCGGACATCGGAATCGCCATGGGGGCCACCGGCTCCGACGCAGCGATCGAGTCAGCGGATGTCGCGTTCACCGGAGATGACTTGCGACTGATCCCGCGCGCCATAGACCACGCCCGCCGCGGTCGTCGCGTCATCAATCAGAACATCATCCTGTCCTTGGCGATCATCGTCGTTCTGCTTCCACTCGCGATTACCGGAATTCTGGGACTCGCCGCCGTCGTCCTGGTCCACGAGGTCGCCGAAGTCTTCGTCATCCTCAACGGCCTGCGTGCCGCACGCACCAAGCAACTCGAGCGACCCCCGAGCACAACAACGACCGACCACGAAGACAGTCGACACATGCACCGGCCGGTGCCGCTCCCTCAATGACCTGCATCGAGCGCCCCACGCCGCATCGCCGCCGGAAAAGACTGGCGGCAACCATCACAGCAACTCGGAATCAACCGGACGGCCCTGGCGTGGGAACCGGCATCGACGGGAGGGCATCAGCTGCGAGGCACGCCTGGGCAAGAACACTGCGGACACGGATGCCCGGGACCTACCGTCCCCACATCGCCGATTGGTGCTAATATCGTCGTATGGCGATTATTGATGAGGTGCCTGATTCGGTGACATTCGAGGATCGAAGCGCCTATGCAGCGTTGTTCCATGCTCTGGCGGAACCGACTCGTCTGGCGTTGTTGGAGCATCTGGTCAGTGGTGAGCATCGGGTTCGTGATCTGGTCGATCACATGCATCTGGCGCAGTCCACGGTGAGCAAGCACCTGGCATGCCTGCGAGATTGCGGGCTGGTCAGAGTGCGGATCGAGGGGCGCTCCTCCTGGTTCTCGCTGGCTGAGCCGGCCCGGCTGGCGGAACTGGTGGCGGCCGCCGATGCGCTGTTGAGTGCGTCCGGGATCTCGCCGTCGCTGCGCGATCACCAGGATCACCCCGACCTGGATCTCGGGCAGGAGTGAGCCCGGATGGGGCATAACCACGGTCACGACCATGGGAGTACTCCTTTGCAGGCCGATCGCGGGACGCGTCGTCGGCTGCTGATCGCGTTCGGCATCACCGCGATCATCGTGGTGGCTCAAGCGGTGGGCAGCGTGGTCACTGGCAGTCTCGCGTTGTTGACCGATACCGCTCATGCTTTGGCTGATGCGTCGGGATTGTTGGTTGCGGTCATTGCCGCGACGATGATGCTGCGTCCCCCCAGCAGTAAACGGACCTGGGGATTCGCTCGGATCGAAGTCATCGCCGCGCTAGGGCAAGCTGTCCTGCTGATCGTCGTCGGTAGCTATGCCGCGATCGAAGGCGTCCGCAGACTCTTCGAGCCGGCGGACGTGCCCGGTACCGAACTGCTGGTGTTCGGCGTGATCGGCCTGATCGCCAATATCGCCGCCATTGTGGTGCTGGCCTCCAGGCGAGGCGACAACTTCAACATGCGGGCGGCATTTCTGGAGGTGCTCAACGACGCTCTGGGGTCGGTGGGGGTGATCGTTGCGGCGATCGTCATCAACACCACCGGTTTCCAGCGAGCCGACACCATCGCCGCGCTGTTCATCGCCGCCTTGATCATCCCGCGCGCATTCACGCTACTGCGGCAGACGGTTAAGGTGCTGATGGAGTACGCCCCTACGGGACTCGATCTGGATGAGGTCCGGGATCACATACTGGAGCTGGATCATGTTCGAGACGTGCACGACTTGCACGCATCCATGATCGGGACCGGCCTGCCGGTCATCTCCGCGCATGTCGTGATCGATGATCAGTGCTTCGAATCCGGTCACGCCCCGCAGATCCTGGAGGAGATCCTCACCTGCGTCAAGGAGCATTTCCCCGTCTCCATTGACCATGCCACCATTCAACTGGAGACTGCCGCCGTGCGTGACCGTGAATCTCCCGCAGTCCGACACGCTTGACCCGCTACGAGCCGGAGATGAACGGTTCACATTTCTGCACGATGGGTAGTGCGGGTCCGGCCAGCGGACTTGCTCGGCGCGGCGGCAGGAAAGGGATCGGCGGGCGCGGAGACGGCCACCAATGCGGGTGAAGGTACGACCCTGAAGGCCTCGGCAGGCTGGCCGACCCACGCGATCACCGCCCGAACCCGAGACTGTCTGATCAGCTGAGGCCCGGAGTCCGAGAGAGCGGCGGCCGAATGGGCGCACGCGAGCAGGCCCGGTCGTTCGACGGCAGGTGGACGGCCCGCATGAAACGTCGCCGATCGCGGGGGTGCGCCGGAGCAGGCGCGAATCGGACCCCGGGATACCCGCTTCCTACGATAGGGATCATGTCGCCGTCGTCGAAGGCACCCTCGTCCAAAGCTTCCGCCACCGCCAGACCGCTGCGTACCCGCGGTGTGGTGCCGGTCGTGGTGCTGCTCGCGGTCGTGGCGGCAGGTGTGGTGGTCCCGCTCTCGCGAATGTCCACGGACCTGGCACTCGAGCTCCTCGGCGTCCCGAACCCGGGCCTGCTCACCACCGCCGGGCTCCCGGCGGTCCGCGCGATCGCCGAGCTGCTGGCATCGGTGGCGGTGGGAATGGCGCTGTTCGCCGCGTTCTTCACCCCGCCGCAGAAAGACAAGACCCTCGACGTGGACGGCTACCGCGCACAGCAGATCTCCTCGTGGATCAACATCGCGTGGGCGATCGCCGCGGCCCTGCTCATCCCGCTGACCCTGTCGGATGTGTCCGGGCGCACGCTCTGGCAGTCCCTGCCGCCGGACCAGTGGATCGTGGCGATCACTCAGATCGAGGTGGCGTCCTCGTGGCGCTGGGCCGCGATCATTGCACTGGTCGCCGGGATCGGGCAGCGGCTCACCGTGAGCTGGCGCTGGTCGGTCATCTGGCTGGGGGTCACGGTGCTCTCGCTCCTGCCCGTTGCCGCGACGGGCCACGCCTCGGGCGGCACCGCCCACGACATCGCCGCCAACTCGCTGATTATCCACCTGTTCGCTGCCGCGTTCTACGTCGGTGGGCTCGTCGCGGTGATCGCCCACGCGATGCGTGGCGGGGGCCGGGTAGCGCTTTCATTGCGCCGCTATTCGGTGGTGGCCACGGTGGCGATCGTCGCGCTCGGGCTGACCGGGATCATCAACGGGCTGGTCCGTCTGCACCCCGCCGACCTGTTGTCTTCGACCTACGGGCTGCTGATTGTGGCCAAAGCGTTGTGCCTGGCACTGTTGGCGGTGTTCGGGCTGGCGGTGCGCCGGCGCATCATCAACCGCATCGAGGGAACGTCGGCCAACGCCCCGGTGGACCGCGGCACGCTGCTGCGCATCGGACTGGTCGAAACGGTGATCATGGCGGGCACCCTGGGTCTGTCGGTCTCGCTCGGCCGCACCCCGCCCCCGGCACCGCTCTATGTGCCCACCCGGCAGGAGTCGCTGCTGGGTTTTGAGTTGCCGGGGCCGTTCTCCTTCGAGACGGTGTTCGGTCTGTGGCGCTTCGACCTGGTGCTGGGTCTGGCCTCGGTGATCCTGCTCGGGCTCTACGTGTGGGGGCTGATCACCCTGCGCCGACGCGGCGACTCCTGGCCGGTGGGACGAACCGTGGCGTGGGTGCTCGGGTGCGTGCTGCTGTTCCTGACCACCAGCTCCGGTATGGGGATGTACATGATGGCCGACTTCTCCAGCCACATGGTCGGGCACATGCTCATCTCGATGCTCGTTCCGGTCCTGCTCGCCCTAGGCGGGCCGCTGACACTGGCACTGCGGGCGCTCCCGGCGGCGGGCCGCGGCAACCCGCCGGGACCACGCGAGTGGATCGTGGAGTTCATCAACAACCCGCTCTCCCGATTCCTCACCCACCCGATCGTCGCCTCGGTGCAGTTCGTCGCCGGTTTCTATCTTGTCTACTTCGGCGGGTTCTACGAGACGCTGGCCTCCGAGCACCTGGGCCACATGTTCATGAACGTGCACTTCCTCATCAGCGGCTACCTGTTCTACTGGGTGATCATCGGCGTCGACGCGGCGCCGCGGCACTTCTCGCCCTTCTACAAGCTCATGGTGCTGCTCGGTTCGCTACCGTTCCACGCCTTCTTCGGCATCATGCTCATGAACTACAAGACCGTGCTGGCCGAGAGCTGGTACTCGGGGATCGGGCTGCCCTGGGTCCCGGATCTGCTGCAGAGCCAGCAGGTCGGCGGCGGGGTGGCGTGGGCGGCGGGGGAGATCCCGCTGTTCATCGTCATGCTCGCCCTGGCCTGGCAGTGGTTCCAGACGGACATGCGTGAGGCGCGGAGGGGGGAGCGGCAGGCCGAGCGGGACGACGACGCCGAGCTCAAGGCCTATAACGACATGCTCCGCGAGATGTCCCAGACCGACCGGAGGTAGGGGGCAAGCGGTCCCTCGTCGTCGAGGATGGTTCGATCACACCCCCTTGTTCGTCCCGCAGGCACGTCGGCGATAGGAGCGAGCCCATGAACGAGATGGGCAGCCCGCCGCAACATCCCCAACCCCACCAACCGGCGGGTGCGACAACCCGGTGGTCTCCACCTCAGTGGCGAGCAACCCCGCTACCAGGACCACGACACCGATCACGACGAGGGGAAACAGAGAATGGGCGACGAACTGAGTCACAGCGCACGTAATCAGGCCGAGTTCACACGCTCACACTGGCGGGCGATGCGAGAATTCGTGCTCGTCGGCCTCACCGCCATCATCGCGGGCGGCCTTGTCGCCGCGGTCACCGGTCCCACCGGCCGGTTTCGACGAGGGTTCCTGGGTGGCGGCCTACCTGGTGCTAGTTGCGGGGGTGGCCCAGGTAGGGCTGGGCGTCGGACAGGCACTGCTTACTGACGGCACAGTGCCCGGCCGCCTGCGCGTGGTCCAGCTCCTCGCCTACAACCTGGCCAACAGTGTGGTACTCGTTGGCACCCTGACCGGCTCCGTGACCGCGGTGGCCGCGGGCGGTGTGCTGTTGCTGATATCGCTCACATTGTTCCTGGCCACCGCGCGTCACGCGCGCCCGCGTACGTGGTACCTCGTGCTCTACCGGATTGTCATTGCCAGCCTCGCAGTGAGTGTGCCGGTGGGCGTCGTCGTGTCCGTTATTCGTCACAGCTAAAAGCCCAGTACCACCGGGGGAGACCGGGGCGCAGTGCCGTGCCGACAGGGCTGTCAGAGTTCCGGCGTCATAGGGCGCTGCTGCTTGACCCCGAGTTGACCATGATGCCCCGTTCTGCCAGCCATGCCGACGGATCGACAGCCCGCGAGCCGCCGTCGGCCCATACCTCGAAGTGCACGTGTGGGCCGGTGGAGAAGCCGCGGTTGCCCATCACGCCGATTTGCTGACCAGCGACGACAGTGTCACCGACCTGAACTGTATTGCTCTCATTGTGGCCGTAGACGGTCATGAAGCCGTCCGGCGACATGATCCGAATCCAGATGCCGAAACCGGAGGCCGGGCCTGAATCGATGACGATTCCATCGGTCGCGGCGAACAGCGGCGTGCCGATGGCGTTGGCGACATCGAGACCCGAATGGGACGTGCCCCATCGGGGGCCGAAGGAGGACGTTGAGATGCCCACTGCCGGGAGGGCCACAATGGGACGCCGCGCCTGCTCCTCGGCAAGCTCACGCTCGTAGCTGAGTTCGGTGCCCCTCTGCAGACTGCCGACGAAACCCGCGGCGGTGGGTCCCGGCTCGCCTGACACGTTCGCGTCATCGGAGGTGAGGGGGAGCGGAGCCGAGGGGGTCGCGGCTTGGGCATCTTTGGAGTGTGCGTCATCGGTGCTACCGGCCGGGGGCTCGTCGGTCGCGAGAAGAACGATCCGCTGATCACTGACGGGAGCCGCTGCCGCAATAGAGGCACCCGCGGCCAGGGCCACGACCGCGGCGATACTGCGGTGGTTGTTCGGTGAAACCCGGCGATGGGCTCCGCGGCGGCGCCGCGGGGGGCTGGTCGACTGAGAGGCGTGCTTCGGTCCTGCTCGCTTCTCCACTGCTACCGAATCCCGTCGTCGTCTAACCGTAATCGTTTCGTGACCTGACCCCGGTTAAAGGTAGTGGCTGACCAACCGAGTCGCAAGGCAGATGCACGGCCGAGACGACCGTCACAGAGAGGACCAGTGAGGTGACAGCTCCGCCAGGGTTAGGCGCTGGCTGAGCTTCCGAGGTGGAGACGACTTCTCCCCGACCGGGAGTCGATCTGGGCGCACTGGGGCTGGCGATGATCACGAATTACGCGCTGAGGGGTGACACGATCGATACCGAGTTGTTATATTGGGTCGTGTTGCCGACGAAATCGGTCACCCGCATCGCATAGACGTCGCGGGAACACATCACCCCGAACGATGGAGACAGCCCCATGATCGACTCCACCCGGACCGTGACCGTCGCAGAGCTCACCGAGCGTTTGGGCGTGCGCAGCGCGACTTTGGCCGGCGGCCGCCATCGTGTGGCCAGCGAAACCGCGACGGTGTCGCGGTTTGTTGGTAGCGCCGTCGTCGGCGTAGCCCTCTCGGGCGGCCTTGGTCTGGCTTTCGCGCCAGCCGCCGCCGCTCAACCCGTCGCGATCAATCATGCCCAGGTCGTCGAGGCGATCCAGGCCGCGGCCGAGCAGTTCGGCATCGACCCCGCCGAGATCCAAAGGATTGGGGACCAGTTCGGCGTGGCCCCAAGTGAGGTCCGGCAGTACGCCGCCGGGCTCGGGCTCGGTTCCCTCGGCGACAGCGCCGGTAGCCCGCAGATCGGTGGTGCGCATGCCCCTACCGCGGGCGCGATCACCTCGGGGTTCGGCTCGCGTTGGGGCAGCTTCCATAACGGCACCGACTTTGGAGCGCCCATTGGTACGCCGCTCTACGCCGCCAAGAGCGGCGTTGTCGAAGCCGCTGGCCCCGCCGCCGGGTACGGCATCTGGATCCGCATCCGCACAGATGACGGCGAACTGCTGGAATATGGCCACAACGACCAGAACTACGTCAGCGTCGGCCAGCGGGTCAACGCCGGTGAAGTGATCGGAACCGTCGGCAACCGCGGAGACTCCACCGGCCCCCACCTGCACTTTCGCGTACAGACCGCCGCCGGTCAGTGGGTCGACCCGGTGCCGTGGCTCGCGGCCCAAGGAGTCCTCGTCTAGCACCGTCCACTTCGGGCGTGCCGACCGCCTCCCCGCGGGGGAGCGCGTGCTGGTGTTCGCCAATTTCCGGGCCGGCGTTGCAACCCCGCGCGGTAGTGCATTTCTTCGGGGAATCCCCGACTTACTAGATCTCAAACAAGCCCCTGCAGGTCACGGCGTTGCGCCCACTCCGAAATGACTCCAGAACCGGAGAATTCTCCGGAACGCTGGCAGGAGTGGTTCCTGGTTTCCGGCCGCGTGCGCGACGTGGAAGCGTGTCCCGGCTGGGAGCGAAAACCGGGGTTCCGCGGACCGTCTTGATATCGCGGTCATTGAGCTGAGTCGTACGGGATTCGATCAGCAGGCCGGTGACCGGACCAGATGCTTACCGCCTCCACCGGCGGCGTCGAGTTGGTTGCGGTGCTCCTCACGCAGATGCTGCCGGGCTCGCTCGTGCTGCAGGAGTTGTGGGCCGACGGGACTCCGTACGCGCCGGGCGTGCGGTACCTCAACGGGCTACCCGGTACGTCGAGGTCGTCCTGCCGTACACGTCGGGCCTGGCCCCCGGTTCGATGGCGACCAACGTGGTGGTCCAGGACGGCTGCGAGCAGAACCTCTCCGAGCACGTTGCCGTGGCCGATCCCCGCGCCCCCGACTACGTCCTGAACGCTCTCGACCCCGGCAACCCGCGTCAGCCGCGGTGCGAGGCGAGCGCCCCGATTCACGATCCGCGGGAATCTTCCTCCCGATGTTCACCCCACCGCGAAAGGCCGGGGTCTTTGTCAATTTGCTTTTGGCCCCGTTTCGCGAGTGGTCAGGATCTGACGAAGGCCCGCCACGAAGTACACGACGAGCACGATCAGCATGATCCCGCTGACGATTACCGCAGCAGGCCGCTCTGCATCTCCGGCGAACAACGCGCCGAGGTCGGCAAGCGGCATGAGAGATCCCAGTGCCCCGAGCACGGCGATGACGAGCGCTGCGATCATCACCCCTCGGCTGGCGTTCGGGACGCGGCTCGCGATGAACGCCGCGATGAGCAGCAGCACACCGATAAACGCCGGTATCAGCGAGGTGGCACTCTCCATCCCGGTGGTGAAGTAGGCGATGAGTCCGGTGGCGGTGAGGATGCCGCCCGTCCACGTGGTCAATGCGATCATTGCTGATCTCCTAGGTCGGTATCTGATTGCAGCTAGGCTGGCACGCCCGTTGCTCTGCGAGCAGTCATCGGCTCCAACGACGCCTAATCAGGCTACGGTCCCGGACGCTGCTGGGGGCGAGACTCCAGGGCGCTCTTCAAGTGTCCCATTCGGTCATGAGTCCCGCGTTTCTGCTTGGGGGGTTAGGTGACACGGGCAGAGTCGACACGAATTGCTAGACCTCAACATGCCCGTGCAGGGCACAGCGTTGCGAACACCCCGGAATGGCTTCAGAACCACCGAATTCTGCGGAACGCCGGTCAACCGGAAGGTGCTGGCGGCCCAGTAGGTAGGCGCCCAGCGCAGCCACGCCGGGCCCGTAACACACCGGGGCTCTGGCCTCGGCCGGGAACGCAGCGGTAGTCACTACTCCGCATGAACATGCGCGCCGCTGGGCGCGGTGCTCGATGGCGAGCATGTTCGATCGGCGGGAGGTCGAAAACCTGACGACGCTGATCACGGACCACCAGGGCACCGGACAGGTCGTAAATGAGGTGCGCGCCCCCCGGTCAGCCCAGTTTTCCGACAGGCCCGTGCAGCCGGCTCCCGTCGCCGTGGTGATGCGCAGGGTGATCGGACAGCCGGCACGATTACTGTTTGGCAGGTGAAACGGTTCTCTCGCATGCTCAAGCTGGCAGATAGGGCCAGTGGGTACGCCTAGTCCGGCGATCCGGTACTTCGATTCCGGCGACTCGGTACTCCTTGGGGCGGGCGGGGTGGTCTGCTCGGGGTGAGGCGGCGCGACTGCGCCGCTTCTTCCTATTTGAGGAGGCTGATGTGGCCGAGTACAAGGCCATCATGACGTTGGCGCTGGCCGGGCATAGCTACAGCGAGATCGTCGCCGCCGTCGGGTGTTCGCGTCGGGAGATCGCGGCGGTGAAGAAGACGATCACCGCGTACGGCATCACCGCCGGCCAAGCGTCGTCGATGAACCCGGCCGAGATCGCCGGGATGTTCCCCGACGGGCGCAAACGCGTCTCGGAGGACTACGCCAAGCCCGATTTTGATCGGGTGCTGGCGTCGATGAAGTTCAACCGGCACTTCACCATCCAGCAGGCCTGGGGCAAGTATCTCGCCGCTCCGGCCGGAAGCGGGAAGAAGTACGGGTACTCGCAGTACTGCGCCCTGTTCGCCGAGCACGCCCGCATCAAGGACGTGGTGGCCACGCTGCATCACGAACCGGGTCGGACGATGCTGGTCGACTGGGCCGGCGACACCCTCGAGGTCCTCGACGCCGTCACCGGAGAGGTCACCAAGCTGTACTTGTTCGTGGCCGTCCTGCCGTACTCCGGTGCGGTGTTCTGCCGCGGCTTCACGGATATGAAATCGCCGTCCTGGATTGACGCTCACGTCGCCGCATTCGCGTTCTTCGGTGGGACACCGCAGATGGTGGTGCCCGACAACCCGACCACCGCCACTCATCGGCAGAAGCAGGGCGAGGCGGCCAGGGCTGTCAACGTCCGCTACCAGCAGCTGGCCGACCACTACGGCACCGCGATCGTGCCGGCCCGGGTCCGAAAACCCCGCGACAAGGCAGCCGTAGAGTCAGCAGTGGAAGTGGTCAACAAACGCGTCATCGGCTACCTCGCCGAGGAGGTGTGGACCACCGTCGAGGCCCTGAACGCGGCGATCGCCGACCGCGTCGCCGAGATCAACACCCAGATTCGCCGGGCTGACGGTACGACCCGGTGGGAGAGGTTCGAGTCCGACGAAGCGCCGCTGCTGGCGGCCCTGCCCGACGACGGGTTCGCCACGGTGGAATGGAAGCAACTCAAGGTCGGCCGGAACTATCACGTCTCCTGCGAGTCGCAGTACTACTCGGTGCCGTACACCTTCGCCGGTCAGCTGCTGCGGGTGCGCCTGACCGCGCAGTCGGTGACGCTCTTCGACGGTGACCAGGTCGTCTGCGAGCATTCGCGGCGCCACGGCCGCAAGGGCCAGTACTCGACGGTGCTGGCTCACGCCCCGAAAGAGCACCAGGGTATCGACGGCCTGTGGTCGCGGCAGTGGTTCACCGACCGCGCCCGCGGGTTCGGCCCCGCCACCGAGCAGGTGATCGCCCAGATCCTGGATCGTCACGTGATCGAGGCGCAGGGCTATCTGGACTGCCAGAACATTCTCGAAACTCTCGGCAAGAGAAGTCGACAGCGGCTCGAGGCGGCCTGCCAAGTGCTGCTCAACCAGAACAGCGTCGGCAGCTACAGCGTGCTCAAACGCGTCATGGCCACCATCGACTCCGACGGCAAAGCGCCCCGACCCGTGGTCCCGGCGGCGGCCACACGAAAGCCCCCGCCACCGGCCGGAGCCCGAGACGACAGCGCCGTTCAAGTTCGCTCGGCCGATCACTATGCGCGCGGCCGCAGCGGGGAGGGCGTGTGATGTTCACCGAGATCGATCACCAGAAGTTCCGCAATCTGCGCATCACGCACGTGGCGACCCGGTTCGAGGAGCTCATCAGCGATGAGGCCAATGACGAGCTCACCCCGGAGCAGATCTTTCTCACCGCCGTCGACGACGCCTTGGACCAGCGCCAGGCCCACCGGATCGACAAGCTGATCCGAGCGGCGAAGTTCCCGATCCCGCAGGCCTCGATCGCGGAGATCAACTACCAGGAAGGACGCGGGATCACCCCGGTGCGGATGAAACGCTACGCCGGGCACCACTGGCGCCAAGACCCCACCAACCTGCTGGTCCTCTCACCGACCGGCGGCGGGAAAACCTACCTGGCCTGCGCGATCGGCATCGCCGCCTGCCAGAACGGGCACACCGTCACCTACGCCCGCATGGACGAACTCGCCCGGCGGCTGGTCATCGCCCGCGGCGACGGCATCCGCCACCAGAAGATGCTCAACGACCTCTCGGACGTGGAGCTGCTGATCATCGACGATTTCCTGACCGTGGGCATCGATCCTGAGGCCGCGAACGACTTGTTCGCCGTGTTGGCCAACCGGGAGCACCGGCTGCCGACGATGATCGCTTCCCAATCCCGGCCGGCGTACTGGCTCGAGGCGCTGCCTGACCGGGTCGCCGCGGACTCCATCGTCAACCGCCTGGCCAACAACGCCCGCGAGATCAACCTCGGCGAAGTCGACATGCGCCGACAGCGCGACGACCAAGCCCGAGCCACTACCGGCTACTGGGAGTAACCCCCGACGGTGCCGGCCCGCTTCACACACGGGCCGGTTCCGGGTCGCCGGAATGGCGGTACCAACTCGCCGGACCCGCGGTACCGACAAGCCCTATCTGCCAGCTCAAGCCGGGATGGTTGATCACCCTTCTGTTCATCAGCCTCTTCGCCTACCTGTGCTTCACGATGCTTGCCCCCTGGCAGTTGAACAAGTACGAGGATCTCAAGGCACGCAATGCCCAGCTCGTTGAGAGCAGCGTGGCAGGGCCGGTTCCGTTGGACGAAGTGATCCGGCGGGAGGGATCTCTCGGTGATTCCGAATGGCATCTGGTTACTGCGCGCGGAAGTTACCTGCCCATGGAGGATGTCCTGTTGCGGATGCAGTCCGTCGACGGTGAACTCGTGTACCAGGCACTTCGTGCATTCCGCACCGACAGTGGTGACTCCCTGCTCGTCAACCGCGGATGGGTCCGCGTCGGCGACGACAACGCGGTCCCAGACTTCCCGTCCGCGCCGACGGGCCAGCTGACCATCATCGCCCGCCTCAGGATCCCGATGGATGCTCCCGCCCAACCCATCGTTCTGCACGATTGGAACATGGTGCGCAACATCGACCCCCCCGTCATCGGGGACCTCCTCGGCACCGACCTGTCGCCCTATTATCTCCAGCTCGCCGGTGGGCAGCCCGGGTCTTTGGAACCGATGCCACTGCCGTCCACCGAGTCAGGACCGTACTTGTCGTACGGCATGCAGTGGATGGCCTTCGGGGTCCTCGCTCCCATCGGCCTGGGCTACTTCGTGTGGAGCGAGATACGTCAGCGCCGTCGTCTGGACGACGAGGACAACGATGCCGCCGCGGCGCGGCCACGCAAGGGCGGGAACCGGGCAGCAGGTCCCGGGCAGGACACCACAGCGTCGCAGGCCCCGTCGGGCCCTCCCGCGGCCACGGTTGGAGACGATGGTCCATCGGACGAGGCCGCGGACTCAGACCGGCTCGTAGCGGCGGCCATGCGTGATCGCTACGGTGACCGGTTCGCATCCGAGTATCGACGCAGCTCGCGTGGAGGCAACCGCGCCTGATCGTCTGCGACAGCAGTCGATAGCTGTACGAGGAGTTGGACAGCGGGCGGGGGACCGGGTCCGAGAGCCATCCGGCGTGCGCTGCTTTGATCTGGGAGCGCCTGCGCAGACTGCGGTGTGCCGCCCCCGAGTGAGCCGAGGACTGACTCGCGGAACGCGATCTGCTGTTCGGCGAGCGTTTCTAGACGAGGGTGGTCCAGTAGTCCCAGAAACGGTGCGTGATGAGCAGCAGAACAAGTAGGTACCAGGCGGTAAGTATCGCGCCCCGGTATTCGGTAACTACGGCGATGAGGCGCGCAAGACCCGCCGAACCGCTGCGGCGTAGTAGCTGAAGATTGCACAGGGTGCAGTACCAGAAGATCGGTATGGTCACCGCCCAGACGATCATGCAGTACGGGCACAGGGCACCGATGCTGTACAAGCTTTGGTAGATGAGCCAGTGGATGAACACCACCGCGAAGGTGACGCCTATTTGGATGCTGGCCCAAAGCCACCGCTGAAATGCTCCCCCGGCTAGGAGCGCGGCACCCAGGGCCGTGGTGGCGGCGAATCCGGCGATGCCGATGATCGGATTGGGGATGCCAAAGGCCTCGGCCTGCGCGGTGGTCATCACCGACCCGCAGGACAGGACGGGGTTGATGCTGCAGGACGGGACGTAGCCCGGGTTCTCGATCAGTGCGATCTTCTCCACCAGGAGCACTACCGCTGCGACCAGGCCGATGAGCCCACCAACGATCAGCACCACCGCGAGCCTGCGGTGGGGGTACTGATCCGGGCCGGCGTTGGTGGAGTGTGCGACCGGGGTGGCTGAGCTATTCGAGGGCAGCATTGATGCTGTTCTCGAGATCGGTGACGCTGGTCGGCTCGAGGCGCTCCCCGTCCAGGAAGAAGGTCGGCGTGCCACTGACCCCGAGGCTCTGACCGTCCTGCTTGCTCTGTTCGATGCGCTCGAGGGTGGCCGGGTCGTTGTATGCGCTCTCGAAGCGCTCCATATCTAACCCCAGTTCCTCGGCATAGCCGAAGAAGGTGTCCATTTGCGGGGTTTGTTGGTGGCCCCACTGCTCGGGCGTGTCAAACAACTTGCGGTACATGGCCTCGAACTGGCCTTGCTCGGCGGCGGCCTCGGCGGCCAGGGCCGCCGCCATAGAGTTGTCGTGCAGGGGCATGTGGCGCACCACGAACGTCACCCGGTCTCCGTACTGCTCGCGGAGGTCCTCAATTGTCGGATAGAGCGCGATGCAGGCTTCGCATTCGAAATCGAGGAACTCCACGAAGACGGCGTCACCGCCCTCAGACAGTCGGGGACTGTCCTCACGCACCAACACTCCGGTGCCCGGACTGTCATCAGGACGTGCCTGCTCGGAGCCGGAATCGTTCCCGGCAGCCAGTAAGGCCACCACCAGGACGATCAGAGCAGTCGTGATCAGCGCTAGCGAGAGTTTCAGATTCTTACTCAACAGATTGTCCGCTTTCCAACTCATGCGTGCCCTGACGTGGTCACTGGATGATAATCGGGCCAGCCGTAGCGATAGCGGTGAGGCGGGGCAACCGGAGCGCGATCGACCCACGAGACGATGGCCGGACAGGTCCGAATCGAGCGGGTCGGCGACCGCAGCTCCCGGTGGTTGCGTTGCGGCTATCCCTCCAATGCGCTCTCGCCGACGTAGCCGCCCTCGTGGCACCCCGGTGGGATCGCGAAAACGGCGGAGCCGATCGGGACCGTCCAGGTGTTGAGCATGTCCTGCTCTGCCAGTCGCTGCTGGATCGGTACGAACTGGCGTACCGGGTCGGCCTGGTAGGACGCGAACAACAGCCCGGAGTTGCTGATCTGGCCGGGATCCGGGATATCGTCATAGTTGTACGGTCGTCGCAGAATCGTCTCGGCCCGGACCCGTGGCCGGGCCCGGGCGATGTGTGATTCGGTGGGGATGACGGTCAACCCGGTCTGGTCAATCGCCTCGAAGTCAGCGGGGTCGTGTTCTGTGGTACCGGTCAACGGCGCGCCCGAGTCGAGTTTCCGTCCGATCGTGAGCTCACGGGAGCTCCGTTCGATCTCCTCCCAGGTGTCCATCGTCATCCGGATACGACGCAGCACCAGGGAGGTACCGCCCCGCATCCATCGCCGGTCGGCGCCATCGGAGTACAACAACTGGTCGTAGTCGGCATCGGCCGGCGAGGGATTGGCGGTGCCGTCAATCTGCCCGAAGAGGTTGCGTTGTGTCTGCCCGGACGGGTCGGTGCCCACGGCACGACGGAACCCTCGCTGCGCCCACCGCTGAAGGACCGCATCGCGAACACCCGAGGACAGAATCCGGGCCGAGTGGGCGACGGTGAGCGGGTCGTCGGCACAGACCTGCAGCAGCAGATCCCCGCCGGACCACCGGTCCTCGAGCCGGTCGATCTGCGGGAAGTCCGGTAGCGGCTGCAACCACTCCGGGGTGCGGTCTCCAAGACCGATCTTGCCGAGCAGCTCCGGGCCGAAGCCGATGGTCACCGTTAACCGGGACGGTCCTTCAGCCAACTCGTGTTGCAGGTCGGCCAGACCGCCGCGCCCCTGCGTGAGCCGGGCCGCGTCCTGCGTCCAGGCTCGTAGTACGCCGATGAGGTCGGTGCGGCGAAGGCCGTCTCGCAAATCGAATGCCACATACGCCGCATGCGCCTGTGGCGCCGTGGTGATGCCGGACTGACGGTCACCATGGAAGGGCTCGGTGGCCGCGCCGACGGCCCGGGAGTTGGCTATCGCGTCGCGATCAGGGGTCCGCGCGGTCGCGGTGCGCCCACCAACTCCCCACCCCGCAGCTCCTCCGGCGACAGCGGCACCACCGGTAAGCGCCGCACCGCCGACCAGGAAGGATCTGCGATTCAACGCCGAGCGGCGGTTACTGTCACCCATTGCCGGTCACTCCCCGCCCTGGTACTGCTCATTGCCCCCCTCGAACGACCGCGCGGAGGCGACGATCTCGCTGCTGTCGCCGTTCTCCAATGTGAGGGTCACGGCGACTTCCTGACCCGTGCGGATCGATTCGTGCACGCCCATCAGCATGATGTGGTTCCCGCCAGGCTCGAAGACAAGCTCTCCGCCTGCCGGGATGACAAAGCCGCCCTCTCGCTCCTGCATCATCGAGCCACCCGCCGCCCCCGAGACGGTCTCGTGCAACTCGGCCTCACCGGAGACCACGGAGGCCACCTCGACCAAGCGGACATCCTCATCGGATTGATTCCGCACGATCCCAAACACCGGTGCCATCGCGCCACCGTCACCGTGCGCATTCGGGTCAGCAGAACCGGGGTCACCAGTGGCGGCCTCGCCGTGTTCAGTGCCCCCATTGACATCAGTGGCCTTGACCCACGCATCCTCCACCACAATGGGCGCCGCGCCGACGGTCGAGGCTGCGGTCGTCTCCGTCCCGGTCTCGGTGTTCTCCGAGGTGCACCCGGCCAGGCCCAGGGCGACCGCGGCGATCACCGCGACGAAGGGAGTCCTACGCATAGCTCACTCACATCCATGTAACTCCACGCACCTGAACCGCGACCGCCCCTGTTGTCCAAACGGAGCGTCGCACCGGCGTGGATTATTTACGGCGCGTTTCGGGCTGCAACGGCTAGCCAGGACTCTATAATGCCGCGCTTTGGTCCGACCCACCGGCCGTGGGTGGGTTGTAGAAACGACAGAGCCGGCCACCGCACCGGCCGGGTGCGGCCACGTCGGCACCTGAGCAGTCAGGTACGGCCGAACTAGAGGCGAGCGCAACTGCATCGACTGGCTGCCGACCAAGCGGGCTCGGGATCGGCGGAAATGCAGCGGGGATAGCGCTGCCGCCCTGAGCGTGGGTCAGCCACTGTGAGCATCTGTCGCAGAATCTCGGTGTAACTCGGACTCGTCTCGCGGTCGGCACGCAAGACCTGACGTCACCAGCTCCCACCTCAACCACTCGACTGATCCGGGCAGGCCGCGCAGGCCGCGCAGGCCGCGCAGGTCGCGCAGGTCGGCGAAAGCGGTGCTCTGATGGGGGCGCTAGGAGCGCACCCCGAACGCGGCCACGAGGCCGAACCACAAGGCCGATGCTGCCGCGGCCACCTCAGTTGTCATGAGGTCCCCTGACTTGCCGGGCTGCAACTTCTGGCGTCTCCCACACCTCGATCCTGTCGCGGCCGGTAAGGGTGGCCACGATCAGCACCACAGCGCCACCGGTGATGAAGACATCGGCGAGGTTGAAAGTAGGGAACCATCCGGTGTGCAGGTAGTCAGTCACCACCCCGTCGGGGGCGCGATCGATGAAGTTGGCCACAGCTCCGCCCAAGACCAGGGCCAACGCCAGTCGTACTGTGCGCGTTGCTGTGCCGGTGGCCCGCCAGGTGAAGAGCGCCAGCGCACCGATGATGAGTCCAGTGATGCCGAGAACGACGCCGGCGGGAAGGCCAGCGCCGAGGCTGAACGCCACCCCGGAGTTGAAACCCAGGCGCAGCTGCATTGGTCCCAGATCCACCGTGTGGCCGTCGGCCAGTGCTCCGCCCGCCCAAGCCTTAGCTCCGAGGTCCGCCGCGGCCAGCAGCATGACGGAGACGACCAGAGCAGTTCGCGCCAGGGCACCTTGTTCGCTTTGTCGGGGTGGTTCAGTAACGGGATTGACGTCCTTCGACATGGCATCATCTTCCTCGACTCGAAACCGAGACGGCAGGAAACCTCGAACGCGACCGACCAAGCCCCCACGTGGAGGCGGTGTTCAGGCGCAGCAGGAGGTGGGTAGTTCGGTGTGGAAGGTGCCTGCGACCAGGCGCAGGGCTTCGGAAGTGGTCAAATAGGGAGCCCAGGTGTCGGCGATCTGGCGGGTAGTCATCCCGGCTGTGATGGCGTAGGTGGCCGCGAGCATGATTTCTCCGGCGCGGTCTCCGATGGCGCTGAGTCCGAGGATCCTCCCGGTTTCTATTTCGGCGACCATCTTGATCGCCCCGCGGGTGTCCTGGTCGATCAAGGCGCGCGGCAGGTCCTCGAAGCTCATCACTCGGGATTGGCATCGGTGCCCGGCGGCCCGGGCTGCGGCTTCGGTGAGCCCGGCGGTGGCCAGTTGGGGGCGGGAGAAGATCACCGTCGGCAGTCCGGTGTAGTCGACGACCTCGGCTGGGCCCTGCGGATCGGTCCGAAGAGCGTTGACGGCGGCGGCCTTCCCAGTGGCAGCAGCGACGTAGACGAACTGGGGTGCCGAGGTGACGTCACCGGCGGCGAAGACCCGCCGGTTGGTGGTGCGCTGATGCTCGTCGACAAGGATGAATCCGTCCGGGTCGGTGGTGATTCCTGCGGCTGGCAGGTTGAGGCGGTCTGTGGACGGGCGACGCCCGGTGGCCACCAGTAGACGCTCTGCGCAGAGGCTGCGGCCCGAAGCGGTGCGGACTGTGACCTGTGCGTTCTGCCGGTCGACAGAGGTGGCGTGCTCCTCGACCACCGTGATCCCGTCCTGGGCCAGGGCCTGACGAAGGATGGCGACCATTTCCGGCTCGGCAGCAGGGGTGATCCTGCCGATGATGGTCACCCGGGTGCCCAGATGGGCGAAGAGTTGGGCCTGTTCGATACCGACGTAGCCACCGCCGATGACGATCATGGAGTCGGGAAGTTCAGTTAATTCCATGGCGGCGGTCGAGGTCAGATACCCCACCTCGTCCAGCCCGGTTACGTCCTTCGGTAGTGCCGGTTCTGCTCCGGTGGCCAGTACCACCGAACCGGCCGCCACCGGATCCCCATCCATCACCAGAGTGTCGGGATCGAGGAAGGAAGCCTCCCCACGGCGGATTTCGAAGCCATGGGCGTTCGCGACGTCGGCGTATTTGGTCTCTCGCAGTCGAGTGACCAGCTGGTCCTTCTGCGTGACCAGCGCTCCCAGATCAACGTCCCGGGCGAGGGTGGGGACCCCGGGGAAGGGATTGGTCAGTGCGGCTTGGCGGGTGCTGGCAGCGGCCAGCAGCGCCTTGGACGGGACGCACCCGATGTTCACGCAGGTGCCGCCGATGGTGCCGCGCTCGATCACCAGCACCGTCCTGCCGGCCTGCCGCGCGGTGATAGCGGCCGCCATGGCTGCCCCGCCGGAGCCCACCACCGCCAAATCGAATTCGAAACCCGGTTCCATCAGATGGCCCCTCTCTTTCTTCGCTCATTAGGATGGACCTTCCAGCGCACTGGAAGGTCAAACCAGGCGGTTTCGAAGGAACGGTAATTTCAATGAGGATCGGCGAACTGGCTGCCACGGCGGGCACCACTCCGAAAACCCTTCGCTACTACGAATCCGTGGGCCTGCTCCCGCCCCCACAACGAACCCTCAACGGTTACCGTGACTACCCCGAGCACGTCATCTCCCGGCTCGATTTCATCCGGCGGGGCCAGAGCGCGGGACTATCGCTTGCCCGCATCGGTGAGATCCTCCGGATTCGCGATGACGGACAGGCACCTTGCGCTCACGTCGACACGCTCCTGGTGACTCGACTGGACGAGATCGACCAGCAGATAGCCGACCTTTTGCAGCTGCGTCAGGCAGTCGCCCAGCTCCAGTCCGCCAACCGCACAGTGGACCCTGCGACCTGCCAAGCCGAGACGATCTGCCACTACCTCTGACTGGCGGTGCTGTGGCCCATGCGGGACGCACCTGGCTTCCCTGCCAGCCGGTGGCCGCGACCCGGCGGGGGGTTGTCAGGCGAGTCTCATGGTGGTCAGGCAGGTGAGGTCCTGGTCTCCGGTGGCGATCGGAACAGTGGCCGACTTGTCGTCGTAATCGATGGTGAGCGTGGCAGTGATGTCTCGCGGTAGCCAGAATCCGAGGAAGCCGTTGTCATAGGTGGTGCGTGGTTCGTCGATGAGGGTGTCTCCGGTGGCGGTATCGGTGATGGTGACGTACACCTCCTCGGTGGCCATCTCACCGCGGCAGGTGGTCAGGCTGTGGAACTGGCAGGGGTGGGTGCTGGTGCTGTAGGGCGCCACTGACAGATAGAACTGGTCATCTGGCATAGGCATCGTTGCGAGGCTCACATCGCCACTGGTCAAGACCAGTTCGTTCGGCTGCACCGAGGCGATCAGATCATCCGGCCTATCGGCCACGGGCATGGTGTCGAGTTTGTTGATGATCTGGGGCGCGTCGAGACCGGCGAGACCGTAGGACTCCAACGAGGTGACGGGTGGTTCTGTCGACGCGTTGCCTGACGGTCCGGTCGAGCAGCCGGCGAGAGTCAACGCGGCGGCAGCAAGGAACGCGGATGCGACTCGTCGCCGAGAGGTGTCGGTGGTTGTCATGGTGGTTATCCTCGCTCCATCGCTCTTGTGACGGATTCTGGGCTCAGGTCGAGGCGCCGCAGCAGCTGGGCGTTGAGAGCGACAACGACTGTCGATAGCGACATGAGGATGGCGCCGACGCTCATGGGCAGCACGAATCCGACCGGGGCCAATACGCCAGCGGCGAGAGGCACGGCGGCGAGGTTGTAGCCGGCGGCCCACCACAGGTTCTGTTTCATTTTGCGGTAGCTCGCGCGGGAGAGTTCGATGACCGAGAGCACCGAGCGCGGATCCGAGCTGGCCAGGATCACCCCGGCGGAGCCAATCGCCACGTCGGTCCCGGCGCCGATGGCGATGCCGACGTCGGCTTGGGCCAGCGCCGGGGCGTCATTGACCCCATCGCCGACCATGGCGACCTTGCGGCCCTCGTGCTGGAGCTGGGCGACCTTGGCGGCCTTGTCTTCGGGCCGGACCCCGGCGAAGACCCGGTCGATGCCCAGTTCGGCGGCGACGGTGTCGGCGACGGCCTGAGCATCGCCGGTGATCATGACGACCTGCGCACCGGCAGCATGGAGCGCGTCGACGGCGTCACGGGACTCGGGCCGGATCTCATCGGCCAACCGCAGCGCACCGATCACCCGACCATTGGCGAGGATGTGCAGGATGATCGCGCCCTCGGTGCGCCAGTGATCGGCGACAGGGAGTTCGTCGCGGCCATGCTGGTCGAGTAGGTAGGGGCCACCGACCTCGACCACGGTGCCGTCCACCGTGGCCTTCACACCCACAGCTGGCGAGGAGGAGAAGTCGGTCGCCTTCGACACGGCCAGTTCGCGGGCTCGCGCGGCCCCGATCACAGCTCTGGCGAGCGGGTGCTCACTGTCGCTCTCGGCCGCGGCAGCGAGGGCAAGCACCTCGTCTTGGGTGTGTCCTTCGATCGGTTCGATCCCGGTGACGGTGGGTTCGCCCTTGGTCAGGGTGCCGGTCTTGTCGAACAGCACGGAGTTCACCGTTCGCATCGATTCCAGCGCGAGGCGGTCCTTGATCAGCACGCCGCCGCGGGCGGCGCGTTCGGTGGCGATCGAGACCACCAGCGGGATCGCCAATCCCAGGGCGTGCGGGCAGGCGATCACCAGCACGGTGATCGTGCGAACCACCGCCGCATCCGGCAACCCCAGGACACTCCAGATGACAGCGGTGATCACGGCCGATGCGAGGGCGAACCAGAACAACCACCCGGCCGCGGTGTCGGCGATGCGCTGGGCACGCGAGGAGGATGCCTGCGCGTCGGCCACCAGCTTCTGAATTCCGGCCAGGGCTGTGTCGTCACCGATTGCGGAGACTTCGACGCGCAAGCCGGAGTCGGTGGCCACCGTGCCGGCGACCACTTGCTCGCCGATTTCACGGCGGACCGGCTTGGATTCGCCGGTGACCATGGATTCGTCCATGCTGGCCGAGCCGTCGATGATCTTGCCGTCGGCGGGCACAGAAGCGCCGGGGCGGACGATCACGACGTCACCGACCGCCAGGTCGACCGGTGGGACTGTGACCACGTCGTCGCCGTCGAGCTTCTCGGCCTCATCGGGTAGCAGTGCCGCCAGGGAATCGAGTGCAGAGGTGGTTTGCGCCAGGGAGCGCATCTCGATCCAGTGGCCCAGCAGCATGATGACCACCAGCAGGGCCAGTTCCCACCAGAAGTTCAGCTCATGGTCCAACAAGCTCAGGCTCGCGCCCCAGGAGGCGATGAACGCCACGGTGATTGCCAGGCCGATGAGAAGCATCATGCCGGGTTGACGAGCGCGTACCTCGGAGAGTGCGCCGGTCAGGAACGGTCGGCCGCCCCAGACATACATCACCGTGCCCAGGGCGGGGGAGAGCCACCACACCCAGTCGGCCTCGGGGAGTTGGTAACCCAGGAGGTGGGCGAACATCTCGTTGAAGGCCACCACCGGTACCGCCAAGACGAGCATGATCCAGAAAAGACGTCGGAACTGCCCGACGTGGTCTGCGTGCCCGGCATGACCGCCGTGGTCTTCATGGCCGGCGTGATGCTGCCCTGCGTGGCCGTGGCCGGTGGTGTCGTGGGGCGCATCCGGGTGATGATGCTCGGCTACCGCCGCGCCCTTATCGTCGAGGTGCCCGGCCGCGTCGCCACCGGATCCGTGGCGGTGGGCGTGGTGATGATGATCGTGCGGTTGACTCATTCGTTCACTTCCGTCTTGTCGCGTGCGGCCTGGTTGGCGTGATCTTCGGGCCGCAGGCGTCCGGGGGCTTCGATATCCACTATTTCCGAGGGAGTGGAACAGCACGAACACGACTCCCTGAGTGTCCAGGACGATGTCCGCCTCGCGCAGCCGAGGCGGCTCGCGGCAAATTGATTTGGTTCAATGAACATTATTTTGTGGTCCGTAGACTGAGGCTATCGATCGAACACATCAGTGCACGGTCGGTGCCGGGAATTCAGTAGAGAAAGGATCACACTGTGAGTACTTCCACCACCATTCACACTCTTCTTCGCGCCGAGGGCTTTTCCTGCCCGTCGTGTGTGTCGAAGATCGAGAAGCGGGTCGGCCGTCTGAAGGGCGTCGAGAAGGTGGAGGTCCACTTCGCCTCCGCGCGTATCGAAGTCGACCACGACCCGGACGTCACCAGTGTCGACGACATCGTCGCCGCCATCGCCAAGGCCGGCTACACCGCACGCCCCTCGGCATTCTGACCCTAGGCCGCCCACCCCGGACGAGTCCTCTCGTCTTCCGGAGTTCGTGGGCGACCACACCGACTTTTCATGTCCTGAAAGGACACAACGTCATGAACGGTTTCCGCCGATGGGTTTACGGCAAATGGTCGGTCCCGACTAGTGCCGGTGTGCTCATTGTCATTTCCCTGCTGCTCGAGCATGTGTTGAGCGATGCGCTCAATCCGGCGATCAGTTCCCAATGGTGGGTCGATGCCGGCGAACACGCCACTACCTCGTCGGTCTTCACGTTGTCTAACGCGTTCATGCTCGCGGCGGCGATCGTGGCCGGCTACGGCATCGCCATCGCGGCGATCCGCGCACTCCTTGTCAAGCACATCGCCATTGACCTCCTCGTGTCGATCGCGGCGATCGGCGCCATCATCATCGGCAACTTCTGGGAAGCCGCGGCGGTGACGTTCCTGTTCGCCATCGGTCACGCACTCGAGGCGGCGACCATCAACAAGACCCGCTCCGCCCTGGCGGAACTTGTGGCCGTGGCCCCAGACTCCGCCATCGTCATGCGTGACGGCGAACAGCAGGAGGTCTCCGCGGCCGAGGTGCGGATGGGCGAGATCGTCCTGGTGAAGAACGGCGCCAAGGTGCCGGTGGACGGCCAGGTCGTGGCCGGCACCGGCGCGATTGACGAGGCTTCCATCACTGGCGAGTCCATGCCGGTGGAGAAGTCCAAGTCGGATCAGGTGTTTGCCGGTACCGTCTCCCGCGGCGGCTTCCTGCAGGTGCTCGCCACCGGCATCGGCGCCGATACCACCCTGGCGCGCATCATCCACCGTGTGGAGGAGGCACAGGACGCCAAGGCCAGGACCCAGGCGTTTATCGACCGGTTCTCCGTCTGGTACACCCCGGCCGTCATGGTTCTGGCGCTGGTGGCCGGTCTGATCTCCGGTGACATCGTGCTGGCGCTGACTCTGTTGGTCATCGGTTGCCCCGGCGCGCTGGTCATCTCGATCCCGGTCGCGATCGTCTCCGGTATCGGTCGTTCCGCCCGTAACGGCATCTTGATCAAGGGTGGAGAGTTCCTCGAGACCTCCGCGAAGATCTCGGCGGTCGCCGTCGACAAGACCGGCACCCTGACCGAGGGTCGCCCGCAGTTGACCGACATCATCGTGTTGGCCCCGGAGTTCGACCGCACTGACGTGCTGCGGTGGGCCGCGGCCGCCGAGGCCGGATCCGAGCACCCGCTCGCCCGACCGATCCTCGACACCGCTCGCACCGAACGTGTGGGCCCCGAGGGCATCCCGGGCACCGTGACCCCGGTGCCGGGCAAGGGCATTGTGTCCGACATCGATGGCACAAGGGTCTTGATCGGCAACGCGCCGCTGTTGGAGCAGTACGGCGTCACCGATGACGTGGACGCCGCGGCCGCGGCGAGGAAACTCGCCGCGGCGGGTAAGACCCCGATGATCGTGGCCGTGGATAGCGCGGTCATCGGCGTGGTCGCCGTGGCGGACCGGGTCCGCGAGGATGCGCCGGAGATGGTGCGGCGCTTGCACGACGCCGGCGTCGAGAAGGTCGTCATGCTCACCGGCGACACCCGCCTGGTGGCCGAGGCGATCGGCAAGGCGACCGGGATCGACGAGATCCACGCGGGCCTCCTTCCCGAGGACAAGCTCGACGCGGTATCAAAGCTGCAGCGCGAGGGTCACACCGTGGCCATGGTCGGCGACGGCGTGAACGACGCCCCCGCGCTGGCCACCGCGAACATCGGCGTCGCGATGGGGGCAGCAGGGTCGGCCGTAGCAGTGGAGACCGCGGACATCGCCCTCATGGGCGACAACCTGCTCAAACTCCCGGAGGCGATCGGTCTGGCCAAGCGCACGGTGGCCGTGATGCGGCAGAACATCGCCATCGCCCTGCTCACCGTGGTCGTTCTCCTGGCAGGCGTCTTCTTTGGCGGCGTGACCATGTCCATCGGCATGTTGGTCCACGAGGGCTCGGTGCTCATCGTGATCCTCAACGCCATGAGGCTGATGCGAAACACCCAAGGCTCCACCGCGGTGCCCAAGAGCGAGCGGGTTCGCGCGCAGTCCGACAGAGAGAAGATCCCGGCCTGAAGCCGGCCGGGCGCCCGGGGCACCGCGTGAATCCGCCCCGGGCGCCCGCTCGGCCCCCGATCTCTATCCACCCACTACGGGCCGTTCACCCAGAATGGCTGACCAATCCCACCAGGCAAGGAGCAGGAAATGAGCAAGCAGGATTTCTCCATCGAGGGCAACGTCGAGCACTTCACGATCGAGGACGTGGCCCGGGCGAACCCGGACTTCCGCAAGGTCCTGTGGACCGGCAAGTACGCCCAGATCGTTCTCATGACCATTCCGGTCGGCGGTGAGATCGGGGACGAGGTCCACGAGAACACCGACCAGATCCTCACCTTCGTCTCCGGCACCGGCGAAGCCGACCTGCAGGGCCACACCCATGTGGTGGAGTCCGGCGACCAGTGCGCGGTAGCCGCGGGCGCCCGACACAATTTCCGCAACACCGGCGACGAACCCCTTGTGCTCTACACCATCTACAGTCCGCCGGAGCACGCCGCCGACAGCGCTTACACCACCAAGGACGAGGCCGACGCTGCCGAGGCTGCCGGCGAGGACGAACCCCCCAAGGCCTGATCCTGCCGCTCGGGGAGGCCGACCACCAGTCGGCCTCGCCGGACCGCTGTCGCGCAGTACGTCGTCTATTTTTCCCGAGTATCCGCAAATGAAAGAAGCTGTTGTCACCATGTCCAGAGTTGTAGTCTTCAACGATTTCGGCGGTCCCGAGCAGCAGGAGCTGATCGACCGCCCGGCACCGGAACCGGCTGCCGGCCAGATCGCCATCCGGGTCGTCGCAGCCGGCGTCAACCCCGTCGACTGGAAGATCCGGCAAGGGTTCCTCGGCCACGAGTGGGCGCTACCGGCACCGATGGGGCGGGAGGCCTCCGGCGTCGTCACTGCGATCGGCGCGGGAGTGGAGGACTTCGCCATAGACGACGAGGTCCTCGGCGAAGTGGCCCCCGGCCACGGCGCCTTCGCCGAACACACCGTGCTGCGGGCCGACAAGACGGTCGCCAAGCCCGAGGAGATCTCGTTCGCCGACGCGGCCACGATTCCGGTGGCCGGCGCCACCGCCTACGACGTCACTCACCAGATCGAACTCGAGGCCGGACAAACCCTCCTGATCCTCGGAGCCGGCGGCGGGGTCGGCCGGATGGCCGCGCAGGTGGGCAAGGTCCACAAGTTCACCGTCCTGGGCGTCGCGAGCAAGTCGAAGAAGGACCTCGTCGAATCGTCGGGCGCCATCTTCGTCGAGTCCGGCGAGGGGGTTGCGGACCGGGTCGCCGCGGCGGCCCCCGACGGCGTGGACCTGGTCGTCGACCTCGTCGGAGGTGACGCCCTCCGAGCCGTCGCGCCCCTGGCGAAGGACCCGTCGCACGTCCTGACCACAGCGGACCCCGACACAGCTCGCGAGCTCGGCGGGGCAGTAGTCGAGCGCACGGAGGAGGCTCTGGAGAAGATCACCGGAGTCATCCAGTACGGACTCGTGGATCCCACAGTCACAGCGCGCTACAGCCTCGACGACGCCCAGCAGGCCATCGCCGCCGTCGAGTCCGGCCACACGACCGGCAAGGTCGTTATCGAACCGTGAATCGCAGCCCCACCAAGAAGACTGAACATGCAGGAATCGTCGGAGAGGAACCAGACAAACGAGAATTGTGATCGGTGCGCCGGGCAACGGCGCGATCCTGAAGGACGAGCTGAAGGCGCAGCTTGAGGCTGACGACCGGGTCAGTGCGGTCGTTGACCTGTCGAGTGCGGACATCACCTACCCGCAGGTGTCGTTCCTGGCGGCACAGGCCGTCCGCGACGGGAAGGCCGATCGCGGGATCCTGGTCTGCGGGACCGGCATCGGGACCGCGATCGCTGCGAGCAAGGTCAGCGGCGTGCGAGCTGCGACGGCTCACGACCTCCTGACAATCCGCGGTTCGATCGAGAACTACGACGCCCAGAGGGTAAAGGAGGGGAAAGCTAAGTCTATCTGCGCCGTCTGCCCGGTCCTTGACACTTGTAGACAGTTTGCGATGGAGTCGGGGGAGCTATATGGGGTGTGGGGCGGGTTGACCGAGTCCGACCGACACAAAATGGCGGGCCGTCGCCGAACGGGTTGACTCGCGATCCATCCTTGACGCCACCAGAATCGAACGTTGAGCGGGTTCGATGGATGAAATCTAGGTGTTGGTAGGTCAGCGCTCTGGAATTCGTTTGCGCGACTGTAGTACTAGGGCTACGCGTCTGTCTCCGTGGTCGCCACGTGGTCAGTGGCGTCGAGGTAGGCAGCATCGCGCATGGCCGCCTCGAGAACCCGGGCATACGGAAGGCGCAGTTCAGCAGCCATGCCGTCGAGGGTCGTTCGGGCCGGCAGGCCGCGCAGGCCGCGGGTGCGCCACAGGTGCAGATTCTGGCGGGTGATTCCGATTCTGCGGGCCAGCTCGGCCTCGCTGACGCCGTAGGCGCGTTTGTGGGCGTCGATGAGCTCGACCAGGCGGGGGGTCTCCATGGTCCTGAGTATCTGCGTGCGCCTAGCGGTTCGTCAAGTACCAGTTAACCCTACTGACAAGCATCACTTGTCATAACGACGATTGTCGGCTGTTCACGCCAGGGGCTTTTCGCGAACTGTATCCCGGTCGTATGCGGCGTGGACCCGTAGGTCATTCATAGTGGTAGCGGCAAGTGGCGACGCGGACTTCCGTCTCCGTGACTTTGTAGACGAGGCGGTGTTCATCGGTAATTCGCCTGGACCAGTATGCTGCGAAGTCGTACTTGAGGGGTTCGGGTTTGCCGATACCGTCATTGCCGTTGCGTGTGATGTCGAGTAGGGGACTGTAGATCCTCTTGAGGATCTTTCGGTCCTGTTGTTGCCGCCAGAGGTAGCCCTGCCATGCGTTCTCGTCCCAGACCAGCAGCACGTCAGTCGGCGTCGAGGAAGCCGCGGGTCTGACCGCGGAAATCCTCGAGCCGTTCCATTGAGTCCAAGAGTCGACGGGCGTTGGCGGGGGATCGCATCAGGTGAGCTGTCTCGCGCAGTGACTCGTAGTCATCCAGGGAGACCATGACCACCGGCTCGTGGCCAGCCCGTGTGATGACGACCTCTTCGCGGTCGTTGGTGACCCCGTCAAGGACCTCGGCGTAGCGCGCTCGGGACTCGGTGTAGCTCATAGTCTTCATGTCGAACCTCCTGTACGCGAAAATGTACGTAGTGCCGGGGGTCGGCGCAATTGCCTCCGTCGACGCAGACCGGGCGCGTCCTGAGCGCCGATCGGCGCTCGGGCGGTGCGCCGTCGCGGGGTCAATTGACCGCTAGTGGCGAACAGGACTCTGAGGCGCGCGACTCACCCTTCGGCCGAGGACAGCAGATGGATGGCCGCCAAGTGCCCCCGTCGGAGGAGCGCAAGTCACTGATGCGATAGGCACCACCCGACTTTACATAATGTAGATTATCGGCACTTTGCTAGTCGGTCCGGTGAGGCCACGCCGTGTGCCGCGACGGGCGTTCTTCCTGATCGTCGGCGTGATTCGGGTTCGATTGGCATCCAGTCGCCCCGGGCATCCACTCCGCGCATCCACTCAGGTTGCTCGGCGCCTTCTGTCGCCGACTGTCCGACGTGGACCGACCGGGCGGCTGGCTCACGGTTCCGGCGGCGTACCGCGGGCGGGCCGGCCCAACACGGCACCGGTGTCCGACCGCGGCACCGCCGGACCGGCGCAGGCGCCGAGGGTGCGCCGGGATTGGCGGGCCCCGGAGTGTCGACCCCTTCGGGTTGGCTAGCGAGGCCACCGGGTCGATCCTGTAACGTCACAGTGACGATTCCAGTGGGACTCTCCCTAGTCTCCGTCGACGAACTAGCGTGGTCGCCCCGCGCCACCGGTCTCGGCCGCGGGCGGTTGTCGGTGATCCCATGGCAGTGCCTGTTCGAGTTGGCCGGCGAGTCGGAGAAGCATTGACTCCCCCTCGAGTGGCGCGGTGAACTGCACTCCCATGGGCACACCTTCCGGGGTCCAGTGCAGCGGCAATGACAGCGCGGGACGACCGGTGAGGTTCGCCAACTGGGTGTATGGAATCCAGTTGAGGTTGGCGTCGATCATCGACTCCACGAGTCCTGAGTGGCGAAGCAAGCCTGCCGTCCGGGTCTTGAGTAGCCCTGTCGCGGCCCGGCGTGCGACTCGTGGGGTGTCCAATGCGCCGATGCGCGGCGGAAGGTCCGCCAGGGTGGGCGTCATCAGCAGGTCGTAGCCGGTGAAGTACCCGGACAGCCGGCGGACATGGTCGTGCCGGCGCATCACGGTGTCGACGTACTCGACGCTGCTGTGTGCTCTGCCGAGCGCAGCCATGATCTGCGTGTCAAGCTCGAAGCTGCGGTCCTTGCGCCCGGAGCGCCTCTTGGCGTCATCTACCTCCCACGCCAGGTACACGAACCAGGTCGTGAGGAAGTCACGGGCCAGCGCCAGGTCATCCACTGGTGGTTCGTCGAGGAACTCCACGTGGTGGCCGAGGTCCGAGAGGGCCCGTGCGCTGGCCTCCACGGCGGCCACTGCCTCCGGATGTGGCTCGGGGTTGATGGAGGACGCGGTGCACACGCCGATCCGCAACCGACCCGGATCCCGTCCGACCTGTGAGAGGAAGGTGTCAGAGGGTGTCCCGGGGACATAAGGGCCGCTCGGTTCGCCGCCGGACAGGACGTCCAGCATCGCCGCGGTGTCACGGACGGATCGGGAGACCACTCCATGGGTTGCGGCGCCATGCATCGCCTCACCCTGGACCGGCCCCATCGGGACCAGACCGCGACCGGGTTTCAGTCCCACGAGACCGCAGCAGGCGGCGGGGATACGGATGGATCCACCGCCGTCGTTGGCCCCGGCCACGGGAACGACGCCGGCCGCCACCGCGGCCGCCGACCCGCCCGAGGAGCCGCCGGGGGTCCTACTGGTGTCCCACGGATTCCGGGCGGGTCCGAACAGGTCCGGCTCGGTGATCCCCTTGGCGCCGAACTCCGGAGTGTTGGTCTTGCCAAAGACGACGAGACCGGAGTCCAGCCATCGCTGTACCACCGTCGCGTGCTCGGCCGCCGGGAGGTCGGCGAGGGCACGCGAGCCGGCGCTGGTGGGCAGTCCCCGGTAGTCCTGACCCAGGTCCTTGATGAGGAAGGGAACCCCGGCGAAGGGGCCGTCGAGCGGTCCCGTCAGGCGTTCGCGAGCCTGAGCGTCCATCCGGCGGATGATCGCGTTGAGGTGCGGGTTGACGGCGTCCGCCTGCTGCATCGCGACCTCGAGTAGCTCGACCGGAGTCACCTCGCCGGTTCGGACCAGGGCGGCGAGACCGAGAGCATCATGACTTCGGTACTCATCGGGACGCATGGGTGGTGAGTGTACTCGTGACCGGGTGCCGGGCAGGAGTAATGCGGCATGACGCAGACTCGGGACATGACTGAGTCGAGGTCCCCCCGAACGGTAGGTGCTGCAGTCCTCGTCGCGCTCGCGATGGTGATGAGTGCGTGCACAGCGCAGTCCGGTGATCCCGCGCCGCCCGGGGCGATGCCCGGCGACGGCACGCAAGGTCTGTCCAGCGATTCCACGACGCTGGACGATCTGACCCGAACCTGGACGGTCTACCGTCCCCCGGCGGCGGTGGACCCCTCGGCGCCCGTGCTGCTCGTCATCCACGGGACCGGGGACACTGGCTCGGGGATCCGCAACGGAATAGGCCCCGACCTGGAGCAGTTGGCCGACGAGGAGGGATTCTCGATCGTCTACGTCGACGGCCACGCCAACAACTGGAACGAATGTCGGCGCGAGGGCGACTGGCCCGCCAAGGAGGAGGATCTGGACGACGTGGGGCTCATGCGCGAGGCCGTCGACTCGCTCGGCGCGACCGGACCCGTCTACGCCGTGGGCTTCTCCTCCGGTGGGCACATGGCCATGCGACTCGCTCTCGAGGCGCCGGACCTCGTCGACGGGGTCGCGGCGGTGGCCGCCAACCCCCCGACCCCGGAGAACCTGAATTGTGCGGTCGGCGGAGATCCGGTTCCGATCATGTTCGTACAGGGGCGCCAGGACACGATCAACCCGATCGACGGTGGTGAGGTCAGCGTGGGATCGGGCCCCTTCGCGAAGTCTCGGGGCGACGTGCTGTCCGCCGTGGACGGCGCGGAGTGGTTCGCCCGTCACAACGGGGTCGCAGGCGACGGGGCGATCCCGCCGATCGACCGGGACGGGGACGCTGAGGTGATCACCTGGGATGGTCCGGACCCGGTGCGTGTGGTGATGGTGGACCGGGTCGGACACTCCTTCCCCACCCTGTCCGGCAGGTGGGGCCGTGACGGCGGGGCGCGTTACGACGCGCCCGGGGAGATCTGGCGGTTCTTCTCCCGCGGCTCGCCGTGAGGTCGCCGGAGTCCACCGAGTAACCCGGGTCGCCAGGGCGCCGCGGCTCACTCGGGCGCCACGGCTCCCCCGGACACCATGGCTCACCGACTTGACCCTGGAACGGAACGTCGACGCCGCTCAGCTCCCCCGGCTCCGCCACGCTCTCCATGCGCCCGTGGACCACAGCGCCCACGCCACGAGGAGGGGCTGGAAGAACAGGCGGACGAGGCGGGCACGGTCCGTGTCCAGCCCGAAGGCGTCCGTGCCGGTGACGTACTGCGAGATGTTGCCGGGGAAGATCGCCACGAAGAAGCCGGCGGTGATCCATCCCACGGCGGGCCGGAACTTCGACGGCGCCAGGATCAGAGCGGCGCCCAGGCCGATCTCCACGACTCCGGAGGCCAGAACGACGAAATCAGGGTCCAGCGGAACCCAGGTGGGAACCTGGGCCTGGAACTCCTGACGCATCGTGGTCAGGTGTCCCACTCCGGCGCCGAGCAGTGCGGCGCCGAGTGCCCACCGGCCCACGTGGCGGATCGCCTCGCCGGCCCGGCCCGGTCGTCGTTTGGTGGGGCTGCCGTTGCGTCCGACCGGTCGGTTGTCTGCGTTGTGCGTCATGGAGGAAGTATTGCGCACAACTCAATTGTGCGCAATCAAAATGTGCGGGATACTCAGATGATGAACGCCGATCTCCGCCTCGACCAGCAGGTCTGCTTTGCCCTCTACGCCGCCTCCAGGGCGTCGACCGCGGCCTACCGGGAGGCGCTGGCCGACGCCGGGCTCACCTATCCCCAGTATCTGGTGATGCTCGCCCTGTGGGAGCAGGACGGTCTGACGATCCGGCAGCTGGGCGAGCGGATGCTCCTGGACTCCGGCACCCTCTCGCCACTGATCTCCCGGATGGAGGCCGCCGGGCTGGTCGCCCGCAACCGGGAGGCCAGGGATGCCCGCAGCGTGACCGTCGCGTTGACCGACGCGGGGCACGAACTCCGCGAGGAGGCCGGCCGCATCCAGTGCGCGCTGCTGGAGAAGCTCGACCTGCCCCCGGAGGACCTGGTCGAGCTGCGTCGCCTGGCGCGGAGCGTCGTCTCGGCTCTGGGGCGCGCGGACTCGTCGTGAGGCGGTCGTCCCGTGAGTCCGTGGCCCGCCCCGCGACGCAGGGGACCGGGTGTAGGGGTGGTCAGTGGTGCGTCCCGGGATCGGGTCGCGGCACGTTCTGGAGTCTGAGCTGGCCCCGCGCGAGCACTTTACCGCTCTCGGACTGGCTGATCACCACGTCCCACAGTTGCTGGCTGCGGCCCTGGAACAGCGCTTCCGCGGTCACGTGCACGCGCCCGCCGGTGGAGGCCCGCAGGAAGTCGGTGCCGTTGTGGACGCCGACCGCGATCTGGCCCCGGTCGGCCACGGCGAATCCGGCGCCCGCACCGCCCGCGGACTCGACGATGCTGGCGTAGACGCCGCCGTGGACTGTCCCCCACGCAGTGAGGTGGTCGCCGCCCAGGTCCGCGTGGCCCCTGAGCGTGGTGGCGGTCACCTCGTCGACGACGAGACCGGAGACCCGGACGAACGTGCTCGCGTCATCGGCTGAGGCATCGGGGAACCCGTCGGGAGAGGCCATGGGACCTTTCTACCCGCATCCGGCCCCTACTCTGCCGTCTCCTACCCCGCCGTCTCCTACCCCGCCGTCCGCGCCACGGGCTGACGCAGGATCGTCCGCAGCCGGGCTGGATCGGTCTTCCGTGCGTCGGAGAGATAGATCTCGTGATGATGTCCCGAGGCGATCAGGCCGTGGGCGGGGATGACCTCCTCGTGCATACGCGCGATGACCGGCCCCTCCGCGTCGTACGGGCCGACGTGCAGGGTCTGGACGGCCGGGCCCTCGCTGAACTCCTCGAAGCGGATACGGTCGACCGCGACGGCCAGCTTCGTCGTCGTCACCTTCTCCACGGCGGAGGCCGTCATGTCCACGGTGACCCACTCCGGTTGCCAGATCATCATGGTCCACATCCACGCGTCCTTGTCCCGCGCGGTGAACACGCCGAGGTCCTCGGCGTACCAGAGGCCCTCGAGGGGGCCCACGGTGTGGACCCGACCGAGTTCGGCCCTGGCCACCGCCCGAACCGCGTAGGAGATCGTGTAGAGAGCCTCGAGCACCGTGCCGTAGTCCTCGGAGGTGTTGGGGTCCCCTCGGCCGTCGGCCATGAGGAACCGCATCGGAGGTACCTCGACCACGTCGAACCTGCCGGCCCGACCGCTGTAGATGTCCCTGCGTTCACGCTTGATGTCAAAGCTGTTCACGTCTCATCCTTCGCGCAACGCGTCGATCTGCCGGCGATAGACCTCCGTGAGGTCGTCGATGTACCCGCGATCCCACCGGGGCGTGATGTGTGAGCTGCAGTTGGCATCCGTGGCCACGAGGTCCACGATGATCGCCCGCTCCACGTGCCCGGTGTAGGTCCTGTCCCCCATCGTCCGCAGCCGCTCGATCAGGTCCGGGTCCCGTTCCGGCTCGACGGTCCGCGCGTGGCCGAACACCTTGAGCCGGGTCCGGGTGGGATAGTCCACGAAGAACAGGCAGGCGCGGCCGTCGTGGTCCATATTGCCCGTCGAGACGTACTGCCGGTTACCGCGGAACTCGACCCACGCGAGCGTCGTCGGGGTCAGGACGTGGACGAAGCCCGCCGGCCCGCCGCGGTGCTGGACATACGGCCATCCGGACTCCGTGACGGTCGAGAGGAGGAAGTGGTCGGCGCGCCGAATCAGCGCGGTGTCCGTGCCCTCGAGTGCGAACTCGCCGGTATCCGGCGGCCGGGTGACGCCCGCTGACTCCTGCCGCGCACGGACGGCGGGGCCGAACGCGATCTCGGGGTATCTGTTGCCGGGCATGGTTCCGACCATAGCCCGTCGGGGCGGATCGTCAACTGCTGTTGACGGTCGAGTGTGTGTCAACGTAGGTTGACGGCTGAGGTGAGGGATATGGAGACGACGTTCGACTTCGACGACGACGAACCGAGCCCGGTAGCTCAACTGGCTGCGATCGCGGAGGCGAAAACGGCACTCGCCCGGGAGGAGTCCGCGGCGGTTCGTCATGCTCGACTGCACGGTATGAGCTGGGCGGAGATAGGCCTCCTACTGGGCGTGAGCAAGCAGGCCCTGCACAAGCGTTTCGGCAAGATGGGATAACGGTTGGCGCCCAGCGCCCGGCGCCCGGCGCCCTGCGCCCGATCGCCCGGCACCCGGCACCCGATCGCCCGTCAGATACCTGCCGCCACGTAGTGCGCCAGGTGTTCACCGGTGAGCGTGGGCCGGCCGGCGACGAGCTCGGTGGGCGTGCCCTCGAACACGACGCGGCCACCGCCGTGCCCGGCCCCGGGCCCGAGGTCGATGATCCAGTCCGCGTGGGCCATCACGGCCTGGTGGTGTTCGATGACGATGACGGACCTGCCCGAATCGACGAGCCTGTCGAGCATGCCCAGCAGGTTCTGAACATCGGCCAGATGAAGGCCGGTGGTCGGTTCGTCGAGTACGTAGACCTCCGCCTTGTCCGCCATCTGCGCGGCCAGCTTGAGGCGCTGCCGCTCCCCGCCGGACAACGTGGTCAGCGGCTGCCCCAATCGGACATATCCCAGCCCGACGTCGCGGAGCCGGAGCAGGATCTTGTGCGCGGCCGGGATCCGCGCCGGTCCCTCGCGGAAGAACTCCTCAGCCGTCGCCACCGACATCGCGAGAACCTCACCGATGTTGCGCTCCCCCAGCCTGTACTCCAGCACCTCGGCCTGGAACCGTCTGCCCTCGCAGTCGTCGCACGTCGTGGCGACCCCGGCCATCAGACCGAGGTCGCTGTAGATCACGCCCGCCCCCTTGCAGGTGGGGCACGCGCTTTCGGAGTTGGGGCTGAACAGCGCGGGCTTGACACCGTTGGCCTTGGCGAACGCCTTCCGGATGGGTTCGAGCAGCCCGGTGTACGTGGCGGGGTTGCTGCGGCGGGACCCGCGGATGGCGGCCTGGTCGATCGCCACCACCCCGGGCCGTGGGGAGACCGACCCGTGGATGAGCGAGCTCTTTCCGGAGCCCGCCACGCCGGTCACCACGCACAACACGCCCAGCGGGATGTCGACGTCCACGTCCCGCACGTTGTGGGCGGTCGCGCCCCGCACCTCGAGGTGGCCGGCCGCCTGCCGGACCTCGCCCTTGAGGGTCGCCCGGTCGTCGAGGTGGCGACCGGTGACGGTGTCGCTCTCCCGGAGCCCGGTGACCGGCCCCTCGTAGCAGATCTCGCCACCTGTGGAGCCGGCGCCGGGCCCGAGGTCCACCACGTGATCGGCGATCGCGATGATCTCCGGCTTGTGTTCGACCACCAGTACGGTGTTGCCCTTGTCGCGCAGCCGCAGCAACAGGTCGTTCATCCGCTGGATATCGTGGGGGTGCAGCCCGATGGACGGCTCGTCGAACACGTAGGTCACGTCGGTCAGCGCCGACCCGAGATGTCGGATCATCTTGACCCTCTGTGATTCACCACCGGAGAGCGTGCCGGCGGGCCGGTCCAGGGACAGGTAGCCCAGCCCGATCTCGACGAAGGAGTCGAGACTGTGCTGGAGGGCGGCCAGCAGCGGCGCGACCGACGGCTCGGAGACCCCGCGCAGCCACTCGGCCAGATCGACGATCTGCATGGCCGAGACGTCGGCGATGTTCAGCTCCCCGATCCGCGATGCCCTCGCGCCCTCGTTGAGTCGCGTGCCCTCGCAGTCGGGGCAGGTGGTGAACACCACGGCGCGCTCGACGAACGCCCGGATATGGGGTTGCATCGCCTCGACGTCCTTGGCCAGCATCGACTTCTGGATCTTAGGGATCAACCCCTCGAAGGTCACGTTGATCCCGTCGGCCTTGATCTTGACCGGATCCCGGCGGAGCAGGTCGTGCATCTCCTGCTCGGTGAACTCCGCGACGGGCTTGTCCATGTCGAAGAACCCGGACCCCGCGTAGATGCGCCCGTACCACCCGTCCATCGAGTACCCGGGCACCGTGATGGCCCCCTCTGCGAGCGACCTGGACCGGTCGACGAGAGCGTCGACGTCGAAGTCGGACACCGATCCACGCCCCTCGCATCTGACGCACATACCGCCGGTGATGGAGAACTCCGCCTTCTGCCGGCTTCCGTCCGCCTTCTTGAGCGTGCCCACCCCGCTGGCGGACGCGACGTTGAAGGAATACGCCTTGGGGCCGCCGATGTGCGGCTCCGCCAACCGGCTGAACAGGATGCGCAGCAGCGCACCGGTGTCGGTGGCGGTGCCGACCGTGGAGCGGGGATCGGAACCCATGCGCTCCTGGTCCACGACGATGGCCGTGGTGAGGCCGTCGAGAAGGTCCACGTCGGGTCGCGCGAGGGTGGGCATGAAGCCCTGCAGGAACGCGCTGTAGGTCTCGTTGATCATCCGCTGGGACTCGGCGGCGATGGTGGCGAAGACCAGGGAGCTCTTGCCGGAACCGGACACCCCGGTGAAGGCGGTGAGTCGGCGTTTGGGCAGGTCGACGCTGATCGACTTGAGATTGTTCTCGCGAGCGCCCCGGACGCGGATGACGTCATGGGTGTCGGCGATGTGGTCGCTCACGGGTGGCTCCTCGCTAGGGTGTGGGGACAACGGTAGGCGCCTGACCCCCCGCGGTGGAGCGATACCTCAGCCGCTGGTCACCTCAGTCGCTCGGCGCGTCTGGCCGCCGCCACGAGGTCGTCGGACATCCGGGCCAGCTCGGTGGCGTCCTCTCCCTCGAGGATCGCGGTGTGCAGGTCCTCGCACGCGCACCGGAGCTGGAACATCCGGTCCATGAGGTCGCCGGACTCGGCCTCCGAGAGCACCACCGTCCCCTCCGGCAGTTCGCGGACCCGCAGTGACTGCCGCTGTTCGTAGGCGCGCTGGCGGCATGAGCGGCGGCAGTAACGGCGCCGTCGTCCGGTGCTCCCCTCGTCCACCGGACGCCCGCACCACGCGCACGAGGCCTCGCCCCGACGTGGCGGGGGCTGATCGGCGGGGGCGTCGGTGTCCACGGAGGTCAGGGTACCGAGATGGTCCCCGACTGGCCTGCTGCCCTGTCGCATGGGAACATTTAGGGGGTCACCTGGCGTTACAAGATCAGGCACTACAGGCAGCGTCGTGTCGAGACACCGAGACAGACGGACGAACACGGCAGAAGGAGTTCGCATGGCAGATCGAGTCCTCAGAGGCAGCCGCCTCGGTGCGGTGAGCTACGAGACCGACCGGGACACCGATCTCGCACCCCGCCGGATGGCCAAGTACCAGACGGAGAACGGCGAGGTGTACGAGGTCCCGTTCGCGGACGACGCCGAGATCCCCGGCACCTGGATGTGCAAGAACGGCCAGGAGGGCCAGCTCATCGACGGTCCGGCGGTCGAGGTCAAGAAGGGCAAGCCGCCGCGCACCCACTGGGACATGCTGCTCGAGCGTCGCTCGCTCGAAGATCTCGAGGATCTGCTCAAGGAGCGGATGGACCTGCTCAAGAAGCGTCGGCGCGCCGGCGCACGCTGAGCGTCCTTCCGCTCAGCTTCAGCTATTGCGCTTCGAGCTACTGCGCTTCTAGCAACAGCGCTTCCCGCTACGGCGGCAACGACGCCCCGGCCCCGTCACGGGGCCGGGGCGTTCCGCATTCCGGGGGCGCCGGGCCAACGCCGGGTCACCGCCGGACGAGCGAGGCCAACTGACGGCGCCGCTTCTCCCAGCCCCAGCGGGCCACGTTCACCGCGGCCTCCCGGAAGATCGACTCGCTCATCTTGGACTGCCCGACGGTGCGTTCGGTGAAGGTGATGGGGACCTCGACGACCGTGCCCCCGTTGTTCAGCAGTCGCCAGGTCATGTCGATCTGGAAGCAGTAGCCCTTGGACTCGATGGCGTCCAGATCGAGTCGGGCCAGCGACTCGCTGCGGTACGCGCGGTACCCCGCCGTGATGTCCTTGATGCCCACCCCCAACATGATCCGCGAGTAGACGTTTCCGCCGCGCGAGATGACGTGGCGTCGCCACGGCCAGTTGACGACGCCACCGCCCGGGACGTACCGCGATCCGATAGCCAGGTCAGCGCCGGCGTCGACGGCCGCGAGCATCGCGGGCAACCGCTCGGGCGGGTGGCTGCCGTCGGCGTCCATCTCCACCAGCACGGTGTAGCCGCGCTCCAGGCCCCAACGGAAACCAGCGATGTAGGCGGCCCCGAGCCCCTGCTTGCCCTCGCGGTGCAGGACGTTGATCCGCCCCCGTGCATCATCTTCGGCGAGCCGGTCGGCCACCTCCCCCGTGCCGTCGGGGCTGTTGTCGTCCGCGATGAGGACCGCCACGTCGGGGGACGACGCGAGTAGCCGCTCGACGACGCCCGGCAGGTTGTCCCGCTCGTCGTATGTCGGGATGATCACCAGGGTCCGCGCGGACGGGACTCCGGCCCCCGGCGTCGTGGGATCGGTCACTTACGTCTCCTCGTGGTCGGTCGCGGGCCGCTGCCGGGTACGGATCAACGCCCATCCCAGGCCGACGAGCCCGATGAGACAGCTCACCATCTGCGGGATGCCGCCCAGTCGGGTTGCCATGGTACCGGCGCCCCCCAACTCGACCTGCGCCGCCAGCGTCGCGGGCTCGAAGATCCCGGTCTCCTGGAGCACCCGACCATCGGGGTCTATCACCGCGCTTACCCCACTGGTGGCGGCGATGAGGACGGGCACACGGTGTTCCACGGCCCGGACCCGGGACATGGCGAGTTGCTGGTAGGTCATCGGGGATCGACCGAACGTGGCGTTGTTGGTGGGCACGGTGAGGATCTGCGCGCCGCGGGCGACCGGTTCACGGGCCGCGGCGTCGAACGCGATCTCGAAGCAGATGGCCACGCCGAGATCGATCCCGGCGGCGGTGACCAACCCGCTGCCGTCACCGGGGACGAAGTGGCCCGCGGTCCGGGCGATCGGGAACAGGGCCTCCAGTGGCCCGCGAAGCGGCAACCACTCGCCGAACGGCTGGATGTACTTCTTGTCGTGGCGATCGACCACGGGGTCGGAGGATCGGCCGTCCCAGACCAGGTACGAGTTGGTGGCCTCGGGGCCGTCACCCACCCGCAGGACGGTGCCCACGAGGATCGGGGCGTCCAGGCGACGGGACAGTGCGGAGATCTGGTCGCCGGCGCGCTGGTCTGCCAGAGGCGAGATGTCGGAGGCGTTCTCCGGCCACAGCACCAGGTCCGGCCGGGCCGCCGTGCCGGCCTCGACGTCGTCGGCGAGTTCCGCGGTCACCCGCAGATGGTTCTCGAGAACCGCACGGCGCTGGGCGTTGAAGTCCAACCCGAGGCGCGGGACGTTGCCCTGGATGACGGCGACGTCGGCCGTCTCCACCGGGTCGTCGCTCGTGTTGTCGACCGCGGCGACGGCGACGAGTCCCACGGTGGCCAACGGGACCGCCAGGAGTCCGGTGGCGGCGCGGAGTGGCTGACGCCGGCGCGCGAACAGCAGGACGGCGAGACCGATCGCGGCGCCCGTGGCCGCTACCGCGAACCCGAGCAGCGGGGTCCCGCCGAGTGAGGCCAGCGGTAGTAGCGGGCCGTCGGCCTGGCCGAACGCCAACCGGCCCCACGGGAAACCACCCCACGGCCACGAGGACCGGATCCACTCCCACAGCGACCACCAGCCGGCGATCCCGAGCGCCGCACCCACTGCCCGCAGGCCGGGACGCGGCCCGGACGCGAGCCCGGCCCGGAGGATCAGCACGGCCCCGGCGCCGAACGCCGCGAGGTACAGCGCCTCGACCAGCGCCAGAGCCCACGCGGCGTACGCACCCACGTACAACCCCACCCACGGGACCAGCAGGAGGAAGAACACCAGGCCGGCGACCAACCCGAGGAGCGCGCCCGTGCGCGCACGGGGCGCAGGCCCACGGAACGGGGCCAGGACGACGACGAGGAGGGCGAGAGCGGGGAGCGCCGCCCACCACAGGCCGACCGGGGGGAACGAGACGGCCAGGAGCGCACCGGCCGTGGCCGCACCCACCACCCGGAACAGGACAGGGATCACCGCGTGAGCACCGTGGCCCGGCCGTCCACGACGAGCCCGCGCAGCACGGGGTCCGGGCCCGAGAGATCGGGCATCGGCGGGACACCGGACCTCGGATCGGTGGACCAGCGCTGGACGGCGTCGTCGGCCGCGACCACCGCGAGCTCACCCGTGCGCCACCGCGCGAAGGTCGCCGCCGCACCGGGCGTGAGCGTCCCGGCGGTCCCGTCACGTGCCCCCGCGGCGCGGCGGGCCCCCCGGGTCAGGGCGGTGAACGCCGCGCGCGGGGACAGGCCCCGTCCGCCGGGCACCGTGGTGAGCGCCCGCAGGGCGTCCCACGGCCGCACCGCGGCATCGACCCGGGTGGACGCGGCGAGTGCGACCCCGGAACCGGCGATGCGGACCAGGTCGCATCCGTCGAGGTCGTCCACGAGGGGCCGGAGCAGGAGCACCGCGCCGACCGCCGCGAGAGCCGCGAGTGTCCCGTCGTCGATCCGCGCGCTCATACCGATGAGCACCGGGGTGCACCGTGCGACCGCGGGGCCGCCGAGCTCCCCGGCCAGGCGGGTGAGTTCCCCCGCGATCCGCGCGGGGTCCTCGTGGGCGTCCAGAACCACCCGATCCCCCGCGCGGATCCGTTCATCCACGGCGTCGAGCGGGTGCGATCCGGGCACAGGGGCGGGGACCACGCCGTTGCCGGCCGACTCCTCGCCGTCCAGACCCGTGGAGAGGCATTCGACGAACGCGGGCGCGACCCAGTCCCCGTCGAGGTCGAGGCGCTCTGCGTCGGGGAACAGGGCCGGTCCCGGTGCGTCGGAGCCGGCCCACACGATCAGCCCGTTCTCGTGGGCCAGCGCGGTGGCATCACGCGAGGCGGGGGTGAGGACGCGGCCTCCGGTGGCCAGCAGTGCGGTCATGGCCCCGAGTATTCCTGAGTCGCCCCACCGACGTCCGGCCCCCCACCTGCCCCGCGCCTAAGCTGGGAACCCATGACCGACTCTCCCCCCGACGCCGTCGCCCGCTTCCCGGGTGGACGGTTGCACCCCGCAGACTGGACGACCCTGGCGGGTGTGGCCGCCGAACACGGCGGTGACCTCGGGCTCGCCCCGAGGGGCGGTGTCCTGGTCCGCCGCGCCGGCGGCGAGCTGCTATCCCGATCCGAACTCGTGGCGGCGGGACTGCCCCCGCGCGTCGGGGACGAGGGTCTCCCCCACATCATCGCCTCGCCGATGGCCGGGCGTCTCGATGGTCACCATGACCTCGCTGACCTGCCCGAGCGCCTGTGCGCGGAGTTGCTCGGTCGGGCCGGGGTGCCCGTGCCGCGGAGGCCGCTGCTGGTGGGTCTCGACGACGGGTCCGGGGACGTCCTCGCCCACGCCCCCGATCTGGCCCTGGTCGGCGGGGGGACAGACGGAGCCGTCCGGGTCCACGCACCCGGACATGACGCGACCATCGAGGTGGCCGCAGCCGATGCCCCGAGGGTCCTCGCCGATATGACCGTCGAGCTCCTCCGAAGCCCGGATGCGACGTCTGGGATGACCTATCCGGACAGGCTGCACCACCTCGTCGTCGTCGCTCCCGGGGCACACCCGTCCACCTCCCCCCTCATCGCTCCCGGCTCGTCCACTACCGCGGTAGAGGTGCCCCGGGTCGGGTGGGTCGATACCACCGACGGGCTGGTGAGCCTGCTCGCGGTGGTACCTCACGGGATCGTCCCCGCGCGGCTGGCCGAGTTCCTGGGTGCCGTCGACCGCCCGAGCACCGTCTCCGCCGACCGGGTGATCGGCCTCCACGGGCTCACCGAGGACATGGCAGAACAGGTGGTCCGGGTGCTGGCGCCGATGGGGATGGTCTTCGACGCCTCGTCGCCCTGGGCGACCGGGTCAGCGTGAGCCGAAGCGCCGGACCAGCCACCGGGCCGCGTCGTCCACCGAGTGCACGGTGTCGACGAGGTGCCCGGTGTCGCTGAGGTGCCCGGCACCGTCGGGTCCGCCTCCGGCGGGGTGGGGATCAGCCGGTCGGTCCACCATCACGATCGGGATCCGCAGATCGCGCGCGGCGCGCAGCGTCGCGATCGATGCCGGTCCCCCACTGTTGCGGGTGACCAGGACGTCGATCCGGTGTCGGGACATGATGGTCCGCTCGGACTCGACGCCGAACGGCCCGCGGTCCAGCACGAGCAGGTAGCGGTGCGGGAGCGTTCCTGGTGGCGGTTCGGCGCACCGGATCAGATAGGAGCCCCGGGTGTCGCCCGCGAAGGCGGTCGGGCCGTGCCGTCCCACTGTGAGCATCGGGCGGCGGAACCGCTGCCGGACCAGTTGAGCAGCGGCGTCCGTGTCTGCGACGCGGATCCAGTCGTCCCCGTCCTCCGGAGTCCACGGCGGGCGGTGCACCCGGAGCAGCGGTACACCGGTCTCGTGGGCGGCCCTGATCGCGGAGGCCGATATCTCGGCGGAGAACGGGTCGGTGGCATCGATGACGGCGCTCACGTCGTGCGCGCGGAGCCAGGTGATCAGGCCCTCGGTCCCGCCGAAACCCCCGGTGAGGACCTCTCCCCGGGGCAACCGCGGGCGGGAGACCTTTCCGGCGAGGGAGGTCACCACGTCGAGCCCGGCCGCGACCATGAGGTCGGCGAGTCGGCGGGCCTCGCCGGTCCCACCCAACACGAGGATCCGGCCCGGTGCGGCCGCGGGGATCCGGGCGGAGGTCGGCACGACGGATGGAGGGGTCGGCTCAGGGGTGGTCCCGGGTGAGGGGCTCGATGCCGGGCCCGGTTCGCGACTGATCGCTGGTTCGTCGTCGTCTCCCCGGAGACCGAGGATCCGTCCGACGACCATCACCACGTCCGTCGAGAGAGCGGTGCCCACCATCCGATCGGCGATGTCCGCGAGGGTCCCGACGACCGTGGACTCGCCCTCGCCACCCGCGGACACCACGATCCCGGCGGGGCAATCGGGTCCGTAGGCGGGGATGAGCTCCCGGGTCACCTCCGCGAGGTGTGAGGCGCGCACGTGGAGCACCACGGTGAGGTCGGGTGACGCCGGGCCGGTGATCGACGCGAGCGGCTCGGACGGGTCGTCCACCCGCGTGATGAATGCTGATCCGGGTCCGTGTGGTCCGGTGAGCTCGACCCCGAGTGCGGCGGCTGCCGCGGCGACCACGGGCACCCCGGGGACGATCTGCCACCCGATGTGCTCGGCATCGAGGGCGCGGGTCTCCTCGAACACTCCCGGGTACGACGCGGAATCACCGGGGAAGAGGCGGACGACCCGGTCTTCCCGCTGGGCCGCCGACCGGATCTCCGCGATGACGTCCGCCAGGGGCATCCCGGTCGTGTCGACCAGGCGGGCCGCCGGTGGGCAGAGGTCCAGCACCTCGGGGGTCACGGAATCGCCCTCGAACAGGCAGGTCCCGCACTGCGCGATGAGCCTGGTGGCGCGGACGGTGAGCAGATCCGCGGAGCCGGGACCGACACCGATGAAACGAGCGGTCACCGGACGCGGTCCCCCGCGGAGGGAGCGCTCACCGCGGCATCCGTCGCCACACCGGCTGCGGCACGAGCCGGGCGACGGCGAACATCACCCGCAGCTGCCACGGGATCCACACCACCCCCGCCCGTCGGGACGTCACGCGCGAGACCACCGCGTCGGCCACCTGGTCGGCAGTCGAGGAGAACGGGGCGGGGTCCATGCCCTCGGTCATCCGGCCGATCACGAACCCCGGTCGCGGGATCACCACCGTGACGCCCGTGCCGTGGAGGGCGTCGGCCATTCCCGAGGCGAATCCGTCGAGGCCGGCCTTGGCGGAGCCGTACACGTAGTTCGCCCGCCTGACCCGTTGACCTGCGACCGAGGAGAACGCCACCAGCACCCCGCGTCCCCGGGGCTTCATCCGCTCCGCCAGAACGGTGAGCAGGGCGGCCTGCGCCACGAAGTCGGTGTGCAGGATCCGGGCCGCGGCCGCCGCGTCCCGTTCCGCCACCTCCTGGTCGCCGAGGATCCCGAACGCCAGGACGGCGATCGAGATCTCACCGATCCGGGACTCGATGTCCTCCACGACCCGGACGTGGGAGTCGAGGTCGTCGGCGTCGAAGTCCATAGTCTCGACGGCGACCGCCCCGGCCGCCACGAGAGGGGCGGCCAGCGCTGAGACGTCGCGACCGGGTCGTGTGGCCAGGACGACCGTCCGTCCGTCTGCGAGGCGCTGGGCGACGGCCAGACCGATCTCGCTCCGACCACCGAAGATCACGACGATCTCGCCACCAGGTACGGGCCGGGGTGAGGGGGTTGCGGGGGTCGACATGAGGGAATTGTCCCACGCACATCGCCGCGGTCCGCGTCGGCTCGCTGTGGCAGGCTTGCTGCTATGTCCCGCACTCTGGCAGACCTCTCCCCCGACGCGCATGAGTTCCTCGCCGAGTACCACCTCGGCTCGCTGACCACGCTGCGCCGCGACGGCTCACCGCACGTGGTCGCGGTGGGTTTCACCATCGACCCCGAGTCAGGTCTGGCACGCGTGATCACCCGTCGGGGTTCGCAGAAGGCGCGCAACGCCGCGCGCGGCGGGCGGGCGGCGGTCTCCCACGTGGACCGGGGCCGCTGGCTGACCTTCGAGGGGTCGGCACGGCTACTCACCGACGAGGCCTCGATCCGCGAGGGCGAGCGTCGCTACGGACTGCGCTACCGCGAACCGAAGCCGAATCCCGAGCGCGTCGTGGTGGCGATAGAGGTGGACCGAGTCCTGGGCTCCGCCCGGATGTTCACCGGGTCCGGCGTCCGCTAGAGGACCCGCAGGCCCCGATCACCGGTGTTCAGGTCGCGCCGGCCGTCCGCGGTCACCGCGACGATGTCCTCGAGACGGGCGCCCCACCCGCCCGCCGTGTAGATCCCGGGCTCGACGGAGAACGTCATGCCCTCCGCCAGTATGGTGTCGGCCCCGGGGGCGACGAACGGTGGCTCGTGCAGGCCCAGACCGATCCCGTGTCCGGTGCGGTGGATGAACAGTTCCCCGAGACCAGCAGCCGCGAGGTGACCGCGGGCCGCGGCGTCGACCTCGCCGATCGCGACGCCGGGACGCACGGCCTCCCGGGCCAGCCGCTGCGCCTCCTCCAACACCGCGTACGCCTCGGCGACCCCGGGGTCAGGCGCGCCCATCGAGTAGGTGCGGGTGCAGTCCGAGTGGTAGCCGCTCTCGAGCGGTCCGCCGATGTCCACCACGACGATGTCGCCCGTGTCGATCACGCGGTCGGAGACCCCGTGATGAGGGTCGGCGCCGTTGGGTCCGGACCCGACGATCACGAACTCGGCGTGGGTGAGCCCCTCCTGTTCGATGGCGGCGGTGATGAGCTCACCCACCTGCGCCTCTGTACGGCCGACGCGGAGGAACTCGTCCATCCGTGCATGCACCGCGTCGATGCGACGGGCGGCCTCGGCGAGTTCGCCGACCTCGTGCGGCGTCTTGACGGCCCGTACGTGGTCGATCACCTCCGAGGCCAGGATCACCTCGCCGTCGACACCCATCTGGAGGGGGACGAGATGGAGCGCGGGCAGCGCGGTCGACACGGCGATCCGGCCGGACACCGTGCCCGCCACGAGTGGGACCGCGTCGGTTCCGTCCGCCCAGGGATGGATCTCCGCACCCACCCTGTCGGCGGCCCGGCGGGTCACGCCGGTGAGCTCGAGGGCCGGGAGCACGAGGAGGGGTGTTCCGTCGCCGACGGGCACAACCAGCGCCGTGAGCCGCTCGTGGGAATCCATGCGCTCACCGGTGAGGTAGGACATGTCCTCACCCGAGTACACCACCACGTGATCGATGCCGAGCTCACGCGCGCGATCACGTACCGCCGCCAGTCGTCGGGAGTGGATGTCCGAGGGGCCGCTGCTCATCACCCCACCCTAGGTCGTCGGGGATCCAGGTCGTTTCGCCCGCCCACGGGGAGGACTATCCTGACGCCAGGTCGATCCACGGCCCACACTCGACCCGAGGAGGCGCGGTGTCCCAGGGCCCGCTCATGGTTCTCGACAGCGCCGGGCTGTGGTTCCGCGCGTTCCACTCGGTCCCGGAGAAGATCACCGGACCCGACGGCGCCCCGGCCAACGCCGTGCGTGGGTTCTGCGACATGGTGTCGGTGCTTGTCGAGGAGTATTCGCCCACCGGCCTGGTGGCGGCTCTGGACCGTGAGTGGCGCCCCGTCTGGCGCGTCGAGTTGTTGCCGTCGTACAAGGCGCACCGTGTCGGAGACGACGGCGGGGAGGACGCGCCCGCGTCACTCCACCCGCAGGTCAGCGCGATACGGGAGATCCTCACCGCGGCGGGCATCACGCAGGCGTCCGCAGCCGAGGCCGAAGCCGATGACGTGCTGGCCGAGCTGTCGGACCGCGACCGCGAGGTGCTGGTGGTGACCGGGGACCGTGACCTCTTCCAGTTGGCGTCGTCGAGCACCACGGTCGTCTACGTGGGTGCCGGGATGCGCAAGAGGCTGGCGTACACGCCCGAGGTGGTGGCCGAGCGGTTCGACCTCCCCGCGGGCGAGGATGCCGGTGCGTACGCGGACTACGCGGTGCTGGTGGGTGACGCCTCCGACGGGCTGCCGGGCGTGACGGGAATCGGCACCAAGACCGCAGCGTCCCTCTTGCGGGAGTACGGGGACCTCGACGGTATCGTGGCGGCTGCCGCGGACGAGGAGTCGGGTCTCGCCGCCCGGCAGCGGAAAGCTGTTCTCGAGGCCGCCGACTATCTGACCGCCGCCCGCGGGGTGGTTCGGCTGCGGGGGCGCGGGTTCGAGCTGGAGTTCGAGGGCGATGTCGACGGCCGGCGAGGGCGTGTGGATCGTGAGCGGTTGGACGCCCTCGGTGAGGCAACGGGACAGTCGCGTGCGATCGGCCGTCTGGAGAGGGCGACCGCGGTGCTCGACCCGGCCTGAGAAGCGTCACCAGCCCTCTGTAGCTGCTGCACCGGGTATCTACTGCACCGGTTATCTACTGCGTCGGTCATCTACTGTGTCGGTCATCGATAAGAGCGTTCCGCGCACCCTCTACTTGAACGTTGTGTGCGGAACGCTCTTCGCGATGGAGGGATGGAGGGATGACGGGGGTCAGGCCATGTGGTCGAGCACGACCCCGCGGCGCAGGGATCCCACGGCCGATCGCGCGGTTCGCGCGAGTTCGGGCTCGGCGACCTGCCCGACCTGGGCCAGGACGTCCACCACGAGCCGGGCCGAGCGGACGAAGTCCCCGGCGGTGAGTTCCACGCCCTCCTGCCACGAGGCGGCGAGGATCGACGAGAGCGCGCCACCCGACACCCAGTGGTGCAGGACGGGTGAGAGCCCGGCGTCGAGGTCCGGGGTCGACGGCAGCTGATGCTTCTTCTCGATCGCGGCGACGTCGGCTGCGACGAGTTCGGTCTCGGTCAGGGCTGCGCGCAGGGTCTCGTCGGAGGGTTCACGGACCGCCGAGTCACTCCGGGGGTGGGCCACGACGGTGGCGATCACCGCCGCCAGGCCGGCCGGGTCTAGTCCGACCCACACCCCGCGTCGGAGGCACTCGGCCACGAACAGGTCCTGCTCGGTGTGCACGCCCGCGAGGAGTCGTCCGGCGTCGGTGGCGCGGATCGCGCCGTCGCGTTCCTCGAGGTAACCCAGATGCTCAAGCAACCCGACGATCCTCCGGAAGCGGCGGGCCAACGAGTCGGAGTCGGACTCCACCTCCGCGGTGAGTGCGGTCACGTCCGTCGCCGCACGAGCCCAGCGCTCGTGGAGACGGGCCAGCTTGTCGATCCGCGGGTCCTCGTGAAGGGGGTGCTGGCGCACGGCACGTCGGGCAGAAGCGATTCGGGGGTCCTTACGGACGGGCTTGCCGCCGGCGTTCTTCATGCGACCCCGTGCCTTGCCCCGGAGTCCCTCCATCCGCTGGACCAGCGCGCGCTTGGCCCGTCCGTCGAGCTTTCGCCGGCCTCGGGGCACATCGACCCTCCCGACCGGCACGGGGGGCGCCGCGAAGTCCTGCTGCCGCAGCCAGCCGGTCCAGCCGGTGTCGGTCAGACACAGCAGCGCCGGGTCGGCGGGGATGTCCGTGCGCACCTGCAGCACGGTGGCGACCATGCCGAATCGTTTGCGGCCCACGGTGATGACCGAACCCGCGGTCTGCTTGAGCATCGCCGCACGGACGGACTCCAACCGGTCGTCCCGGGTCGCCTTCTCGGTGGACCGCTCCAGGCGGGTCAGGTCAGCGCGGAGCGACATGTACTCGTCGAGTTGCGAATCCCCGCCGGCGGCCTCCAGGTCCGCCCGCATCCGGTCCCGTTCGTCCATCCTGCGTTCCACGGCCCGGGATCGGGACACCAGCGTGCGGTCGGTCTGGAACTGCGCGAACGACCGGCCGATCAGAGAGGTTGCCTCCGCCACGCCGAGTTGCTCCACGAGGTTGACGGCCATGGAGTAGTCGGGGGTGAACGCGCTGCGCAACGGGAAGCGCGGGGTGTCCACCAGCGCCGACAACGCGTCCAGGTCGAGATCCGGCTGGTCCAGCACCACCGCGGTGCCCTTGGTGTCGATCCCCCGCCGGCCGGCGCGGCCGGTGATCTGCGAGTACTCCGCGGAGGTGAGCATGGCGTGGGTGTCGCCGTTGAACTTGGTCGTCTTCTCCAGTACGACCGCCCGGGCCGGCATGTGGATCCCCAGGGCGAGTGTCTCGGTGGCGAACACGACCTTGATCAGACCGGCCGAGAACAACTCCTCCACGATGGTCCGGAACAGCGGGAGCATCCCCGCGTGATGGGCGGCGATACCACTGACGAGTCCGGCTCTGAAGGCGCTGAAGTCGAGTGCGTCGAGGTCGTGCCGGGGCACCTGCGCGCATGCCGCGTCGACGTGGGAGGCGATGCGCCGGGACTCCTCTCCCGTGGTCAGCCGCAACCGGGCCCGTCGCATCTGCGAGACCGCCCCGTCGCACCCCGCCCGGGAGAACACGAAGTAGATCGCGGGGAGTAGATGTTCGTCGTCGAGCTTCTCGATGACGTCCTGGCGCCGTGCCCAGTGAGCTCGGGGCCGGGCCGCGACCCGCTCGTCGTGGTATCCGCCGCGGTTGCGCCGGCGTTGATCGGCCGCCGCGCGGATCGGGACCAGATCACCGTCCGTGTAGAGCATGTGTGCGAGCGGCACGGGTCGGTGATCGGAGAGCACTACCGCGGTGTCCCCCCGGATCTCGGTGATCCAGTCCCCGAGCTCCTCGGTGTTGCTCAGCGTCGCCGACAGTCCCACCAGTCGAACCGCCGGATCGAGGGTGAGGATGATCTCCTCCCACACCACCCCGCGTGATCTGTCCCCCAGGTAGTGGATCTCGTCCATCACCACGCAGTCGAGGTCGTGTAGCGCGGAGGAACCGGAGTAGATCATGTTCCGCAGGACCTCGGTGGTCATCACCACCACCGGGGCATCGGCGTCGATGGAGTGATCCCCGGTGAGCAACCCCACGTTCTCGGGCCCGAACCGATGGCGGAACTGCCGGAACTTCTGATTGCTCAGCGCCTTGACGGGAGTGGTGTAGAAGCACCGGCCGCCGCCGGACAACGCGCGGTGGGCCGCGTACTCGCCGATAAGGGTCTTGCCGGATCCGGTGGGCGCCGAGACGAGCAGGTTGCGACCCGCATCGAGCGCGGTGAACGACTCCAGCTGGAAGGGGTCCGGGTCGAAACCCTCCGTGTGCAGGAACGACTCGAGCAGGGTGCCCGAATCGTGCGGGTCAGAGGGTGTCGTCATACATCGCCCCACCCGACGGCGCCTGGAGGGGCCGTGAACCACCGAGTGGCTCGGGTGCGGACAGCGGGCCCGTGGACCGGACCGACCCCGACCCCTCGAGCTCTTCCGAGGGACCCAGTGGTGACGCGGACTCGTCGTCGACCTCGAGCCACTCCTCGCGGCTCTTGCTCTTGCGCTTGTCGTGGATGCGGGCAAACTGGATGGAGAACTCCACCAACACGCAGACCGCCCCGGCGAGCGCGAGCATCGAGAACGGGTCCTGCCCGGGCGAGGCGACGGCGGCAAAGACGAAGACGCCCATGATGATCCCGCGCCGGGACCTGGCCAGAACCTCGTAGCTGAGCACCCCCGCCACGTTGAGCATGGCGATAAGCAACGGGATCTCGAAGCTCACCCCGAAGATCAGGATCAACTGGATGAGGAAGGTGAAGTACTGGGTGCCGGACAGCGCCGTGGTCTGGACGTTGTCGCCGATCGACAGGAGGAACTCGAGGGCGTACACGATCACGATGTAGGCCAGGACCGCGCCACCGATGAACAGCAGGGCGGCCAGGATCGTGAAGACGATCCCGTACCGCTTCTCGTTCTTGTGGAGGCCCGGGGTGATGAATGCCCAGAGCTGATAGAGCCAGACCGGGCTCGCCAGGACGATACCGGCGGTCGCGGCCACCTTGAGACGGAGCATGAACTGCTCGAAGGGCCCGGTGGCGAGAAGTCGACACTCGTCTCCCGCGTCCCCCAGTTGTAGCCGAGCGCCCGGCGGGATGTCGCAGTACGGGCCGGTGAGGATTCCACCGAGAGAAGGGACCCCCAGGAACCCGCTCCCGTACCACCAGAAGCCGAAGCCCAGCGTCACCACGATCGCCGCGACGGCGATGAGCAGTCTCGTGCGCAGCTCGTAGATGTGCTCGATCAGGGGCATCGTGCCGTCGGGGTTCCGGGGCCGGCGCTTGCGCTTGGACAGCAACCGACCGGCGCCGCCCCTGGGGGTGGCGCCGGTCTTCTCCGGTCCGGTCTGCGTCATCGGTGAGGTGGCCTACTGCCGCTGTGGGCCGGTGCCGCCGTCGTACGGAGCGGTGGGGTCGAAGTGCTGCTGGGGCTGGCCCGGCTGCTGAACCTGGGGCTGCTGGTACGGCTGCTGAGGCTGGGCCGGCTGCTGGTACGGCTGCTGCGGGGCCTGCGGGTATCCCTGCGCCTGGGGCTGCGCCTGCTGGGGATGCGCCTGCGGCTGGACGTACTGCGCGGCAGTCGGCTGGCCGGCCTGGGTGAGCGCCTCCGGCTCGACAGGCTTGTCGTCGTTCTGCATCTCCTTGATCTCCGACTTGAAGATCCGCATCGACCGTCCGAGCCCACGGGCCGCGTCGGGGAGCTTCTTGGAGCCGAAGAGAAGCAGCACCACCGCGAGGACGATGAGCCAGTGCCAGATGCTCAACGCACCCATGTCAACCTCCGTTTGTGTGACAACACGCCCATGCTAACGCACCCCGGGCGACAAGCGTTGCGGCGGTCCCTTGGTGAATACCCGGTGACCAGCGGGTTCACCGCGATTTCACGTCGCCGATATCGAGTCGTCGCCTGCCGAGTAGAGCGAGAGTCCCGCAGAGGCCCGGGCCGCGATCTCCGCGGCCATTCTCGGGTCCGAGGGCGTGACCACGTCTGCGTGCCCGAGCAGGAACCTGAGCAGCCAGGCCCGGTCGTGATAGGCGATCGAGACGTCCAGGTCACCGTCCGGGCGCCGGACGACATCGTGGAATCCGAACTCGTCGAGGAACCACGCCGCGGCCGCGGGGACGACGGCCCGCTCCAGGAGGACGCCCCCCTCGCCGTCGTCCTGGGGTTCCGGTCCGAGCGCCCGGCGCGGACCGACCTCCTCGACCCCGCTCATCCGATCGGTGCGGAACGTCCGCCACTGGCCCGCCCCGCGATCCACGCCGTGGACGTAGGAGTGACCGTCGGCCACGGAGAGGCGCGCGGGATCGACCACGCGGGTGGTGGAGGTGTCCGAGCTGGCCGAGTGGTAGACGAACCGCAGTGCGAGTCCGTCGTGGACCGCGGTGCGGACGACATCGGCATCCGGAGTGGTGGTGTCCGGGCGGGAATCCTCCTCCGCCCTGACCTCGACACCGGCCGCGGTCCGGAGGGTCTGCAGGAGATCGCGGAGGGCGGTCTGGTCGACCACCTCGGGATGATCGAGGAAGATCGCGAGTCCGGTCTCGAGGGTGACGGCCTCGGCGGCGGTGAGCCGGACGGGCCGGTCGATCCCCGCGGTGAACGTCACCTCGACCAACTCGGCGTCGTCGAGGTCCTCGGAGGAGAAGGCGAGGTCGATGAGGTCACCCGGTCCGTAGCCGGGAAGTCCGCAGGACCACAGCTGCCAGAGGGCGTCCCGCAGCTGCTTCTCCGTCATGCCGAGGTCCCGGGCGGCTTCGGCCACGGGGACGGCGCCCCGGGTGTGGAAGTACGGGACCACGCTGAGCAGGGTCGCCAACGGGACGGCACGGGGGCTCATCGGACGGCCTCCTGCGCCGCGGTGAGGATGGTCACCACGCGGACGCGGAGTTCGGCGGGCCGGAGGGCGACGGCGTCAGCACCCTGTGAGGCGATCATCGACGACAGCTCACCCAGGGGGGCACTCACCTCCAGGTCGGCACCGGCGCGACCGAACCGGGCCGCCGGCCCGGCGTCGCGGGCCATCGCCCGGAGTTCGGCCGCGTGGCCGTTCGCCGCCCAGACCGTGGCGTCCACCACCGGGTTCAGGCGGGAGATGGCCTCGTCGAGGAGCTCCAGCACCTCGGTGGTCCGCGGGACCGGGACGGTCCGGCGGGCCTGGCCCACCCGGACGTCCGAGACGCGGACCAGGCGGAAGGTCCGGGGTTCACCGCGGTCGAGGTCGTGCCCGACCACGTACCAGTTGCCGTGCCGGGAACCGGTCCACCACGGCTCGATCCTCCGCGCGGTCGGCTCGGTGGCCCCGGCCGGGGTGTGGGAGAACGTGAGGAGTCGGCTCCCCGCGACCGCCTCGGCGACGATCGCGGCGGCCGCGAGTTCGGCCGGGTCCGCCACCGACACGGTGGCGCCGGCGTCGTGCACCGGGTCGATCCCCGCCGCGGTGAGCTTGGCCAGCGCACCGTCCGCCCGTGCGGCCCGCTCCCCCTCGCGCCAGACCTCGGAGGCCACGGCCAACACTCCGGCTTGTTCGGGGGTGAGGGTGATCTCCGGGAGTTCGTAACCCTGGGCGGGGATCCGGTACCCGGCGGGAGATCCCGGCGCGAGCGAGGCTCCCTGTTCGAGTGGGACGCCCACGTCGCGGAGTTCCCGCTTGTCCCGCTCGAACATCCTCAGGTAGGCCGCCTCGTTCTCGCAGTCGTCGTACCCCTGGACCATCCTGCGGATCTCGCCCGCGGACAGGTAGGCGCTGGTCGACCGCAAGCAGATGACGAGGTTGACCAGTCGTTGCGACTTGGAGGTGGACACGGGCAGGAACGCTATCGCCCGAGCGCGGCGATCAGGTCGTCGACACGCGGGTCCTCGGCCGCGAACGGGTCCGTGAGAGCGACCGTGGGCAGAGTTCCGTCGGCGACCTTCAGGTGAACCCAGTCCACGGTGTAATCCCGCTCGGCTCGGGTCGCGGCGGAGATGAAGCGACCGCGCAGCGCCGCGCGGGTGGTCTCCGGCGCGGAGTGCCGCGCCCGCTCGATCTCGGAATCGTCCACCACCCGGGAGACCAGGCCGCGGCGCTCGAGCACCGAGTGCAGCCCACGACCCGGTCGGATGTCGTGGTAGGTCAGGTCTATCTGGGCGAGCCTGGGGTGGTCGAGGTCGACCCCGGTCCTGCCCTGGACCTGCCTGATCAGACGAAGTTTGGCGGCCCAGTCGATGTCGCCGGCGATCGAGTCGTGGTCGCCGGACTCGACCGCGTCGAGGACCCGCTCCCACAGAGCCACGCATCTCTCCACGTCGTCGCGGTCGTCCCGCTCCCACCCGCCGCGCCCGAGGTGGCGGTGGACGGCGGCCAGGAACTCCCTCTGGATCTCCAGGGCGGACATCGTGGTTCCGTCGGTGAGCCCGACCGGTCGGGTACCGGAGAGGTCGCGGCTGATCTCCCTGATCGCCCGGACCGGATGGGCTATCGCCATGGGCCGCAGCTCGACGCCGGCCTCGAGCATCTCCAGCACGAGCCGCGTGCTGGCGATCTTGAGCAGGGTGGTGGTCTCGATCATGTTGGAGTCGCCCACGATCACGTGCATCCGCCGGAACCGGGTCGAGTCAGCGTGCGGCTCGTCACGGGTGTTGATGAGCGGGCGAGAACGGGTGGTGGCGGAGGAGACGCCGTCCCACATGTGTTCGGCGCGCTGGGAGAAGCAGAAGGCCGGCCCCTCGTCCTCGGCTGTTCCCACACCGGTGGGGGTCCCGGGCAGGATCTTGCCGGCGCCGCAGATCAGCTGCCGGCTCACCAGGAACGGCAACAGCGTGGTGGCCATGCTCCTGACCTGGGTCGAGCGGTCCAGCAGGTAGTTCTCGTGGGAACCGTACGAGTTACCGACGGTGTCGGTGTTGTTCTTGAACAGGTAGACCTTGGCGTCGATCCCCTCGGCGGCGAGGGACTGTTCGGCGTGGACGGCGAGGTCGTCGATGATCCGCTCCCCCGCCCTGTCGTGGGCCACGATCTGCCGCAGCCCGTCGCACTCGGCGGTCGCGTACTCGGGATGGGAACCCACGTCCAGGTAGAGGCGGGACCCGTTCTCGAGGAACACGTTCGAACTGCGCCACCGTTCGACGACGGGCCGGAAGAAGTACCGGGCGATCTCGTCCGGCCCGAGCGAGCGCGACCCCTCGCCCCCGACGCTGGTGATCCCGAACTCTGTCTCGATCCCGACGATGCGACGGATCATGACTGTCTACTGCCCGCCCTTCTGGACGTAGGACTTCACGAACTCCTCGGCGTTGGTCTCGAGGATGTCGTCGATCTCGTCGAGTAGGGAGTCGGCGGACGAGGTCTGTGCGGTCTTGGCGACCTGGCCGGCCTCGTCGTCCGACTCGCCTGCGCCGCCGGCGTTCTTCTGGATCTGGGACATCGTGGTGAGCTCCTGTGGGTGGGGCGGGCGGGTCGGACCGGGTTGGTCGGACTGGGCTGGTCGGACGGGATCCTCAGCGAACCGGCGGGCCGTCGGGGCTGAGGAAGTCCGGTTGGGCGTCGCAGTGGGCGCGGGTCCCCGTGTACGGGTCGGCCAGGTCCACGTGACGGTGGTCGCCGCGGGAATCGACGACGACGACGTGATCCCATCCCGCGGCGTGGACGCGGTCGCCGAGTTCGGCCAGGAAGCGTCCCCTGGCCCAGGCCCGCGTGGACTCGGGTGGGGTCGTGACCGCGGCTTCCACCTGGGCCTCGGTGACCATCCTTCGCATCGCGCCCTTGGTCACCAGACGGTTGTAGAGTCCACGGTCCGGGTCGATGTCGTGGTACTGGACGTCGATGAGGGCGAGTCGCGCGTGGTCCCAGCCCAGGGAGTCCCGCGTCCGGAACCCCTCCAACAGTCGGAGCTTGGCCGGCCAGTCGAGCCGGTCGGCGCACGACATGGGGTTCTGCTCGAGCGCCTCGAGGATCTCCCGCCATTCGGTCAGGACCTCGACGGCCCACCCCGGACGCCCCGTGCCGTCCCCGATCAACGCTGAGACGCGGTCGAGGATCTCCCACTGGAGCGCGACCCCCGTGAGCTCGCGGCCGTCGGGCAGCGCGACGGTGGCGGTGAGGGTCGGGTCATGGCTGATGACGTGCACCGCCTCGACGGGGTCGACCGGGACCAGGTCGGCGAAGTCGATCCCCGCCTCGATCGCGTCCAGCACGAGGCAGGTGGTGCCGATCTTGAGGTACGTCGCCAGCTCGGACATGTTCGCGTCGCCGATGATGACGTGCAGGCGCCGCCAGGTCTCATCCGGGGCGTGCGGCTCGTCGCGGGTGTTGATGATCCCGCGGCGCAGGGTGGTCTCGAGCCCGGTGAGCACCTCGATGTAGTCGGCGCGCTGGGAGAGCTGGAAGCCCGCCTTCTCGCCCGCCTGCCCGATACCGACACGTCCGGCCCCGCAGTACACCTGGCGTGAGAGCAGGTGCGGTGCCAGGCTCATCGTCAGGGCGTCGAAGTCGACGTCGCGACGCACGAGGTAGTTCTCGTGGGCGCCGTAGGACGCGCCCTTGCCGTCGACGTTGTTCTTGTAGAGCTTGAGCTCGGCGTTCCCCTCGACGGCGGACGACTCGCGGCCGGCCCGGTGCATCACCGACTCCCCCGCCTTGTCCCAGATCACCGCGTCGATCGGCGAGTCGACCTCGGGCGATGAGTACTCGGGGTGCGCGTGGTCCACGTAGAAGCGGGCGCCGTTGGTCAGGACCCGGTTGGTCACCCCGAACTCACTCGGGTCATAGGCGCGGGCGGAGCCGAGGTCGAAGCCGCGGGCATCGCGGAGTGGCGATTCGGACCCGTAGTCCCAGCGGGTCCCATCGGTCGACCCGGAGCCCTCGCCCGGGTCGGTGTAGGCCTTGACCACCTGGGTCGAGGTGACCACCGAGCTGAGCAGCGGCTGGCCCACCGCCACGATGCCGAACTCGATCTCGGTGCCGATCACCCGGCCTCGCACGATCTCACCGGATGCCATCAGTACGGGCGGGGTCACCGGTCGTCCTCCTGACGCGGGACGGTGACCTCGACAACGCGCTCGCCGCGCACGCCCGTCAGCCGCGCCCACTCCTGCGGGTTGGAGGTATTGGGCAGGTCGGTGTTCTCCGCGAACTCGGCGTCCACGGCGTCGAGGAAGTCGTCGGTCGTCAGGCCCTGCCCGGTGCCGTGGACGATGTCCTTGATCGCGAGCTTCTTGGCCCGGTCCACGATATTGCGCAGCATCGCTCCGGAGGTCAGGTCACCGAGGTACAGGGACGACCGGCGGCCCGACGCGTAGACCAGATGCACGTAGGTCGTGGACTCGTCCCGGGTGTAGAGCCGGTCGACGATCCGGGAGATCAGCCCTCCGACGTGGTCCTCGCCACTCGTCGAGCCGACCTCGTCAGGGTCGAAGCGCAGATCGGGGGTGATGTATTTGGCGAGGATGTCGGCCGCGGCGCCGGCGTCCGGTCGGTCGATGCGGATCTTGAGATCGAGACGACCGGGGCGAAGGATCGCCGGGTCGATCATGTCCTCCCGGTTGGATGCGCCGATCACGATGACGTTGCGCAGGTCCTCCACCCCGTCGATCTCGGCGAGGAGCTGCGGGACGATCGTGGTCTCCATGTCGGAGGAGATGCCCGATCCGCGGGTGCGGAAGATGGAGTCCATCTCGTCGAAGAAGACGATGACCGGGTTGCCCTCTGTCGCCTTCTCCCGTGCCCGCTCGAAGATCGACCGGATGTGCCGCTCCGTCTCGCCGACGTACTTGTTGAGCAGTTCAGGGCCCTTGATGGAGAGGAAATACGAGTTGGGGTACCGGCCGCCCGTGACGTCCTCCCCACGCGACTTCGCGGAGGCCAGCGCCAGCGAGTGCGCGACCGCCTTGGCGATCAGGGTCTTTCCACACCCGGGAGGGCCGTAGAGCAGCACACCCTTGGGTGGGGACAGATGGAACTCGCGGTACAGGTCGTGGTGCACGAAGGGCAGCTCGATGGCGTCGCGGATCTGCTCGATCTGGGGGCCGAGACCGCCGATGTCGGAGTACTCGACCATCGGGATCTCCTCGAGCAGGAGCTCGTCGACCTCGGCCTTGGGCACGACCTCGAACGCCACGGCGGCCTTGGGGTCCACCAGCACGGCGTCCCCCGGCCGGACGGGGGCCGGGTGATCGGCGGTCCGCCCGCCGCGCAGGCCGGTCGCCAGATGAACGACGTGTTCCTCGTCGTTCCCCATCACCACGCGGGCCCGCATCCCGTCGGCCAGGACGTCCCGGAAGACGGCGGTGACGCCGGTGACCGGGAGTCCGGTACAGGCCTCGATGACGGTCATGGCCTCGTTCAGCCGGACGGTGACGCCCGCCGAGAGGACGGAGGCGTCGACCCCGGGTGCGAGTGTGAGCCGCATCCGTCGACCGGCGGCCATGACCTCCGCGGTATCGGCGTCCGTCGGTTCCTGCAGCACGATCCCGTAGGTGCTGGGCGGCGTGCCGAGGCGCTCGACCTCGCCCTTGAGGGCCTGCAGCTGATCGCGGGAGTCCTTGAGGAGCTCGGCCAGCCTGACGTTGCGGGCGCCGAGGGCGTCGATCTTGACCGACTTCTCGCGGTCCGTTCGGGCCCCCTCGTCGACGGCCCTGCGCAGCCGCGCGAGCTCGACCCGGTCCAGCGTCACGCTGTCGCCGCCCCGCTCGTCCGGGGAACGTCCCTCGGTCACCTCGATCACCTGCCCTCCGACTCTCGGACGACACCCTCGTCGTCGTCACCCCCCACCCTATCGCCGGGGTGCGGGGGCGGGTGAGCGCGCGTCCTCAGGCCGGGCTCAGTGCTTGCCGGCCCGGCGCCTGGGCTTGAGCGTGGTCACGCCCTCCGCGAGTCGACGTGCGGTGACCAGGAACGCGGTGTGGCCCTGGATGCGGTGCTCGGGGCGCACGGCCAGACCCACGACGTGCCAGCCGCGGTTGATCGACTCCCACGCCCGGGGTTCCGTCCAGCACTCCTGGCGTCGGAGGGCCTCCACGACGTCCGACATCTGAGTGGTGGTGGCCACGTACACCACCAGGACGCCTCCGGGCACGAGGACCTCGCTCACCGTGGGCAGGCACTCCCACGGGGCGAGCATGTCCAACACCACGCGGTCGACCTGGCCGCCCAGCGCCTCCACCGACGTCTCCGCCAGGTCGGCGACGCGCAGGTCCCAGTTCTCCGGGTGCTCGCCGTAGAAGGTGCGGACGTTACGCTCGGCGTGCTCGGCGTGGTCCTCGCGGATCTCGTACGACAGCACCCGACCCTCGGGGCCCACCGCGCGCAGCAGCGAGCAGGTCAGGGCTCCGGAGCCCGCGCCGGCCTCGAGCACGCGTGCGCCGGGGAACATGTCGCCCTCGTGGACGATCTGTGCGGCGTCCTTGGGGTAGATCACCTGGGCGCCGCGCGGCATCGACAGCACGTAGTCGGTGAGCAGCGGACGAAGCGCCAGGTAGTGGGCCTCCCCGGACGAGGTGACGATCGACCCCTCCGGGGTGCCGATCAGGTCGTCGTGCCTGACGGCGCCGTGGTGGGTGAAGAACTCGGCTCCCTCGACCAGGAGAACGGTGTACTTGCGTCCCTTGGTGTCGGTGAGCTGGACGCGGTCGCCGATGACGAACGGGCCGGATCGCTGCACTGTGGACCTCCAGGGGACGGCGGCCGGTTGTCCGACCGGTTGTCTACCCTGCCAGGTGTGATGGATCCCCTGAAAATCGGTGGCAGTGGTACCCCGGCCTCCCCGGCCACTCCGGAGGGCGTGGCCCCGCCGGAGCGCAAGCCCTTGGCGTTGTCGGCTTCGAGGGCGGCGGACTTCAGGCAGTGCCCACTGCTCTACCGGCTCAAGGCGATCGACAGGATCCCGGAACCCAAGACCCGCGCCCAGGTCCTGGGGACCGTCGTCCACTCGGTGCTCGAGGACCTGTACGCACTGGAGCAGTCGGAGCGGGCTCCGGAGCGTGCCGTGGAGCTGGTCCCCGCTGCGGTGGAGCACTTCTACGCGGTGGGCGGTGGCGCCGAGGTGGTGCCGCTCGCCGACCGGGCGGAGTTCCAGACGGAGGTCGCCGCGCTGGTGTCCGCGCTCTACGGGATCGAGGATCCCCGGCGCTTCTCCCCCGCGGCGTGTGAGCAGTACCTCGTCACCTCCACCGCGTCCGGGACCCCGCTCCACGGGTACCTGGACAGAGTGGACGTGGCGCCGACCGGGGAGGTCAGGGTGGTCGACTACAAGACCGGCAAGCCACCTCATCCGCGCTACCAGGATCAGGCGATGTTCCAGATGCGGTTCTACGCCCTGATGTACCAGCGGATCCACGGGGTGATGCCCGCGCAGCTCAAGCTGATCTACCTCAGGAACGGCAGCTGGCTCACCCTCTCCCCCGATCTCGCCACACTCGTGGAGACCGAGACGCAGCTCGACTCACTCTGGGCGGAGATAGAGCGGGCGGGCGAGATCGGGATCTTCCCCCCGCGCACCTCGCGGTTGTGCGACTGGTGCAATCATCAGGCGCTGTGTCCGGCGTTCGGGGGTACCCCGCCCGAGTACCCGGGATGGCCGGGACGCCGCGTGGTACCTCTCGATCCCGAGACACCCGGGGCGGGACACGCAGGACCGAGGAGCACATGATGACGGAGGCGTACTTCGAGCCGTTGGGCACGGATGACGGCTGGGAGGTATTCCGGGCTACCCCGCACACGGTGAGTGCCTGGGGTCCCGATCTGCAGCACGGGTCACCGCCCTCGGCCGTCCTCACCCGCGCCATGGACCGCCTCGAGCGGTCGACCGGGACGCGGATCGCCCGCGTGACCGTAGACCTGCTTGGGCCGGTGCCGCTGGGTGAGGTCCGTACCCGGGCCCGCGTCGTCCGCCCCGGTCGCCGGATCCAACTGCTCGAATCCGAGCTCGAGGCAGCGGGCCGGATCGTCGCCCGGGCGAGCGCCTGGCGGATGGCCATCGGCGACACCGTCGACGTCGAACAGTCCGCCGACCGTCCGCGTGAGCTCCCCGAAGTGGGCCTGAACAGCGATTTCTTCGACCGCTGGACCAGTGGCTACATCGACTCGCTGGAGATCCGCGGTTCGGACGACGGGGTCGTGTGGGTCCGCCCCGTCCTTCCCCTGGTCGAGGGCGAGGAGATGACGCCCGCCGAAAGGGTCATGTCGGTGGCCGACATCGCGAACGGCGTCGGGGCAGTTCTCGAACCCGATGAATGGCGGTTCCTCAACACCGACCTGATCACCCACCTGCACCGGCGGCCCGTCGGCGAATGGATCGGGGTCACCGCGGACGCCTCGATCGGCCCCGACGGCGTCGGGGCGACCTCCGGCACCCTGTACGACGAGGTGGGCGCCATCGGGCACACACTGCAGGCTCTGCTGGTCGAGCGGGCCTGATCCGACAGGACGCCGAGGTAGGCCGATCCGACGGGGCGCCGAGGTGTGCCGATCCGACGGGGCGCTGAGGCGTGCCGTGCCGCCATGCCCCGACCGCTCTGAGGGTGTCACCCCATGCGGCAGGACCGGATGTCCGTGGCGATGACCGCCTTGGCGCCGGCCGCGACCAGCTCGTCCATGATCGAGTTGACCTTCTTGCGCGGCACCATCGACCGCACCGCCACCCAGGCCGGGTCGGCCATCGGGGAGACGGTGGGTGACTCGATGCCAGGGGTGATGGCCGAGACCGACTCCAGGAGCTCCTTGGGGCAGTCGTAGTCCAACATCATGTACTGCTGGGCGAACACCACGCCCTGCAGGCGGGCCCTCATCTGGGCCATCGCCGGGGTGGTCTCGGCGCCCGCCCGCGCGACCAGGACGCCCATCGAGTCACACAGGACGTCCCCGAACGCCTCCAACCCGTGCACCTTGAGCGTCCGACCCGAGCCCACCACGTCGGCGATGCAGTCGGCCACCCCGAGCTGGATGGAGATCTCCACCGCGCCGTCCAACCGGATGACCTCCGCCTCGATCCCCCGCTGTTCGAGGTCGCGGCGGACGATGTTCGGATACGACGTCGCGATGCGGGCTCCCGCGAGACGGTCCGTGGTCCACCCGGTACCGGTCGGCCCGGCGTAGCGGAAGGTGGAGTGTCCGAATCCCAGGTCGAGGAGCTCGTCCACCTCTGCCATGGAATCCATACTCAGGTCTCTGCCGGTGATACCCAGCTCGAGACGTCCCGAGCCCACGTAGACGGCGATGTCCTTGGGTCGCAGGAAGAAGAACTCGACGTCGTTCTCACGGTCGATCAACGTGAGGTCCTTACTCCCCTCCGTCCGTCGGCGGTACCCCGCCTCGGACAGCATCTCGGAGGCGGACTCGGACAGGGCGCCCTTGTTGGGCACTGCGACACGCAGCATGATGGTGGCTCCAGGATTCGGTGCGGGAGGGGTGGTCTGTGTGGCCGCTAGAGATGCCGGTAGACGTCGTCGAGCCCGAGACCGCGCTTGAGCATCATGACCTGGGTCCAGTAGAGGAGCTGCGAGATCTCCTCGGCCAGTTCCTCATCCGACTGGTACTCGGCGGCGATCCACACCTCGCCGGCCTCTTCGATGACCTTCTTGCCCAGATGGTGCACGCCCTTGTCGAAGGCGGCGACGGTGCCGGATCCCTCGGGACGCGCGGCTACGCGCTCGGACAGCTCGGCGAACAGGGAATCGAAGGTCTTCACGCGCCCGATTGTCCCACAGCCGCACCGACGGGGGTCCCCGAGGTGAGGGCGACGAGACCGGACGCGTTCACGCCCGCGAGGCTCGGGTGGGTGTGCGCCCCGACCACGTCGGGCTGACCGTCGGTCGACGGCACGTACAACACCCGGCAGCCAGCGGCGACCGCCGCGGTGGCCCCGGTGACGGAGTCCTCGACCGCGACGGCGGCGGTCGCGTCGACCCCGAGCCGCGAGCAGGCCAGCAGGTAGGGGTCGGGCGCGGGTTTGGGATCGGCGACCATGCACCCCGTCACCACCACGTGAAACCGCGAACGATCGATGAACTCCAGCGGCACCGCCGCGACGTCCGCGGTCGTGTTGGTCACCAGGGCGACCGGGGCGTTGGCGGAGGCGAGGTCCTCCAGCAATTCCTCGGCACCCGGCCGCCAGCGCATGTCGGATCGCATCAGCTCGGTGACCCGCGCGTTGAGCCGGCGGGACAGACGATCGAACTCGGCGCCCTCGATGGTCCGACCGGTGTACTCGCCCAGGATCGCGAAGAACCCGGGGAGGGAGTTGCCCAGGGTTCGCTCGCGGGTCGCCTCATCGAGGGGCCGACCCATGTACTCGGCGAGTTCGTAGACGGCGATGTCCCACAGTCGCTCGGTGTCGACGAGCGTGCCGTCCATGTCGAGACACACGGCGGCGGGGACACGGTCGTACGAAATGCTGGTCACGGCCTACTGTCTACCCGACACCGCGTGATCGGGGGTGCCAAGACCGGCCCCGTTGGTTCCGCCGTCAACCGCCGTTCAGTGGCAGGTCCCCGCAGCGACGAGGAAACGCTCGGTGTGGGTGGCGGAGCCGAACGGTGCGACCGAGCCGGGAGCGAGGGTGGGCAGGAGGGACTTGCTGGTGGTGATGGTGACCGCCAGCCGTCCGGGCCCGGTGAACACGCCGCCGACGCCGACCTCGGGTCCGGTCGACTGGACCGTGTGCACCCCCCTCGCATCGGTGTCGATGTTGTGCCACTCCACGGTCGCGGAGTTGAACGGGAACAGAGTGGCCGAGAAGTCGAACGAACCGACGGGCTGATCGAGATCCCTGGCGTTGGCGCTCAGCGCCTGGTGGAAGCGGTCGTCGCCGCCCAGCTTGCAGGTGGTGAAGGCGCCGAAGCGAATGGTGTGCTCGCCACCCAGCGGGTACGGCATACGGACGTCCCAGGCCGGAGAGTGATGCCACACCTGGGCGGAGGCCGCAGGAGCTATTGCCACTGCTGCTCCCCCGGCGAGCAGGGTCGCCGCACAGGTCAGGGCGGCTGATCGACGGATGGTGGTCATGACTGGCTCCTCGTCCCGAGCTGCCCTCGGTGCACTGTCGTTCGAGTGCATCCCTATCTGGTCATCGGCCCGAGCCCGCCGATCGTTAGCGGTGTGGGCTGTGGGTTGCGGCGACGCTGTCGCGTGGTGTCGGCGCCAGGTGACACCGGTGGTCAGTCCTCGAAGTCGCTGAGTCTCCGTGGCGCCATCACGACCCGCGCGGAGTTGAGGATCGCGAGCACGTCGATGACCTCTTGCGCTATCGCCCCCGCGAGAGGGCTGAGCAGCCCGAATACCGCCAGGAGCATCCCGATCACGGAGGCGGCCATCCCGCCCAACGCCGACTGCAACGCGATCCGGCGCATGCGCGCCCCGATGTGGAGGAGGTCGTCGAGCCGCTCCAACGAGGAGTCCAGCACCACGGCGTCGGCGGCCTCGGCGGTGACGTCGGACGTGGAGCCGAAGGCGACCCCGGCCGACGCGGCGGTCATCGCGGGGGCGTCGTTGATGCCGTCACCGAGGAACAGGGTGGGGCCCGCCGCCGTGCGCTCGCGGACTATCGCGAGTTTGCCCTCGGGGCTGACCCCACCGTAGACCTCCCGGATCCCCACCCGGTCCGCCAGACGGCGCACCTCGGCTTCGCGGTCACCGGAGATGATCATCATTCGTTTGACGCCGTGCGCGCGCGGGAGGTGCGCGATGAAGTCAGCCGCGGTGGCCCGCGGTTCGTCACGGAACCGGAGGATCGCGGCGTACCGGTCGTCGACGAGGACGACCGACTCCAGCCCCGTCTCGGTCTCCGGGAGGAGTTCGATCGCACCGGGATCGACCTCGGCGAGTCCGCGACGGTTGGTCAGCCGGACGACGCGTCCACCCACCTCGCCCACCAGTCCGGCCCCGGGCTTCTCCGCGACAGAGGTGAGAGGCGGGGCCCCGAGGTTCCGTTCGGCGGCCGCGTCCACGACGGCTCCGGCGAGAGGGTGGCGGGAGTAGACCTCTACCGCCGCAGCGGCGGCGAGCACCTCGTGGGGATCGGTGCCGGGCCTCGCGACGATCTCCGTGAGTACCGGACGTCCGTAGGTCAGTGTGCCGGTCTTGTCGAACATCACCGTCTCGACCCGCCCGACGTCCTCGAGCATCGCCGGGTTCCGGATGATGATGCCGCGCTTGGCGGCCAGCGAGATGGCGCCGATGATGGCGACGGGGACCCCGATGAGGAGCGGGCACGGGGTCGCGACCACCACCACGGCGAGGAAACGGGTCGGATCTCCGGAGATCCCCCAGCCGAGGACTCCCAACGTCAGCGCGATGAGGGTGTACCAGGCGCCGAGGCGGTCGGCGAGACGACGCATCGGGGGCCGGTTCTCCTCTGCTTCGCGCAGCACACCGACGATCTGCGCGTAGCGGGAATCCGCCGCCACCCGATCAGCACGGACGGTCAGTGCCGCGTCGCCGTTGACAGCGCCGGAGAGCACCTGAGAACCGGGTGTCTTGGGCACGACGTACGGTTCGCCGGTGAGGTACGACTCGTCCATCGCGCCTCTGCCCTCCACCACCTCCCCGTCGACGGGGCACAGTTCGTGGGGCAGGACGAGCAGCAGGTCATGGACCCGCACCTCGTCGGCGCGGAGGTCGTCGACGCCCTCGGACGGGGAGGTTCCCCGGAGTCGGTGGGCGATCGCCGGGCTGCGCCGGGCGAGGGCGTCGAGAGTGGCCGACGCCCTGCGGGACGCCGCGGCCTCGAGCCCCTCGCCGCCGGACAACATGAGGACGACGATCGCGGCCACCAGCCACTCGCCCAGGACGACCGCGGTGACTATCGAGACCGCGGCCAGCAGGTCGGCCCCGCCGGCGCTCCTCACCGCGGACCGGACGACCTCGACGATGAGCGGGATCCCGCCGACCACCACCACAGCGATCAGGGGGGCACGGATCACCCACTCCCAGGTGGCGGAGGCGGCGGGCCCGGCGACCGCGCGGGAGAGCAGGTGGACCACGATCGCCAGGATCGTGGACATCGCGAGGACGCCCTGCCGCGAGGCGACGAACGTGCGCAGTGCCCCGGCCCGGGTGGTGTCCATTCCTCATCATCACCCGAAAGGGCAGCCTCTACCAGCCAGGACAGGCTGTCCTGATCGCCCGGATCAGACGTTGAAGTACTTGGCCTCGGGGTGGTAGAGCACGAACGCGTCCGTCGACTGCTCGGGGTGGAGCTGCAGCTCCTCCGAGAGCTCGACCCCGATGCGCTCCGGCCGGAGAAGATCCACCACGACCTGGCGGGACTCCAGGTCCGGGCACGCGCCGTAGCCGAAGCTGTAGCGGGCCCCCCGGTACTTGAGGTCGAAGTAGTCGTGGATCGCGTCGGGGTCCTCGTCCGAGACCACGCCCTCGGGCAGTCGCAGCTCGTCCCGCACCCGCCGGTGCCAGAACTCGGCCAGTGCTTCCGTGAGCTGGACCGACAGGCCGTGGACCTCCAGGTAGTCGCGGTAGTTGTCCGCCGCGAACAACTCGTTGGCGAAGTCCGCGATCGGGGTCCCCATGGTGACGAGCTGGAAGGGCAGGACGTCGACGATCCCCTCTGCCTCGCAACGCTCCTTGGAGGCCAGGAAGTCCGGGATGCTCAGGAACCGGGACCGCTGCTGTCGTGGGAACGAGATCCGGTGCAGCACCTCGGCGTCGGGCCGCGGCTCGGCCAGGATGCAGATGTCCTCGCCGTCGGAGTAGGCCGGGAAGTAGCCGTAGACCACTGCTGAGTGGGACAGGATCCGCTCGGTGGTGAGTCGGTCGATCCACGAGCGCAGGCGCGGCCGACCCTCGGTGGCCACCAGTTCGTCGTAGTCGGGGCCGTCGCCGCTGCGCGTGCCGCGCAGCCCCCACTGTCCGAAGAACAGCGCGCGCTCGTCCAGATGGCCGGCGTAGTCGGACACCGGGATGCCCTTGGCGATCCGCGTCCCCCAGAAGGGCGGGGTGGCGATGGGCTGGTCCGCGGCCACGTCGGAGCGGTCCGGAACCACGACGGGCTCGGCCTCGGCGGCCCGCTTGGCGGCGATCCGCTCGCTCCGGGCCCGACGCTCGCGTCGCTCGGCGGCCTTGGCGGAGGCGTCCGAGGACTCGGACATCGGGACGCCCGTCCGCTTGGCCGTCATCACCTCGTCCATGAGACGCAGGCCCTCGAAGGCGTCACGGGCGTAGAACACCTCGCCCTGGTACATCCCGGCCAGGTCCACCTCGACATAGGCGCGGGTGAGGGCCGCCCCGCCGAGGAGAACGGGGAACTCGCCGGCGATGCCCTCCGAGTTCAGCTCGGCGAGGTTGTCCTTCATCACCACGGTCGACTTGACCAACAGGCCGGACATACCGATCACGTCGGCTTTGTGCTCGCGGGCCGCCGAGATGATGTCGGCGATCGGCTGCTTGATGCCGATGTTGACGACGTCGTAGCCGTTGTTGGACAGGATGATGTCCACCAGGTTCTTGCCGATGTCGTGGACGTCGCCCTTGACCGTGGCCAGCACGATGCGGCCCTTGCCGTCCTCGTCGCTGGCCTCCATGTGGGGTTCCAGATGCGCGACAGCGGTCTTCATCGTCTCCGCCGACTGCAGGACGAACGGCAGCTGCATCTGGCCCGAGCCGAACAACTCGCCGACCGTCTTCATGCCGTTCAGCAGGTGCGAGTTGATGATCTCGAGCGGCGGGATCTCCGCCATCGCCGCGTCGAGGTCCGCCTCGAGCCCCTTGCGTTCGCCGTCGACGATCCGCGCCGACAACCGCTCCATGAGCGGCATCGCCTCGAGCTCGGCGGCACGCGCGTCCTTGGCGCTGGCGGCCGACACCCCTTCGAAGAGCTCCATGAACACCTGGAGGGGGTCGTAGCCCTCCCGGCGGCGGTCATAGACCAGGTCGAGCGCGACCTCCCGCTGACGGTCGTCGATCTTGCTCATGGGCAGGATCTTGGAACTGTGCGCGATGGCGGTGTCCAGGCCCACCTGGATGCACTCGTGCAGGAACACGGAGTTGAGCACCTGACGCGCGGCCGGGTTGAGACCGAACGAGATGTTGGACAGACCCAGCGTGGTGTGGATCCGCGGGTGCGACTCGGTGAGCCGGCGGATCGCCTCGATGGTCTCGATCCCGTCCTTGCGCACTTCCTCCTGGCCGGTGGAGATCGGGAAGGTCAGACAGTCGATGATGATGTCGTCCTCCGAGACCGCCCAGTTCTCCGTGAGGTCGGTGATGATCCGCTCGGCGATCTCCACCTTGCGGTCCGCCGTGCGGGCCTGGCCCTCCTCGTCGATCGTCAGGCCGACCACGGCCGCGCCGTGCCGGGACACCAGCTCCATGATCTTCTGGAACCGCGAATCCGGGCCGTCGCCGTCCTCGTAGTTGACCGAGTTGACCGCGCATCGGCCACCCAGGTGCTCGAGTCCGGCCTCGATGACCTCCGGCTCGGTGGAGTCGAGCATGATCGGCAGAGTCGACGAGGTGGAGAGCCGACCGGCCAGCTCCCGCATGTCCCCCGAACCGTCGCGTCCCACGTAGTCCACACACAGGTCCAGCATCTGCGCGCCGTCGCGCATCTGCTCCTTGGCGATGTCCATGCAGGTGTCCCAGTCCGAGGCGAGCATGGCCTCCCGGAACCGCTTGGACCCGTTGGCGTTGGTACGCTCGCCGATCATCAGGATCCCGGCGTCGGCACGCAGCGGGGTCGAGGTGTAGAGCGAGGCGACGGCGTTGACCGGCTCGACCTTCCGCACGGCCCGCTCCCGCGACATGACCTCATCCCTGAGCCGGGTGATGTGCTCGGGGGTCGTGCCACAGCAGCCGCCGACCATCGACAGCCCGAACTCGGAGACGAAATCGGCCACCTGGGGGGCGAAGGCCTCGGCGCCGAGCGGGTACACGGCGCCGTGCTCGCCCAGCTCGGGCAGTCCGGCGTTGGGCATGACGGACACCGGGATGCCCGCGTGTTGCGTGAGGTAGCGCAGGTGCTCGATCATCTCGGCGGGTCCGGTCGCGCAGTTCAGCCCGATCATGTCCACGCCGAGTGGCTCGAGCGCTGTGAGCGCCGCGGCGATGTCCGAACCCAGGAGCATGGTCCCGGTGGTCTCGATGGTCACGTGGGAGATGATCGGCAGCCGGCGACCGGCCGCCGCCATCCCGTCCTGGCAACCCAGCACCGCGGCCTTGACCTGGAGCAGGTCCTGGCTGGTCTCCACCAGGTACGCGTCGGCACCCCCGCGGGCCAACCCCTCCGCGGCCTGCGCGTACGCGTCCCTCATCTCCTCGAACGTGGACTGGCCGAGCGAGGGCAGTTTGGTTCCCGGTCCGAGGGAACCCAACACCATCCGCGGGGTGCCGTCCTCGGACGGGCCCATCTCGTCGGCGACGCCCCGAGCGATCGCCGCGCCCTTCTCGGCTAGTTCGCCGATGCGCTCGACGATGTCGTAGTCGCCCAGGTTGGACAGGTTGCACCCGAAGGTGTTGGTCTCCACCAGGTCCGCGCCGGCCTCGAAGAACGCGCGGTGGATGTCCGCCACCACGTCCGGGCGGGTGGCGTTGAGGATCTCGTTGCAGCCCTCCAGACCGAGGAAGTCGGTGTCGACGTCGAGGTCCACTGCCTGCAGCATCGTGCCCATCGCCCCGTCACCGATCAGTACTCGCCGACGGGCGGCGTCCAACAGGGGCGAATCGAAATCGACAGACATGCTCCCCAGTGTATGGGTGCCCGGTGAGCCGACGAACGTAGGCTGTACCGATGACTGTCGAATGGACTCCCGACGGGCACCTCGACCTGGAGAGCCCGGTGATGATCGTGGCCTTCGAGGGCTGGAACGACGCCGCCGACGTGGCTACCGGAAGCATCGAGCACCTCGCCCTCAACTGGGAGGCCCGCCAGATCGCGGAGATCGGTGGCGACGACTTCTTCGACTACCTGGACCAGCGGCCGATCGTCCGCCACAAGGGCGGGGTGTCGCGATCCGTCGAATGGCCGCGGATCCTGGTGTCGGTGTGCCGCCCGGACGGGTTCGACCACGACGTCCTGTTGGTCCGCGGACCCGAGCCGGGGCTCAAGTGGCGTCGGTTCGCCTCGGAGTTCGTGGACCTGGTCGACACGTTGGGGGTGTCCCAGGTGGTGCTGCTGGGGGCCTTCCTGGCCGATGTGCCCCACACCCGGCCGGTCCCCCTGACCGGAACGGCGTTCAACCGCCAGCGGATGGTCGGGATGGGGGTCCGGGCCTCCGACTACGAGGGCCCCACGGGGATGACCGGGGTCCTCCAGCAGTTGCTCACCGAGGCGGGGGTCCCCACGTTGAGCCTGTGGGCGGGAGTCCCCCACTACGTGGCCGCGCCGCCCAATCCGCGCGGCACGGAGGCGGTCCTCTCCTGGCTCGTCGAGAACCTCGGGCTGGCCGTCCCGATGGACGCGCTGCGAATGCAGTCCCGGACGTGGGTGGCGAAGGTCGACGCCGCGGCCGGGGAGGACGAGGACCTCCGTGACTACATCCAGTCCCTGGAGGACCAGATGGACGACGAGAACGGGGTCGGTGTGGGCGTCGACCCCGAGCCCGACCGCGGTCGGGCCGGGGACGGGGAGACGATGCCGCTGGTCGACGGCGAGGCGATCGCCGCCGAGTTCGAGCGCTTCCTGCGGGGTGAGCGGGACGAGCCCGACGCCGGCTGAGCCCGCGCACGGCTGACTCCGATGACGATTGAGCTCGTGCCCGGCTGATCCTGCGCCGAGCCGAACCCGGCGAACACGGGAACGCCGTCAGGTGGCGGGGGCCACTCCGAGCAGGGCGTCGAGCGCGGTCGCGATGGACGGCCCGGCAGACGGGTCGGACTCGTCCCCTGCCAGGGTCGCCTCGGCCCAGCTGTCGACCGCGTCCAGGGCACCGGGGGTGTCGAGGTCGTCCGCGAGTCGTTCCCGCACGGCGACGATGGTCGCGGCGGAGTCGGCGCCGGAGCGACGGGAGATCGCACGGAACCACGTCTCGCAGCGGGAACGGGCCTCCGCGAGCAGATCCTCGGACCAGGACCGGTCCGTCCGGTAGTGCCCGGCGGCCAGGGCGAGTCGGATGACGGCCGGGTCCACCCCCTGCTCGCGGAGCGTCTTGACGCGGACGAGATTGCCCAACGACTTGCTCATCTTGACCCCGTCGAGTCCGATCATCGCCGCGTGCACGTAGAAGCGGGCGAACGGGGAACGACCGGTCGCGGCCTCCGCGTGGGCGGCGGAGAACTCGTGGTGCGGGAACGCGAGGTCGCTGCCCCCACCCTGGATGTCGAACTCCATGCCCAGGCGGTTCCGGGCGATCGCCGAGCACTCGATGTGCCAGCCCGGCCTGCCCGCCCCCCAGGGCGAGGGCCAGGACGGCTCCCCCGGTCGCTGCACCCGCCACAGCAGGGCGTCCAGCGGATGCTCTTTGCCGGGCCGGTCCGGGTCCCCGCCGCGCTCGGCGAACGCGGCGGCCATCTCTTCCGGGTCGTACCCGGACTCGTACCCGAAGCCCGGGGTGGCCCGGTGCCGGTAGTAGACATCGGGATAGCCGTCGACCTCGGAATCGACCCGGTAGGCGTGGCCGCGGTCGATGAGCTCGGCGACCATCTCCACGACTTCGTCGATGGTCTCCGTAGCGGCCACATAGTCGCGGGGGGGAAGCACGCGGAGCGCCTCCATGTCCGAACGGAACAGATCCGTCTCGCGATCCCCGAGTTCCCGCCAGTCCACGCCGTCGCGCTCCGCCCGCTCGAAGAGCGGGTCGTCGACGTCCGTGGTGTTCTGGACGTAGTGGACCTCGTGCCCGGCGTCGAGCAGGAGCCGGTACACCAGATCGAATGTCAGGTAGGTCGCCGCGTGACCGAGGTGCGTGGTGTCGTAGGGGGTGATGCCGCAGACGTACATCCCGGCGACGGGGCCGGCGGACACCTCCCGGATCTCGCGGCTCGCCGTGTCGAACAACGTGAGAGGGGTTCCGTCGCCGGGGACGGCGGGGACGGCAGGCGGGGACCACGAGTGCATGCGGCCGAGTCTAGATACCGTGCGTGCTCAGAAGAGCGGCCAGGGTAGCGGGTAGCCCGGTCCCGGGACGGGGAACACCTCGCCGTCGAGCAGAGTGGTGACCCGTGCGGCGAGAGCGCTCACCTCGGCCGGTGAGAGCAGGTCACGGAGTTTTTCCCCGAGGACGGCGTCCCCGGACAACCCTCCGCGAACCCGCTCCAGTCCCTCGACATCCTCCAGGGGCAGCGGTTGGCCGGCCCACCCCCACAGGACGGTGCGCAGCTTCGACTCGGTGTGGAAGGACAGGCCGTGATCGATCGCCCAGATCACGCTGGAGGTGTCGACCAGGACGTGCCCGCCCTTGCGGTCGGCGTTGTTGACGACGTGGTCGAACAACGCGATCCGTCGGAGGCGCTCGTCCAGGGCGTGGGCCACCACCACGTCCTCCCCACGGGACCCCTCACCCCGGAGCACGGCCACGCGGCCGGGAGGGAGGGCGTCCACCGGGTGGATGTCCACCGGGTCGTGGCCGGGCGCCTCGCCCCGGTCGAACTCGTCGATCCATCGTTGCGCCATCCCCGGGCCACCGGGGCCGTGCGCCCCCACCGTCTCCGGCACCAGGTCCCAACCCAGCGCGACGGACACCTCGTACGCGGCGATCTCCCGGGCCGCCAGGCTGCCGTCGGGGAAGTCCATGAGCGGGCGCTCCCCCGCCGAGGGCTTGTACACCCAGTGCCCGCCCTCGGCGTCGACACAGCGGTACACCGCGTTGCTGCCCGAAGGGATCCGGTGCAGAACGGTGAGTTCGGGGCCCGGAGGGCGGGTCGTCACGGGTCGACGAGATCGGCGAGCGCGTCACCGGAGCGCGGGAGGTACCCGTTGAGGCGGACGCAGAGGTGCCCCGTGGTGTCGATGGGTTCACCGCACAGCGGGCACGGCGCGCGTCCGGCGGAGACGACCTTCTCGCTGCGTAGGACGAACTGCCGTGCACGTTGCGGGGTGAGGAACACGCGCAGCGCGTCGGGCGCGTCCTCTGCATCCGAGAGCACGACCGACTCGTCGGTGGCGGTCGGATCCGCCGCCAACAACTCCACGACGATCTGGCTCTTCTCACCGTCCCACCCCAGGCCCATGGTGCCCACCTGGAATTCCGCGTCGACGGGCATCTCCAGCGGCGCCAGGTCGTCCACGACGCCGGCGGCCGGGGGCACGGGGACGTCGGACTTGGAGGCGATCTCGTCGAGCAGGTCGCCCATCCGCTCGGAGAGGATCTGGGCCTGTTGCTTCTCGCAGCGGACCGAGACGGTGCGGCCGCCGCCGGTGGCCTGGACGAAGAACACCCGTTCGCCGGGCTGACCGACCGTGCCCACCACGAACCGGGCCGGGTCGCGGAACTCGTGGACTTCCCTGCTCATGCCGGTCGTCTCCCTCGTGTGCTGCCGTGTGGTGCCGGGTGGTCCTGGGTGGTGGTGCGGTTCATAAGGGTACGTTCCCGCCGGGCATCGCGTCCGAGCTGGCGTCGCCGGCGGTGGCGTTGCCCACGTGACCGGCGGGTTCCCCCCGGAGGCTCCCCAGGTCCCCACCGGTGTCGTTGACCCGCAGAACGAACGGCCGGTGGGGGGTGTAGCGGACCACCGACACCGAACCCGGCTCCACCACGATGCGCTGGAAATGGTCGAGGTGCATCCCGTATGCGTCGGCGATCACCGACTTGATCACGTCCCCGTGGCTGCACGCCACCCACAACACGTCGCGGCCCGCGTCCTCGGCCAACCTCCGGTCGTGCACCCGGACAGCCGACACGGCGCGGGTCGCCATCTCCGCGAGGGACTCGCCCTCGGGGAAGACGGCGGAGGAGGGGTGCTGCTGCACCACCGACCACATGTGTTCCGACGCGAGCTCGGTCAGAGTCCGTCCGGTCCAGGTCCCGTAGTCGACCTCGACCAGCCCCTCGTCGACCACCGGCTCCACCCCGAATGCCGCGGCCAACGGCTCGACGGTCTGCCGGCAGCGCATCAGCGGAGACCGGACGACCGCCTCGACAGGGAGGCCGGCGAGTCGCCGGCAGAGGTCCTGCGCCTGAGCCCGGCCCGTCTCGTCGAGTGAGACGCCGGAGGTGCGGCCGGCCAGTGTGAGCGCGGTGTTGGCGGTCGAACGGCCGTGGCGGAGGAGGATGACGGTCATAGCGGCAGGCTACCGACGCGGCGCCACTTCGGTGGTGTGGTCAGGTCGCGGGGATCGTGCCCGTGGCGAGCAGGGCGATCACGACCAGTCCCAGGACGATCCGGTATCCGGCGAACCAGGCCAGCGAGTGGTTCTGGACGAAGCGCAGGAGCCACGCGATGGCGGCGTAGCCCAGCACGAACGCGACCACCGAACCCACGATCAGCTGAACCCCGGTGGCGGACTGTCCCACGGACGGCTCGAACGCGTCGGGGAGGCTGAACAACCCGGAGGCCAGGACCGCCGGGATGGCCAGCAGGAAGGAGAACCGTGCGGCGGCCTCGCGGGACATGTTGAGGAATAGGCCGGCGGAGATGGTGCCGCCCGAGCGGCTGACGCCGGGGATCAGGGCCAGGCACTGGGCCAGCCCCATGACCACCGCGTCCTTCATGGTCAGGCCCTTGAGCGACTGGTTGTCCACCGGGCGGTCCTGCCTACCGAACTTCTCGGCCAGGAGGAACACGAAGGAGAACGCGATGAGGACGATCGCCGTGATCCACAGGTTGCGGGCGGCGTCACGGATGAGGTCCTTGCCGAAGAAGCCGATGATGGCGATGGGGATGGACCCGACGATCACGTACCAGCCGAGCCGGTAGTCCGGGTCATCGCGGTGCCGGGCGTTGAACACGCCCCGGAACCATGCGACGAGGATCCGCACGATGTCCTTGAAGAAGAACACCAGCACGGCGGCTTCCGTGCCGAGCTGGATGACCGCGGTGAACGAGGCGCCCGCGTCCGCCCCGAACAGCCAGGTGGAGAAGATGCGCAGGTGCCCGGAGGACGAGACGGGCAGGAACTCCGTGAGCCCCTGGAGGACGGAGAGCACGATCACCTGGAGCCAGGACATGCCGTCCGCAGCGGGGGCGGCCAGGACCGTCGGGTTCACGGGCGCTGCTTTCTCTCGGGAAACGTGGCACGAGCACGGGTATCTCACCGCACCGCCGTGAGGGTAGTCGTCCGGACCTGGACGGCGACTGAGGACCCGCGTGGTGGACAATGTGGGGCAGTCGAAAGGAACACCGTGCCCCTTCGTGTCCACCGCCGCTCCGCTGTACCCGCCGCTCTGCTGGCCCTCGCCGTCGCACTGACCGGTTGCGCGTCGACCAACAGCCAACTGGAGGACTACACCCAGATCGAGCAGGGTAACGCCCGGCCCGCCGAGTCGCCGCAGGTCTCCGACCCCGAGGGTGGTGAGGTCGTCCCGGCCCCGGGGTCCGTGTCCTCCCTGGTGGCGTTGGGCGACCGGGTGGTGGCGCAGGTCGACGGCCCACCCGGGTTGGAGATCGCTCGGGTGGAGGGCACCCGCTGGATCCCGGAGAGCTCCGTCGAACTCCCCGTCGACGCCGGTACCGCGACCGCGGGGCATGACGGGACGGTTCTGGTCCCCTACGGCGACGGCGTCGTCGTGGTCACGCCGGCCGGCGACTCGCGGGAGATCTCGGGGCTCGGACCGGTCACCGCGGCCGCTGTGACCGCTGACGGTCGCCTGCTCACGGGGACCTCCGACGGCGAGGTGGTCATCCGCGAGGCGGACGGGACGGAGCAGCGTCGCATCGGGGGTCTGACGTCCGTTGACCGGATCGCTGTGGCCCGGGATGGTTCGGTCACCGCGTTCAGCCGGCCGGACACGGTCATCGCGAGCATCGATCTGGACGAGGACGGCGCCGGACCGCTCCTACGCGCAGGGAAGGGTGCCGGGAAGATGGACGAGTACGGCGAGCGCTCAGTCGTGGCCAGCGACACCGTCGGTGACACTCTCCTCGTCTACTCGACCTCGCCGATCCGGCTCCATCAGCAGTTCCCCGTGGCCGCGGCCCCGTGGGCGGTCGCCGGGGACCCCACCCGGGACGTCGTCTGGGTCACCTCCACCGGAACCAACACCGTTCAGGCGTACGATCTCGGCGACGGTGCAGGCGTTCGGCGTGTCGAGATCGCGACGGTGCGTCAGCCGGACTCGCTGGCGGTCACAGACTCCGGCACGGTGGTCGTCGGTTCCTCCGACGGTGCCGGGCTCCACCTGATGCGCCCCGCTCTCCCGGTGCCGTCGAGCTGATCTCAGGACCACCCACGTCCCATCGAGGAGGACCGTGTACTCGCTGATGAAGAGCGTGCTGTTCCGCTTTCCCGCGGAGCGGATCCACCACCTTGTCTTCGGCTTACTCAAGCTGTTGACCCTGGTGCCGCCGCTGGGTTCACTGGTGCGCCGGATTCTCGGTGTCAGGGATCCGCTCCTGGCCCAGGAGGTGTTGGGCCGGCGCTTCCCCGGACCGCTGGGGCTCGCCGCCGGGTTCGACAAGAACGCCGCGGCCGTCGACTCGTGGGGGGCGATCGGCTTCGGATTCAGCGAGGTCGGCACGGTCACCGCGTCGCCCCAGCCCGGAAACCCGTCGCCCCGCCTGTTCCGGCTGGTGGAGGACAGGGCGATCCTGAACCGGATGGGCTTCAACAACCACGGGGCGGGCAACGCCGCCAACAACCTCCGACGGCGCCGGAGCGGCGATCCGGTGGGGATAAACATCGGCAAGACCAAGGTGGTGCCCGCAGAGGACGCGGTGCGTGACTACGTGGCCTCGGCCAGCATGCTCACGGGCCTCGCCGACTACATGGTCGTCAACGTGAGCTCCCCCAACACCCCCGGGCTCCGGGACCTGCAGGCGGTCGAATCGCTGCGTCCGATCCTGACGGCGGTCCGCGACGTGGCCACCATCCCCGTGTTGGTCAAGATCGCCCCCGATCTGGACGACGCGGACATCGACGCGGTCACCGATCTCGTTCTGGAGCTCGGCCTCGCCGGGATCGTCGCCACCAACACCACCATCTCGCGTGACGGGCTCACGACCCCGGCGGGCACGGTCGAGGCGATGGGTGCGGGAGGGATCTCCGGTGCGCCCGTCGCGGCCCGGTCGCGTCAGGTCCTCGCCCGGATCCACGAGCGGGCCGGTGATCGGATGGTGATCATCTCGGTCGGCGGCGTCGAGACCCCGGAGGACGTGTGGGACCGCATCACCCACGGTGCCCACCTGGTCCAGACCTACACCGGCTTCGTCTTCACCGGCCCCGAGCTCATCCGTGGGACCAACAAGCTCGTGGCCCGGCGGCTCCGCCAGGGCGGGTTCACCTCCCTGGCGGACGCCGTCGGATCGGCGGTCAACTGACCGCTACTGCTCGAAGGTCGCAGTGGTGGTTCCGCGGGCCAGGCCCTGCCCGAAGAGGTTGAACCCGACGAAGGCACAGGAGGCGTCCTCCCCGAGCTCGATCTGGTCCCCGACAGCGTGGACGGCGAGGATGTAGCGGTGCGGGCCGTGGCCCTCCGGCGGGGCCGCCCCCACGAACCCCTTGAACCCGGCGTCGTTGCGTACCACCACGGCCCCCTCCGGGAGCCCCGAGGTGTCGTCACCGGTGCACGCCCCCTCCGGGAGTGAGGTGACACCGGCCGGGATGTTGGCCACCGACCAGTGCCAGAACCCCGATGCCGTCGGTGCGTCGGGATCGAAGACGGTCACCACGTAGGTCCTGGTCCCCTCCGGTCCGGCGCTCCAGCTCACCTGGGGCGACCTGTCCAACCCGCCTTCCACCCCCATGACCCCGCCCAGCTGAGCGGACGACAGGGCGGCGCCCTCGGTGAACGACTCGCTGGTCACCTCGAGAGCCGGGAGATCCGGAAGGGCGTCGTAGGGGTTCGGCACGCGGAAGTCGGTCATCTTCTCCTCCTGGGTCGGACGGCTGGAGGTCCCCCAGCCGGTCACGTCCTTGTCTACCAGCGATGACCGTCGGGTGTGGGGCGAGAGCGGGGGCCGATTTGTCCCACGGTTCGGGCATCGGCTAGTGTCATTCCTCGCACGACCAAGCCGGGAACGAGCCGGTGCAGGTCATCAGTGTGCGAGCGCGAGTGGCGGAATGGCAGACGCGCTAGCTTGAGGTGCTAGTGTCCTATTAACGGACGTGGGGGTTCAAGTCCCCCCTCGCGCACACTGTGTCGAGACAGTAGAAGTGGCCCCGGATCCGTGAGGATCCGGGGCCACTTGTTTTTGGGGAGGTCTCCCGATGGCCCGCACACCGCCGCCCCCCGCCCAACAACGACTCATCGACCGACTGCGCGCTCTTCTCGCGGACGAACCGGTGACCCGCGAGGTATCGATGTTCGGCGGCCGCTGCGTCATGGTCTCCGAGAAGATACTGGTGAGCGCGGGCCGGGACGGCCGGCTACTCGTCAGAGTGGACAGCGACCGGCACGACGAGCTCGTCGGAAAGCCCGGTGCCGCGCAGGCGGAGATGGGTGCCGGGCGTGACATGGGGCCCGGCTGGATCTCGGTGACCGCCTCCGCGATCGGGACCGACGAAGAACTGTGGGAGTGGCTCCGGCCCGCCCTCGACTACAACCGTTCGGTGACCGGGGGCGAAGGGTGAGGACGATCGCGGGGCGGGCCGCAGACACGCTGGGACGGCTGATCGCCGTGACCGCTCGCGCCCTGGACCGGGGACTCGACGGACTGGGCGTGGTTCCCCCGGCCCTCGACCTGCCACCCGACGTCCGTGACGACCTCCGCGTGTTCTTCGGCCCCACCATCGACCCAGCTGCGGTGATGATCCGTCGGGGACACGTGCCCGGAGTGCCTCACCCGCGGGCGTTCGCGTTGCCGGGTCTGATCTACCTGGGCGCCGACCCGGGCGTCGTGGGCACCGCAGCTGAGGGAATCGATCGACCCCGGGCGACCTCGACGTTGGTGCACGAACTGGTCCACGTCTGGCAGGGCCGGGTCATCGGGCCCCGATACGTGGTCGTCGCGCTGGCCGAGCAGGCGCGCATGGGGCGCCGCGCGTACGACTGGCGTGCCGTGCTCGACAACGCTGTGTTCGACAACGCCGTGCTCGACAACGCCGTGCTCGACGGTGCGGCCCTCGACCGTTCATCCGAAGCACGTGCATCCCAGGACCGCGCATCCCACGACCGTGCTCACATCGAACGGACCAAGCGGGCCTTCCCGGTGGAGGCCCACGCACAGCTGGTGTCCGATGCCTACGCCCTCCGGTTCGGGTTCACCCCTGTCACGGCGTCCGCGACGCCGAGCCGGGAGCTGCAGGCCATGGAGGAGGCGCTCACCGGGCTCCGGGCAGGTCGCGCACCCACCCTGCGGGGGCGAGCGGTTTAGGGACCGACGGCCTCGTCGTCGTACCGTGTCCTGGTGACAGGCATCGATCCGGACGACCTCGAGACCCTCCAGCGCGTCCTCGACCAGGCGGCGGCGCTCGGGGAGGACCACCCCGATTCGATCAGGGTGCAGCGGTCGGTGGGCCACATGTTCAAGCTCCTCAAGAAATCCCGCCGGAACGAGGTCCGCCGCTCTCGGCAGGAGGCGGACAAGGCGGTCATCGAGGCCACCGCGACCGGTTCCCCCTCCCGGATCGACGACGAGACGGCCGGGATCCGGCTGGTGTCCAACACCCCGGGGGCCGTGGCCGGCCACCTGCAGCGCGCGGTGGCGTGTTACGTGTGCAAGCAGCTGTACACGCAGGTCGACGCCTTCTACCACCAGCTGTGCCCGGACTGCGCAGCCGTCAACCGTGCCAAGCGGGACCCGGACATGGACCTGACCGGTCGGCGGGCCCTCCTCACCGGGGGCCGCGCCAAGATCGGCATGTACATCGCCCTCATGTTGCTGCGGGCGGGGGCCGACGTGACCATCACGACCCGGTTCCCCCGGGACGCGGTCCGACGGTTCGCCTCTATGGACGACTACACCGACTGGGCCGACCGGGTGCACGTCATCGGCGTGGACCTGCGCGACCCCGCCCAGGTGGTGGCACTCGCCGACGAGGTCGCCGCCGCCGGACCGCTGGATATCCTCATCAACAACGCCGCCCAGACGGTCCGTCGCTCCCCCGGTTCGTACTCCGGTCTGGTCGACGGGGAATCCGCACCGCTCACGGGACGGGCCGCCGACATCCCGATGATCACCATGGGCCGCACCTCCGAGCTGCATCCGGCCGCGTTGATGGGTGGCGAGTCCGCGCTCATCGGATCGGAGGAGGCCGAGCGCGAGGCCGGGCACATCGCCTCGCTCGCGCTGCAGGCCGGGTCGGCGTCCCTGGACCGGGTGGCCGCCGGCACCGCCATCGACGCCGGCGGGCTCCTGCCGGACGTGGTGGACCACAACAGCTGGGTGGCCACCGTCGAGCAGGTGGAGCCCATGGAGATGCTCGAGGTGCAGCTGTGCAACTCGGTCGCCCCGTTCATCCTGGTCTCCCGCCTGCGCCCGGCCCTCGCGGCATCCGCAGCCCGGCGCAAGTACGTCGTCAACGTCTCCGCCATGGAGGGACAGTTCTCCCGTCGCTACAAGGGCGCGGGGCATCCGCACACCAACATGGCCAAGGCGGGTCTGAACATGCTCACCCGGACCTCCGCCGAGGAGATGCTCACCGAGCACGGCATCCTCATGACCGCGGTCGACACGGGCTGGATCACCGACGAGCGCCCGCACACGACCAAGGTCCGGCTCCACGAGGAGGGCTTCCACGCCCCGCTCGACCTGGTGGACGGGGCCGCCCGCGTGGTGGACCCGATCGTCCGCGGGGAGGCCGGCGAGGACCTCTACGGCTGCTTCCTCAAAGACTTCCGGCCCAGCCCGTGGTGAGTGGGACCGGACCCTAGGATCGTCGGTATGTCCTCACCCACCTCGGCGGCCGTGCACCTCATCCTCACCACCGAGCTCGTCCCCGCGCTGCGCGCGGTGGTGGACGAGCTCGGCGGGGACGCCCCCGACTCGCTGGTCCACGCGCGACCGACGACGGTGGCCGCGGTGCACCCGACCAACTCCGCGGCCGCGATCGTCCACCACCTCTGCGGGGTACTCACCTCGTGGGGGGCAGCGTGCCTGGGGGGCGAACAGATCACCCGGGACCGTGAGTCCGAGTTCGACTACGACGGCCCGGTCCTTCCCGAGCTCGACAGGCTCGCCGCACTGGCCGACAGGCTCCCGGCCTGGTCCGCGGCCGCGTGTGAACGGGGTACTCTCGCCGACCCCACAGGGACGGCGTTCCCGGTGGAACGGGCTCGTGCCGCGGGCACCCTCACGATGGAGTGGGTGCTGGCGCACATCCTCCACGACGTCGCCACACACCTCGGACACCTGGAGGTCACCCGCGACGTCCTGATGACCGACCGGACGCGGTGACCGACTCCTCTCCCGGGGTGGCCTCCGGCCCGACTCCGCGGACCCCGGTCCTGCTCGACTGCGACCCGGGGATCGACGACGCCCTGGCGATCGCCTATCTCGTGTCCGAGCACCGGGCCGGGTCGATCGACCTGGCGGGGCTCGTGTGCACGGCCGGAAACGTCGGCCTCGACGACACCGTCGCCAATGCCCTGGCGTGGCTCGACCTGGCGGGCGCTCCCCCGGTCACGGTCGCCGCCGGCGCGGGTGGCGCGATCGCGATTCCGCACGTCTTCACCCCCGAGACGCACGGTCACCGCGGCGCGGGACACGCGGAGCTACCGACGACGACGAGGGCGCTCGACCCCAGGGACGGGGCCGAGCTCTGGGTGGACACCGCCCGGGCTCATCCCGGTGAACTGGTGGGGATCGTGACCGGCCCCTCGTCCACGCTGGCCCGCGCGCTGGAGCTCGAGCCCGCGCTCCCGCGGTTACTGCGGCGGCTCGTCGTGATGGGGGGGACCTTCCGCGGCCACCCCGGGAACACCACGCCCGTGAGCGAGTGGAACGTGGACGTGGACCCCGAGGCCGCCGACCGTGTGTGCCTGGCCTGGGATGCGGCGCGTGCCACCGACCCGACCGTGGCTCCGGCCCGATGGTGCGGGCTCAACCTGACAGAGAGGGCGGTGTGGACCCCCGAGCGCTCCCGGCGCCTGGTGGAGGTGGCACAGGGATCGACGCTCTCTCGGCACCTGGCGGATGCCCTGCGCTTCTACTTCGAGTTCCACGACTCGGTCGGCGAGGGCTACCTGGCTCAGGTGCATGATCCCCTGGTGGCATGGCTGGCGCTCCACCCCGAGGCTGCCCTGACCGAACCCGTCCATCTGCGCATCGAGTGCGCGGGAGAGCACACCCGGGGGATGACGGTCGAGGACCGCCGTGGCCACCGTGGGCGGCCGGCGAACGCCGAGATCGTCATCGATCTCTCCGTTCCCGGTGGTGCGGTCGCGGTGTTGGAGGAGGTCACCGTCTCGATCGCGGACCTGCGCTGAGATGACCTCCACCAGCCCGCTCCCCCACCACTCCCGAGACGCCGAGTCCGTCGCCGGCCGCCGCGTGGTGTCACCGAGGCCCACCGCGTGCCGGCCGCCGGCAGCCGGTACCTCGCCCACGACCTCTGCCCGGTGCCCGACGAGATCCACAACGACATCCAGACCGCCATCCGTAAGGACCTCACCCGGTCCATCCGCGTCAACGCCCGACCCCTGACCGTGGCCTAGTGGCGCGCACTCGTCGAGTCCGCGGGTGTCGAGGTGGAGAAGACCGAGCTCCGGCCGATGGCGCAGCTCAAGCCCCGCCGCATGATCGCCGACGAGGGTGTGCCCGGCGTGATCCGCATCGTGCGTCACCTCCTCCGGGCACCGACGCCCGCCGGCGCGTCCTCGCGTCGTCGTGCCACGTTCCGAGGGCACGACGACGCGCTGACCGCCGTGGGCTTCGTACTGCGCACGCGCGGCTGACCACCCCGGGGTCGCCGGTTGGAACCGGTGCTAATCTCGTCCGGATGTCCTGGCGGCGGCACCACCGTCGCCGGACAACGGACCATCGTCTCACTTCAGTAACCCCGGGAGAGTCCATGAGGCCTGTCGCCGCCGTCGCCCTCGCTGGTGGGGCTGTCGCGGCCGGGTTCGCCGCGCGACGCCTCGCGCAGCCCGCCCAGCCGACGGCAGCAGCTCCGACCCCGGTCGACGCTTCCGACACCGCCGCAGCTCCCGACACCGCCGAAGCTCCCGACACGGCCGCAGCCGAGGCCACCGGGGTGCAGCAGCCGCGGCTCGCCGGTGCTCGCGGTCATCTCCCGGCGCTCGAGGGTCTTCGCGGCCTCGCGGCGATCGGCATCATCACCACCCACGTCGCGTTCGTGACCCGGATGTCCTACGGGACGCCGGTGCGCCGCCTCTACGGTCGTCTGGACATGCTGGTCGCGGTGTTCTTCGCCAAGACCGGCTTCCTCCTGTGGCGGGCACACTCCGACCACGCCCGCCGCGACCGGTCGGGAACGGCTCGCGCGGTGATCCCCTACCTGCGGGCCCGGCTCGTGCGAATCATGCCCGCGTACTCAGTGCTCGTCGCCGTCGCGATGGTGCTCCTACCCCAGAACCGGATCAACGGCCCCGGGGTCTGGCTGCGCAACCTCACCCTGACGCAGATCTACCAGCGGAAGTTCCTCGTCTCCGGGCTCACGCACGCCTGGTCACTCGCGGTCGAGATGGCCTACTACCTGGCGCTCCCGGCGCTGTGGACCGGGTTGAAGAACCTGCGGGGCGACAGGGCCCGATGGCGGCTGCCCGCCGTGGGCGCCTTCGGGCTCTCCGGCCTGCTGTTCCCGCTGATCCCCTGGCAGCGCCTCCGGATCCTGCCCAGGGGCGTCAACGTCCAGATCCTGCCGCCGGCGTTCTCCGCCTGGTTCGCCTCCGGGATGCTGCTGGCCGAGCTGGCCACCGCCCGCCCGGGACTGCTCGCCCGACTGAGCCGGGCTTCCTCCGCGAGGTGGGGTTGGTGGGCGACTGGCGCAGGGGCGCTGCTCGCCACCACGTCGACCCGCTGGTTCTCCGAGGGCTTCCGTCATCCGAGCGGCCGCGAGTACGCCGCGCGCAACGGGCTCACCGCGGCGATGGCGTTCTTCTTCCTCGGGCCGGTCGTCCTGGCCCCGGCGGGCACGCGCTTTCGAGTCCTGGAGTCGCCACCCCTGCAGGCGATCGGCCGCTGGTCGTACGGGATCTTCCTCTGGCACCTGATCGTGCTGCACTACGCGTTCCCGCTCACCCGCACCGCGCTGTGGACCCGGCGAATGGGCGTGATCTGGCCCGTGACCGTGGCCGGGTCGATCGCCGTGGGCGCGGCCAGTTACCGGTTCATCGAGGAACCGGCGCGAAAGCTCCTCTCTCCGCACGCCTGAATTCGGCGCCGAGGTCTCGTAGGGTGAGCGCACGACCGCGGACAGGCGCGCGGTCACGACGAAGGAGAACAGCCATGGGTTACATCGGCGGCGGAGTGGTCCTTGTGGTGATCGGCGCGATACTCATGTACGCGGTCGAGGTCAACATTCCGGGTATCGACTCGAACACCCTCGCGCTGATCCTCATGGTGGCCGGTGTGGTGCTCTTCGTGATCGGTCTCCTGTTCGCGATGCGCTCCCGAAGCCGCCGGGTGCCGGACGATCGGTATTGAGCCCGGGCGTCGGCGGGCTGGGCGTCGACCTCCACCGCCTCCTCCGTCTTCTCACGTCTGAATTCACACGCGCGGCCTCTGAGGCAGCCGCGCGCGACATCTCTTGCGCGGATGCCCCGGGAGCGGAATCCGGAGTGCGCGGAGAATTATTCTGCGAACCTGTCGATTTTCCGGCGCCCGTTCGTCATGGAGGTGTCGGCGCACGTCACCGCGGCCGGCATCCACCACTCACGGTCAGGAGATCGACATGAAATACGTACTGCTGCTTATGGCCAACCTCGAGGACGTGCGCTGCGGCGAGGAGGAAGGGCCCGGCGTCGAGGAGTTCATGGCCTTCGACGCCGAGCTGGAGAAGGCCGGCGTCCTCGCCGGTGGTTTCGCTCTGGAGGACCCCGAAACCGGCGTCACGGTCAGGATCCCCGCGGGCGGGACGGACGCCGTCGTCACGTCCGGTCCGTACGCCGAGAGTAGGGAGTTCGTCGGCGGCACGATCGTCATCGACGTTGCGGACATCGACGAGGCGCTGGCCTGGGCTGCCAAGTGCCCCGGCGCCAGGGGTGGATGGGTCGAGGTCCGCGCGATGCTGGAGTTCTGATGCCGGACCGACGGGTCCGGGGCGCCGCGGGGGTCACCCCGTGACCGCCCCGGGCCCGGCGGCGTCGGACGTGCTCGCCGCACTGCGGCGCGAGGAGCATTCGCGCCTCCTCGCCACGCTGGCGTCACGCTTCGGGGATCTGGATCTCGCGGAGGACGCGGCCCAGGACGCGCTCGAAGCGGCGATCGAGACCTGGCCTCGTACCGGGGTGCCGGACTCCCCGCTCGCGTGGCTCACCACTACCGCCACCCGCAAGGCGATCGACCGGCTCCGGCGCGAGAAGGCGCTCACCGAGCGTCTCGCGCGTCTCCGGGTCGAGGAGGACCGACGCACGTCCGCGCCGCTGGTCCGTGCGGTCGTGGAGCCGGACGAGATCCCCGACGACAGGCTCGAGCTGTTCTTCGCGTGCTGCCATCCCACGCTCAAGACCGACGAGCAGGTGGCGCTTATACTGCGATACCTCGGCGGGCTGACGACAATGGAGATCGCCCACGCTTTCCTCCTCCCGGTGACGACGGTGCAGCAGCGCCTCGTCCGGGCGAAGAAACGCCTCCGGGTCACCCGGATCCCGATCCGCACCCCCGGCCCGGAGGATCTGCCGGCCCGACTGCCCGCGGTGCTCGCGGTGATCTACCTGATCTTCACCGAGGGCTACGCCGCGACCACCGGTGACGGTCACCTGCGCGGGGACCTCACGACGGAGGCGATCCGCCTCGCCCGGATCGTGCACAGGCTCGTACCGGGGCAGCCGGAGGCGACGGGTCTGCTCGCTCTCCTCCTGCTCACCGAGGCCCGCGCGCCGGCCAGGGTCGACGACGAGGGCCTACCCGTCCCATTGCGCGAACAGGACAGGGACCGGTGGGACCGTCTCCTGGCGGATGAGGGGCTGGGCCTGGCGATGGAGGCCGCGGCCGGCGGGCCGGGGCCCTATTCGGTCCAGGCGTCGATCGCCGCGGTCCACGCGGAGTCGCGAGACGTCGAGTCGACCGATTGGGCACAGATAGTGGTGCTGTACGACCTCCTCCTCGCACTCGTACCCGGACCCGTCGTCCGGATGGCGCGTGCAGTGGCCGTGGGACGCCGCGACGGACCGGAGACCGGCCTGCAGCAGCTCGACGCCCTCGCCGGAGAGGCGGAGCTGGAGCGGCATCACCCGTTCCACGAGGCGCGGGCGACGACGCTCGAGGAACTCGGGCGCGGTGACGAGGCCCGCCGGGCCTGGGCGCGTGCCCACCAGCTCACGGAGAACGCCTCCGAGCGCGAGTACCTGGTCCGCAGGTGGTGGGACGCCTGACGCGCTCCCTGACGCGTTCCCCGACGAGTCGGCGCGTCAGGCGTCGAAGGCGTCGATGATCGCCTGGGCCGCGAGGGCCGCCGTCAGCGTGCCCTCGCTGACACGTCGCTCGACCTCGGCCGTGACCCGACGCACGTCGGGATCGGCCGCGAGTCGCGCCATGAGGGTGTCGTGCACCATCGACCGGGTCCACTCGACCTGCTGACGGGCCCGACGGGCCTCGACCTCGCCGATCTCCCCCATCGTGTCCTGGTGCGATTGGACGGCCTGCCAGAAGTCGTCCAAACCGTCGCCCTCGAGTCCCGACATCGTCAGGACCGGCACCTTCCACGCCGAGTCCGCCGGTCGCACGAGCCGCAGCGCCGCGCCGAGTTCGCGCGCGGCGCGCCTGGCGTCCTTGACGTGGGGGCCGTCGGCCTTGTTGACGGCGACCACGTCCGCCAACTCCAGCACGCCCTTCTTGATTCCCTGGAGCTGGTCTCCGGTGCGGGCCAGGGTGAGGAACGTGAAACAGTCGACCATCCCCGCGACGGTGACCTCGGACTGGCCCACTCCCACCGTCTCGACCAGGATCACGTCGAATCCTGCAGCCTCGAGCAGCACCATCGTCTCGCGGGTCGCCTTGGCCACCCCTCCGAGCGTCCCGGAGGTCGGCGAGGGCCGGATGTAGGCGCGGGGTTCCGTGGAGAGCGTGGCCATCCGGGTCTTGTCGCCGAGTATCGACCCGCCGGTGCGGGTGGAGGACGGGTCGACGGCGAGGACCGCGACCTTGTGGCCCTTCTCCACCAGGTACAGCCCGAATGACTCGATGAACGTGGACTTGCCCACGCCCGGCACCCCGGTGATTCCGATGCGTAGCGCACCGCCGGAGCGCGGGAGCGCGCCCAGGAGCAGCTCCTGCGCCTTCTCGCGGTGCGCGGGGTTCGTGGACTCGAGCAGCGTGATGGCCCGGGCGAGGACGGGACGATCGTCGTCGAGCACGCCCTCCAGCAGGGCCTGCACGTCGATCTCCCGACGCGGTCTGGGCCCCGTCGCAGAGGGGACCGGACCGCGGACCGCGCCCGTGCCGAGAGTGGTCGACAGGCTGCCCGAGGTGTTGCCCGAGCCCGCGGGATCGGGACCGGAGCCGAGGCGGTTCAGGACTCGGCCCCCGCCCCTGCCCCCTCACCGGGGCGCGCCGAGGCCGAGCCCGCGGAGTCGGAGCCTGCCGACGTGGGGCCGGCGGAGGCCAACTCGTGTCCGAGCTCCCGGGCGAGTGTCCCGAGCAGCTCGATCGCCGCGTCCGAGATCACGGTGCCGGGAGGATAGATGGCGGCTGCCCCGGCATCGTAGAGCTCCTGGAAGTCGCCCGGCGGGATCACGCCGCCCACGGTGACCATGATGTCCCCACGGCCCACTGCGGCCAGCGCCTCGCGCAGAGCCGGGACCAGGGTGAGGTGTCCGGCGGCCAGCGAGGACACACCCACCACGTGGACATCGGCGTCCGCGGCCTGCTGGGCGACCTCTTCCGGGGTCTGGAACAGCGGACCCATGTCCACGTCGAAGCCGAGATCGGCGAAGGCTGTCCCCACCACCTTCTGTCCGCGGTCATGGCCGTCCTGGCCCATCTTGGCCAGCAGGATGCGGGGTCGACGACCCTCCAGTTCGGAGAACTCCTCGGCCATCTTCATCGCCTTGGTGACGTTGTCCACGGCGCCCTCCTTGGAGACCTCCTGCCGGTACACGCCGGACAGGGTCTTGATCTCTGCCTTGTGACGACCGTAGACCTTCTCGAGCGCGTCCGAGATCTCTCCGATGGTCGCGTGGGCGCGGGCGGCGTCGATGGCCAACGCCATGAGGTTGCTCTCCATGTCGCTCCCGGCAGCGCCGGACGCCGACTCGGTGAGCCTGTCGAGGGCCGCCCGACAGGCGGCCTCGTCGCGCTCTGCCCGGAGCTTGTCCAGCTTGGCCAGCTGCTCGGTACGCACGCGCGAGTTCTCGACCTTGAGGACCTCGATCTCCTGGTCCTCGGTCACGACGTACTTGTTGACCCCGATCACCGGCTGGCGCCCGGAGTCGATACGCGCCTGCGTGCGGGCAGCGGCCTCCTCGATGCGGAGCTTGGGGATACCCTCGCCGATCGCCTGGGCCATGCCCCCGGCCTCCTCGATCTCGATGAGGTGTAACCGGGCCTTGTCGGCCAGCTGTGCGGTGAGCCACTCGATGTAGTACGAACCGGCCCACGGGTCGATCGGGCGGGTCGTCGCCGACTCCTGCTGGAGCAGGAGCTGGGTGTTGCGCGCGATCCGGGCCGAGAAGTCGGTGGGCAGTGCCAGCGCCTCGTCGAGAGCGTTGGTGTGTAGCGACTGTGTATGACCCTGTGTCGAGGCCATGGCCTCGATACACGTGCGGGCCACGTTGTTGAAGACGTCCTGGGCGGTCAGTGACCAGCCGGAGGTCTGCGAATGGGTACGCAGCGACTTGGACTTCTCGCTCTGTGGCCCGAATTTCTCCACCAGTTCGCTCCAGAGCAGGCGGCCTGCCCGCAGTTTGGCGATCTCCATCGAGAAGTTCATCCCGATTGCCCAGAAGAAGGACAGCCGCGGGGCGAACTTGTCTATCTCCAACCCGGCGTCCAACCCGGCGCGCAGGTACTCGACGCCGTCCGCGAGCGTGTACGCGAGCTCCAGATCGGCCGTCGCACCGGCCTCCTGGATGTGGTACCCGGAGATCGAGATGGAGTTGAACCGGGGCATCTTGCGTGAGGTGTACGCGAAGATGTCCGAGATGATCCGCATCGAGGGCTTGGGCGGATAGATGTAGGTGTTGCGGACCATGAACTCCTTGAGGATGTCGTTCTGGATGGTCCCCGCGAGCTGCTCCGGCTTCACCCCCTGCTCCTCGGCCGCCACCACGTACAACGCGAGGATCGGCAGGACGGCGCCGTTCATGGTCATCGACACGGAGACCGCGGACAGGTCGATGCCGTCGAACAACTCACGCATGTCCAGGATCGAGTCGATCGCCACCCCCGCCATCCCGACGTCTCCGGAGACCCGGGGGTGGTCGGAGTCGTAGCCGCGGTGCGTGGCCAGGTCGAACGCCACCGACAGTCCCTTCTGGCCCGCGGCGAGGTTCCGCCGGTAGAAGGCGTTGGACTCGGCGGCGGTGGAGAAGCCGGCGTACTGCCGGATCGTCCAGGGCTGGTTGACGTACATGGACGGGTACGGACCGCGCAGGAACGGTGCGGCTCCCGGGACGGTGTCCAGCGGGAAGGGAGTGACCTCCTCGCCGTCGTCGGTCGGTGCGATACCCGCCTCCACCGCGTCGCGGTCCGCCTTGGTGAACACTCGCTTGACGTCGATACCCTCGGGGGTCTCCCACCGAGGTCCGGTATCAACGTCGGTGTCGACGCCGGCGTGGACTGCGGTCTCGACGCCGTCCGGCAGGGGTGCACCCTCGGTGCTCTCGCGCAGCGGAGAGGTGCTGAAATCGGGGAAGGTGGTCATCTCACTTCACTCCCAGCTGGTCGAGGAGGGTGGTCAGGGCGGCGACGGCGTCGATCCCGGTCGCGAGGTACCCGTCCGGTCGATCGTCTGCGTCGGCAGGGAAGCCCTTCTCCGCCCCGGCGAGGTACACCGTCGTCACACCCGCGTCGCGTAGTGCACGGACGGCGTCCGATCCCTCGGTGGCGTAGCGCTTGTCCCCGCCACAGAGGACGGCGATGTCCTCGCCCCGGCGGACACCGGCGTACTGGTCCGCTGCGGTGGCCATCGGGTTGCGGGCCTCGATCCCGCCGGCGGCGAGCAGGTTGGCGACAAAGGTGATGCGGCCCGTGGTCTCGGCCATCGGGCCGAGCCCGGCGAGCAGGACGGTCGGCCGGGCGCCGGTGGCCTCCAGGTGTGCATCCGAACGGTCGCGCAGGGCCTCGAAGTCGCGGCCGTAGCGGTAGTCCTCACCGCCGCGACGCGAGGTGTCGAGCGGCGGCTCGGCGAGGTTCGGGAACTCGGAGACACCGGTGATGGGTGCCGTGCGGTGCGCGATGTCGGCATCCCGGGCCTCGCGGACCCGGGCGATCGCGTCGGCGACGCTCCCCGAGGCGATCGCGGCGGCGAGTCCGCCCTCGGCCTCGATGGTCTGGAAGGCGGACCAGGCGGCCTCGGCGAGCGAGTCGGTGAGCGATTCGACGTACCAGGACCCACCGGCGGGGTCGACCACATGGCCCAGGTGCGACTCCTCGAGAAGCAGTAGCTGGGTGTTGCGGGCGATGCGCTCGGCGAAGGCCGGAGAGGTGCTCTCCAGGCCCCCGGGCACAGAGGCGTCGAACGGCAGGACGGTCACGGAGGTGGCACCGCCGACCCCGGCGCCGAACGAGGCGAGAGTGGTGCGCAGCATGTTCACCCACGGGTCCCGCCGCGACATCATGGCCGAGGAGGTGACGGCGTGCTGCGGCGCATCCCCGGCCTCGGGCGCGCCCAGGAGCTCGGCGACGCGGGCCCACATCAGGCGCCCGGCACGGAACTTGGCGATCGAGACGAACTGGTCGTCGGTCGCCGACAATCTGAACGAGACCTGGCGGAGGGCGACCTCCACGGGAAGCCCCGCCGACATCAGTGCCCGCACGTACTCCAGGCCCGCGGCCACGGCGTAGGCGAGCTCCTGGGCGTCCCCGGCGCCGTCGGCGTGGAAGACGGTGCCGTCGGCGACGAAGGTCCGGACGGTCTCCTCCCGCTCGGACGCGCGCGTGGCGAGGCCGACCGCCGCGTCGAGTGCGATCGTCTCCGACGAGGCGCCTGCGGCGTACGCGGAGGTGACGGGAGTGGCGCCCAGATCGGCGATCACCGCGGACCTGTCGGTCACCCCGTCGCCGGCCGATCTGCGCTGGTCCAGGAGTTCGAGGAACGCCTCCGTGACCTCGACGAGGTCGGAACCGGCGTCGAAGGTCACCGGGGCGAGGTCCAGGTAGACGTCCTTGAGGACGGCGGCCACGTCGGCGGCCGGCACCCGCAACCAGAGGGCGGATGCGCCCTGGCCCAGGAGATCCAGGACGGCGGTGTTGACCTCACTCGGGTCGCCCTGGGCCTCGACCCGGGCGCTGACGTGCCAGCCGTTCTCCGGAAGACCCGTCCGGTCCCCTCCCCGCACGAACGGGAACGAGCCCGGTGCCGGGCGCTCGGGTGTCTCGTCGGCCCGCGTGTAGAGGGGGTTGACCTCGATTCCGTCGCGGGTGGTGGCCACGAGGGCGCGCCAGGCGTCCTCCGGCATCTCGGCGGGATCCTTGCGGGCGGCCTTCGCGAGGACGGCTCCCACAGAGGCGTACCAGGAGTGAAGGTCGGGACCTGTGGTCGGACTGGACACCGGTACCTCGTTCTCTTGTGGAGTGAAGGGGGTCACCACGGACTCTAATGCAGCGCCTCCGCCGGTCGGCACGTGACCGTGTGCGCGGGGTCACCAGGGGGAGGACGCCGGCGGCCCGACGACTACAGTCGACCCGTGCGCGGACGGGTGATCTGGTGGGTGGCGGTTGTCCTGGCCCTGGTGCTGCTGGCCACCGTCGTCCCGACCCCTGGTCTGGAGCAGATGCGCGGGTGGGCGGACCAGCTGGGCCCGTGGTTCCCGGTCGCGTTCTTCTCGGCGTACGCGATCGTCACCGTCGCCCCGATCCCCCGGTCGACGTTCACCTATTCAGCCGCTGTGCTCTTCACCCCTGCCGTGGCGATCCCCTGTTCGCTGCTCGCGTCCGGCATCGCGGCCACGCTGGCGTTCGTCGGGGTCCGTCGTCTGGGCCACAGACGCACCGCCGCGCTGCGCGCGGACCACCGGATCGCGGCGGTAGACGCTCGCCTCCGACGGCGCGGTTGGCTCTCCGTCGGGAGCCTGAGACTGGTCCCCGCCGTCCCGTTCTCGGTGGTCAACTACGCGGCCGCGCTCACGTCCATCCCCTACCGGCAGTTCCTGCCCGCGACGGTGATCGGCAGCACGCCGGGGACAATCGCGGCGATCCTGCTGGGACACTCCCTCACCGAGGGTGACGGGACCGCCGCCCTGTGGGCGACGGGCGCGTTCGCGGCGGTGGGCCTTGTCGGCATGATCCTGGACGCTCGCCTGCCCGTCCGGGGCAGGGACGACGACGAGGTCGGCACGCCCGGGTGACCTGCTCCCCGTGGTGGATCAGACGGGCTCGGTGACGAAGTCCACCAGCCGCTCGACCGCACCCAGCAGGGCCGGCTCCACGTCCCGGTACGTGCTCACCGCGCCCAGGACCCTCCTGAAACCGTCGGCCGGTTCACCCCACCCGAGCCGGTCGCAGATGCCGGTCTTCCAGTCCTCGCCCCGCGGGACCACCGGCCATGCGTGGATACCCACGGCCCCGGGCTTGACCGCCTGCCAGATGTCCACATAGGGGTGGCCGGTCACCAGCACGTCGCCACCGAGGCCGGCGACGATGCGTGACTCCTTGCTCCCCGTGACCAGGTGGTCGACCAACACTCCCAGACGCGCCTGCGGCGTCGGTCCGAACTCCGCCACCAGCGCGGGCAGGTCGTCGATCCCGTGAAGCGGTTCCACGACGATCCCCTCGACCCGCAGGTCGTGACCCCAGATCTTCTCGACGATAGCTGCGTCGTGGATGCCCTCGACCCAGATACGGCCCGCTCGCGCGGTCCGGGCACGCAGGCCCTCGACCTTCCGGGACCCGGACGCGGTGACCGTCGGGCCGGCCGTCACGACCGGCCCGGGCCGGCGCAGCGTCACCGGTGAGCCGTCGATGAGGAAGGCCGAGGGGGTCATAGCGAAGAGGCGGACCAGGCCGCGCCGGTCCTCGAGTTTGACGAAGTCGCCGTCGGGGGTGCGGCTGAACCCCACCACGGCACCGCAGAAGCCGGAGTCCGCGTGCTCCACCACCAGATCGCTCTCGGCGACGACGACGGGGATCTCCGGTCGGCGGCGCCGCGCCGTCCCGGAGAGGACATCGGAGCCGTACATGTCTGCCATGGCCAGACACGGTAGCCGGATACGCGCGCGGTCGGCGGGCGGCGCACCGACCGGTAGGATTGATCGTCATGTCACGCCCCCTCACCCGGAGCGCCGCGCTGTCCCCCGCGTGGCCGTTGCCGATGTTCCTCCTTCGCACCGCCTGGGGTGACCAACCCTTCGACGAACTCACCGGGTACGTCTCGGGGCTGGCCGAGTCACACCTTGTCGAGATCTCGGGCGAGCCCGTGCGGATGCTCGACGGGATCTCCCCCGCCTCCGGGCCCACGGCGCTGCTCCCCGGACTCGTCACGGGTCTCCGGCGGTCGGGGCGTTCGCACCCCGCTCCCGAGTCGCTGGCTCTGCTCACCGCGGCCCCCGGGGACTCGTCGAGCCTTCCCACGGTTCCCGCGGTCCGCTCCGACGTGGCGGAGGCGGGGTGGGGAATCCTGGTCCGTGATCCGGTGAGCCGCGAGGCGGTCTGCCTGACCTGCGTCCGCCCGCATCCGGACGTCCTGCGCTGGCGGGCCCGTGGCGTCGCCGACTGCCCGGTGCCGCCACAGCCCGACGGCCCCTCCGGGGCTCTGTTCGCCCTGGGGCAGGCGGTGGTCGAGGCGGCGGAGTTGATCGAGCGGACAGCGGCACAGGTCGGCCAGGTGGGAACTCTCGACCTGGACGCCCACGTCACCAGGTTGCCCGCCGGCCTACCGGCCCGCGCTCTCGAGCTGGTGGACAGGATCGACCGGGTGGAGGCGATCATCTCGGTCGCGTTGGCGCAGCCGGACGTGGGCGCCGACCCCGCCGCGCGGGAACCGGTCCTCCGACGACTCGTGGCCGTGAAGGACGCCGCTCGTCGCTCGGCGGTGGCCGCTGCGGGTGATGCCGCCCTGCGCGGGACCTGAGGCTGCGAGACCCGAGGCCGCGGGACCTGAGCCCGCGAGCCCCGGGTCCGCGGGACCTGAGGCCGCGGGACCTGAGGCCGCGGGACCTGAGCCATCAAGAACCGGGTCCGCGAGAACCGACCAGGGCACGGCTGACGCCCCGGCGCCTACCGCGAGCAGCACCCCACCGCGCACCGGGCGCCATCGCGGTTACAGCCCAGCGCGGGCACATCGCCGAGCCTGTCGCCTTTCACTCCGGACTCGACCTCGTCGAGGAGCTGCAGGACCATTCGGGCGAACTCCGGGCTCGGCCCTGGGGTCGCGCAGCGGGTGACGGTCACGCCGAGTTCGCGCACCTCGTCCACCAGCTCGGTGTCCAGGTCCCAGATCACCTCGACGTGATCGGAGATGAACCCGATCGGCACGATCACCACGTCGCGGACGTCGTGCGTGCCCGCCAGTTCGCTGACGTGGTCCACCACGTCCGGCTCGAGCCACGGCACGCTCGGCGGCCCGGAACGGGACTGCCACACCAGGTCGTGTTCCTCGACCCCGGCGGCCTCGGCCACCAGCCGCGAGGCCTCGGCGACCTGACGGCTGTAGAGGTGACCTCCGAGTGTCGGCGGCCCCGCCACGGCGTCCGCCGATTCGGGCACCGAGTGCGCGGTGAAGATGACCCGGGCGCCCGGGGACGCCGACGCCACGGCGGCGCGCAGATCGGACGCGAAGCGCTCGATGAACAGGGGATGATCGTAGAACTGCCGCAGACGGACCATCGTGGGCGCACCGCGCACCTGCTCGCGGGCGCGTGCGATGTCCTCCTGGTACTGCGCACAACCGGAGTAACCGCCCCATGCGGAGGTGGCGAACACGGCCACGTTGCGGACGCCGTCCGCGGTCATCTGCCGCACCGTCTCCTCGATCATCGGTGTCCAGTTGCGGTTTCCGAAGTACACCGGCAAGGCCCTGCCGCGGCGCGCCAACTCCGCCTCGACGTTCGCGATGATCTCGCGGTTGAGGTCGTTGATCGGGCTGCGGCCGCCCAATTGTCGATAGTGGGTGGCCACCTCCTCGAGTCGCTCCGCCGGGATCCCGCGGCCGCGGGTGACGTTCTCCAGGAACGGGATCACGTCATCCTGGCCCTCGGGCCCCCCGAAGGACAGGACGAGCAGGGCGTCCACGGGCCCGGTTCCGTCGAGGGCACCATCAGTCATCTCAGTTCTCCTGTCCGCTGAACGAGACGGTGCCGGCGCCACCGTCTGCGTAGATCACTGTTCCGGTCGTGGCCGTCATGAGGTCCGAGAGCAGCGCGACCGCGGTGGTCGCCACCGCGGTGGGGTCGTTCACGTCCCACCCGAGGGGGGATCGCCTCGCCCACTCGTCCTGCATCTGGTCCAGTTCTCCGCCGGGACCCAGTGCGTCACCGGCGATGGCTTTGGCCGCGAGGGTCTTGACGGGACCGGCCGCGATGAGATTGGACCGCACGCCCTCGGGGCCGAGTTCCCGGGCCACGTAGCGGTTGACCGCCTCCAGCGCGTTCTTGGCTACGGACATCCAGTTGTAGAAGGGCATCGAGAACCTCGGGTCAAAGTCGAGGCCGATGATCGACGCCCCGGGGTTGAGCAACGGGCGTACAGCTTTCGCGAGGGAGGCGTAGGAGTAGGCGGAGATCTCCACCGCGACCGAGACGTCCTTCCACGGCGCGTCGAGGAACGGATCGCCGAGGCAACTGGGTGGCGCGAACCCGATCGAGTGGACCACCCCGTCGAGCGAATCGGCGTGTTCTCTCACCCTCCCCTCGAGTGCGGCGAGGTCCTCCTCGCTCTGCACGTCCAGTTCGATGACAGGGGGTCTCACGGGCAGCCGCTTCGAGATCGCCCGGACCAGCGACGGACGGCCGAATGCGGTCAGGATGACCGTGGCGCCGTGGAGCTGACAGTGCTTGGCGATGTGGAAGGCGATCGAGGCGTCGGTGATGACCCCTGTGACGAGGATGGTCTTGCCCGCGAGGAGTCCGGTGGCGGCCCCCGAAGTGTCGGCCGGGTTGGTGTGGCTAGTCGTCATGGCTGCGTCCTTAGTTGGGGCCTCGGTCGTCCGGGTGTCGGTCACGTCGGTGTCGGTCGACTCAGCATCGGTCACATTCAGCATCGTTGGAGTTCAGCATTGTGGGAGATCAGCATTGTTGACGATCAGCATCGTCGACCTTCAGTGACCCATTCCCATTCCACCGTCGACCGGCAGGACCGCGCCCGAGATGTACCCGGCGTCGTCCCCGGCGAGGAAGCTGACGGCCCCGGCCACGTCGTCCGCGCTACCCTTCCGGCCGAGCGGGATGGCCGCCACCGCGAGTGCCTGCGTCTTCTCGTCCAACCCGGCGGTCATGTCGGTGTCGATGAACCCGGGTGCCACCACGTTGGCCGTGATGTTGCGGGAGCCCAGCTCACGGGTCAGCGATCGCGCCATCCCGATGAGACCGGCCTTCGAGGACGCATAGTTGACCTGACCTGCGGTGCCCGAGTGGGCGACCACCGAGCCGATGAAGATGAGGCGGCCGAACCTGGCGCGCAGCATCCCGCGTGACGCCCGCTTGGCCACCCGGAACGCGCCGGACAGGTTGGCCTCGACCACCCGGGTGAACTGCTCGTCCTTCATCCGCATCAGGAGCGTGTCGTCGGTGATCCCGGCGTTGGAGACCACCACCTCGACCGGTCCGAACTCGGCCTCGACCGCGGTGAACGCCGCGTCCACGGAGTCGGGGTCGGTGACGTCGCACTGCACCCCGAACAGTCCGTCGGGGGCCCCGGATCCCCGATGGGTCACCGCCACCCGGTGGCCGTCGGCGGCGAGTCGTTCGGCCACGGCGAGTCCGATGCCGCGGTTGCCTCCGGTCACCAGGACCGTGCGAGGTGTGATGGTGAGCGTGCTGTCGGGAACCATGTGCACCAACCTATCGAACACGCGCGCGTGGCCCGGTGCGGGTGCGCGCACCCGTCACGGGATGCGGCGGTGCGCCACCAGGGATCCGGCGGCGGCGAGCATCGCCAGGAGGGAGCCGATGACGAGCCACGGGCGGGAGGCGTCGGCCTTCTTCCACTCGTAACCGATCTGCTCCTCGAGGGTGCGGTAGACGGAGTCGAGCTCCTCCAGGCTGGAGGCGGTGAAGAAGTCACCTCCGGAGATCTCGGCGATGGTGCGCAGCGAGGCGTCGTCGACCGGCACAGGCTGGGGCCGACCCTGAATGTCGACTGTTCCGTAGAGGGTGCCGAAAGAGATGGTCGAGACCGGGATGCCGGCCTCCTCGGCCCGTTCGGCGGCGGTGAAGGCCCCGCGCTCCTCGGTGGGGTCGGCGGGGACGGTCTCCTTGCCGTCGGAGAGGAGGACGATGCGGGCGGGCGGCGCCTGGTCGGGACCGCCGAGGCTCTCGGTGAAGGTGGTGACGGCCTGAGTGGCGGTGTAGATCGCCTCGCCGGTCGCGGTCCGTTCGTCCAGCCGGAGACGCTCGACGGCGCGGACGACCGGCCCCCGGTCGGTGGTGGGCGCCACGAGCATCGAGGCGGTCCCCGCGTACGAGACCAGCCCGAGGTTCACTCCCGGGGTGAGGTTGTTGGCGAAGGTGGTGGCGGCCTGCTGCGCGGCCTCCAGTCGCGAGGGCGAGACGTCGGTGGACTCCATGGACAGGGACACGTCGACCACGAGCATCACCGTCGCCCGGTTCCGGGGTACCTTCTGTTCCTTCTGCGGGCCGGCCAGTGCCACCACCAGCGCGATCAGCGACAGGATGAGCACCACCGCGGGGACGTGGGTGAACCAGCGCCGACCGCCGCGGTCGACCGTCCGGAGGACCCCGAAGTTGCCGAAGCGCACCGTCCTACGCCGCTTGGAGCGCAGCGCGATCACGTACCCGACGGCGAGCGCCAGTGGTACCACCAACAGGATCAGCCACAGGGGGTGCTGGAACTCCGACACGCTCATCGGGGCACCCCACCCGGTGACGGATGGTCGTCGGGCAGGTCCCTGACGAGGTTCTCACCGGTGGGCAGTCCACCCTGGCGCCGTGCGCCGACGTAGTCGATCACGTCCCTGATCCAGTCCCGATCGGTGCGGAGGGCGAGCACCGGTGCGCCGCAGCGCCGGAGAGCGGCGTGGACCTCAGCGCGGTGAGCGTCCGCGGCCCGGCGGTAGTCGGCCGCGAGGGCGTCGTCGACGTCCAGCTCCAGCACCTCCCCGGTGGCCGGGTCCTGGAGCAGCGCAGCACCCACCGCGGGCAGTGCGATGTCCAGGGGGTCGGCGACGTGCACCGCCAGGAACTCGTGCCGGGTCCCCAGGACGCGGAGGGATCGTTCCCAGTCCACGTCGCCGAGGAAGTCGGAGATCACCACCACGAGTCCGTGTCGGCGGGCGGCGTTGCGGACGGCGCGGAGCGAGTCTGTGAACGTCCCACCGGGTGAGGCCCCGGTGCTGGACCGTGAGACCTCCTCGAGCAGCCGTCTGACGTGGTCACGGCCGCCGGTGGCCTGCAGTACCCGTGGGCGTCCGGCGCCGGTGAGGACCATCCCGACGCGACTGCCGCCCCCGGCGGACAGGAACCCGACGGTGGCCGCGGCCGCCTCGACGAGTCGGCGCTTGGTGCCGTACCGCCCCTCGACGTCGAGGCTGGGCGCCATGTCCACGACGATCCAGGTCTCCAACTCCCGGTCGGCGATGGTCTGCCGGATGTGGGGCACGGTGGTCCGCGCCGTCACGGACCAGTCCATGGTCCGCACGTCGTCACCGGGTTCGTAGGCGCGGGCCTCACCGGGTTCGGTCCCGGGCCCGGGCAGCAGGCCCCGGTGGTCGCCGTTGAGGACCCCGTCCAAACGGCGGGTGACGAGGAGTTCCAGTTGCGTCAGGGCCGCGCGGGACGCCGCGGCGACCGGGTCGTCGCGGGTTCCCTCGTCTGCCCGGGTCACCGTGCGGGCGGCGGGCCGGGCTGTGCGGGAACCGCGCTGATCTGCGGGAGCGGGACGGCCTCGAGAACCCGGCGCACCACGGTGTCCGCGGTGATCTCGTCCGCCAGGGCGTCGTAGGTGAGCACGAGGCGGTGGCGGAGCACGGCGGGAAGGACGTCGACGACGTCCTGGGGTACGACGTAGTCGCGACCCCGGACGAGCGCCAACGCCCGAGCCGCCGTGACGGCGCCCAGGGTGGCACGGGGAGACGCGCCGTACGCGAGCCACCTGGCCACGTCCTCGAGGCCGTGCCGGGCGGGTTCGCGGGTGGCGACGGTGACGCGGACGACGTAGTCCACCAACGCGTGGTGGACGAAGACCTCGCGGACCGCGTCCTGCAGCCGGAGCAGCGCGTCCACCCCGAGGATCGGGGACGGCTCCGGCGGGCGTGTCCCCATGCGGTAGACGATCTCCCGCTCCTCCTCGGGGCTCGGGTAGTCCACGACGAGCTTGAAGAGGAAGCGGTCACGCTGTGCCTCCGGGAGCTGGTACACGCCCTCGCTCTCGATGGGGTTCTGGGTGGCCATGACCAGGAACGGTGTGGGCATCGGGAAGGTCTGGCCGCCGATCGAGACATGACCCTCCGCCATCACCTCGAGCAGGGCCGACTGGACCTTGGCCGGGGCGCGGTTGATCTCGTCGGCCAGCACGAAGTTGGCCAGGATTGGACCGAGCTCGACCTCGAACTCCTCACGTCCCTGGCGGTAGATCCGGGTGCCGACGATGTCGGCCGGGACCAGGTCCGGGGTGAACTGGAGGCGGCGGAAACTCCCTCCCACCACGGTGGCGAAGGTCTCCACGGTGAGGGTCTTGGCGACGCCGGGAACACCTTCGAGGAGGATGTGGCCGCGGGAGAGCAGACCCACCAGGATCATCTCGATCAGCCGGTCCTGGCCCACGACGACCTTCTTGACCTCGTACACCGCCTGCTCGAGCAGCCTGGCGTCCGATCTCGCGGAGGACGCCGAGACCGCGGGGCGTGAACCCGGGTCGGCCGAGGGGTCGGAGTGGGGATCGCTCACCGCGGAGGGCTCCTTCGCGAGATCGGGAGGTCGGTGGCCCTGGGGCCGGACCGTCAGGACGGACTGGGGATGACAGTACCGGTGTACGGCCGTGCCCGGCCCGACCAGTGGTCGGACCGGGCACGGGCGGGTCGGCAGGGCGCGTCGGCAGGGCGCGTCGGCAGGGCGCGTCGGGAACGACGGAGACCCGTTACGTCAGCCGGACGACCATTGGTGACATCCCGGCCATCCGGACCGGCGAGATCTTGACGACGTCGCCGGACTGCGGAGCCTCCACCATCCTGCCGTCACCCAGGTACAGCGCCACGTGGCCGGGCCAGAAGAGCATGTCACCGCGCTTTCGTGTGGCCACCGGGAACTGGGGGCCCGCCGTGTACTGGTACCCGGTGAAGTGCGGCAACGCCTTCCCGATACCGGCGAACGCGTAGATCATCAGTCCGGAGCAGTCGAAACCGATCTTGTTGTAGTCGCCGTGGCTGTCCGCCACTCCGCCGTCCCGGATGCCCCGCGTGGGCCCCTTGGCGTCGCCGCCACCCCAGGCGTAGGGGACGCCGAGTTGGGACAGTGCCCGGTTGACCACCGTCTCCACCTGAGCCGAACTCGACGGGGTCCCCGAGTTGCCTCCACCCTGCCCGGGCGCGGGAGAAGGCGCGGCCGGGCCCTGTTGGATGGATCCGAAGTCGGCCCGTCCGATCGCATCGGTGACCTGACGGATGATCGCCTCGGTGTCCCCGTTGACCCCCGCTTCGATCGCGGCTCCGACACTGCCGGCGTCGATCGTCCCGCCGACGGCACGCGCCGCCCCGTCCGAGGAACCCCCGGCGAACTGGCGGACCGCGCCCAGGTCGAGGTGGCCGGGCAGTGCGGAGGCGATATCCGCGGCCTGCCGACCTGCCCGGGGGTCCGCGGCGAGTGCGCGGACGGCCTCGTCCCGCATGGCGTCGTCTTCCACCGTGTACTGGTCCGCGCTCTGCGGTCCCGCGGGAGTCGCGCCCGATTCCGCCAGCGCGCTCTGGTTCTCCTCCAGCGTCCTGGTCAGCTGGGCGACCTCGGCCTCCAACGAGGTGACGTCGGCGTAGACGGTCGCCACCTCGGATTCGGCGACGTCGCGCCGTGACGCGGCGTCGGCGTAGCGCTGCTCGGCGTCCGTCCGGGCCACGGCCGCCTCGGACTCGCGCCGGGCCGCCTCGTCGACCGCCAGGACCATGTCCCCCACGACGTGCCGCTGATCCGCGGCTGCTCGCTGGAGGAACTCCTGGCGTCGCCCGGCGTCGGCGGGGCCGCCCGGGTCGAGGATCGCGGAGGCGGCACCCGGTGCGGTCCCCTGCCGGTGCAGAAGGCGGGAGTACTCGTCCAGGGTGCTCCTGGCGGTCTCCACACCGGACTCGGCCTGTTCCCGCTCCGTGACCGTACGGTCGGCGTCCGCGATCGCGCGGTCGAGTTGGATCCGGGCCATCTGCAGGTCGACGAGCGTCTTGTTGACGCCCTCCCGCTTGACGGCGATGTCCTGTCGGGTGGAATCGAGCCGGGCGGACGCGTCCGCCACGGCGCGGATCAGACCGCTGATGTCGCCGGGCGAGACCGCCGGGGCCTCCTGCGCCACCGCTGTCGGTGCCTGGACCACGCCTGACGCGCTCCCCAGCACGAGTACCGCCGCGAGTAGGGCGCGCCCGGGCACCCGTCGCGGACTCCGACGTCTCCGCGCTCCGAGAGCACGGCTTGATGAATGGTCAGGCTCCACGTTTCACCTTCCGATAACCGCACGAGGGTGCGGCCGACCGCGCGACCCGCACGGCGGGACGCGTCTCCGAGGAGGGTGAGAGTCCGGTGATGCCTTCCCCTGCGCCACTAGAGCCTCATGCCTACTCGACAGAACCGATGGTTCCTCTAGCACCGTAGGTCACAGAAGACCCGTCTGGAACATTGGGCGGCAAAATACACTGCTGTAACTCGTTTAACGCCAGCAAAGCCGGCGTGTCGAGCGATGAAAGCGGTCTGCTCTCGTCAGCGGAGTCGGCGCCGGAGAGCCACGACGAAGGCCACCGCCACCACGATCGCCACCACGAGGACGACCGCCGAGAACGCGCCCCAGGGTGGTGCGGGTGCGGTGACCTTGTGCGCGAAGACCGAGGCGGAGGCCACGGGGTCGAACTCCTCCCAGGCGTCGTCCTGGCCGGCCTCGAGCTGATGGCGGGGAATCGTGTCGCTGGAGCTGCCGATGAAGGCCGGGGTCCGGACCAGGATGGTGCCCTCGTACTCATGGTTCAGCAGGGCGGCGAGGTCACGAGCATCCGTGTAGACGGCGGCCGGGGCGTCCGTGTAGACGACCTTGAGGTCCAACCCGCGGTCTCCCGCTTCGGTGACCACGGTCCGCAGGCCCTCGACGAACGGCTCCGGAGCGGAGACACCGTCGTCGGCCAGGTCTCCGACAACGGCCTCGAAGTCGAGCCACTGCGGGACCTCGCCCTCCTGCAACGACACCACCGGCTCGGCCTCGTAGGCGAGCGTGGTCACGGAATCGTCGGAGTTGTCCACGCCGACATGGTGCCATCTCGTCGTCGTCGTGCCGAATACACGCGCCGAACGGCGCGATACCCGCTCCGCGCCCCCCACCTTCGGGCGTGCCGGAACCTATACAGAACGAGCGTACTGGTAAATTGATGACCGCAACCGGGCGTAAGGGTCCACAATGGATCCTGTGTCCGCCCCCGGCGTTGCCGCCCGAGACACGCGGCGACACCGGGAGGGATGACGAATTGACATACCACGAGTGGAGCTGACGTGACAGCAAGCATTGACAGCTTTGGCGCCAAGGGGACCCTAGAGGTCGGCGGCCAAGCCTATGAGATCTACCGCCTCTCGGCGGTCGAGGGAGCCTCGAAGCTCCCCTATTCCCTCAAGGTCCTCACCGAGAACCTGCTGCGTACGGAGGACGGCAAGAACGTCACCAAGGCGCACATCGAAGCCCTGGCGGGCTGGGACCCCGCCGCCGAGCCCGACACCGAGATCCAGTTCACGCCCGCCCGTGTGATCATGCAGGACTTCACCGGTGTGCCCTGCATCGTCGACCTCGCCACCATGCGCGAGGCCGTCAAGACCCTCGGCGGCGACCCCGACAAGGTCAACCCCCTCGCGCCGGCCGAGATGGTCATCGACCACTCGGTGATCATCGAGTCATTCGGTGGCCGGGATTCGTTCGACAAGAACGTCGAGATCGAGTACCAGCGCAACGAGGAGCGGTACCAGTTCCTCCGCTGGGGCCAGGGCGCGTTCGACGACTTCAAGGTCGTCCCCCCGGGCACCGGCATCGTGCACCAGGTCAACATCGAGTATCTGGCGCGCTCCATCATGGTCCGCAACGGTCAGGCCTACCCCGACACCTGCGTGGGTACCGACTCGCACACCACCATGGAGAACGGGCTCGGCGTCCTGGGCTGGGGCGTCGGTGGTATCGAGGCCGAGGCCGCCATGCTCGGTCAGCCGATCTCTATGCTCATCCCCCGCGTCGTGGGCTTCAAGCTCACCGGGTCGATCAAGCCGGGCGTCACCGCCACGGACGTCGTCCTGACGATCACCGAGATGCTGCGCAAGCACGGCGTGGTGGGCAAGTTCGTGGAGTTCTACGGCGCCGGTGTCGCGGCCGTGCCCCTGGCCAACCGCGCCACCATCGGCAACATGAGCCCGGAGTTCGGTTCCACCTGTGCCATGTTCCCGATCGACGGCGAGACGATCGACTACCTGCGCCTGACGGGTCGCGACGAGGAGCAGCTCGCTCTGGTCGAGGCCTACGCCAAGGAACAGGGTATGTGGCTCCACGCGGACGCCGAGGAGCCCGTCTTCTCCGAGTACCTCGAGCTCGACCTGGGCGAGGTCGTCCCGTCGATCGCCGGCCCGAAGCGTCCGCAGGACCGCATCGAGCTGACCGACGCCAAGAGCGCCTTCCGCAAGGACATCCACAACTACGTGGACGCCGGCGTCAATCCCCTCGGCGACACCGAGAAGGGCCGGATGCAGTCCGAGGGCGGTGCCCCGTCAGACAACGTCGGGACCGCGACCCTCTCCCACGCCGAGGAGGGCTCGGTCCGTGCCGACGCGTCCGCCGGCGCCGAGGGCCGACCGTCCAAGCCCGTCGAGGTGACCGTCGACGGTACCGAGATGACCCTGGACCACGGCATCGTCTCGATCGCCTCGATCACCTCCTGCACCAACACGTCCAACCCGTCGGTGATGATCGGTGCCGGGCTCCTCGCGCGCAAGGCACACGAGAAGGGACTCAAGGCCAAGCCGTGGGTCAAGACTTCCATGGCTCCGGGTTCACAGGTCGTCACCGAGTACTACGAGCGCGCCGGCCTGTGGCCGGACCTGGAGGCCCTCGGCTTCTACCTCGTGGGCTACGGCTGCACCACCTGCATCGGCAACTCCGGACCGCTGCCGGAGGAGATCTCCAACGCGATCCAGGAGCACGACCTGACCGCCACCGCGGTCCTGTCCGGTAACCGCAACTTCGAAGGCCGGATCAACCAGGACGTCAAGATGAACTACCTGGCGTCCCCGCCGCTGGTCATCGCGTACTCGATCGCCGGCACCATGGACTTCGACTTCGAGGCCGATTCCCTGGGCAAGGACAAGGACGGCAACGACGTCTTCCTCAAGGACATCTGGCCCTCCACCGAGGAGATCGAGGAGACCATCAAGGCCTCCATCTCCTCCAACGAGTACACGTCCAAGTACGCCGACGTCTTCGCCGGTGACGAGCGCTGGCGCGGGCTCAGCACCCCGGACGGCAAGACGTTCGAGTGGGACGAGAAGTCGACCTACGTGCGGAAGCCCCCGTACTTCGACGGTATGCAGATGGAGCTGACCCCGGTCGAGGACGTCAAGGGCGCCCGCGTACTGGCCAAGCTCGGCGACTCGGTCACCACCGACCACATCTCGCCGGCCTCGACCATCAAGCCGGGTACCCCGGCCGCGCAGTACCTCGACGAGAACGGGGTGTCCCGCCAGGACTACAACTCGTTCGGTTCGCGGCGCGGAAACCACGAGGTCATGATCCGTGGCACGTTCGCCAACATCCGTCTCCAGAACCAGCTCCTGGACGGCGTGACGGGCGGCTACACGCGTGACTTCACGCAGGAGGGCGCCCCGCAGGCGTTCATCTACGACGCCGCGCAGAACTATGCCGCACAGGGCACCCCGCTCGTGGTGCTCGGTGGCAAGGAGTACGGCACGGGCTCGTCGCGCGACTGGGCCGCCAAGGGCACCAGCCTGCTCGGCGTCAAGGCCGTCATCACCGAGTCGTTCGAGCGCATCCACCGCTCGAACCTCATCGGCATGGGAGTCATCCCGCTGCAGTTCCCCGAGGGCGAGTCGCACGAGACCCTCGGACTGGACGGCACGGAGTCGTTCGACATCTCGGGCATCTCCGAGCTGAACAACGGCACCACGCCCAAGACGGTCAAGGTCGTCGCCACCAAGGAGGACGGCTCGAAGGTCGAGTTCGACGCCAAGGTGCGCATCGACACGCCCGGCGAGGCGGAGTACTACCGCAACGGTGGCATCCTGCAGTACGTGCTGCGCAACATGATCAAGGGCTGATCACCTCCACCCTCGACGGCGGTGCGCGGTTCTCCTGGTGAGACGGGGAGAACCGCGTACCGCCGTGGTGTATCCGTAGGAAGGCTGTGAGATGCCCAGGGTCAGTCAGGACCACATGGACGCCCGGCGTCGCGAGATCCTGTCGGGGGCGCGCGAGTGCTTTGCCGAGTTCGGGTTCGAGGGCGCGACGGTCCGGCGCCTGGAGGAGACCACGGGCCTCAGCCGCGGTGCGATCTTCCACCACTTCGACGACAAGGACGCACTGTTCCTCGCGCTGGCACACGACGATGCCGCGGCGATGGCGGCCACGGTCGCCGAGCAGGGTCTGGTGCAGGTGATGCGTGAGATCCTCGCCGATCCGCAGGAGTTCTCGTGGCTCGGCACCCGTCTGGAGATCGCGCGCCGCATCCGCACCGACCCGTCCTTCCGAGAGCGGTGGACCGACCGGCAGGCGGAACTCGACGCGGCCGTCCTGGCCCGCCTGCGGGAGCAGAAGGACTCCGGCAGGATGCGCACGGACGTCCCCGACGACGTGCTCCGCGTCTACCTCGACATCGTGCTCGACGGGCTCATCACCCACCTCGCCACAGGGCGCGGGACCGCGCACGTCAGTGCGATGCTCGACCTGGTGGAGGCCTCCCTGCGCACCGGTCGCGACTGATCCCGGGACGGGCGTACGGTGGGCGCATGACCGCCCCCACACCACAGATCCCGCTGATCGACCTCAACGACGGCCGTGCGATCCCACAGCTCGGCTTCGGCACCTACCAGGTCCCTCCGGCGGACACCGAGAAGGTCGTCACCGCCGCCCTCGAAGCCGGCTACCGGCACTTCGACACCGCTCAGATGTACGGCAACGAGGACGGGGTGGGCCGGGCGATCGCCGCCTCCGGCGTTCCTCGCGAGGAGCTGTGGCTCACCACCAAGCTCAACAACAGCTTCCACGAGCGCTCGGCGGCGCTCGAGGCCACCGAGCGCTCCCTCGAGGCACTGGGCGGCCGGATCGACCTGTACCTGGTCCACTGGCCGCTGGCGATGCACGACGACGTGGCGCGCGTGTGGGAGGTCATGGAGGAGGTCCGGAGCGACCACCCCGTCGACTCGATCGGCGTCTCCAACTTCACTCCCGCCAACCTGGCCCGACTGTCCGAGGCGGGACTGAGCACCCCCACGGTCAACCAGATCGAGTCCAACCCCTACTTCGTCAACGACGCGGTACGAGCGGCCTGCGCCGACCGCGGGATCGCCGTCGAGGCGTGGAGCCCGCTCGCGCAGGGCGCGGTATTCGACGACCCGCAACTCACGGCGCTGTCGGAGCAGGTCGATCGCTCGGTCTCGCAGGTGGTGCTGCGCTGGGTGCTCCAGCGCGGGGACATCGTCTTTCCCAAGTCCTCGAACCCCGAGCGGATGCGCCAGAACCTGGAGCTGTTCGACTTCGAGCTGACCGATGAGCAGATGGCCTCGATCTCGGCTCTGCACAACGGCACCCGCTCGGGCCCGGACCCGGACACCTTCGACTGGCGCGGCTGACGCGGGTCCCGGCACACTCCTCATCGAGAAGAGCGGTCCGAACACGTTTCGTTGGAGCCAGGTGCGCGGAACGCTCTTTTCGACGGCGGACACGGTCGCCTCGACCTAGAGTCTGTCCATGACCACCACTCGTGCGCCCGGCGACGCCGCGCGCGTCGACGGTCCGTCCGCCGGGCGGCCCTCGGGCCGGATGTTGGCGTCATACGCGGCGGGGAGTCTGGGTACCGGGGCATTCGGGACCCTGCCCGGGCTGGTGCTCGCCTACTACCTCACCGACTCGATCGGTGTCGCCGCCGCGGTGGCGACGGTGCTGGTGCTGGTGCCCAAGGTGATCGACGTGCTGGCCTACCCGCTCATCGGGGCGATCTCCGACCGGGCCTCGCACCGCACCGGATACCGGACGGGGCTCATGCTGTTCGGGGCGCTCGCGCTGCCCCTGCTCTTCGTGGCCACCTTCTCGGCACCGACCCAGTGGGGCACCACGGTGGCCGGGATCTGGGTCATGGGCTTCTTCCTGCTGGCGTCGTTGGCCTACTCGTGTTTCCAGGTCCCCTACCTGGCACTGCCGGCGGAGCTGACGGGCGACTCCGCCGTGCGGGTGACGATCCTCGCGTGGCGGGTGGCGGTATTGGCCGCGACGATCCTCGTGGTGGGCGGCGGCGGCCCCGCTCTGCGCGAGGCCGCCGGCGGCGGGTCGACCGGGTACGTGGTGATGGCGGTCGCGGTGGCCGCCCTGATGCTCGCCGGCATGCTGTGGTCGACCTTCGGTGCCGGTCGGCGGACGGTCCTGCGGGCGGACGCCCAGGTCGGTGATCTCGGCCGGCAGTACCGCGACGGACTCGACGCGCTGCGGGTGACCCGTCCCTTCCGGCTACTCGTGGGCCTGTTCTGCCTGCAGGCGGTCGCCACGGCGGTGATGCTCGCCGGTGGCCAGTACGTCGCCACGTACATCCTGGGTAACGAGGCCGCATTGACCGGGCTGTTCCTCGCCCTCATCGGACCGGCGCTGGTGGTGATGCCGCTGTGGGCCCGCCTCGCCCACGCCCGGGGCAAGGTCCCCGCTCTGGCGGCCGCGACGATCCTGTTCACCGTGGCCGCTCTCATGCTCATCCCCGCGGGTGTGTGGCCCGGGATGTGGGTCCATGTCCCCGTCGCGCTGGCGGGGGTCGCCTACGCCGGTATGCAGGCTCTTCCCATGTCGATGCTGCCCGACACCACGGACATGGACCGCGAGCTGGGTGGCCGTCGCCGGAGCGGGGCGATGAGCGGGCTGTGGACGGCATCCGAGACCGGATCCATGGCGTTGGGGCCCGTCGTGGTGCTGGCGTTGCTAGCGGTGACCGGCTTCCGCTCGGGCGGAATCGCCGACCAGCCCGACCCCGCCCGCTGGGCCATCATCCTCGGCTTCTCCCTGGTTCCCGCACTTCTGACCGGTGCGAGTCTGCTGGTCATCCGGGCGCTGGGCCGCGAACACCCGAGCTGGACGGAGCCCGCATGACAGTCGAACCACCGGACACCGATCCCCTGGAGGCCCTGATCGCCCGGCGAGGCGAGGCGGCCCTTGAGACGCTGGCGGCGCTGCGGGCGTCGGACCCGCCCACGACCGGCGGCCGGGTGCTCTCCTATGTCTACGACTCGGGACTCGAGGGCGTGGACGAGGTGGCCGTGCGCGCGGCCGGCCTGGCGCACGGCGTCAACGACCTGGACCCGACAGTGTTCGGGTCGGTCGCCAAGATCCACGGTGGGATCGTGACGAGGGTCCGCGCGATCCTGGGCGGTGACGGTGGAGACGGTCCGGGGGACGACGACGAGGTCCACGGTGTCGTGACATCGGGCGGTACCGAGAGTTGCGTGCTGGCGTGTCTGGCGGCTCGGGAGGTCTCGGGGCGTGCCCCCGGCAGCGGCGGGACGATCGTCGCCCCGGTGACCGTCCACGCCGCGTTCCGCAAGGCCTCCCACGTCCTCGGGATGCGGTTCGTCGGCGTCGAGGTGGACCCCGCCACGGGCCGGGTGGCCGCGGCGGACCTGCTGGCCGCCGTGGATCACGACACCTGCCTGGTGGTGTGCTCGGCACCCTCCTACCCCACCGGCGTGATCGACCCGGTGGAGCAGGTGGCAGCAGGGCTGGAGGCCGACCACGACCCGCGGATCGGGCTGCACGTGGACGCCTGCCTCGGGGGCCTGGTCCTGCCGTTCTGGCCGGGCGGGGTGGGATCGATCTGGGACCTCCGGATCGATCGCGTCACCAGCATCTCGGCAGATCTCCACAAGTACGGGTTCGCCCCCAAGGGCACCTCGGTGCTGCTCAGCCGGGGCCGCGCCAGGCACCGCGCATCCTGGTTCTCCACCGTCGACTGGCCGGGTTACCCGGTGGTCAACCCAACCCTGTCCGGGTCCAAGCCCCTCGAACCCGCGGCTGCCGCGTGGGCGGTACTCGAGGCTCTGGGCGACGACGGTCAGTCCGAACTCGTGGCCCGCACCGCCGGGGCGACCGGACGCCTCGTGGAGGGGCTGGCCGGCATCGAGGGACTGCGCGTGATCGACTCCGATCCGGGACCCCTCATCGCCGTGGTGGCCGACAGGTCCGCGGGAGATGGCCGACGTGTCCATCCCCACCTGTGGGCTGACGAGTGCGGTCGCAGGGGCATCGCCGTGCAGGCGCAACCGGCCTACCGGCAGGAGCGAGGGGCCTTGTCGTCGTCATCCCACCTCACCATCACCCCGGTGACCGAACGGCTGACGGACGAGATCCTGAACGTGGCCCACGCGGCTGCTGACGCGGTACGCGGCATGCCAGACCCGGCGCCTCCGGCCGCGTTCGCCGACGTGCTGGCCGCGCTGGAGGCCGGCGCACTCTCCCCTGACGACCTGCTCGCCCTCCCCGAGGACGATGTGCACGCGATGGTAGCCGGAGTGCTCGCCGGCGACGGGGAAGACGGCGGGATGGCCGCACTGCTCGCGGCAATCGAACGCCTCCCGGCCGAGGTGGGTGCCCGGCTGGTGCGCGCCTACCTCGCCGCTGTGATGGAGGGGTGAACGCGAACCGCCCCCCGACCGGAGTCGAGGGGCGGCGCGAGGTGTGGGTGACTGGTGTCAGACCAGGACCGCGATGGCGACGTTGACGACGCCCAGCACACCGGCGATGTGGGCCAGGTTCGCGGTGCTGCCCTGGGCCCTGGCCTCCTTACGAACACCGACGACCGCGACCACCAGGATGACGATCGCGATGAGGAGCTTGATCCCGATCTTCATGTGGTTCAGGTCCGCGTCCTGCATCTCGCGGAGGCCGACGAGGATCAGCCCGGTGACCACCTGGAGGATCGCGCCGTGCAGGATCGCCTTGTTCATGTGCGGTGCCTTGATGGTGGCGAGCCACCCACCGATGATTCCGGCCAGGCCGATGAAGTGCAGGATCAGAACGATGTTGAAAGCGAGGTCCATGTGGACAAGTGTCTCAAACGTGCTGGTCAGCCCAATTGCTTAGGCTCGCCTTACCGGGGCGGCGGTGTCAGCGGTGCACGAACAGGGTGAAGCCGATCAATAACAGTCCTCCGAAGGTCATCAGGGCACAGGCCACCCAACGGAAGTCCCACGCCAGCATCCGTCCGTACGCCTCGGTGACCTTGGTCGTGGCGACCGGGAACCGGGACCAGATCCAGGCGAGCAGGACGAAGGGTTCGACCAGGGCCACCACGAAGACGCTGTAGGCGATCAGTCGAAGGAAGGGGTCGGTGCTCAAGCTCTCGACCAGTCGGCCGGTGAGGTACATGATCGGGAGCGTGGTAATGCCGACGATGGCTGCGCTGAATCCGAGCACGAACAGGCTGGCGGGCGGAGCGTTCTGGTCGGGTTCGCGCACCTTCCTCGGAGGGGCGTCGGGCACGATCTGCACCCACAGTGCCATGCCGGCTGCCACGAGCAGCAGGATTACGCCCACGGTGAGGTCGACGAATCGATTCTCGACCACCGCATCAGTGCGGTCATGCACCTGTGCCAGGAGATTCGCGGGATTGAGACCGTGCAACACCAGGGCGAGCACGGTGGCCCCGGTGACCAGACCCGAGAGCAACCAGGTGAGGCGGGCACGCACGTTCTGATTCCGCCCGAGGATGTCCGCGGTCGCGCCGTAGAGCACCGGACTGAAGCCCAGGGCCAGACCGAACCCGACAAGCGTAGGCACGGCCGCGATCCACCTCGTCACCTCGTCCATACGCTCCCGATTCCTCGCCTTGACGATAGTCATCATTGGGGACCGGATGCCCCGCTGTCGTGAATAGGATGTTCGAGAGGCCACCGCCGCTGAGAGGACCATGATGCGCGTACTCGTCACCAGTTCCAGGAACACCTTCGCCCTGGACATCATCCGCAAGCTCGGCAGCCTCGGCCACACAGTTGTGGCGAGCGACACTTTTCCGGGCGCGACGGGCAGCCACTCCAAGTACCTCGCGGGGCATGCCGTCACGGCGTCTCCCCGCTACGACACCGACCGGTTCATCGCCGACGTGAACCGGATCGTCGCTGAGTACGACATCGACCTCATCATCCCGACCTTCGAGGAGGTGTTCTACCTCTCGGCCCGGGTCGCGGACCTGCCCGAGGGCGTGACGCTGTTCGGCGGCAGCTTCTCCACACTCGCCCGGTTGCACGACAAGGCGAGCTTCCAACGCCTGGTGAAGCGGGCGGGGGTGCCGATTCCCGAGACCATCGTCGCGACCGACCACGACTCGCTCGTGGCAGCTACCGAGAAGTACCCACGCTATTTCGCCCGGGCGGCGTTCTCCCGCGGCGGTGTGGGTCTGCTGACGAACACCGGGCCGCTGGCCGGCAAGATGTCCGTCGACGACTGCCACCCCACTGAGGAACAGCCGTGGCTGGTGCAGCCGTTCGTCGACGGCCCGATGGTGTGCACCTACAGCACGATCGTGGACGGCAGGGTCACCTCGCACTGCACCTACCGCGCCCCGGAGCAGTGGGCGCACAGCACGGGCATCACCTTCCTCGCGGTGGACAGCACCGACACCCTCGATTACACCCAGCGCATCGTCGATGCGCTCGACACCGGATTCACGGGCCAGCTCTCCTTCGACTTCGTCGACAACGACGGAGAGCTCTACTCCATCGAGTGCAACCCCCGCCCGACCAATGGCGTCATCCTGCTCGAGGCGGAGCAGCTCGAGCAGGCGCTCACCGGGCGGAACGACGAGGCGTTCGTCGTCGAGCCGGGTGTCGAGCGCCAGATCAGCCTGGCCGTGCTCGCCGACGCGTTCGCCGAGCCGCTCAAGCACCTGCCCACCTCACTTCACGACCTGCTCCACGTGAGGGACGTCGGATCGGGGTGGCACGATTCCTTCGCCATGATGTGGAGTCCCGCGACTCTCGTCCACGGTGCCAAGCTGAGCCACGGCCAACGCAAGGAGCTGCTGGGCGCACTGGGCGATGACATCGTGTGGAACGGCGAGCCGATCGCCGGGATGAGCGCCGCTGACGCCGCCGCGCTCGAGGATGTCCACGAGCAGCGGATCTGACGTACCGCGCGGGTGACCGTCATGAGCGCGCTCGTCACCCGGTCGGCGCGGGTATGACCTGGCGCCGCGGCGTGGTGTCGGCGCTGTCCGTCGGCACAACGGGGCTGCGCAGAGTCAGACGACCGGCAGATGACTCCGGCCCCGCGTTCGATCTGACCTACGTGCGGACCGGCCCGCGCACCGTCTGCCCGACGGTGGTGGTCCCCGGCGGTCCGGGCCTCGGCTCGGTGTTGCCCTATCGGGGTCTGCGGCGGTGGGCCGCCCGCCTCGGGCTCGACCTGATCATGGTGGAACACCGCGGCGTGGGACTTTCCCGCACCGACCTCGTCGGCCGGGACCTGCCGGTCTCCGCGATGCGGGTCTCCGCCGTCACCGACGACATCACCGCGGTGCTGGATCGCGAGGAGGCGGACACCGCCTTCCTGGCCGGGTCCTCATACGGCAGCTACGTGGTCTCCTGTCTCGGTGCCCGACATCCCGATCGGGTGTCCGGGATGCTGCTGGATTCCACCCTGCAGTCGGCGGCGGACATCGGCATCGAGCGGAGGGCCGTGCGGTCGCTCCTCTGGGACGCGGACACCCCGATCGCGGCGGATGTGCGGAGCCTCTACGAGGGGGGTGTGGACGAGCGACTCCTGTTCGACGTGGTCCGCGCAGCGTATGAACTGGGAGGCGCGGAGTTGCTCGGTCCGTTGCTGCGGGAGCGGCTGCGGCGGGAGCGAGAGCAGCGGCCGAGTGGAGCGGCCTGGCGACTCCTGGAGGCCTACGCCACCCGGGACGACTCGATCGCGAACGTGCCCGGGTTGTACGAGTTCGACATCGCCGGAGCGATCGGTTTCCGTGAACTGGGATACGGCGCCCCAGCGGATGGCCTGCCACTCGATCCCGCGCTCACCTATGCACCGATATCGCACCTGTTCCCCTCGTTCGAGGCGGAACCGGTGGACCTGAACCGTGAGACAGCCCGGTTCACCTGGCCGATCGTGTTGCTCAGCGGCAACCGGGATCTCCGCACCCCGCCGCGCATCGCCGAGCGGGTGGCGTCGCTCGCGCCGGACGCGGCAGTCACCCGAATCGAGAACGGCCACAGTGCGCTGGACACCCATCCGGCGGCGCTCTTGAGCGCGCTCACGCACCTCACCACCGGACGGCACGAGCAGCTGCCGGGACGGTCCGACGCACTGGACGCTCTCCCCCGCCGAGGGCTCGCGGCCAGACTCCCCCGCCTGCTCGCACTCCTGCTACGGGTGGAGGCATCCTGGGGCGGACGGTGAGTGCACCAGTCCGGGGAACAGCGGGGTCCCGGTTCGGCACCTACTGCCCGGGGCCCCGATCCTGATCGGCGTGCTGGTGTGGCAGGACCACGACCGGGCACCGAGCGTGCGGAACGACGTGCTGGCTCACCGAGCCCAGGAGCATGCCGGCGAAACCGCCCCGCCCCCGGTTGCCCACCACCACGAGACGGGCATCCTTCGACGCCGCGACGATGGCCTCCGCCGGATGGCCGCGGACGACGATCTGCTCAACGCTGGCCTCGTGACCCAGGGTGTCACGCACGGCGTCGGTGAGCATGGTGTGCGCCCTGTCCTCCAGAATCGACGGGTCCACCCAGCCGGCCATGGCGTACGGACCGACGGCGGCGGGGGTCTCGACGGCGGTGAGGGCGATCAAGGGCGCCCCGGCAGTGCTCGCGTACTCGGCGGCCCAGGCCAGGGCTCTCAGCGAGTCTGGTCCACCGTCTACTCCCACGACGACTGGCTTTGCGTTCATCGGCCGACCTCCTCGGTGACACCGTCGTCGGTGCACCCGGCGTCCGGCCGGATCCGGCGACAACTCCACCGTAGACCCGCAGCGACGAGGCCGCGAGGAAGTGGACACGATGTATGCGCGAACGTCCGCGTGCCCTCGCTGCGCTCGGTTACGCGAGTTCGACGGTTCTATGCGCGAACGTCCGCGTGCCCTCGCTGCGCTCGGTTACGCGAGTTCGACGATCTCCATGTATTCCTGGCTCCACAGGTCCTCGGTGCCGTCGGGCAGGATGATGACCCGCTCGGGCTCCAGGGCCTCCACGGCGCCGGGGTCGTGGGTGACCAGGACGACCGCGCCCTCGTAGCTCCGCAGGGCGTCGAGGACCTGCTCGCGCGAGATCGGGTCGAGGTTGTTGGTGGGCTCGTCCAGCAACAGCACGTTGGCGGCCGAGGACACCAGCCCGGCCAGCGCCAGTCGGGTGCGCTCACCGCCGGACAGGGTGCCCGCGGGCTGCTCGAGTTGGGGGCCGGTGAACATGAACGCCCCCAGCAGGCTGCGTAGGTCCTGCTCCCCGGCGTCGGGGGCGGCGTGACGGATGTTGTCCCACACGCTGGCGTCCATGTCGAGGGTGTCGTGCTCCTGGGCGAAGTATCCCACCTTCAGGCCGTGGCCGGAGACGACCCCACCCTCGCCATCGGTGCGTTCGACACCCGCGAGGAGCTTGAGCAGGGTGGTCTTGCCGGCACCGTTGTAGCCCAGCACCACCACCCGGCTGCCCTTGTCGATCGCCAGGTCCACCCCGGCGAAGACCTCCAGGGAGCCGTACATCTTGGTCAGGCCCTTGGCGAACATCGGGGTCTTGCCACACGCGGCCGGGGTGGGGAACTTGATGTGCGCCACCTTGTCGGCCACCCGCACCGCGTCGAGCTCGTTCATCATGGTCTCGGCGCGGCGGATCATCTGCTTGGCCGACGCGGCCTTGGTGGCCTTGGCGCCCAGCTTGGCGGCCTGCGTCTTGAGGGCGGAGGCCTTCTTCTCGGCGTTCGCGCGCTCACGGCGGCGCCGGGCCTCATCGGTGGCGCGCGCGTCGAGGTACTTCTGCCACCCCATGTTGTAGGCGTCGATCTCCCCGCGCACGGCGTCGAGGAACCACACCCGGTTGACCACGGCCTCGAGCAGCTCGACATCGTGGGAGATGATGATCAACCCGCCCTCGTGCTTCTCGAGGAACGAGCGCAGCCAGGTGATCGAGTCGGCATCGAGGTGGTTGGTGGGCTCGTCCAGCAGCAACATGGTCTGGGACTTGCCGGCCCCGTCGGAGGCGGCGAACAGGATCCGCGCCAACTCCACCCGCCGGCGCTGACCACCGGAGAGAGTCCCCAGGTTCTGGGTGAGGATCCGCTCCTCGAGCCCCAGGCTGTTGCAGATCCGGGCCGCTTCGCTCTCCGCCTCGTATCCGCCCCGTGCGGAGAATTCGTCCTCCAGCCGCCCGTACCTGCGCACGGCCTTGTCCATCGCCGCGTCGTCCGGGGCGGCGACCATCTCGTCCTGCGCCTCGGTCATCTGGACCATCAGCACATCCAGCCCACGGGCCGACAGGACCCGGCTGCGCGCGAGCTGGTCCATGTTGCCCTCGCGGGGATCCTGTGGCAGATACCCCACGTCACTGGTCGAGATGACCTTGCCCGCGTACGGCTCACCCTCGCCGGCGAGGATCCTCATCGTCGTCGTCTTACCTGCACCGTTCCGGCCGACCAGGCCGATCCGGTCGCCGGGCTGGACCCGCAGCGAGGACCCGTCCATGTGGAGCAGGGTGCGCACGCCGGCGCGCACCTCCAGGTCGTCGATGGTGATCACGTGCGCGGGTACCTCGTCTGCTCTCGGGGGGAATCGGGCCGACCAGCCACTCTACCTGCGGCGCGACACCCACGACGAGTCCGGTGACCTGGGTCTCCGATCAGCCGGGCTCCGGCCGTCACCCCGACCGCGCCCTTACACCGCGCTGCCCTTACACCGCGCTGCCCTTACACCGCGCTGCCCTTACACCGCGCTGCCCTCACACCGTGCTGGTCTCACACAACGCTGCGCCCGTACAGATTCTGGACGCTGCGGCCGATCCGTCCCCGGTCGTCGGACAGGAGCGTGTCGGTGATGACGCCATGACCGGGGCCGCCCACTGTCTCGGAGTCCAGATGCACCCAGCCCACGTCGGGTTCCCGGTGCAGCGAGACCACCAGGTCGCAGTTAATCGCCGGATGGGTCAGCGGGTCGGTCGCCAGGGAGATCCCGCTCGCCGAGTCCGCCACGAGCACCGTGTGTTGCCACCCGGTCATGGTCTCCCCCTCCACCAGGTCGAGCCGGCTCCGGCCCCACGCCGCGGCCGGCCCCAGGGAGTCGCCGCCGCCGGAGTCGAAGGAGAAGTCGACCACCGAGAGATAGCCGTCGCCGTGGGCGAAGGACATCATCGGAGCGCGCTCGCGTGGCGCGTCCGGTACGGCGGGACCGGAGTGCTCGCCGTGGACCGGGAAGTCGTCCGGGGTCGACCGCATCAGCCACCCACGGGCCACCAGAGCAGGTCGGCCGTCCACCGAGGCGGTGGCCTCGAGCAGCTCCACGCTTCGGCCCGGTCGGACGGTGCGGACCTCGACGTCCAGCGCCGCCACGGGGATGGGGCCGAGGACGTCCACCGAGACCCGTGACAGTCGCACCCCGGGCGCCCCGTCGAGCCGCTCCATGGCCCGGACCAGCAATGCGCTCGGCGGTCCGGCGTGCTGCGAGTCCGGAGACCACGGACCCGCCGTCAGAGGCGAGGCATCGAACCGACCCACGGCGACCTGCTGGTAGAACGCTCCCGGCACTTCGATGCCCTCTCGTCGGCGGTACTGTCGGTCGTGATGGATGCTACGGGGGACGATCTCTACGACGTCGCTGTCGTCGGTCTGGGACCGGCCGGCCGCGCGCTCGCCTCCCGCTGCGCCGACTCTGGTCTGAGCGTGCTCGCAATAGACCCGAAGCCGGACGCGCCGTGGCGCCAGACGCTCTCGCTGTGGGCCGACCAGTTGCCGCCGTGGCTGGCCGCGGACGCCTGTGGCGTCGATGTTCTGGCGCACTCCGTCCACGCGCCGGCGCACTACTCCCCCGACCGGGCGGTGCTGGACCGGGTCTACTGCGTGTTCGACAACGAGGCCCTTCGCGACGCCCTCCCGCTGGGAGCCGGAGTGACGGTCGAGACCACGACCATCGACGATGCCGCGCTGGTCGCGCTGACCGCCCGCGCGCACCGGGTGGTGGACTGTCGCGGCGCAGGCGGCCCCGACAATCCCGGACCCCTGCAGACCGCCTACGGGGTCGTCCTGAACGCGGTCGACGCCGCCCCCGCCCTCGGCGGTGATCCGGCGCTGTTCATGGACTGGCGGACAGATCACGACGACGACGAGGTGGGCCCCAGCTTCCTGTACGCGATCCCCCTGGGCGCCGACCGGGTTCTCCTGGAGGAGACGTGTCTGGCGGGTCTGCCCGCACCGGATCCCGCCGTACTCGCGACCCGCCTACGGTCGAGGTTGCTGGGGCGCGGAGTCACGCCGTCGGCCGTCGACGCGCCGCTCGCAGTGGAGCGGGTACGGATCCCGCTTCTCCCGCGCAGTAGTCGGGTGGGGCACCCCCGGATCGAGGCCTTCGGTACCGCCGGCGGGCACGGGCACGCGGCGACGGGGTACTCGGTGGCCTCGATGCTGGCGGCGGTCCCCGGAGTGGTGTACGCGATCGGCTCCGGTTATCCGATACCGGCGCCCCGGTCCCCTGCGAGCACCGCTCTGCACGGGATCGGGCTCCGGGTCCTACTGCGAGCGGATGGCCTGACCCTGCGGCAGCTGTTCAACGCATTCGGCCGCATCGACAGCCGCCGGCAGCAGTGGTTCCTCGACGGAGCGAGTCCCTCGTACCAGCTGGCGCTGGCGATGTGGGACATGTGGCTGACCATGCCCGTCCGGGGCAAGGCGGGAATGGTCGCCGCCGTGCTCCGGAGGAATCCACGGCGCCCCGGATGGCCGAGGGTCGTGTCCCCGCCGACGGCCGGCTAGACCGGCTAGACCGTGAAGCCGATGGCCCGGAGCTGCTCCCGGCCGTCATCGGTGATCATCTGCGGGCCCCACGGCGGCATCCACACCCAGTTCAGCTCGAGATCGTTGGCAAGGTCGGAACCCACCACCGCGCTGCGCGCCTGATCCTCGATCACGTCGGTCAGCGGGCACGCCGCCGAGGTCAGCGTCATGTCGACGCGTGCGATGGTGGAACCCTCGGTCTCACCCGGGCGGACCCAGATGTCGTAGACCAGTCCGAGGTCCACCACGTTGATCCCGAGCTCGGGGTCGACCACGTCGCGCATGGCCTCCTCGAGGTCGGCGACCAGCGCGAGGTCCTCCTCCGACTGCTCGGGGCGGTTGGGGTCGGGGCGGAACTCACCGTTGTAGACGGTGCCCGCCGCTGTCTCGTTCTCGGCTGCCGAATTCGCGTCGTCGACCGTGGGGTCGTTGGCCGGGGTCATCTGGTCGGTCATGTCACTTCACTCCTGATGGTGTTCGGTCTGTCGGCCGAGAGCGTCCCTGTATGCCATCCACCCCAGCAGCGCGCACTTGACGCGCGCCGGGTATCGGGACACCCCGGACAGGGCGACGGCGTCGTCGAGGATCTCCTCGTCGCCCTCGTTCTTCCCGCGGGAGGAGATCATCGCGTGGAAGGCGTCGTAGGCCTCGAGAGACTCCGACACCGTGCGGCCGACGATGAGGTCGGCCATCATCGAGGTGGACGCCTGGCTTATCGAGCAGCCCTGGGCGTCATAGGAGACGTCCTCGACCGTCGACAGGTCGTCGGACAGTCGTAGCCTCAGCGTCAGCTCGTCACCACAGGTCGGGTTGACGTGGTGCACCTCGGCCCCGAAGGGCTCCCGCAGCCCGCTGTGGTGCGGGCGCCGGTAGTGGTCGAGGATGACCTCCTGGTACATCTGCTCGAGCTTCACGAACGCCCACCTCCCACTCCGAAGAACTCCTGCGCCCGGCGCAACGACCGGGCGAGCACCTCGACCTCGTCGAGTGTGTTGTACAGCGCGAACGAGGCCCGGACCGTGGACTGCACGCCGAGTCGGCGGTGCAGAGGCCACGCACAGTGGTGTCCCACCCGCACCGCCACCCCGTCGTCGTCGAGGACCTGGCTCACATCGTGGGCGTGGACACCGTCGACCACGAAGGAGACGGCGCCTCCCCGCGCGACCATGTCCCTCGGTCCGACGATCCGGATGCCGGGGATCTGCCCGAGGGCCTCAAGGGTGGCCGCGGTGAGCGACTCCTCGTGCCGGGCGATGGTCTCCATTCCCACGGACTCGAGGTAGCGAACCGCGGCCGCCAGGCCCACGGCCTGGGACACCATCGGCACCCCGGCCTCGAACCTCTGCGGCGGATCGGCGAAGGTCGACTGCTCCATGGTCACGGTGGAGATCATCGATCCACCGGTGAGTACCGGCGGCATGGCCCTCAGCAGCTCGCGACGTCCGTAGAGCACGCCTATGCCGGTCGGGCCGAGCATCTTGTGACCGGAGAACGCGGCGAAGTCCACACCCAGTCCGTGGAAGTCCACCGCCATGTGCGGGACCGACTGGCAGGCGTCCAGGACGACGAGTGCCCCCACGCGATGCGCCGAGTCGACCACGCGGGCCACATCGGTGACCGCGCCGGTGACGTTGGACTGATGGGTCAGCGCGACGACCTTGACCGCGTCGGTCAGCTGGAGCGAGTCGAGGTCGATCCGGCCGTCATCGGTGATGCCGTACCAGCGCAGGGTCGCCCCCGTCCGCCGGCACAGTTCCTGCCACGGGACGAGGTTGGCGTGGTGCTCGAGTTCGCTGATCACGACCTCGTCACCCGGCCCAACGGTGTACCCGCCGAAGCGATCGTCCCCGAGGGCGAATGCGACGAGGTTGAGCGCCTCCGTGGCGTTCTTGGTGAAGACCAGCTCATCCACATCGGCGCCGACGAACCCGGCGATGCCGGCGCGGGCGTCCTCGTAGGCGTCCGTCGCCTCCTCGGCGAGCTGGTGCGCGCCCCGGTGGACGGCCGCGTTGGAGTGCAGGAGGAAGTCCCGCTCGGCGTCGAGTACCGGGATCGGGCGCTGTGAGGTCGCCCCGGAGTCCAGGTAGACCAGGGGCTTGCCGTCACGGACCGTCCGCTGCAGGATCGGGAAATCCGAGCGGACGGTCGTGATGTCGAGGGTCGAGGTCATGTTCTCCCAGCTGTCCGATCAGGCGTTCGCGGGCGTCAGGTACTTCTCGTAACCCTCGGCCTCGAGCTCGTCCGCCAGCTCCGCTCCACCGGAGGCGGCGATCCGGCCGTCCACGAAGACGTGGACGCGGTCGGGCGTGATGTACCGAAGGATGCGGGTGTAGTGCGTGATGAGGAGGATTCCGCCGTTCTCCTCGGCCCGGTAGCGGTTGACGCCGTCGGACACCACGCGCAGCGCGTCCACGTCGAGGCCGGAGTCGGTCTCGTCGAGCACGGCGATCTTGGGCTTGAGCAGGTCCAGCTGGAGGATCTCATGGCGCTTCTTCTCGCCGCCGGAGAAGCCCTCGTTGACGCTGCGCTCGGAGAAGGCCGGATCGAAGTCGAGGTCGGACATGGCCTCCTTGACCTCCTTGACCCAGTGCCGGAGCTTGGGCGCCTCGCCGCGCACGGCGGTGGCCGCGGTGCGCAGGAAGTTGGCGGTCGAGACGCCGGGGATCTCGGTGGGGTACTGCATGGCCAGGAACAGGCCGGCGCGGGCCCGCTCGTCGACCTCCATCGACAGGACGTCCTCCCCGTCGAGGGTGACGGTGCCGCCGGTGACCTCGTACTTGGGATGACCGGCGATGACGTAGGCGAGGGTGGACTTGCCGGAGCCGTTCGGGCCCATGATGGCGTGGGTCTTGCCCGACTCGATGGTCAGGTCGACGCCCTTGAGGATGTCGACGGTCTCAGCCGAATCGGCGGTCGCGGCGACGCGGGCGGTCAGGCCCTTGATCTCGAGAATGGTCATTGGTGTGCTCGCAATCTTCTTGAAGTCTTCGGGGATGGTCTCTCGGGGGTCTGGAGTCAGATCCCGGAGGACTGGAGTTCCAGCTCGACGGCCTCGGCGATCCGCTCACGTACCTCGGGCACGCCGATGCGGTTGATCACCTCTCCGAAGAAGCCACGGACCACGAGGCGACGGGCGACGTCCTCGGCGATGCCCCGCGACATGAGGTAGAACAGGTGCTCCTCGTCGAAGCGACCCACGGCGCTGGCGTGACCTGCGCCGGCGATCTCGCCGGTCTCGATCTCGAGGTTGGGCACGGAATCCGCCCGCGCCCCGTCGGTGAGGACGAGGTTGCGGTTCATCTCGTAGGTGTCGGTGCCCTCGGCCGCCGCGCGGATGAGGACTTCGCCGATCCACACGGTGTGGGCGTCGGGCAGGTTCGACGTCGCATCGCCCTGCAGTGCGCCCTTGTAGAGGACGCGTGACGTGCAGTGGGGCACCGCGTGGTCGACCAGGAGCCGGTGTTCGATGTGCTGACCGTCGTCCGCGTAGTACAGGCCGTTGATGTTCACCGTGCCGCCCGGGGCCGTGAACGCCGCCAACGGCGCGATACGGACGAGCTCGCCGCCGAAGGTCACGGCGGTGTAGGTCAGGGTCGCGTCCCGACCGACCTGGAGGTGGTGATTGGCCAGGTGCAGTGCGTCGTCATCCCAGTCCTGGATGAGGACCACCTCGAGGTGGGCCGAGTCGCCGACGATGAACTCGACGTTCTCGGCGATGGTCCCCCCGCCGCGCTGGTCTACGACGAACGTCGCGTTGGCGAACGGATCCAGTCGGATCTGGGCGTGGCCGTAGGCCAACTCGCCCTCCCCCGGACCGTCGACCGTCACGTACACGGGTTCGGTCAGGACGGTCTCCTTGGCCACGGTCAGCACCGTTGCCTGCTCGACCGAGCTGAAGGCCTGGGCCGCGACGCGGTCCCGGGGGGCGCCGGCCTCGCCGATCCGCTTGTCAGCGGTGTCGACGCTCTCGACGGTCAGTCCGTCACGCTCGGCCACGGACACGAGCAGGTTTCCGGTGGCGGTGACGTTGGAGCCGTCATGGATCCCGCGCAGCCGCTTGAGCGGGGTGAAGCGCCAGATCTCGTCCTTGTGGCTTGGGACCTCGAACGCGTTCACGTCGAAGGAGGAGAACTGGTCGCCCTTGGTGGCGGTGACGGGGATTCCGTAGCGGTCCGTCACCGGCGTGGGGCCGGATCCGGTGGTGGGTGTAGTCGTGTCGGTCATGGCGGTCAGCCCACCGATCCTTCCATCTGGAGTTCGATCAGGCGGTTGAGCTCGAGGGCGTACTCCATGGGGAGCTCTTTGGCGATCGGCTCGACGAACCCGCGCACGATCATGGCCATCGCCTCGTCCTCGGCCAGGCCGCGGCTCATGAGGTAGAACAGCTGGTCCTGGCTCACCTTGGAGACGGTGGCCTCGTGCCCCAGCGTCACATCGTTCTCGCGGATGTCGATGTAGGGGTAGGTGTCGGACCGGCTGATGTTGTCGACCAGCAGCGCGTCGCACTCGACGTTCGACTTGGAACCCTTGGCGCCGGCGTTGATCTGGATCAGCCCGCGGTAGGCCGAGCGTCCGCCACCTCGCGCCACCGACTTGGAGACGATGTTCGAGGACGTGTTGGGCGCCAGGTGCAGCATCTTGGAACCGGTGTCCTGGTGCTGTCCCTCTCCTGCGAAGGCCACGGAGAGGACCTCGCCCTTGGCGTGCTCACCGGTCAGCCACACGGCCGGGTACTTCATCGTCACCTTGGAACCGATGTTGCCGTCGATCCACTCCATCGTGGCGCCCTCTTCGGCCCGGGCGCGCTTGGTGACGAGGTTGTAGACGTTGTTCGACCAGTTCTGGATGGTCGTGTAGCGGCAGCGGCCGCCCTTCTTGACGACGATCTCGACCACGGCCGAGTGCAGCGAATCCGACTTGTAGATCGGCGCGGTGCACCCCTCGACGTAGTGCACGTAGGCGCCCTCGTCGACGATGATGAGGGTGCGCTCGAACTGGCCCATGTTCTCGGTGTTGATCCGGAAGTAGGCCTGCAGGGGGATGTCCACCTGGACGCCCGGGGGGACGTAGATGAACGAGCCGCCCGACCACACGGCCGTGTTGAGGGCGGAGAACTTGTTGTCGCCGGCCGGGATCACGGACCCGAAGTACTCCGCGAAGTACTCGGGGTGCTCCTTGAGCGCGGTGTCGGTGTCCATGAAGATGACACCCTGGCTCTCCAGGTCCTCACGGATCTGGTGGTAGACCACCTCGGACTCGTACTGGGCAGCGACGCCCGCGACGAGGCGCTGCTTCTCCGCCTCGGGGATTCCGAGCTTGTCGTAGGTGTTCTTGATGTCCTCGGGCAGGTCCTCCCACGAGGTGGCCTGCTTCTCCGTGGACCGCACGAAGTACTTGATGTTGTCGAAGTCGATCCCCGACAGGTCCGAGCCCCATGCCGGCATCGGCTTCTTGTAGAACGTCGCCAGCGCCTTGAGCCGCTTGGCGAGCATCCACTCGGATTCGCTCTTCTTGTTGGAGATGTCACGCACCACGGCCTCCGAGAGGCCACGCTGGGCTGTCGCACCGGCGGAGTCGGAATCGTGCCAACCGTAGTTGTACTGACCGAGGGAGGCGATCCGCTCCTCATCGGTGGTCGGCTCGTGCACAGTGACGTCGGCCGTCACCTGATCTGGGGTGATGGTCATCGCACAGTCCTTTCGGGGGTCGGAACCGACGCGTCTGCGCCGGCCGCTGCCGGAATGGTGGCCGCCAGGTCACCGGCGGTCACCATCCCGGTGGGGATGTTCGTGGTGCAGGCGCAGTTTCCGCCGGCAATGGTGGACAGGCGCTGGACGTGGGTGCCCACGATCTCGGACACCACCTCCTGCTCGGCCTCGCAGAGTTCGGGGAACCGGGAGGCGACGTTCCACACCGGGCAGTGGTGCTGGCAGATCTGCAGTCCCGCACCGGCCTCCTCGATCGATGCGGCATACCCCGAGTCGGTCAGGGCGGCGGCGATGTCCGTCGCCGCACGCTCGACGTCGTCCGCGCCTTCGGCGGGACGGACATGGCCGATGATCGAGCGGACGCGCTGGCGCGCGAAGTCCGCGACGGCCGCGGTGCCACCGATGCGTCGCAGGGCCGACAGGGCCTCGACCGCGAGGTGGTCGTACCCGTGCTGCGCGGAACTGCGGCCCATCGCGGTGACGCGGAACGCCTTGGCCGGACGGCCGCGTGTGCCCGCCGGCCGGGTCCGGGTGGACTCGACCTCCCCGGTCTCGACCAGGTGGTCCAGGTGCCGTCGGACACCGGCCGCGGTCAGACCCAACTCACGTCCGATCTCCACCGCGGTCAGTGCCCCGCGCTCCAGCAGGAGCTCACGGACGGCCGAGCGGGTGTCGGGCCGCGTGCTGCTCTCGAACACGTGCTGCACGCTCATCTGACACTCCCTTCCGGCTATGCTCGGTGCGCCCCGAGCGGACGCACCACCTGATATTACGCAACACTTCCGTGACGGAAATATTCCCACCCCCCCGGCGCGTCCGGTGGTCCCGCCGGGATGTGACCTTCGACACCCACGGTGGAGAGAGGCTGAGGTCAGTGGCATCCAGTTTCCCGGTACGCGGCGCGGGGTCGGTCACCGCCCGGCTCCACACCGAGGAACGGTTCACCGGGGCCCCGCCGCCAGCAGAGCTGGCCCGACTCCGCCGGATCCGCAGGATCGGCACCACAGCGGCGGTCGCGATGGCGGTCGGCGCCCTCGGCGCCGGCGCCCTGCCGGTCCTGCAGAACCCGGTCGCCGGCGAGCGGTTGTTCGGCCTGTGGCTCAGGGTGCAACAGTCCTCCATGACCGTGGTCATGACCGGGATGGTGGTGGTGACACTCTGCTGGCTCCTGCTTGCCCCGTACGTCCTGGGCCAGGATCGCCGCGGACGCCTCAGTGGCCGCATCGACCGGGCCACGCTCGACCGGATCATCGCGTCGTGGGCGCTGCCGCTCGCCCTCGCTCCCCCCATGTTCAGCAAGGACGTCTACAGCTACCTCGCCCAGGGCGCCATCGGCAACACCCTCGACGACCCGTACGAACTGGGGCCCGTGTCGGCACTGGGGACCTCACACGCACTGACGGTCAACGTCCCGGACATCTGGCGGGACACCCCCAACCAGTACGGCCCGCTGTTCCTCGGCGTCCAGAAGATCATCCACACGCTGACGGGGGACGACGTGGTCCTCGGCACGATCCTGCACCGCGTGGTGGCCATCCTCGGGATCCTCATGCTGGGCTGGGCAGTCCCACGCCTGGCCGAGTACTGCGGGGTGTCGGACGTGGCCGCGCTCTGGCTCGCGGTGGCCAATCCGCTCGTCTTGTTCCATCTGGTGTCGGGCATCCACTCCGAGTCCCTCATGATGGGACTGCTGGCCGTGGGGCTCGTGCTGGCGCTGCGCGCCGTGGACTCCCTCGAGTCCGGCCCGCGCACCACGGTCCTCTTCGTTGTGGGGACCGTCCTGGTCACCGGATCTGCCCTGGTGAAGTTGCCCACTGTTGTGGCACTGGGCTTCGTCGGGATGGCGCTCGCCCGACGTTGGGGCGGCGGGCCCCTCGCCACCGCTCGGGCGGCTCTGGTCATGGTGGCGATCAGCGGCGTCACCACCGGACTGGCGATGCTCGCCACCTCGTCGGGCCTCGGGTGGATCACGAAGCTCGGGGCGGCGACGTCGCTGCGCAGCTGGCTCTCTCCGCCCACCGCTCTGGGAGTGATCGTCGGTGGGATCGGACAGTATCTGGGACTGGGCGACCACACCGCTCAGATCCTGGTGATGGTCCAGACCGTGGCTCTCGTGATCGCCGGCGTCTTCACCGTCAGGATGCTCTTCGCGGTCTCCGCCGGCCGGATCAACCCGGTGGGGGGACTCGGGGTGTCGATGGCGGCCATCGTCCTGTGTTTCCCCGTCGTCCAACCCTGGTACGTCCTGTGGGCCCTGATCCCGCTCGCGGCGTGGGCCTCGCGGATGGAGTTCCGGTTACCCGTGGTGGCGGTCAGCGCGGTCCTCGCCTGCTTCACCCTCCCGCCGGGTGCAGGCCTTCCGCCGTTCGTCACCGTCCAGGCATGGGTGGCCACCGTGGTGGCCGTGTCGATCCTGTTGATCGCGATGTTCCGCTGGCCGGGGCTGTTGCGCTTCCGGCAGTCGACGCGGCCTAGAATGCTCCCGTGACCTCACGCACCGACTCCCCCGCGCTGCACGTCGAGGGACTCGTCAAGAGGTTCGGTGACACCACCGCCGTGGCCGGTCTGGACCTCCGGCTGGACCGCGGCGAGGTCATGGCCCTGCTCGGTCCCAACGGTGCCGGCAAGACCACCACTGTCGAGGTGTGCGAGGGATTCCTCCGTCCGGACGGGGGGTCTCTCCGGGTACTGGGTCTCGACCCCGTCTCCGACCGGCAGCGCGTCCGCAGCCGGATCGGCATGATGCTCCAGGGCGGCGGTGCGTACCCCGCGGCGCGTGTCGGGGAGATGGTCCGGCTGGTCGCCTCCTACTACGCAGACCCCCTCGACCCGGACTGGCTTCTCGCCGAGCTGGGGCTCAGCGACCACGTCACCACCCCGTACCGGCGGCTGTCCGGCGGTCAACAGCAACGACTCTCGCTCGCCATCGCGGTGATCGGCCGACCCGAGCTGGTGTTCCTCGACGAGCCCACCGCCGGACTCGACGCCCAGTCCAGGCGGGCCGTGTGGGATCTGGTCCGGGCGTTGCGCCGTGACGGCACCGCCGTTCTGTTGACGACCCACCTCATGGACGAGGCCGCCGCGCTGGCCGACGAAGTCGTGATCGTCGATTACGGTCGCCGTGTGGCCGCAGGTACACCGGCCGAACTCGCGCGGGCGGGCACGTCCGAGGGCGTGACCCTGGTCGTCGACGGCGAGGCCTCCCCGACTCTCCTGACCGGTGCGATCGGACCGGAACACACCGTGACGACGGGGTCCGCGGCCGGTGTCCTCGAGGTCCACGGCCCGGTCTCCCCCGAACTCATGACCACTCTCTGTACCGCCCTCGAGCAGGCCGGCCTCCAGCTCACCTCCCTGGCCACCCGCGCCAGGAGCCTCGAAGAGGTCTTCCTCGACCTGACCGGACGGGACCTGCGATGACCGACACCCAGACCGGCACCAACCGCTTCGCACCGGGCACGTTCGCCCGGCCCTCGGCACCGGCCTCGCTCGCCCGTATGACGGCAGCGCAGACCCGGATGGAACTGACCCTCTTCCTGCGCAACGGTGAGCAGCTGCTCGTCGCCCTGGTGATCCCGGTGGCCGTGCTGTTCGCACTCACCGCGATCGAGTTCGGTTCGATCCCGCAGCCACGGATCGACTACGCGATCACCGCGGTGTTGACCCTCTCGGTCATGGGCACGGCGTTCACCGGACAGGCCATCGCCGTCGGCTTCGACCGGCGCTACGGGGCGCTCAAGAGGCTCGGTGGGACCCCGCTCCCGCCAGCAGTCATCATCACGGGCAAGATCCTGGCGACCCTGATCCTGGTGGCCGGTCAGGCGGTCCTGCTCGGCGCCATCGCGGCCGGGCTCGGCTGGCGCCCCGGCATCGCCGGCCTGGCGGTGGGCGCGGTGATGATCGCGCTCGGGTCAGTCGCCTTCTCCTCGATGGGGCTCCTGCTCGGGGGGACCCTGCGCGCGGAGATCGTGCTGGCGCTGGCCAACCTCATCTGGTTCGTCCTCATCGGTGCCGCCGGTCTGGCGATCGGTGTGGCCGCCCTACCCGACTGGCTGCACGACCTCCTCGTCGTCGTCCCGTCGTACGCCCTGACCAGCGCGCTGGTCACGGCGATCGACGGAGGGTTCCCCGCCCTGGCGGCCCTGGTCCTGGCCGGGTGGACCGCGGTCTGCGCCGGCCTGGCCGTGCGGCACTTCTCCTTCACCTGATCGCGGAGCCGTCCGCGCCCCCGCCTAGAATCGGGTGCGTGACCTCGACTTCGCACGCCCCGAACCCCGGCAGCCCGGCCACGAGCGATCCCCCCGGACCGACGGGACCGCTGTCCCGTCTGCCGATGCCGTCGATCAGGCTGCAGAAGGGCCTCGCGCTGGCCAACGTCTTCGCGCAGATCGGCATCATGACCACCGGGGTCACCGTCCGGGTGACCGCCTCGGGGTTGGGCTGCGAGACGTGGCCACGGTGCAACCAGGACAGCTTCGTCCCCGTCGCCGGGGCCGGACCCGCGATGCACCAGGCGATCGAGTTCGGCAACCGGCTCCTGACCTTCGTGTTGGTCGCTATCGCGGCGGCCCTGCTGCTCGCGATACATCGTGCCGGTCGTCGGCGTGGGCTCAAGGTGCTCGCGTGGGCGATGCCGGCCGGGATCCTGGCTCAGGCGGTGATCGGTGGCATCACGGTCCTGGCCGGCCTCGTGTGGTGGACAGTCGCGCTCCATCTGCTCCCGTCCATGATCCTGGCCTGGCTCGCGGCCGTCCTGTTCGTACGGATCGGTGAGGCCGACGACTCCCCTGCGCGCCGCGTGGTCCCGGAGCCCCTTTCCTGGCTCACTATTCTCTCCGCCGTGCTCCTGGCAGGCGTGCTGGTGACCGGAACCATGGTCACCGGAGCCGGCCCCCACGCCGGTGACGCCCGCATCGAGGCCGCCGACCGTCTCCAGATGCCGATCCAGTGGCTGGTCCACTTCCACGCCGAGCTGATGGTCGGGTACGTCTGCCTGCTCATCGGCCTCGCGTTCGGCCTGATCGCTCTGCGCGCCCAGGGACCGGCCATCCGGCGCTGTCTGATCCTGATCGGCCTGATCGCGGCTCAGGCGGTGGTGGGCATCACCCAGTACCAGCTGGGGGTGCCCGAACTTCTCGTGGTGCTGCACGTGACCCTGGCCGGGGCGATCACCGCCGTGACCGGCGCGCTCTGGGCCTCAGCGGTCATCCGGGAGCGGGCCGTCGGGAGCACGCGGCCCGCGTAGATCCCCCATACGCGGGCCAGCGCGCCGGACAGACCGCCAGACCTCTCGACGAGAACGGCCCCGCCGGTGGCGGGGCCGTTCTCCCTTGTCTGGTCGGGGGCTCAGAGCAGCGAGCCGGAGCCGGCCATGCGCTTCCAGTGGCCCGCGGGGACATCGGTATTGGAGACCAGCTCGCGGGTCCAGTCCGAACCGGTGAGCCCGGGGACCGAATCGCGCACCGCCTCCGCCTCGGCCAGCGTGTCGACCATGTAATCGTCCATGACTCCGTCTGCACCCACGAACGTCAGACGGACCCCCGTCCGACCGGTGGGCTGGAGGACCAGGTTCGCCTCGCCGCCGTGGCGGGCGAGGAACCTCTTGACGAACTTCACCGCGGCCGGGGGCGGCGTCGGACCCGCCGGAACGCTCTCGACCTTGATGGGATCGATCTTCTCCGACGGCGCCTTCTCTGCGGCTTGAGTCTCGGGCGATTTCTCCTCGGCGGCCGGTTCGTCCGCCGGCGGCGTCGCGGCGGGTTGCGACGCGGCCGGGGCGTCGGCGGGCCTGGAGGCAGCGGAAGGGACGGCCTCCGCCTCGGTGGGTGCCTCGGTCGCCGAGGGCTTCTCAGCAGAATCCGCCGCTGGCGCGTCCCCACCGGCAGCACCGCCGCCCAGGGACAGCCCCGCCGAGCCACCACCGGGGGCCTTGGCCTTGGACCCGCCACCCAACGTCAGACCGCCCGGCTTACCGCCACCAGGAGTCTTGGCCGTCGACCCGCCGCCGAGCGTGAGCCCGCCCGACTTCTTCGCTGCCGGCGCCTTGTCGGTGGGTGCTTCTTCGGCGGGTGTCTTCGTGCCCGAGCCGTCGGCCGTGACCTCGCCGGGCTCGTCGACAGCCGGCGCATCGGACTCGGGTGCTTTCGCGGCGGCGGGTTCGTCCGACGCCTTCGCGTCTGAGCTGGAACCCGCGGTCTCCGCGGCTCCCGCGGCTGCGGCCGCACCGGCGCCGCCGCCCAGGACCAGCGTGCCGACGGAGCCTCCACCGGGGGCCTTGGCCCCCGAGCGACCACCCAGCGTCAGTCCGCCACCGGTGGGCGCCGACGAGGTCTCGGCTCCGGCGGGCTCGGCTGTCGTGGACTTCGCCTCCGCGGGGTCGGTCCGGTCAGGCTCGGAACCGGGCGCGTCTGCGACGGACGCGGGCGCGCTCTCCGACTTCGGCTCGGTGTCCCCGGATTCCGGGGTGGAGGCGGGCGCGGCCGTTGCGTTGGCCGGAGCGGCCGCTGCCGCCGCCCGTGCGGGGGCCTCGCCCCCCTCGACTTCCTTGATCCGCGAGCCGTGCAGGGCTGAAGCGACGCCACCGGGCGCCTTCGGGGCGCGGCGACCCAGGCTGATCCCGCCGGTGGAGGTGCCGGCCGCCGCGGCCGCGGGTGCGGCCTGGGTGGTGGTCTTCTCCTCGGATGGCGCGGCTACCGGAGCGGCCTCGCTGGTGGTGGTCTGCTCCGCCGGCGCCGCCGCGTCGCCCGCGTCGGACACCGTCTCGACGGCGGCGGGCGCCTGATCGGGAGTCGACACGGCGCCGGATCCGCTGGTGGTGACGGCGGGCCGACCGGTCGCCCGGACTCGCGGTCCCCCGGCGTACTGGGAAAGGATCTGCAGGCTCATGGGGGTACCTTATCGCCTCCGGTGTCCCCGGTTGTCCGCCGCTCCCGTGGTTCCTCGACCCGACCCGACGATATCCGGGCTGCGGGACCTCGGTACCTCACGGATACTGGGTTCATGCGCGCAGTCCAGATCACCGAGCACGGAGGACCAGACGTCCTCGACACGGTCGAGGTCGACACCCCCTCTCCGGGACCCGGCGAGGTCCTCGTCCGGACCACCGCTGTCGGCGTCAACTACATCGACACGTACTTCCGCGAGGGCATCTATCGGACCGAGTTGCCGTACATCCCGGGCAGCGAGGGCGCCGGCGTCGTCGAGTCGGTGGGAGAGGGCACGCCGGATCTGGTGCCTGGCGACAGGGTGGCCTGGTGCCAGACCCCCGGTTCCTATGCGCAGTTCGTGGTCGCCCCGGCCGAGGCCCTCGTCGCCGTCCCCGACGGGGTGGCCGACGACGTCGCCGCGTCGATGCTCCTCCAGGGACTCACCGCCCACTACCTCATCACCGACACCCATCGTGCGAGCGGCGGGGACACGGTGCTGATCACCGCGGGAGCCGGAGGGGTGGGGCAGCTCCTCATCCAGATGGCGGTAGCCCGCGGATTCCGGGTCATCACCACCACCTCGACCGGGTCGAAGGCGCAGCTCTGCAGGGAACTGGGCGCGCATCATGTCCTGCTCTACCCGGAGGCCACGCCCGAGAAGGTCCGCGAGCTGTCCGGTGGCGGGGTGGAAGTGGTGTTCGACGGAGTCGGACGGGACACCTTCGACACCAGTCTGGCCTCGCTCGGGCGGCGAGGGACGCTGGTGCTGTTCGGTGCCGCGAGCGGCCCCGTGCCACCGGTCGATCCCCAGCGGCTCAACGCGGCGGGATCGGTCTTCCTGACCCGCCCCACGCTCGGGGACTTCATCGCGACCACCGAGGAGTACCGCGAGCGTGCGGCGGAGGTGATGGAGGGACTGGTCGACGGCTCGCTCGTCCTCAACGTCGGTGCGACCTTCGCGCTCTCGGACGCGTCGGGCGCGCATCGAGCGTTGCAGTCCCGACGCACCACGGGGTCGATCACGCTCGACCCCGCCAGGTGACGGATCAGAACAGGGAGAACACTCCCGACAGGGTCTCGAGACCGAGGACCGCGTCGATCGACAGGGCCACGAACACCGCCGCCAGGTAGTTGTTCGACAGGATGAACAACTTGAGGGGCTTGACCTCGACACCTCGGCGGACACCGGCCTCGAGACGGTGGGCCATGACGATGAACCACACTCCGAAACCGACCGCTCCGGCCGCGTAGATCCACCCCGCCGCCGGGATGAGCGCGAAGGTGCACAGGACCGTCGCCCAGGTGTAGAGGGTGATGCGGCGGGTGACGCCCTCTGCCGACATGACCACCGGCAACATCGGTACACCGGCGGCCTTGTAGTCCTCCTTGTACCGCATCGCCAGCGCCCAGGTGTGCGGCGGAGTCCAGAAGAAGATGATGAGGAACAGGACGATCGCCTGCCACCAGTTGTGCGGCTGCCCCTCGGGGAGATGGTCGGTGATCACCGCCCACGAGACGAGCACCGGCATGCAGCCGGCCGCGCCACCCCACACCACGTTCTGGGCGGTGCGGCGCTTGAGGATCATCGTGTAGACGAAGACGTAGAAGCAGATCGTCAGCAGGATGAAGAAGGCGGCGAGCCAGCTCTGTGCAAGAAGGCCGAGCCACAGCATGCTCGCGGCGCCGAGCACCAGGCCGAAGATCAGCGCGGCCCGGGTGGTCACGGCGTGGCGGGCCAGCGGGCGTCGTTCGGTCCGCTTCATGACCTTGTCGATGTCGGCGTCGACGACCATGTTGAGGGTGTTGGCGCTGGCGGCCCCGAGCCAGCCGCCGACCAGGGTCAGCAGCACCAGGCCCAGATGGACCTGACCGCGGTCGGCCTGCAGCATCGCGGGGATGGCGGCGACCAGGAGCAACTCGATGACGCGCGGCTTGGTGAGGGCGATGTACGACATGACGACGTCGACTACGCGGGCGCGCCCGCTCGCCGGAGCCGGCCGCCCCGAGGACTCTGGAGGGGAGACGGACGGCCCCCCACTCCGGGTCGGGGTGGATTCGTGCACCGGAACTCCTCGCAGCAGATGTCAACGCACTACCCGGCCGATACTACGTCCCCCCTGCACGCTCCGCGAAAGAGCGGGGGCGGGGACCGCCCGACCCCGTCGCGGCCCGACCACTAAGGTGGGCCACGACATACGCGCGGATCCGCGCCGCACCCTCGACCCGGGAGAACCACAAGTGACCAGCGCGTCGGAGATCACCGAGCTCACCACCGCCCGCCACCCGTCCGACTGGACCGAACTGGACACCCGGGCGGTCGACACCGCGCGTGTCCTCGCCGCCGAGGCCGTGCAGAACTGCGGTAGCGGTCACCCGGGCACCGCCATGAGCCTGGCGCCCCTGGCCTACACGCTCTACCAGCGGGTCATGCGCCACGACCCGTCGGACCCGAAGTGGGTGGGCCGGGACCGTTTCGTCCTGTCCTGCGGGCACTCGTCGCTCACCCAGTACGTCCAGCTCTACCTCGCCGGTTTCGGTCTGGAGCTCGAGGATCTCAAGGCGCTGCGCACCTGGGGTTCCAAGACCCCGGGGCATCCCGAGTGGAACCACACAGACGGAGTGGAGATCACCACCGGACCGCTCGGTCAGGGACTTGCCTCCGCGGTGGGAATGGCGATGGCCGCCCGGTACGAGCGGGGCCTGTTCGATCCGGAGGCGCCCGCCGGGAAGAGCCCGTTCGACCACTTCATCTACGTCGTCGCCTCGGACGGCGACCTTCAGGAGGGGGTGACCGCCGAGGCCTCGTCGCTCGCGGGCACCCAGCAGCTCGGGAACCTCATCGCGGTCTACGACGACAACAAGATCTCGATCGAGGACGACACCCAGATCGCCTTTGACGAGGACGTCGCCGCGCGCTACGAGGCCTACGGATGGCACGTGCAGACGGTCAACGGTGGTGAGGACATCGCCGCCATCGAGGAGGCGATCGCCGACGCGCGCGCGGTCACGGACAAGCCCTCGATCATCGTCCTGCGCACCGTCATCGCCTACCCGGCCCCCACCATGATGAACACGGGGGCGTCCCACGGCGCGGCGCTCGGGCAGGAGGAGGTGGACGCGGTCAAGGAGGCGCTCGGCATGGGCGGCACCGATCCGTTCACCGTCGACGACGAGGTGATCGCCCACACGCGGGCCGCCCGTGACCGCGGTGCCCGTGTCCACGCGCAGTGGAGCGACATGTTCCATGCGTGGGCCGAGGCCAACCCCGGCGCCAAGAGTCTCTTCGACCGCCTCTACTCCGGCCAGATGCCGGACGGCTGGGACGCCGGCCTGCCGACGTGGGAGGCCGACCCCAAGGGCGTCGCCACCCGCAAGGCGTCCGCCAAGGCCATCCAGGCGCTCGCCGGGACCCTCCCCGAGCTGTGGGGTGGATCAGCGGACCTCGCGGGGTCCAACAACACCCAGATCGAGGGCGCCGACTCCTTCGGCCCGCCCTCCATCTCCACCGGGATGTGGACCGCGTCCCCGTACGGGCGCAACCTGCACTTCGGCGTCCGGGAGCACGCCATGGGCGCGATCCTCAACGGAATCGCCCTCCACGGTCCGACCCGGCCCTACGGCGGAACCTTCCTCATCTTCAGCGAGTACATGCGCCCGGCCGTCCGGCTCGCCGCCCTCCAGGGCAGCAACGCGTACTACGTATGGACGCACGACTCGATCGGTCTGGGCGAGGACGGCCCCACCCACCAGCCGGTCGAGCAACTCGCTGCGCTGCGGGCCATCCCGGGACTGGCCGTCCTGCGGCCGGCGGACGCCAACGAGACGGCGGCGGCGTGGCGTGCCATGCTCGTCGCCCTCGACGGCCCCAAGGGGCTGTGCCTGACCCGCCAGAACATCCCCGTCCTCGAGGGCACGGCCGAGATGGCCCGTGAGGGTGTCGAGCGCGGGGCCTACGTCCTGGCCGACGCGTCGACCGGCACCCCCGAGGTGATCCTTATGGGCACCGGTTCGGAGGTCCATCTGGCGGTCGCCGCGCGGGAGGTCCTCGAGTCCGAGGGCGTGCCGACCCGGGTGGTGTCGGTGCCGTGTGTCGAGTTCTTCGACCAGCAAGACCCGGAGTACCGCGAGTCGGTCCTCCCCCGGTCGGTCCGCGCCCGCGTCAGCGTCGAGGCCGGTATCGCGATGCCGTGGTACCGCTTCCTCGGCGATGCGGGTCGAGCGGTGTCGCTGGAGCACTTCGGCGCCTCCGCCCCGTACGAGACCTTGTACACCGAGTTCGGAATCACCGGCGACGCCGTGGTCGCCGCGGCCCGCGAATCCCTCGCGGCCGTCAACGGGGAGGCATCATGACCAACGCCAATCTCGCCGCACTGAGCGCCGCCGGCGTCTCGGTCTGGCTCGACGACCTGTCCCGCCAACTGCTCACCTCGGGCGAGCTCGAGAAGCGGATGTCCACCTACTCGGTCGTGGGCGTCACCACCAATCCCGCGATCTTCCAGGCCGCGCTGGGCGACTCGTCTGCGTACGAGTCCGCGCTCGCCGAGGCCGTACGTGCCGACAGGGACGTCGACTCGGTGGTGCGCGCGCTCACCACCGCGGACGTCCGGGACGCCTGTGACGTCCTGGCGGGCGTCTACGAGACCACCGACGGCGTCGACGGACGCGTGTCCCTCGAGGTCGATCCCCGATTGGCGGAGGACACAGAGGGGACCGTGACCCAGGCGGTCGAGCTCGTCGCCGCCGTGGACCGGCCCAACCTCATGATCAAGATCCCGGCCACCGCCGCGGGTCTCCCGGCCATCACGGAGGTGATCGGGCGCGGGATCGACGTGAACGTCACGCTCATCTTCTCGGCCGATCAGTACCGCGAGGTCGCGGAGGCGTATCTGGCGGGGTTGGAGAAGGCGGCGGCAGCGGGTCAGGACCTCTCCCGCATCCATTCGGTGGCCTCGGTGTTCGTCAGCCGACTCGACTCCGAGATCGATTCCCGCCTGCCCGGGGACTCCGACCTCCGTGGCAGGGCGGGACTGGCCAACGCCCGGCTGTGTCAGGACGTCTACGACGAGGTCTACGACACCGCCGGCCGGTTCGGGGACCTCGCCGCCCGGGGCGCCCGCCCCCAGCGCCTGCTCTGGGCCTCGACCGGTGTCAAGGACCCGGCCTACCCCGACACCCTCTACGTGAGCGGTCTGGTCACCCACGGCACGGTCAACACCATGCCCTTCCCGACCATGGAGGCGTTCGCCGACCACGGGGTCCTCGAGGGCGACACGGTCCGGGGCACCGGTGCGGCCTCCCGGGACACCCTCGAGGCGCTTCGTGCCGCGGGGATCGACCTCGACCAGGTCTTCACGTTGCTCGAGCAGCAGGGCGTGCAGAAGTTCGTCAGTGCGTGGGACGACCTGCTCGCCACTGTCACCTCGCGGATCGACGAGATCCAGTCGGGGTCGTGACCGAACCGGACAGCCTGCCCTCCCCGGCCGTCGGCGACACCGTCGGCGGCCCGGAGGGGTCGGCCAACCCGCTCCGCGATCCACGGGACCGTAGGCTGCCCCGGATCGCCGGGCCGTCCGGCCTCGTCATCTTCGGCGTCACCGGGGACCTCTCCAAGAAAAAGCTCATCCCCGCCGTCTACGACCTGGCGAACCGGGGTCTGCTCCCACCGGGTTTCTCCCTCATCGGTTTCGGTCGCCGCCGGTGGACCCACTCCGACTTCGCCGATTTCGCCCGTGAACACGCCAGGGAACGGTGTCGCACCCCGTTCCGCGAGGACGTCTGGGAACAGCTGGCGGCGGGACTCCGGTTCGTCACCGGGACCTTCGACGACGACGAGGGGTTCGATCGACTGGCGGAGCAGCTGACCGCCCTCGAGACCGAACGGGGCACCGCCGGGAACTACGCCTTCTACCTCTCTGTCCCCCCGGACGACTTCCCCACCGTCTGCCGGCACCTCGACCGCACCGGATGTACCAGGGCGGTGGACGGAGCATGGCGCCGCGTGGTCATCGAGAAGCCATTCGGACACGATCTGGCGAGTGCCCGTGAGCTCAACGCGGTGGTGGGAGCCGTCTTCCCCGAGGACTCGGTGTTCCGCATCGACCACTACCTGGGCAAGGAGACGGTCCAGAACATCCTCGCGCTGCGCTTCGCCAACCAGCTCTTCGAGCCGGTGTGGAACACCAACCACGTCGACCACGTGCAGATCACCATGGCCGAGGACATCGGCCTCGGCGGCCGCGCCGGATACTACGACGGGATCGGGGCGGCGCGTGACGTCATCCAGAACCACCTCATCCAGCTGATGGCGCTGGTGGCGATGGAGGAACCCACGGACTTCTCGGCGGAGGCGCTGCGGGCGGAGAAGACCAAGGTCCTGGAGTCGACCTCGCTCGCGTTGCCGATCTCCGAGACCGCTGCCCGCGGCCAGTACTCCGGCGGGTGGCAGGGGTCCGAGCAGGTGGTGGGGCTCAAGGACGAGGAGGGGTACGACCCGTCCTCCACCACCGAGACCTATGCCGCGATCACCCTGGAGGTGCACAACAGGCGCTGGGCCGACGTCCCGTTCTACCTGCGCACCGGCAAGCGGCTGGGCCGTCGCGTCACTGAGATCGCGGTGGTCTTCAGGCGCGCCCCCCATCTGCCCTTCGACGCGACCATGACCCAGGAGCTGGGCCAGAACGCGTTGGTGATCCGTGTGCAACCCGACGAAGGCGTGACGCTGCGGTTCGGGTCGAAGGTCCCCGGCACCGCGATGGAGGTCCGCGACGTCAACATGGACTTCGCCTACGGTGAGGCCTTCACCGAATCCTCGCCCGAGGCGTACGAGCGGCTCATCCTGGACGTCCTGCTGGGCGAACCGTCTCTGTTCCCCGTCTCGCGCGAGGTGGAACTGAGCTGGATGCTCCTCGATCCGGTGCTCAGTGAATGGTCGGCCGGTGGCACCCCCGAGCAGTACCAGGCCGGGACCTGGGGTCCGCGTGGTGCCGACGAGATCCTGGCCCGCAGTGGCCGCGCATGGAGGCGACCGTGATCATTGACCTACCTGACACCTCGACCCGCGAGATCTCCAAGAAACTCGTGCAGATCCGTGAGGACGCGGGGCTGAGCACGATCGGCCGGGTGCTCACGCTGATCGTCCTCACCGACCATGTCCGCGGCAGCGAAACCGCGATCGAGGCGGCCAACGAGGCCAGCCGTGAGCACCCGTGTCGGGTGATCGTGGTGATCCGCGGCAACCGCGCCAGGGCGGACCGACTCGACGGTCAGATCCGGGTCGGTGGCGACGCGGGAGCGGCCGAGGTCGTGGTCCTGCGGACCTCGGGGGCGATGGCGTCGCAGTCCGCCTCGTTGGTCACTCCGTTGCTCCTCCCCGACACTCCTCTCGCGGTGTGGTGGCCCAGACACTCGCCGACATTGTTGTCCGAGGACAAGGTGGGTCGTCTGGCGCGACGCCGGATCGTGGACTCCGACGCCGAGGGGCACCCGACGGACGCACTCGCCAAACGGGCGGCCGGGTACTCCCCGGGGGATACCGATCTCGCCTGGGCGCGGGTCACGCACTGGCGTTCCCTGCTGGCGGCCACCCTGGACAGGCCGCCGTTCGAGACCATCACCGGCGCCACGGTGTGTGGACCCGAGCGGGCGGCGTCGGTGGACCTCGCCGGTGGTTGGCTCGCCTCCCGTCTGGGGATCGACGTCCACCGCGCGGTGGGGCCGCGGATGGTCGTCCTGGAGCGCGCCTCCGGATCGATCGTCATCGAGCAGGTGAGCCCCACCTCGGCGGAGCTACGGATCACCGGTCACTCCCCCACGCGGGTGACGCTGGTGAAACGGAGCGTGGCGGACTGCCTCGCCGAGGAACTCCGCCGAATGGACACCGACGGTGTGTACGCCGACGCCCTCGCGAACCACGACCGGGTGATCTACACCTCTGCCTCCGTGCGCTGAGCGGGAGCGCCCACCGTCCCGCAGACCGAGAACCACGACCACAGGAGGATCGATGCCCCACATCCGTCATGTAGTCCACACCGACACGGATGCGCTGGCCGCCGCGGCCGCCAGGACGGTAGCGGAGTGTCTCACCGAGCGGATCGACGCCGCGGGACAGGCGACGCTGGCACTGACGGGGGGTTCGGTCGGGATCAAGACCGCCGCCGCCCTCGCCGGGTCCCCCGTGGACTGGGAACGGGTCACCATCTTCTTCGGGGACGAGCGGTTCGTTCCCGCTGGTCACCCGGAGCGCAACGACGGCCAGCTGGACGAGGCTCTTCTCGATTCCCTGGGTGACCGTCCGACCGTGCACCGCTGGCCGGCGCGAACCGCGGAGGACAGCGATGTCGACTCCGCCGCCGCACGATTCCTCGAGTCTCTCGACATCCCCGGCGGCGACGATCCGATCTTCGACGTGACCATCCTGGGCATGGGACCCGAGGGGCACATCGATTCGATCTTCCCGCACACCCCCGCGGTCGCCGAGACGGAGCGGATGGTGGTGGGCGTCCGCGAGTGCCCCAAGCCCCCTGCCGAGCGGATGACGTTCACCCTCCCGGCGGTTCGTCGCTCACGGCACGTACTGGTGGTGGCGGCCGGTGAGGGCAAGGCGGAGGCGGTGGCCCGGGGACTCGGCGGGGCCGACCCGACGGAATGGCCGGTGGCCGGAGCGGTGGGGTCCGAGTCGACGACCTACCACCTCGACGAGGGCGCGGCGTCCGCGCTGAACTGACACGATATCGACGACGAGGTGCGCTCCTCCACTGAAGGAGGAGCGCACCTCGTGTCGACGCGCCGGAGGCCGCGGAGGGCGGAGGGTCAGCCGAAGCGGACCAGGAGGCCGACCGCGACGATCGCGATGAGCCACAGTATTGCCACGACCACGGTCACACGGTCGAGGTTGCGCTCCACGACACTCGACCCGGAGAGGCTGGACTGCACACCGCCGCCGAACAGCGAGGACAGACCGCCCCCCTTACCGCGGTGCAGCAGGATGAACAGCATCAACAGCAGGCTGGTGGCGACGAGGAAGATGTCCAGGGCGAGCTTCATGTACGGATCGGGCCTTACGTCGGGTCGGGGCGGTCAGAGGACGACTGGTCCAGACTACCCGGTGGGATCTCCATGGCGAATCCCGGCGCGCCCGCCCGCCTCGGGGCGGCCGCGCCGGGCGGGTCGACTCAGGGCAGCGGACCGCCGGCGGCGATGGCGGAGAGCTGGGCGAACTCGTCGGGCTTGAGCGAGGACCCGCCCACCAGGCCGCCGTCGACGTCGGGCTGCTCGAGGAGTTCACCGACGGTGGAGGCATTGACGCTCCCGCCGTACAACACGCGCATCTGATCCGAGATCTCGGGACCCGCCAGCTCGGAGAGGGCCGAGCGGATGGCCGCGCACACCTCCTGCGCGTCCGCGGCCGAGGCCGTCTTGCCCGTCCCGATGGCCCACACGGGCTCGTAGGCGATGACGGTGGAAGCCAGCTGCTCCTTGCCCAGGCCCGCGAGGGATCCCTTGAGCTGCTCCACGACGAAGCCCACGTGGTCACCCGCCTCCCGGGTCTCCAACTTCTCCCCCACGCAGACGATCGGGGTGAGACCGTGCTTGTGACACGCCGCGGCCTTGGCGGCAACCAGCTCGTCGGTCTCCGAGTGGTACTCGCGACGCTCGGAGTGGCCCACCACGGCGTAGGTGCACCCGAGTTTGGCGAGCATTCCCGCCGAGATCTCGCCGGTGTACGCACCGGACTCGTGGACCGACACGTCCTGCGCGCCGTAGGCGAAACCGAGCTTGTCCCCTTCGATCACGATCTGGACACCGCGGATGTCGGTGAACGGAGGGATGAATGCCACCTCCACCTTCTCGAGGTACTTCTCCGGCAGCGCGAAGGCCACCTTCTGCACGAGCGCGATCGCCTCGAGGTGGTTGAGGTTCATCTTCCAGTTTCCGGCGATGAGCGGTGTGCGTGCCATTGTTTCTCCTGTGGGTCGGCGAGTGTGGATCAGTTGCTGCGTTCGAGGGCGGTGACCCCCGGGAGTTCTTTGCCCTCGAGGTACTCGAGCGAGGCACCGCCGCCCGTCGAGATGTGCGAGAAGTTCTCCTCGCCCAGCCCGAGCGTGCGGACGGCCGCAGCGGAGTCGCCACCGCCAACCACGGAGAACGCACCGTCCCTGGTCGCGGTGATGATCGCCTCGGCGACGCCACGGGTACCGCTGGAGAACGCCTCGAACTCGAACACGCCCATCGGGCCGTTCCAGAAGACGGTCTTGGCGGCGGACAGCTTGTCGGTGAACAAGGCGATGGACTCGGGGCCGATGTCGAGCCCCATCTTGCCGTCGGGGATCGCGTCGGCCGGCACCGTGGTGTGCGCGGCGTCGGCGGCGAACCCGTCTGCCGCCACCACGTCCACGGGCAGGGTGATCACGTCACCGAACTTGTCGAGCAGGTCCTTGCAGGTGCCGATCATCTCCTCCTGCAGGAGCGAGGAACCGACGCCGTGACCCTGTGCGGCCAGGAAGGTGAAGCACATGCCGCCACCGATGACCAGTGTGTCGACCTTGGGAGCGAGCGCCTCGATCACGGCGAGCTTGTCCGAGACCTTGGACCCGCCGAGCACCACGGCGTACGGTCGCTCGGCGTCCCCGGTCAGGCCGGCGAGGACCTCGACCTCGCTCTGGACCAGGTCGCCGGCGTAGGCCGGGAGCACCTCGGCGATGTCGTAGACCGATGCCTGCGCGCGGTGGACCACACCGAAACCGTTGGAGACGAACGCGCCGTCCTCGCCGACGAGGCTCGCCAGCTCGGCGGCCAACGCGGCACGCTCGGCGGGATCCTTGCTGGTCTCACGGGGGTCGAAGCGGATGTTCTCGACCAGGAGCACGTCGCCGTCGGTCAGTCCGTTGGCGCGCTCGCGGGCGTCCGGCCCCACCACGTCGCCGGCCAGCTGGACGTATCGACCCAGCTCGTCGCTCAGCCTCTCAGCAACGGGGGCCAGCGAGAACGACGGGTCGGCCGCGCCCTTCGGCCGGCCCAGGTGTGCCGTGATCACCAGCGCGGCGCCGGCGTCGAGCAGCGCGTTGAGGGTGGGCAGTGAGGCCGTGATCCGGCCGGAGTCGGTGATGGTCGACCCGTCGAGTGGGACGTTGAGATCGCAGCGGACGAGGATCTTGCGACCCTCGACTCCGGCGTCGAGCAGGTCCTTGAGCGTGCTCACTGCCATGGGGTGGGGCTCCTGTCGGGAGGACTGAGGTTCGGGAGGACTGAGGTGTGGGAGCACTGTGGTCCGGGAGGACGGTGGTGCTGTGGTGGTGTGGTGTGTTGCGGTGCTGCTGTGGTGCGGTGCTGCGTGTGATGTACCGCGGGCCCGGCCGGGACGCTGTGGGGCGTTCCCGGACCGGGCCCGGTGTGGTGCTGTGTGCGCAGGCCCGAGGGCTCTTACAGGGACTTGCCGACCAGGCCGACGAGGTCGGCGAGACGGTTGGAGTAACCCCACTCGTTGTCGTACCAGGAAGCGATCTTGATCTGGCCGTCGATGGCCTTGGTCAGCTGCGCGTCGAAGATCGACGAGTGCGGGTCGGTGACGATGTCCGACGAGACGATCGGGTCCTCCGTGTACTTGAGGATTCCCTTCATGGGGCCCTCGGCGGCGGCCTTGATGGCGGCGTTGACCTCCTCGACCGTGGCCTTCTTCTCGAGCTCGACCGTCAGGTCCGTGAGCGAGCCGGTGGGCAGCGGCACGCGGACGGCGTAGCCGTCGAACTTGCCCTTGAGCTCGGGAAGTACGAGCGCGACGGCCTTGGCCGCGCCCGTGGAGGTGGGCACCATGTTGATCGCCGCGGCGCGGGCACGGCGCTTGTCGCTGTGGGGCGCGTCCTGCAGGTTCTGATCCTGGGTGTACGCGTGGATGGTGGTCATGAGGCCCTTGACGATCCCGAACTCGTCGGACAGGACCTTGGCCACCGGCGCGAGGCAGTTGGTGGTGCAGGAGGCGTTGGAGATGATCGTCTGTGAACCGTCGTACTGGTCGTCGTTGACGCCCATGACGATGGTCATGTCCTCACCCGAGGCGGGCGCGGAGATGATGACCTTCTTCGCCCCACCCTCGAGGTGGCCGCGGGCCTTGTCCGCGGAGGTGAAGATACCGGTGGACTCGACCACGACGTCGACGTCGTAGTCGCCCCACGGCACCGCGGACGGGCCCTCCTTGACCGCGAGCGCACCCATCTTGGCCCCACCGACGGTGATCGAGTTGTCGTCGAAGGTCACGTCCTTGCCCAGGCGACCGAGGATCGAGTCGTACTTGAGCAGGTGAGCGAGCATGTCGTTCGTGGTGAGGTCGTTGACGGCCACGATCTCGATATCGGTCTTGCCCTCGGCCTTCAGTGCCTCCACCGCGCGGTAGAAGTTGCGGCCGATACGTCCGAATCCGTTGATGCCTACGCGCACGGTCACGTGATGTCTCCTTATAGGTGGTGCGAGAAAGAACCCCTGAGCGCTGGGTGGAGCCCGGGGACGTGACCCAGACTACCCGCCACCTGTGGGGGCTGTGCAGGGTCCACAGCGCGCGGATCAGTCTTCGTCGAGCATGTCCTCGGTCACGACGGACTCGGTGTCCGGGATACCCAGATCGGCGGCCTTGCGGTCTGCCATGGACAACAGTCGGCGGATCCGTCCGGCGACCGCGTCCTTGGTCATGGGTGGGTCGGCGAGCTGGCCCAGTTCCTCCAGTGAGGACTGGCGGTGCTGGACGCGCAGCTCACCCGCGGCCAGCAGGTGGTCCGGGACGTCTTCGGCGAGGATCTCGAGGGCGCGCTGGACCCTGGCGGCCGCCGCGACGGCCGCCCGTGCGGACCTGCGGAGATTCGCGTCGTCGAAGTTGGCGAGCCGGTTGGCGGTCGCCCGGACCTCTCCGCGTGAACGCCGCTCCTCCCAGATGTCCCTGGTGGCGGTGGCACCCATCCGGGAGAGGAGGACCCCGATCGCCTCTCCGTCCCGGATCACGACCCGGTCACCTCCGCGGACCTCTCGGGCCTTCGCGGTGACCCCGAGCCGACGCGCGGCACCCACCAGCGCCATCGCCGCCTCGGCGCCGGGCGCGGTGACCTCCAACGCCGAAGACCGGCCGGGTTTGGTCAGGGAACCGTGGGCGAGGAACGCCCCCCGCCACGACGCCTCCGCGGCCGCGACGGATCCACCGACGACCGCGGCGGGCAGTCCCCGGACCGTGCGCCCGGCGCTGTCGACCAGCCCGAGCTGGCGGGTCAGGTCGGCACCCCGGTCGATCACCCGAAGAACGAACTTCCGGGCCGGCTTCCCACCGGATCCCCCGATCGGGTGGATCTCGCAGGGCACCGAGAAGAGTGAGTCGAGTTCTCCGGCCAGCCGATCGGCGATCTCACCCGAATCGACCTCCGCCTCGATCACGAGGCGGCCCGAGAGGACCTGCAGGGTGCCCGCGAACCGCAGGAGTGAGGCGATCTCGGCCTTCCTGGTCTCGGAGTTGCCCACCGGGACCCTCACCAGTTCGGACTTGACCTGTGCGGTCAGTGACACGCCCTGCTCCTTCGTTCTCCGGTCATTCATCGGCCCCCGTCCTCACCGTGGCGGCGAGCGCCCGGGCGAGCAGAGCGGGGTCGTGCACTGGTCTCATCGTCCCATCCGATGACGTCCTGGCGATGTCCGCCACCATGACCCGCGCCCCGAGACCCGCCGCGGCACGGTCGAGGTGTTCGCGTTCCGTCCCGCTCAGCGGCATCCGCGGGTCCACCAGGATCACATCGACGTCGACCTCCGGCGCATGCTGGCGCAGCACGTGGAGGTGCTGCTCGGCGGAGAAGCCGGCGGTCTCACCGTGCTGCGGCGCGAGGTTGAGGACGAGCGCCCTGGTCGCGCTCGTACGGGCGAGAGCGGCCGCGATCTCGGGTACCAACATGTTCGGGATGACACTCGTGAACCAGGATCCCGGCCCCAGGACGACCATGTCCGCGGAGTCGATCGCCTCCACGACGCCGTCCGCCGCAGGCGGGTCGGCGGGGATGAGTCGTACCCGACGCACACTGCCGGGTGTGGTTGCCACCGCGACCTGACCGATGATCGTGCGCACCACCCGGGGGTCGGCTTCCAGTCCGACGACCTCCGCGGCGATGTCGAGTGCGACCGGGGACATGGGGAGTACCCGCCCGGTCACCCCGAGGATCGACCCGACGGCCTCGAGCGCCTTGACGGGGTCCCCGAGCAACTCCCAGAAACCCGCGAAGACGAGGTTGCCCACTGCGTGGCCCGCCAGGGCCCCGGTTCCGCCGTAGCGGTGCTGGAACAGGCTGGTCAGCCGTTGGTGCTCGTCATCGTCGGCCGCGAGCGCACACAGCGCCATCCGGAGGTCGCCGGGCGGCAGGATGTCGAGTTCGCGGCGAAGACGGCCGGAGGAGCCACCGTCGTCCGCCACGGTCACCACCGCGGTCACGTGGTCGGCCACCATCCGACCGGCACGCAGGGTTGCCGACAACCCGTGTCCCCCGCCGAGTGCGACGAGTGACCCCATCCGGTCGGATCCACCGACCGTGGTCTGGCCGGTCACGAGATCACTCTCGTCCGAGGTCACGGTGGCGGACGTGGACGTCGACGGAATCGAGACCGGCCAGCCGTCCGGCCAGTGATTCGGAGATGGCGACACTGCGGTGCTTGCCGCCGGTGCATCCGACCGCGATGGTCATGTACCGCTTGCCCTCCCGGCGGTAGCCGGTCATCGCCAGACCGATCATCGATACCGCGGCACGGAGGTACTCCTCGATCGACTGGTCCGCGAGGACGTAGTCCTGGACCGGCTTCTCGCGACCGGTATGCGACTGCAGTTCCGGGATCCAGTGCGGATTGGGCAGGAACCGCATGTCGAGCAGCATGTCCACATCGACCGGGACCCCGTACTTGAAGCCGAAGGACTCGACGGTGAGGTGGAAGTCGAATCCCAGGTCGCCGAACGGCGTCTCGAGCCGGTGCCGGAGGTCGTGGACGCTGAGCGAGGTGGTGTCGACGACGACGTCGGCGCGGCCGCGGATCCCCTCGAGGACCTTGCGCTCCCGTTCGATGCCGTCTATCAGCCCGTCCCCCGACTGCAGGGGATGGGATCGTCGAACGCTGTTGAACCGCTTGACCAGTTCCTCGTCCGCCGCGTCGAGGAAGAGGACCCTCGCCTGCGGACTGCCGTCGAAGCGCTGCAGGAGCTCGCTGATGTGCTCATCGAAGCCCTTGCTGCGGACGTCCGCGACGATCGCCAGCCTGCGCGGCTCGCCGTCGGGCTCCTGCACACGCTCGAGCAGTTCCCCGACGAAGTCCAGCGGGAGGTTGTCCACGACATACCAGCCGAACTCCTCGAGCACTTTCGACGCCGTGCCCTTGCCCGCGCCGGACATCCCGCTGATGAGCAGGAGCTCGCGCCCCTCACCGTTCTCGTCCATGGATCACCTCGAGTTGCTCGTACCGCCATCGCCGACCGCTCGGCCCGAGTCTCCCACGTCGGCGCCCGCGCCGTCCGAACCCGGTGTGTCCGCGGGTGCCGCCCCCTCGGTCGGTTCGGCCGCCGCCGGGTCCTGCGACCCCAGGGTCGCCCGGATCGCGGCCGCCACCCCGGGGCCGATCCCGGGAACGGCGCAGAGGTCGTCGCTGCTCGCCGCCCGGAGGGTGGACACGGTCGGGAACTTCTCCAGCAGCGCCGCCCGACGGGAGGGACCGAGCCCGGGGACCTCGTCGAGCACCGACGTCGTCATCCGTCTGGACCTGGCGCCCCGGTGGGCCCGGATCGCGAAGCGGTGCGCCTCGTCGCGCAGACGTTGCAGCAGGAACAACCCCTCACCGTGCCGGGGGAAGATCACGGGGTACTCCTCTCCCGGCAGCCAGATCTCCTCGAGACGTTTGGCGATCCCGATCACCGGCACGTCGTTGACTCCGAGTTCCGACAGCACCTCGGCGGCGGCCTCCACCTGGGGCCGGCCGCCGTCCACCACGAAGAGCTGGGGAGGGTAGGCGAAGCGGCGGGTCGGCGTAGAGCGTCCCGCGCCCGCGGCATCCGGTTCCGCCTCGTCGTCGACCGGGCCGTCGGTGTCGTCCGGGGTCACCGCCGGCTCCTCGTGGTGCCGCCGGAACCGTCGGCGGGTCACCTCGGCGATGCTCGCGACATCGTCGGAGTGACCGTCGCCCGCCGCCTCACGGATCCGGTAGAGGCGGTAGTCGCTCTTCCGGGGGAGCCCGTCCTCAAACACCACCAGGGAGGCCATGACATCGGTGCCCTGGGTGTGCGAGATGTCCACGCACTCGATCCTCAGCGGCGCCGTGTCGAGTTCGAGGGTCTCCTGGATCTCCTGCAGCGCTGCCGAGCGCGCGGTGAGGTCACCGCTGCGGCGCAGTTTGTGCTGGGTCAGTGCCTCCACCGCGTTGCGGCGGACCGTCTCGGCCAGCGACCGCTTGTCGCCCCGCTGGGGGACCCGCAGTGACACCCGTGATCCGCGCAGGGTGGAGAGCCAGTCGGCGAGTTCGGCCGCATCCTCGGGGAGGGCGGGGACGAGTACCTCCCGCGGTACCGCGGCAGCGAGATCCGTGCCCGATTCGGTGGCCCCGGCCAGGTCGGCCTCCCCCCCGTAGAACTGGGCGAGGTAGTCGGAGACGACACCGGGGACCGCGAGCACCGGGTCGAACCGACCGCCCGCATCCACTCCGTGTGCGTGTTCGACCACCCAGCCGCGCTGGCCACGGATGCGCCCGCTGCGGACGTGGAACACCTGGACGGAGACCTCCAGTTCGTCCACCTCGACGCCCACGACATCGGCGTCGGTACCGTCGCCCAGGACCACGGCCTGCTTCTCCATGGCCCGCTTCATCGCGCCGAGGTCGTCCCGCAGCCGGGCCGCGCGTTCGAAGTCCAGTTCCTCGGACGCCTCGAGCATCCGTTTCTCTATCCGCCGCATGATGACGTCGGTCTTGCCGGCGAGGAAGTCGCAGAGTTCGTTCACGATCTCCCGGTGCTCGTCCGCGGACACCCGGCCGATACACGGCGCCGCGCACTTGTCGATGTAGCCGAGCAGGCAGGGCCGACCCAGTTGGGCCTGCCGTCGGAACACCCCGGCCGTGCACGACCGGACCGGGAACACCCGCTGGAGGGTGTCGAGCGTGTCCCGGATCGCCCACGCGTGTGAGTAGGGGCCGAAGTAGCGGGTCCCGGCCCGGCGGGGCCCGCGGTAGACGAAGGCTCGGGGGAACTCCTCCCCCACGGTCACCGCCAGAAGCGGATAGGTCTTGTCGTCGCGGTACCGCACGTTGAACCGGGGGTCGTACTTCTTGATCCACGTGTATTCGAGCTGGAGGGCCTCGACCTCCGTCGAGACCACGGTCCACTGGACCCCGGCGGCAGCGGTGACCATCTGCCGCGTGCGCGGGTGGAGCAGGGTGAGGTCGGCGAAGTACGAACTGACCCGGCTGCGCAGGTTCTTGGCCTTGCCCACGTAGATGACTCGGCCGTGCTCGTCGCGGAAGCGGTAGACCCCCGGTTCCGTGGGGATGGAACCGGGGGCTGGCCGGTAGGTGCGCGGGTCGACCACGACGGATCAGCGGTCGGCGACGGTCTCGGGATCGGCGGCCGAGGGCTTGTACCGGCGGATGACCTCCCGCATGGTGCCCATGGCCTCGACCGCGTCCTGTCCGTCGACGGTCAGGATGGCCCAGACCCCGACGTGCTCGTAGGCGGGGAGCTCCAGACGTGGCCACATGCTGGACCGCGGGAACGTGATCCCCACGATGTCCTGCCAGTCCCAGAGCCTGGTACGCAGTGGTCCCCGGACCTCGACCCCCTGCTCGCCCACCCGCACCCTGATCCGGAGAAGGGTGAGGAGCACGCCGGCGAAGATCAGGCCGATCACCACAAAGGCGAGCTGGTCGACGATCCCGATGGTGACCCCGGTGTCGTCCCGGACCAGGACGATCGCCCAGACGATGTGGACGAGGACGGTCAGGATGGCCAGCGCGATCACGGCGATCCGGAGTCGACGTGGACGGTGCTCGAAGTCCCAGTGTTCGAGGTCCTGGTGCCCGAGGTCCCGACGCTCGGAGTCCGGGCGCTCGGAGTCCGCGTGCTCGGGGTAGAGGTGCTCGGTCATCGTCCCGCCCGTAGGTCGCGGAGGGTGAGGGCTGCCCGGAGTGCGGCGGCGACCGCCTCCCCGCCCTTGTCCTCGGCGGCGCCCTCGTGACCGTCGCGGTCGCGGGCCTGGGCCTCGTTCTCGGTGGTGAGCACCCCGTGGGCCACCGGCGTGGCCTCGTCGAGCGCGATACGGGTCAGGCCGTCGGTCACCGAGCGGCACACGTAGTCGAAGTGCGGGGTCGAGCCCCGGATGACGACTCCGAGGGCCACGACGGCGTCATGGGACCTGGCGAGCTCCTGCGCGATCACCGGGAGCTCCACGGCCCCCGTGACACGGGCGACGGAGACGACGGCACCGGAGGTCTCCGCCACCGCGAGGGCCCGGTCCATCAGTTGCGCGCAGATCTCGTCGTGCCACGTGGAGGCCACCACACCCAGTCGCAGTCCGCGGGCGTCGGGGATCACCAACTCCGGTCTACCGGTGCCGCTCATCGCCGATCCTCTCCGTTCGTGTCCGGGTCGATCCCGTCGTCCAGACCCTCGAGCAGATGGCCCATCCGATCCCGCTTGGTCCGCAGGTAACGGAGGTTCTCGGAGGTCACGGCGGTGGGCATGGGGACCCGCGCCACCACTTCTACCCCGCCGGCACGGAGGGCGTCGGCCTTGGCGGGGTTGTTGGTCATCAGACGGACGCGCGTCACCCCGAGATCCCGCAGCATCTGCGCGGCCAGGCTGAAGTCCCGTGCGTCGGCGGGTAGGCCGAGGTCCAGGTTCGCGTCCACGGTGTCGCGGCCGTCGTCCTGCAACTGGTAGGCGCGGAGCTTCTGGACCAGACCGATCCCGCGGCCCTCGTGACCCCGCATGTAGAGGACGACCCCTCGGCCCTCCTCACAGATCGAGGCGACTGCGGCGTCGAGCTGCGGACCGCAATCGCACCGCAGCGAATGGAAGACGTCCCCGGTCAGGCACTCGGAGTGGATGCGGACCGACACGGGCTCGTCCCCCGAGATGTCCCCGGCGACCATGGCGACGTGCTCGACTCCCTGGAGGACGTCGCGGTATCCGTGGGCGGTCATCGTCCCGGCCGGGGTCGGGATACGGGCGGCCGCCTCGTGGATCACCTGCACCTCGTGGGCCCGGCGCCAGTCCTGTAGCGCCTCGATCGTGATCATCGCCAGGCCGTGCTCGTCGGCGAAGCGCCGGAGCTCGGGGGTCCGGGCCATGGTGGTCGGGTCCTCCTCGGACACGATCTCGCAGATCACGCCGGCGGGCCGCAGTCCGGCGAGGCGCGCGAGGTCCACCGCCGACTCGGTATGACCCGGCCGGGTGAGGACGCCTCCGGGCCGGGCACGGAGCGGAACCACGTGGCCGGGCCGCGTGAAGTCACCTGGCACGGCCTCGGTGGAGGCCAGCAGCCGAGCCGTCCGCGCCCGGTCGGCGGCGGAGATGCCGGTGGAGACGCCGGTGCGGGCGTCCACGGTCACCGTGTAGGCGGTGTCGTGCCGGTCCTCGTTGATCGCCCGCATCGGCGGCAGATCCAGCCGGAGGCAGTCCTCGGCCTCGAGCGCGACGCAGACGTACCCCGACGAGTAGCGCACGAGGAATCCCATGAGCTCGGGGGTCGCGAGTTCGGCGGCGAAGATCAGGTCGCCCTCGTTCTCTCGGTCCTCGCTGTCCACCACGACCACGGCTCGTCCCGCCGCGATGTCGGCGATGGCGCGGTCGATGCCGTCGAAGGTGGTCACTGCTGCGGGTTCTCCTCGGTACTCATCAAACCCGGGCGTCGGCCGCGGGCACGGCCACAAGTATGGCGCATCCGGTCAGTGGGACCGGCCACCGCGTCCGCCGAGGAGGCGCTCCACGTACTTGGCCAGGACATCGACCTCGAGGTTGACCTCGTCCCCCGGGGTCAACCCGCCCAGGATCGTCTCCTCGAGGGTGGTGGGGATCAGGGAGACCTCGAACCACGGTTCGGTCTCGTCGAGTCCGCTGACCGCCGACACGGTGAGGGAGGTACCGGACACCGTGATGGAGCCCTTCTCCACGACGTAGCGGGCCAGGTCCACCGGCAACGAGAGGCGTACCACGTGCCACTGGTCGTGCTCCGTCCTGCTGATCACGGCGCCGGTGCCGTCGACGTGGCCCTGGACGATGTGACCACCGAACCGTGCGTCCGCCCGCATCGCGCGCTCGAGGTTCACGGGATCCCCGGGACCCAGCGCACCCAGTGCGGTCCGATCGAGGGTCTCGGCCATGACGTCGGCGGCGAAGCCCACCCCGACGGTGAACTCCGTGACGGTGAGGCAGACACCGTTGACGGAGATCGAGTCGCCGTGACCGGCGTCGGACGTGACGAGGGGCCCGCGGATCCGCAGGCGCGCGGAGTCCCCGACCGTCTCGACCGATTCCAGCGTGCCGAGCTCCTCGACGATTCCGGTGAACATCAGCGTGGTCCTCTCGTAGGTGCGGTCATGAGGTTCGAGCGTTCATGCGGTTCGTGGTGTCATGCGGAGGTAGACGTCGTGACCCATGGTCGTGGTCTCTCGTACCTCGAAGCCGTGGGCCCCGCCGAGGGTGTCGACGCCGGCCTCCTCGACGGCGGACCGGCCGGCTCCCAGCACGATCGGTGCGAGATAGGCCTCGACCTCGTCGACGAGCCCGGCGGCGAGGAACGCCCCGGCCAGACGGGGGCCGCCCTCGACCAGCACGTGCTGGACGTCGCCGAGCAGTGCGAGCGCCTCCGCGGGGTCGCGCGTGGCCAGGTGCCGGAATCGGCCGTCGGTGCCGCGGACGGATGCGTCCCGGGGCACGTCGGTCAGGCCCATCACCGCACGGAGCGGTTGCCGTCGGGTGGGCGACCCGTCGTCCGACCGGGCGGTGAGCGAGGGGTCGTCGGCGGCGCGGGTCCCCGATCCGACGACGATGACGTCGATCTCCTGCCGTCGGCCGTGGACGTGCCGGCGCGATTCGGGCCCGGTGATCCATCGGCTGGTGCCGTCGGCCGCGGCCACCCGGCCGTCGAGTGTGGCCGCGTACTTCCAGGTGACGTACGGTCGGCCGGAGCGCTGTCGGTGCAGCCACGCCCTGAGCGGCCCCTGCTCGGCGGCGGTCACCTCGTCGTCGTCGGCCCGGGCCACATCCACCCCGGCACGCCGCAACGTCTCCGACCCACCGGCTGCGAGGGGGTTCGGGTCTCGCACGGCGTAGACCACCCGCGCGATGCCCGCCGCGAGGGCCCGCGAGGTACAGGGACCGGTGCGGCCCTGGTGATCGCAGGGCTCGAGGGTCACCAGGAGCGTTCCGCCCCGGGCCCGCTCCCCCGCCTCGTCCAGAGCCACGACCTCGGCGTGGCGACCCCCGGGCGCCTCGGTGGCTCCCCGTCCGGCCACGTCACCCGCGGGGTCCAGAACCACGGCGCCCACCGGTGGGTTGGGTGTGGAGACCCCCGACGCGGACCGTGACAGCCTGATGGCGTCGGCCAGGGCCTCGCGCTCGAGGCGACGCCACTGACCGGCGACGGGTCCGTCGGTCGCGGTCACGCCCGTGCGTCCGCGGCCCCCGCGCGCAGGGTCTCGATCATGGCGTCGGGGTCGGGCGCGCCGTAGACGGCCGAACCGGCGACGAAGACGTCACAGCCCGCGGCGGCGGACTCACCGATCGTGCGCGAGTCGATGCCGCCGTCGATCTGGATGAGGACCTCGAGCTGGCGGCGGTCGATCTCCGCACGCAACGTGCGGACCTTGTCGAGCACCTCCGGCATGAACGACTGGCCACCGAACCCGGGCTCGACGCTCATCACCAGGACCAGGTCCACGTGCTCGAGCAGGTCGAGGTACGGCTCCACGGCCGTGCCCGGCTTGATGGAGATGCCGGCCCTGCACCCCTTGGAGTGCAACAGGTCCGCGACGGCCTTCGGATCGTCGGTGGCCTCCACGTGGAACGTCACGCTGGCCGCACCGGCGTCGACGTAGTCACCCACCCAGCGCAGCGGGTCCTCGATCATCAGGTGACAGTCCATCGGCTTGTCGGTGACCTTGCCGACCGCGGCCGCCACCGGTGCACCGAAGGACAGGTTGGGGACGAAGTGGCCGTCCATCACGTCGACGTGGATCCAGTCGGCGGCGGGGATCCGCTCGATCTCGCGGTCGAGTCGGGCGAAGTCGGCGGACAGGATCGACGGCGCGATGAGCGGTTGGTACGACATGTCGACCAGTCTAGGCGGGCCGGGCGAGGCGGTTCCGGCAGCGTGGTCCGGTCCCGCTCGGGGTCAGGCGGCCGGGCCCACGACCGAGGTGCAGAACTCGAGTTGATCGGCCACGATGCGCTCGAAGTACGGGTCGACGTAGGGGTCGAAGTGCTCGCAGGGGTACTCCAGGTACCGCCCTCGCGGCATCCGGTCCGCTGCCGCACGCGCGGTCGCCGCGGGCGTGATGGCGTCGCGGGTGGCGATCTGCACCAACGCGGGGCACGAGATCCGCCGGGCGTGCCGGATCGGCGAGTACATTCCGATCCGGATCAGGATCCGTGCGGCGACGTACTCGGGGAAGTCGCCGCGCCGCAGCCCCGAAGCGGCCACCAGGCGGTCCACCGCGGGATCGGCGTCGGGACTCGTCATGGCTCCCGGCTCCCCCGGTAGCCCGACGAGCGGCACGTACCGCGGTTCGCGGTGGCGGGCCGCGCGCCAGAGGTCGTCGAGGATGGCGGGCGTGAGCCGGATCGCCGAGCGCAGCCCCGTGGCCCGGACCGCGGCCGGTCCACTCACGTGGGGCACCTGGGCGACGATGCCCGCCAGCCGCTCCCCGGTACCGGCGAGCGTGATGACGTGGCCGCCCGAGAACGACGTGCCCCACGCGATGACCCGGTCAGGATCGACTCCGGGGAGCGACCGGGCGAAGGAGAGTGCGGATCGCCAGTCGTCGAGCTGACGGCCGATGTCGAGTAGCTGCCGTGGTTCCCCCCCGCTGGCGCCGAAGTGGCGGTAGTCGAAGACCACGACGACGAAGCCCGCATCCCGGAACCGCTCGGCGTACGCGGGTAGGCGGAGGTCGCGGACGCACCCGAGGCCGTGTGCCATGACGATGGCCGGTGCGGTGGCCTCGCCGGGGGCCGCCGACGTGTCCGGGCGGTAGACCCACGCTGCGCACTCGACTCCCCCGGACCGGAAGGTCGCGTCGACCCGTCCCTGCTCCGCGTCGTCTGAAGCCATCAGCTCTCAGTCCTCTCGTGGCGGTGGCGTGGGGTCGCCCCCGCGTCGGCGCAGGACCGCCATGAACATCGCGTCGGTGCCGTGCCGGTGCGGCCAGAGCTGCACCCACGGCCCGTCTCCGAGCCCCTCGGTGGAGACCCCGTCGATCCCCTCGAGGATCCCGCGTACATCGAGTAGTTCGACATCGTCGCGACGGTCCGCCTCACGGATCATAGACACCGTCTCGGACAGGTGGGGGGAACACGTCGCATAGAGCACCACGCCCCCGGGCCGGACCAGACGCAGGGCGGATTCAAGTAGTTCCCGCTGCAGCACCACCAGGCCCGGGATGTCGGCGGCGGTCTTGCGCCACCGGGCTTCGGGACGACGGCGAAGTGCGCCGAGACCCGAACACGGGGCGTCGAGCAGCACACGATCGAACCCCGGCTCCAGACCGGGATCGCGGCCGTCCGCGGTGTGCACGGTCACGGGCAGGTCCCGGGTGGCCTCCCGTACTAGGTCGGCGCGGTGTTCAGAGACCTCGACGCCGGTCACGGTCGCGCCCTCGATCTCCGCCAACGCGCCCATCATCACGGCTTTGCCACCGGGGCCGGCGCACAGGTCCAGCCACCGGCCGCCGTCCTCGCCGACGAGCGGTGCACGGGAGGCGGCGACCGCGACGATCTGGCTGCCCTCGTCCTGCACGGTGGCCAGTCGGTCCCGGACCGCGTCCAGGGTCCCGGGGTCTCCCGACTCGAGATGGACCGCGTACGGCGACATGCGGCCCTCGGTACCGTCGGTCACCAGTGCGAGCTCCTCCGCGGTGATGGCACCGGGGAGAGCCGCCAGGTGCACTTTGGGGCGGGCGTCGTCGGCGGCCAGTAGAGCGGGCAGCTCGGCTGCGTCCGCTCCGAGCGACTCCGCGAACGCACGGGCGATCCACTCCGGGTGTGCGGTGCCCACGGCAAGTCGGGCGACGGGGTCCGCAACGTCTTTCCGCAGTACGGCGACCCAGCCGTCGAGGTCCTGTGCGGACACCTTGCGCAGCACCGCGTTGACGAACGCCCCGGCCCGGCCCAGGCCCAGCGTTCGCGCCGCCTCCACACTCGTGTCGACGGCCGCGTGCGCCCCGATCCGGGTGAACAGCAGTTGGTAGGCACCCAACCGCACCAGATCCAGGACCGGAGGGTCGACGTCCTCGACCGGGCGGCCTGCGGCCTCCGCGATGATGCGGTCCAGCAGCCCCTGCGCACGCAGGGTGCCGTAGGTGAGCTCCGTGGCGAGCGCCGCGTCCCGGGTGTCGAGTCGCGCCCTCTTGAGCTCGACCGGGAGCAGGAGGTTCGCATACGCCGCCCGCTCCCGAACGGCCGTCATCACGGCGAGGGCGACCGACCGGGCATCGGGGCGGCTCTGGGGTGCGGGCCGATCGTGCCGACGGCCGGCGGAGCGGGTTGCGCCCTGCTGCCTGCCGCCCTGCCTGCTACCGCCCCGCATGCCACCGCCCTGCCTGTTACCGGCCTGACTCCCGCCGCCCTGTTTGCTTGCGCCCTGCTTGTTGCCGCCCTGCTTGTTGCCGCCGCCCTGTTTACCTGCGCCTCCCGGGCTCCGGCCCCGTCCGCCTTCGGCACTCATTCGAACTCCGCTCCGCCGGCGAGCCGGGCGCCGCGTGCCCAGTCGACCGCGTTCATCATCTTCTTCCCGGGTGGCTGCAGAGTCTCCACCACGACGGGCGACGTGGCCGTGCCGACGAGGAAGGAGTGTTTGTCGCACTGGATCCGCCCGGGCGCCAGGCTCGGTGCTTGCTCGTCGGACGGCATCACGGTGCCGATCTTGACCCGCTCTCCGTCGAGGGTCGTCCATGCCCCCGGGGCCGGGGTGACCGATCGGATGTGGCGGTCCACCGCCAGCGCCGGATCAGCCCAGCGCACCCGCGCGTCGTCGACGGTGATCTTGCCCGCGTGGGAGATCCCGTCCGTCGGCTGCGGGACCGCGCGGAGTTCTCCGGTCTCGAGGGCGTCGAGGGTGGCCACGAGCAGTCCCGCACCGGACTCGGACAGCCGACCGAGCAGGTCGCCGGCGGTGTCGCGCGGTCGGATGGTCTCGGTCATCGCGCCCAGGACCGGCCCGGTGTCCATTCCCTCGTCGAGGCGGAAGGTGGTGGCGCCGGTCACCTCGTCGCCGGCCTCGATGGCAGCGTTGACCGGAGCGGCACCCCGCCACGCCGGCAACAGTGAGAAGTGCAGGTTGACCCACCCGTGAGCGGGGATATCCAGGACGGTGCGCGGTACCAGGTGTCCGTAGGCCACCACGGGGACCGCGTCGGGTGCGAGTTCGCGGAGTCGCTCGGCGAACTGCGGGTCACGTGCGTTCGGCGGGGTGAGCACCTCGATCCCCGCGGCGTCGGCAGCCGCGGCCACCGGGCTCCGGGCCAGGTTCCGACCGCGACCGGTCCGGGCATCGGGTCGGGAGACCACCGCCACCACGTCGTGTCGGCTACTGGTCAGGAGTGCCTCGAGTGAGGGTACGGCCGCCTCGGGGGTGCCGGCGAAGACGAGTCGCACCGGTCACCTCACCGCCATCGCGTCGGCGAGCCGGTCGTAGACGACCCCGGCGCTGATGGCGTCGCTACCGAACCACCCGGACGACCGGATCTCGGCCATCGCGGAGCGTCGCCGGTCCGGGGTGAGGCGTTGCAGGAACAGGACCCCGTCGAGGTGGTCGGTCTCGTGCTGCACGGCGCGTGCGAGGATCCCCTCGGCCTCGAAGCTCACCGGCTCCCCGTTCATGTCGACACCTCGGGCCACGACCCGCGCGTAGCGCTCGGTGGGCTCGGAGACCCCGGGGATCGAGAGACACCCTTCGTTGACGTGAGTCTTCTCGTCACCGATCGGTTCCCATTCCGGATTGATCAGGTGCCCCTCGCGACCTCCACAGGTGTAGACGAACGCCCGGGTGGACACACCGATCTGAGGAGCGGCCAGCCCGGCTCCGTCCTCGTGGCGAACTGTGTCCATGAGGTCGGCCACGGTGCGCGCCAACCTGTCGTCGAACGAGGTGACGGGATCAGTCGGGGTCCTCAGGACGGGATCACCGAAGAGCCGGATGGGGTGGACGGCCATGCGTATCTGAACTCCTCGCGGACGGGGAAGGGAGAAATCCTCATTCTATGTGTTCTCCGGCCAACCCACCGCACGGGACGGTCACCCGATGTGGACCGGGTCGAGTCTGACCCGGACCGGGTCGGCGTGACGTCGACCCGACCGCGCCACCACGACCGCCCGCAGTTCGGTGGACACCGTTCCGAGCAGGCGCGGGGGGACACGGAGCAACACCCGCTCGGGGTCCTCGATGCCGTCGTGACCGGGCAGCTCCTCGCCCGGGGGCAGGTCCACCGGGCCGAGAACCTCGACCTCGTCCGGGATCCGGAGCTCGTCGAGGATGCCGGCCAGGGCGGCGGCCGGACCGTCCACTGCCACCATGTGGACGGCGGGTGGGAACCCCACCTCGGCGCGGTCCGCGAGTTCGCGTTCGGCCCACCCCTGCGGGTCCCACCGCACGAGCGCCTGTGAGACCGGGGACTCGGAGTCGGCGGACAGGAACACCCGGCCGCCGTCAGCGGCCGGACGGACAAGTGAGGCGGCGCCGATCCAGTGCCGCAGGGCGTTCTGTACCGCTCGCAGGTCAGGCCGCCCCAACAGAGCCCACGAGTCGAGGAGCAACGCCGCGCCATACCCGTCCTCGGCTACCGGCTCCGCCCCTGGAGTGGACACGATGATGGCGGGGGCTGCGGGGATCGTGTCGAGGATCTCGCCTCCCCCGCTCGTCCGCACCCTCACCCCGGGGAACATCCGGCCGAGTTCCTCGGCTGTCCGACCGGCGCCCACGACGCCCGCGCGCAGGGCCCGGGACGCGCAGGCCACGCACCGGAACGCCGGCTCGGGGGCCCCGCACCAGCCGCACGCCAGGTCGACGGGGCCGTACACCGCGTCCATCCGCCCGGCGCGGAGCGGACCGTTGCACCGCCGACACCGTGCCGGGGTCCGACACGATCCGCACAGGAGTGTCGGGATGTACCCCTTCCTCGGGACCTGGACCAGCACCGGGGCGTCCACGTCGATCGCCTCCCGTGCCATCGTGACGGCCACGGCGGGCAACCTGGTCCGCCCCCCGGCCACATCGCGGGCCTGGGCCGGGTCCGCGTCGGTGAACGCGACGACGCGCGGCGCCAGCGCGCGGACGAGCCCGGGTTCGGGTCGGATCTCGTGGGCCCAGCCGGAGCGCACGTACTCGGCCACCTCCGGGGTCCGGTCCACCGAGCTCAGAAGAAGCGGGGTGCCATCCAGCACGGACCGCTGCGCGGCGACCTCCCTGGTGTGCGGATAGGGGGCGCGGGGTTCCACGAAGGAGTCGTCACCGTCGTCGTGGAGGACGATCAGGCCGGGTTCCGGCAGTGGCGCGAAGACGGCGCTGCGCGTCCCCACCACGATTCGTGCGTGACCGCGGACGGCCCTCAGCCAACGCCGGTACCTCGCGGAGGGGCCGATCCCCGCGGACAGGTCGACCACCGCGTCCCGCCCCGCGGCGCCCCCGCCCACGATCTTCCGGCACTCCGAGGTCAGCCGGTCGACGTCTCGCTGGTCCGGGACGATCAGCAGGACCTGCAGACCCCTCCGCCGGACCGAGTCGGCCAGTGCGGCGAGTGCCTGCGCCCAGTCCCTCCCGGGCGGGACGGTCCAGACCGCCCGCGCCGGGACCCCCCCGGTGGCCGCGTCAAGGAAGCGGGCCACCATCGGGTGGTCGGCCCAGCCGGGCGGGACCTCGACCGGCCCCTCGGTCACACCCAGTGGCGGTTCCCGGTCGGGTACCGACTTCTCGGCCGCCGCGTGCCGTGGGGGGATGGCCAGGCGTAGTACGTCCGACCGCACACCCACCCACCGTCTGGACACGAGCTCGATCAGCCGGAGCAACTCGGGAGTGAGCACGGGCTCCGGCGAGATGACACGCTCCAGCCAGGCGAGTTCCCCGCGGTGATCGGTCTCGGCGGAGCGTTCGATGAGGAACCCGTCGACCAACCGGCCGGCGAACCGGACGCGCACCCGGGTACCCGGGATCGCCTGATCGGACAGGGACTCCGGGACCAGGTAGTCGAACTCCCGGTCCAGATGCGGGACCCCGAGCAGTGGTAGGACCCGGGCCACGGGGGCGTCGGCCGCCGCGACCCGGGCCGCTGGGCTCGTCGTGGTCACGGCCTCAGATCCTCGCACCCCGCTACGACAACCGGGGACGGTCGTCAGTGTCCGACGGCCCGCTTGAGTTCGTCGACGCGGTCGGTCTTCTCCCACGGCAGATCCAGGTCGGTCCGGCCGAAGTGGCCGTATGCTGCCGTCTCCGCGTAGATCGGTCGCTTGAGGTCCAGGTCGCGGATGATCGCGCCGGGACGGAGGTCGAAGACGGTGGTGACGGCCTCCTGCAGGACCGCGATGTCCACCTTCTCGGTCCCGAACGCCTCGACGAACAGCCCCACCGGAGCGGCCTTGCCGATCGCGTAGGCGACCTGCACCTCCACCCGCTCGGCCAGCCCGGCGGCCACGATGTTCTTGGCCACCCACCGCATGGCGTACGCCGCGGAGCGGTCGACCTTGGACGGGTCCTTGCCGGAGAACGCACCGCCGCCGTGACGGGCCATCCCGCCGTAGGTGTCCACGATGATCTTGCGACCGGTGAGGCCGGCGTCGCCCATCGGGCCGCCCAGAACGAACCGCCCGGTCGGGTTGACCAGGAGGCGGAGACCGGCAGTCTCGATACCGGTCGCCGCCTCGGCCAGGACCGGCCCGATGACGTGCTCGGTGAGGTCGTCGCGCAGCGTGGTCTCCAGATCGATCTCGGGCGCGTGCTGCGTGGAGATGACGATGGTGTCCAGGCGGACGGCACGGTCGCCGTCGTACTCGATGGTCACCTGGGTCTTGCCGTCCGGACGCAGATAGGCCAACGTGCCGTTCTTGCGGACCTCGGTCAGCCGGCGGGACAGGCGGTGCGCCAGGGCGATGGGCAGCGGCATGAGCTCCGGGGTGTCCGAGCACGCGTAGCCGAACATCAGGCCCTGGTCGCCGGCGCCCTGACGGGCGATCGCGTCCTCGACCGGGTCGGTGGAGGTGCGTGCCTCGTGCGAGGTGTCGACACCCTGGGCGATCTCCGGGGACTGCTGGCCGATCGAGATCGACACGCCACAGGAGACGCCGTCGAAACCCTTCTCTGAGGAGTCGTAGCCGATCTCCACGATCTTCTCGCGGATGAGCTGCGGGATCTCCACGTAGCCACTCGTCTTGACCTCGCCGGCCACGTGCACCATCCCCGTGGTGACCATGGTCTCCACGGCGACACGGGCTTCCGGGTCCTGCGTCAACATCGCGTCCAGGATGGAGTCCGAGATCGCGTCACAGATCTTGTCCGGATGCCCCTCGGTCACGGACTCGCTGGTGAACAGCCGACGTGCCTGCGTCACAGTGGTTCTCTCTTCCTGGTGGGAGCGCGTGTGATCGGTCGATCGCGTGGGAACAGACTAGTCGGTGCGGTCCGTGGCGGTCCGCGCGGATGGCGCGGCGACCATCGACACGACGGAGTCGAGGATCCGGCCGGCCAGGCGATCCTTGCTCGCCCTGTCCACCGGCACCTCTCCGCCTCGGGCGTCGAGGATCCACCCACCGTTGACGTCCTCGCCGAAGGTGGTGCCGCGCCCGACCTCGTTGACGACGAGGAGGTCGCATCCCTTGCGCGCGAGCTTCGCGCGGCCGTGCTCGAGAACGGATCCCGTGGAGTCGCCGGTCTCGGCGGCGAACCCCACCAGGACGCAGTCGGCGGGGATGTCCCCGGACCCGCGGGCCGCGACCAGCTCGGCGAGGATGTCCGGGTTGCGTTCCAGACGGATCTCCGCCGGCTCGGACCCGCTGCCCTTCTTGAGCTTCGAGGACGAGACGTCGGTCGGGCGGAAGTCGGCCACCGCCGCGGCCTTGATCACCACGTCCGCACGGACCGCCGCGGCGAAGGTGGCCGCGCGCAGCTCGAGCGCGGAATCGATGTGGACCGCCTCCACGGCGGCCGGGACCGGGAGATCGGAGGAGGTCACGAGTGTGACCTCCGCTCCCCTGGCCGCCGCGACCGCGGCGATGGCGTGTCCCTGCTTGCCGGAACTTCGGTTGCCCAGGAAACGGACCGGGTCGATTTCCTCGCGGGTGCCGCCGGAGGTCACCACGACCCGCTTTCCGGCGAGGTCCCACGGGAGCCCCCCGCCCTCGAGCAGGAGCATCGCGAGACGGGCGATATCGGCGGGCTCGGGCAGCCGACCTGCACCGGTGTCGGCACCGGTGAGTCGTCCCGATGCCGGGGGCATCACGTGGAGGCCGTCGCCGCGGAGGGTGTCGACGTTGCGCCTCGTGGCCGGGTGTTCCCACATCTCGGTGTGCATCGCCGGCGCCAGGAGTACGGGGCAGCGCGCGGTCAGCAGGGTGGAGGTGAGCAGGTCGTCAGCCCGCCCGGAGGCCACCCGCGCGAGCAGGTCGGCCGTGGCGGGGGCGACCACGACAAGGTCCGCCCGCTGCCCTAGGGCGACGTGGCGGACCGACGGCACATCCGAGAACACCCCGGTGGAGACCGGGTTCCCGGACAGGGCCTCGAAGGTGGCGGACCCGACGAACCGCAGGGCCGCCTCGGTGGGGACGACGTCGACGTGGCAACCCGACTCGGTGAGGAGCCTGATCAGGCCACAGACCTTGTAGGCGGCGATCCCGCCGCCGACTCCGACGACGACGCGCTTGCCGCGCACATCGCCCCCGGAGGGGGTCACTCGCCCTCGGCGCAATCGAGCAGATCGGAATGGAGCTCGCGCAGCGCGATGGTCAACGGCTTCTCGTGCAGCCCCGGATCGACCAGCGGGCCGACGTACTCGAGAATGCCCTCTTCGATCTGGTTGTAGTACGAGTTGATCTGCCGCGCGCGCTTGGCGGCGAAGATCACGAGGGCGTACTTGGAGGACGCCCGCTCGAGGAGCTCGTCGATCGGCGGGTTGGTGATGCCGATCGGGGTGTCGTACAACGGGGCTGCCGCTGCGGCTTCGATGGTGGCCACTATGGGTTCTCCTCTGGGTACAGCCTGGGTGGTGCTCTTGCGTCTGACTTTCGGCGTCAGTCTTGGCCGACCAGCAATGATACCAACTCATCGACAGCGACCTCGAGTTCGTCGTTGACGACGACCTCGTCGAACTCCTCGCGGGCGTCCATCTCGACCTTCGCGGTCTCGAGTCTGCGGGCGACGACCTCCTGCGGTTCGGTGCCCCGACCACGGAGGCGACCCTCGAGTTCCTCCCACGACGGCGGGGACAGGAACACGGTCCGTCCCTCGGGAATGGACTCTCGAATCTGTCGTACGCCGGCGAGGTCGACCTCGATGAGGACCGGTCGGCCGTCTTCCAGAGCGCGACGGACCGGGTCGGCCGGGGTCCCCGAGAGCTGTAGACCCCGGTGGATCTCGGCCCACTCGAGCATCCGGCCCTGGTCGACTGCCTCGCGGAATTCCTCGGTGCTGACGAAGTGGTAGTCGCGCCCGTCGACCTCACCGGGACGAGGGTCACGGGTGGTCATGGAGACGCTGAAGTAGAGATCCGGTACGCGGTCACGCAGACGCGCCACGACGGTTGATTTGCCGACGGCGGAGGGGCCGGCCAAGACGATCAGCCGGCCCCTCTTCGCCGTCGCTTCCGGGGACGAGACCCCGGACGACGGTGTGTTCATGCGTCGATCAGTCGACCGTGAAGTCGAACCGCTCGAGCAGTGCGCGGCGCTGGCGGTCTCCGAGACCACGCAGGCGACGCGTCGGTGCGATCTCAAGCTCGGTCATGATCTCCTGAGCCTTGACCTTACCGACCTTGGGCAGGGCCTCGAGCAGAGCCGAGACCTTCATCTTGCCGAGGATCTCGTCGTTCTCGGCATCCTTGAGGACCTGCTTGAGGTCGGTGCCACCACGCTTCAGGCGCTCCTTGAGCTCAGCCCGGGCGCGACGGGCGGCAGCCGCCTTCTCCAGAGCAGCGGCACGCTGCTCATCGGTCAACTGGGGAAGGGCCACAATTCCTCCGTCTCGTTCGTGTGTGTCTCATGACTCACGCGGGTGTCCACCGTAGGACATCCACGTGTGGTGTGCGGTGACCGGCCCCGGCGCGTCCGCGGGCTGCGGCTCGTGCCGGGAGCGGGCGCTCCCTCGTGCTCACCGTACCCGGGCGATTCCGCCCCCCTCACGGGAGACCGGCACGGCGTCGGGCCTGATGACCTCAGCAACAGTACGCGGCCGAGGGGCCTCGTCGTTGCGCGGGGCCCGGCGTGGCACCCCGCCTGAACTGCGGATTGACGTGTGAGGTGAGGAGAAGACTAACTCCGCCCGTGCGCTCCCGCGAACCGAACCGCCCGAAAAGGGGCGAGTGGGCGGCGGCGTCGGGTCCCGCGACGTGGCCCCTGTGACTCAAGCCATCCGCTGGGACGCCTGACCGCTCAGGCGGGTCCCACGAACCGGTAGGTCTCGGCCAGGGCACGTGCCACCGAACGCATCGCGTCGACATCCGGACCTGCCCGCAGGACGTGCCGGGACACGTTGACGAGCGTGTGCGGCAGCGCCGGTCCGGCGATCCTCCGGACGTCCGCGAGTGTCCCGCCCTGCTCCCCCACGCCCGGCATGAGCACCGGTCCGGAGAGCGAGTCGAGACGCGGCGGGTCGCCCACGGTCGCGCCGACGACGACACCGAACGACCCCGGTACGCCGGGGTCCGACGCGGCGTTCCGTCGGCCCACCTCGTCCACGACCGACTGGGCGACCGTTCCGGTGGGCCCGCCGGCCCCCTGCAGCCCCCCCGCCTCCGGGTTGGAGGTGCGGGCCAGCACGAACAGCCCGCGACCGTTCTCCGACGCCGTGTCGAAGGCCGCAGCCAACGACCCCACCCCGAGGTACGGCGACACCGTCAGGGCATCGCAGGCCAGCGGGGAATCGGCTCCCAACCACGCGCGCGCGTACCCGGCCATGGTGGAACCGATGTCCCCCCGCTTGGCATCCGCGACCGACAGGGCTCCCGACTCGGTGATCGACCCCAGGAGCTCCTCGAGGACCGCGAAACCCGCGGAGCCGTGCTCCTCGAAGAACGCCACCTGGGGTTTGACCGCCGGCACGAGATCCCCGAACGCCTCCAGGGACCGACGGGAGAACTCTCGGACCCCCGCCGCGTCCACCCCCAGCCCCCAGGCCTCGAGGAGGACCGGGTGGGGGTCTATCCCCACGCAGAGGTTCCCGCGTGCGGCGATGGCGGAGTGGAGCCGCGCACCGAAGGGGGCTCGGGGAGTGCCCTCGGTCATCGGACGGCGAACCCGCTGTGCAACTCCTGTAGGGGGCTCACGGTGACGTCACCGCGGCGTATGGCCTCGATGCCGTGTACCGCCGCCGTCGCGCCCTGCACGGTGGTGATGCACGGGACCCGCCGGGTGATCGCGGCTGAACGGATCTCGTGTCCGTCCGCCCGGGTCCCTCCCGTGGAGGAGGCGATGTTCAGGATCAGATCGACCTCGTCGGCGTTGATCCGGTCGACGATCGTCTGGACCGGGTCGCCCTGCTCGTCGACCGGCCCGCCTCCGGACTCGGTCAGCTTCGCCACGGTCTCACACGCGATCCCGTAACGCCGGAGCATGAGCGCGGTGCCCTCGGTGGCCAGAACCGTGAACCCGAGTGCGGCGAGACGCTGTGCCGGGAACACCATGGAGCGCTTGTCCCGGTTCGCGACCGAGACGAACACGGTCCCCGACGTCGGCAGGACGCCCTCGGCGGCGAGCTGGCCCTTGGCAAAGGCGACGGCGAAGTTGGGACCGATGCCCATGACCTCGCCGGTCGACTTCATCTCCGGGCTCAGCAGGGAGTCGACCGGTTTGCCCTCGGGGGTGCGGAAGCGGTTGAACGGGAGGACCGCCTCCTTGACCGCGACGGGCGCGTCCGCCGGGAGCGATCCGCCGTCCCTGTCCGAGGGGAGGAGCCCCTCTGCCTTCAGCTCGGCGATCGTCTCGCCCATCATGATGCGGGCGCACGCCTTGGCGAGGTGCACGCCGGTGGCCTTGGAGACGAACGGCACGGTGCGGCTGGCGCGGGGGTTGGCCTCGAGTACGTACAGGATGTCGTCCTTGATCGCGTACTGGACGTTCATCAGTCCCTTGACGCCGATACCGAACGCCAGTGCCTCACTGGAGCGGCGGACGCGGTCGATGTCGTCCTGACCCAGGGTGATGGGCGGGAGCGCGCACGCGGAGTCCCCGGAGTGGATGCCGGCCTCCTCGATGTGCTCCATCACGCCACCCAGGTAGACCTCGGTTCCGTCACACAACACGTCGACGTCGATCTCGACCGCGTCATCGAGGAAGCGGTCGACCAGGACCGGGCGGTCCGGGCTGATCTCGGTCGCACGCTCGATGTACGACCGCAGCGACGACTCGTCGTAGACGATCTCCATGCCCCGGCCGCCGAGCACGTAGGAGGGCCGCACGAGCACGGGGTAGCCGATGCGGGCGGCGATCTCCGTGGCCTCCGTGGCGTTGATGGCCGTACCGAACGCGGGTGCGGGCAGCCCGGCCTTGACGAGTACCTCGCCGAACTCTCGGCGATCCTCGGCCAGGTCGATGGCCGAGGGGCTGGTGCCCACGATGGGGACACCGGCCTCCTCCAACTGCGCGGCCAGACCGAGCGGGGTCTGGCCGCCGAGCTGGACCAGGACGCCGGCGACCGTGCCCGACTCGGACTCGGCGTGGAAGACCTCCATGACGTCCTCGAACGTGAGCGGCTCGAAGTACAGGCGGTCCGCCGTGTCGTAGTCGGTCGAGACCGTCTCCGGGTTGCAGTTGACCATGACGGTCTCGTACCCGGCCTCGGACAACGTGAGCGCGGCGTGGACGCACGAGTAGTCGAACTCGATTCCCTGGCCGATCCGGTTGGGTCCGGAGCCCAGGATGATGACCTTCTCGCGCTCGGTCTGGGCGGCGACCTCGGACTCGGCCGCCGGGTCGAGCTCGTAGGTGGAGTAGTGGTACGGGGTCTTGGCCTCGAACTCCGCGGCGCAGGTGTCGACCGTCTTGTAGACGGGCCGCACGCCGAGCCGGTGGCGGAGACGCCGGACGCCCTCGGCGCCTGCGAACTCGGGCCGCAGGGCCGCGATCTGGGCGTCGGACAGGCCGTTGTGCTTGGCGATGCGCAGCAGTGCTTCGTCGACCACCGGTGCGTCGACGATCGCCTGGCGGAGTTCCACCAGCGCGGCGACCTCGTCGACGAACCACGGGTCGATCCCCGAGGCCGCGTGGACCTGCTCGACGGTCGCGCCGAGTCGCAGGGCGAGCTCGACGTCGTACATCCGGCCCTCGGTCGGGCGCACGAGGTCCTCGAGAACAGCGTCGACGTCGGTCGAGCGACCGGGCGCGATCGTCTCGTCGGGCAGCGTCCAGAAGCCGGCGGCCTTGGTCTCCAGCGAGCGCATCACCTTGCCCAGCGCCTCGCGATAGTTGCGGCCCAGGCTCATCGCCTCGCCCACCGACTTCATGGTGGTGGTGAGTGTGTCGTCGGCGCCGGGGAACTTCTCGAACGCGAATCGCGGGGCCTTGACCACCACGTAGTCCAGGGTCGGTTCGAAGCACGCCGGGGTCTCCCCGGTGATGTCGTTGGTGATCTCGTCGAGCGAGTACCCGATGGCGAGCCGGGCGGCGATCTTGGCGATCGGGAATCCGGTCGCCTTGGACGCCAGCGCCGAGGACCGCGAGACCCGCGGGTTCATCTCGATCACCACGAGGCGACCGTCGACGGGGTTGATGGCGAACTGGATGTTGCACCCACCGGTATCGACGCCGACCTCGCGGATGATCGCGATCCCGAGGTCGCGCATGTCCTGGTATTCGCGATCGGTCAGGGTCAGAGAGGGCGCGACGGTGACCGAGTCCCCGGTGTGGACGCCGAGCGCGTCGACGTTCTCGATCGAACACACCACGACGACGTTGTCCTTGTTGTCGCGCATGAGCTCGAGCTCGAACTCCTTCCACCCGAGGATCGACTCCTCGATGAGGACGTTCGCGGTGGGCGAGGCGGACAGACCGCCGCCGGCGATCCGCTCGAGGTCCTCGGTGGTGTAGGCCAGGCCGGAGCCGAGCCCGCCCATGGTGAACGACGGCCGGACCACGACGGGCAGACCCAGCTCCGCGACGGTCGCGTGGACCTCCTCCATGGTGTGACACACGGCGCTGCGCGCGGAGTCGCCTCCCACGCTCGCGACGATGTCCTTGAAGGTCTGACGGTCCTCGCCACGGTTGATCGCGGGGATGTCGGCTCCGATCAACTCCACGCCGTGCTTGACGAGGATTCCCTGCGCGTCGAGCTGGATGGCGGCGTTGAGCGCCGTCTGACCCCCGAGGGTGGCGAGGACGGCGTCGACCGGGTGTCCGTCCGCCGCCTCCTTGGCGAAGATCATGTCGATGTACTCGGGCGTGATCGGCTCGATGTAGGTACTGTCGGCGAACTCCGGGTCGGTCATGATCGTTGCCGGGTTCGAGTTGACAAGGGTCACGCGAAGTCCCTCGGCGCGCAGCACCCGGCACGCCTGCGTGCCGGAGTAGTCGAACTCACAGGCCTGGCCGATGACGATCGGTCCGGAACCGATCACGAGGACGTGGTTGATGTCTGTGCGGCGGGGCATCAGTTCGAGCCCTTTCTGGAGTGTGCGGAACCGTTGTCGGCGCCGTCACCGGCTACTGAGTCGAGCAGGCTGACGAAGCGGTCGAAGAGGTCGGCGGCGTCACGTGGACCCGCCGCGGCCTCGGGGTGGTACTGGACGGAGAAGGCGGAACCGTCGGTGAGGGCGACCCCCTCGACGGTCCCGTCGTTCGCGCACACGTGGGTGACGGTGGCCGTGCCCCAGGGTGTCTCCCAGGTCTCGGACTCCGGGGCGCGCAGCGCGAACCCGTGGTTCTGGGAGGTGATGGCGACCTTCCCTGTTGCCTTCTCGACCACGGGGATGTTGATCCCGCGGTGGCCGAACCTCATCTTGTAGGTCTCGAGTCCCAGTGCCCTGCCCAGGATCTGGTTACCGAAGCAGATCCCGAAGAACGGGATCCCCTGGCTCAGGACCTCCTTGGTCAGGTGCACCGCCGCGTCGGCGGTGGCCGGATCCCCCGGACCGTTGGAGAGGAACACCCCGTCCACGTCGAGGTCCAGTACGTCCTGCAGGGTCGAGCTCGAGGGGAGCACGTGGACCCGCACGCCGCGTGCGGTGAGCATGCGGGGGGTGTTGGTCTTGATGCCCAGATCGAGTGCGGCCACCGAATGGCGTGCCGGCCCCTCGGGCTCGACCACGTAGGCGGTGTCGGTGGAGACGACCTCCGCCAGCGACGCCCCCGCCATTGGCTCCTGGGACCGGACGGTCGCGAGCATCGACTCGTCGTCGACCAGGTCCGCGCCGGAGAAGATGCCGGCCTTCATCGCTCCGAGATCCCGGATGTGGCGGACGACCGCACGGGTGTCGACACCGGCGATCCCCACGATGCCCTGGTCGAGCATCTCGTCCTCGAGTGTGCGCTCGGACCGGTAGTTGGACGCGCGGCGCGACAGGTCCCGGATCACCAGTCCCGACACCCAGATCCGGCCGCCGCCGTTCTGTCCGTCGAGAAGCGACTCACCGTCCTCGTCGTTCCATCCGGTGTTACCGATCTGCGGCGCGGTGCTGACGACGATCTGCCTGTAGTAGGACGGGTCGGTGAGGGTCTCCTGGTAGCCGGACATGCCGGTGGTGAACACGGCCTCGCCGAGGGTGGTGCCGGTCGCCCCGAACGCCGTCCCGCGGTGGATGCGGCCGTCCTCGAGGACGAGCGCGGCGGGGTGGCGGCCCCCCGTTGCGACTGTGGTTCCGTTGTGCGGTGTCACTTCTTCTCCTCGGAGGTGGTGCGGGGTGCTGTGGAGCGGGGGGTGTCCGGCCCGGCGGCCGGTGCGGCATCGCCGCGCAGGGCCTCCCAGCGGGGGTACGAGTCCTTGTCATCGGCCCGGAAACCGGAGTCGATCAACGTGGCGCCGTCGCGACCGTCGACCTGCCATCGGGCTACCAGGATCCCGCCGCCCGGCACGGTCTTGTTGGCGAGGGCGGACGCGCGTCGCACGTCCACCAGGTCGGCGCGGGGGATCCACACCGTGGCATCGGCGAGGTCGAGCCGGAGGCCACCGGTGAACGCGGTGAGGGTTCCGGCCGAGCGGTGACCGAGCGGTGCCCGGGCGATCCGCGCCTGCCAGTCACCCGCCACGGTGCTGCCGATGTACACGCCGGTCAGCGGACCCAGGACCACGTCGCCGGTCTCGGCGGGAACCGCCGGCAGGGTGTCGTAGAGACCCGCCTGCGAGCGGCTGCGGTTGCGCCAGCCCCGTGCCATCAACCCGAGCAGGGTCAGGAAGATGACGATGACGGCCACCAGGGTCCAGACGTCCTGTGTCATGCGAGTACCTCTCCGTCGCGGCTGGTCATACGGCCCCGGTATACGGTGCCCACGACACGAGCGGCGAACGTCATCCCCTCGTAAGGGGTGTTGGCGGACAGACTTGCGAGTTCGTCACCGACGACGGTCCACGGGGAGTCGGGATCGACGACGGCGAGGTTGGCCGGCTCCCCCACCTGGATCGGCCGCCCCTGGTCCGTGAGGCCGGCGATCTCGGCGGGTCGGGTGCTCATCACGCGGGCCAGGTCGCGCCAGGTCATCTCCCCGGACTCGACCAGGAGGGCCGCGACGATGGGCAGCGCCGTCTCCAACCCGAGCATGCCCGGGCGCGCGGCGGCGAACTCGCAGCACTTCTCCTGGGCGGCGTGGGGGGCGTGGTCGGTGGCCACGCAGTCGATCACCCCTGACACGAGCGCCTCGCGCAGGGCGAGGGTGTCGTGGGATTCACGGAGGGGTGGGTTGACCCGGTAGACGCCGTCGTAGGACTCGAGCCTCGTGTCGTCGAGCAGCAGGTGGTGCGGGGTGACCTCCGCGGTGATCGAGATCCCCTGCGCCTTGGCCCACTTGAGCAGCTCGACCGTGCCGGTGGTGGACGCGTGGCAGATGTGGACGCGCGCACCGGCGTCACGGGCCAGGATGGCGTCGCGGGCGACGATGGACTCCTCCGCCGAGCGCGGCCAACCGGTGAGCCCGAGACGCGCGGCCGTTGGCCCCTCGTGGGCGACCGCCCCCCTGGTCAGGCGTGGCTCCTCCGCGTGCTGAGCGATCAGCACACCGAGGCCGGCGGAGTATTCGAGGGCGCGACGCATCACCAGCGGGTCGTAGACGCACATGCCGTCGTCGGAGAAGATCCTCACCCGGGCCTCGCCGGAGGCCATCTGGCCCATCTCGGTGAGTTGCTCACCCTTCAGGCCGACGGTGACCGCACCCACCGGGTGGACGTCACACAGACCCACGGATCGGCCGATCCGCCACACGGAGTCGGTGACCGTCTGGTTGTCCTGCGGCGGTTGGGTGTTGGCCATGGCGAACACCGCCGTGTACCCGCCCCGAGCCGCTGCCGATGACCCGGTGGCGACGGTCTCGGTGTCCTCCCGGCCGGGCTCACGGAGGTGGGTGTGGAGGTCGACGAACCCGGGGAGCAGGACGGCGCCGTCCATGTCGTGGATCTCGGCGTGCCCGGGCAGATCGTCACCGGCGTCCGGTCCGATCGCGGCGATGAGCCCGTCCCTCACGAGCACGTCGACGGGGTCTCCCTCCCCGTAGGGCCGGACCCGGCGCAGCAGCAGGGTCGGGGGTTCGAGGGCACTCACTCGGGGTTTCCTTCCGTTCCGACAAGGGTGTGGAGCAGGACCGACATGCGCACGTGGACACCGTTGGTGACCTGCTGGAGAATCGCGGACGACGGTGCGTCGGCCGTGTCGAACCCGATCTCCATCCCGCGGACCATCGGTCCGGGATGGAGGACCACCGCGTTCTCGCGGAGTCGGGACGCACGGGCGGGCCCCAGTCCGTAGCGCACCGCGTATTCACGGGCGGACGGGAAGAACCCGCCGTTCATCCGCTCGGCCTGGACACGCAGCATCATCACCGCATCCGCGCCGGCGAGCTCGGCGTCGAGGTCGGTCGAGGCACGGACCGGCCAGTCCCCGACACCCACCGGCAGCAGTGTGGGTGGCGCGACCAGAACGACCTCGGCACCGAGGGTGGACAGCAGCAGTGCATTCGACCGGGCCACCCGCGAGTGCAGGATGTCGCCGACGATCACCACACGGCGGCCCTCGATCCCCCCGAGCCTCTCCCGGATGGTCATCGCGTCGAGCAGCGCCTGGGTGGGGTGTTCGTGCATTCCGTCACCGGCGTTGATCACCGAGGGGCCGACCCCTCCGGGGGCGACCCATCCCGCGATCTGGAGAGCGGACCCCGAGGCGGGATGACGCACGATGAGCGCATCCGCACCGACGGCGGTCAGCGTCATCGCGGTGTCCCGGAGAGACTCCCCCTTCTGCACCGAGGAGGCACTCGCGGAGACGTTGATGACATCGGCGCTCATCCACTTGCCCGCGGTCTCGAAGGAGACCCTCGTCCGGGTGGAGTTCTCGTAGAACACCGTCAGGACGGTCTTCCCCCGGAGGGTGGGAAGCTTGCGCACCTCGCGACCGAGGAGCGTCTCCTTGAGTCGGCTGGCCTCGTCCAGGATGGACAGCGCCGCGTCACGGTCGAGATCGGCGGCGGAGAGCAGATGTTTCACCGGGCATCCTCCTGGGTCGGCCGCCTGAGGACCACGGCGTCGACGTCGTCGGTCTCGGTGAGTCGGACCGAGACGCCCTCCTCGCGGGACGTCGGGACGTTCTTCCCCACGTAGTCCGCGCGGATCGGGAGCTCGCGATGCCCCCGGTCGACCAGGACGGCGAGCTGGACGCGCGCGGGCCTGCCGAGATCCCGCAGCGCGTCGAAGGCGGCCCGGATGGTGCGGCCGGAGAAGAGGACGTCGTCGACCAGGATGACGGTCGCGCCGTCGATCCCCTCCGCCGGGACCGTGGTCGGGCTCATCGGGCGGTGTGGGCCACCGGCGAGGTCGTCCCGGTACAGGGTCACGTCCAGCGAACCGGCATGTACCGCGGCTCCGCTGAACTCCCGGATCCGCGTCGCCAGCCGGTGCGCCAGGGGGACCCCCCGGGTCGGGATGCCGAGCAGCACGACGGGCCCCGAGCCGGGTGCGTCCGCAGCCGTGCGTTCGATGATCTGATGTGCCAAGCGGGACACCGTCCTGGCGACGTCGTCAGACGTGAAGAGTGAAACCGAGGTCGTCTCCGAACCGTCAGCGCTCACCGATCACCACCTCCTTGTCCGCCTCGCTGGACGGCTCGTTAAAGGGATAGTTTTCGGGTGGAACCCTATCAGTCTTCCGGGCTCGCCTCCGACGGGTCGGGGGTGGGCTCCGACACGTCCGACGCCGGTGCCTGCTCCAGTGAGGACACCGCGCGTTCGGCTGCCCGGATGTGCTCGGCGAGACCTGCGACACGGTCCAGTACGGCGTTGACGTACGCCACCGACTTCTCGTTGGACAGTTCGGAGATCAGGAGCACCGCCTGATCGATCACGATGGCCGCGTCCACGTCCTCCGTGCCGAACATGAGCTCCCACGCGCCGGCACGCAGCACCGCGCGGTCGATCGCCGGGAGGCGTTCGAGCGTCCATTCACGGAGGTGCTCGGCGATCATCGAGTCGAGACGGTCGAGACGTTCGGCAACCCCCGTCACGATGTCCATCGTGTAGGGCGCCACGTCGTGGAACTCCTGCGACTCCTCGCCCATCCGGCGGCGTTCCTCGGCGAGCCCCACCACGTCGGCGTCCCGGAGCTCCGCCTCGAACAGCAGAGCCACGGCACGTTTGCGTGCCCGGAACCGAGATCCCCGGCGCCGGTAGTCGACGTCGTCTGACATGGTCAGTCGTTCACCCGGCTGAGGTAGCGGCCGTCACGGGTGTCGATCTTCAGCTTGTCGCCGGTGTTGATGAACAGCGGGACGCTCACCTCGGCACCGGTCTCGAGGGTGGCCGGCTTGGTGCCCCCTGTCGAGCGGTCGCCCTGGAGGCCCGGGTCGGTGTGCTGGACCAGCAGGTCCACGGAGACCGGCATCTCGGCGAACAGCGCCACGCCCTCGTGCATCGACACCTGGACACTGGTGTTCTCCATGAGGAAGCGGGCACCGTCCCCCATCACGGCCGGCGAGACGTTGATCTGCTCGAAGTCCTTCTCGTCCATGAGGACGTAGTCCTCACCGTCGCGGTACAGGAAGGTCATGTCGCGGCGGTCCACCGTGGCGGTCTCGACCTTGACCCCGGCGTTGTAGGTCTTGTCGACGGTCTTGCCCGTGACGACGTTCTTGATCTTGGTACGGACGAAGGCAGGGCCCTTACCGGGCTTGACGTGCTGGAACTCCTGGATCTGCCACAGATTTCCCTCTTCCTTCAGGACGAGGCCGTTCTTGAAGTCGGCGGTGGACGCCATCTCGGTTCTCCTTCGCGAGTCATCGGCGGGCGGCCGTGGACCGGCGCCGCGCGCATGTTCCTGGGACGGCTGCTCAGAGCACGCTGAGCGCCGTCGACGTGGTGGTCAGGGACCTACCGCCCCCGCCGGTGACGGCCACGGTGTCCTCGATTCGGATCCCTCCGAGGCCGGGGAGGTAGATCCCGGGCTCGATGGTGATCACATCGCCGTCGGACAGTGTACTCGCGGACCTGCTGGACACCGCGGGCGCTTCATGGACGTCCAACCCCACACCGTGCCCCAGCGAGTGACCGAAGAACTCGCCGAACCCGGCATCGGAGATGATGTCGCGACTCACCGAGTCGAGTTCCGAACAGGACAACCCCGTGCGGACCGCCGACACACCGGCGAGTTGGGCGCGCCTCACGACCTCGTATGCGTCGAGGAGTCGATCGGCCGCGCCGCCCAGAGCGACGGTCCGGGTGCAGTCGGAGGCGTAGCCGGACACCGTCGCGCCGAAGTCCACCACGACGAGATCGCCGGCGGCGAGCAGCCTGTCCCCCGGCACATGGTGCGGATGCGCGCCATTGGGTCCGGAGGCGACGATGGTCTCGAAGGCCACGCCGTCGGAACCCGCCCGCCGCATCGCGTGTTCGAGGTCAGCGGCGACCTCCCGCTCGCTGCGGCCCCCGGCCACCAGTCCATGGGCCACCAGATGGTTCCAGGCCTCGTCGACCACCCGGCACGCTCGCTCGATCAACCCGATCTCGACAGGGTCCTTCGCTCGCCTGACCTGCTCCACGAGGCCGCTGGTCTCGACGATCGGGGCGTCAGCGGCGCCGGCCGCCACGAGTGCCCGTCTCAGGGCGGTCGAGGCGGACAGGGTCAGGTGGTCCGCTTCCACCGCGAGGGGGGCGTCCGCGGGTCCGCGGCGACGTGCGAGCACTCCGGCGACGTAGTCCCGCGAGATCACGTGACCGACGTCCGGAGGCTGTTCGACCACCTGGAGTTCGTACCGCGAATCCGTGCACAGGACCGCGTCGCCGTCGTCCTGCACCAGTACGGCGCCCCCCGACCCCCGGAACCCGGTGAGGTAGGCGATGTTCCGCGCATCGGTGACCAGGAGCGCACCGGCCCCCGCGTCGGCGGTCGCCGAGGCGACCGCGCGTCGACGGGCCGCCAGACGGTTGTTCACAGCAGGACCCCGCCGCCGCTGGGCTTGTTCCCCTCCGAGATCGCGGCGTAGGCCGCTGTCATCAGCGACGGGTCGGGGGCTTCCATGCGTGCTGGTCGGGCCAGTCCGTCGAGGACCACCAACCGGAGAAAGCCGGAGTGGTTCTTCTTGTCCCCCGCCATGAGCTCGAGCAGCCGCGGGAACGCGTCGTCGTGGTATCCGGTGGGCAGCCCGAGTGAGGCCAGTATCGAGGCGTGTCGGTCGGCCGTCGCGTCGTCGAGTCGGCCGGCCAGACGGGCGAGCTCGGCGACGAAGCACATGCCCACGCTCACGGCCGCTCCGTGCCGCCAGCGGTACTGCTCACGTCGCTCGACCGCATGGCCGAGGGTGTGACCGTAGTTGAGGTTCTCCCGGGGTCCGGACTCCCTGAGGTCCCGGCCCACCACGTCGGCCTTCACCTGGACGCTCCGTCGGATCAGTTCGACGATCGTGTCCCCGGTCGGGTCGAGCGCGGCCTCCGGATCAGCCTCGATGAGATCCAGGATCACCGGGTCGGCGATGAACCCGCACTTGACCACCTCGGCCATGCCGGAGATCAGTTCGTTGCGCGGCACGGACTCGAGTGTCGCGGTGTCGACGAAGACGGCCGCCGGCTCGTGGAAACTGCCCACGAGATTCTTGCCCGCGTCGGTGTTGATACCGGTCTTGCCCCCCACCGCGGCGTCCACCATGGCGAGCAGCGTGGTGGGGATGTGGACCACGCGGACCCCGCGCATCCAGGTGGCGGCCACGAAACCGGCGAGATCCGTCGCCGCCCCGCCGCCCAGGCTCACCACGGTGTCCTTACGGCCCAGCCCGATCTTGCCGAGGACGTCCCAGCAGTAGCCGGCCACGGCGAGGTCCTTGCCGGCCTCCGCGTCGGGGATCTCCACACGGTGGGCGTTGACGCCGGCCTCGGCGAGCTGCTCACGCAGCGCCTCGGCGGTCTGGGTCAACGGCGGCTGATGGAAGATCGCCAGGTTCCGCGACGACGAACACGCCTCGAGGATCTCGGGCAGGAGTCCGCGGCCGATCACCACCGGGTAGGGATCGGCGGACCGCACGTCCACGACCACGGGGTCGGTGTTGTTCCGGTCTCGGTTCATGAATGGCTCCCGCTCATCGTTCCATTGCTCGCGCTCGTACCCACACGTCTCTTGCCCGTACAGCTCGTCCTGTTCACGATCGGTCCCATGCACCCCGGATGTGGGGGTCACCGGACTCGAGCCTGTCGACGATCTCCGTCACCACCTTGCCCGAACTCCGGCGTTCCGTGCTGACGGTGGACCACGCGACCTCGCGGTACAACGGTGACCGCTCGGTCAGTAACGCCTGATACCGCGCAGTCGCGTCGCCGCCCGCGAGGAGCGGCCGGCCGGGCCCCCGGGATCTGCGTACACCCTCGGCCACCCCTATCGTCAGATGGATCACCCGATGACCGCGGAGCCGTCGTCTGGTGGTCGCCGACAGTACGGCGCCGCCGCCCAGCGACAGGACACCGTCGAACGACGCGAGCGCCTCCCCCACGACCTTCTCCTCGATCGCGCGGAACGTCGGTTCACCGTCGTCCGCGAAGATCTCGGGAATCGACCGTCCCTCGGACTCCTCGATCATCTGATCGGCGTCACGGAACGGTACGTCGAGCCTCCGGGCGAGTTTGCGCCCTATCGTCGTCTTGCCGGCACCCGGCGGACCCACCAGGACGGCGACCGGCCGTGCCGGGTCGTTCATGCCGGATCCGTGTCCCAGTCCAGTCGCGCGGCCACGGCGTCGAGGTAGCCCTCGACATTGCGTCGGGTCTCCGACAGCGAGTCTCCTCCGAACTTCTGCAGGACGGACCGTGCCAGCACCAGCGCGACCATGGATTCCGCGACCACCCCGGCCGCGGGAACGGCGCACACGTCAGAGCGCTGGTGGATGGCGGTGGCACCGGAACCATCGGCCATGTCGACGGTGCTCAGCGCGCGGGGAACCGTGGAGATGGGCTTCATGGCCGCGCGGACCCGGAGAGCCTGACCGTTGGTCATCCCCCCCTCGAGTCCACCCGCGCGGTTGCTCCGGCGTCCCACTCCGTCCGCGCCGCGCACCATCTCGTCGTGTGCCACGCTGCCCCGTCGACGGGCGGTCTCGAAGCCGTCGCCGACCTCGACCCCCTTGATCGCCTGGATCCCCATGAGGGCTCCTGCCAGCTGGGCGTCGAGACGCTCCTCGCCCGAGACATGGGAACCGAGTCCGATGGGAAGACCGTGGACCACCACCTCGACCACGCCGCCGAGGGTGTCGCCGGCCTTCTTGGCCGCCTCGATCTCGGCGATCATGGAGTCCCCGCTCGCGGTGTGGAACGCCCGCACGGGGCTCTCGTCGATGGCCGGCAGGTCGGCGAACGTGGGCTCGGGCCCGACGTAGGGTTCGGAGGCTCCGACGGAGATGACGTGGGAGAGCACCTCCACGCCCAAGACATCGCGCAGCACCGCCCGCGCGACGGTTCCCGCAGCGACACGGGCAGCGGTCTCCCGTGCGCTCGCGCGTTCCAGGACCATGCGGGCGTCGTCGAAGTCGTACTTCAACATCCCGGCGAAGTCGGCGTGGCCCGGACGCGGTCGGGTGAGCGTGGCTGCGCGGGCCTTGTCCTCGATCGCGTCGGGGTCGACGGGATCCGCCGACATGATCTGTTCCCACTTGGGCCACTCTGTGTTGCCGACCTCGATCGCGATGGGCGAGCCCATGGTGCGACCGTGGCGGACGCCACCCAGCACCCTGACGGCGTCGGCCTCGAACTTCATCCGGGCGCCGCGCCCATAGCCGAGGCGGCGGCGGGCGAGCTGCGCGGCGATCTCGTCGCTCGTCACCTCGACGCCCGCGATGACGCCCTCGACGATCGTCACTAGGGCCTGGCCATGCGATTCTCCGGCGGTGGTCCACTTCAGCACGCCGCCGATCATCCCACGTCCGCGTATCACCCGGCACATCAGGCCCGCGGCGCAGCCGACGTCCGTGTCCGCGAGGCGACGGTGGCCTGGTGCGGGGTGGTGCCGGTGAGGCGCCGGAACGCATGGATGAAGCTCGACGCCTCGGCGTATCCCAGACGGATCGCGACGTCCTCGACCGAGAGCAGCCCGGTGGCCAACATCCGCTCGGCCAACTCGACCCGGACGTCGTCCAGCAGGCGCTGGTACGAGGTGCCCTCGTCCGCCAGGCGCCTCCGCAGCGTCCGCGGACTCACCCCCAGTGCGGCGGCCACGGAGGACATGGCCGCCCCGTGGGAGAGGCGTCCGGTGATCTCCACGCGGACACGGCTGGTCACCGGCCCGCGGGTCCGGCGGGCGGCGGCGAGGTCCCTACAGAGCGCCTCTGCGACCGCCACCGCCGCGGTGCTGCCCTGCGGGAGGGGTCGGTCGAGGTGGACGGCGTCGAAGACCGCCGTGACGCCGTCACCGCGGTCGGGGGATGACGCCGCCGGGCCCAGTCGCTCGCGGTAGGCGGCGAGTGTCTCCGCGGATCGCCCACCGGCGAACGTGACCTCGGTGAAGGGCAGGCCGCCGGGGACCAGGTCCCCGAGGACGGAGTGGATCGCGAAGAGATCCCGGTCCACCAGGAACTCGCGGACGTCCTCCGGAAGGGTCGCGTCCCCCAATCGGACCACGATCCGGTCCCCGGTCGACTCCACACCGAACGTGCTGAAGATGTAGCTGAGGTCGATGAAGCGCAGGGTCATGGCGATCACGTCGCGGAGCGTGGGGCTGGACAGCAGGGCGTACCCGAGGATCCCGAAGGTCGTCAGCCGGTAGGCGGCCCCGACCTCGGCGGCGAGGGCGGGACGGTCGCCCGCGGCGGCGCGCAGATTGCGGATCGCGGCCAACTCCTGGGCCGGGGCGACCAGCAGATCGGGGTTGGCGAGTTCGGCCGGGCGGAGACCGACCCCGCGCAGGATCGTGCCCGCCTCCACACCGAGGGTGTTGCCGGCCTCGACGAGCACACCGACCCCGGTGGCCGAACGCGGGAAGTCCCAGTGCGGAACCGCGGGGTCGTCCCAGGAGATCATGGCCGGAATTATGGATTATCCGTCCGAGAAAGTCTGTGGCCACGCCGGTCCGACGCAATACGGTCGCACCATGACTTCCTCCCCCTCCCCCGCGAGCAGCACCCGACGGCGCCCGCGCGTCCTCATCATCGGCGCCGGATTCGGTGGCCTGGGCGCCGCCTACGAACTCACCCGTGACGACCTCGCGCACGTGACGATCCTGGAGAAGGCCGACGACGTGGGCGGGGTGTGGAGGGACAACACCTACCCCGGGGCGGCATGTGACGTGCCCTCGAACCTCTACTCCTACTCGTTCCACCGCAAGACGGATTGGGGCCGCCGCTACGCCGAGCAGCCCGACATCCTGTCCTACATCCGCGACACCGCGGACCGGTACGGCCTACGGGACAAGGTGCGCACGGGGATCGAGGTGACCTCGGCCACCTTCGACGACGACACCGCCACGTGGACGGTGCTCTCCAGCACGGGCGAGTCCTTCGAGGCCGACGTCCTGGTCCCCGCGATCGGTCAGTTGTCCCGGCCGGCCTACCCGGACATCCCCGGGCTGGAGACGTTCGACGGCCCGTCGTTCCACTCCGCCCGGTGGCGGCACGACGTGGACCTCACCGGCAAGCGGGTCGCGGTTCTGGGTACCGGGGCCTCAGCGATCCAGTTCGTCCCCCGCATCCGAGAGGCCGCGTCACACGTGACGGTCTACCAACGCTCGGCGCCGTGGGTGGTGCCGAAGCCCGACCGGGCCTACACCGACGCGCATCGCACCGCCTTCGCCCGTGTCCCCGGCCTCGTCCCCGCGATGCGCGGGGCCATCTGGGAGACCACCGAGGCCATCGGCCTGGCCCTGACCTCCGCGCGGCCACTGGCGCGGATCCTCAGCGGGCTCGCCAGGGCCAACCTCAGGCTGACCGTCCGGGACCCGCAGCTGCGCACCGCACTCACCCCGACGGAACCCATCGGGTGCAAACGAATGCTGTTCAGCAACGAGTGGTACCCCGCGCTCGCCCAACCGGACGTCGACGTGGTGACCGACGGCATCGCGGAGGTCGTCCCCGAAGGGATCGTCACCGCTGACGGACAGGTGCATCCCGCCGACGTCATCGTGTACGGAACGGGCTTCAAGGCCACCGAGTTCCTGGCACCGATCACCGTGCGTGGACGCGGTGGACGGGACCTCCACGAGCAGTGGCGCGAGGGCGCGCGAGCATACCTCGGGATGGCGGTACCGGGCTTCCCCAACATGTTCGTGGTCTACGGCCCCAACACCAACCTCGGGAGCAGTTCGATAATCCTGATGATGGAGCAGCAGGCCCGCTACATCCGCCAGATCGTCGAGGAGCTGGCCCACGCGGAGCGGCCCGTCGCCGTGGAGGTGCGCCGCGAGGTCGACGACGCCTACGACGAGGAGATCCTGCGTCGCCTCGACGACTCGGTCTGGAGCGGATGCGACTCCTGGTACAAGGTGGATTCCGGAAGGGTCACCACCAACTGGCCGGGGTTGGTCCACGAGTACCAGCGCCGGACCCGGACCGCGGACACGGCCGACTACGAGATCGTCGCGCCCCGCCCCTCGGAGGAGTCGACGGCGGTCTGACCGTGCGCGCTGTTCCGGGGCGGATCGGCCCCGTGCCAGGACCGATCAGCCCAGTGCCAGGACGGAGGGGCCCCGTGCCAGGACCGATCAGCCCAGTGCCAGGACGGGACCGCGCGGGGATTCAGCGTCCCAGCGCCGAGGCGAGCGCAGTGGACATGGCCTCACGCGGTGCGGGGCGTCCGGTGAACAACTCCACCTGGCCGAAGGCCTGGTGGAGCAACATCACGTCGCCGCCGACGACGGGGATGCCGGCGCCCGTCGCGGCCGAACCCGCCGCGGTGGGCCAGGGGTCGTACAGGACGTCGAACAGCCGGTTGGCGCGGGCCACGAGGCCGGTGAGGTCCTCGACCCCCGGCTCGGGAACGGTGTTGACGAGGATGTCCGACCGCGAGATCTCGCCCGGCAGCGACTCATCGGTCAGGAGCATCGTGTGGATCTCGAGGCCGAGCGCCCTACCGCAGTCGGCGGCGGGCCCGGCGTTGTCCCGGCGGGATGCCAGCACCACGCGTGTGGCCCCGGCCTCGGCGAGCCCGGCCAGCACCGGCCGAGCGGTCCCGCCGACGCCCAGCACGACCGCCGTCGGCTCGGCCGGGAGGTCGTCGAACTCGGCGAGTGCACCGGTCACGCCGTCCACATCGGTGCAGTCGGCGAACCACCCGTTACCTCGGCGGACGAGGGTGTTGGCACTGCCGACGATCCGGGCCCGGTCGCTCACCTCGGTCGCATACCCGAGAGCGGCGAACTTGCCCGGCATGGTCACCGAGTAGCCCACCCGGTGGCTGGGCGAGGAGTCGACCAGGGAGGGCAACTGATCGGCATCGCAGTCGATCCGCTCGTAGGTCCATCCGTCCAGGCCGAGCGCTCGGTACGCCGCGCCGTGCAGGACCGGGGAGAGCGAGTGGGCCACCGGATGGCCCAGGACCCCCGCCGAACGGGGGGAGGTGGCCGCGAGGCCTTCGGGGTCAGCGCCCGCGACACTAGCGCCCACTGGACAGGACCCCGTTGGCGATCGCCTCGCTCTGGTATCGCTCGTGCTCCGGGTACTCGTCGGCGAAGCGGGTGGTGCCCTGCATGTCTACGGTCACGAAGTACTTCCACTGGCCGTCGGCCGGGTTCTCCATCGCCCGGAGCGCATCGAGGCCCGGAGACCCGATCGGACCGTAGGGCAGGCCGTCCATGGCATAGGTGTTCCACGGGGTGACCGCCGCACGATCGGCGTCAGTGGTGGCGATCTCCTGGTCGGCCAGGGCGTAGTTGACCGTCGAATCGAACTGGAGGCGCATCGGCTCGTCGAGTCGGTTGAGGATCACTCGGGCGATCTTGTCGAAGTCCTGCAGAGTGCCCTCCTTCTCCACCAGCGACGCCGCGGTCACCACCTGGTACGGCGTCAGCCCGATCCTCTCGGCCGAGGGCACCAGACCGGTGGCGTCGTACGCGTCGGTCGACGAGTCGATCAACTGGCGGAGGATCTCCAGGGGCTCCGACCGGGGGTTGACGTTGTGGACCCCGGGCGCGATCAGGCCCTCCAGTCGACGAACCGGGTCCGGGGCGGCGCGCACCTCGTTGATGGCCCAGTCGGGTACCCCGAGTTCGGTGGGGTCGGCCTGAACCGCCGCGTCGACGATCTCCTGTGGCAGGCGGCACGTCGGTTGGGCCGCCGGATCGTCCAGGTTCCGGAGGCAGGTCGCATCGGCGATCAGGGTGAAGATCCCCTTCTCGGTACCGCCGCCGACCACGACGGTGTCGAGCAGTCGCCCGCCGGGCTTGACGTCCATGTATCCGACCCTGTTCTGGGGATCGGCCAGTGCCTCCACCGCGGACTCGGCACTCATCTCCTCACGGACCTGGTAGTAGCCCGGTTGGATGCCCTCGACAGCGGTGCCGGCAGCAGCGCCGGTGAACGCCCGGGTGCTGGCGACCGTTCCGATCTCGTAGAGTCGGTCCCCCACCACGCCCAGGGTGTCCCCGGGTTCGACGTGCAGCAGAGCGTTTCCGGTGCCCTCGCCGTCGAAGTCCGGGGCGGCCGAGACCTCGGTGTTGAGATTGCGGTAGACCATCACGGCAAAGGCCAGGACCACCCCGATCACGGCCGCAAGGAGTATGAACCGGGTGGTGCCACTCGTTCGAGAGCGTCCTCGTGCCGCAGACATCGTGCTCCTTAGCCAGGGGTTCAGGGAGCTGCCCGCCGGACAGCATCGTGCTTGACGGGCAGTTTATCCAGCCGCGCCGGTCGACACGCCCGTCATCGGCGGGCGCGCCGCGAGTCGAGCCATGCCTGGAGGAGCACCACCGCGGCCGCCTGGTCGATCACGCCCCGCTGCTGTCGGGTGTTCCTGCCCGCGCCGTGGAGCGCCGCCCCGGCCGTCACGGTGGTGAGTCGTTCGTCGACGAACTCGACCTCGAGATCGGGGGAGGCGGCTCCGAGTGCGGCGACGAACGACCGCGCCATCGCCGTGGAGGCGGTGTCCCGCCCTTTCAGAGACGTGGGAAGCCCCACGATCACCGCGAGGGCGCCGTACTCCTCGACGAGCTCGCCCAACCGTCTCAGTTCGGCGGTCCAGTCCGGATCGCCGCTGGCCACTCGGATCGTCTCAACAGGTGTAGCGAGGATTCCGTCGGGGTCGCAGGAGGCGACCCCGATCCGCGCCGTCCCCACGTCCAGACCGAGTCGCCGCCCACGGACCCACCCGGGAACGTCGGGGTCCGGTCCCGTCACCCGGCGTCCCTGACGGCGGCGCGGAGCGCGGACACGGCCGCGTCGATGCCGGCCGGGTCGGTGCCCGCCCCCTGCGCCATGTCCGGCTTGCCGCCACCCCTCGCCCCGAGGGTCGGTGCGATGGCCTTGACCAGGTCGCCGGCGCGCAGGCCGCGCTCCTGGGCAGCGGGGCTCACCGCGATGACGAACGGGACCTTGTCCGACCCCGGGGCGGTGAGGAAGACGACTCCGGCGTCCCCGCCGAGACGACCCTTGAGGTCGGATGCGAGCGTGCGCAGGTCGCCCGCCGCGCCGCCCGGGTCACTGTGAGCGAGGAAACGGATCCCGTCGAGGTCCTCGGCCGCCGACAGCAGGTCCCCGGCCCGGGATGCGAGCTGGGCGGCGCGCATCGACTCCAGTGCCTTCTCCGCCTCCCGCAGCCTGGCGGTCAGCGCGGCCACGCGGTCGGGCAGTTCGTCGGCGGGCGCCTTGAGCGAGGAGGCCAGACCCGACACGAGAGCCCGCTCGCGGGCCTGATGACGGTAGGCGTCCATGCCGACGTACGCCTCCACGCGCCGGATACCCGACCCGACGGAGGCCTCCCCCAGCAGACTCACCGGGCCGATCTGCGCGGAACTGGACACGTGGGTGCCGCCGCACAGCTCCATCGAGAACGGTCCGCCGATCTCCACCACCCGGACCAGCGACCCGTAGTTCTCGCCGAACAGCGCCATCGCCCCCATCCGTCGGGCCTCGTCGAGGCTGGTCTCGATCGTGTTCACGCCGTAGTCGGCGTCGACGGCGGCATTGGTGATCTCTTCGACCTGGGCCAGGACGTCAGCCGGGATGGAACCGGACCAGTTGAAGTCGAAACGCATGTAGCCCGGCTTGTTGAGCGACCCGGCCTGAACGGCCTCCGGGCCCAGGATCTGACGTAGTGCCGCGTGCACGAGGTGGGTGGCCGAGTGGCCCTGGGTGGCACCCTTCCGCCACTCCGGGTCGACGGCCGCGTTGACGAGCTGGCCCGCCTCAGCCTCCCCACCCGTGAGGACGCCCTTGTGGATCCAGAGCTTCTTGCCGATCTTCTGCACGTCATCGACCTGCATCTGGAATCCGGCGGTGGAGATCAAGCCGCGGTCACCGAGCTGCCCACCGGACTCGGCGTAGAACGGGGTCCGGTCGAGGACGAACTCGACCGAGTCGCCCTCCCTCGCGACGTGGACGGACTCGCCACCCGACACGATCCCGATGAGCGTGGACTCGTCGGCGAGCTCGGTGAACCCGGTGAAGACGGTCTCTCCCGCGTCGAGGAAGTCGCGGTACACCGACAGATCGGCGTGCGCGTGCTTCTTGGACCGCGAGTCCGCCTTGGCCCGGGCCCGCTGCTCGGACATGAGGGACCGGAAGCCCGCCTCGTCCACCTGCAGTCCGGCCTCGGCCGCCATCTCCAGGGTCAGGTCGATGGGGAACCCGTGGGTGTCGTGGAGGGCGAAGGCCTGGCGACCCGTCAGGGTGGCCGCGCCCGACTCCCTGGCGTCCTCGGCGGCACGCTCGAAGAGCTGGGTGCCCGACTCGAGGGTCTTGAGGAAGGCGACCTCCTCGGCCACGGCGATGCGCTCGATTCGGTCGTACCCGGCGACCGTCTCCGGGAAGGACGGGCCGATCGCGTCCCTCACGGTGGCCATGAACGCGGCCATCGTGTCCCCGGTCGCACCGAGGAGTCGGACCGACCGGACGATGCGCCGCAGCAGGCGCCGCAGGATGTACCCACGACCCTCGTTGCCGGGGGTCACACCGTCGGAGATGAGCATGTAGGCGGTACGGGCGTGGTCGGCGATCACGCGGAAGCGGACGTCGGACGCGTTGTCCGTCCCGTACCTGGTGCCCGAGAGCCGTTCCGCGGTGTCGATGACGGGGCGGAGCAGGTCGGTCTCGTACACGTTCTCGACGCCCTGGAGCAGGAACGCGACGCGCTCGATCCCCATGCCGGTGTCGATGTTCTGCTTGGGCAGCGGACCCAGGATCTCGAACGCGTCCTTGCCCGTCCCCTCGCCGCGCTCGTTCTGCATGAACACGAGGTTCCAGATCTCGATGTAGCGGTCCTCGTCCGCCTCCGGTCCGCCCTCGACCCCGTACGCCGGCCCGCGGTCGTAGAAGATCTCCGAGCAGGGACCGCAGGGTCCGGGAACGCCCATGGACCAGTAGTTGTCCGCCATGCCCCGGCGCTGGATGCGACCCTCGGGCACGCCGACCACGTCGCGCCAGATACCGAAGGCCTCGTCGTCGTCGAGGTACACGGTGACCCACAGCAACGCCGGGTCGATTCCGAACCCGCCGTCCTCCACGGATGAGGTGAGCAGCGACCACGCGTGCCGGATCGCCCCCTCCTTGAAGTAGTCGCCGAAGGAGAAATTGCCCGCCATCTGGAAGAAGGTGTTGTGGCGGGTGGTGATGCCCACCTCCTCGATGTCGAGGGTGCGTACGCATTTCTGGATGGAGGTCGCCGTGGCGTGCTCGGGGGTCTCCTGGCCCAGGAAGTAGGGCTTGAACGGGACCATCCCGGCGTTGACGAAGAGCAGGTTGGGGTCGTCGAGGACCAGTGACGCGCTGGGGACCTCGGCGTGCCCGGCCCTGACGAAGTGGTCGAGGAATCGGCGCCGGATCTCATGGGTCTGCACAGGGGGCCTCACTGGTGGTCTACGGAGGTGGTGGATCAGTCGGCTCACCAGCCTACCGGCGCGCGTCCGGGGTCATGGAAGGGCTGTCACCTCCGGGGACGGGGCGGGCCATACCCGGAGCATTCAGGCCGGATTCGTCACCGGGCGCGGGCGACGACGATGACGACGATAACGACGACGGTGTTCGATTCCGTGAGGGTGGACGAGAGGCAGGCGCGGACCCCGGCCTGTGCCAGGGATCCGCGCCTGAGCTCCGGTCGAGTTGGTGGGCGGTGTCAGCGCGGCATCGGGGGCAGGATGATGCCGAAGTTCGCGGCCGTGATGAACGCCTCCTGCGGCAACAGGCCCATGCTGTGGGCGCCGGTGCCCCAGACACCGATCGAGGTCGCAACACTGACGAGGGTCGAGAGAAGGTAGGCCATGGGTCCTCCGGTCGGGAGTGGTGAGAGACGGACGATGCCCGTGTGTACGGGCGTCACAACAATCTCACGACCGGGCCCGGACCGGGTGCCCCACGTCCGTGCCACAGCCTCGTCACGACACCCTCGTCGAGAGTCGGCGTAGGTCGCCTCCGGGAGCGGGACGGGCGGGCCGAACCCGGGCCGACAGAGGTCAGCGCGAACCGCGGATGATCCCCCGGAGCTTGGCCACACGCGATCCCAGCTCACGCTCGTGACCGTGGCCGCTCGGGGAGTAGTAGTCCTGCCCGACCAACTCGTCCGGTGCGTACTGATGCCGGACCACTCCGGCGGACGCCTCGTGCGCGTACTTGTACCCCACTCCGTTCCCGAGCCCCTTGGCCCCGGCGTAGTGACCGTCGCGCAGATGCCTGGGCACCTCCCCGACTCCCCCGGCGCGGACATCGGCCATCGCCGCGTCGATCGCGGAGATCACCGCGTTGGACTTGGGCGCGGTCGCCAGGTGGATGGTGGCCTGGGCAAGGGCGAGCCGGCATTCGGGCAGACCCACCTTCTGCACGATCTCCGCCGCGGCGGAGGCGGCGAGCAACGCGGTGGGATCGGCCATCCCGATGTCCTCGCTGGCGTGGACCACCAGTCGCCGCGCGATGAAGCGGGGATCCTCCCCCGCGACCAGCATCCGCGCGAGGTAGTGCAGGGCCGCGTCGACGTCCGACCCGCGGATGGACTTGATGAAGGCGCTCGTGACGTCGTAGTGCTGGTCTCCGTCGCGGTCGTACCGCACCGGCGCCGCGTCCAGGCTCAGCTCGACTATCTCCGGGGTCACCACGCCGTCCTCGACGGCTCCCGCAGCCGCCTCCAGGATGGTCAGGCTCCGGCGCGCGTCGCCTCCGGAGAGCCGGACGATGTCCTCCACCGCGTCGTCCGTGACCTCGACCGCACCCGCGTAGCCCCGGTCGTCGGCCACGGCGCGCCGGATCACCGCGGCCACCCCCGACTCGTCCAACCCGTGCAGTTCGGCGATGAGCGACCTACTCAGGAGCGGGGCGATCACCGAGAAATGCGGGTTCTCGGTGGTCGCGGCCACCAGGAGCACGATGCCGTTCTCCACCGCGGCGAGCAGGGCGTCCTGCTGGCTCTTGGAGAACCGGTGGACCTCGTCGATGAACAGCACCGTGCGCTGGCCGTGGATCTGGCGCGTCCGCGCGTCCTCGATCACCGCCCGGACATCCTTGACGCCGGCGCTCAGGGCGGACAGCGCCACGAAATGACGGCCGGACGAGCTGGCCACGAGGTTGGCCAGCGTCGTCTTCCCCGTTCCCGGCGGCCCGTAGAGGATCACCGAGGATCCTCCCCGGCCCTCGACGAGTCGCCGCAACGGCGAGTTGGGGCGGAGGAGGTGCTCCTGCCCGACCACCTCGTCCAGCGTGCGCGGCCTCATCCGCACCGCCAGCGGGGCCGACGGGTCGACCGGCGGCGGCACGGATCCTCCCCGCGCGCCCGGTCCCGCATCCCCGGCCGCGAACAGCCCTGCGTCATCGCTCACGCGACTCAGGCTACCGACGGCCCACGACACTGCCCCGAGGTGAACATCGGGAGACGATCCGCCCGACGGGGTGGCCCGGCCCGTCGCCGTCGAGTTGTCTGGAACCCGCGTGTGCCCCGTCCCGACGAGGTAGACCTGTGACCAGTCACGTCTGAACCGAGGAGCCCCACCCGATGAGCCGCCACCACGACCCCTGCCACGGCCCCACCCTGACCCGCCGTGAGGCGCTGGCCGGGGCCGGTATGGTCGCCGCCGCGGGCGCGGTGGGGGTCACCCTGCTCGCCGACCCGGCCCCGGTGTGGGCCAACCCCACCCGGCCGGTCGCCGACGACCTCGACGTCTACGTCCTGGTCACCGACGGCATGCGGCCGGACGAACTCACTCCCGTGCAGGCCCCCACGTTGCACCGCTGGGCGTCCGAGGGAACCAGGTTCACCCACGCATCGTCGGTGATGATCGCCGAGACGCTCCCCAACCACGCCGCAATGGTGACCGGCGTCCTGCCCGAGCGCAACGGAGTACCCGCCAACTCGATCTGGGACCACGCCGCGGGTACCGACAGGACCCTCGACCGCCCCGACGATCTCCGCGCCCCCACCGTGCTCGACCGGATCCGTACCGAGGCCGGCCTGACCACCGCGAGCGTGCTGAGCAAGGACTACCTCCACGGCCTGTTCGGTGGGCGCGCGAGTGTGCAGTGGGCGCCGTTCCCCCTCGTACCGATCACCGACCACTCGCTCGACTGGTTCACGATCGAGGCCCTCAAGCAGACCGTCACCGACCACGCCCCGCGGATGACCTTCGTCAATCTCGGCGACATGGACCGCTTCGGACACATGGACCTCTCGGGGACCTCACTTCGACTGGCGCGCAACCAGGCGGTCGCCAATTCGGACCACAAGCTCTGGGACTTCGAGCAGTTCCTGCGCTCGACCGGCCGCTGGGAGCGCTCGGTGGTGATCGTTCTGGCCGATCACGGAATGGACTGGTCGGAGCCGCTGAGCCTGATCAGCGCAGCCGGGGCGATCGAGGCGGACGCGGCGATCCTCGGGCGCTTCGGGATCGCCCAGAACGGCGGCGCGGACACGTTCGCCTACCTCGGACCCGCGCACGAGCGCGACGCATCCCTGAGGCGCCTGCGTGAGGTCGTCGGCGCGCTCCCGGGTGTCAACCGCCTCTACGATCCGACAGAGCTCTCCCTGGGTGAGCGAGGTGGCGATCTGGTGGCCACGTGCCACCCCGGCTGGCGCTTCTCCGACCCCACCCCGTTCTCCAACCCGATCCCCGGCAACCACGGTCACGAGGTCACCCTGGGTATCCCGTTCTTCATCGGCGGCGGGCACCGGATCGTGCGTCGTGGCGGCACCGTCGACCGCCCGGTCCGCACCCTCGACGTGGCTCCGACCGTCGCGCGGCTGTTCGGGCTCGACCACGCGGGCATGGACGGCCGCCCGGCGCTCGAGGCGTTCCACATCTGACACCCGGACCGGCCTGTCCTCCCGCTCAAGAGGACAGGCCCGCGACCCTCTCCGGAGAGGGACGCGGGCCTGATCGGATGCGGGGCGTCGTCTGGCCGCGCCCGGTGGGCTACCCGGGCGCCGTCACTCGGCCGCGGTGGCCTCCGACTGCGTGCCCTGACCGCGCTGGGCCGGCGTGGCGTCGATGCCCGATTCCTTGCGCTGCTGCGGCGTGATCGCCGCGGGCGCATCGGTGAGCGGATCGACTCCGCCGCCGGACTTGGGGAAGGCGATGACGTCGCGGATGGACTCGGTGCCGGCGAGCAGGGCGCAGATGCGGTCCCAGCCGAAGGCGATGCCGCCGTGCGGCGGGGCGCCGTAGGAGAAGGCGTCGAGCAGGAAGCCGAACTTCTCCTGCGCCTCGTCCTGCGAGATCCCCATCACGCCGAAGACGCGCTCCTGGACGTCCTTGCGGTGGATACGGATGGACCCGCCACCGATCTCGTTGCCGTTGCACACGATGTCGTAGGCGTACGCCAACGCCGAACCCGGATCGGTGTCGAAGCTGTCCAGGTGCTCCGGCTTGGGTGAGGTGAACGCGTGGTGCACTGCCGTCCAGGCTCCCGAGCCCACCGCCACGTCGCCGGCGGCCGTGGCGTCGTCGGCGGGCTCGAACATGGGTGCGTCGACGACCCAGGTGAACGCCCACTTCTCCGGGTCGATCAGGCCGAGCTTGTCCGCGATCTCGCCGCGGGCGGCGCCGAGGAGTGCCCGGGTCGACTTGACGGCCCCGGCACCGAAGAAGATGCAGTCCCCGGGCTCGGCGCCGACGTGTGCCGCGACCCCGGCCCGCTCGGACTCCGACAGGTTCTTGGCGACCGGGCCGCCCAGCTCGCCGTCCTGTCCGACGAGGATGTACGCCAGGCCCTTGGCGCCACGCTGTTTGGCCCACTCCTGCCAGGCGTCGAGCTGACGGCGGGGCTGCGACGCCCCGCCCTTCATGACCACCGCGCCGACGTAGGGCGCCTTGAACACGCGGAACGGGGTGTCGGCGAAGAACTCGGTGCACTCCACGAGCTCGATGTCGAAGCGCAGGTCCGGCTTGTCGGAGCCGTAGCGACGCATCGCCTCGTCGTAGGTCATGCGCGGGATCGGCGTCGAGATCGTGAACCCGGCGGTGGCCCACACATCGGTGAGGATCTCCTCGGCGATCGCGATGACGTCGTCCTGGTCGACGAAGCTCATCTCCACGTCGAGCTGCGTGAACTCCGGCTGCCGATCCGCACGGAAATCCTCGTCGCGGTAGCACCGGGCGAGCTGGTAGTACTTCTCCATCCCGGCCACCATGAGCAGCTGCTTGAACAGCTGGGGCGACTGCGGCAGCGCGTAGAAGGTGCCCGGCTGCAGGCGGGCGGGCACGAGGAAGTCGCGCGCGCCCTCGGGGGTGGACCGGGTCAGGGTCGGGGTCTCGATCTCCACGAAGTCGTGGCGGGCCATGACGCTGCGGGCGGCGGCGTTGACCCTGGACCGCAGGCGCAGGGCGCTGCCCGGGCCCTCACGGCGCAGGTCGAGGTAGCGGTGGCGCAGACGCGCCTCCTCGCCCACCTCGTCGTCGAGTTGGAACGGCAGTGCCGCGGACTCGCCGAGCACCTCGAACGAGACCACGTCGATCTCGATCTCACCGGAGGCGAGGTTGGGGTTCTCCGAGCCCTCGGGGCGGCGGTCGACCACACCCGTGATGGCGACGCAGAACTCGTTCCGGAGCCGGTGGGCCCGGTCGGCGACCTCCTCGGAGCGGAACACCACCTGGCAGACCCCGGTGGAGTCGCGGAGGTCGACGAAGATGACCCCGCCGTGATCCCGGCGGCGCGCGACCCAGCCGGCCAGGGTGACGGTGTCCCCCGCGTCGGCGGCTCGGAGTTGGCCGGCGGAATGGGTGCGCAGCACTGCGGTGGTCCTCTCATCGGGAGACTTCTGGTGGTCTGCGAGCGACCGTCGGACCCACCGCGATCTGGACGGCGGTCGGTCCCGGGCTCTGACGGGGCACAGTCTACGTCCACCGGCGTCGGTTCCCGGTGTCGGCTGCGACAGCGACTCGGCGGCCAATACAGTGTCCCTCGACCGCGGAGGGGCGCGAGCCGGGCTGGACCGGCGACCGACGGGGACGAAGGGCGGCGGACATGACGTTCCGGCAGGGCGGGAGCCTGGACACCAGCGGGGTCTCCGGAGGAGGTCGCGGGGGGCGAGGGGGCCGACGGGGGATGGCGGTCGGCGGGGGCGTGGGCGGTCTCGCCATCGTCCTCGTCGCGCTGTTCCTGGGCGTCGATCCGGGGCAGCTCGGTCTGCAGAGCGGCGACAACGGCGGCCCGCAGTCCGACTCGGCGCAGGAGTTCCAGGCCCACATCGACCAGTGCGACCTCGAGCAGGCCAACACGGACACGGTCTGCCGCATCGTCGCCACCACGGAGAGCCTCGAGGACGTCTGGACCACCCAGCTCCCCGACCAGGCCGGCATGCGATGGGTCCAGCCGCACACCACCATCTTCACCGGCGACGTCGACACCGCCTGCGGCGCGGCCTCCTCCGATATCGGCCCGTTCTACTGCCCCGCCGACCAGGACGTCTACCTGGACCCGGCCTTCTTCGACCAGGTGCTGGTCGACCGCCTAGGGGGATCGCCCGCGGGCGCGGCCCAGATGTACGTCGTGGCGCACGAGTTCGGGCACCACCTGCAGACGATGCTCGGCGACATCCGCCGCTCGCAGCAGGATCCACAGGGGCCCTCGTCGGGCGCGGTCCGGGTCGAGCTCCAGGCCGACTGTTACGCGGGGCTCTGGGCCCACTACGCCACCTCGACCCCCGCCCCCGGGGGCGGGGAGCCACTCCTGGAGAGCCTGACCAGGAGCGATGTGGACGCGATCATCCAGACCGCCGAGGCCATCGGTGACGACCACATCCAGAAGTCCGGCGGCGCCCGCGTCGACCCCGACTCGTGGACCCACGGCTCGTCGGAGATGCGCCGCCAGTGGTTCCTGACCGGGTACGAACAGGGATCCATGCAGGCCTGCGACACCTTCGGCGCGCGGCTCTAGCGCACTCGTCTCCGCAGGCGGGTGCAGTCGCCGGCGGGCCCGGGTCAGGGGTTGACGAGCCCGGCGACGTGGGAGACCACCGCGGCCAGCGGGACCGGGTTCTGCGCACCAGTGGCCATCGTCTTGACCACCACGGTGCCCGACGCCAGTTCGTTCTCTCCGACGACGAGGGTGACGGCGGCCCCCGACCTGTCGGCGGCCTTGAAGGCGCCCTTCATACCGCGGTCGCCGTAGGCCATGTCGGCACGGAGACCGGAGCGCCGGAACTCGGCCAGGACGGGCACCAGGGCGGCCCTGGCCGGAGCGCCGAGGGCCACCCCGTACACGTCCACCCGACCGCCCGCGGCATGGTCGATGCCCTCGGCCTGCAGCGCGAGCATCGTGCGGTCGACCCCGATACCGAAACCTATCCCCGACAGCGCCTGCCCGCCGAGCTGCTCCATCAGGCCGTCGTAGCGGCCGCCACCCCCGATGCCGGACTGGGCCCCGAGGCCGTCGTGGACGAACTCGAACGTGGTCTTGGTGTAGTAGTCCAGGCCCCGGACCATCCGTGGGTTGACCTCGTAGTCCACGCCGAGCGCGTCGAGATGCGACCTCACCTCGGCGAAGTGCGCGGCGCTCTCCTCCGAGAGGTGGTCGATCATCAGGGGCGCGTCCGCGAGTTGCGCACGGACCTCCGGGCGTTTGTCGTCGAGGACGCGCAACGGGTTGATCCGTGCACGCTCCTGCGTGGCCTCGTCGAGGTCGAGTCCGGCGAGGAAGGCCTGCAGCCTTTCGCGGTAGGCAGGTCGGCAGGAGTCGTCGCCGAGCGAGGTGAGCTCCAGCCGGAACCCGGTCAGTCCGAGCGAGCGGAAGGCCTCGTCCGCCACCGCGATCACCTCGGCGTCCAGGGCGGGGTCGTCGATCCCGATCGCCTCGATCCCGACCTGCTGAAGCTGCCGGTACCGGCCGGCCTGAGGTCGCTCGTAGCGGAAGAACGGGCCGGCATAGCAGAGCTTGACCGGGAGTTGGCCGCGGTCCAGGCCGTTCTCGATGACCGAACGCATCACGCCGGCGGTCCCCTCGGGTCGGAGCGTGACGCTACGTCCCCCCCGGTCCTCGAACGAGTACATCTCCTTGGAGACGACGTCGGTCGACTCCCCCACCCCGCGGGCGAACAGCGCGGTGTCCTCGAAGATCGGCAACTCGATGTGCCCGTAGCCCGCCCGCCTGGCTGCGGAGGTGATGGCATCCCGGACCGCGACGAACCCGGCGGAGGTCGGGGGGACGTAGTCGGGCACCCCCTTCGGTGCCTTGAGCGCGGTCTTCTTGTGGGTGCCGGTCACGTGTGTGGGTCCTTGTATCTGTCGGTGGATCGTTCGGGGGGAATGGTTCTAGAGGTCACGCAGGAACGGGTTGGACCGGCGTTCCCGCCCGATGGTGGTCGAGGGGCCGTGCCCGGGGAGCACCACCGCGTCGTCGTCCAGGGTGAGGAACTTCTTGGAGATCGACTGCATGAGAACCTCGGTGTCACCGGCGGGCAGATCGGTGCGTCCGACCCCGTCCTGGAACAGCACATCGCCACCGAGCACCACCATCCGCTGCCCCTCCTCGGTGTCGATGATGATCCGGAAGGACACCGACCCCGGGCTGTGTCCGGGCACGTGGTCCACGTCGAAGGCCATCGACCCGAATCGCAGGGTGTCACCGTCGAACACCTCGACGACCTCGGCGGGTTCCGTGAACGTGATGTCCTTGAGCATGGCGGACAGGTCGAGCGAGAGCCCCTTGCCCGGATCGGAGAGCATCACGCGGTCGTCCGGGTGGATGTAGGCCGGCACGCCGTAGTGGTCCGCGACCTGCTGGGCGTTCCAGATGTGGTCCAGGTGACCGTGGGTCAACAGGACCGCGCGCGGCCTCAGCCCCGCCTCGGAGACCTGCCGCCGCACCTGTTCCTCCGCGTCCTGGCCCGGGTCGACGATCACGCAGTCCCCCGCGTCGTCGGACACGATGTAGCAGTTGGTCTGGAACATCCCGGCTGGGAACCCGATGATCTGCACGTCCCGTACTTCCTTCCTCGATCGCCCACGACGTCCGTCGCGGACCCCCGGGCCGACTGGGCGGTACACCGGAGTGGTGTCCAACGGTCTCAGCCCGACCTGGTAGACAAGACCCCTGGGCTGGAGCGCTGTGGTGTGCTCTGTGAGTCCCCACCGCGGCTTCAGCCGACTGTTCCAGCCTAGTCCAGGTACCCAGGAGGGTCAGTGTCCACCAACCAGGAACGCCGAGCAGAGGCGCGTCAACGCCTGCGCGAGCAGATGGAGGCGCAGGCCCGTCGTGAGAAGCAACTCAAGATCGTCGCGGCCTCGGTCGTCGTCGCCGTCCTGCTGGGCATCGTGGGTGTGGTCGCCTGGATCAACTACGACCGCAAGCGCGCCGAAGAGTACGCAGCCAACTGGCTGACCTGCGAGTACCCCACCGACACCGAGACCCCCGAGCTGCTCGACCCGGCTGAGTTCGAAGACCAGGGACCTGAGGTGGTCGCGGAGGTCGAGGAGTTCAACGCACAGGTCGAGACCGTCGAGGACACCAAGCGTGACGCCGAGCCGCCATCGGGTGACCAGGCCAGGCGGGGCATCGCGGAGATCACCATCACCACCGACCGCGGCGAGATCCCCGTCACGCTCGATCGTTCCGGCGCCCCCTGCAATGTGGCGAGCTTCGTGCACCTGACCGAGCAGCGGTACTTCGACGACACCGAATGCCACCGGCTGACCGTGTCCGAGGAGGAGCCGGGCCTGTCGGTCCTGCAGTGTGGCGACCCGACGGGAACCGGTCTGTCCGGACCCGGATACTCGGTTGTCGACGAGCCGCCCGCGGCCGACGCCCTCGCGCTCGCCGACGACGGGTCGGGCGCCGCCATCTATCCCCGCGGAACCGTGGCCATGGCCAAGTCGCAGGCACCCGACAGCGCCGGCAGCCAGTTCTTCCTGGTGTACGAGGATTCGGCCCTCCCGCCCGAGTACACCGTCATGGGGACGATCGGCGAGTCGGGACTCGAGGTCCTCGACGACATCGCGGAGACCGGTGTGAAGAGCGATGACCCGAGCGACCGTGACAACCAGGTCCCCAGGCGCCCCGTCACCATCGAGACCGTGGTACTCGACGACCAGTCCGGGCTGCCCGAGAAGTGACGACCGCCCCGTCAGGGGTGGTCGTCCGGCACCCGCCGGTTGGCGGCTCAGCGGTAGTCGTCGGCCTCGAGGATCCCCGCCGGAACGGATTCCATCGCGGTGATGAAGCTCCACGCGTCGGGGCGTGACCCGTCGACGTCCGTGAGGCCGTAGTGTCCCGCCAGTTCGAAGGAGCTCACGGATCGTGTGTTCCACCTGGACCGTTCCGGATCGGCGGCCAGGGCGGTGATTCCCCGTGCGAGCATCGTCGGCGACTCCGAGATGACGAACTCATAGGGCGGGACCACGTCTGACAGGCCTCGGTTGGCTTCTGCGGCGGATCGCCACGTGGACTCGGTGACCCCGAATGCGTCGAGCATCATCTCCGAGCGGAGCCACCCGGGTGTCACCGAGACCGCCGTACCGCCGTGTGGGATCAGTTCGTGTCCTTGCGCGTAGGCGAACCGGTCCACCGCCGTCTTGGTCACATCGAGGAACACCGTCCCGCGGTAGTGGGTGTCGTTATAGGCCCGGGTGCCGTCGGTCACCTCGATGACCAGCCCACCGGGCTGACGGATGAGCAGAGGCAGGGCACTGTGACTGGTGTTGAGATGGGTTCTGAACCCCGTGTCGAGCAGTCGGATGCCAGCGTCCAGGTCGTACTCCCAGAGCGGTCGGCCGAACTCTACGTAGGCCTCACCCCCGATGTCGTTCACCAGGATGTCGAGGCGGCCCTGTTCACGGTCGATCCTCTCGATGAGCGACCGTACCGCTCCCACATCGAGGTGGTCGGTGACTGCCGCATGGGCTGTTCCTCCCCCGCCGGTGATCAGGCCCACCGTCTCCTCGACGGTCTCGGTGCGACCGTAGTCCGACGGAGCCTTCCGGGTGGACCGGCCCGAGCAGTACACGATGGCGCCCGCCCTCCCCAGCTCGACGGCGATCGCCCGGCCGGCACCCCTGGTCGCTCCTGCCACCAGCGCAACCCTCCCGTCGAGTGCGCTGAGTCCCCGATCACTACCAGGATCAGTCATCGTGTCGTTCCCTTCGTCGTCGTGTCTGCTCGTGAATTGATCATCTCCCCGGTTGGCGACATCTAGTGTCGCCAATTCTGTAGATTTCGTCCCATGAGGTCCTCCCGGCTGGTCGCCATCCTCATGGAACTCTCGAGGGACTCCCGGACGTCGGTGTCCCGGCTCGCCGAACGACACGAGGTGTCGACCCGGACGATCCAGCGTGACATCGCTGCTCTGCACGACCTGGGTGTACCGGTGTGGACCCGGACCGGACCGACTGGCGGAGTCGGACTGGTCGAAGGGTGGCGCTCGCCCCTGACCGGGATGTCGTCCTCGGAGCTCCGGGCACTGGTCATCGGCGAGACCGCTTCACGGGATCTAGGGATGCAGGTGGACTTCGAGGTGGCCAGGCTCAAGCTGCTCAGCGTTCCCACTGCACGGGACGGCGAAGTGGAGCCGGCACGGGAACGGTTCCTCGTGGACAAATCACGCTGGTTCGGCTCGTCGGACCGCCCGGAAGCGTTACCCGCGGTGGCCCGGGCCGTGTGGTCGGGCCGGCGACTGACGATCTGCTACGAGCGCCGCGGTGACGATCGTGCGACCGTGTCCCGCCTCGTCGATCCCCTGGGCCTAGTTCTCAAGGGCGACAACTGGTACCTGGTCGCCGCGCACGGTTCACACCCGCGTACATACCGCTTGTCCCGCATCACGGGCTGCGTGATCCATGACGAACCCTCTGTACGACCTTCCGGTTTCTCCCTGGAGGAGTACTGGACCCGGTCCAGGGAGGAGTTCGAGTCGTCGATACACACTCTCCCCGTTCGTCTGCTGATCCCGGAGGGGTCTGTCGAGCACCTCACCTCGTCGGTGCCGGGGCCGGGGACCCGTCATGCGGTGGACACGGCACGACGATATGGCGGACTCCTCGAGATCGACCTGACCATGGAGAAGCACTCGATCGCCCTCGCGCAGCTACTGGGCGTACCCGAGGTCGAGGTCCTCGAACCCGCCGCGCTGCGCAGGGATCTCCACCTCAGAGCCGCCGCGATAGCCGACCGGAACCGGGCGGGGGATCCGGGGAGTGTCGTCAGCCCGACGTCATTCGGTTGACGTCGAAGACCCCCTCGACACCTCGGACCGTCTGCAGGACGTGTCCGAGGTGTTTGGGGTCGGCCATCTCGAAGGTGAACCGCGAGATGGCCACACGATCGTCGCCCGCCGTCTGGACGGAGGCGGAGAGGATGTTGACCTTCTCGTCCGCCAGTACCTTGGTCACGTCGGACAGGAGCCGGTGCCGGTCGAGCGCCTCCACCTGGATCGCCACGAGGAAGACCGCACCCGGTTGGGGCGCCCACTCGACCTTGACCAGTCGCTCGGGCTCGCGGTGCAGTGCGGAGGCGTTGGTGCAGTCGGTGCGGTGGACACTGACGGTACCGCCGCGGGTGATGAACCCCAGCACCTGGTCTCCGGGCACCGGCATGCAGCAGCGGGCGAGTTTGGCGTGCACGTCCTTCACACCGCCCACCAGGATTCCGGGACCCGGTGGCGCGGGACGGTTCGAGGTGATGTTCTTGTCCCGCGAGCGGTCCGCCAGCTCCTCGGTGACCTCGTCGACGCCCCCGTGGGCGGCGATGAGCCGACCCACGATCTGCTTGGCGGAGACGTGGTTCTCACCGATCGCCGTGTACAGGGCGGTGACGTCGGCGAAACCCAACTCCCGTGCGACCCCGGCGAGCGACTCGTTGGAGAAGACCCGGTGGACGGGCACTCCCCCGCGCCGCACCTCGCGGGTGATGAGATCCTTGCCGCGCTCGAGGGCCTCCTCGCGCCGCTCCTTGGCGAACCACTGGCGTATCGAGCTCTTGGCCCTGCCTGACACGACGAACTTCTGCCAGTCCAGGCTGGGTCCGGCGTTGGGATCCTTCGAGGTGAACACCTCGACGACCTCACCGTTCTCCAGCGGCTTCTCGAGCGCGACGAGCTTACCGTTGACCCGCGCACCGATGCACCGGTGACCGACCTCGGTATGGACGGCGTAGGCGAAGTCCACGGGGGTCGCGTCGACAGGGAGATTGATCACGTCGCCCTTCGGCGTGAAGACGAAGATCTCCTTGCTCGTCATCTCGAAGCGCAGTGAGTCGAGGAACTCCCCCGGGTCGGCGGCTTCACGCTGCCAACTCAGCAGCTGGCGCATCCACGCCATCTCGTCCACCTCGGTGGGATCGCCGTGGTGCTTGCCGCGAGTCTCCTTGTAGCGCCAGTGGGCCGCGATGCCGTACTCGGCGTTGCGGTGCATCTCGTGGGTCCGGATCTGGATCTCGAGCGGCTTGCCGTCGGGCCCGATCACGGTGGTGTGGAGTGAGCGGTAGACACCGAACCGGGGCTGGGCGATGTAGTCCTTGAACCTTCCGGGCATCGGCTTCCAGGTGGAATGGACCACGCCGATCGCGGCGTAGCAGTCCCGCACGTCCTCACAGAGCACGCGGATACCGACCAGGTCGTGGATCTCGTCGAACTCGCGTCCCCGGACGATCATCTTCTGGTAGATCGACCAGTAGTGCTTGGGGCGCCCCTCGACCCTGGCCTGGATGTGGGCCTTCTCCAGTTCTGTTCGGACCCGGTTGATCACCGTGGCCAGGTAGACGTCCCGACTGGGCGCCCGGTCGGCGACCAACCGCACGATCTCCTGGTACTTCTTCGGTTCCAGGATCGCGAAGGCCAGGTCCTCGAGTTCCCACTTCACGGTGGCCATGCCGAGCCTGTGCGCCAGCGGCGCGATCACCTCCAGGGTTTCGCGGGCCTTCTTGACCTGCTTCTCCGGGGGCAGGAAGCGCATGGTCCGCATGTTGTGCAGGCGGTCCGCGACCTTGATCACCAGGACCCGTGGGTCATGTGCCATCGCGATGATCATCTTGCGGATGGTCTCCGCCTCGGCCGCCTCACCGAAGTCGACCTTGTCGAGCTTGGTGACCCCGTTCACCAGGTGGGCGACCTCGTCGCCGAAATCCGAGGAGAGGGTCTCGAGAGAGTAGTCCGTGTCCTCCACCGTGTCGTGCAACAGCGCCGCCACGAGGGTGGTGGTGTCCATCCCCATCTCGGCGCAGATGGTCGCGACCGCCAGTGGGTGGGTGATGTAGGGGTCCCCCGACTTGCGGAACACGCCCTCGTGCTGGCGCTCGGCGAGCGCATAGGCGCGCGCGAGCAACCCGACGTCGGCCTTGACGTGGTGGATCCGGTGCACGCGGACCAGGGGTTCGAGAACGGAGGGTGTGGAGGTCACGGTCAGCCCGGAGGTGAGGCGGCGAGCCCACCTGGCCCGGACGCGCCTGCCCGCGGACGGGCGCGCCCCCGGTATCACCGGGAGAGGCTGCGTGTTGGGTTGAGGTTGCTCCCTCGGTGCGGACTGCGGGCCGGCGCCGGCGTCCGCGGCGGGATCCTGCCGATTCGTCATGACGGCTCCTCCCTCCAGATCCGTTCCGTCAACGACGGGCGGGGGTCACGCGACCGTGAGGCAGGTCAGCGGTGTGTCGGCCAGTCTATCCCTACCCCCGAGACCGGGGACCTCGAGCACGACCGACAGCCCCGCCACGACAGCGCCGCAGTCGTCGAGCAACCCGACGGCAGCGCCGAGCGTGCCCCCCGTGGCAAGAACGTCGTCGACCACGAGGACGCGTTTTCCCCGGAGGTCGAGGCCGTCGGCCGGGAGCTCCAACGTCGCCGCGCCGTACTCGAGTTCGTATGACCGCGAGTGCACCGGCGGCGGGAGCTTGCCGGCCTTGCGGATGGCCAGCACGCCGGTGTGCAACCGCACCGCCACCGCCCCGGCGAGCAGGAAGCCCCGGGCGTCCAGCCCCGCCACGTAGTCGACCGAGCCGACCTCGTGGCTCCCGACGAGCCCGTCGACCACGGCAGCGAATCCGTCGGGGTCGGCCAGCACCGGCGTGAGGTCGCAGAACTGCACCCCTGCGGCCGGGAAGTCCTCCACCCGGCGCATCAGTCTCTCGACGGCGGCGACGATCGTCGGCGACACCTCTGAGATCGCAGGTTCTGTCATGCGGTGGCCTCGGCCTTCTCCCGTCGGGCCAGGACCTTGGCGGTCTGGCGTCTGATCTCGGGATTGCGCTCCTTCATGGACACCAGCAGGGGGGTCGCGAGGAACACGGAGGAGAACGTACCGGTGATGATGCCCACCATCTGCACGAGGGCGAGGTCCATCAGCGTACCCACCCCCAGGATCCAGACCGCGATCACGACCAGGGCCAGTAGCGGCAGGATTCCGATCACGGTGGTGTGGATCGATCGCATGAGCGTCTGGTTGACGGCGAGATTCGCCTCTTCCGCGAAGGTGCGGCTCGCCGTGTGTTTGAGTCCCCTGGTGTTCTCCTCCACCTTGTCGAACACGATCACCGTGTCGTACAGCGAGAATCCCAGGATCGTGAGCAGACCGATCACCGTGGCGGGGGTGACCTCGAATCCGACGAGGGAGTAGACACCGGCGGTGGTGATCACGTCGAACAACAGGGCGACGATGGCCGCCGTCGCCATCTGCCACTCGAACCGGAAGGCGATGTAGCCGAAGACCACCACGAGGAACACGGCCAGCGCGATCAAGGCCCTCTCGGTCACCTGCCCGCCCCAGCTCTCGCTCCGCGCGGAGTCGCCGATCGCCTCCACGGAGGTCTCGCCGTCCGCCGTCACCGGCTGGAACTCCTCGAAGAGCGCGAACTTGGTGGCCATGATCTCGTCGCTGGTGAGGAACCGGGTCTCGACCTCGACGATCCGGGCCGCCCCGGCGCCGACGATCTGCACAGTCTGCGGTTCCTCGCCCACGGACTCCTGAACCACTGCGGCGACGCGGTCCTTGTCGACGTCCCCGGCGGGCATCGTGAGTTTGGTCCCGCCGGTGAAGTCGATTCCGAAGGTGAAGCCGCGGAACAGGATGCTGGCCAGACACACCGCAACTATGACGGTGGTCAGCACGTAGAACCGGCGGCGGTTGGGGATGATGCCGAACGCGCCGGTCCCGGTGTAGAGCCGGTTGAACAGGCCGTCCGGCTTCGCCGCCGGGGACGGCTCGCCCCCGGCCGTGGTGGTCGCGGTGGTCATCGGCCCTCCTCCTCGTCGGTCGCGGGACGGTCTGACCGCGGAAGTGTGGCCGTGGCGCCGCCCGGACCGTTGATGGTGGCGGACACCCCGCGACCACTGGTCTGGTCGCGTTCCCTCTCCTCCGCCTGGTCCAGTCGCCGTTGCTCGGCGGCAGCGGCCTGGAGGGTGCTCATCCGCCCCATGCCGTTGGCCCACGGCTTGGCGAATGTGGACCTGGTGGATGCCAGATAGACGAACGGCCAGGTCACCGTGAACGCCACGAACACGTCCATGACGGTGGTCAGCCCGAGGGTGAAGGCGAAACCGCGCACTTCACCGCTGGCCAGGAGGTAGAGCACGACGGCGCCGATGAGGCTGACCACGTTGCCCGTGACGATCGTGCGACTCGCACTCTTCCAGGCCCGGGGAACCGCGGATCTGAATCTGTGCCCGTCTCTGAGCTCGTCCTTGATGCGTTCGAAGAACACCACGTAGGAGTCGGCGGTCATGCCGATGCCGATCACGAGTCCCGCGATGCCGGCCAGGTCGAGGCTGTAGTCCACGGTGTACCCGAGGAAGACCAACGTCACGTACGTCAGGAGGAACGACAACGCCAGGGAGATGAACGCCAACACGCCGAGCAGGCGGTAGTAGAGCGCGGAGTAGGCCAACACCAGCAGGAACCCGATCGCGCCGGCCAGGAGACCCGCATCCAGGGATGCGAGCCCCAGGGAGGCGGGCACGTTGTCGACGTTGGGGTCCTCGAAGGAGATCGGGAGCGCACCGTATCGCAGGTTGGCGGCGAGCGAGGCCGCCTCGTCCATCGTGAAGCTACCGGTGATGGACGTCGCCGAACCGACCGGCGTCACCCCCTGGACCACCGGGGCGCTGATCACCGATCCGTCCAGCAGGATCGCGATCTGCTGCTGGAGGTATTCCTGAGTCAGCTGTGACCAGGTGGCGCTGCCCTGGTCACCGGGGCCGGCGGCGAAGCGGAACGAGACCTCGTTCTGCCCGGCCTGCTGACTGAACCCGGAGCTCACCGAGTCCTTGACGATCTGCTGACCGTCGAGGCGCTCCCCGTCTTCCGGCTCACCGACGAGCAGCGGAACCGGGCCGAGGACGTACTTCGCACCCTCACCACAGGCGATGAGAGCCTGGGACTGGTCGTCGAAGCCGGCCAGCACGTCGCGCTCGGGGCATCGGAACGTCGCGAGGGTCTCGGCGAGCTCGGCGGGATCACCCTGCCGGACCTCACGGGCCGCGGCCACCTCTCTCGCCACCGCTTCGCGGTCTCCCTTGGCCGCCGCCACGGGTTCCAGGTCACCCTCGGAGACGGGCTGCGTCTGCAGCACCGGGCGGATGGTCAACTGCGAGGTGGTCCCGAGGTCACGGGCCTGGCTGGAGTCCTCGCCGGGGACCGTGAGGACGATGTTGCTGCCCTCGAGCACGACGGAGGTACCGGCCACGCCGAGACCGTCGACACGATCGCGGATGATGTCCTGCGCGAGACGCAGGTCCTGCTCGTCAGGCTGACCGATGGGGATCAACGTGACCCGCGTGCCACCCTGCAGGTCGATGCCGAGCTTGGGCGTCAGGCCTCTCTCGGCCACGGCGAACGCGGCGAGGAAGAGGACGAACAGCACCAGGAGGAAGGCGGACAGCAGAGCCCACGGTCTGGGGCGGGCGTCGACGCCTCGAGAACGGACTGGTGACACAGGTGATCTCTCTCGGTCTTCGTCGGAGGCCTCCGGCTGGACGGCCCCATCACACTACTCGCCGGTAGGCGCTTGTCAGGAACCAGCGCCGTCGGCCCCGTCGGCCGAGCCGGGGGAGGTACCGAGGTCGAGCTTCTCCCGGATCACCCTGCGATCCCACTGAGTCCGGACGCCGGGGGCGATCTCCAGTACGAGGCTCTCCTCCGCGACCGAGACGACCGTGGCGTGCAGACCCGAGGTGGTGAGCACCTGGTCACCGACCGTGAGGGAGGCCTGCATCTGCTGCAGCTCCTTCATCGCCTTGCGCTGCTTGGAGGTCTGGAAGAACATCAGCGCGACGAGCGCGATGATCATCACGGGTAGTAGGAGTTCCAGTCCCATGCGGGGTCCTCTCGGCTCGGGACCCCTCGGGTCGGGGTCCGATGGTGTCGGTTCCGGGCTACGGACCGGTCTCGTCCGAGGATGCCACCCAGGTCGTCAGCCGCGCGGGCCGGGTCCCGTCTCGGTCTCCACCGGGAGCATGGGTTCCTCCGGGTCGCGCTCCGCTCGGCGCAGCCCCAGGTGATCCCATGCCGCCGCGGTGGCCACCCGTCCGCGGGGCGTGCGGGCGAGTAGCCCGGCACGGACGAGGAACGGTTCGCAGACCTCCTCGAGGGTGCTCGACTCCTCCCCCACGGCGACCGCGAGCGTGCTCAGACCGACGGGTCCGCCCTCGTGCTGGACGAGGAGCGCGCGCAGTACCGCGCGGTCGAGTCTGTCCAGGCCCAGTCCGTCTACCTCGTAGACCTCGAGAGCCGCGCGCGCGACGGGCACCGTGACCCTCCCGTCTGCTCGTACCTCCGCGAAGTCCCGCACGCGACGGAGAAGTCGGTTGGCGATCCGGGGCGTCCCGCGTGAGCGCCCGGCTATCTCCACCGCCGCTTCCGGTTCCACATGGATCGCGAGGATCTCGGCCGCGCGGGAGACGATCCGGGCCAGGTCGGCGTCCGAGTAGAAGTCCATGTGCGCGGTGAAGCCGAAGCGATCCCGGAGCGGGCCGGTGAGCGCACCCGACCGCGTGGTGGCCCCGACCAGGGTGAACGGGGATATTTCCAGCGGAATCGAGGTGGCACCGGGTCCTTTGCCCACCATGATGTCGATCCGGAAGTCCTCCATGGCGAGGTACAGCATCTCCTCGGCGGGGCGCGCGATCCGGTGAATCTCGTCGATGAACAGGACGTCGCCCTCGATGAGATTGGAGAGCATGGCGGCGAGGTCTCCCGGCCGCTCGAGCGCGGGCCCGGAGGTGATCCGGAGCGAACCCCCCAGTTCGGCCGCCACGATCATGGCGAGGCTTGTCTTGCCCAGACCCGGAGGGCCGGAGAACAACAGGTGGTCCGGGACCACACCGCGACGGGTCGCCGCGGTGAGCACCAGGTCGAGTTGCTCACGGACCGTCTCCTGGCCGATGAACTCCCCCAGGTTCCGTGGACGCAGGGCCCCCTCGACATCGGAATCGAACGGTGTCGATGACGCGGACAGTTCGGCGTCCGCGACGTCACCGGCCCCCGGGGAGTGCAGCTCCTCGGCCCCGTGTCCGAACGGCCCCGTCATCAGCGCCTACCGAGCGAACGCAGTGCCAACCGCAGCGCCTCCGCAGGGCCGAGCTCCGGATCTGTCGCCATGACCGCGGTGGCGGCCTTCTCCGCCTCGGTGACGGAGAAGCCCAGACCCTCGAGTGCCCCGGCCACCTCGGTCGCGGCCGGGGCCGCCGGACTGCCGGAACCGTCGCCGCCCCCGCCGGTCAGGTGCACGGGGCCGACCTTGTCCTTGAGTTCGAGCACCATTCGCTCGGCGGTGCGCTTACCCACACCCGGTACCCGCGTGAGCGCCTTGACGTCCTCTGTACCGAGCGCCCTCACCAGCTGATCCGGCTCGAGCGTGGCCAGGATCGCCAGTGCGAGACGTGGGCCGACGCCGGAGACCGTCTGGACGGTCGAGAACAGCCGACGGGCGTCCACGGAATCGAAGCCGAAGAGGGTGAGGGAGTCCTCGCGCACCACCAACTCGGTGTGCAGCATGCCCTCGTCCCCCCGTCGCAGCCCCGCGAGTGCGGCGGGGGTGGCGTGGACCAGGACGCCGACGCCGCCCGCCTCCACCACGCACCGGTCCAGGCCGATCTCGGCCACCGTTCCCCGTATCGAGGCGATCACCAGCGCACTCCCTTCGTCCGAGCCATTCCCCGGGCGGCCGCCCGGGCGCGTTCCTGATCGACGGTCGTCGCACGACCCCGGTCATGGTCCGCCGCGGCCGTCGCACGCGCTGCCGCCACCTTGGCCTCGAATCCCGCACGCGACCGGGACACCTGCGCGTCGAGCGCGCTCACCCGCCCCTGCATGGGAGCCCGCCAGCTGTGGCACACCGCCAGCGCCAGGGCGTCGGCCGCGTCCGCGGGGCTGGGTGGCTTCTGCAACCCGAGGATCCGCGTGATCATGAGCGTCATCTGCTTCTTGTCCGCACGTCCGCTTCCGGTGATCGCCGCCTTGACCTCCGACGGGGTGTGGAACGCCACCGGTATGTCGCGATAGGCCGCCGCCAACGCCACCACTCCCGCGGCCTGCGCGGTACCCATCGCGGTGGACACCTGGTTCTGCGCGAACACCCGCTCGATCGCCACCACGTCGGGGTGGTGGACCGCCATCCACTCGTCGGCCACCGCGTGCACGGCCCGGAGTCGGCGTTCCAGGGGCTCATCCGCCGTCGTGCGGACCACGTCCACGTCCAGGGCCGTGACGGCGCGACCCGGTGCGGTCTCGATCAGCGCGAGACCACACCGGGTCAGACCCGGGTCGACACCCATGACACGCATCGCAACCTCCGCCGAGCAGTGATAGAACCTACGTTCGATACCCTACCAGCGGTGCCGACGTCAGGAGTCGAGGGCGGCCAGCACGTCGTCGGGGATGTCCACGTTCGAGTAGACGTTCTGGACGTCGTCGGAGTCCTCGAGCGCGTCGATCAACCTGAAGATCTTGCCCGCCCCCTCCTCGTCCACGGTGACCTCGACGGAGGCACGGAAGCCCGACTCCGCGGACTCGTAGTCGATCCCCGCGTCCTGGAGCGCCGTGCGGACCTGGACGAGGTCGGTGGGTTCACAGATCACCTCGAACCGATCACCGAGGTCGTTGACCTCCTCGGCCCCGGCGTCGAGCACAGCCATGAGGACGTCGTCCTCCTCGAGCTCGCCCTTGTCCAGGAGGATCTCACCCTTGCGGGCGAACAGGTAGGCCACCGAGCCCGGGTCCGCCAGGTTCCCGCCGTTGCGGGTCATGGCCGTCCGGACCTCCATGGCCGCGCGGTTGCGATTGTCCGTCAGGCACTCGATGAGCATCGCCACGCCGTTGGGGCCGTAGCCCTCGTACATGATGGTCTCCCAGTCGGCGCCGCCCGCCTCCTCACCGGCGCCACGCCGGCGCGCCCGCTCGACGTTGTCGCCCGGGACCGAGTTCTTCTTGGCCTTCTGGATGGCGTCGAACAGCGTCGGGTTGCCGTCCGGGTCACCACCACCCGTGCGGGCTGCCACCTCGATGTTCTTGACGAGTTTGGCGAAGAGCTTGCCGCGCTTGGAGTCGATCGCCGCCTTCTTGTGCTTGGTGGTGGCCCACTTGGAATGGCCTGACATGGGGAGTTCCGCCCTCCGGGGTGTCTGGGTGAGGCCTGGATGACCTCTGGGTGACTTATGGGTGCCGCTGACGGCCCACTCTACGAGGTCGCCGCCCGGACCATGTCGAGGAAGTACCGATGGACGCGCACGTCGTCGGTGACCTCCGGGTGGAACGAGGTCGCGAGGGCGTTGCCCTGGCGCACCGCGACCACGTGATCCAGGCCGTCGGAGGCGCGGACGCCGGCGAGAACCTCGACGTCCGGTCCCACCGTCTCCACCCACGGTGCCCGGATGAAGACGGTCCGGAACGGGTCGGGGCCGAGAGCCTCCACCACGAGGTCGGCCTCGAACGAGTCCACCTGCCGGCCGAAGGCGTTCCGGCGGACGGTCATGTCTATCGCGGAGAACCACGTGGCGTCCGGGCGGGTGTCGAGCACCACGGACGCCAGCAGGATCATACCCGCGCACGAACCGTAGACGGGCATACCGTCGGAGATCCGCTCGGAGACCGGCTGGTACATGTCGTAGACGTCCAGCAGCCGGCTCATCGCGGTCGACTCACCGCCCGGCAACACCAGCCCGTCGACCGAGTCCAGTTCCGAGCGGCGGCGCACCGTCACGGCCTCGGCCCCGACGTGCTCGAGGTGGCGGAGGTGCTCGGCGACATCGCCCTGGAGGGCGAGCACACCGATCCGGGGACGGCCCGCAGCACTCACCCGCGGTCACCGCGGGAACCGGCGTCCCCGCGATCGGTGTCGGCGCGGTCTTTGTCGGCGCGGTCGGTGTCGGCGCGTTCTGTGTCGGAGCCCGACAGGTCCACCGGGAAGGACTGCGCGCCCTCCCGGAGGCGACGTGACAGCCCCTCCTGGGTGACCGCTGCGACGAGGCGCCCCGTGCGGTCGAAGATCCGGCCCTGGGTGAGTGCCCGGCCGCCGAACGCGGACGGGGACGTCTGGTCGTACAGCAGCCAGTCGTCGGCCCGGAACGGGCGCAGGAACCACATCGCGTGGTCGAGGGAGGCGTCCTGGGTGGGCTCGTCCGGGTGGATGACCTTGGCCGAGCTGAGCAGGGTCATGTCCGACATGTAGGCGAGGGTGCAGACGTGGAAGTTCGGGTCGTCCGGCAGCTCGTCCACGCAGCGGAACCACACCCGCTGCTGCGAGGCGATCTGCGAGGACCCACGGAGCTTCTCCCTGGGCACCATCCGGATGTCCCACTGCGCCCACTCGTCCACGAAGACGCGGTGGGTCTCGTCCAGGTCCTCGTACCGGGGAGCGGGGATCTCCTCGGCGTCGATCACGTCGGGAATCGGGTCCTGGTGCTCGATCCCCTCCTGGTCGCGGAGGTGGAACGAGGCCGACATCGAGAAGATGGGCTCGCCCTCCTGGATCGCGGTGACCCGTCGGGTGGCGAAGCTGCGTCCGTCACGCAGCCGGTCGACCTGGAAGACGGTCGGAGCGGACGGGATCCCCGGGCGGATGAAGTACCCGTGGAGGGAATGGACGTGCTTGTCGTCGTCGACGGTACTCACCGCGGCGGTCAGGGTCTGTCCGGCGACCTGACCGCCGAAGGTGCGCTGCAGGTGGGTCTCGATCGGGTGACCGCGGTAGAGATCCCGGTCGATCCGCTCGATCGCGAGGATGTCCTCGATCTTGGCCACCGGCGGGTCACCAGCCCCGCTCGGCGAGCCGGTGCGGCTCCGGGATGTCGTCCACGTTGATGCCGACCATTGCCTCGCCGAGGCCGCGGGAGATGGACGCGAGCATCTCCGGGTCGTCGTGGAAGGTGGTGGCCTTGACGATCGCCTTGGCCCGGTCGGAGGGGTTGCCCGACTTGAAGATGCCGGAACCCACGAAGACGCCCTCGGCGCCGAGCTGCATCATCATCGCGGCGTCGGCCGGAGTGGCGATACCGCCGGCGGTGAACAGCACCACGGGAAGCTTGCCCTTCTGCGCGACCTCCTTGACCAGGTCGTATGGCGCCTGCAGCTCCTTGGCCGCCACGTAGAGCTCGTCCTCGGGCAGGTTCTGCAGGCGACGGATCTGCTGACGGATCTGCCGCATGTGAGTCGTAGCGTTGGAGACGTCGCCGGTTCCGGCCTCACCCTTGGAGCGGATCATCGCCGCGCCCTCGGTGATGCGCCGCAGGGCCTCGCCGAGGTTGGTGGCGCCACAGACGAACGGGACGGTGTACTCGAACTTGTCGATGTGGTTGGCGTAGTCGGCCGGGGTGAGGACCTCGGACTCGTCGACGTAGTCCACGCCGAGGGCCTGGAGGATCTGCGCCTCGACGAAGTGACCGATGCGGGCCTTGGCCATCACGGGGATCGAGACGGCCTCGATGATCCCGTCGATGAGGTCCGGGTCGCTCATGCGGGCGACGCCGCCCTGCGCGCGGATGTCGGCGGGGACCCGCTCGAGGGCCATGACGGCCACGGCGCCGGCGTCCTCGGCGATCTTCGCCTGTTCGGCGGTCACGACGTCCATGATGACGCCACCCTTGAGCATCTCGGCCATACCTCGCTTGACGCGTGCGGTTCCGGTGGTGTTCTCGGTGGACTGCGGCTCGCTCACGAGATAGGCCTTTCCTGGCTTCGACGACTCGTAGTAGGCGTCCAGTGTAGGTCGCCCTGACCCCGGTTCCCCAACCGCCGCCCCACCGCGTCGGGTCAGCCTCCCACGGGCGGGTGGTCGACCAGTTCGACGTAGTCGGGCATCGACGCGCGACCCGCCAGTCGGAGCGCCCTCACCGTTCGCTTCTCTCGCAGGTTTCTGGTGTCGCGAACCGCATCGTTGTAGAAACTCCGCGCCATCGACACCCGGTCGGTCACGTCCCCTAGCTCGGCGGCCAGGTCGACCGGCAGCGCGGCGACGTCCAGCCCGGACAGCAGTGTGCCCAGGGTGTTCTCCGCCCGTTCGGCGTCGGGGGCACCGTCATCCCCGCCCCGGTCGTTCGACGGACGACCGCGCCTGTTCGGCTCCGGCCCCGGCCGGGGGTCGCTACCGGTCACCGTGTCGGGCGGGTGGGCGCGGGCGAGCGTCAGGGCGTGCGACAACTGCTGCGCCGATCCGGGGTCCCGGTCACCCAGGTCGGCGACGATGGCCGCCGCGACAGTGTGGCGACGCTCGAGTGCGCCGACCAGTGCCGACCGGGCGAGATCGGTGCGGATGTGGAGTCGGTCGAGACGATGTGCGGTGAGATACGCGACGAGTAGGGCGGTCACCGCCAGGATGACCAGGACGACGACGAGGAGGATCGCTTCACCGGACACGGAGCGTCTCCCCCGGCCCACGGACGGTCTCGTACACGCGGATCACCCGTTCCGCCACGACCGGCCAGTCGAACTCCCGGACGGCCTCGGACGCGCGTTCGCAGAGGCCGGCACGGTACGCGTCGTCACCGAGCACGCGGACGAGGGCGGCGGCCAGGGCACCGGGATCCCCCACCGCGGAGAGTTCCCCACATGCCCCGTCGTCCAGAACCCGACGGAACGCGTCGAGATCGGAGGCGACCACCGCTGCGCCGGCCGCCATCGCCTCGACCAGGACGATCCCGAAGCTCTCCCCGCCGGTGTTGGGGGCGCAGTAGACATCCGCGGCCGCGAGTACCGCCGCCTTGCGCCGGTCGTCGACCCGGCCGAGGAACTCCACGTCCAGGCCGGGCGGCATCCGGGCCCGCAGGGCACGCTCGTCACCGTCACCCATGATCCGCAACCGCAGGTCCGGCACAGTCCTGAGCACGTCCGGGAGTGCGGCGACGAGCACGTCCATCCCCTTGCGCGGTTCGTCGTAGCGCCCGAGGAAAGCCACGGTGGGTGAGTCCGATCGCTCGGCCGTGGCGTCGACATCGCGGAATGCGGCGACGTCGACACCGTTCGGGATCTCCACCGCGCCGGATCCCAGGGCCTCCATCTGCCACCTCCGGGCCAGGGTCGACACGGCGATGCGACCGCGGATCTTCTCCAACAACGGGGCGAGCGCCCCGTCCGCGGCACCGAGGATCATCGAGCTGGAGGTGGAGGTGTGGAAGGTCGCCGTGATGGGTCCGGAGGACATGGCAAGAGCGAACATCCCCACCCCCGGCGCGTTGGGCTCGTGGATGTGCAGCACGTCCAGCGGCTCCCGGCGGAGCCAGTGGCGGGTGGCACGCCAGGCCGCGGGTCCGAAACTCAATCGGGCCACGGATCCGTTGTAGGGGATCGGCACACCCGGTCCGGTCAGCGTCATCCCCGACACGGGGGCGCTGCCCGGCCGGCCGGGTGCGAGGACGCGGACCGTGTGGCCACGCCGACGCAACTCCTCGGTCAGGTCCACCACATGGGCCTGGACGCCGCCCGGCGCATCGAAGGAGTACGGGCAGATCATGCCGATGCGCACTCCCGATCAGTCCTCGATCCGCGCTCGGCGGTCGGCGGAGAGGTCGTCGAGCCACAGTGGCTGGAGCATGTGCCAGTCCGCTGGGTGACGGGCGATCCCCTCCTCGAAGAGGTCGGCCATCGCCTGCACCGCTGCCTCCACCCCGCCGGAGACGTCGATGGGCGGGGTGATCCGCACCCGCATCGTCTCCTCGTCGGAGTACCAGAACTGCGCCACCAGGAACGGCGCGCCGGTCTCCACCGCGAGCCTGGCCGCACCGGCGGGCATGCGGGTGGTCTCCCCGAAGAAGGTCACCGGAACACCGGTCCGCCGCAGGTCCCGCTCGCCGGGCAGGCACACGATACCGCCACCGGCGAGGAACTCCCTGAGCGCGTCGAGCGGCGGAGTGGGCCCACCGGTATGCGGGTAGATGGTGAACCCCAGGCTCTCCCGGTACTCGAGGAACCGCTGGTAGAGCGACTCGGGTTCCAACCTCTCCGCGACGGTCGCGAATGTGCCGTACCGCCGGGCCAGCCACGTCCCGCCGAGATCCCAGTTGGCCGAGTGTGGAAGGGCCACGATCACCCCGCGACCCTTCGCCAGGGCCGCGTCCAGGTGCTCGACGCCCTCGATCGTCCTGTCCATCTCCCGGGCCACGGCCTCGCGGTCCATCGACGGTAGCCGGAACGCCTCCCGCCAGTAACGGGCGTAGGACCGGAAGGAGTCCCGGACGAGGTCGTCGGGGACCTCCGCCGGGCTGACCCCGAGGACGCGGGACAGGTTCCTGCGCAGCTGGGAGTCCTCACCCTGTCGTCGCGCCGCGGCATCGGCGCCGGCCCTGAACACTGCACGCGCCACCGGCTCGGGAAGAGCGCGGACCACGGCCCACCCCGCGGCGTACCCGAGGTCCGAGGCGCGCTGGCCCATCCGGGTCACCGTTCGCCCGCCGTCGGTGAGTCGAGCCGATGGAGCCGCGCGAAGTAGTCGGCCCGCCCGCCCCACACCCTCTGGACGACGGTGATGAAGCTGCCCACCGCCACCACTGTGATCGCGACCTCGAGGGCCCACGGGACGCCGAGTCCCTCCACCCCGGCACCGAGGAGGATCAGGACCAGGCGGTCGGCGCGTTCCATGAGGCCGCCGGGTGTGCGGAGTCCCCCCGCGTCCGCACGGGCCTTGGAGTACGAGACCACCTGGGAGAGCACCAGACACGACAGCAGCATGCCGAGCGCGTACTTGTTGTCGGGTTCGGCGTCGACCAGCCACCACAGCAGTGACGCGAGGATCACGCCGTCGGCCACCCGGTCCGACACCGCGTCGACCAGGGCGCCGTACGGTGACCCGCCGTCAGAGGCGCGTGCGACCGCACCGTCGACCAGGTCGAGCAGGGTGCACAGGGCGATCACGATCGCACCGGCGACCAGATGGCCGTTGCCGAAGAGCGCGACCGCCGCCGCGCAGGTCAGGACGAGACCGGCGAGGGTGATGCCGTTGGCGGTCACCCCGATCCGGACCAGGAACGACGCGAAGGGGTGTGCCACCTTGGTGACACCCGACCTTCCGAACTCGCTGAGCATGTGTCCCCCCGAAATCAGGTGTGGTCGGGCGCGGGCACAGTCGACCACGCCTCGGCCAGCAGTTGTCGGGTCTGACGGAGCAACTGCGGCAACACCTTGGTCCCGCCGGTCACGGTAATGAAGTTGGCGTCCCCGATCCAGCGCGGCACGACGTGCTGGTGCAGATGGTCCGACAGGGAACCACCCGCCGCGTTACCGAGGTTGAGTCCCACGTTGAAGGAATCGGGACGGGAGACGGCCTTGATGACCCGGATCAGGTGCTGCGTGTGCGACATGAGCTCGCGTGACTCGTCGTCGTCGAGATCCTCGAGGTTCGCCACCTTGCGGTACGGCACCACCATGGCGTGGCCCGGGTTGTAGGGGTACAGGTTGAGCACCACGTAGACGTGGGCGCCACGGGCGACCACCAGACCGTCCTCGTCGCTCATCCGGGGGATGTCGAGGAACGGCTCGCCGGTCATCCCCTCGGCGGGCTCGGGCCGGGTCTCCGCGATGTACGACATGCGGTACGGGGTCCACAGCAGCTGCAGACGGTCCTCCCCCACCCCGTACTGGCGGTACCCGTCCGTCGGGGTCGACTCCCCGGCCGTCACACCCGCTCCGCCGTCGGTACGTCGTTACGTTGGGAGTTGATCCAGTAGACGATCTTGTCCATCGCCGCGTTGCGGGACACCCCGTTGAGCTGGGTGCCGTCGGGGAAGCGGAAGCTCACCGCGCCCGCCTCGACGTCGCGGTCGCCGGCCAGCAGCATGAACGGCACCTTGCCGGTGGTGTGGTTGCGGATCTTCTTCTGCATCCGCTCGTCCGCCAGGTCGAGCCCGGCGCGGATCCCCCGGCCGCGGAGCTCGTCGATCACGTCCTCGAGGTGCCTCTCGTGCGCCTCGGCCACCGGGATGCCCACCACCTGGACGGGCGCGAGCCACGCCGGGAACAGGCCGGCGTAGTGCTCGAGCAGGACCGCGAAGAACCGCTCGATGGAACCGAAGAGCGCGCGGTGGATCATCACCGGACGCTTCTTGGTGCCGTCGGCGGCGTTGTAGGTGAGGTCGAACAGCTCGGGGAGATTGAAGTCGAGCTGCACCGTGGACATCTGCCAGGTGCGGCCGATCGCGTCTCGCGCCTGTACGGAGACCTTGGGGCCGTAGAACGCCGCCCCGCCCGGGTCGGGCACCAGATCGAGCCCCGAGTTGGTGGCCACGCGCCGCAGGACCTCGGTCGCCCGCTCCCACATGTCGTCGTCGCCCACGTACTTCTCGGGGTCCTTGGTGGACAGCTCCAGGTAGAAGTCGTCGAGCCCGTAGTCGCGCAGCAGCGAGATGATGAAGGACAGGACGGAGGCGATCTCGCCCTCCATCTGATCCTCGGTGCAGTAGATGTGGGCGTCGTCCTGGGTGAATCCGCGGGCGCGGGTGAGCCCGTGGATCACGCCGGACTTCTCGTACCGGTACACGGTGCCGAACTCGAACATCCGCAGCGGGAGCTCCCGGTAGGAGCGGCCGCGGGAGTCAAAGACGAGGTTGTGCATCGGGCAGTTCATGGGCTTGACGTAGTAGTCCTGCCCCGGCTTGGTCTCGTTGCCGTCGGCGTCGTACTCGGCGTCGAGGATCATGGGAGGGAACATCCCCTCCGAGTACCAGCTCAGGTGCTGGGACTTGCGGAACAGGTCGCCCTTGGTCACGTGCGGGGTGTTGACCAGGGAGTACCCGGCCGACAGGTGCCGCTTGAGCGAGTGCTGCTCCATCTCGTTGCGGATGATCCCGCCGCGCGGGTGGAACACCGGGAATCCGGAGCCGATCTCGTCGGGGAAGCTGAACAGGTCCAGCTCGGTGCCGAGCCGCCGGTGGTCGCGCTTCTCCGCCTCCGCCACGCGGTCGAGGTGGGCGTCCATCGCCTCGGTGCTCTCCCAGGCGGTCCCGTAGATGCGCTGCAGTCCGGCGTTCTTCTGGTCGCCGCGCCAGTAGGCCGCCGACGAACGGGTGAGGGTGAACGCGGGGATGAACTTGGTGGTCGGGGTGTGGGGACCCCGGCACAGATCGGACCAGATCACCTCGCCCGTGCGCGGGTTGAGGTTGTCGTACGCGGTCAGTGCTCCGGCCCCGACCTCCATGATCTCCGCGTCGTCGAGCGCCTCGGCACCCTCGGCGTCCCCGGAGTCGGCTCGACCCTTGTCCTCGATCAGCTCGAGCTTGTACGGCTCCCCTGCCAGTTCGGCGCGGGCCTCGTCCAGGGAGGCGTACTCGCGGCGCGCGAAACGCTGGCCCGACTTGATGATCTTCTTCATGCGCTTCTCGAGGTCCTTGAGGTCCTCGGGCGTGAACGGCTCGGCGACGTCGAAGTCGTAGTAGAAGCCGTTCTCGATCGGCGGGCCGATCCCCAGCTTGGCCTCCGGGAACTTGTCCTGGACGGCCTGCGCCAACACGTGGGCGCAGGAGTGCCTGATGACGGACCTACCGTCCTCGGTGTCCGCGCGGACGAGCTCGACTTCGGTGTCGGCCTCGGGCGCCCACGACAGGTCCCGCAGCGCGCCGCCGGAGTCGCGGACCACCACGATCGTCTCCGGGCCGCTCTTCGACTGCAGTTCCCGCTCGGCGAGGACCTTGCCCGCCGGCTCTCCCGCCGGGATGACGGTGGTGATCACGGTGCCCGCACCCGTCGCGTCGACTTCGGCTTCCGGCATGCGGTTCTCGGACACGGGGGGAGATCTCCTCGGCAGTGGACGACGGGTGGCCCTGGGCCATCCGTGACGGGCGCACCAGAGCCGGTGACGGACCTGGGCCGGTTCATGCTACCCGGCGGCTTCCGGAATCCCGGACCGCCTCGGGCCGTTGTACCCGCCATGCGCATAGACATCTGGTCCGACGTCGTCTGCCCGTTCTGCTGGATCGGCAAACGCCACCTCGAGGCCGCACTGGAGGCCTTCCGTTCAGACCACCCCGGGACGGAGGTCGAGGTGGTCTGGCGGGCCTTCGAGCTCGACCCCGCCGCGCCACGACACGGCGACCCCGTCGTCGACGAGTCCACAGCGCAGATGCTCTCGCGCAAGTACGGGATGACGCTCTCGGAGGCCGAAGCCGGGCAGGAACAGATGGCCGAACGGTTCAGGGAGCTCGGGTTGGAGTTCAACTGGCGTGCCGCCACCACCTCCTCCACCTTCGATGCGCACCGGTTGGCGGCGCTGGCAGCCGATCACGGCCTGTCGGACGAGGTCGACGAGGCACTGCGCCGCGCCTACTTCACCGACGGCGAGCGGCTCTCGGACCCGGAGGTACTCAGGCGCGTCGGCGTCGGCGCCGGGGTCCCCGCGGACGCCGTCGACCGGATGCTCACAGGAGACGGGTTCGGCGACCGTGTTCGCGAGGACATCGAGGCCGCTCGCGGCATCGGGGTGAAGGGAGTGCCGTTCTTCGTCCTGGACGGCCGGCTGGCCGTCAGCGGGGCACAACCGGTCGAGGTGTTCGGCCAGGCCCTGGAGCAGGCCCTGGCCGCACGGCAGGCCTGACCCGGACGCGGCGGCCTGCCCGGATACGGACGCAGCCCCCGGTCCCGGGTATCCGGGGCGGGGGCTGCGTGTGTGGTGTGGTCCTAACTGGGTTCGAACCAGTGACCTCTCCGGTGTGAACGGAGCGCTCTTCCACTGAGCTATAGGACCGCATGTGGCCTGATCTCTCGATCGGCACCGGAACACTGTAGCAAGCCGTGCGAGCCGTCCCAATTCGGGGCCTGTTCGACGCTCGTGCCTCGGCGGAGCAGCGTCGAGACGCCTCTTGAGGTCAGGGGGCGCGGTGCCGCGAAGCCCCAGATCAGGCCGTTCGAGCAGGTGAAAGCCCATTTCCGACCCCCGATTTGTGTTCCAAGTTCGGGTTCGGCTAATGTTCATTCTCGCAACGCGGTGAGCAACAGCGAGCCGGGGAGCGATGCGGATGTGGCGCAGCTGGTAGCGCATCACCTTGCCAAGGTGAGGGTCGCGGGTTCGAATCCCGTCATCCGCTCGGAGGGATCGAGGAGCCAGGAGTCCTCACCGGGCTCGATACCTTTTCGGTGGAGTGGCCGAGTGGTGAGGCAGCGGCCTGCAAAGCCGTCAACACGGGTTCGATTCCCGTCTCCACCTCCACGCCGGAGAGATCCGGTCGGTGAATCCCGCGCGATTAGCTCAGCGGGAGAGCGCTTCCCTGACACGGAAGAGGTCACTGGTTCAATCCCAGTATCGCGCACCACGACACACGCCCCGGCTGACCGCCGGGGCGTCGTGCATTTCGCCGAGATCGCTCCCTGTTCGGTATGCCGCCGTGCTCGCCACGTGATGAAGACCACTCATCATCAGGGCATGTCCACTGCACACAAGCTCCCACATACGACGACGGTCGACTCGGTTCGTCTCGAGGACTTCCGGGGACGAGTGGTCGACCTCCGACACACCACGGGCATTCTCGTCGACCTGCGCCGCACGGCCACGGACACCTACGAGGTCACGATGGTCCTCGGAGGCGGGGACGACTCGGAACGGATCGTCATGGCCGGTGTGGGCGGCACCGAGAACCTGCACCTGCATGTCTGATGGCCGCGCCCCACTAAGCTCGTGGTGTGATCGTCCGCGTCGAGCCCGCAGTCGTGTCGGAACTCGACTCGATCGCTGACCTGGCGGCACGGACCTTCCCCTTGGCGTGTCCCCCGGGCCTGCCCCGGGAGGCCGTCGACTCGTTCATCGCCCAACATCTCTCGCCGGTGGCCCTGGGTAGCCATCTGGACACCCCCGGACACGAGCTCCTCACGGCCAGGGCGCCGGGGGGCGACATCGTCGGGTACGCACTTCTGCTCGACGGCACCGAGATGGATCCGACATGCGCCGGCCAGATCCTGCACCGACCCACTGTCGGGGTCAGCAAGCTGTACGTCGACCCCCGACACCACGGTTCGGGGGTCGCCGTCCTGGTGCTCGACGAGATCACCCGGAGGTGTTCCGGTCGTGGTGTCCGCAGCCTGTGGCTCGCCACCAACGTCGCCAACGTCAGGGCGCGCCGGTTCTACGACAAGCAGGGGTTCGCCGAGCGGGGAGTGCGCACCTTCGACGTGGGCGGTGTATCGAACACCGACGTCGTGTACGAGAAGGACCTGGGCGCGACGGCCCCGGTGTCGGACTGAGTGTTCAGCCTCCGACGGTGTCGAAGCGTGAGAGGGCGAGGAGTCGGGACGTGGCCCGGAGGTACTTCTTCCGGTAGCCGCCGGAGATCATCTCCTCGGTGAAGATCGCATCCAGCTTCTCCCCCGAGTTGCGGACGGGGATCCCCGCGTCGTAGAGGCGGTCCGCCAGGACGACGAGGCGGAGGGCGATGGCCTGGTCCGGTAGCGGTGCGACATCGCGCAGACACACCCTGGTCACCCCGTCGACGAGGCGGTTGTACTTGGACGGATGGAGGGTGGCCAGGTGTTCGCACAGCGCATCGAAGTCGTCCAGCGTCGCCCCGGGGTCCGCACCGGCGTCCGCCTCCAGATCGGCGTCGGACATCGGGTCGGGCGCCGGGGGCAGGTTCCGGTGACGGTAGTCGGGGCCGTCGACACGGATCGACTCGAAGATCCCCGACATCTTGCGGATCTCGCGCATGAAGTCCTTGGCGGCGAACCGTCCCTCACCGAGTTGTTCGGGAAGGGTGTTGGAGGTGGCTGCCACGCTGACGCCCGCGGTGGTGAGCTCCGCGAGCAGCCGGGAGACCAGCATGGTGTCACCGGGATCGTCGAGTTCGAACTCGTCGATGCACAGCACCGAGTGTCCGGAGAGTTCCTCGACCGCACGGTTGAACCCGAGGGCGCCCACCACGTGCGTCAACTCGACGAACGTGCCGAACGCCTTGGGCTCGGGACACGTGTGGTAGATCGAGGTCAACAGGTGGGTCTTGCCGACGCCGAATCCACCGTCGAGGTAGATCCCCATGCCCTCGACCGCCTTGGGTCGACGTCCGAACAACCCCTTCTTGGGCGCGCGACGGGACACGACCCCCTCCGCGAAGTCCTGACACGCCCTGACCGCGGTGGCTTGCGAGGGCTCCGCCGGGTCCGGGATGTAGGACTCGAAACTCACGTCATCGAACATCGACGGCGGGACCATCTGTGCCACGAGTTGGTCGGCGGGGACCACCGGGGTGACGTCAACGAGGCGAGAGACCATGCCGAGAGCCTATCGTGGGGCGACAGGCGTCAGAACGGAAGGAGCCCCAGGTGCTGTCGACCAGACCCCCAGCGCTCGACGACGACCCGGCGGCGCTCGACGCGATATGGACCGCCCTGCGCCCGGAACGCTCCACCGCGACTCCGATGATCCGTGCCGTCATGATCTCGTCCGTCGACGGGACCACCACCGTCGACGGCCGTAGCGGAGGGCTGGGAACGCCCACCGACCGCCTGATCTATGACGCGATGCGTGCCCGCGCCGACCTCGTCCTGGTGGGATCCGGGACAGCGTTGGCCGAGGGCTACGGTCCCGCCGAGGTGAGCCCGGTCTGGGCGGACAGGCGCACCGGCCCGGCACCCGTCATCCTGGTACTCACCCGGTCGTTGCCCGACCGGTTGATCGAGCTCTGTGCCGGCACCGGCGACCGGGTCCGGATAGCAGCAGCACACGACGTGGACCCCGAGCGCGTCGAGGCCGCGCGGGCGCGGGGTGTCACCGTGTACATACTGGACCCGGGTCCGACCGGCGCCGCGATCCGCTCCCTGCTGTCCGGCCTCGATGCCGGCGAGGTGGACTTCGAGGGTGGCCCCCGGCTCCTCGGGACACTGCTCTCGGAGGGCGCTGTGGATGAGCTCATCCTCTCGGTGTCGCCTCAGGTGATCGTCGGTGGCGACACCTCGGCCCTGACCTCGGGCCCCGGCAACGCCAGGGTTCCCATGCGGGTCGTCTCGGCGTTCACCTGCTCTCGCGGGGGCCTGTACACCCGTTGGGCAGTCGGCGAGGGCGTCCGTTGAACCGGATACGGCTGGCCCGGACAGCCGGTGCAGTGGTCTCGGCGCTGGCCGTGGCGGCTGCCGGATGTGCGCCGATACCCGCCACGGGGCCGCGGCTGGCCACCGGCGACGGACCCGGGCGTTCCCCCGGTACCGGCGGGGGGACCGAGCTCCTGGCCCCGCCCGACTGGGTCCCGCCGCGATCCGAACTCGACTGGATCCCCTGTGCGGACGGCGGTACCCGCGGGATTCCCGCGGACGCCCGCGTCGACTGCAGCCTGCTCGGCGAGACCCCGGTCCTCAGACTCACCACGGCGGACACCCCGGACGGTTCGGCTCCCCTCGTCGTGGTGGCCGGTCCCGGCAGTCCCGCCGACGAGCTCGCCATCCGGTTCGCCTCGGCTGGAACGGAGATCACGGCGTCACATCCGATCGTCATCGTGGACCACAAGGGACGCACCGGACCGGCCGGGACCTGCCTCACCCCCGCGGCTCGCCGGACCCTGGACGAGCTCGCCGATTCAGACGCGGACCCTGGCTCTCCGGAACTCCGCGGTGAACTCGCCCAGACCGCCCAGTCCTGCACGGACCAACTCGCGGGCCGGGAACTCGACTTCGGCGCCACCGGTGCCGCGGAGGACCTCGAGGAGCTCCGGCAGTCGTGGGATGTGCCGGGTCTCGCGGTGCTCGCCGTGGGAGCGGGCGCTCGCACGGCCCTGGACTACGCCGGGAGGCACCCCGGCCGGGTGTCGCTGCTGATCCTGGACTCGCCCGCCCCGTGGGACGGGGATCAGGAGACCGCCGCCCGATCCGCGCTCGACGGCTCCGACGCCGCGCTGCGCCTGTGGGCGGCGTCGTGCACCCGGACCGAATGCGGGCCGGGCGGCGCGGACGAGAGGGTCGACACGATCACCCGCGCCCTCGACGAGGCGCGGGATCCGGGCGCCCGCGTTCCGGCCGCACTCCTGTCCGACGTCATCCGGTCCGCACTCGCCGATCTGTCCGGGGCGTCCGCCGCCGACGCCTCCGAGGGGGACGTGATCCTCGGCGACATCGCGGCCTCGGCCCCCGGCACCGACGATCTCCCCTCCTCGGTGCGCGCCCGGGCGGAGGCGTTGTCGAGCTCGTCGCTCCGCTACGTGGCGGAGTGCTCCGACCTGCCCCGGCGGGTTCCGGTGAACCGCGTTCCGGAACTCGCCGCCGAATGGGCGGACGACGCACCGTTCGGGGAGATCCTGGCCGCTCAGCTGTCCGCGTGTTCGACCTGGCCCGTCCCGGGCCAGACCGTGGTCGAGCTGGCCGGTCCCGCTCCCGTGCTCCTGATGAGCGGGCTCGCGGACCCCGTCGCCGGTGCCGCCGCGCTGGAACCCACCGCGGGCATGCTCTCGGCCGCCGGGGCCGGCGACATCCGCACCCTCACCTGGGGCGCGCCCGGATCACGGGTTGTCCTCCACTCCGCGTGCGCCAGGTCCACCGTCACGGAGTTCCTCGCCGACCCGGACTCGGTCGAACGAGCCGTGGCCTGCCCCTCCTGACCGACCACCCGACGGGGCCGGACCGGCCCGGCCCACCGGGGCGCCTGCGCAGGGGACCGGGCCCGGGCCGGTAGCCTGCACACCGTGCCGCTGCCGACCCGAAGCACTATGTCCGTGCCCCGCCTGCTCAACCACATCCTGTGGCCGCTGGCGATCATGACCGTGATCCATCGCGTCCTGATCAAGGCCGTCAACGGGTCCATCACCAACGACTTCGGGACCGTCTACGCGGCGACCAGGCGTTTCCTGGCCGGTGAACCCGTCTACAGCGAGAACCTGCTCACGGTCCAGCCGCACTACCTCTACGCCCCGAGCGGCACGTTCCTGCTTGCCCCGTTCGGCGCCATCGACAACTACACGGTGGCGCGGTGGCTGTTCATCATCGTCAACACCGCGGCGATCATCGGCGCGCTGTGGCTGCTCATGCGACTGTTCGACCTCGACGTGCGGTCGTTCGCGGCCCCGGCGATCCTCCTGGGGGCCTTCTGGACCGAGGCGGTCACCAACACCCTGGTGTTCACCAACGTCAACGGCGTGATCTTCCTGTGCCAGGTGGCGTTCCTCTACCTGCTGCACCGCAGGCGGCTCTGGTGGGCCGGCGTGGCGATGGGACTGTCCCTGGCGATCAAACCGATGCTCGCCCCGCTTCTGGTCCTGCCGCTGATCCGGAAGCAGTGGCAGCCCTTCGTGGGCGCAGTGGCGATCCCCGCCGCCACCATGGCCGCGGGCTGGGCCCTCACCGTGGACGCCGGGCGGTACCTCGAGGTCACTGCGCCCTACATGGGCGAGGTCCGCGACTACTACAACAGCTCGATCGCCGGCCTGGGCCTGTACTACGGCGTCCCCGAACCTCTCGTCCTGGCCGCCCGCATCCTGATCGTGGTGGCCACCCTCGTCGCCGTGTGGCTCCTGTTGGACTACCGGCACAACCACGAGGTGCTGTGGCTCACCACCACGTCGGGTGTCATCCTGGCCGGGGTGTTCCTGGTCTCCAGCCTGGGCCAGATGTACTACTCGATGATGCTCATCCCGATCATGCTCTCGGTGGTCCTCGACAAGTCGCTGGTACGCAACTGGCCCGCCTGGTTGGCGGCATACGGGTTCTTCACCCTGGACTTCTGGGAGTCGGCCCGGTGGCCGTACTACGGGCGGTTGCTGGAGTTCGCCCATCCGACTCTCGGGTGGCTGCTGCTCCTGTCCACCGTGCTCGTGATCCTGCTGTGGCGGCGAACGGACCCCCGGCGGCACGAGCGGATCGCACCGGCTGCCGCGGCGGCGTAGCCTGCGGACATGAGTGAGCCCACCGACACCCCCTCAAACACGACGCAGCCGGACTTCACCCTCGACGACGCGGAGTGGCGCCGCAGGCTGACCCCCGAGGAATACCAGGTACTCCGCCGGGCCGGCACCGAGCGGCCCTACACCGGGGAGTACACCGACACCACCACGGAGGGCGTCTACCGTTGTCGCGGCTGCGGTGCGGAGTTGTTCCGCAGCGACTCCAAGTTCGAGTCGAACTGCGGTTGGCCCTCGTTCTTCACCCCGCTGGCCGGAGGGGCCGTCATCGAGCGGACCGACTCCTCCATGGGGATGACCCGGACCGAGGTGGTGTGCGCCAACTGCCACGGCCACCTCGGGCACGTCTTCTCCGGGGAGGGCTACCCCACCCCCACCGACCTCCGCTACTGCATCAACTCCGTGAGCATGACCCTCGAGCCGGCAGAGGACTGATCGCACGACGGAGGGGCCGGCCGGGACGTTGTGGTCCCGGCCGGCCCCTCGCGTGGATCCCCGCGGTGGTGTGACGCCTCAGGGCATCGTGGTGGCAAGCTGCTCGGCGCTGACCCGGGGCCCGGTGAAGAACGGGACCTCCTCGCGGACGTGACGCCGCGCCTCGGTGCTGCGCATGACGCGCATCAGGTCAACGATCCGGTCGAGCTGGGGGGCCTCGAAGGCCAGTAGCCACTCGTAGTCGCCGAGCGAGAACGACGGCACGGTGTTGGCCCGGACGTCCGGGTACTCGCGTGCCGCGCGACCGTGCTGGGCGAGGATCTGGCGGCGCTCCTCGTCGGGGAGCAGGTACCACTCGTACGAGCGGACGAACGGGTAGACCGAGACGTACGCACCGGGCTCCTCCTCGGCGAGGAATGCCGGAATGTGGCTCTTGTTGAACTCCGCGGGGCGGTGCAGCGCGGTGTTGGACCAGTAGGCCGTGCTGGCCCGGCCCAGGATCGTGGTGCGCCGGAACTCGTTGTAGAACCGCTGCAGGTCCTCGATGTGCTCCGCGTGGGTCCAGATCATGAAGTCGGCCTCGGCGCGCAGCCCCGAGACGTCGTACAGACCGCGCACCACCACGTCGGTGCCGTCGAACCGGGCGAGGAACTGCTCGAGGTCCGCGGTGACCGCGGCCCGGTCCTCCCCCAACTCCCCCGGCGTCACGGTGAAGACCGAGAACATGAGGTAGCGGAGCGTCGAGTTGAGCTTCTTGTAGTCAAGGCGTGCCATGGCTCAATCCTGCCACCTGGCGGACAACCGCCGAGCCGCGGCCCGTGCCGAACCGATGCAGGCGGGCACCCCGACCCCCTCGGTCGCTCCTCCGACCAACTCCACCCCGGGCAACCGGTCCGCCAGCTCGGCCCGCACAGCCGCGATCCGCTCGGTGTGGCCCGGACCGATCTCCGCGAGGGCGTCCTCCCAGCGTCGGACACGCGAGTACCGGATCGTCGGTGCGGATCCGCAGACCCCGGCCAGGGCCGATTCGGCCATCCTGGCCAACGCGATGTCGTCGGCGGTGAGTACGTCGTCGTCGTCGAGCCGCCCGAACGACACCCGCACCAGGTGTCCCGGGCGTGTGTCGAGGTGGGGCCACTTCTGACTGGTGAAGGTCATCGCCTTGAACGGGACCGGCTCGTCGGTGGCCACCAACACACCGGAGAGTTCGGGAAGGTCGAGCCCCCGGTCGGCCTCCATCGCCACCACGGCGGAGGACGCGGTCCGGATCCCGGACAGGCGGCTCACCGCGCCGTCCACATCACCGGCCGCCGCGAGGAGCGAAGTGGCGTGCGGGACGGGTACGGCGACGACGACGAGGTCCGCGTCCTCCACCCACGACCCGCGCGCGCCGGTGACCGTGAGCGCGTATCCGGTGGCCTCGCGATGGATCGCGGTGCAGGTACCGTGCGTGCGCACCACGGCGCCCGACGCCTCCACCAGGGCCGCCACCAGGCGCCGGTACCCGCCGTCGAGGGAGGCGAACACCGGTCCGGGGACGCGGTTGCCCACGAGGCCGGCGATGGCGGCGGTCAGCGTGGGCGCGCCGCGGTCCAATGCCTCGGCGAGACCGGGGATCACCTGCCGCAGGCCGAGTCCCGAGCTGGGGGCCGCGTACACCCCGCCGAGCATGGGATCGACGAGCCTCGCGACCACCGCGTCGCCGAACCGCTCGGCCACCAGTCGGCCCAGCGAGACGTCCCCGCCGGGCTCCCAGTCCAGAGGCGTATCGGTCTCGCGGGCGGCTATGGCCGATTCCCCCGGGGACAGGACACCGGACAGGGTGGCGGCGTCGGACGGCAGCCCCATGAGGGTCCTGACCGGCATCGGGACCAGTCGACCGCCGGTGAGGATCGCCGGTCCGAGCGGACCCGGATGCCTCAGGGTCTCGGAGAGACCCAGTTCGGCGACAAGTTCGGTGGCCTCGGGACGGCGGCCGATGAAGGCCTCGGCCCCCAGTTCCATGGGGCCGGAGGGGAAGTCGACGGTGTGGAGCGCCCCGCCGACCGAATCCGACGCCTCGAGGATCGTGATCCGGGCACCGGGCAGGTCCAGGGCGAGCTGGTAGGCGGCGGTGAGTCCGCTGAGACCGCCCCCGACCACCGCGACACGTGGGGCCACCCCTACTTCCCGGTCAGCTCGTGGACCAGCTCCACCACGTGGGTCACGGCGCCCGGGTCGGTGGCGGGCAGGACACCGTGCCCGAGGTTGAACACATGCCCGCGGGCGCCCAGTTCACGAGCCCGTGCCCCCTCGTCGAGGATCCTGCGGACCTCGGAGTCCAGAGCCGAACGGTCGGCGAAGAGCATCGCGGGGTCGAGGTTGCCCTGGAGGACCTTGCCCGGCACGCGACCGGCGGCGTCGTCCAGCGGGATGCGCCAGTCCACGCCGACGACCTCCGGGCCGGCCTCCCCCATCGCACCGAGCAGCTCCCCGGTGCCCACACCGAAGTGGGTGCGGGGAACCGTGGAGATGACCTCGTCGGCGAAGATGCCGGCGGAGTGCGGCAGCACCATCGAGCGGTAGTCACGCAGGCTCAGCGCCCCGGCCCAGGAGTCGAAGAGCTGGACAGCGTCGACGCCGGCGTCGATCTGCGCCCGCAGGAACACCGTCGTGAGGTCGGCGAGCTTGGACATCAACGAGTTCCAGAGGTCGGGACGCGAGTACATGAGCGACTTGGTGTGCTCGTGGTTGCGGCTGGGGCCGCCCTCGATGAGGTACGAGGCCATGGTGAAGGGGGCGCCGGCGAAACCGATGAGAGCGACCTGCGGGTCGAGTTCGGCCACCACCATGCGGACGGCCTCGCCGATCTTCTCGAGTCGGTCCGGGGTGAGGTCGGGAAGTGCGGCGACCCCGGCCTCGTCGCGGATCGGCTCGGCCACCACGGGCCCGGTGCCCGGCACGATGTCGATGTCCACACCCGCGGCCGCGAGCGGGATGACGATGTCTGAGAAGAAGATCGCGGCGTCCACTCCGTGGCGGCGGACCGGCTGCAGCGTGACCTCGCAGGTCATCTCGGGATCGAAACAGGCCTCGAGCATCGTGCTCCCGGCCCGCAGCTCGCGGTACTCGGGCAGCGAGCGACCCGCCTGACGCATGAACCACACCGGGGTGTGCGCGGCGCCGGTGCCACTGACTTCGTCGAGGTAGGGTCCGGTCCCGGCTCGGCGCGCGGTGGCGCGCCCGGAGCCCTGGGTGTCAACGGACCTGGGATTCGAGGGCACATCGGAGTTCAGCACACCCCCATGGTCCCATGAGTTCGCCACCGGGGCCGTTCACCCCACCCCGGTGGGCGACGGCGCGCCTCCTCGGGAGGCCGCGGGGTGGTCGCTAGCGTGACGACCCGTGAGCACATCGGTCAATGACGGCGAGCCCGAGGTCTTCCGGGAAGCGGTCGAGTCGCTGTCCCGACTCGAGGTCCGCCCGGAGATCTCCGTCGGCCCGATCCGTCCGCCGCAGAGACTGGCGCCGTACAGTCACGCGCTCGGGGTCGAGATCATCCCGCCGACCGGGGACGACGTGCCCGAGTTCTCCGACGGTGACGCCTTCGGCCGTCTGATCCTCCTGCACGACCCGTCCGGGGACGACGCGTGGAACGGCACACTGCGCCTGGTCGCCTACATCCAGGCCGACATGGAGGCATCCCTGGCCGGCGATCCCCTCCTGCCCCAGGTCGCCTGGAGCTGGCTCACTGAGGCGCTCGACGAGGACGCCGGTCCCTATACCTCTCTCGGCGGGACGGTCACCAGCACGGCGTCGGTCCGGTACGGCGACATCTCCGGCCCGCCCCAGGCACACCAGCTCGAGCTTCGCGCCTCGTGGACCCCACTCGAGCCCGACCTGACCGGCCACGCGGCCGCGTTCTGCAAGACCCTCGCGCTGGCCGCCGGACTACCGCCCGTCGGCGTGACCTCCCTCCACCGTCGGGCGTGAGCGGCCACCGTCGCGGAGAGACCCCGCCCGGGGCGCCGCCTCCCCCGGCCGAGTACGAGTTCGTGGACGACGCCTCCGGCATCGAGTCCGTGGCGTCCACCCTCGAGTCCTCGGCCGGCCCCGTCGCGGTGGACGTCGAGCGCGCATCCGGGATCCGCTACTCAGAGCGTGCCTTCCTCCTGCAGTTGCGGCCCACCGACGGCCCCGCCCTGTTGGTGGACCCGGAGACCCCGGGGCAGACCGTCGGGCCGCTCGCGGACATCCTCTCCCGACGCCCTCTGCTCCTCCATGCCGCGAGCCAGGACCTGCCGTCGCTCCGTGACCTCGGGATCAGGCCGACCTCGCTGGTCGACACGGAGCTGGCCGGCCGGTTCCTCGGCATCGAGCGGGTGAACCTCGGAGCCATGATCTCCGAGCACCTGGGCATCGGCCTGGCCAAGGCGCACTCGGCCGCGGACTGGTCGCGGCGCCCGTTGCCCCCGGCGTGGCTCGACTACGCCGCATACGACGTGCTGTTCCTCCACGAACTGGCCGACGCGGTGCTCCCCCGTCTCGACGAGCTCGGCCGTCGCGAGTGGTTCGAGGCCGAGTGTCGACACCTCGTCGAATCCGATCCGGCACCGGCGGCCGCGGATCCCTGGCGGAGACTGTCCCGGCTGGCCTCTCTGCGCGACACCCGCCAGATCGCCCGGGCACGCGAGCTGTGGATGGCGCGCGACCGAGTCGCGGCGGAGCGGGACATCGCTCCCAAGAGGTTACTCACCGACGCGGCGATCATCGAGGCCGCCCGCACGGCGCCGACGAACCGCGCCGACCTCTTGGCGATCGACGGATTCGACGGCCCGCACCGCAGACGACTGGCGGACGAGTGGCTGGCGGCGCTGGAGTGGGCCGCCGAACTCGGGCGGGGCGACCTCCCCGCCCGTCAGGCGCCGCGCGGTGAGCACCCTCCGCACACCACGTGGAAACGGACCGACCCTGAAGCGGCAGCGCTCCTGGACGGCGCGCGCGAGGCGATCGGTGCTCTCGCCGAGGAGCTGGGTATCGAACAGGGTCTGCTGCTCAAGGCGTCGACGCTACGACTGTGGGCGTGGCGGGCGGCCACCACCGAGCCCGCCGATGACGCCGCGCTCCTGCACCGGGTGCTGCAGGAGGAGGGCGCCCGTGGATGGCAGGTCGAGCTGACGGAGACGCCGCTGCTGCGCGCGGTGCACGAGTTCAGGTCGCAGAGCTAGGGGCGGGCGCCCGCGGTCCGGCAGACGCGGTCCAGCCGACATGGCTCAGCCGACGCGGTCCAGCCGACGCGGTTCAGCCGACATGGTTCAGTCGTCGACCCGTTCCCCGAGGCGTCCGCGGATCCCGTCTGCGATCCCCTCCGGGGTCAGCCCGGCGTCGGCGAGGACCTCGCCCCGCGAGGCGTGGTCGAGAAACTCCTGGGGGATCCCGAGTGCCAGGCGGTCGACCCGGACGCCCGCGCGCTCCAGACTCGCCGAGACCGCTGATCCGACACCGCCGTGGAGTCCGTTGTCCTCGACGGTCACCACGAGCAGTCGACCCCGGGCGGAATCGACGATCGAGTGCGGAACCGGGTAGACCCACCTCGGGTCGACGACATCGACCGACACGCCCTCGGTGTGGAGTTCACGTGCCGCTGCCATTGCGGGCACGACCATCGAACCGACGGCGACCACCAGGACATCGGCGTCGCCGGTGCCGTGTACCCGGTCGACCCCGTCGGCTGTCGTCTCGAGTGCGGGGACGGGCTCACCCACCGAGCCCTTGGGGAAACGGACGACGGTGGGACCGTCGGTCACCTCGACGGCCTCACGGAGCTCCGTGCGGAGGGTGTCGGCGTCGCGCGGTGCGGCCACCCGTACCCCGGGGACGATCCCCGTCAGAGACAGATCCCACATGCCGTTGTGGCTGGCGCCGTCCGGACCGGTCACGCCAGCGCGGTCGAGCACGAGGGTGACCGGCTGCCCGAGCAGGGCGACGTCCATGAGGAGCTGATCGAACGCACGGTTGAGGAAGGTCGAATAGACGGCCACCACCGGGTGCAGGCCTCCGAGCGCAAGTCCGGCTGCTGAGGCCACGGCGTGCTGCTCGGCGATGCCCACGTCGAACATCCGGTCCGGGAAGCGGTCTCCGAAGGCGGTCAGCCCGGTCGGCCCGGCCATGGCCGCGGTGATGGCCACGACGTCGTCCCGTTCGGCACCGATCTCGCACAGCTCGGCGGAGAAGACCGACGTCCAGTCCACCGCGGACGAGGCCGAGAGCGGGCGGCCGGTGTCGGGGTCGATGACCCCGGTCGCGTGCATGAGGTCGGCCACGTTGTTCTCCGCGTGGACGTAGCCCATGCCCTTGCGGGTGACCACGTGAACCACCACGGGGCCGCCGAAGTCCTTGGCCAGCCGCAGCGCCGCCTCGGTGGCCGCCAGATTGTGTCCGTCGACCGGTCCCATGTACTTGAGGCCCAGGTCGGCGAACAACTCCTGCGGGGAGACCACGTCCTTGAGGCCGGTCTTGATCCCGTGCAGGATCGAGTAGATGGCCTTGCCCACGACGTCCTTCCGGGCGCCGAGCGTGCGCTTGGTGTGGTCCATCGCCTTCTCGTAGGCGGGCTGCAGTCTCAGCACGCCGAGACGATCGGCCAGGCCACCGATCGTGGGTGAGTACGAACGCCCGTTGTCGTTGACGACGATCACCATGGGCCGGTCCTTGCCGGCCGCGATGTTGTTGAGCGCCTCCCAGGCCATCCCACCGGTCATCGCGCCGTCGCCGATCACGGCCACGACCGTGCGGTCGGTCTCCCCGCGAAGGGAGTACGCCTTGGCCAGGCCGTCGGCGTAGGACAGCGACGAGGTGGCGTGCGAGGACTCGACGACGTCGTGCTCGCTCTCCGCACGGCACGGGTATCCGGACAACCCGCCGCGCGTGCGGAGGCCGTCGAACTGGTCCCGCCGGCCGGTGAGCATCTTGTGGACGTACGACTGGTGTCCGGTGTCGAAGATGACGGGGTCCCGTGGGGAGTCGAAGACCCGGTGCAGCGCCACGGTCAGCTCGACCACTCCCAGGTTGGGACCGAGGTGACCGCCCGTGGCGGAGACCTTCCGGATGAGGAACTCCCTGATCTCGCCGCAGAGCCGAAGCAACTGGTCGGGTCCGAGTGCCCGGAGGTCGGAGGGGCCGTTCACCTGATCGAGCACACTCATTGCTGTCGACTGCCCCTTCCCTGGCCGCACCCCGCGGGGTCGAGCCAACAGTCTACGGGCAAACGTCACGCGACCCCCTGGCGGTCCGCCGGTCGAGACCTGCGGAAGCGACGGGATCAGGACATCCGGGGTGGATCGAGGACGGCCAGCCCCTCCACGTGATGCGTCGCGGGGAACGCGGCCACGCCTCGCAGATCCACCAACGTCCACCCCGCCGCCACGAGCACGCCGACGTCCCGGGCGAGACTGGCCGGATCGCATCCGATGTGGATGATCCGCGACCGCGTCCGGCCCGAGAGATCGGCCATCACGTCGATTCCTGCGCCGCCCCTGGGTGGGTCCAGGATCACGAGATCGGGTGTGCCGGGCCGGCCGGGATCCCCGTCAGTACGAGCGAGGAACGCCTCGACCCTCGCACACACCGTGACGATTCCGGGCCCCGTGTCGAGCGCGGTACCGGCCGCCCCCGACGAGGCGCGTGAGGACTCGACGAGGGTCACCCGCGCACGCGGGGAGACGTCGAGGACCGCTGCGGAGAACAGGCCCGCTCCCCCGTAGAGATCCCAGACCACCGGCTCGGCCGGGAGCCCGGGGGCGCCGGACACCGCCTGGCGGACGAGATCTGCGTAGTGCGTCGCGGCCGACCTGTGTGCCTGCCAGAAGGCGTCGACCGGTAGCCGCCAGGTGTGTTCGCCCACCCGCCGGGTGACGGTGGAGGGGCCCGACACGAGCTCCCACGCCCCGGGACGTGAGGACCGGGCCCGTGCGCTGGTCGCGGCGCCCTGCCGGGACCGACGATCGCGCCCCCGCGTCACCGGGTCGGTGACCCGTCGGTGTGCCACGTGGACCTCGCCGTCGTCCCCCAGAACCCCGAGGACCTCCCGGTGCGGCCCCACGCCCGCGGCCAGCACCGCCTCCGCGATCCGGGGGTCGGCCTGGACACAGGGCACGGTCACCACGTCGCGGGACCGGGACCGACGGACGCCCGGAACGCCGTCGGCTCCGGTCACCCATCGGGCCACCGTCCGCCAGCCGGTACTCGCGTCGTCGCCGGCGGGAACCCCGACCGGAACGCGATCGGCGGTGGAGTGGATCCGCCCGATCCGGCTGGCCTGTTCGGCCAGGATCCTGCCGGAGAACCCCCGGGCGGCCACCGGATCGATGTGGCTCCAGTCGCAACACCCGGCGCCCGCAGCCGCGGCCGGGCAGAGCGGCTCGATCCGGTCCCTGGAGCTCTCGAGCACGCCGATCACGGTTCCGCGGCAGAAGGCGCGGCCCGGGTCGTCGTCGACCACGACCTCGACCAGTTCGCCCGTGATCCCGCCCCGGCAGAACACCACTCGGCCCTCGTGCCGGGCCACGAACTCGCCCCCCTGCGCGGGACCCTCGATGCGCAGGCGGAGCACACGCCCCGTCCACTCGGTTCTCTCCGTCTGAGTCATCAGTCCTCCGGTCCACCCCAGCGCCCGATGATGGGCTCGTCGCGCGCCTGCTCCGCGCGGCCGTCCGAGGACGACAGCTGCCACGGGACGCTGGTCACCATGACACCCCTCTCGTACAGCAGGCGGGACTTGAGTCGCAGCGCGCTCTGGTTGTGCAGGAGTTGCTCCCACCAGTGGCCCACCACGTACTCCGGGATGTACACGATCACGACGTCTCTCGGCGACTGGTCGCGCAGTCGCTTGACGTAGTCCACCACCGGCCGGTTGATCTCCCGGTAGGGCGACTCCACCACCTTGAGCGGCACGGTGATCCGCCGCTTCTCCCACTCCCGGACAAGGACGCGGGTCTCGGCCGTCTCGATGTTCACCGTCAGTGCCTCGATCGTGTCCGGTCTGGTCGCCCGCGCGTAGGCCAGGGCCCGGAGCGTGGGCAGGTGGAGCTTGGACACCAGCACCACACAATGCGTCCGGCTCGGCAGGACGACCTCCCAGGACGAGTCCTCGAGCTCGCGCGCCACCGACTCGTAGTGACGGTGGATGAGTTTCATCACCCCGAACACGGCCAGCATGGCCAGTACCGCGATGTAGGCGCCCGCGAAGAACTTGGTGCCCATGACGATCACCAGCACACCGGAAGTGAGCACGAAGCCGACCGCGTTGATCGCCCGCGCGCGCTGCACCCGTCGCCGGACCGCCGGGATCTGTTCGCTCTCCAGGCGCCGCGTCCAATGGCGGACCATCCCGAGTTGGCTGAGCGAGAAGGCCACGAAGACACCCACGATGTAGAGCTGGATGAGCACGGTGACCTGCGCGTCGAACGCCACCACCAGGACGATCGCCGCCACTGCGAGCAGGACGATCCCGTTGGAGAACGCCAGGCGGTCACCCCGTGTGGCGAGCTGCCTCGGGAGGTACTTGTCGCGCGCCAGCACCGAGGCGAGCACGGGGAATCCGTTGAACGCGGTGTTCGCCGCGAGCACCAGGATGAGTGCGGTGATCGTCATGATCACGTAGAAGGCGAGCGGAACTCCCGCGAAGACCGGGTCCGCCAGTTGCGCGATCATCGTCTTCTGCTGGTAGTCCTCCGGTGCACCGATCAGTTGCGCGGTCGGGTCCTCCGCGATCTGCACCCCGAGTTGGTTCGCCAACACGATGAGCCCGAGCAGGAACGAGATGGACACCACCCCGAGCATCACGAGCGTCGTGGCGGCGTTCCTGGCACGGGGACTGCGGAACGCGGGAACACCGTTGTGGATGGCCTCGACCCCGGTCAGTGCGGCGCAGCCGGAGGCGAAGGACTTGGCCACGACGAACGCGAGGGCGAGCCCGGTGACCGCCACGCCGTCGGGAGTGACGAGCTCGAAGTCCGCGGACTCCGCCCGCAGTTCGCGGCCCAGCACATCCACCTGGAACAGCCCCCACACCACGAGCGCCGCCATCGCCGCCATGAACGCGTACACGGGGATCGCGAACATCGCGCGGGACTCCCGGATGCCCCGCAGGTTGATGGCGGTGAGCAGGACGATCGCGATCACGGCGAACACGACCTCGTTCGAGTACACGAACGGGATCGCCGAGCCGATGTTCGCGGCCGCCGCAGAGATCGATACCGCCACGGTGAGCACGTAGTCGATGAGTAGGGCCGCCCCGACCCCCAGCCCCGCGTTCGGCCCGAGGTTGACGGTGGCGACCTCGTAGTCGCCCCCGCCGGACGGATAGGCACGGACGTTCTGGCGGTAACACGCGATCACGACCACCATGACCCCCGCCACCGCGAGCCCGACCCACGGCGTGAACGCCAGGGCCGACAAGCCGGCCAGCGACAGGATGAGGAAGATCTCCTCGGGGGCGTAGGCGACCGAGGACAGCGCGTCGGAGGCGAACACCGGTAGCGCGATCCGCTTGCGCAACGGGGTGTCGCCGGTCGTGTCGCTGCGGAAGGGGCGCCCCAGCAGGAGGCGCTTTGTTCCTACGGAGACCTTGGAGATCCTGGACACCGACACATCGTAGGGCTCCGCGTGCCGCAGGGACAGCGCCGTCGACGAGGGTAGCGTGATCCACCGTGTCCGCGCGTCGCGGACCGTGAGGAGCGGTACTCGCCATGAGGGTCATCATCATGGGCTGTGGGCGCGTCGGGGCGGCGCTCGCGACCGAACTCGACGAGGGCGGTCACGAGGTGGTGGTGATCGACCGCGACCCCGCGGCGTTCACCCGACTGGCCGCGGAGTTCGGCGGCCGCACCGTCACCGGCCTGGGGTTCGACCGGGAGGTGCTCGTCGACGCCGGACTCCACGGGGCGGACGCGTTCGCCGCGGTCTCCTCCGGGGACAACTCCAACATCATCGCCGCGCGGGTGGCCCGCGAGACCTTCGGCGTCGAGCGGGTGATCGCCCGGATCTACGACGCCGGACGCGCCGAGGTCTACGAGCGACTGGGTATTCCCACCGTCGCCACCGTCCCGTGGGCCACCGGCCGCCTCATCCGGTACATCACCGCCGGCTCGAGCCCGGTCGTCTGGCGGGACCAGACCGGTGAGGTGTCGTTGGTCGCGATCGTCGCGCCGTCGGTGTGGGTGGGGACCGCTCTCGCCTCGCTCGCCGAGGTGGTCGGCGGAAGCGTCGTGGCGCTCACCCGCTTCGGCGAGTGCCGGGTCCCCGACGGCGTCACGCTCGTCCAGGCGGATGACCTGATCCACCTGGCCGTCCCCTCCGGGGTGGTCGACGGCCTCGACGACACCCTGCAGCGAGGACCCACTGATGATTGACCGGCCCGTACCCGACGATTCCGTCCCCGACAGCCCTGTCCCCGACTACGCCGACGGGGCCGGCCTGCTGGAACGCGCCCCCGCCCGCACGTTCCACTCCTCCACCATGCGGGTGCTGGTGGCCGGGGCCGGCGTGGTGGGGCGATCCATCGCGCGCGAACTCCTCGCCAACGACCACCACGTCACGCTCGTCGACAAGCGCGCCGCGGTCTTCGATCGTGACGGGGTGTCCGGCGCCCGGCAACTCGTCGGGGACGCCTGCGAGTTGAGCTTCCTCGAGCGACTGCGGGCGGAGGAGGCCGATGTGGTGGTGGCGGCCACCGGAGACGACAAGGCGAACCTGGTCGTGAGTCTGCTGGCCAAGACGGAGTTCGCGGTGGCCCGTGTCGTCGCCCGCGTCAACGATCCCCGGAACGAGTGGTTGTTCGACGACCGCTGGGGAGTCGATGTGGCGGTCTCCACCCCTCGACTCATGGTCTCCGTGGTGGAGGAGGCGGTCTCCGTCGGGGACGTCGTGCGGCTGATGACCCTGCGGCGCGGCGGCGCCAATCTCGTGAGCGTGACCCTGCCGGACCAGACCCCCCTCGCGGGCAGACCGGTCTCCCGGGTCCGGTTCCCCCGCGACGCGGCGCTGGTGGCGATCATCCGCGGGGGCAGGGTGATCGTCCCGGAGCCCGACGTGCCGTTCGAACCAGGCGATGAGTTGCTCGTCGTTGCACCGGAGGCCGCCGAGGCCGGCTTGAGTGACGCGGTCCTCGGAGGCTGACCCCGTTCACCGAACCCGGGCGGCACCCCCGGGAACGGTGACGGCGACCTCGCGACCGTAGTCCCAGCCCGGAGCGAGGGGCAGGGCGTCACCGCTCCAGAATCGGCCGGGGTCGTACCAACTGGCGTCGCCGGCCGGTAGCAGGACGCCCATCGCCTCGAGTGTCATCCCCACGACCTCCGCGCAGTAGGCCGCCTCCATTCGCAACGCCGGGCCGGTGTCCGCTCGCCGGCGCCACGGGAGGCCGATACCCCGGCGACCTGATGCCTCGTCGTCGTCGCCACTTCCCGATCCGCGCCCCGCACCGACGTCCCGGTCGGCCGGGTGGCGTCCCCGCGCCGCCCTCGGCCCCCCAGCCCACTGTCCCCGCGCCCACCGTGCGGTGAGACGCCCCGCCGACGGGAACGACACCCCGTTGAGTCGGGCGATCGTCTCCAGGAGCGCGTCCTCCTGCGCGGTACCGATCTCCGGGGTGATCTGGCGGAACCACGCCCGTTGGCCGTACGGCCCGGTCCACTGCCGGACCGCCGACTCGAGGTCGTGGAGCTGGACCCCCCGTTGTCGACGCCCCGTCCACACGTCGGTCAACGCGCGCCCCATCTCCGCGTGCCAGAGCAGCGGGGGCATGTCGTCGAGGACCACCGCCACCCCCACGTGGTTCACGGGAGAGTTGGTCAGGGTCTGGATGAGTCGGTCGGCGGTCGTGCGCCCGCGGAACAACCACAGGTCCCCGGTCCGGGTGCGGTGGGCCGCGGCGGCCAACGGGACGGTGTCGAGGCTCATGGTGCGATCCTGCCAGCCGGTCCGGCGTGAGGACCTACCCTTGCTCCCATGGCACCCCGCGGACGGCAGTGGCTCAAGATGGTCGGCGCGGCCGGAGTGGTCGGCGTCGCGGCCACCGGCATCCTCGCCGCGCGTACCGAACGCCGGAGGCAGGCGTACGAGCCTGAGGAGATCCGGGAGCGCCTGCACCAGCGTTACACCCGCATCCAGTCCCGCCGGGAGAGCGGCACCGACTGACACCCGGATCGGCCTCCGCCCCGGTTGCCGATACCCTGGCGGGCACCATGTCGACGTCCTCCGTGCCCGCCCCCGAACTGCGCCGGGCCCGGCACGATCTCCTGGTCCGGCTCGACGACGTGGGCATCCTCGACGCCCACCGGCTCCGGTCGAGGATCCGCAAGGCCCGCGCCGACCAGCTCGACGAGCTGGGCGAGCGGATCGACGTCGCCGCCGCCCGCCTGCGTCGGCGCGTGGAGTCGGTCCCCACCCCCGAGTACCCGGAGCAACTGCCGGTCAGCGCCCGCAAAGACGAGATCGCGGCGGCGATCCGGGACAACCAGGTCGTGGTGATCGCGGGCGAGACCGGATCCGGTAAGACCACCCAGATCCCCAAGATCTGCCTCGAACTCGGCCGCGGGGTCCGCGGGATGATCGGCCACACCCAGCCCCGGCGTCTCGCCGCCCGGTCCGTGGCCGAGCGCATCGCCGAGGAACTCGGCGTGGAGCCCGGCCGACTGGTGGGCTCCGCCGTGCGCTTCGACGACCGCACCGGCGCCGACACCGCGGTCAAGCTGATGACCGACGGCATCCTGCTCGCCGAGATCCGACGCGACCGGCTGCTGCGCGCCTACGACACGCTCATCATCGACGAGGCCCACGAACGCAGCCTCAACATCGATTTCCTGCTCGGTTACCTCCGGCAGATCCTGCCCCGGCGGCCGGACCTCAAACTCATCATCACCTCCGCCACGATCGACCCCGATCGTTTCGCCCGCCACTTCGCGGACCCGGGCGGCCGTCCCGCCCCCGTCATCGAGGTCTCCGGGCGAACCTTTCCCGTGGAGATCAGGTACCGGCCGCTCCAGGTGGAACACGCGGACCGGACGATCGACCTGGACCCCCTGGACGCGCTCGCCGACGCCGTCGGCGAACTTCTCGCCGAGGGGGACGGTGACGTGCTGGTCTTCCTCTCCGGCGAGCGGGAGATCCGCGACGCCGAAGAGGTGCTGCGGGGCCGGAAGTTCAGGAGCACCGAGATCTTCCCGCTGTACGCCCGGCTCACGGCGGCCGAGCAACAGCGGGCGTTCCGCCAGCACTCGACCAGGCGCGTGGTCCTGTCGACCAACATCGCCGAGACCTCGGTGACGGTCCCGGGCATCCGCTACGTCGTGGACACCGGCCTCGCCCGGATCTCCCGCTACTCCACCCGCACCAAGGTCCAGCGGCTACCGATCGAACCGATCTCGCAGGCCTCCGCCGCACAGCGCGCCGGGCGGTGCGGCCGAGTCGCGGACGGCATCTGCATCCGCCTGTACTCGGAGGACGACTTCGACTCCCGACCCGAGTTCACCGCCCCGGAGATCCTGCGTACCAACCTCGCTTCGGTCATCCTGTCGATGGCCGACCTCGACCTGGGGGCCGTCGACGACTTCCCGTTCGTCGAACCACCCGACCGCAAGGCCATCCGCGACGGCATGACGTTGCTCACCGAGCTGGGGGCGCTCCGGATCGACGACGACGAGCGGCCACATCTGACAAAGGTGGGCCGCGACATGGCCGCGCTACCGCTCGATCCACGACTGGCCCGGATGGTCGTCGAGGGTCACGGCAACGGATCGCTGGCTGACGTGTTGGTGGTGGTGGCGGCCCTGACGGTGCAGGACGTCCGCGAACGGCCCGCCGAGGAACGCGACAAGGCAGACCAGTTCCACCGCAGGTTCGCCGACAAGTCGTCGGACTTCCTGGGCTACCTCAACCTGTGGCGCTACATCACCGAGCAGCGCCGTGAGCTCAGTGGCAGCGCGTTCCGCAAGATGTGCAGGGCCGAGTACCTGCACTGGCTGCGCATCCGCGAATGGCAGGACCTCACCGCGCAGCTCGCCAGCATGTGTCGCGAACGCGGCTGGCACCCCGCGTCCGGTCATGCCCCCGAGGACGATCTCCACAAAGCCATCCTGTCGGGACTGCTCACCAACGTCGGGATGCGGGACGAGGAGACCCGCGAGTTCCGCGGCACCCGCGGAATCCGCTTCCAGGTCTTCCCCGGTTCGGACCTGGCCCGGAGACCGCCGCGCTGGATCATGGCCTCGGAGCTCGTCGAGACCTCGAGGCTGTGGGCCCGGGACGTGGCGCGAATCGACCCGGGGTGGATCGAACAGCTCGGTGGGCACCTGGTCCGGACCCAGTACTCCGAGCCGCACTGGTCGGACGCCGAGGGTGCCGCGATGGCCTACGAGAAGGTCCTGCTCCTGGGGCTGACCGTGGTCGAGGCGCGCCGCATCCTGCTGTCCCGGGTCGACGCACCCCTGGCGCGCGAGATGCTGGTCCGGCACGGGATCGTCGAGGAACTATGGACCACCCGCATCCCGGTGATCCTGGAGAACGCCGAGGCAGTAGCCCAGGCGCGTGAGCTCGAGACCCGTAGCCGGCGCCGTGACCTGGTGATCGACGACGACGCCCTGGTCGAGTTCTACCTCGATCGACTCCCCGCTGACATCACCTCGGGGCGTCACCTGGACTCGTGGTGGAGGAAACAGGGTCACCGGGATCCGGACCACCTGAGGCTCAGGCCCGAGCAGATCCGCACCTCGGACGCCGCTCCGGCCGCCTCCGCGTTCCCTCCCTTCTGGAGGCAGGGAGAGCGGAGTTTCGAGCTCAGGTACGCGTTCGACCCGGGTGTCGATTCCGACGGCATCACCGTGCGGATCCCTCTCCCCCAGCTGTCCTCGGTCGCCACGTCCGGCTTCGAATGGCTCGTCCCCGGTCTCCGTGAAGAGCTCTACACCGAGATGCTCCGGACACTGCCCAAGTACCTGCGACGTCTGTGTTCCCCGCCTGCCGAGTACGCCGCCCTCGTGGCCGGTGATCTCACCCCACGTTCGGCACCTCTGCCGGTGGCGCTCGCCGCGGCTCTCTCGGCGCGGATCGGGACGACCGTGGAACCACGCGAGTTTCACCCGGAGCGACTCCCCGACCATCTGCGGATGCGCTTCGAGGTTGTCGACGGTGACGAGGTGGTGGCGTCCGGAACGGATCTGGGTGCACTGCGCACCCGCCTGGTGGACAAGGTCCGGGCCACTCTCAACTCCCGGCTCGTCCCCGATGACGGTCCGTATCGGGCGTGGACCTCCGCCACGATCGGGGATCTGGCACCCTCGATCACCGGAACGGTCGACGGGGTGGAGGTCACGGTCTACCCGGCCCTGCAGGTGCGGGCCGACGGCATACACCGGATCGCCTGCGCGACAGAGGAGGAGCGACGGGCCGCACAGACCACAGCCGTGCTGACCATGATCTCCGGCGGCCTGGTCTCGGCGACCTCGATAGTCCGGGGCCGTCCGGTCGAACAGCGCCTCGCGCTCACCCAGTATCCCCATGGAGGTGCCGACGGCCTGGTGTCGGATGCATCGTTGGCCGTGTGCGGGCGGATGCTCGCTCAACGCAAGGGAGCCCCCGTGCTCACGGTGGACGACTTCGCCCAGCTGCGTGCGACAGCCGAGTCCGAGGCTCCGGCCGCCGTGACCGCCGCCATCTCCGCCGCCCTGCCGGCGTTGGTGGCCGCCCAGTCGGTCTCAGCCCGTCTGGCGCAGGTGCCCCGGGAGATCGCAGACGACATCAGACCTGCTCTGGACTTCCTCGTCGGCAAGGGGTTCCTCGCGCGTCATCCGGCGGAATTGCTGCCCCAACTCGAGCGACATGTGAGGGCGATCGATCTCAGGCTGGACATGGCGGAGAAGTCACCGTCGAGGTACAGGGATCTCACAGCCCGACTGGAGACGTCCGAGGCAACGGTCGCGGAAGCGACGGCAGCGCTACGCAGACGACCGGGTGGGGCGCGGACCTCTCGGGATCTGCGGTGGCTGCTGGCGGAGTACCGGGTCGGACTCTTCGCGCAATCGCTGGGAACCGCTCGTCCGGTATCCGCCGAGCGGATCGAGAAGGCCGTCGCCGCGGCGCTGTCGCGACGCAACGGGCGGTGAACCCACACACAGCGCATTCGCTGTCAGGCGGAGCGCTGAGCCTCCGCCGGTAGGCGCGCTAGTGCGTGGCGTGCCGCTCACGGAGGGCGATGATCTCGCTCTCGAAATCCGCGGCCGAACTGAATTGCTTGTAGACGGACGCGAAGCGCAGGTAGGCGACCTCGTCGAGATCCTGGAGCGGGCCCAGGATCGCGAGACCGATTTCGTGCGCGGGAACCTCTGACGCCCCGCCCGCCCTGACGGCGTCCTCGACCTGTTGTGCCAGACGCCGGAGAGCGTCTTCCTCCACCGCCCGACCCTGGCACGCGCGTCTGACGCCGCGAACCACCTTGTCGCGGCTGAAGCTCTCGGTGACGCCGCTGCGCTTGAGCACGGTCAACAACGGAGTCTCGAGGGTCGTGAACCGGTGTCCGCATTCAGGGCACTCGCGTCGACGTCTGATCGCCTGCCCTTCGTCGACCGACCGCGAGTCGATCACCCGGGAGTCCTCGTGGTGACATATGGGGCAGTACATTCCAGCTTCGCCATTCGTCGACCGGCTCCGCACGTGTCCGCCGGCAGTAGCCGACAGCGGTACGGGGGCGACGGGTCGCCGTCCCGGGATCATTCTAGAAGGCGATGCCATAGGTCACGCGTAGGCGGGCCCGCCCAGGAGTGCCAGCGCCAGCAGCATCAGGACCCCGAACACGATTCCGCAGACCAACAGAGCCCACGTGGGGACGTCGTCGACCACCGGCGCATTCGTCCGCACTTCGCCGCCGCAGGCTCTGACCTGGTCCGCCGACGCGGGTCGGACGAGCACCCGACGACCGGGTGCCACCGATCGTGTGGACAGCTGACGTCCACGGTCGAGGGTCCGCGTGGTGTGACGGATGTGCGTGTCGCGGCGGGACCGCAGCCCGGACGCGGCGGGCCGGTCGTGGTCGGTCGCGCAGACCTCCGTCCAGTGCATCGACGGACGCGCCTGTGACTGCATCTCCAGAACGGACATGAAAACTCCCAACTCGATATGGTGTGCGAAGTTCGTTCGCACGCCCGTGTGCATTTGTGTGCACATCTGTTCGAACTCGAACCTGACTAGAGTTGTATCACGCGGGTCCGACAGAGTCGACATTCCAGAGGATATTTCTTCGAACACCTGTGTGGCGCGGACGGTCCGCGGGAAGTAGGGTGTACACAGATAGAGACGTCGAACACCCATTCGCCGAAGGGACCCACACATGCCCAAGCCCGACTTCGAGGCCCTGACGCCTCGTCAGAAGAGCGTTCTGTTGCATATCCACGACACGGTCAAGGACCGGGGCTACCCCCCGAGCATCCGCGAGATCGGTGACGCCGTCGGTCTGCAGTCGACCTCCTCTGTCGCACACCAGTTGCGGACACTGGAGAAGAAGGGCTTCCTGACCCGGGATCCTCACAAGCCGCGGGCTGTCGACGTCCACGGCGTCCCGGGGCAGCGGTCCCGGGGACGGCGCGCACCTGCTCAGGAGGAGCCGCGGCCCAGTGGGGCGGTCGAGCCGGTATACGTTCCCGTACTGGGCCGCATCGCGGCCGGCGGGCCGATCCTGGCCGAGCAGGCGGTGGAGGAGGTCTTCCCACTCCCGTCGGATCTGGTGGGTTCCGGCGACCTGTTCATGCTCCGAGTGGTCGGTGAGTCGATGATCGACGCCGCCATCTGTGACGGCGACTACGTGGTGGTACGTCGGCAGAACGTGGCGGACAACGGAGACATCGTGGCGGCGATGATCGACGGGGAGGCAACCGTCAAGACCTTCCGCAGGGACGCGAGCGGGGTGTGGCTCCTGCCCCACAACCCGTCGTTCAGTCCGATTCCCGGGGAGCACGCGACGATCCTGGGGAAGGTCGTCACCGTCTTCCGCAAGCTCTGACCCCGCGCGGAGTCGGTGTCGTCTGACCTCGTGACAGGGTCAGGCGACACCGTCGTGCGAACTGCCGGTGCGGTACTCCCCTAGCTCTCCGGCCACGGAGGAGGGCAGCCGGACCACGATCCGGGTGCCGTCCTGCGTGTGTTGCTCGTCCACCACTGCGCCCTCTGCGTGCACACGGGAGACCACGTCACCCCGGGTGAAGGGGATCTCGAGCGTCACCTGCGTGTCCCCGGAGGCGACAACCCGCATGATCCGTTCGAGGAGCTCGTCGAAGCCTTCTCCCGTCGCCGCCGAGACGAAGACCGCGTCCGGGAGGGCGTGATGTAGTTCGGTCAGCACGACGGGGTCCGCCACATCGATCTTGTTGATCACCACGAGCTCGCGCGGACTCTCAGCGTTCTGTTCCTCGACGACATCGTTGATGACGGTGCGGACGGCCTCGATCTGGCGCAGCGGGAAGGCGTCCGACCCGTCCACCACGTGCAGGAGCAGCTCGGAATCGACGACCTCCTCCAGCGTCGAACGGAAGGCCTCGACGAGCTGCGTCGGGAGGTGTCGGACGAACCCGACGGTGTCGGTGAAGACCACGGTGCGCCCGTCCGGGAGCTCGGCCCGCCGGGTGGTGGGGTCGAGGGTGGCGAACAGCGCGTTCTGGACCAGAACGCCGGCACCGGTGAGGCGGTTGAGCAGACTGGACTTGCCGGCGTTCGTGTACCCGGCGATAGCGATCGAGGGCACCGGGGTGGCGCGCCGGCGGTGCCGCTTGGTGTCCCGGGCCTGCTTCATGCCCTTGATCTCCCGACGCAGCCTGGCCGTGCGCTCCCGGATACGGCGGCGATCCGTCTCGATCTTCGTCTCACCGGGACCGCGGAGACCGACGCCCCCGTTGCTGCCCGCCCGGCCACCCGCCTGCCTGGAGAGTGCCTCGCCCCAGCCGCGTAGGCGCGGCAACATGTACTCCATCTGCGCCAGGGAGACCTGGGCCTTGCCCTCACGGCTGGTCGCGTGTTGGGCGAAGATGTCGAGGATCAACGCGGTGCGGTCGATGACCTTGACGTTGACGACCTTCTCCAGGGCGATCAGCTGACCGGGAGTGAGCTCACCGTCACAAATCACCGTGTCGGCGCCGGTCGCGTCGATCACGTCCTTCAGCGTCTTGGCCTTGCCCGAGCCGATGTAGGTGGCGGCGTCGGGCTTGTCGCGGCGCTGGATCAGCGCATCGCACACCTCCGAGCCGGCCGTCTCGGCGAGCTGGGCCAATTCGGCCATCGCGGCCTCTGCCTGTGCTGCGGATCCCTCGGTCCAGACCCCTACGAGGACGACCCGCTCCAGCCGGAGTTGGCGGTACTCGGCGTCGTTGACGTCCTGGAGCTCGGTCGACAATCCGGCGACGCGGCGCAGCGAGGAGCGCTCCTCGAGCTGGAAGTCGCCGACCGAAGGATCATGGTCTCGTGTGGCCCGGTCAGGGGCGGTGTCATCGGTAGTCATTCACCGGCATCATCTCATAATTCCGATCGCGACGCCTCCGGGCGAGGAGTTGCGCCCGAGCGCCGGAACCACCCCTCAGCGACGATCGCGGAGGGCCCCGTCAGTGCGGAACCGCCCTCGGTCAGGGACACCTCGATCTCTCCCCCGGGCACTTCCACCACCACCTCGCCCATGGCCTCGCCGGCATCGGCGAGGGCGGCGACGGCGGTGGCGACGATTCCCGTACCGCAGGACATCGTCTCCCCTGATCCACGTTCGTGGACTCGCATCGACACCCGCCCGTCGGTGAGCGGTGTGGCGATCTCCACGTTGACCCCCCCGGGGAAGAACCCGGTGTCGTACACCGGGGCTTCGTGCACCGGCAGGTCACGCAGCGCCGCGGCTCCCAACCCCGGGACGATGCATGCGAGGTGGGGGTTGCCCATGTCGACGGCGAGGCCGGCGTACACCCGACCACCCAGGTCGACGGAGGAGACCCCGAGGAGTCCGGGCTCCCCCATGTCGACCCGGACCACGGCGTGGTTCCCGTCGTGCTCGAGGATCTCGGCGGGCCGTGGTCCGGAACGCGTGCCGATGGGGATCCGGCCGACCCCTGCCCGCCCGGTCGACACCAGGGCGTGGGCGAAGACCCTCACCCCGTTCCCACACATCTCCGCGGTCGAACCGTCCGCATTGCGGTAGTCCATGAACCAGTCGTCGTCGTCCACACCCTCCGGCAGGACGGTGAGAACACCCCGTTCCACCAGGGCTCCCGCGGTTGCGATCCGGAGCACGCCGTCGGCGCCGATCCCGGCGCGTCTGTCGCAGAGGGCGCGCACCAGATTCTCGTCGAGATCCACCTCGGCGTTGTCGTCAGGCAGTATCACGAAGTCGTTGAGCGTTCCGTGACCCTTGATAAAGGCGAGACCGTCCTGCGGCGCGGTCAGGGGGGCGGGGTTCATGGCCACAGATCCTAGCCAACTCGGCGACCCGTTCCACCCTGCGGAAAGCCCGGATGATCCCTCGACAGGGGAGCACTAGAGTCGGGAGCGAGAACGGTCCCCTATGTGAGGAGCACATCGATGTCCGAACGCATCACCGTCGGCGGCGTCCAGGTCGACGAGGTCCTGTACGACTTCGTCAACAACCAGGCGATCCCGGGCACCGGGGTCGATCCCGACGCGTTCTGGGCGGGAGTCTCCGAGATCTTCACCGACCTGGCGCCGCGGAACCGTGAACTGCTCGCGGTCCGCGACGAGTTGCAGTCGAAGATCGACACCTGGCACCACGAGAACCCCTCCCCGATCGACCCCGCCGCCTACAAGGCGTTCCTTCAGGAGATCGGGTACCTGGTCCCGGAACCGGACTCTGTCCGGGTGACCACCGAGAACGTCGACGAGGAGATCGCCACGGTCGCCGGCCCCCAGCTGGTCGTGCCGATCATGAACGCGCGTTTCGCGATCAACGCGGGCAACGCACGGTGGGGGTCGCTGTACGACGCCCTCTACGGCACCGATGCGATCCCGGAGTCCGGTGGCGCGGAACAGGGCTCCTCCTACAACAAGGTCCGCGGGGACAAGGTCATCGCCTGGGCCCGTGAGTTCCTCGACGACGCCGCGCCGCTCGACTCCGGCAGTCACGTCGGCACCACCGGCTACTCCGTGGTCGACGGCCGACTGCAGGTGACCCTCGCCGACGGTTCGACCACCGGTCTGGCCGACTCCGCGCAGTTCGTCGGCTACCTGGGCGAGGACACCACCCCGACCTCGGTGCTGCTGCGCAACAACGGCCTGCACGTGGAGATCCAGATCGACGCCGATTCCCCGATCGGGTCGACCGACTCCGCCGGCGTCAAGGACGTCGTCCTCGAGTCCGCCGTCTCCACCATCATGGACTTCGAGGACTCGGTCGCCGCCGTCGACGCCGAGGACAAGACCCACGGCTACCGCAACTGGCTGGGTCTCATGAAGGGCGACCTCTCCGAGGAGATCAGCAAGGGCGACAAGACCTTCACCCGCGTCCTCAACGACGACAGGGTCTTCACCGCGCCCGACGGTTCCGGAGAGGTCCGTCTCCACGGCCGCTCGATGCTCTTCGTCCGCAACGTGGGCCATCTGATGACCAACCCCGCAGTTCTCGACTCCGAGGGCAACGAACTGCCCGAGGGCATCTTGGACGCCCTGATCACCTCGCTGGCCGGCATGCACGGAATCGCCGAGAGCAACGAGCGCGGCAACAGCCGCACCGGTTCCATCTACATCGTCAAGCCCAAGCAGCACGGCCCGGCCGAGGTGGCCTTCACCACCGAGCTGTTCGGCCGTGTCGAGAAGCTCCTGGGTCTGCCTGAGAACACTCTCAAGGTGGGCATCATGGACGAGGAGCGGCGCACCACGGTCAACCTCGCCGCCTGTATCGCCGAGGCCACCGACCGGGTCGTGTTCATCAACACCGGCTTCCTCGACCGGACCGGGGACGAGATCCACACCTCGATGGAGGCCGGACCGATGATCCGCAAGGGCGAGATGAAGTCCGCACGCTGGATGGCCGCCTACGAGGACTTCAACGTCGACACCGGACTGGCCTGTGGCCTGCGTGGGCGCGCCCAGATCGGTAAGGGGATGTGGGCCAAGACCGACCTCATGTCCGAGATGCTCACCGAGAAGATCGGACAGCCGAGGGCCGGCGCCAACACCGCCTGGGTCCCGTCCCCGACCGGTGCCACCCTGCACGCCACCCACTACCACCGGGTGAACGTGATGTCCCGGCAGGAGGAGCTCCTCGCCGGAGGGCCCCGCGCCAGCGTCGACGACATCCTCAGCGTCCCCCTCGCACCCGACACCGACTGGACCGACGCCGAGAAGAAGGAGGAGGTCGACAACTCCTGCCAGACCATCCTCGGCTACGTCGTCCGCTGGGTGGAACAGGGCATCGGCGTCTCGAAGGTGCCGGACATCCACGACGTCAACCTGATGGAGGACCGCGCCACCCTGCGGATCTCCTCGCAGATGCTGGCCAACTGGATCCGTCACGGCATCATCACCGCTGACGACGTCGAGGACTCGCTGCGCCGCATGGCCGAGATCGTCGACACGCAGAACGCCGGGGACGACGCGTACCGGAACATGGCGCCGGACTTCGACTCGTCCATCGCCTGGCAGGCCGCCCGCGAGCTGATCCTGGAGGGAACCGGACAGCCGTCGGGCTACACCGAGCCGATCCTGCACCGCCGCCGCCGCGAGTTCAAGGCGGCCAACGGCCTGTAGGAGCCAGGCCTCCCACCGATACCGAATCCGCTACCCACTCGCGGCATCGGCTACCCGTTGACGGGTAGCCGATCCAGAGGGTGGGTAGCGGCTTTCATTGACCCTGGTAGCGCCGGGCTTCAGGGGTGCAGGTCAGCCACGGCCGACCTGAGCACCTCGACCGCGGCGTCGCGGCGCTCCTCGGTGAACCTCGCCTCGGGCCCCGACGCGGACACGGCGAACGCGGCGTCCCCGACCCCCACCGTGATCGCGACACAGCGGACGCCCTCCTCCTGCTCCGACTCGTCGGTGGCGAATCCGACCCCGCGGATGCGATCGAGTTCGGCGAGCAACAGGTCCGGCTCGACGATGGTGGAGTCGGTGTACCGACGCATCCCGGTGCGGTCCAGCATGGCGCGGACCTCGTCGTCGTCGTCCTGTGCGACCAGCGCTTTCCCCACCGCGGTGCAGTGCACGTGTACCCGCCGTCCCACCTCGGTGAACATCCGCATCGAGTGGGGTGACGGGACCTGGGCCAGGTACACCACCCCGTCTCCCTCGCGGACGGCGAGGTTGGCGGTCTCCCCGGTGCCGTCGACCACGGCCGACAGGACCGGCTCCGCCCACGACCACGTCGCCCGCCCGGCCGCGTCCCCGATGCGCTGCAATCTCGGTCCGAGCAGATAGTCGCGGCGCGCGTCCCGGCAGAGATGTCCCGAGTCGGCGAGCGTGCCGCACAGGCGGTGCACTGTGGCCGCGGCCAGACCGGTGTCGGCGCAGAGCTCCCCGAGGGAGGCGCGCCCGCCCCGTCGGGCCAGCGAGTCGAGGAGGGCGAACGCCCGGTCGACAGACTGGACGCGGCCCCGGGACGGGTGCGAGCTGGTCATCGCGACGCCTCCCCGAGGAGATCGAGAGCCGTGTCCAACGGGGTCCGTCCACCTCCGGCAGCAGTGGCGGCGCCGTCGCCGCCGACCGGGTGGGTGTCGGTGTCTATCCAGTTGATGCGGTGGTCACGCCCGAACCACGATCGCTGCCGGCGGACGTACCGGCGGGTGCCGATCACCGTCCGTTCCCGCGCCCGGAGGACTCCCTCGTCGTCGATCCCCAGTTCGTCGTCCATCTCGTCGAGTACCTGCGCGTACCCGATGGCGCGGCGGGCCGTCACCCCCTCGAGCAGCCCGAGTCCGACGAGCCCTCGCACCTCGGCGACCAGCCCGTCGGCGAACATCCGCTCGGTCCGCGCGGTGAGCCGCGCATCGAGCTCGGGAAGCGCGCAGCGCAGGCCGAGCAGGCGCGTGCCCCAGCGCGGGTCGCCGATGGTCGGTCGCGAGGCGGAGAACGGTCTACCGGTCAGCTCCACGACCTCCAGCGCCCGAACCGTCCGGCGGGGATCGGTCGGCAGGATGGTCCGCGCCGCCTCCGGGTCCACGCGGGCGAGCTCGGCGTGCAACGCCTGCACGCCGACCTCGTCGAGGCGTTGTTCGTAGCGCGCACGGACCTGCGGATCGGTGTCGGGGATGGACCAGTCGTCGATCAGGGCCTGGACGTACATCATCGAGCCGCCGCACAGGATCGGCACGTTCCCGCGCTCCCGTATCTCAGAGATCTCGCGCTCGGCCTCGCGCCGGAAGTCGGCGACGCTCGCGGTCTCGGTCACCTCGAGAACGTCGAGTCTGTGGTGCGGGATACCGCGGCGCTGCGACGGCGGCAGCTTCGCGGTGCCGATATCCATGCCGCGGTACTGCTGCATGGCGTCACAGTTGACCACCTCCCCGCCCAGACGCTCCGCCAGGCCCAGGGCCAGGTCGGACTTGCCGGTGCCGGTCGGCCCCACCACCGCGACGGGCACCGGGCCGCTCATCTGGGACCTCCGGACACCGGGGAATCCGTCGACGACAGGTCCCATCGCGCGGCGTGGTAGCCCACACCGAACGGTGCCCAGGACACCGACTCCAGCGCGGTCCGGTCCCCGACCAACCCGGCCAGCTCGAGCCAGGCGGGGCGGCTCCACCACCCCACGGCCTCCGCAACCGCGCCACCCGGATCCGGCAATGGTCCGCCGCGCCGCAGCCATTCGGTCAGGTCCCGGTCGAGCGCGACGCCGCGCGGGTCCTCGGGCACGGGGGCGCGGGGGGTGAGGGAGGCGGGACCGTCCGCCACGACGACGACGAGCGTGCCGGGTCCCGGGGATAGTGTCGACTGCCCGTCGCCGGTGACGCCGACGAACGACCTCGGCAGCTCGATCCCGGCCCGGTCGAGGTGCCACCATGCGATCAGGGCCGCGTCGGGGACGTCCGAGTGTTCACCGGCCGGCGCACCGGGTCGTCCGACCGGCACCGCCGCCCCCCACCTGGTCAACGACGCCCGAACGTCGCCGATCGTTCGCCCGGCGGGATCCGACCCCAGCACGAGCACACGGTCGAGATCGGCCGCGGCACAGCTGAGGAGACCCAGCGCAACGCCGACCTGGGAGGCGGTGTCCGCGGCCGCCTCTCCGGACAGTTCGGGCACCAGGACCGGCGCGCCGGGTACCAGGACGACAGGGGTGCTCACACGGAGAACCTTACTGACCTCCCCGGGAGCGCCCTCTCGGGACTCGGTGGGACTCGCCGGGGATACCCCGACACCCGGGCGGCGGTTGGTACACACTAGGGGGATGCCGTCCCCTCACCGGGCCGGCGAGGCGACGACCGGTGGGACTCCGGCGATGGTGCCGTGTCACGCGGCAGAACGAAACGAGGACAAGATGAGCGACCAGTCACCCACCACTCCCGGGGAGGCGACCCCGGAGGCGTCCGCACCGACCCCTGCACCGACTCCCGCTCCGACCCCGGGACCGCGTCCCGGTGCGCCGTCACCCGCCGCCCTGGCGCGGAAGGTGGCGCCGCGACCCGCTGCGGCCCCCGAGACGCGCATCGTCCGGGCATCGGATCCGTCCGAGTGGGGTCGGATCGACGAGAACGGCTCCGTGTTCGTCAGAACCTCCGACGGCGAGCGACAGGTCGGGTCCTGGCAGGCGGGAGCCCCGGAGGAAGGCCTGGCCCACTTCGGACTCAGGTACGACGATATGGTCGCGGAGGTCGCGCTCCTCGAGGCTCGACTCCAGTCGCATCCGCAGGACGCCAAGAAGACCCGCGCCTCCGCCGAGAGTCTCGCCGCGCAGCTCCCGACCGCGGCAGCCGTGGGGGATCTCGACGCCCTGGGGACCCGTCTCGCCGCCGTGGTCGAGCGCTCTGGTGCCGTCGAGGTCGAGGCCCGCCAGCGCAAGGACGAGGAGCGGGCAGCCGCGATCGCCCGCAAGGAGGCTCTCGCCGCCGAGGCCGAGGAGATCGGTGAGTCGTCCACACAGTGGAAGGCCGCCGGCGACCGCCTCCGCGAGATCCTCGACGAGTGGAAGACCATCCGGGGCATCGACCGAAAGACCGACGATGCACTGTGGAAGCGATTCTCCAAGGCACGTGAGGCGTTCAACCGGCGCCGCGGCTCCCACTTCGCGGACCTCGACCGCAATCGCGCGTCGGTCAAGCGGGTCAAGGAGGAGCTGGTAGAACGCGCCGAGGCCCTCTCGCTCTCGACCGACTGGAACGACACGGCCACCGCGTTCCGCCGGCTCATGGACGAGTGGAAAGCCGCGGGACGCGCTCCCCGTGAGGCCGACGACGCCCTCTGGAAGCGCTTCAAGGCAGCCCAGGACACGTTCTTCGACGCGCGCCATGCCGCGGCGGCCGAGCGGGACGCCGAGTTCGAGGGAAATGCGGACGCCAAGGAGGCGCTGCTCGCCGACTACGCGGGCCGGATCGATCCGGAGAAGAACCTCGCCGCGGCCCGCTCAGCGCTGCGCGAACTGCAGACCCGCTGGGAGGAGATCGGCAAGGTCCCGCGGGAGAAGATGGGTCAGCTCGAGGGACGGATCCGAGCGCTGGAGAAGTCCGTCTCCGATGCCGCGGACGCGGAGTGGCGACGGACCGACCCGGAGGCCAAGGCCCGCGCCGCCCAGTTCTGGGTGCGAGTGGACGACTTCGAGGAGCAGGCGGCGAAGGCCGAGGCCGCGGGTAAGTCGAAGGACGCGGAGAAAGCCCGTGCTCAGGCCGTTCAGTGGAAGGAATGGGCCCAGGCCGCCGAGAAGGCGGTCGACACCCGCTGACCGGAGCGGGGTCACTCTCCGACCCGACCGCGTCTACAGGACCGCGCCGACTGGACCGCGCAGACAGAGCCGCGCCGACAGGGCCCCACCTTCATGGTGGGGCCCTGGTTCAGTCCTGGTGGCGAACGGAGTCCTCGAGCTCGCGCTGCTCCGGGGTTCGCGCCCACAACACGCCGGCCAGCGTCATCACCAGTAGGAGGACGAGGATCACGCTGACGTACAGCCCGACACCGGGAGCGCCGAAGTTCTGGAAGTCGGGGTTCGGTCCCCGCCCGGACTGGCGCAACCAGATCGCCAGCATTCCGTAGACGGTGGCCACGCAACTCGCACCCCAGGCGATCCCCGCCGCCCACCACTTCTGCGTGAGGATCATCATGCCCCCGAACAGGATGGTGCCCACCGAGTAGAGCAAGACGAACACGTGGGAGGGCAGCGAGGTCTGCTGCTCCCGGGCCACCTCGGTGAAGAACAACACGTCCAGACCGCGCACCCCCTCGCTGTGCGGCAACGCGAGTGCGGCCGCGAGCAAGACGATGAGGAACGCCGACGCCAGATACGCCTTACCGATGACGAGGGTGTGCCCCAGAACCCGATCCCTGCGACGGAACTCCGAATCCACGGTCCTGCTGGATTCCATGATCCCCTTGATAGGGTCCGGGCGGTCAGCGGTGTTCACGTGAGGCATCCCTTCTGGGTGGTGTCGGCGGTGACGACGTCACGTCGCAGTGTGGGCAGTCCGAGGCCCACACCGATCGGTGGAGTCTCCGGCTTCTCGCCGGCCGCGTGTCTGTCGCCGGCCCTGGTGGCCCGACAGGTCAGCACCCCGTCGTCCGCGAGCAGGTGGTGCGGGGCGGCCGAGGTGATACGGGTGGTGATCACGTCACCGGGCCGGATCCGCCCGGCGTGCTCCCCCACCGGTGCGAAGTGCACCAGCCGCCCGTCGCGGGCGCGGCCGGTCATCCTGGCGGTGGCGGCATCCTTTCGACCCTCGTCTGCCGTCACGAGCAGCTCGACCTCACGGCCGACCTGGTCCCGGTTCTCCTCGAGCGTGATCCGCTCCTGAAGCAGGATCAGCCTCTCGTAGCGCTCCTGCACGACGGACTTGGGGATCTGGTCGGCCATCGTCGCCGCCGGAGTTCCCGGTCGCGGCGAGTACTGGAAGGTGAAGGCACTGGTGAAGCGTGCCTTCTCCACCACGTCGAGGGTGGCTTGGAAATCCTCCTCGGTCTCCCCGGGGAATCCGACGATGATGTCGGTGGTGATCGCCGCATGGGGCATCACTGCACGCACCCTGTCCAGGATGCCGAGGAAACGCTCCGACCGGTACGACCGGCGCATGGCACGCAGGACGCGGTCCGAGCCGGACTGCAGTGGCATGTGGAGCTGCGGGCAGACCGCCGGGGTGTCGGCCATCGCCTCGATCACGTCGTCGGTGAACTCCGCCGGGTGGGGTGAGGTGAAGCGGATCCGTTCGATGCCCTCGACTCGACCAGCCGCCCGCAGCAACTTGGCGAAGGCGCCCTTGTCGGAGGGCTCGGCGGCGTCGTAGAACGACCGACCGTAGGCGTTGACATTCTGCCCGAGCAGGGTGACCTCGAGGACGCCCTCGTCGGCCAGGGCCTTCATCTCCGCGAGTACCTCGCCGGGTCGCCGGTCCACCTCTTTGCCCCGTAGGGAGGGGACGATGCAGAACGTGCAGGTGTTGTTGCAGCCGACGGAGACCGAGACCCAGCCGGCATAGGCGGACTCACGGGTGGCGGGGAGCGTCGACGGGAAGTGCTGGAGGGAGTCGGCGATCTCCACCTCGGCCCGCTCGTTGTGGCGTGAGCGCTGCAGAAGGATCGGCAGGTGCCCGATATTGTGTGTGCCGAACACCACGTCGACCCACGGCGCTCGCGAGACCACGACGTCCTTGTCCTTCTGCGCCAGACAACCCCCTACCGCGATCTGTAGGCGGGGGTTGGCGTCCTTCCACGGCCGCAGGTGCCCCAGGGTGCCGTACAGGCGGTTGTCCGCGTTCTCGCGGACGGCGCACGTGTTGAACACCACCAGGTCGGGCAGTTCGCCCCGAGCGGGATCCGCCTCCCCCTCGAACGGCACGTACCCGGCGGCGTCCAGCACACCGGAGAGCCGCTCGGAGTCATGCACGTTCATCTGGCATCCGAAGGTGCGCACCTGGTACGTGCGACCCTCGACGCGCTCGACACGGGCGTCTTCGGCCGTCGCCTGCAGGTCGGTCACGAGAGAATCCACGCAGGCCAGGGTACTCAGGGCGACACCTGGGCCGCCAATTCGGCGTTGACCACCGTCATCGCCAACCCCGTCGGATAGCCCCGGCGGGCGAGGAACGCCACCAGCCTGCGCCGTTCACCCTGGAGATCCGCCCCGCGACCGGAGTCGACCGGCCTACGTGCCAGCCGTGCCCGCACGAGCTCGGCGGCCTGCTCACGGTCGTCGGTCTCGTCGATGTCGGAGACGGCCCGGGCGATATGGAACTCGGCGACACCCTTCTCGCGGAGTTCCCTTTCCAGAGCACCCCGCGACCGTCCGCGACGACGGCGCCGGCCTCTGACCCATTCCGCGGCGAAGTCTGCGTCGTCGACCAGGCCCCAGATCCGGACTCTCTCCAGCGCCTCGTCCACGGCTGCCGGAGCATGGTCCTTGGTGAGGAGCCGCTCCCGTAGCTCGTGTTCGCTTCGCGGCCGGTGACGCAGAAGTCGGAGCGCCGCCGTCGCGGCCTCGTGGGCCTCGGGGGCCAACGGCGGCAGGTCCGAACTGCTGGAGGCCCTGCTCTCCACCGCGGCGATCGCCGTGCGTAGCTCCTCCGGGTCGATCGACCGTTCCCGCTCGACCGCCCGCGGGCTCTGCGCGCCCATCAGAACTCGACGGGCACCACGTCGATAGGCGCGTCCTCATCGGACTCCGCCTCGATCTCCGCGATCTCCGCACCTGCCCCGATATTGAGCTTGTCGAGGATCTTCCGCTCGATCTCGTCGCGGACTGAGGGGTTCTCCTTGAGGTACCGGCGAGCGTTCTCCTTGCCCTGACCCAATTGGTCGGCACCGTAGGTGAACCAGGAACCGGATTTCTTGACGAAGCCGTTCTCCACGCCCATGTCGATCAGCGAACCCTCGCGACTGATGCCCTCGCCGTAGAGGATGTCGAACTCGGCGATCTTGAACGGCGGCGCGATCTTGTTCTTGACGACCTTGACCTTGGTACGGTTGCCGACCGCGTCAGCCCCGTCCTTCAGAGTCTCGATGCGACGCACGTCCAACCGGACGGATGCATAGAACTTGAGCGCCTTGCCGCCGGTGGTGGTTTCCGGCGAGCCGAACATCACGCCGATCTTCTCACGCAGCTGATTGATGAAGATCGCGGTGGTGTTGGTGTTGTGCAACGCGCCGGTCATCTTTCGAAGCGCCTGGCTCATGAGCCGGGCCTGGAGACCGACGTGGCTGTCTCCCATCTCACCCTCGATCTCGGCCCGCGGCACCAATGCCGCGACCGAGTCGACGACGAGGATGTCGATGGAGCCGGACCTGACCAGCATGTCCGCGATTTCCAACGCCTGCTCACCGGTGTCGGGCTGGGAGACGATGAGGTTGTCCGTGTCCACACCGAGCTTCCGGGCGTACTCCGGGTCCAGGGCGTGCTCCGCATCGATGAACGCGGCGATGCCGCCGGCCGCCTGGGCGTTGGCCACCGCGTGCAGCGCGACGGTGGTCTTACCGGACGATTCCGGTCCGTAGATCTCCACCACACGTCCCCGCGGGAACCCTCCGATGCCGAGCGCGACGTCGAGGGAGAGCGCGCCGGACGGGATGACCTTGATGGGCGGTCGGACGTCATCGCCCAGCCGCATGACCGAGCCCTTGCCATAGGCCTTGTCGATCTGGGCGAGCGCCAACTCCAGCGCCTGCTCACGATTCTGGGCCACGCCCGTCTTGGTACCTGACTTGGCGGTGATCTTGGCTGCCATGATGCTCTCCGTTCGTGCTCGACCCCCGGTGTCGTGCCGGTCGGTCTGTGTGGTCTGCTCACTCGCGGACGCTACGGGTCGGGTACGACACGAACGTCTCGTACGAGCCCCGGCAACCCTTCGCTGTGGAGGGGATGACGCCCTGTGGACGGGATCTCCCGTCAGCACATGACCCGAGTGTAGACGAACGCCTGTTCGAGATCGAGCGACACGCCGTCGCGGCGCGTCAGCGTAGCGAGTCGGGCACGTCGAACTCCGAGCACAGCTCCGACCAGACCTGCTTGACGGAGGCGCCGGCGTCGATGGCCTCATCGGCCGTGCGACCGCCGAACGCGGCCAGATGGTGGGACCTCACGAGATGATCGGCTCGGAGGTCCCCGAACGCCTCGACGGCGCGGGCCCGGAACTCGGTCAGCGTCACCTGCCCACCCCTTCATCACGGACGACGACGGGCCACCGGTTCACTCACCGGCGGCCCGTCTCGGGAGATCTCACTGCTGTTCGGGCTGTGCCTGCTGCTGTGGCGGGGTGGTCGACTGTGGCTGACCCTGCGGGAGCTGGGACGCCGCCCCGGTGCCCTGTCCGAGCTGACCGCCCTCGGCCTTCATCGACGCACGGATCTGCTCGAGCCGGCTGTGCCCGGCCATCTGTGTCGACGCCTGCTCGACCTCGAGCATCCGGCCCTGCACGGAGTTCTGCGCGAGCTCCGCCGAACCGAGGGCGTTGGCGTACCGACGCTCGATCTTGTCGCGGACCTGGTCCAGGTTCGGGGTGTTCCCGCCCGAGGACACCTCGGACATGGACTGCAAGGACGCGCTGACCTGCTCCTGCATCTTGGCCTGCTCCAGCTGGCTGAGCAGCTTGGTCCGCTCGGCGACCTTCTGCTGGAGGACCATGGCGTTCTGCTCCACGGCCTTCTTGGCCTGTCCCGCGGCCTGGAGCGACTGATCGTGGAGCCCCTTGAGGTCCTCGACGTTCTGCTCCGCGGTGACGAGTTGGGCGGCGAACGCCTCCGCGGCGTTCTCGTACTCGGTCGCCTTCTGCGTGTCGCCGTTCTGGTGGGCCTGCTCGGACATCTGCAGCGCCTGCCGGGTGGAGCCCTGCAGCTTCTCGATGTCAGCGAGCTGCCGGTTGAGCTTCATCTCCAGCTGCCGCTGGTTGCCGATGACGGCGGCCGCCTGCTGGGAGAGCTGCTGGTGCTGCCGCTGCGCGTCGGAGATCGCCTGCTGGATCTGGATCTTCGGGTCAGCATTCTCGTCGATCTTCGAATCGAACAACGCCATGAGGTAGCGCCATGCCTTTGTAAACGGATTGGCCATCGCTGCGTAGTGTCCTTCTGCCGATTCGGACGACGGGTCGGTACCACGGTACCGAACAACGCCGGGGGGCGACCACCGGGCTTTGCCGGGGCGGGTCTCAGGCCGCGAGCACAGGCTCCGCGACGGTGCCCGGGGGCGAGACCTCGAGCGCCGCGCGGATCAGGATCTCACCGAGCGAGACGTCGAGCGCCCCCGAGATGGAGGCGAGCAGCTCGCTCGAGGCCTCCTTGCGGCCGCGTTCGATCTCGGAGAGGTAACCGGGGCTCACCCGGGCCGCATCGGCCACGTCCCGCAGGGTCCGTCCCGAATCGCCCCGCAGGCCGCGGAGCACCGTCCCGAGGGTCTCTCGGAGCAGCGGGGGCCCACTCCGGTGGTCCGGTCTGGGCAGCGTGGTCATCTGGATGTTCGGCATCACGGGGTACAACGCCTCACGTCCCGGATTCGTTCCCGTCGTCGTCGAACATTCCGGCGAGCAGGTCCAGGGCGGCCGCACAGGCCGCGCGCCGGATCGCGTCGCGACCCCCACTGAGGGAGAGTCTGACCGACCACGCATCGACGCCCGGCGCGCAGATACCCACGTGGACCGTGCCCACGGGCTGACCCTCCTGCCGATCCGGGCCGGCCACGCCGGTCAGACCCACACCGACGTCGGCACCGCACCGGCGGGCCGCGCCCACGGCGAGCGCCCGGGCCGTCTCCGCCGACACGGCTCCGTGGCGCTGCAGGATCTCCTCGGGAACGCCGGCGAGCTCGTGTTTGAGGTCGGTGGCGTAGACCACCAGACCGCCGCGTAACACCACGCTCGCGCCCGGAACCCCCGCCACCGTGGCCGCCAACAGGCCGGCGGTCAGTGACTCCGCCGTCGCCAGCGTCCACCCGTGCCCGCCCAGTGCGGCCACCGCTGCTGAGGCGCGGGGATCAGGGCGCTCACCGTCGGTCATGTGGAACCCGGATCAGGTGGCTCAGCGCCCGGCTCTGGCTGCCTGGCGCGCCTTGACCAGGTAGTCGACGCCCGTGTAGACGGTCAGGACCAGCGCGACACCGATCACCGCCCACTCGACCGGCCAGACCCAGTGCGGTAGCGGGAGTATCAGCATGCCCAGGCCCACCGTCTGGGTGACGGTCTTGAGCTTCCCACCCTTGCTGGCGGCCACCACGTGGTCGACACCGAACAGGCGCCAGAGGGTGATCCCCACCTCACGGACGAGGATCACGATCGTGACCCACCAGAACAACTCGTCGACCAGCGAGAGCGAGATCATCGCCGCCGCCATGAGGGCCTTGTCCGCGATCGGGTCGGCGATCTTGCCGAAGTCGGTCACCAGGCCGAGTCGCCGGGCGAGATACCCGTCCACGTAGTCGGTCGCCATCGCGAGTACGAAGACGACGAACGCCCACACCCGCCACCACGGGTCCTGGGCGTCGGCCACGAAGAACAGGACGACGAACACCGGGACCAACACGATCCGCAGGACGGTGAGGACATTGGCGATGTTGAGTACGGGGACCTCGGCGCCGCGGCGTCCGTCGTCGGTGGTGGGAGCTGTCACCCCTTCACCTTAGCGAGACCCGGGCGAATACCCTTGATCCGACAGCACCCCCACCACGACCAGGCAGGACCACACTGATGCCGTTCTTCGCAGTCAACTACCGGTACGAGGCCGAGCAGACCCGGGACCGCGAGGCGAACAAACCCGCCCACCGCGAGTGGCTGTCCGCGCAGGTCGACGCCGGAACCATCCGGTCGGTGGGCCCATACACGGACGGCTCGGGCGCACTGCTCCTCGTCGAGGCCACCGATACCGATGCCGCCCGCGCACTCGTCGCGGAGGACCCCCACTGCCTGCGCGGCATGGTCTCCGAGGTCACCGTCCGCGAGTGGAAGCCGGTGTTCGGCGCACTGTCCTGAACCGGCCCTGGTCAGCCCACCGGGGTCTCGTCCAGGCTCTCGCTCCCGGCCGACACGTCCCCGGATTCCTCCTCCGGAGGGGTGCCGCCCTTGATCATCCAGATGACCGACCCCAGTTCCTCCGGCTTGACCAGTACGTCGCGGGCCTTGGAGCCCTCGGAGGGACCGACGATGTCGCGGGACTCCATCAGATCCATGAGCCGTCCCGCCTTGGCGAAGCCGACGCGTAGCTTGCGCTGGAGCATCGAGGTGGACCCGAACTGGCTGGACACCACGAGTTCCACGGCGGCGAGCAGATCGTCGAGGTCATCCCCGATGTCGCCGTCGATGTCCTTCTTGGACTCCTCCTTGGCGGCGGTGACGGTGTCGTCGTACTCGGGCTCCGCCTGGGTCTTGGCGTAGTCGACGACCTTGTGGATCTCCTCGTCGGTGATGAACGCCCCCTGCATCCGGATGGACCGCGATGCGCCCATCGGGATGAACAGGCCGTCGCCCATACCGATGAGTTTCTCCGCGCCGGCCTGGTCGAGGATGACCCGCGAGTCGGTGAGGGACGATGTCGCGAAGGCGAGTCGCGACGGCACGTTGGTCTTGATGAGGCCCGTGACCACGTCGACGGAGGGACGCTGCGTCGCGAGCACCAGGTGGATGCCGGCCGCCCGGGCCTTCTGGGTGATGCGGACGATCGCGTCCTCGACATCGCGGGGGGCGGTCATCATGAGGTCGGCGAGCTCGTCCACCACCGCCACGATGTACGGGTACGGGCGGTACACGCGCTGGCTGCCCGGAGGCGTCGAGATCTCTCCTGATTTGACCCGGTCGTTGAAGTCGGTGATGTGGCGGACGCGGGTGGACTTCATGTCCTGGTAGCGCTGCTCCATCTCCTCGACGAGCCAGGCCAGCGCCGCCGCGGCCTTCTTGGGTTCCGTGATGATCGGTGTGATCAGGTGTGGGATGCCCTCGTACGGCGTCAGCTCGACCATCTTCGGGTCGATGAGGATCAGGCGCACCTCGTCCGGAGTCGCCCGTGACAGCAAGGACACGAGCATCGAGTTGACGAAGCTGGACTTGCCGGAGCCGGTGGAGCCGGCGACCAGCAGATGCGGCATCTTGGACAGGTCGGCGGTGACGAAGTCGCCCTCGATGTCCTTCCCCAGCCCGATGAGCATCGGGTTGTGCTTGTTGGCGGTCTTCGGATCGGTGAGCACGTCGGCGAGCCTGACCAGCTCACGATCGAGGTTGGGGACCTCGATACCCACCGCCGACTTGCCGGGAATCGGGGCGAGCAGGCGGACGTTGTCGGTGGCCACCGCGTAGGCGATGTTCCGGTGCAGCGCGGTGATCTTCTCGACCTTGACACCGGGACCGAGCTCGACCTCGTAGCGCGTGACGGTGGGCCCGCGCGTGAACCCCGTGACGGCGGCGTCGATCTTGAACTGCTCGAGGACACCCTGGATGGCCTCGATCATCTGGTCGTTGGACTCGCTGCGCTCCTTGGGGGGATCTCCTGCGGTGAGGAGGCTCACGGGCGGAAGGGTGTACTCGACCCCGTTGAGCAACTGCTTCTGGGAATCGAGGCGCTCCACCTCGCTGTCCGCCGCGGTGTGGCTCGACGGCGTATTGGTCTGCGGCACCACGGCGGTGTCCACCGGAGTGCGGTCGCCCGCCGGACGGGCGTCAGCACCGTGCGCTGCATTCCGGGCGGATGCGACGGCGCCCGCGGCAGCAGAGTCCGGACCGGACGTGTGCAGCACCGCGGTGTCCGCGGCAGGCTTCCGGGGCTTGCGGCGTGCGCCGGCAGGGGCCTCGACGGAAACGTCCTCCGGCTCTGTCACAGACTCTGCCGCGGCTCTGGCGGCTGCCGGCATCTCGACCGTCTCCCCGGTGGTCGGGGTATCCGACCACGCGGCCACCCGGCGACGTGCCGGACGTCGGGCCGCGGGACGGTCCTCCCCGGCCGGTGACCCGGTCTCGGCGAGCGGGTACGCGGTGGTGGCATCGGGGTCGTCCCAGTCCGAATCCGGGTCGTCGTGATCCACGATGTCCCCGCTGCCGTCCCAGCCGAAGAATCCGCGGACGATCCCCGGGATCTCCCTGGCCGGACGACCGACCAGCACGAGCACGCCGAACGCCACGAGCAGCACGAGGAGCGGGACCGCGACGAATACGGAGAGGCCCGCCTCGAGCGTGCCCCCGACGATCCGGCCGAGCACTCCGGCTCCCCCGCGGACGCCCTCCGGGTCCGCGGGGGACCCTGATCCCAGATGCCACAGCCCCAGTACCCCCAGAGCGGTCACCGTGGTTCCGACCAGCCACCTGGACTGGACATCGGGACGTGGTTCCCTCGCCATCACGAGGACGCCCCACCCGCCGAGCAGTAACGGCAGCAGCGCGCCGGGTGTCCCGACGACGGTCCTGATCCCGGTGTCGATCCACTGCCCCACCGGTCCGGCCGCACCGAACCACACGGCACCTGCGAACACGATCGCGATGCCGACCAGGATCAGACCCAGCCCGTCGCGTCGATGAGGGGGCACCACACGGTCCTCGTCGGTACCACCTCGAAGCCCCCGCACGCCGTGACCGACCCCCTTCGCCATCCCGGACCATCCGCCGCGCAGGCCGCGGCCGACGGCTCCGAACGCCCCGGACGTCCGTTCCGGAGGTGGTGTGACCGCGCGGGATCCACCACGGGTGCCCGACCTGGGCGTGGAGACGACGGCACCGCGACGGGAACCGCCGCCCCGGGACGACGACGAGGTGGACGTGGTTGATCGCTGTGCGCCCGACTTCGATGCCGGTCGTCGTCCACCGGGGGCACGGGTGGATCGCGTGTTCGAGCTGGGTGCCATGGGGGTCACTCTATCTTCTCGGACCCCATTGGTAACAGCAGCCACACGGGCAGGGGCGGTCAGAAGCCCCTCGGTACCGCCTTGACCGCATCGATGCCCTGCTGGGCTCCGGAGATATCCACGTCGACCGCGTCCCTGCCGAACGCCCACAGGATCAACTCGACCGGGTCGGCCGTCACACTGACCATGGGCGCCAGTGCTGCGCCCGTGGACACCGCACCGGGCTTGGTCAACCTGATCCCCGGAGGGGTCCGCAGGTCGACACGGGCGGCCACCCGTCGCAGGAACGTCTTGGACACCGTCGTCCCCAGCGACCAGATGCGGTCGAGGTCCTCGATGTCGAATTGCCGCTTCGTCCATTCACCGTCGGCTCTGCGGACGTCCTCGTGGTGGACGAGGTACTCCGCGGCATTGGCCAGACGATCCGCGTAGCGGAGCGGCGAGTACCACGGTGCACCGGCCGCGATCTTCTCGAGCAGTTCGTCCCAGGGACGATCGGCCTCGCGGAGGCGAAGTTCCTCCATCCGCGAGGCGAGCGCCGGCAGGACCACTCCCACGGCGGCGTCGGGGCGCGCCTCCCGCACCACCAGGTGCGCCGCGAGGTCCCGGGTCGTCCAGCCCGCGCACAGAGTCGGTGCATCCGGCCCGGCGGCACGCATCGTCTCCACGAGAGCGCTTCGTTCACGCTGCGCCAGGGTCCGCCGGTCGGAGTTCACCGGACTCAGTCCTCCGCTGCCACGGAGGTGATGACGGTGGGCACGATCATCGGCTTACGACGCCACTTGTCGGACACCCACGTACCGACGGTCCGGCGGACCGCCTGAGCGAGCCGGTAGGGATCGGTCTCACCCTCCCCTGCCAGGTCCCACAGTGCGTTCTCGACCAACTCGACCACCGGCGCCAACGCACCCGGCTCGTCGGTGAAACCCTTGGCGATGATCTGGGGCTTGCTCACCGGTCGACCGGTGCGGGGGTCCACCACCACCGTGGCGACGATGAAACCGTCCTCACTCAGCGCGGTGCGGTCCGCCAGTACGGTGTCGCCGACGTCGCCCGTGGACAAGCCGTCCACGTACAGGTGGCCGACCGGGATCTGACCGACGGTGGACGCCTTTCCGTCGACGAGGTCCACCACGACACCGTTCTGCGCGAGCACCACGTTCTGCGCCGGGACACCGGTCGCGACGGCCAGGGCCCGGTTCGCCCGGAGGTGCCGCCACTCACCGTGGACGGGCATCGCGTTCTTCGGACGGACCGCGTTGTAGACGAAGAGCAGCTCGCCCGCGTCCCCGTGTCCGGAGACGTGGATGTTGGCATCGCGGCTGGTCACCACGTTCACGCCCATCTGGGACAGGCTGTTCTGCACGCTGAAGACCGGCTCCTCGTTGCCCGGGACGATCGACGAGGAGAACAGGACGGTGTCGCCCTCCGAGAGGTTGATCTGCCGGTGTTCACGGCGGGCCATCCTGGACAGTCCGGCCATCGACTCCCCCTGGGTGCCGGTGGTCATCACGAGGACCTTCTCGGAGGGGAGCTTCGCCGCGGCGTCCATGTCGATCAGGACACCCTTCGGGTCCGTGAGCAGCCCCAGTTCGAGCGCGATCTCCATGTTGCGGATCATGGACCGGCCGGTGAGCGCGACCTTCCGGCCACAGGCCTCGGCGGCCGCGATGACGGACTGCACGCGGTAGACGTTGGAGGCGAAGCAGGCCACCACGACGAGCCGGCGGGCGTCGCTGATCAGTCGCTGCAGAGCGGGCCCGACCTCGGACTCCGAGCGACTGACCCCCGGGGTGGTGGCGTTGGTGGAGTCCAGCAGCAGCAGATCGATACCCTCGTCGCCGAACCGTGCCATCTTGGCCAGGTCGGTGGGCCGCTTGTCGGTGGGAAGCTGGTCGAGCTTGATGTCGCCCGACATCATCACGGAATTGCCGCCGGCGCGGACGACCACGCCCAGGCACTCGGGGATCGAGTGGTTGACGTCGAAGTAGCGGACCTCGAACGGGCCGAACGAACTCACGCTCGACTCGTCGACCTGCTGGAAGACCGGCTTGATCCGGTGCTCCCGGCACTTGGCCGCCACCAGCGCCAGGGTGAACCGGGACCCCACGACCGGGATGTTCGGACGCAGCTTGAGGAGGAACGGGATCGCACCGATGTGGTCCTCGTGGGCGTGCGTGAGCACGAGCGCCTCGACCTGGTCCAGTCGATCCTCGATGTGACCGAAGTCGGGGAGGATGAGGTCCACTCCGGGCTCGGTCGAACTCGGGAACAAGACACCACAGTCCACGAGGAGCAGCTTCGAGTCGTACTCGAAGGTCATCATGTTGCGGCCGATCTCCGTGATCCCGCCCAGCGCGACCAGACGCATCGCGCCCTTGCGCGGCTTGGGCGGGCTGGGCAGCCGGACGGTCATGTCCCCGCCCTGCATGGTCTTGACGCCGCCGAACTCGGCAGTGGAGGTGGTGGTCCCGTTCCCACGGCCGCGGCCGCGGCCACCGCGGCCCCGGCCGCCACCGTTCTGGCCACCACTCTGGTTGCCACCACCCTGGCCGCCACTGTTCTGGCCGCCGCCGTTCTGGCCACCGTCGGAGGACGCTCCGCGCCCGCGGCCGCGCGAGCCGCCCTTCGGTGCGTCCTGCTTCTGGTCCTGCTGGCCCTTGTTCTGCTGCCCCTTGGACTGGCCCCTGCCCTGCTGGCCGCCGGCCTGCTGACTGCTGCCCTGCTGGCCGCCGCCCTGCTTGCCCTGATCCTGTTTGCCCTGATCTTGTTTGCCCTGATCCTGGCTCGGCCGGTCGTCTCCACTGCTCGCCGCGGGCGCGTTGGACACGGCCTTGGGCTCGGTGAACTGCACGGCGGTCGCGGGTGCGGGCTCGCCCGTGGGGCGGCCGGCAGCGCGGCGGGGACGGCCGCGTCCGCGGCTGTTCGTCGGGTTTTCCGTCATCTGATGACTCCTGCTCTGTGCAACAGCGACGCCAGTGCGTCCCGCTGCTCGGTGGTCGGTGGTAACTGCGGGAGTCGCGGCACTCCGGCCGGGATCCCGAGAAGTTCAAGTGCTGCTTTGGACATCGACACGCCGCCGAGCGCCCGTTGGGCGTCGAAGAGCGGGAGGAGTCCGAGGTTGATCTGCCGTGCCGTGTCGATATCGCCGGCGAGGAAGGCGCGGCGGAGTTCGACCAGGCGCGAGGCGGCCACATGGCCGATCACGCTGACGAACCCGCTGGCTCCCACAGCCAGCCACGGGAGGTTGAGCTGGTCGTCGCCCGAGTAGTAGACGAGGTCGCAGTGGGACATCACGGTGACCGCGTCGTGGAAGTCACCCTTGGCGTCCTTGACGGCAACGATGTTCGGGTGTGACGACAGTCCGATGAGCGTGTCCGCCTGGATCGGGACCACGGAGCGCGGCGGGATGTCGTAGAGCATCACCGGTCGGTCCGTGGCGTCGGCGATCGCCCGGAAATGGGCGTCGAGTCCGGCCTGGGTGGGCTTGGAATAATACGGCGTCACCACGAGCATCCCGTGCGCGCCGACAGACGCCGCCTGGCGTGCGAGGTGCACGGAATGTGCGGTGTCGTAGGTCCCCACTCCGGCCACCACCGTGGCCCTGTCCCCCACCGCGGCCAGAACGGCCTCCAGGATCGCGATCTTCTCCGCGTCCGTGGTGGTGGGCGACTCGCCCGTGGTCCCGGACACGACGAGACCGTCGCACCCCGAATCCACGAGGTGTTCCGCAACACATGCGACGGCCTTCAGGTCGACGTAACCGTCGGACCCGAACGGGGTGACCATCGCCGTGAGCACCGTGCCGAACGGCGCGGGGCGTCCGGGTTCGGTGAAGGCCGGCCGACCGTCCGCCGACGTCGGGCCCCCAGTGGTCACGTGTGTCATGGCCTCCCAGACTACCCGCAGGCTATGGGAAGTCCCGATTCCGACCCGGTGATCCGACTCATCCCTCGAGGACGTAGGGACTCACGGCGATCTCGGAACCGTCCTCCAGTGCGGTGATCTCGAAGTCGGAGAACACGGCCGGCGCCGCCTCCCGCAACTGGCGCAGGACGTCGATCGCCAGTCCTCGGATCTCGGTGTCCGCGTGTTCGGTCGCGCGCATCCCGATGAAGTGGCGCCATGACCTGTAGTTTCCCGTCACCACGATGCGGGTCTCGGTGGCGTTGGGCAGGACCGAACGCGCGGCCTGCCGGGCCTGCTTGTGACGCAGCATCGGGTTGGGGACGTCGGCGAACCGCTCCTCGAGTTTGGAGAGCATCTCCGCGTAGGCCTCCCGGGACGCATCGGTGGCGCGCCGGAAGATCTCCACCAGTTCCGGGTCGTCGGCGATCGCGGGCGGGGGCACCACCTTGGAGTCGTGTTCGGGCACGAACCGCTGCGAGAGCTGACTGTAGGAGAAATGTCGGTGCCTGATGAGCTCGTGGGTGCACGAACGGGAGATGCCGGTGATGTAGAACGTCACGCTGGCGTGCTCGAACACCGAGAGGTGCCCCACCTCGAGAATGTGCCTCAGGTACCCGGCGTTGGACGCGGTGCGCGGGTTGGGCTTGTCCCAACTCTGGTAGCAGGCCCGGCCGGCGAATTCGGCCAGGGCGGATCCGCCGTGCGCATCGGTCTCCCACCCGATCTCCTCGGGTGGGGTGAACGCGGTGTGCGCGACCATGCGGACCTGCCTCCGGACGAGCTCGGACATGGTGGGACTCCCTCTGCTTACGTGACGCCCGGCGGTCAGCCGAGAAGATGTGCGGCAACGGTCGCGGCGACCTCGGCCGCGTGGTCGAGGTCCTCACGGTCGGGCTCGCCGGTGAGCTGTAGAGCCGGGGCTACCTGCCGCAGGTCCCACCCGGTGGTGATCCGCTCGACCGAGGTGACGGCCCCCGAGGTGTCGTTGTCCCCGTGCACACAGAGTGCGTAGGGCCGACCGGCCACCGCGCCCTCGCAGGTGTAGTAGGTGCGGTCGAAGAAGTGCTTGAGCGCACCGGACATGTACCCGAAGTTGGCCGGGGTGAGCAGGACGTAACCGCCAGCCCGGAGCACGTGGTCGTCGGTCGTGGCCAGAGCCGGAACCGATTCCACCTCGATCCCCTCCAGGTCGGGATGCGCGAGACCGCTCTCCAGCGCCTCGAGTATGCGGCGGAGTCGGGGTGACGGTGCGTGGTGGACCAGGAGAACGGTGCTCATCGCGGATCCTGCGCTGTGGAGGCCTCCGCCTCCCGGAGGTCGATCGCCGCCCGCATCACCTCACGTGCACGGGTGCGGTCGCCCGCGTGGTCGTAGGCACGCGCCAACCGGTAGTTGGTACGCCAGTCGTCCGGTGCCGCCTGGTACTCGGCGCTGACGCGATCGAACAACTCGTCGGCGGCGGCGTGCTCGAGTCGTCCGGACGGGCGCTGGTCCAGTCCCGAGACGTCGAGCTCGATCCCCTCCTCGGCTGCGGCGGCGGAGATCCGCTGCAGTTCGACGCCGTTCCGGAGGATCGCCCACGTGGCCCACGCCCCGACGACGGTGAGCAGGACGATCCCGACGCCGAGTCCCCGCATGGCGAGATACTCCGATCGGCTGATCATTGACCAACCGAGGTAGAGAAGGTAGCCGAAGGCCACCACCAGGCCGACCGCCGTAACGGCCATCACCAGGGGTTTGACGATTCTGTCCACGGGCCGGCCTACAGATCCATGAAGGAGTCGAGTCCCACGGTGAGTCCGGGAGCTCCGGCGATCGCGCGCACACCCAGGAGCACACCCGGGGCGAACGAGGTGCGGTCGAGCGAATCGTGTCTGATGGTCAGGGTCTCCCCCTGTGATCCCAGGAGCACCTCCTGGTGGGCGACGAGGCCGGTCACGCGGACCGAGTGGACCCTGATGCCGTCGACCTCGGCTCCTCGTGCACCCTCCAACTCGGTCGACGTGGCGTCAGGGGACGGCCCGAGTCCGGCCTCGGCGCGTGCGGCGCCCATCATCTCGGCGGTGCGGTGGGCCGTGCCCGAGGGCGCATCGGCCTTGTTCGGGTGGTGGAGTTCCACGATCTCCGCGGACGGGAAATACCTGGCGGCCTGAACGGCGAAGCGCATCATGAGGATCGCTCCGATCGCGAAGTTGGGCGCGACCAGCACCCCGGTCCCAGGACTTGACTCGAGCCACCCTCGCAGGGTCCCGAGTCGCTCCTCGGTGAACCCGGTGGTGCCGACGACCGCGTGGATGCCGTGGGAGACGCAGAACTCGAGGTTGCTCATCACCACGTCGGGATGGGTGAAGTCCACGACCACCTCGGCGCCGCGGTCGGTGAGCATCTGCAGCGGATCCCCCTGGTCCACCTCGGCGACGAGGTCCATGTCCTCCGCCGCGCGGACCGCCTCGCAGATCGCCGCGCCCACCTTGCCGCGTGCACCGAGCACTCCGACCTTCGTCATCGTCATCGTCTCCTCAATGGTCGTCACGCCTGCCACCAGCCTATCCGCCCACGCCGGCCAGCAGACCAGCCGCGCCCCCCGCGTCGGGCATGCCGGGCCCCACGGCCGCCAGACACCAGGGAGCGGTCTCGCCGGTCCAGTACTCTGCGACGTCGTCGCGGGTGACCCTCCGGAGTCGGAGGAGGGACTCCTCGACGGTCACGACCGTGTCGCGGTCCAACAGGTGGCGGCCGATCCGCGTCATCCGCGACAGCGGATCATCCAGTCCGAGCCTGATCGACCCGGTGAGGTGTCCGATCGCGCGGTCGACCTCGTCGCCGGCAGGGGGATCGTGGACCATCCCCGCCACCACCTCGGCGAGCGCACCACTCAGGGCGTCGACTCGTCCGACCGGACTGCCGGCGACGACCGAGACCAGTCCGGTCGCCCGGAACTGGTCCATCGACGCGTAGACGGTATAGGCCAGCCCGAGTTCCTCGCGGACCCGCTGGAATAACCGGGAACTCAGGCCACCACCGAGGACCGCGGTCGCGACCTGTGCGGCGGCGCGGTCCCGATGATCGCGGGCCGGGGTTCTCCGAGCCAGCGCCAACAGCACCTGCTCGGAGTCGTCGTCCTCCCCCACGAGCACCGACGACGGAGCCCAGTCCGCGCGGTCGTCGGTCTGAACGGAGGTGGATGCGGAGGTGTGGACTCCTTCCCCCGCATCACCGGGTCCCGCGGCGACCACGGCGGCCAACGGTCCGTCGGCGATACGCCTGACCAGGTCCTCGTGGTCGATGCGTCCGGCCGCGGCCACCACCACGTCCCCCGCACGGAGAACTCTCCGGTGGAAGGACCGCAGCGTCTCGGCGTCCAGGGCCTCCACCGACTCCTCGGTACCGATGATCGGGCGGGCCAACGGGTCATCACCGAGTACGGCCCCCGTGGCGAGTTCGCAGGCGAGGTCCTCGGGGTCGTCGGCGCGGCCCGCGAGCTCGTCGAGCACCACATCCCGTTCGATCTCCACGTCCTCCGGAGCGCAGGACCCGTTGGCCACCACGTCGACGAGCACGTCCACCGCCGTCGCCAGACCCTCCGCCGGGACGTGCACGTGGTAGCAGGTGTGCTCCCGACCCGTGTAGGCGTTGAGGTCGCCCCCGAGGAGGTCGATCCGCTCGGAGAGTTCCCGCCCCGACGCCGTGGCGGTCCGCTTGAACAGGACGTGCTCGAGGAAGTGCGCTGCACCGTGCTCGTCGGGGGCCTCGTCGGCGGAACCCGCCGCGATCCACACCCCGACCGCCGCGGTGTGGCACCACGGGAGGTTCTCCGTCACCACCCGGAGCCCGGGGATCGACCTGTCCACCCTGATCGTCGAACTCACGGTGACTCTCCCTTCCAGCGATACGAGGCACGCACCCCGGATGCGGGGTGCGTGCCTCGTGTGGTGCCGGGGTGCGCGTGCCCGCCCCCGGCGGTGGATCAGTTGTCGTCGCCCTCGGCGTCGGCGACAGTCTCCGCTGCGGCCGACTCGTCGCCGACGGGGACGAGGCTGATCTTGCCGCGGTTGTCGATGTCCGCGATCTCGACCTGCATCTTGTCGCCCACGTTGACGACGTCCTCGACCTTGCCGACCCGCTTGCCCTGGCCCAGCTTCGAGATGTGGACCAGGCCGTCGCGGCCGGGCAGCAGCGACAGGAACGCGCCGAACGGAGCGGTCTTGACGACCGTGCCGAGGAAGCGCTCGCCGACCTTGGGCAACTGCGGGTTTGCGATCGCGTTGATCTTGTCGATTGCCGCCTGCGCGGACTCGCCGTCGGTGGCACCGATGTACACGGTGCCGTCGTCCTCGATCGAGACGCTCGCGCCGGTCTCCTCGGTGATCGAGTTGATCATCTTGCCCTTGGGCCCGATCACCTCACCGATCTTGTCGACCGGCACCTTGATCGCGATGATGCGCGGGGCGAACGGGCTCAGCTCGTCCGGCTCGTCGATGGCCTCGGCCATCACGTCGAGGATCGTCAGACGGGCCTCACGGGCCTGGGTGAGCGCGCCGGCCAGCACCTCGGACGGGATGCCGTCCAGCTTGGTGTCGAGCTGGAGCGCGGTGACGAACATTCCCGTACCGGCGACCTTGAAGTCCATGTCGCCGAACGCGTCCTCGGCACCGAGAATGTCGGTCAGGGCGACGTAGCGACGTTCCGACTCCCCGGCCTCGTTCTTGATCTCGTCCGAGACCAGGCCCATCGCGATACCCGCCACCGGTGCCCTGAGCGGGACACCCGCGTTCAGCAGGGACAGGGTCGAGGCGCAGACGGAACCCATCGAGGTGGAGCCGTTGGAGCTGAGCGCCTCGGAGACCTGGCGGATGGCGTACGGGAACTCCTCGACGCTGGGGAGCACCGGCATGAGCGCACGCTCGGCGAGCGCTCCGTGACCGATCTCGCGACGCTTGGGCGACCCCACGCGGCCGGTCTCACCGGTGGAGTACGGCGGGAAGTTGTAGTGGTGCATGTAGCGCTTGCTGGTCTCCGGACCGAGCGAGTCGATCTGCTGGGCCATCTTGACCATGTCGAGCGTGGTGACGCCGAGGATCTGGGTCTCTCCCCGCTCGAACAGGGCCGAACCGTGGGCCCGCGGGATGACCTCGACCTCGGCGGACAACGCGCGGATGTCCCGGATGCCGCGGCCGTCGATACGGAAGTGGTCCGTGAGGATCCGCTGACGGACGATCTTCTTGGTGAGCGACTTGAACGCGGCACCGAGCTCTCCGACGCGTCCCTCGAACCGCTCCGAGAGTGAGTCGAGGACCTCGGCCTTGAGCTGGTCGGTCGCCCCGTCGCGCTCCTGCTTGTCGGCGATGGACATGATCTCGCCGAGCTTCTTCTCCGCGACCTCGGACACGGCGGTGAACGCGTCCTCCTGGTACGGCGGGAAGAGCGTGAACTCGCGGGCCTCGGACGGCGCGGCGGTGGCCAGCGCCTGCTGCGCGGCGCACAGCTCCGAGATGAACGGCTTGGCCGCCTCCAGTCCCTGCGCCACGACGTCCTCGGTGGGCGCCTGCGCGCCTCCGGCGATCTTCTCGATGACGTTGTCGGTGGCCTCGGCCTCGACCATCATGATGGCGACGTCCGCGGTGTCACCCGAACCGGTGACGCGACCCGCCACGACCATGTCGAAGACGGCCTCGGAGAGCTGCTCGACGGTCGGGAACGCGACCCACTGGCCCTCCGGGCGGGCAGCGGTCGGGATGAGCGCGATCCGCACGCCGCCGACCGGGCCCGAGAACGGGAGGCCGGACAGCTGCGTCGAGGCGGACGCGGCGTTGATCGCCACGACGTCGTAGAGGTCCTTGGGGTCCAGGCTCATGATGGTCACGACGACCTGGACCTCGTTGCGGACCCCGTCCGCGAAGGTGGGACGCAACGGCCGGTCGATGAGGCGGCAGGTGAGGATGGCGTCGGTGCTCGGCCGGCCCTCGCGGCGGAAGAACGATCCGGGGATACGACCGGCGGCGTACATCCGCTCCTCGACATCCACCGTCAGGGGGAAGAAGTCGAAGTGCTCCTTGGGGTGTTTGCCCGCCGTGGTGGCGGACAGCATCATGGTGTCGTCGTCGAGGTACGCGACCACCGCGCCGGCGGCCTGCTTGGCCAACCGTCCGGTCTCGAATCGCACCTCGCGGCGACCGAAGTCGCCGTTGTCGATGGTCGCGACGGTCTCGAAGACACCGTCTTCGACCTCGACGGCCTTGATCTCTGGCATGTGTAGTCCTGTCCTGTCGGTGACTGGGGGCCTCACGGCGGAGAAGACTCCGCCGGGCCCGCCGGGTCACACGTCAGGGAATCCCGGTTCGACTTCGGTCTTCGATCGAAGCGGCCGGAACCGGCGCCCCGTCCCGGGGCACCCGCGGTTCCGGCAGCCACTACCGAGGACCGTCAATCGGACCTGTCGACACCCGGTACGTGCGCACCGGCCGTGATCAGGCTACCAGGGAGAACACCCCGGGTCACCGGGGGACGCGCTGACAGCGCCCCCGTACAGCACTGTTCCCCGCCCTCTTCGAGGACGGGGAACAGTGGGCGCGCGGGCGGGGTCCGCTCAGCGACGCAGGCCGAGGCGCTCGATCAGCGAGCGGTAGCGCGCGATGTCGACCTTGGCGATGTACTTGAGGAGACGACGACGACGGCCGACCATCAGGAGCAGGCCGCGACGCGAGTGGTGGTCGTGCTGGTGGCTCTTGAGGTGCTCGGTCAGCTGGCTGATCCGCTTAGTGAGCAGCGCGACCTGGGCTTCGGGCGAACCGGTGTCGGTCTCGTGGATCCCGTACTCGGCCAGTACGGCCTTCTTCTCTTCGGTGGTCATCGCCATGGGTCTCTCCTGGTTGTTCCAGTCCGCGAAAATGAATGACCCCGCCGCCGCGGACCGCAGGAGGGCCGAGAGGAGACGTTACCAGTGGACGGCCCCGGCACCCCAATCGGTGATCAGTGGCGCTCGGCGTCCACCTCGAGCACGGCCCTGGTCCTGGCCACGTCGCGGTCCATCGCCACCAGCAGTTCGTCGACGGAGGAGAACTTCTCCATGTCGCGGACGTGGTCGACGAAGTCGACCGCCGCCACCCGTCCGTAGAGGTCCGCGGACTCGTCCAGCACGAACGCCTCGACACTGCGCGCCGCGTCCCCGAAGGTGGGATTGGTGCCCACGGAGATCGCCGCCGGGTAGCGCCGGCCGGGCAGGATCGACCCGTCGACCTCGTGATCGTCGAGGAGGGTGAACCACCCCGCGTAGACGCCGTCGACGGGGACGGCCGTGTATTCCGCCAGGTCCAGGTTGGCCGTCGGGTACCCCAGGTCGCGCCCACCGCGTCCGGCCCCGTGCACGACGAGCCCGGACACACGGTGGGGACGGCCGAGGATCGATGCCGCGCCGGCGACATCGGACTCCGAGAGCAGGCGCCGGATCCGGGACGAGGAGACGGGCTCTCCCCCGGATTCCAGCAGGTCCATCACCCGGACGTCGATCCCCCGCTCGGAACACAGTTCGCGCATCGTCTCCGGCGTGCCCGCGGCACGTCGGCCGAACGAGAAGTTGCTCCCCACGGTGACGGAGCGACTCCGCAGCCCCCGGACCAGGACTCGGTCGATGAACTCGTCGGGTTCCCACGAGGCCATCCCGGTGTCGAAGGGCAGGGCGAACACCGCGTCCACGCCCAGCTCGCCGGCCAGTTCCGCACGTCGCTCCAGCGGGGTCAACACGAGGGGGTGGGTACCGGGCCTGACCACCTCCACGGGGTGTGGGTCGAACGTCACCAGGACAGGGCTGGCCCCCAACTCACGTCCGGTACCCACCGCGTGGTCCACCAGTCCCCGGTGACCTCGATGGAGACCGTCGAACACCCCGAGTGCGACGGAGGTCCCGCCGTCGGGGATCACGATCTCGTCGAACGTCCGCCACAGCTGCACGGCGCCCACCTTACGCCCGGGCCTCACAGGCCCGCCGGTCGCATGACCACGACCGGAGCCGCGCGCTGTCCGGACTCGGAGACCAGAGCCTCCACCCGTCCGTCCGGTCCCACGGCGGCGACCACCCCGTCGTCGCCGCGGGCCTCGAGCCACCGTCCGTGTCGCAACCCCTCCGCCTCGTCGGCGTCGACGTCCCGACGGGGGAAGGCGGTCAACGCGGCGGCGTCGAGGTCCAGGGACAGACGCGGATCCTCCTCGAGCTCCCCGAGGGTCCGGGCGACGTCCAACCCGAACGGGCCGACGCCCGTGCGACGCAGCGCGGTGAGATGACCCCCCACGCCGAGCGTGGCACCGAGGTCGCGGGCGAGCGCGCGGATGTAGGTGCCGGTCGAACAGTCGACGACGACGACGAGGTCCACCACCTCTCCGGAACGTGTGCGCTCCAGGACCTCGAACCGCGACACGGTCACCCCCCGCGCGTCGAGCCGCACGTCCTCCCCGGCCCGCACCCTGTCATAGGCCCGGCGGCCGTCCACCTTGATCGCACTCACCGAGGACGGGACCTGCTCGATCTCCCCGGTCAGTCCCGCGACCCCGGCGTCGATCGCCTGATCGGTCACCGCGGAGGCGTCGACCCGCGCGGTGGTCTCACCCTCCGCGTCGTCGGTGGTGGTGGATTCGCCGAGCCGGATGGTGGCCTCGTAGGACTTGGTCTCCAGCGCGAGCAGTCCCAGGAGCTTGGTGGCCCTCTCTATCCCCACCACCAGGACACCGGTCGCCATCGGGTCGAGCGTGCCGGCGTGTCCCACCTTGCGGGTGCCGAAGTACCGGCGCAGCCGCCCGACGACGTCGTGACTGGTCATGCCGCCGGGTTTGTCGACCACCACGAGTCCGGGGGCGGGAGCGGGTCGGGGGTCTGGTCTGCGCTGAGTCACGCCGGACACGCTATCCCCCACCGGCCGGCCGGAGCACGATCGCCGAGGCCACGTAGCCGTCCCGCACCGCCCACCGGCCGCGGAACTCCACCAGGTCGGGCCCGCCGTCAACCGCCCGCGGGTCGACGAGGATCCGCGAGATCAACACGCCCGAGACGGTCGCGCCGTCGACGTCCGTGGGTGTGAGGGTGATGTGGGCGTCGGCGAAACCCAGCCATCTCCGCGTGAGCGGATACCACGCCTTGTAGGTCGCCTCCTTGGCCGTGAACAGCAGCCGGTCCCAGTGGACCGCACTGTCCTCCCCGCGGGCCGCGCGCACCCACGCCGCCTCCTCGGGTAGGGAGACCGCCTCGAGCACCCCCTCCGACAGGGGCCCGTGCGGTTCGACGTCCAGGCCGAGGGAACGCACCCGGTCGACCGGTGCCAGGGCTGCGGCCCGCAGACCACCGGTGTGCGTGAGCGTGCCCACCACCCCCGGGGGCCACACCGGCATCCCCCTGCCACCCCGGGTGATCGGCCCCGCGGGCACGCCGAGTCGGCTCATCGCCTCGCGTGCGCAGGCACGGGCCGCGGCGAACTCGATCCTTCTGCTCTCGACCGCCCGGCCGATCTGCTCGACCTCGACCGGGTACATCGCGGCCAGCGCCGCCGCGTCGGACATGCCGAGTTCGTCGAACGTCACGGCCACCACATCGTCGGGCAGGACACCCCTGATCACCGTTCCTCCTCCAGGTCGGGCCCGTCGTCATCGGGCCGGGCGATCCTCGGCAGCCCGTCCCCACCCCGGATCCACCGCACCTGACGGTGGTCGGGGGCGGGGAGGATCTGACGGGCGAGCGGATCGGGTCGGCCGCGGGCCGCCCACTCGCGCGGGTAGCCCAGCGAGACCTCGTCGAACCGGACCGAGTCGTGGACGGTGGTGCGCGGGATGTGCAGGTGCCCGTAGACGCATGCCGCGGCGCGATAGCGGCGGTGCCAGTCCGCGGTCTGATCGGTGCCGCACCACAGCGCGAAATCAGGATGTCGCAGGACCTCCGTGGGAGCGCGCAGCAGGGGCCAGTGGTTCACCAACACCGTCGGGTGGCGCGGATCCAGGGCCGCCAGCCTGGTGGTGGTGGCCACCAGGCGATCAGAACACCACGCGGCCGCGTCCGGGTACGGGGCGGGATCGATGAGGAACTCGTCGGACGCCACCACCCGTCGCTCCCGCGCCCCCGCCAGTGCCGCCGCCCGGGACTGGCCCGGCGAACGGGTCCACGAGTAGTCGTAGAGCAGGAACATCGGCACCACCCACGCCGGCCCTCCGGGACCGGTCCAGAGCGGGTACGGGTCCTCGGGGGTGTCCACCCCGATCGCGCGGCAGGCGTCCACCAGACGGTCGTACTTTGTGGTGGAGGTGATCCCCTCGTCGTCGGAGGCGATCCACAACTCGTGGTTGCCGGGTACCCAGAGCACCCGTTCGAACCGGTCCGCCAGACGTCCCAGCGCGCCGATCACGTGATCGGTCTTCTCGGCGACGTCTCCGGCCACGATCAGCCAGTCGCCCGGATGGGCGGGCCGGATGTCGTCGATGACGTCCGCGTTGCCCCGGTGACCGACATGGAGGTCGGACACCGCACGCAGACTCGGGTGGGCCGTCATGTCGTAGCCCCCTCGGATGCCCGACGGTCCGGGGTCTCCGCGCCCAAGACCAGCCATCGGTCACCGCGGACACGGGCCACGACCGCGATGAGTCGCATGGCCACGAACACGCCCATGCCCCACCAGATCCCGACCAGCCCCCACCCGAAGTGTCTGGTCGCGAGGAGCACGGGAAGGAATCCGAACAGGGCGGCGACCACGGTGGTGGTGCGGAGGTAGGCGGCATCGCCCGCGCCGAGGAGGACTCCGTCGAGGCCGAACACCAGAGCGGCCGGGACCACCACGATCGCCATCCCCGTCAGCGCCACCACGAGTCGGCCGGCGACCTCAGTGTCGCCCGACAGGAGCGTCGACATGGGCGCGCGGAAGAGCACCGTGGCCACGGCGAGCCCGACACCCAGCCCCAGCGACCACACGACCACAGCCCGGGCCAGGGCGCGGCCGTGGGCGGCGAGCCCTGCACCCAACGCCGCGCCGACGAGCGACTGCGCCCCGATCGCCACCGAATCCAGGACCAGGGTGTACAGCGCCCACAGTTGCTGCGCCAGGTGGTGAGCCGCGAGGGAGTCGACCCCCGCGGCCGCGGCGGCCGTCGTGGCCACGGCGAAGGTCACCTGGAAGGACGCGGTGCGGATCACCAGATCCACCCCCAGACGGAGCTGGCTCACGATCACGCTCCACCGCGGACGCAACGACCCCCGGTGCTCCAGGACCAGCGCCGCGAGGAAGCCACCGGCCATGATCACCTGACCGGCGAGGTTGGACCAGGCGCTTCCGACCAACCCCAGCGCGGGTACGGGACCGAGCCCGGGCACCAGCACCACACAACCGATGGTGGAGACGCCGATCCCCACGGCCACCAGGACCAGAGGTGTCCTCAGCCGCTGCACCCCCCGCATCCACCCGTGTCCGGCGGACGCGACCAGGATGCACGGAATTCCCCACACCGCCACCCGCAGCCAGTCCGCCGCGCTCGCCGCCACCTGGGCGTCCGCGGCGAGGACCCGCGTCAGGGGCCCGATCGTCGCGTGCACGCCGGCGACCACCACGACCCCCACCGACAGTGCGATCCACGTGGCCTGGACCCCCTCAGCCACGGCGTCCGAACGTCGCCCGGCCCCGTGGAGGCGGGCCGCCCGAGCGGTCGTCCCGTACGAGAGGAAGTTCATCTGGGTGCCGAGCACCAACAGGACGAGCGCACCGACGCCGAGCGCCGCCAGGTCCTCCGAGCCCTGCCGACCCACGACGATCCCGTCGACGAGCAGGTAGATCGGCTCGGCTGCCAGCACCGGCAGCACCGGCAGCGCGATCGACCACAGGCGGCGCCCGAGTTCACCCACACCGACGTCCGGCACCGTGGCGTCGCGTCCCGGGTCAGCCGAGTAGCTCACGGAGCCTCGCCGTGACGTCCCCGAGGTCTCCGCGCACGGTGCACCCGGCCGCCGCGGGATGTCCGCCACCGCCGAACGCCGCGGCCACGGCCGAGACGTCCACGCCGTCGTCGCCGCGGGAACGGAGCGACACCGCGCACTCCCCCGGCCGGATCTCCTTGACCAGGACCGCGACGTGCGCCTCGCGGACACCCTGCAAGTGGGACACGAGCGACTCGACGTCGGCCTCGTCGACCACCGCGACCACGTCGTGCGGGACCGTCAGCCAGACCGCGCCCCGTCCCCCGGCCGCGTCCGCGTCCAGGCGCGCCGTACCCAGGAGTTCACCCAGCACGCGGAGCCAGGAGAACGAGTGGGCGTCGAGGAGCGCGAAGCCGAGCTCCCCGGACTCCGCCCCGGCCGCCAGGAGTCGGCGGGCCGTGTCGTGCGAACCCGCTCCACCCCACCGGAAGGACCCGGTGTCGGTGACGAGCCCGGCGTAGAGGCTGGTGGCGAGTTCGGGATCGACCGGATACCGACCGGCCACGAGGACGTCGAGCACCAGGGACGCGGTCGACGCCGCCTCGGGATCCAGTAGCAGGTGTGTGCCGAAACCCGGGTTGGAACGATGGTGGTCCACCACGAGGATCTCGGCGGCGGACCGGGCCAGCCGTCCCCAGTCGCCCACGCGGTCCGGGCTGGCGCAGTCCAGGGTCACCACGAGACCGTCATGCTCCGGCACCTCGCTCACCGGCACCACGTGCTCGGTCCCCGGGATCACCCGGAGCGCTTCCGGGACGATCCCCGGGTCGAACGAGTGGTGGACCCGCGCGCCCGCTGCCCGCAGCGCCCGGGCGAGTCCCGCAGAACTTCCCAGGGCGTCGGCATCGGGGCGGACGTGACACAGCACGGTCACCTCGCGGTGCCGCGCCAGGACCTCGGCCGCTCCGCCCGCGTCCACCACCGTGATCACCGGTCGTCGTCCTCCGGCAGTCCCTCCTCGTCGTCCCTGCGGTAGGGGTCCTCGTCGCCGGCGGGCCGAGCGCCCTCCGCCACGCGGCGGACCTCTTCGTCCTGCGCGCGGGCCTTGGCGAGCAACTCCTCCATCTGGCGAGCCGCATCCGGAACGGCATCCAGCACGAAGGTCAGCTCGGGCGTGAACTTGACACCAGTCTGCTTGCCCACCATCGTCCTCAGTCGACCGCGGACCGCGGTGAGCGCGTGCTCGGCGGACTCGATGTCGGGTTCGTCGTCCAGGGTCGTCCCCCGGACCGTGTAGTAGAGGGTGGCCACACGCAGGTCCGCGGTGATGCGTGAGTCCGTGATGGTGATGAACTCCAGACGCGGATCCTTGATCTCGAACTCGATCGCCGTCGCGACGATCTCCCCGATCCGCTTGCCGAGCCGTCCGGCCCGTCCCTTACCGGCCATGGCGATCCTCCTTGACGTGGTGCGGCCGCAGGGCGGCCGCTCGATACCCAGAATGCCGTGGGGGCAGGCCCGTAGACCACGGAACCTGCCCCCACGGGGTGTCACCGTCGACGTCAGTCGCGCGGCTTCTCGACGAGCTCGTAGGTCTCGATGACGTCACCGATCTTGATATCGGAGTACGTCACGGTCAGACCACACTCGAAGCCCTCGCGGACCTCGGTCGCGTCGTCCTTCTCCCGGCGCAGCGAGGAGACGGTCATCTCCTCGACCGCGACCTTGCCGTCGCGGATGAGCCGGGCCTTGGCGTTGCGGCGGATGATCCCGTCGAGGACCATGCAACCCGCGATGTTGCCCAACTTGGAGGAGCGGAACAGCTGGCGGATCTCCGCCTGACCGAGCTTCTTCTCCTCGTAGATCGGCTTGAGCATGCCCTTGAGCGCACTCTCGATCTCGTCGATCGCCTGGTAGATGATCGAGTAGTACCGGATGTCCACACCCTCGCGGTTGGCCAACTCTGTCGACTTGCCCTCCGCGCGGACGTTGAACCCGATGATCACGGCGTCGGATGCGGCCGCCAGGTTGACGTTGGTCTCGGTGACTGCACCGACACCGCGGTCGATGACGCGCAACTGCACCTCGTCGTCGATCTCGATATTCATGAGGGCCTCTTCGAGGGCCTCGACCGTACCGGAGTTGTCGCCCTTGATGATGAGGTTGAGCTGGCTCGTCTCCTTGAGATGCGAGTCCAGGTCCTCGAGGCTGATCCGGCGGCGGGACCGCGCGGCGAGCGCGTTGCGCTTGCGCGCATTTCGCTTGTCGGCGATCTGCCGTGCGGTGCGATCCTCCTCGACCACCATCAGGGTGTCGCCTGCGCCACAGACACTGGTCAGACCGATCACCTGGACCGGACGGGACGGGGTCGCCTCCACGACGTCCTCCCCGTGCTCGTCCACCATGCGACGGACTCGCCCGTACGCATCGCCCGCGACGATCGAGTCGCCGACCCGCAGGGTTCCGCGCTGGATGAGCACCGTGGCGACCGGACCGCGTCCGCGGTCGAGGTGCGCCTCGATGGCCACGCCCTGCGCGTCCATGTCCGGGTTGGCCCGGAGGTCGAGCGACGCGTCCGCGGTGAGGACGACCGCCTCGAGCAGCGACTCGATGTTGAGCCCCTGCTTCGCGGAGATGTCAACGAACATGGTGTCGCCGCCGTACTCCTCCGGGACGAGCCCGTACTCGGTCATCTGGCCACGGATCTTGTCGGGCTGTGCGCCCTCCTTGTCGATCTTGTTGACCGCCACGACGATCGGCACGTCGGCCGCCTGCGCGTGGTTGATCGCCTCGACCGTCTGCGGCATCACGCCGTCGTCCGCCGCGACCACGATGATCGCGATGTCCGTCGACTTGGCGCCGCGGGCACGCATGGCGGTGAACGCCTCGTGACCCGGGGTGTCGATGAAGGTGATCGTGCGGTCGATCCCGTCGACCGGCACGGTGACCTGGTAGGCACCGATGTGCTGGGTGATGCCGCCGGCCTCACCCTCGCCGACCTTCGCGGACCGGATGCTGTCGAGCAACCGGGTCTTACCGTGGTCGACGTGACCCATGACGGTGACGACCGCGGGACGGATCTCGAGCTCGTCCTCGCCGCCCTCGTCCTCGCCGAAGGACAGGTCGAACGAGTCGAGGAGCTCGCGGTCCTCGTCCTCGGGGCTGACGACCTGGACCTTGAAGCCCATCTCCTCGCCGAGGAGCTGCAGGGTCTCCGGGGTGACCGACTGGGTCGCCGTGACCATCTCGCCCAGGTTGAACAGCGCCTGGACCAGCTGTGACGGGTTGACGTCGATCTTGTCCGCGAAGTCGCTCAGCGAGGCACCCTGTGCCAGACGTAGGACCTGCCCACGACCGTCGGGGAGCCGGACGCCGCCGACCTCGGGGGCCCGCATCGAATCGTATTCCTGACGCTTCTGCCGCTTGGACTTGCGGCCCCTACGGGGTGCGCCACCGGGACGACCGAACGCACCCGCGGCGCCGCTGCGGCCGCGATTGCCGCCGCCACCGCCGGGACGACCGCGGAAACCGCCGCCACCCGCCGCGGGGGCACCGGCACCGCCGCCGCCGGGACGGAAACCTCCGCCACCCGGACGACCGCCGGGGCCTCCCGGCCTACCGCGGCCCGCAGCGGGACGCGCGACCTGACCGGGCATCTGCCCGGGGCTGGGACGAGGACCGCCCGGACCCGCGGCGCCCGGACGCTGCGCCGGACGGGGGCCGCCCTGGCCGGGGGCCGGACGGGGACCGCCCTGGCCGGGGGCCGGACGAGGACCGCCCTGACCCGGAGCCGGACGCTGGCCGCCGGGACGGGGACCGCCCTGGCCGGGGGCCGGACGTGCCCCGCCCTGCGGACGCGGTGCCGGAGTGGTGCCACTCGAGAACGGGTTGTTCCCGACGCGCGGGGCCTTGGGACCTGGCTTCGGGCCCGCGGGACGCGGACCGGGAGCCGGACGAGATGCCGCCGGGGTCGCCGGGGCCTCCGGGGTGGGACGCTCGGCAGCGGCGGGCTTGGGAGCCGGAGCCGCGGGCCTGGCGCCCGGGGTGGGACGCTCGGCTGCGGGCGTGTTCGCCGCAGCCGGAGCGGGGGCCGGAGTCGGTGCCGGCGCCGCGGGCGTGGCGCCCGGGGTGGGACGCTCGGCAGCGGGCTTCGGTGCCGCCTTGCGCGGATCCGCCCCCGGACGGGGGCCCGGAGCCGGTCGAGATGCCGCGCCGGGCTTCGGCGAAGCTGATCCACCCGGCTTGGGGGCGGCCGGTGCGGACTCGGTGCCGCCGTCGGCCGGTGCGTGCGACGCACGGAGGCGCCGGACCACCGGTGCCTCGAGGGTCGATGATGCGGACTTGACGAACTCTCCCTGATCGCGGAGTTTCGTCAGAAGTTCTTTACTAGTGATACCGAACTCTTTTGCCAGCTCGTGTACCCGGGGCTTGCCTGCCACTGCTCTCCTCACTGCGAGGTCTTCACGGCAGGGCTGGCCGCGCGACCTCGTTCTACATTCGATGGACGTTCATCGCTGGAGCTTCACGGTGTGCTCATCGTGTCTGGTCCGTTCCTTCTCTAGTGCTCCCCCGGTCGGCCCATGCGGCCGACGGGTGGTCTCTCGTGCTCACGACGATAGCGTCTCGAGCACCTCCGAGATCGCGTCCTGGGACACGTTCCCGGCCAGTCGCAGGGCCCTGATGAAGGCCTTGCGATCGAGTGCTGTCGCGATGCACCGTTCGTCACGGTGCACCCAGGCTCCCCGCCCGACCGCTCGCCGGTCGGGGTCCGGCGAGAGCGCTGCCGCCTGCGGATCGTGAACGATCCGAAGTAGCCGGGAATCGGAATCCCGGCGGCGACAGCCGACGCAGGTCCTTACCGGACCCGCCACTTCGGCTGAGCCGTCCTGCTGGTCTCGATGTACCCGCATCAGGCCGCCTCGGTTTCTCACCGTCCCTCCCGCGCGAGCAGGTGGACGTGAAGTCACTGTGACATCTGCTGAGTCTACAGGTCGCGGAGTTTCGATACTAACGGCGCGCCCGACCGCGTGGACAGCGGACGTGCCGGACGTCATTCCGCGTCGCTGTGGATGTCGATCCGCCACTGCGTCAGCCGGTGGGCGAGGCGGGCGTTCTGCCCCTCCTTGCCGATGGCGAGCGAGAGCTGGTAGTCGGGCACCACGACCCGGGCCGCGCGGGTCTCGGCGTCCGCCACGGTGACGGAGATGACCTTGGCCGGGGAGAGCGCGTTGCCGACGAAGACCGTGGGGTCCTCATCGAAGTCCACGATGTCGATCTTCTCGCCGTTCAGTTCCGCCATCACCGCCCGGACGCGCGCGCCGTTCGGTCCGATGCAGGCCCCCTTGGCGTTGAGGCCCGACACCGTCGTCTCGACTGCGATCTTGGTCCGGTGGCCGGCCTCACGCGCTATCGCGGAGATCCGGACCGACCCGTCACCGATCTCGGGCACCTCCAGGGCGAAGAGGCCGCGGACCAGGTCCGGGTGGGTGCGCGACAGCGAGACGGAGGCACCGTGCGGCCCCTTGTGGACCCCCACGACATGGCACTTGATGCGGTCACCGTGCTGGTAGGTCTCACCCGGCACCTGCTCGGCCGGTGCGATGGTGCCCTCGGTCCCACCGCTCTCGGGTCCGATGTGGACGACGATGATCCCCCGCGCGTTCGCACGGGAATCCGATTGGATGACTCCGCTGACGACCTCGCCCTCCCGGGCGACGAGGTCACCGTAAATCCGCTCGGTCTCGGCCTCGCGCAGGCGTTGCAGGATGATCTGCCGGGCCGTCGCCGCGGCCACCCTGCCGAAATCGGAGGGGGTGGCGTCGAACTCGCCGATCCGGTTGCCCTCCTCGTCGACCTCGGCCGCCATGACCGCGACCGTCCCGGCCTTCCGGTCGAGCTGGATCCGGGCGACGCGGTGCGCGTCGTCGGTCCGCTTGTACGCGGTGAGCAATGCGTTTTCCAGGGTCCGCACCAGGTCGTCCAGCGGGATCTCCCGCTCCTGGGACAACATGTTCAGCGCCGCCATGTCGATGTTCAACTGTCTTCTCCTTCTCGCACGCCACGTCCGGGGTTCTCGGGCTCCGACAGGAGGGCGAGTTCGTCCTCCGGAGCGGGCCGGAACTCGACCCGGATCACAGCGCGTGCCACGGCGTCCAACGTTACCGAGTCGACCCGCATCCCACGACCCGACCTCGAGACCAGCCGTACGGTCCCGGTCTCCTCGTCGAGGTCACCGACCCGCCCACGGGAGGGACCTTCGACTCCGTCGACGTAGGTCACGTCGACCTGACGACCGCGGGCCCGGCGCCAGTGCCGAGGTTCCTCGAGGGGCGCGTCCACCCCACGGCTCGTCACCTCGAACGTCACGGCCCGGTCGGGTCCACCCCACTGCTCGGCGAGGGCGTCGAGGTCGGTCGACAGCCGTGCGAGGTCGTCCAATGTGACACCCGAGTCGCCGTCGACGACGACGGTCACGTGCCAGTCGGCCGCCCGCGAGTCCTCCCGGAGTTCCTCGAGTTCGAGTCCACGGTCGGCGACCGTTCTGCGGATATGGGCCCTGTCGGGCTCGGGGACGATCACGGTACTCCTGGCGTAGCTGCTGGTGGGTGCCGATCCGGGTTGCGGACGGGCCGGATCACTGTACCGCCCCCGGGGCCCGGGCTCGGCGCCCCCTGGCAGGATGTCGGGGTGCCTGATTCCTCCACCGTCCCCGTGTCGCGTCGACGGTTCGTCGCGGTGACCGCTGTCGCCACCGGCCTGGTGGTCGCCGGGGGGTGCGCCGTACCCCTGGTCGACGACGAGCCGGATCCACTGCTGGAGTTGGCCGAGGCCGCCGACCGCGACGCCCGCGAACTCGCCGCCGCGAACGCATCGCACGGGGACGACGTCGCTCGTCTGCACAGGATCGCCGACGCTCGCCGCACACACGCCGAGCAGCTCTCCGCCGAGATCGGCCCCACGGACTCGACGGAAGCACCCTCGAACGGGGCCGAAGCGGATCCGCCTCCGGCGATCTGTCCACCCATCGGGGAGGTACGCACGCGCCTACGTGACGACGCCCGACGAGCCGGGGAGGTCGCCGTGGCCTCGCGTGGGAGCCGCGCGGAGCTCGCGGCCGCGGTGTCGGCGGCCTGTGCGACGGCGGTCGAGGTGGTGCTCGCATGACCACACCACCCGGGCTGGCATCCGAGGACGCCGCGGTCTTCGGTTACGGTCTCGTCCTGGCCGGTGCGGACAGCGGGATCCGCGCCGCGGTCCGGCGGGAACTCGCTGCCCACCGCGCCCGCCGGGATGCCGCGGAAGCCCTGTGGCCCGAGGCGCCTCCCGCGCCGGTCGGATACCTGACGGCCCCCGACACCCCGACCTCGCCCGTGCTCCTGGCCATCCGGCTCGAATCCGATTGCTGCGTGGCCTGGCGGACCGAGATCGGGTCCGCGCGGTCGACGGAGGTCCGGCAGTTCTGCCTCGACGCCCTCACGGCTGCCTCGATTCAGCTGGAGCGGTGGCGGACGCTGGTCCCGGGCGCGCCGTTCGAGGCGTTGCCCGGGTTCCCTCCCCCGTCCTGACGGCCTAGCGTCCGGCCCCGATGAGCCGGACGATCTCGTCGGCGGCTCCGTCAACCGGCACCTGGGTGACCTCCCCGGTGGCGCGCTCACGGAGCTCGACCGTCCCCTCCGACCAGCCACGACCCACGACGACGACCCACGGGACACCGATCAACTCGGCGTCCTTGAACTTCACACCAGGTGAGGCCTTCCGGTCGTCGAAGAGCACCTCGAGGCGGGCCCGGTCGAAAGCCTCGACGAGCGTCGCGGCGCCGCTGGTGGCCGCGTCGTCCTTGTTGGCTATGACCACGTGGACGTCGGCCGGGGCGGCGGCTGCCGGCCACACCAGACCCTTCTCGTCGGCGTACTGCTCGGCCAACACGGCCACGAGCCGGGACACCCCGATTCCGTAGGAGCCCATCGTCACCCGGGCGGGCTTGCCGTTCTCGCCGAGGACGTCGAACCCGAAGGCGTCGGTGTACTTGCGGCCGAGTTGGAAGATGTGACCGATCTCGATCCCGCGCGCGAGGGTGAGCGTGCCGTGGCCGTCCGGGGCCTCGTCACCCTCCCTGACCTCGGCCGCCTCGATCGTGCCGTCAGGGGTGAAGTCGCGCCCGCAGACCAGGTCCACGACGTGCCGGCCCGGCTGGTCCGCCCCGGTGATCCATGCGGTGCCCTCGACCACTCTGGGGTCCACCAGGTACCGGATCCCGCCCGCGAGCAGGGAATTGGGACCGATGTACCCCTTGACGAGGAACGGGTTGTCCTTGAAGTCGGCCTCGTCCAACACGGCCACCTCGGCGGGCTCGAGCGCCGCCTCGACGCGCTTCATGTCGACCTCGCGGTCCCCGGGCAGCCCCACACCGAGCAGCGACCAGTCCTTACCGGGCTCGCGGACCTTGAACAACACGTTCTTGAGGGTGTCCGCCGCGGTGACCTCCCGACCCAGATCCGCGCTGTTCGCCCAGTCGACCAGCGTGGCGATCGTCGGCGTGTCCGGGGTCTCGTGAACGATCGGATCCGGCAGTCCCTCGAGTGGACGGGAGGGCGGTACCGGGGTCACCACCGCCTCGACGTTGGCCGCGTACTCCCCGTCGGTCGACCGGACGAAGGTGTCCTCCCCCGCCGCGGAGATGGCCAGGAACTCCTCGGAGGCCGATCCGCCCATTGCGCCCGACGTGGCGGCGCAGATGACGTACTCGATTCCCAGACGGTCGAAGATGCGCTGGTAGGCCTCTCGGTGCACCTGGTACGAACGCTCGAGGCCGGCATCGTCGAGGTCGAAGGAGTACGAGTCCTTCATGGTGAACTCGCGACCCCGGAGGATCCCGGCGCGGGGCCGCTCCTCGTCCCGGTACTTGGACTGGATCTGGTAGAGGGTGACGGGCAGGTCCTTGTACGAGGAGTACTCGCCCTGCACCGTCAGCGTGAACAGCTCCTCGTGAGTGGGACCGAGCAGCATGTCGTTGCCCTTGCGGTCCTTGAGGCGGAACAGTGCCGATCCGTACTCGGTCCATCGGCCGGTCGTCTCGAACGGCTCGCGGGGCAGGAGGGCGGGCAGGCTGATCTCCTGGGCGCCGGAGGCGTTCATCTCCTCACGCACCACCTGCTCGATGCGGCGGAGGGTGCGCAGACCGAGCGGCAGCCACGAGTACACGCCGGGCGCGACGCGCCGGACATAACCGGCTCGGACCAGCAGTTTGTGGCTCAGGACCTCGGCATCGGCCGGGTCGTCGCGGAGCGTGCGCAGGAAAAGGTGGGAAAGACGCGTGATCACGGTGGTCAAGCGTAGCCGCCCGGGGGCCCGCCACCGGAGCGACGGTAGCCTCAGCCGGGTGCGCATCCTCCTCTCGCCCTCCGAGACCAAGTCCGTCGGCGGTTCGGGCGACCCGCTCGATCTGGCCGCGCTCTCGCTCCCCGCGCTCACCGACACCCGGAGATCGGTGGCCGACTCCCTGGTCGCGATGTGTGGCGACGACCCGGCGGGCGCGCGATCCGTGCTCGGCCTGAGTGACACGCTCGCCGAGGAGGTGACCCTCGACGCACGACTGTGGTCCTCCCCCACCGCGCCCGCCCTCAGTCGGTACACCGGGGTCCTCTACGACGCGTTGGACCAAGCCTCCTTCACCCGGGCCACCAGGTCGCGCGCGGAATCGCGGTTGTGGATCGGGTCGGCACTGTTCGGACTACTGGCGGCCGCCGACCCCATCCCGCACTACCGTCTCTCCGCGGGGACGCGCCTTCCCGGACTGGGAACGCTCCGCTCGGTGTGGAAACCGTCGCTCACCGCCGCGACCGCGGACTGGGCCGACGAACTGGTGGTGGACCTCCGCTCGGGTGGCTATCACCAGCTGGGACCGGTTCCGGGGGCGGTCACCGTCGACGTGGTCACACAGTATCCGGACGGCACCCGCAAGGTGGTCTCCCACTTCTCCAAGCACCACAAGGGTCTGCTCGCCCGGTCGCTGGCGATCTCACGCGCGGAGATGGCCGACGTGCAGTCCCTCCTGCGGGTGGCCCGCAGGGCCGGCCACACCCTCGAGTACACCTCCGCAACCTCACTGACGATGGTCACGGAACCCTGAACGGAGGGGTCAGGCCCGGGCCAGCACCTGCGGGAGTCCGGCGACCTCACCGACCACGACTATCGCCGGCGGCCTGACCCCGCGGTCGGTGAGCGTGGTGGCCATGGTGCCAATGGTGCACCGGTGGGTGACCTGACCGTCGAGGCTTCCGTCCACGATGATCGCGGCGGGGGTGTCCGCCGACCGGCCGCCGGCCATGAGGGAGTCCGCGATGGCCGGGGAGTTCTTGACGCCCATCAGCACGACCAGCGTCCCGCGCATCCGTGCCAGGGCCTCCCAGTCGACGAGGGAGCCCGGGTGTCCCGGCGGGAGGTGACCCGAGACGATGGTGACCTCGTGGGTCATGCCGCGGTTGCTCACGGGGATCCCCGCGAGCGCGGGAACGCTGAGCGCGCTGGACACCCCTGGGACGACCGTGCAGGGGATCCCGGCCTCGGCGCAGGCGTGGGCCTCCTCGTATCCCCGCCCGTAGAGGAACGGGTCGCCGCCCTTGAGTCGGACGACGAACTTACCCTCCCTCGCCCGGTCCACGAGGACCTGGTTGATGGCGTCCTGGGCCATGGAGCGGCCGTACGGGATCTTGGCCGCATCGACGATCTCGACATCCGAGCGCAGTTCCCCCAGTGGCCGCTGCGGGGCGAGTCGGTCGGCCACCACGACGTCGGCCCGCGCGAGCAGACGCCTGCCCCTCACCGTCATGAGGTCGTCGGCACCCGGCCCGCCGCCGACCAGCGCGACCGTCCCCCGCAGCCTCTCCTCGACCTCCGGCGCCTCGGCACCGGCGTCGCTCAGAGCGCGGGCGACCACGTCGCGGGCCTCGGCGGTCCGTGCACGGTCGCCGGTGAGAACCGCCACCACCATCTCGTCGCGGCGGACGACGGCGGGCGTCACCGCGGTGCCCGAGTTGACGGCGTCCGACCGCACGCAGAAGGTGCGGTCCTGCTCGGCCTCGGCGGCGACCCTCGCGTTGACGAGCGAGTCCTTGGTGGCCGCCACCACGTACCAGGCGCCCTCGAGGTCGCCGGAGCGGTAGTCACGGGCCTCCCACCGGATGCGGCCGGAGTCGACCAGTCCCTGCAGTGTGGGCGTGATCTCGGGACTCACCAGGTGGACGACGGCACCCGACTCGAGGAGGACCGGGATCCGCCGCTGGGCCACCGATCCGCCGCCGATCACCACGACCCGACGGCCTTCGAGGTCCAAGCCGACGGGGTACGGGTTCACGGGCCGGATCATGCCGCCGATCCTATCCGCCGTCGGTGGCCGCGACCGCCTCGGCCCCGAGGCACTGTGATACGCGTCATCCCCCGGCCGCAGCGACGCGGCGACCGGGGGATGACGGGTTCGTACGGGGCGGGTGCGGCCCCCCCCTCTCAGGCCTTCTGATCGAGCTTGAGGGTGCGGGTCGAACGCTCGAACTGCTCGTCGAACAGGGACTTCTCCTCGGCGAGATCGCGGCCGAGGGACGGGATCATCTCCTCGAGCGCGGGCTTCCAGTCCGCGAAACGGCTCGGGAAGCAGCGCTGGAGGACATCGACCATCGCGTCGACCGCCGTGGACGCGCCGGGGGACGCACCCAGCAGACCGGCGATCGACCCGTCGGCGGCGTTCACCACGGCCGTGCCGAACTCGAGGGTGCCTCCGCGACCGTTGGGCTTGATCACCTGGACCCGCTGGCCCGCGACGACCTTCTCCCACTCGCCGTCCTGCGCGGACGGCACGAAGTCCCTGAGGGTGTCGACACGCGCGCCGTGGTTCTTGGCGAGCTCGGTGACGAGGTACTTGACCAGGTCCATCTCGGTGAGCCCGATGTTGGCCATGGGCAGCAGGTTGCCCGGCCGGATGCTCGAGGGCAGGTCCATGAAACTGCCCATCTTGAGGAACTTGGGGGTCCAGCCGGCGAACGGGCCGAAGAGCAGGCCCTTCTTGCCGTCGATGACGCGGGTGTCGAGGTGCGGCACCGACATCGGCGGCGCGCCGACGGACGCCTGGCTGTACACCTTGGCCTGGTGCTGATCGACGAGGTCCGGGTTGGTGCAGCGGAGCCACTGGCCACCGACGGGGAACCCGCCGATGCCCTTGATCTCCGGGATCCCGGATTTCTGCAGCAGGTGCAGGGCACCGCCTCCGGCTCCGACGAAGACGAACTTCGCGTCGACCGTGCGCTCGTCACCGGTGTGGCGGTTGGCCACGGTCAGTCGCCAGGTGCCGTCGGTATTGCGCTCGAGGTCCTTGACCTGGTTCTGGTAGTGGACCTCGGTGCCGGTCCGGGTGAGGTACTTGACGAACTGACGCGTGAGGGCGCCGAAGTTCACGTCGGTGCCGTTCTCGAAGTGACTGAGCGCGAAGGGCTGCTCGGCTGAGCGGTCACGAGCCATCAGGGGGACGAGCCGCTCGAGCTCCCCGAAATCCGTGGTGTGACCCATCCCTGGGAACAGGGGGTGGCCCGCGAGCTTGTCGTAGCGCTTCTGCAGATAGTCCTGCCCGGCTTCGCCGGACACGAAACTCATGTGCGGGACCGGGCGGATCCACTCCGTCGGGTCTCCGAGGATCGTGTTCTCCACGGCGTAGGACCAGAACTGCCGGGAGACCTGGAACTTCTCGTTGACGCCCACCGCCTTGGTGATGTCCACGTCGCCGTCGGCGGTCTTGGGGGAATAGTTGAGTTCGCAGAGCGCGGAGTGGCCGGTACCGGCGTTGTTCCACGCATCGGAGGACTCCAGTGCAGGGCCCTCGAGCCGCTCGAAGATCTCGATCTGCCAATCGGGCTGGAGGCGACGCAGGAGGGCCCCGAGCGTCGCGCTCATGGTGCCCGCGCCGATGAGCGCCACATCAGTCGTTCCGTGCTTTGCCACCTGGTCTGCAGTCACCGGCTACCCTCGCTATTTGGTCGTGGACCCGAATTGGAATCGACACGGGCCCGTCCGGCGACCCCGCGTCCACCGGATCCCAAGACTACTCACCGGTCTGCCCCCGCGGCACACCGGACTAGGGTGGTCGTCGTGTCTCCGCCCTCCCCCGATCCCGTCGCCCCCACCGGATCCGACGCGCAGTGGACCCCGGACCTGTTGGGCCCGTCCTACCGTCGCCGCGAGCTCCCGCTCGGTACCGATCCGGACGGTGAGGGACCGATCTCGGCCACCCTCGTGCGGCACGAGGACGCTCCGGCGGAGCCCGTCGCGGCCCTGCTGGTCGTCCACGGCCTGTCCGACTACTTCTTCCACACGCATCTCGCCGAGTTCCTCGCCGATCGCCGGATCGCCACCTACGGCGTGGACCTGCGCAAGTGCGGTCGTTCCAGACGGGACGGCCTGACGCCGCACTTCACCACCGACCTGGAGAGGTACGACGACGAGCTGGACCAGTCACTGGCCGTGATCGCCGCCGATCATCCCGGACTCCCGGTCATCGTGGCCGCGCACTCCACGGGCGGGCTGGTGGTGCCGCTGTGGCTCGGTCGGCGTCGTGACCGGGGCGCCTTGGACCCTGTCGTGGGACTGGTGCTCAACTCCCCCTGGTTCCAGCTCGACGTCCCCGACCGCGCCAGATCCCTGTTGGACCCGGTCATCCGCACTCTGGGCTCGGCCAGGCCCTACTACCGGTTGCCCCTGAAGACCTCGGACCGGTACGTGGTGAGCACCCACATCGACCACGACGGGGAGTTCCACTTCGACACCGCCCTCAAACCCCCGGGTGGGGTCGGGGTCCGCGCCGGATGGTTGGCGGCCGTCCGCCGGGCGCAGAAGCGCCTGCAGTCCGGGGTGCACCTCCCGCTGCCCGTCCTCATGCTGCGGTCCACGGCGTCGTCCGTGGGCGCGCGCGGCAGGGACGGCGTGCTCGACGTCGACACCGACCTGATCCTCGACGTCCGCTCGATGGAGCGGTTCGCCGACCGGGTCTCGGACCGGATCACGGACATCCCCGTCGACGGTGCCCGCCACGACGTGTTCCTCTCCCGCGCGGACGTGCTCGAGGTGGTCTTCCGGCACCTCGGCGACTGGCTGGACCAGATCCTCGAACCCCACACCAAGGAGTCCTGACGACCATGACCCAGACCCCCTCCCGGCATTTCGACCTCGTCGTGATCGGTACCGGCAGCGGCAACTCGTTGATCGACGAGTCGTTCGCCGACCTCTCCGTGGCGATCTGCGAGAAGGGAGCCTTCGGCGGGACGTGCCTCAACGTGGGCTGCATCCCCACCAAGATGTTCGTCTACGCCGCCGACACCGCCACCGCCATCGAGCACTCGAGCACGTACGGGATCGACTCGACTCTCGACGGTGTCCGCTGGCCTGACATCGTCTCCCGGGTGTTCGATCGGCGGATCGACCCCATCGCCTCCAGTGGCGAGGACTACCGCCGCAACCGCTGCGACAACGTCACGGTGTACGACGGCCACGCCACCTTCGTGGGTCCGCGCACCATCGACACCGGCACCGGGGAGCTCATCACGGCCGACTCCGTGGTGATCGCCGCCGGGGCCCGCCCCTCGATCCCCCAGATCGTCACCGACGCCGATGTGGCCTACTACACCAGCGACGATGTCATGCGGATCGCCGAGCTGCCCAGGTCGATGGTGATCCAGGGTTCCGGCTTCATCGCGTGTGAGTTCGCCCACGTGTTCTCGGCGCTCGGAGTGGACGTGACCGTCATAGGCCGCTCGGACGTCCTGCTCAAGAACGTGGACAGGGAACTGGCCGCACGGTTCACCGAAAACGCCGGCCGGAGGTGGGACGTCCGCCTGGGACAGCAGATCACCACCATGACCGCGACCGGCGCCGACCGGCGCGGAGTCGAGGTCACCTTCGAAGACGGTTCCACCTGCTCCGGCGACGCGCTCCTGGTGGCCACGGGCCGCACCCCCAACGGCGACCTGCTCGGCCTCGACACCGCCGGCGTGGCGATGGACGGGGAGCTGATCAGGGTCGACGAATACGGCCGTACCACGGCGGCCGGTGTGTGGGCCCTGGGTGACGTGAGCTCGCCCTACCAGCTCAAGCACGTCGCCAACCACGAACAGCGAGTGCTCGGACACAACCTGCGGCACCCGGACGACCTCCAGCCCTTCAACCACCGACTGGTGCCCTACGCGGTGTTCACCTGGCCGCAGATCGCCTCGGTGGGTCTGACGGAGGCCGAGGCCCGCGAGGCCGGATACGACGTCACGGTCAAGGTCCAGGACTACGGCGACGTGGCGTACGGCTGGGCGATGGAGGACTCGGTCGGGTGCTGCAAGCTCATCGCGGACCGCGCCACCGGGTTGCTCGTGGGCGCCCACATCATGGGAGCCCACTCGCCGTCACTGATCCAGATCCTCATCCAGGCGATGGAGTTCGAGATCACCGTCCCCGAACTCGCGCGCCGTCAGTACTGGATCCATCCCGCGATGGCCGAGGTCGTCGAGAACGCACTGCTCGGCCTGGATTTCCCGGACCGGGGCTTCTGACCCGCCGCCCCGGCGGGCCTCAACTGACCACGAAGTCCGCCGGGTCGACCGACCTCACCTGGCGCCGGTATCGGAAGGTGAAGGTGGGCCACAGCGTCGAGTTCCGGCCCCGTGAGTCGATGTACCAACTCGAGCATCCGCCGTCGTTCCACACGGTGCCGGCGAGTTCGCGATCCATCCGGTCGGAATACCGGTCGAGGGCCTCCTCCCGCACCTCCACGGTCCCCCGATCCGCACCCCGCGATAAGTCGAGCAGCGTCAACACGTGCTCGGCCTGTGATTCGAGCATGTAGACGATCGACGAGTGACCGAGGCTGGTGTTGGGCCCGAACATCAGGAAGAGGTTGGGGAACGCGGAGACCGTCACGCCGTTGTGGGCGCGGGGGCTGCCGTCCCAGTGGTCGGCAAGGGTCCTGCCGTCCGAACCGGTCACGACCCGCGCGATGGGCGGCTCGGTGGGCTGGAACCCGGTTCCGAAGATGATCACGTCGGCGGGGTGCTCGGCACCCCCGGAGTCGACGAGACCGTCCGGGGTCACCGAGGTCGCGGCACCGGAGACCAAGGTGACGTCCCGCCGACACAGCGCCGGGAGCCACTGGCTGGTCAGCAGCACCCGCTTGCACCCGATCGAGAAATCCGGGGTGAGCAACTTCCGCATCCGCCGGTCCCGCACCTTGACCAGCAGGTAGAACCGCGCGAACCACTCGAAGAACCGGAGGAGGAACCGGGCCCGGGTGAATGCCAGGACGTAGAGCTCACGGCCCGCGTAGACCCGACCCCGGACGATCTGTTGCAGGAACGGGAAACGTCGGTACAGCCCGCGGCGACGCCGGGAGACGGAACGGTCGAACCGGGGCAGGATCCAGCCGGGTGTCCGTTGGAAGACCGTGACGTGGTCGGCGGTCCCGGCGATCTCGGGCACGAACTGCACGGCAGAGGCGCCCGTACCGACCACCGCGACCTTCTTGCCGGCGAGGGGGATGTCGTGGCGCCAGCGCGCGGAGTGGAACACCTCGCCGTCGAAGTCCTCGAGGCCCGGGAGTGCGGGCACCGAGGGTGCGGAGAGCGCCCCCGTCGCGATGATGAGATTGCGGGCCCGGACCTGCCCTCGGCTGGTGTCGACGATCCATCGGGCGGTGTCGCCGTCCCACCGCGCGCCGGTGACCTCGCAGGAGGTGACGAGCCGATCGCGGAGGCCGATCCTGTCCGCGACCCCCACGAGGTAGGCCTGGATCTCGCCCTGTCGGCCGAACGAGTGCGACCAGTCGGGGTGAGCGTGACCCGACAACGAGTACAGGGAGGTGGGCACGTCGCAGGCGCACCCCGGGTAGGTGTTGTCGCGCCAGGTCCCGCCGACCTCGTCGCCGGCCTCGACCACGAGGAGATCCCCGCCCCGTCCCTCCCGAAGGAGACGATCGGCCATCGAGATCCCCCCGAACCCGGCTCCGACGACAAGGATGTCGACGTGGTCTACAGGTCCGCGGGGGGTATCGATCATGGTTGACATTATGGCGCGAGATGTCCATTGTTCACGGCCGCATCGGGACAATCGTTCAACTCGGATCGTCGGGGCGCCCGATCCGACCCGACGGCGGAGGCGTCAGCTCCCGCTCGGCAGGGTCAGCACCTCGACGCCGGACTCGGTGACCAGGACGGTGTGCTCGAACTGTGCGGTCCACGCCTTGTCCGCCGTGGTGACCGTCCAGTCGTCGTCCCAGACGTCGAACCCGGGGCCGCCCAGAGAGATCATCGGTTCCACAGTCAGCGTCATCCCTGGCTCCAGGACCTCGGTCCGGGACGGCTCGTCGTAGTGGAGCACCACCAGGCCGTTGTGGAAGGTCGGCCCCACCCCGTGGCCGGTGAACTCCCGGACCACCGTGTAGTCGAACCGCCGCGCGTAGGACTCGATGACACGCCCGATCACGTTGATCTCGCGGCCGGGGCGGATGGCCCTGATCCCGCGGTCCATGGCCTCACGCGTCCGTTCGACCAGGAGCCTGTTCTCCTCGGTGACCTCGCCCGCCAGGAAGGTGGCGTTGGTGTCGCCGTGGACGCCGTCGATGAAGGCCGTGACGTCGATGTTGACGATGTCCCCGTCCCGGATCACGGTCGTGTCGGGGATACCGTGGCAGATCACCTCGTTGAGGGACACGCAGCTGGACTTGGGGAACGCCTTGTACCCCAACGTCGACGGGTAGGCGCCGTGGTCGCACATGTACTCGTGGGCGATCCGGTCGATCTCGTCGGTGGTGACCCCGGGTGCCACCGCCCGCCCCGCCACGACGAGGGCGTCGGCCGCTATCGTGCACGCCCTGCGCATCGCCTCGATCACCTCGGGGGTCTGCACCCATGGTTCACCGTTGGCCTCGTCGACCCGGTCACGCCAGACGTACTCCGGACGCGGGATCGACTCGGGAACTGTCCGGATCGGTGTGGGTTCGCCGGGGACGAGGGGCTGACGGGTCGAGGTGGTCATGGCTCAAGGATAGGTGCGTTCGGGTGCGCGCTGCCGACCCGGTCCCGACGACGGATCCCCCGCGCCGCCACAGCGCCCGGGTGTGACAGCGCTCGGGGTGTGACAGCGCCCGGGGAGTCAGCCCGGGGAGTCAGAGGGCACGGGGAATCACATCAGGACGGTCGCGTAGTCGACCACGTCGATCATCCCGACCCGTCGGTACGCCGAGCGGGCGGCGGTGTTGGATCCGTTGACCACCAGCGACGGGGTCAGCCGCCCGGACTGCAGGGCCGCGCACACCGCGGCGATCCCGCCGGTCCCGAGTCCCGCGCCCCTCCGTCCGGGGCGGACCCAGACTCCCTGGATCTGCGCGGACCACGGGGAGACGGCGGCGACGTCGGCCTTGAAGAACACCTCGCCGTCGTCGACCCCGACCCAGGTTCTCCCCCGCGCCAGGGAACGCGCGACCCGGCGGCGGAACGGGATGCCCGAACCCACAGCGAACGGGTCGGACCCCAACTCCTCGCGGTACATCGCCGCCGCGGCGGCGAGCACCTGCTCGAACTCGACGATGGTCGCGGCCCGGATACCGCCGAGCACGAGGGACTGGTCCACAGGCCCCTGCAACTCCATCAGGAACTGCGAATCGCGATACTCCCGGGGAGGATCCCAGCAGGTGCCGAGGGCGTTCCACAGCGGGGAGACCTGATCCCTCCGTCCGTGTACCGACATCGGCCCGAGCCCCAGGCCCGCGACCGCCAGTCCGAGTGCGTGGTGGTCGTGCGCATCACCACGGAGCGGCAGAACCGAATTCCCCACGAACACCAGCGACCTCTCGGGGCCGCCCAGCGTCAGGAACCGTCCCTCCGGCCCGGGGACGGCACCGGACGCGGCGAACTTCTCCGCCGCGGGACACGACACCAAGGGGTCGGACTCGAGGACCCCGAGCAGAACGCGGGCCTCCCCCGGGCCCACCCCGCGGCACCCGCCGGTTCCCGTCTCCGGCGCAGCCGTATCGGTCATAGGCCTATCGCGTGACCTTGACCTGGGGACCCTGACCCTCTGCGGCCTCTCCGACCGGCTCGCCCATCTCCTCGGCGATCCGCATGGCCTCTTCGATGAGTGTCTCCACGATCATCGCCTCCGGCACGGTCTTGATGACCTCGCCCTTGACGAAGATCTGGCCCTTGCCGTTGCCCGACGCGACACCCAGATCGGCCTCGCGTGCCTCACCGGGCCCGTTGACGACACATCCCATCACGGCCACCCGAAGGGGAACGGTCATCCCCTCGAGGCCGGCGGTTACCTCGTCGGCGAGCTTGTAGACGTCGACCTGGGCGCGCCCACACGACGGGCAGGACACGATCTCGAGCTTGCGGGGACGCAGGTTGAGCGATTGCAGGATCTGCGACCCGACCTTGATCTCCTCGACCGGTGGCGCGGAGAGCGAGACCCGGATGGTGTCGCCGATCCCCTCCGACAGCAGGGCCCCGAACGCGACCGCGGACTTGATGGTGCCCTGGAACGCCGGCCCGGCCTCGGTGACCCCCAGGTGGAGCGGATAGTCGCTCTTCGACGCGAGCTGACGGTAGGCCTCCACCATGATCACCGGGTCGTTGTGCTTGACCGAGATCTTGATGTCACCGAAGCCGTGGTCCTCGAACAACGAGGCCTCCCACAGCGCCGACTCCACCAGCGCCTCCGGGGTGGCCTTGCCGTACTTGGCGAGCAGGCGCGGATCGAGGGAGCCCGCGTTGACACCTATCCGGATGGGGATGCCCGCGGCGCCGGCCGCCTTGGCGACCTCCTCGACCCGTCCGTCGAACTCCTTGATGTTGCCGGGGTTGACGCGGACCGCCGCGCAACCGGCGTCGATCGCCGCGAAGATGTACTTCGGCTGGAAGTGGATGTCCGCGATGACGGGGATCGGCGACTTGCGCGCGATGGTCGACAGCGCGTCGGCGTCCTCCTGGCGGGGGCACGCCACGCGGACGATGTCGCAGCCCGACGCCGTGAGCTCGGCGATCTGTTGGAGCGTGGCGTTGACGTCGTGGGTCTTGGTGGTGGTCATCGACTGGACCGACACCGGATGATCGCTGCCCACACCCACCTGGCCAACGAACAGCTGCCGCGTCTTCCGTCGCGGCGCGAGAACCGGCGGCGGACCGTCTGGCATTCCCAGTCCGACGGGGATGGAGGAGGAGTCGTTCACAACAGGGCCTTCCGTAGGGGCTGCCAGCCGGGTGCTCGCGGGTCCCGCCCACCATTATCCGCGTTCCGGGACGCGGGGGCGAGATCGGGCGTCCGCACGCTCATCCTGTCAGCAGTATGGGGTTGACGAAGTCCGCCGTGATGACGATCGCGGACACACCCATCAACAGGACGAACACCCCGATGGTGAGAGGGGCGAGCTTCTCGTAGTCCGCCGGCCCGCCGGGCGCCAGGCCGCGCAGTCGTCGCAGCGCGTCCCGGATCTTCTCGTAGAACACCACCGCGATGTGACCACCGTCGAACGGGGTGAGCGGGACCAGGTTGAACGCCCCGAGGAACAGGTTCAGCCCGGCGAGGAAGAGCAGGAACAGCCACCAGGCACCCTGCTCGGCGGCCTGTCCGCCGATGTGGCTCGCACCCACCACCGAGACGGGCGAGTCGTCGGCCCGTTCGGCGCCGAAGATCGACGCCGCAACCGCGGGGATCTTGGACGGGAACGAGATGAGGCCCTCGACCGTGGCCTCGATCATCTCCCCGGTGAACACGAAAGTCGCCGGGACCGCACCGAGCGCGTCGTAGGTGTTGACCGTCTGGTACGCGGGGTCGTCGAGGATCTCCTGCGGGATGCCGTCGTTGGACAGCTGCACCCCCAGCGCTCCCCTCGCCTGTCCGCCCACGGATGACGAGGTGAGGTTCGCCGTCGTCGTCACGGTCTCCCCCGCGCGGTCGATCGTGACCGGCACGGTCTCGCCGGGACGCGCGGAGACCACCTCGGACAGGTCGGCCCAGCTGCCCACCGGCAGGCCGTCGACGGACGTGATCCGGTCGCCGGCCAGGATTCCGGCCTCACCCGCCGGGCCCACGCCGACACCACACCGGTCCGCACCCTCACAGGTGTCTCCCACCACTGCCGCGACCCTGTCGGTGGGGATCGGTTGGACATCGCGGTTGACCAGGCCCCAGCCCAGGGCGACCGTGTAGAAGAGTGCGATCGCCAGGACGATGTTCATGAAGGGACCGGCCAGCAGGACAGCCACCCGTTTCCACCACGCCTGACGCCACATGGCCTTCGGTTCGTCCTCCGGGGCCAACTCGTCGTACGCCGTCATGCCGGCGATATCGCAGAACCCGCCCAGCGGGACCGCCTTGAGGCCGTATTCGATCCCCCCGCGGCGCACGGACCACAGCGTCGGGCCGAAGCCGACGAAGAACCGGCGGACCTTCATGCCCGACCACTGCGCCACCCGCATGTGCCCGTACTCGTGGAGCACGATCGACACCATTATCCCGAGTGCGAAGAGCACGATCCCGAAGACCATCACGACTCAGCCCTCCCGGCCCGCGACGAGGACGGCGGCGTGGCGACGCGCCCAGGACTCCGCCGCCGTGACGTCGTCCAGGTCGCGCGGATCGGACGACCACTCGTCGGCCGCCGCGACGGTCTCCGCCACCACGTCGACGATCTCGGTGAATCCGATCCGCCCGTCGAGGAACGCCGGTGCGGCCTCCTCGTTGGCGGCGTTGAACACCGCCGTCCGCAGGCCCCCCGCCGCACCCGCCGCGCGGGCCACCGAGATCGCCGGGAACGTCTTCTCGTCCACAGGCTCGAATGTCCAGGTGTGGGACAGCGAGAAGTCCAGAGGAGTCGTGGCCCCGGGAATCCGGTCCGGCCAGCCGAGTGCGAGGGCGATGGGCAGCTTCATAGACGGAGGCGAGGCCTTGGCGATCGTGGCTCCGTCGACAAAGGTCACGGCGGAATGCACCACCGACTGGGGGTGAACGGTCACCTCGATCTTCTCGTACGGCACCGCGAACAGCAGGTGCGCCTCGATCAGCTCGAGTGCCTTGTTGACCAGGGTGGCCGAGTTGAGCGTGATCATCCGCCCCATCGCCCACGTGGGGTGCTGAAGGGCCTGCTCCGCGGTGACGTCGGCCAACTGCGCGCGCGTCCTGCCCCGGAACGGACCTCCGGACGCGGTCAGGATGAGGCCGGCGACCTCGTCCGCCGTGCCCGACCGCAGACACTGGGCCATTGCCGAGTGTTCGGAGTCCACGGGCACCAGCTGCCCGGGGGCGGCGGTCCCGGTGACGAGCGCACCACCGGCGACGAGGGACTCCTTGTTGGCCAACGCCAGTCGGGCGCCGGTCCGCAGTGCGGCCAGGGTGGGTCCGAGTCCGATCGAGCCGTCGATACCGTTGAGCACGACGTCCGCCCCCACCGCCCCGACCAGTTCCACGGCCCCGCCCGGCCCCTCGAACACGGTCACGTCGGGGAATTCCGACCGGATCCGCGCGGCGGCAGCGGGGTCCGCGACCGCGACGTACCCGGCCCCGGTCGCCGCGATCTGATCCCCGAGCAGGTCGACCCGACCTCCGCCGGCGGCCAGGCCCACCACCTCGAACAGGCCGGGGCCGGCCTCGGAGGCCACCTCCAGTGCCTGGGTACCGATCGAGCCGGTGCTGCCGAGGATGAGAACGCGCGTGGTCACCCCGTCATTGTCCACGTACGGAGCCCCGGGCGCCGCATCGAGTGACGCTCGGGCTGCGCGATACCGGCGGGTTACCCGTCGACCCCGACCGGGCGTGTGCCAGACTGAGCTGGATGTCGGCGGCCCGCAGGGCTGCCAGCGAGCCGTGAGGAGAACCGGGGAGCATGAGCGCTGACGGGCACCACACCAGCAAGGAAATCGTCGTGGAGGGCATCAGCTCCCTCGACGAGCCCTCGGTCGAGTGGGGCTGGCACCAGCACAGCAGGAAGGTCGGCCTCGTCGTGGGCGGCTTCTTCGTGCTGTTCCTCCTGGCGATGCTGTTCGGCAACCACATGGGCCGGGTGGAGGACATCTGGCTGGTCAGCATCGCCGGGTTCCTGGCGGTGTGGATGTTCCTCGCGCTGCGCCCGAAGAAGGACGACAGCGTGAAGAGAATCGAGATCTACGAGGTCCCCGCCGATCACTACTCCGTGTTCGGCGCCGCGGCGACCGGCGCCGTCGCGACGGCTCCCGCCAAGCGCTGACCTCAGCCGCTCCGAGAAGGGCCGCCACGCGACTTCCGCGGATGGCGGCCCTTCTCTTCGTCTACCGACGGGTGACGCCACCCCGTCGGGCGCGGTTACCCCTCCGCGGCGAGCTGACCGCAGGCGGCGGCGATCTCCTGCCCGCGGGTGTCCCGGACGGTGCAGGACACGCCGGCCTGCTGGACCGCGGCCTGGAACGCGTCCTGCTGGGGCTTCGGGCTGGCGTCCCACTCGCTGCCGGGCGTCGGGTTGAGCGGGATGAGGTTGACGTGCGCCATGGGCCCGAGTCTCTGGGCGAGCAGGCGCCCGAGCATCTCCCCGCGCCACGTCTGATCGTTGACGTCGCGGATCAGCGCGTACTCGATCGACACACGCCGACCGGTGGCGTCGGCATAGTGTCGCGCCGCGTCGATGACCTCGGCGACCGGCCACCGATTGTTGACCGGTACGAGGGTGTCGCGCAGTTCGTCGTCTGGCGTGTGCAGAGAGACGGCCAGAGTGACATGCAGTCCCTCCTCCGCCAGTCGATGGATCGCGGGGACCACCCCGACGGTCGACACGGTGACCGAGCGCTGGGACAGTCCGAAGCCGGACGGCGGCGGCGAGACGATGCCCCGGACAGCAGTGAGGACCCGCTTGTAGTTGGCGAGCGGCTCCCCCATCCCCATGAACACCACGTTGGACAGACGGCCCGGTCCGCCGGGGACCTCCCCGTCCCTCATGGCCCGGGCGGCCTCCCGCACCTGTTCGAGGATCTCCGCGGCCGAGAGGTTGCGCTCGAGCCCGGCCTGCCCGGTGGCGCAGAACGGGCAGGCCATGCCGCAACCGGCCTGACTGGAGATGCACAACGTCGCCCGGTCCGGGTACCGCATGAGGACGCTCTCCACGAGCGAACCGTCGTGCAGCTTCCACAGCGTCTTGCGGGTGGTACCCCCGTCGGCGGAGATGTGCCGCATCGAGGAGGCGAGCCGGGGGAACAGGTCCGCTCCGACCTTGTCCCGCAGCTCGACGGGCAGGTCCGTCATTGCTCCCGGGTCCGCCTCGAGGCGTCCGAAGTACTGGTTGGCGAGCTGCTTTCCCCGGAACGCGGGGACCCCGAGCTCGCCCATCGCCTCGGCTCGGCCCTCGGCGTCGAGGTCGGCGAAGTGTCGAGGGGGAAGGCCCCGGCGGGGGGCATCGAAGACGAGGGGTAGTGGTTCAACCATGATGGCAGCCATTGTGTCAGAAACCAGTCGGCACGACACACCGCCAGCGGATGCCGTCGGCCGGTGGGAGGGAATAGAGTCCACACATGCCCACGCGTTCACACGATCCCGTAGAGCCCTCCCGAACCGATTCCGCTCCGGGGTCGGCCGAGATCGCCCCGCTCGAGGACACCCACGCGGCCGCCCCCGCGACGGTCCCCGACGAGGGTTCCCGGGACCACGGGAGGGGCCATGACGCCGAACTACCCGATGTGACGGCCGGCAAGCTCGGGTCAGCGTGGATCGGGCTGGTCCTGGGCGCGCTCGTGACGATCCTCCTGCTGATCTTCGTCGCCCAGAACACCACCTCGACCGACGTCCGCTACCTCGGCCTGGAATTCAGCCTCCCGCTGGGGGTCCTGATCCTGTTCGCCGCCATCGCGGGAGCGCTGATCATGGCGCTGTTCGCGGGTTTCCGCATCCTCCAGCTACGCATGCGGGCACGGAAGGCGCGCAAGATCAACGCCCGCCAGCACTGAGCGGACCCGCCGCCGGCCCGGTCAGGAGCTCTGACCGGGAGCTCTGACTCTGAACTCTGGTGGCGACCTCGTTCGAGGAGTTCTGCGGAGGAGTTCCTCCGACGAATTCTTCCGACGGGTTCTTCCTAGGGGCGCTGCTCAGTGCGGTCAGGTCGGGACGACGTAGGTGAAGATGATCCACACCACCACGGCCGTGGGCAGGACGGAGTCGAGGCGGTCCATGAAGCCGCCGTGGCCCGGCAGCAGAGTGCCCATGTCCTTGATGCCGAGATCCCGCTTGACCTGGGACTCGATCAGGTCGCCCAGTGTCGCGGTGAGGACCGTGAGGACGCCGAGCAGGACGCCCTTGAGGAAGTTGTCGTCGAACAGAAGCACCACCACCAGCGCACCGCCGACGATGGCGAACAGCATCGACCCGGCGAATCCTTCCCAGGACTTCTTGGGGCTCACGGCGGGCGCCATCGGATGTTTGCCGAACAACACACCGGTGATGTAACCGCCGACGTCGGAACACACGACCAACAGGATCAGGGCGACGACACGTTGTGCCCCGAAGTCACCATCGGCGAGCATCGCCCCGAGAGAGCCCGGGACCGCGATCCACACCAGGACGAACAGTGCGACCGAGACGTCCCGCAGATAGTTCTCCGGTGCTGTGGTCAGGCCCGCCATCAGCAGGCGCCAGACCAGGACCAGGACGGTGGTGGCGGCGAACGCCGCGAAGGCGCCCTTGGCCTCGGCGAAGAACCCGGCCCAGACCATCGCCTGGCCGCCCAGGAGCAGAGGGATGAGCGGGAGTCGGAACTGAGCCTGCCGCAGCCGCTTGAACACCTCCCAGGTTCCGATGGCCACCGCACCGGCGGCGACCAGGTACCAGGCCCTGGGGTTGAACGCGATACTCGCGATGACCAGCGCGCCGAGTCCGACGCCCACGGGGATGGCCCGGGTCAGATCCCTGCCCGCCCGCGACGGCGGAGCCGCGGCCGCGGCTGTGGGCCCGGGTGGACCGGGCGGGGCGGTGTCCACGGCATTCTCCTCGAGTCTCGGTGGGTGGGTCGGCAGCGGCAGAGGGGAGGTCAGACCTCCATCAGTTCACCTTCCTTGGCCTTGACGAGCTCGTCCACATCGGCAACGAACCGATGGGTGAGCTTGTCGAGCTCCTTCTCGGCGGCGTTGACCTCGTCCTCGCCCGCCTCACCGTCCTTGTCGATGCGCTTGAGCTCGTCCATCGCCTTGCGCCGGACACCTCGGAGCGCGATGCGCCCGTCCTCGGCCTTCGACTTGGCCTGCTTGACCAGGTCGCGGCGGCGTTCCTCGGTGAGCTGAGGGACCGTGACGCGCAGAACCTGGCCGTCGTTCGTCGGGTTGACTCCGAGATCGGAGTTGCGGATGGCGTTCTCGATCGGGCCGATCTGCGACATCTCGTAAGGCTTGATGATGAGCATCCGGGGCTCGGGCACCGCGATACTCGCCATCTGGGTGATGGGGGTCAGACTGCCGTAGTACTCACAGAGCACCCGGTTGAACATGCCGGGGTTGGCGCGACCGGTACGGATGGCGGCGAGCTCGTCACGGACGTGCTCGACGGCCTTCTCCATCTTCTCCTCGGCCTCGAGCAGTGTGTCGTCGATCATGTGTTGCCTTCCGTTCTCTACTTGACTGAAGTTCGCGGATCCTGCGGTCAGGCCGGGCTGCTGACAAGTGTCCCGATCTCCTCACCGGCGACGGCGCGCGCGATGTTGCCCTCGGTGAGGAGGTTGAAGACCAGGATCGGCATCTTGTTGTCCATGCAGAGGCTGAACGCGGTCGTGTCGGCGACCTTCAGTCCCCGTTCCAGGCACTCGCGGTGCTCGATCCGTGCGAACAGTTCGGCGTCGGGGTTGGTTCGTGGGTCGTCGGAGTAGATCCCGTCGACGGCCTTGGCCATCAACAGCACCTCCGCCTTGATCTCGAGCGCACGCTGGGCTGCGGTGGTGTCGGTCGAGAAGTAGGGCATTCCCATCCCGGCGCCGAAGATCACCACGCGCCCCTTCTCCAGATGCCGCTCGGCCCGCAGGGGGATGTACGGTTCCGCGACCTGGCCCATGTGGATGGCCGTCTGGACACGGGTGGACACGCCCTCCTGCTCGAGGAAGTCCTGCAGCGCGAGGCAGTTCATGACGGTGCCGAGCATGCCCATGTAGTCGCTGCGGGCACGGTCGAGGCCTCGCTGCTGCAACTGGGCGCCGCGGAAGAAGTTTCCGCCGCCGATGACGATCGCGATCTGAGCTCCCGTGCGGGACACCTCGGCGATCTGCCTGGCGACCGACTGGACCACATCGGGGTCGATCCCCACGCCGCCCCCACCGAACATCTCTCCGCCCAGCTTGAGCATCACACGCTTGTAGCCGTCCCGCGGGTCGGTCATCGCTCTCCTCGTCCCGGACGGATCACGCCCGTCTCGTGCGTCAACGCCCCCGACACCGTCGTCGAGGAGCCGTGCGGCCCATGGTGGGACCTCGTCTATTCTGCCCTATCGCCTCCGCTGTCACACCGCAGCCCGCGCGTTGCACACGGGACCGGTCGGACAGACGTCGACGGCGGCACCCGGGAGTCCGGGTGCCGCCGTCGCAGTAGTGCCCGCCGCAGCGGGTACCGGGCCGGATCAGGCCTGGCCGACCTCGAAACGAAGGAAGGCGGACACCGTGGCGCCGGCTTCGGCGAGCAGTGCGCCGACCGTCTTCTTGCTGTCGGTGACCGAAGGCTGGTCCAGCAGGACGACGTCCTTGTAGAAGCCGTTGAGACGACCCTCGACGATCTTGACGAGCGCCTGCTCGGGCTTGCCCTCCTCGCGGGCGGTGGCCTCGGCGATCTCGCGCTCCTTGGCCACGACCTCGGCGGGCACCTCGTCACGCGAGACGTACTGCGCCTTGAGCGCGGCGATCTGCATGGCGGCCGAGCGCGCGGCGGCCTCGGCCGACTCACCCTCGCCCTCGTAGGCCACCATCACGCCGACCGCCGGCGGCAGATCGGAGGACCGCTTGTGGAGGTACACGGCGACGGGGCCGTCGAGCTTGCCCACGCGGCGCAGGACCAGCTTCTCGCCCGACTTGGCGGAGAACGAGACGACCGCGTCGGCGACCGTCGACCCGTCGAGCTCGGCGGCGTTGAGCGCGTCGAGGTCGGAGATCCCCTGGGATGCGGCGACGTCGACGATCTTGTCGGCGAGAGCGATGAACTCGGCGCTCTTCGCGACGAAGTCGGTCTCGGAGTTCATCTCGATCATGACGCCGTCCTTGACGGCGACCAGGCCCTCGGCGGTGGTGCGCTCAGCACGCTTGCCCACGTCCTTGGCACCCTTGATTCGCAGGACCTCGACGGCCTTGTCGAAGTCGCCGTCGGTCTCCTCGAGTGCCTTCTTGCAGTCCATCATCCCGGAGCCGGTGAGCTCACGCAGACGCTTGACGTCGGCAGCGGTGTAGTTCGCCATGGTGGGGCGACCCTCCTAAAAAGAGTTCGTGGTGTGTCGGAAGTTGTTGACGTCGGCCGGCGGGCGCGATCGACTCCACCCTAGACGCCTCGGCGCCGGGGGACTCCTCGCCCACCTTCGCCGACACGTCGGGCCCGGCCCCCCGGGGGATCCCCGCTGGGGATCGTGGGCGGCCGGGCCCGACGGTGCTCGAGCTGGTGGTACCGAATCAGGCCTCGGTGGACTCGGCCGCGGGGGCCTCCGTCGCAGCCGGCTCGGCTTCGGTGGACTCGGCCGCGGGGGCCTCCGTCGCAGCGGCCTCGGCCGCGGGCGCCTCGGTCTCGGTGGCGTCGGCGGCGGGCGCCTCGGCTGCCTTCTCGGCCTCGGGCGCCGCGGTCTCGCCGGTCACCTGGTCGAGCTGCTCGGCCTCCCACTCGGCGAGCGGCTCGGCCTCCTCGCCGGTGGCCTTCCCCGCCTGCGAACGGGCCTTGAGACCCTCGGCGACGGCGGAGGCGATGACCCGGGTCAGCACGCTGACCGAGCGGATCGCGTCGTCGTTGGCCGGGATCGGGTAGTCCACGAGGTCGGGATCACAGTTGGTGTCGAGCAGGGCGACGACCGGGATGTTGAGCTTGCGCGCCTCGCCGACCGCGATGTGCTCCTTGTTGGTGTCGACGATCCACACCACGGACGGCACCTTGGTCATGTCACGCATACCACCGAGCGTGCGCGCCAGCTTGGTCATCTCACGCGTGAGCATGAGAATCTCCTTCTTGGTGCGTCCCTCGAATCCACCCGACTGCTCCATCGCCTCGAGCTCCTTGAGGCGGATGAGACGCTGGTGAACGGTCTGGAAGTTGGTGAGCATGCCGCCCAACCATCGCTGGTTGACGTAGGGCATCCCGACCTTGGCGGCCTCTTCGGCGATGGCCTCCTGGGCCTGCTTCTTGGTGCCGACGAACAGGACCGTGCCACCGTGGGCGACGGTCTCCTTGACGAACTCGTACGCCTGGTCGATGTACGTGAGCGTCTGCTGCAGGTCGATGATGTAGATGCCGTTGCGGTCGGTGAAGATGAACCGCCGCATTTTCGGGTTCCAGCGACGGGTCTGGTGACCGAAGTGAGCGCCCGCGTCGAGCAGCTGCTTCATGGAGATAACTGCCATGGAAGATTTGAGGGGCTCGTCCGGCTTGGAAGCAGCCGAACCGCGAGGCCCTCGTCCTCGCTTTCTGGTGTGTATCGGGTTACGCCCGTGAACCGGTTGGTCTCGGGCCCTGGTGTCCGCACCGGACCGAACCCCGAACGAACAGGGGCACCTACGGGTCCGGTGTCCGGTGGAGCCGGGGCTGTTCGCCCCGGGTCCGGATGCTCCTCCCGTGGGAGTCGCAGGACACGCGAAGTCAATCGACGTCAGTCGACCGCATCGGCAATCATAACCCTCTTGAGCCCATCGTCCAACACGCGATCGGTAGCCCTCTCGTCCCTGTGGATGGTCGTCGACCCCATGCACAACCTGGTCACTCGGCCCGCTCTCCCCTCACGCTGCCGGGTGTACTCGAGTCATGGGAACCCTGACCACGCCCACAGTGACAGCCGGTAGGTGTCCGTCGGTGATCGCCGGGGTGGTCACAGCGGCAACCGCAGTTCTGGCCGCGATGGTGGCCGCCGCGATGATCGCGATCCTCCTCGTGGTCCCTACCGCCGCCGCCAGCCCTGACCCTCCGCGCCGAGATCTCCGGGGGCCGCTCCCCGGCCCGGTGTCGGCGGTGACCGCGTTCGACCCTCCAGTCGAACCCTGGCTGGCGGGCCACCGGGGGGTGGACCTTGCGGCGGCCCCACTGACGACGATCCGCGCGCCCGCCGACGGCACGGTGGTGTTCGCAGGCGCTGTCGGCGGCCGTCCGGTGCTCTCGATCGACCACGGCGCGGGTCTCCGCACGACCTACGAACCGGTGCGGGCCTCCGTGCGCACCGGGGACAGTGTCGCCACCGGGGACGCGGTGGGGCACCTGCTCGCCGGCCACGCGGGGTGTCCCGTGGCCTCCTGCCTGCACTGGGGCGCGCGTCTCGCCTCGGGTGGGCCATCGGGCGACGACGACTACATAGATCCGCTCAGCATGTTGTCCGTCCATGACAGACCGATCCGCCTCAAGCCCACCCGTCCCGGTGACGGGTTCGGCTGAGCCTTCCTCAGACTCTCCACGTCAGGCTCTGGGGTGGGCGCCCCGATAGGCGGCACGGAGTCGTTCTGCCGAGACGTGCGTATAGATCTGAGTGGTCGCCGGGGTGGAGTGACCCAGGAGTTCCTGGACGTGGCGTAGATCCGCGCCCCCCTCGAGCAGGTGAGTGGCCGAGCTGTGACGCAGTGCGTGGGGCGAGACCCGCGGGGAACCGGGCGTGGCGTCGGTGACCTCGTTGACCACCCGTCGGGCGGTGCGTGGATCCAGCCTGCCTCCGCGCGCCCCCAGGATCAGGGCCGGTCCCGACGACGATGTGGTCAGGGCGGGTCGACCTCCGTCGAGCCAGTCACGCAGCGCCCGCTCGGCCGGCACACCGTAGGGGACCGCGCGCTCCCTGTCCCCCTTGCCGATCACGCGGAGGAGTCGTCTCTCGGTGTCGACATCGTCCATGTCCAATCCGCACAGCTCGGCCACGCGGATGCCGCACGAGTAGAGCAACTCCATCACCAGACGATCGCGTAGCGCGATCGGGTCGCCCTCGGCCGCCCCGAGCTCTGTGGTCCGCATTGTCTCGGCAGCCTGCACGGCGTCGAGGACCTCGGGCAGATGGCGTTGTGCACGTGGTGCCTCGAGTCTGGCGGCCACGTCCCGGCCGAGGAGGCCTGCCCGGTGGGCCCAGGTGCTGAACGAGCGTACCGAGGCGACTCGGCGGGAGACCGTCGATCGCGCCGCTCCGCCGGTGACGAGCGAACCCAGCCAACTGCGCAGTGCGGGGAGGGTCAGGGCCGGGTCGAGGTCGGCGGCGGTACCGAGGGGAACACCCTGATCTCGCAGGAATAGGAGCAATTGCCGGACGTCCGAGGCGTACGCGCGGCGGGTGGCGCCCGAACGCCCACGTGAACTGGCGAGGTGTTCCGCCCAGTCGGCCACGACGTCCGCCAGTGGACCGGGCAGAACCCGTTCGGGCTCGCCACCCCCCCTCGTTACCATGCGTCACACTCTTCACTGCCGACACAGGGAGATCAAGTGCTCGCACCTCAACCGTGCAGGGCGGCGTGCTCGCACCTCAACCGGACAGGGCAATGGGGTGCCACGCCACCAGGCAGAGCGAGAACGCGGCGGTGGCCGAGACGGCCCGGACGTGGTTCCACGGCCTCCAGCGGGTGGCGAAGCGCAGCCAGGCAGCTTCCGGGTCGTCACCGTGAGCTCGCGAGAGCGCGTCATTGAGAGGGACGTTGACGGTGGTCGTCACGCCGACCACTCCCAGTCCGTAGAGGAACAGGGCCGCTGTGCACGCGGCCGTCACCACCCACGCACCCTCGGCAGCGCTCGCGACCGACGCGAGAACGAGCGCGAGGGGCGTCCCGAAGAACACGGTCGCGAACGCGGGGGTCAGCACCGTCTGGTTGACGGACGTCATCACCCTGACCGCGGCCTGCGCCCCAGTGGCGTCGAGCCCGGGGAGGACGGCCACGCTCCAGGTGGCGAAGAACCCCATCATCAGCGCCGAGCCGTATGTCGCGGCGAGGAGGAACACCGTGCAGACCATTGTCGCCCGACCCACCCTCAGCTGGACAGCGCGACGGTCTCGCGCAGGTAGGGGCCGTCGAGGGCCCAGTCCGCGAGGGCGCCGCCCACCTGCTCTGCACCAACCTTCATGGAGACCGTCCGCATCCCGGTATCGGCGTACACAGCCGACCGGGGGCCATCCACGAGGTTGACCGGTCGGGCGATCGTCCAGTCCAGCGGGGCGCGCCGCACGATCTGCTCCTGCTTCTCGTGATCGCGGAACTGGGGTCCGAGGAGCCCGGCGACGACGAGCCTCATGGAAGGACTCAGTCCCGCAGCGGAGTCACCGATGCCGTAGGTCGACAACACGACCAGGCGGTCGATCCCGTGGCCCTCCATCGCCGCCACGGTGGTGGCCGTCCCGCGCGACCGGACGTCGTCGGCGGTACCCCTCGCCCCCCGCAGACGAACCGTCACCGGATTCTCCGAGATCCCCAGGGCCACGACCACGGCATCGACTCCCTCCAGAGAGCGGCCGAGGGCGCACGGGTCCATTGCGTCCGCGATCCGGCTGTCTACTCCTTCGCGATCCACCTGCCGCCGGCTGATGGCGACTACTCCCGCCCCTCGCTCGAGGAGGCGTTCCATCACGATCCCGCCCACTCGCCCCGTTGCCCCGATGACCCCGACTGTGTTCATGCCTGCTCCAAGTTTCGTGACCCGGCGGGCTCGGCCGTAGCCGGGTCTTGTCCGATGTCGTGCTCGTGTGACCATCATTGACTGCAGGAGTACGGACCGACTATGTCCTGAAGGACTAAAACCATGACCATTCGTCCAGGCGCGCGTGGCCCGGGTTCGTCCGTCCACGCCACCACCGTCCACACCGCCGCCGACGCCACCACCGCCGACTCCGTTTCGCGCCTGACGAGCGAACTGCGGTCGCGAGGGATCTTCCACTGCGACACCCGGATGACTGCGGGGGTGACGCTCCTGCTTCCACGGATGCCGGGGACGGTCATGTTCCACGCGGTCATCGAAGGGCGATGCTCGGTGACTGTCGACGGCACCACCACCCGGTTGGAACCGGGCGAGGTCGCGCTGTTGCCCCACGGTGCGGGCCACGCGATCTCCACCGGTCCCGGTGAGACGGTGCTGCTCGAGTCGGCCCCCCGCCGCTCGCTCGGTGGCATCGTCGAGCGCCTCGAACTGGGATCCGGTCCGCTCGGGGTCCATGCCATCTGTGGAGCCCTCACGGTGGAGCACCCGGCTGCGCCTCCGCTACCGGCGACGATCGACCCGCTCGTGGTGGTGCCGTCCCGCTCGGCTGTTGATCGCCAACGCGTCGCCCTGCTCGCCGACCTCATCCTGGAGGAGGCGGATGCCGCCGCACCGGGGTGGACCGATGTGACATCACATCTCGTCGATGCGCTGGCGCTGAGGGCGTTCCGCCACGTTGTACTCGATGCGCCGCCCGGTCACGGTTGGTGGTCGGCGCTGCGGGAGCCCCGGGTGGCCGCGGCGATCGCTGCGATCCACGACCGGCCGGAGGTCCACTGGGACGTGGCCGCCCTGGCACGGGTGGCAGGGATGTCGAGATCGGCGTTCGCGGTGCTGTTCGGTGAGGTCACTGGTGATACGCCGATCAGGTGGGCCACCAACTACCGCATGCGGCTCGCCCGTGCCCAGCTCGCGGCAGGCGCCACCACCAGTTCGGTCGCGCGGCGGTCGGGGTACGACTCCGAGGTCGCATTCCGTCGTGCGTTCCGCCGTACCACCGGGGTGACGCCCGGTTCCGTGCGTCGTTCCGGCGCACCACCGGGGTAGCTCCCGGTCCCGTGCGTCGTCCCGGCGCACCACCGGGGTGACGCCCGGTCCCGTGAATGGTGTCGCGGGAGCATCGTCGTCCGGGTCCCGCCGGGCCGGCGACGCTGACCGAGCCGGCGCAGTGAGCTGCACAAGGAACCGACCGGAGGCCCGCGGCCATGATCAGTCGACAGGCAATGTGAGCTGCCTGCCCGTGTGACCCGACCGGCGCCACCCCGAGGGGCCGCGGAGCACCGCGCCGTCGACCAGCAGGCGGCCCAGGACCGCCCGCGCCGTCGACGGTGGGACCCCCGCCGACGCCGCGACCTCCGCGGGGACCGCGCCACCCGTTGTGGGCAGTGCCTCGAGAACCCGCCGGGTCACGTCGTCGAGGTCGTCCCACGAGGACGCGTGCCCTGTTGGCGGCGGCGTGGTCTCGCCCATGTCCCCCGCCAGTTCAACGACGTCGGCGGTGCGCCCGACCAGGACCGCTCGACCGTCCCGGACGAGGAGGTGGCACCCGGTGGACGCGACTGACGTCACCGGTCCCGGCACCGCCCCGACCGGTCGGTCGAGCACCGTCGCCCAGGCGGCGGTGCTCAGGGCCCCGCTCCGGGCGGCCGCCTCCACCACCACCGTCGCCCGAGAGAGGGCGGCGATGAGTCTGTTCCGGTCGAGAAAGCGATACCTCGTGACCCCGGTCCCCGGGGGTTGATCCGAGACCACCGCCCCGGACTCGGCGACCGCGGACAGCAGTCCTTCGTTGCCTCTGGGATACAGACGATCCACACCTCCGGCGAGCACGGCGATCGTGGTGCCACCGGCGCCGAGGACGGCCCGGTGGGCCGCCGCGTCGATTCCGAACGCGCCGCCGGAGACCACGGTGAACCCCTCGGCGGCTACTCCCGAGGTCACGTCTGCGGTCACGGCCCGCCCGTAGGGGGTTGGCGCGCGGGTTCCCACCACGGCCACTGACCGGTGCACGACCGTCGTGGGGTCCGCCGGGCCGCGCCACCACAGTCCCAGCGGTCGAAGCGCCGTCTCCACCGCACCCCGGCCGCTCCCGCGGCGACGGCGCGGCCGGTCCAGCGGATCGAGCGCCGCCGCCGGCCACCCCGGGTCACCCGGGACGAGCAGTCTCGCACCTACCTCGGCCGCCTCACCGAGTAGGTCGTCGGGACGCACCCGGGAGCGCCGGGCCTCCGTCTGCGAGACGAGCGCGTCGCCGACCTGTCCGGCCCGGATCCGGTGGGCGGCCTCGACCGCGCCGACGGCGTCCACGAGGTCCCACAGCTGCGCCGTCGGCCGCTCGGTGACCGCCCCGAGGTAGGCGTAGGCCGCCCGAACCGGGTCGGGGACCAGCGTGTCCTCGCCCCGATCCGACATCAGTCCTCACCCCTGAGCACCAGTGCCTCGGCCACGTGGGACCCACCAGGGGATTCCGCGCCGTCCAGGTCCGCCAGCGTCCACGCCAGACGCAGACACCGGTCCACCCCTCGTGGCGACAGCAGCCCGTGTGCCAATGCCCGGTCCAGGGGGTTCCGCGCACCACGGTCGAGGCGCCCGGAGTCGCGGAGCACGCGTCCCGGGACGACGGCGTTGCTCCGAGCGTTCCCGGCCCCGGGGCATCCGGCCCACCTCTGGGCCGCAGCCGCTCTCGCCTCAGCCACCCTGGACCGCACGACCGCGCTCTCCTCCCCCTCTCCCACCCCGAACAGGCCCGAGCCCATCGGCAGCGTCCGGGCCGAGATGTCGATGCGATCGCGTAGCGGGCCGGTGAGGGCCCTGCCGTACCGACGCCTCGCGACGGCAGTGCACGTGCAGTCCGCCGGGCGCGGGACCCCACACGGGCAATCGTTGGCTGCCATGACCAGTTGGAACCGGGCGGGGAAGACGGACAGACCCTCGCTCCGTCCCACCCTCACCTCCCCCTCCTCCAGCGGGGTCCGCAGTCCGTCCAAGACGCGGCCGTGGAACTCTGCGCACTCGTCCAGGAAGAGCACTCCCTGGTGTGCGAAGGTCACCGCACCGGGCCGGGCGCGCCGGGTGCCGCCGCCGACGAGGGACGCGAGCGACGCAGAGTGGTGAGGCGCGACGAACGGTGGCCGGCTCAGCAGGGGATCATCGGGGGCCAGTCGCCCCGTCACCGAACGGATCGCCGTGGCTTCGAGTGCCTCGCGCTCCGCCAGGTCGGGAAGCAGCCCCGGTAGCCGCCGCGCGAGCATCGTCTTGCCGGTTCCCGGTGCGCCGCGCAGCAGGAGAGCGTGTCCACCGGCTGCGGCCACCTCCACCGCTCGTCGACAGTCCTCCTGCCCGTGCACCTCCGACAGATCATGGGTGTCGTCCTGCACGGTCCGGCGCACGGGTGGGGCGAGCGCGACCAGGTCGCCCACGCCGCGGCTCCAGTCCGCCAGCATCGCCAACGAGTCGACCCCCGCCGAGTCGATCCCACGGACCAGCCGAGCCTCGGTGAGGTTGGCGGTCGGGACGATGGCCCGCGTCAATCCGGCGTCCCGGGCGGCGAGGACCGCCGGGAGCACCCCGCGGACGCTGCGGACCCTTCCATCCAGGGCGAGCTCCCCGAGCAGGAGGGTGCCCGCGAACCGCGCGTCCGGCAACACGCCCGAAGCGGTGAGGGTCCCCGTCGCCAACGCCAGATCGAATCCCGCGCCCTCTTTGCGCAGATCGGCCGGGGACAGGGACAGGACGACCTTCCCGGGGGGCCAGGTCAACCCGGAGTTGGTCACCGCAGCCCGCATCCGGTCGCGCGACTGCAACACCGCGGAGTCCGGCATCCCCACGATGCTCACCCCTGGCAGGCCCCTGCCGACATCCGCCTCGACCTCGACCAGCTGGCCCCCGATCCCGGACAGGGCAACCGCCCACGTACGTCCGAGCGCCATCTCAGAACACGTCCTCGAAGATTTCGAGTCGCGGTCGGGAGGGGTCCGCGAGGTCCACGCCGATCACGTCGAAGCAGACCTGGTGCCACGAACCGGGATGCGCGGCCAGCCACTCCCGCGCCAACGTGCGCAGACGGTGTCGCTTGGTCACCGTCACCGACTCGGCCGGCGTCCCGAACCCGGTCCCGGTCCGCGTGCGGACCTCCACGAACCGCAACCGGCCACCGGTGTCGAGGGCGACCAGGTCGAGTTCCCCGGTCCGGCTCCGCCAGTTCCGGCTGATCACCACGCCCCCACGCGCCTCGATCAGCCTCGCGGCGTGTGCCTCCCCGATCGCCCCGGTCCGCCGGCGCATGTCACCCCCGTCCGCGCCGTTGACCGATCCCGCCCTGTCCCCCGCCATCGCGAGCCCCTCCCCGGCAGCCCGGCTCGTCCGGGCCGCCGCGGCTCACCATGCCCGACGACAGCGGCCCGATCCGCTGGACACGGATCGGGCCGGGAGCGCCCTGTGGAGGCGCGGCGGGCTGTGGAGGACCAGCCGTCGAGATCTATTCCGGGAGGCGGAGTTCGGGTTTGTCGAGCTCCTCGATGTTGACGTCCTTGAAGGTCAGGACGCGAACGTACTTCACGAAACGGGCAGGTCGATACATGTCCCACACCCATGCGTCCGACATCCGGACATCGAAGTAGACCTCACCGTCCGCAGACCTCGGGATCAGTTCTACTGCGTTGGCGAGATAGAAGCGCCGCTCCGTCTCGACGACGTAGGTGAACTGACCGACGATGTCGCGGTACTCGCGGTAAAGCGAGAGCTCCATCTCGGTCTCGTAGTTCTCCAGATCCTCGGCGCTCATCTAGTGCTGCTCCTCGAATGCGCCTGAGCGGCGCGACGGACGTTGGCGTACGACATCCGGTGGATGTCGCTGGGACCGAGCTGTTCGATCGCCCTGGCGTGACCCGCGGTGCTGTACCCCTTGTGTGCCGCGAACCCGTAGCCCGGGTACCTCGGGTCGAGGTCCACCATAATCCGATCGCGGGTGACCTTTGCGAGGACACTCGCGGCGGCGATGGATGCGACGACCGCGTCGCCCCCGATCACCGACGTGGACTGGCATCCGAGCCCGTCCACGGCGAACCCGTCGGTGAGGACGAAACCGGGTGCCGGGTCCAGAGCGGCCACCGCGCGCCGCATCCCCTCGAGGTTGCACCGGTGGACGCCCCGCGCGTCAATGCGATCGGGCTCGATCACCACGACCGACACGGCGGCCGCACGACGCAGCACGGCGTCGTGGAGTCGTTCCCTGGTGGGCTGCGACAGCTTCTTGGAGTCGTCGAGGTCGGCGAGTTCCGGAGCGAGACGGTCCCCGAGTACGCACGCAGCCACCACGAGCGGTCCCGCGCACGACCCGCGTCCGGCCTCGTCAACCCCGGCGACCGGCCCGAGACCGCGCCGTCCCAGGGCCGCCTCGAGTGCCAGCCTTCCGTCACGTCGGGTCACCCGGACCCGGCCCGGTCGGACAGGGCTCACCCCGCGTTGATATCCGGCGAGGGCACGGACCCGATCCGGTTGAACGGGAGGATGATGGCCTGCACCTTGCCGATGACGTTCTCGTCGGGGACCGTGCCCTGGAACTCGTCGCCCATGTGGTAGCGGGAGTCGGCGGAGTTGCTCCGGTTGTCACCCATCATCCAGTAGTTGCCCTCCGGAACGGTGACCGGTCCGAACGCGCAGTTGAGCGGATTGCGATCGAGGGAGGGATCCACGTTGAGGTACGGCTCGTCCAGGGGCTCGCCGTCCACCAGGAGCCGGCCGTCCGGTGAGCACCCACCCACGGTCTGACCACCTACGGCGATGACGCGCTTGACCATGTCGTTCTGGTCCGGCGGAATGATGCCGATGACCCCACCGATGTTCTGCAGAGTCCGGATCGCCGGGTTGTCCGACCGGATGGACTGGTAGCCCTGGTTCCAGGAGTCCGGTCCCTCGAACACGACGACGTCCCCGGGCTTCGGATCGCCGAACCGGTACGAGATCTTGTCCACGAAGATCCTGTCGCCCGTGCAACCGGCACATCCGTGCAACGTGGGCTCCATCGATTCCGACGGGATCTGATAGACCCGTCCGACGAAGGTCTGGAACACGAAGACCAGCACCAGCGCGATCACCACCAGCATGGGGATCTCGATGTACCAGGGCTGGCCCTTCTTCTCGGTGGCCCGCCTGTCGCGTCGACCTCCACGCATGCCTCGAGCCGGGTCCCCGTCTTCTCGGGGGCCCGGCTCGGAGGGGTTCTGTCCAGGTGTTTCGGTGCTGCTCACCCGGACGAGCGTAGTCGATCGGCCACCGTACCCGGCGGCCGAGTCCGACCCGCTCTACGCGCTCAGCGCTTCTCCTTGATCTTCGCGGCCTTGCCGCGGAGGTTGCGGAGGTAGTACAGCTTGGCGCGACGGACGTCACCGCGGGTCAGGACGTCGATGTGGTCGATGGTGGGCGAGTGCACCGGGAAGGTGCGCTCGACGCCGACTCCGAAGGAGACCTTGCGGACGGTGAAGGTCTCGCGGACGCCGCCGCCCTGGCGACGGATCACGACGCCCTTGAAGACCTGGACGCGCTCCTTGGAGCCCTCGATGACCTTGACGTGCACGTCGAGCGTGTCGCCCGGACGGAACGCGGGGATGTCGTCACGGAGTGACTTGTTGTCGATGAAGTCGAGAGTGTTCATTGTGTTCCTCGGATGTCAGGAATTGAGGACAGAGGACCCTGGCGCCCGCCGTCAGGCGGGTCGACCGGTTCGTGCCCCGGATCAGCGCGACCGTCCGCGGGCGCACGGAGCGCCCGGATGATCAACCTCGCTAGTGTGCCACTCCCGGCCTGCCCGGCCCAAATCAGTGGGAGCTCGGCGTCCACCCGGCGGAGTCCAGTATATCGAGGTCCGCCGGACGGAGGTCCGCACCGTCGAGCAGATCGGGTCGGCGGCGCGCCGTGCGGCGTAGTGACTCGTCCCGCCGCCACCGCGCGATCTTCGCGTGGTTACCACTCCTGAGCACCTCGGGAACCGGCCGATCCCGCCACACCTCGGGCCGGGTGTAGCTGGGCCCCTCGAGCAGCCCGTCCGAGAAGGAGTCCTCCTCGTGGCTGCGCTGGTTACCCAGGACTCCTGGTAGGAGTCTGACGACGGCTTCCGCGATCACCAGCACGGCCACCTCCCCTCCGATGAGCACGTAGTCGCCGATGCTCACCTCCTCCACATCCATCCGCGTGGAGGCCTCGTCGATCACCCGCTGATCGATTCCCTCATAGCGACCGCACGCGAACAGCAGGTGTCCACGCCGGGCGTAGCGGTGGGCGTCGGTCTGGGTGAAGGGCCGACCCGCAGGGGTGGGCACGATGAGCAGGGGCCGCTCCCCCGACTCGTCGACGGCCGGCCGCACCAGATCGTCGAGGGCATCTCCCCAGACGGTCGGTCGCATCACCATGCCGGGTCCCCCACCGAACGGCGTGTCGTCGACGGACTTGTGCACATCGCGGGCCCACGCCCGGAGGTCGTGGACCGCCAGATCCAGAATGCCCCGATCGATCGCCCGGCCGGGCAGCGCCAGGCGGAGCGGGGCGAGATAGTCGGGGAAGACGGTGACGACGTCGAGCCGCATCCGCGGGGCGTCGGCCACCTCGAGCGGACCCGTCACGAGGTCCCCAGATCGAGCAGCCCCTCCGGTGGGTCGATGACGCACGTGCCGGAGTCGAGGTCGATCTCGGGCACGATCCGGGAGACGAAGGGCACCAGCGCGTCGGCCCCGTCCGAGAGCCGGACGGCGAGCAGCTCCCCACCCGCTGTGTGCACGACCTCGGTGACCTCACCGAGCTCCGCTCCCCCGGTGTCGAGAACCCGCAGCCCCACCAGTTGGTGGTCGTGGAACTCGTCCGGATCATCCGTCTCCGGCAGTGCATCGGAGTCGACCAGCAGGAGCATCCCACGCAACGCGTCGGCCGAATCCCGGTCGGCCACGCCGGCCAGACGCACGAGAAGCCGCCCGGAATGGTCCCGGGCGGCCTCTATGGTGACTTCACGGTCCGTGACGTTGTTCCCCTTGCCGGTGCGGCCGGTCAGACGCGTGCCCACCCCGAAACGATCTCGGGGGGAGTCGGTCCGAACGTCCACCACGAGTTCGCCGCGGACCCCGTGGGACTTGACGACGCGGCCCACGACGAGCTCCATGATGTCCTTCCGGTACGGGTGAGATCCGAGTGGGACTAGCGGTCTGTGTCGACCACGTCGACCCGGACGTCCGGCCCGCCGACGGCGGCGACGATCGTCCGGATCGCGGAGGCGGTACGGCCGCCACGGCCGATGACGCGTCCGAGATCATCGGGCGACACGGTCACGCGGATCACGGTGCCGCGCCGACCTCCGCTCGACCGGACGGAGACCGCATCGGGATCCGACACGATGCCGCGGACGAGATGGTCGACGGCGTCGACGACCATGTCACTCATCTGTCTCAGGCCTCGGTGGTCTCGGCGTCAGCCGACCCGGCCTCGGCGGAGTCGCCCTCGGCGGCCTCGGCTGCGGCGGCCTTCTTGGCGTCATCCTCAGCCTTCTTGGCCTCGTCGGCCTTCTTGGCCTTCTCAGCCTTGCGCTTGGTGGTGATGGCCTCGGCGGACGGCTCGCCCTGGGCCTCCTCGAGCGCCTTGTTGAACAGCTCCAGCTTGCTGGGCTTGGGCTCGGCGACCCTGAGGGTGCCCTCTGCGCCCTCGAGGCCCTTGAACTTCTGCCAGTCACCGGTGATCTTGAGCAGGGCCTCGACGGCCTCGGTGGGAAGCGCGCCCACACCGAGCCAGTACTGCGCGCGCTCGGAGTCGATCTGGATGAAGCTCGGCTCCTCCTTGGGGCGGTAGAGGCCGATGGTCTCGATGGAGCGCCCGTCGCGACGGGTGCGGGCGTCGGCCACGACCACGCGGTACTGCGGGTTGCGGATCTTGCCGAGGCGGGTGAGCTTGATCTTGACGGCCATGTGGCGTCTCTCTTCCTGTTACGGGTCACGTGGCGATTCAGCGACTCCCGCACGTGTTGCGGGGCCCGGTTTCGCCTTCCGGGTGACCGCCGTTCGGCGCGGGCACCCGTCCGCGACCAGAGCGGAGGGACCCACCGGTGACGGCGTCCAGCGCACCAGTGTAAACGCCCCGCCGCCCCCGGTACCAATCGGCGTGTCCCGAACCCGTCCGGTCAGCGCTTGGGGAACTTCAGGTCGTTCAGATCGATTCCCTCGAGTCCCGGCGGCAACTGGTCGAGCCCGGGTGGCATCTGCGACAGATCCGGCATCCCACCTGCGGGCATACCCGGCATCCCCGGGGGCAATCCCGGCATCCCGCCGGGCATCATGCCCCTGTTCTTGGGCTGGGTCGGTCCACGGCCCTTGCCCTTGCCCTTCTTGCCCTTGCGCTGGTTCTTCCGCCCGGCTCCGGGCATACCCATCTGCCCCGCCATCCGGCTCATCATCTTGCGGGCCTCGAAGAACCGGTCCACCAACTGATTGACGTCTGTGACGGTGACGCCGGAGCCCTTGGCGATGCGCTGGCGGCGGGATCCGTTGATGATCTTGGGATCGGCCCGCTCCGCCGGCGTCATCCCCCGGATGATCGCCTGGATGCGGTCCAGGTACTTCTCGTCGATATCGCCGACGGCCGCCTTCATCTCCTTGCCCCCGGGGAGCATGCCCAGGAGATTGCCGATGGGGCCCATCTTCCGGATCATCAACATCTGGTCGAGGAAGTCCTCGAGTGTGAGCTCCCCCGAGCCGATCTTGGCGGCCGTCTTCTCCGCGTCCTTGGCGTCGAAGACGGTCTCGGCCTGCTCGATGAGCGAGAGCACGTCGCCCATGCCGAGGATCCGGCTCGACATGCGATCGGGGTGGAAGACGTCGAAGTCCTCGAGCTTCTCACCGTTGGACGCGAACATGATCGGCGTGCCGGTGAGCTCGCGGACGCTCAGCGCGGCACCACCACGGGCATCGCCGTCGAGCTTGGTCAGGACGACGCCGGTGAAGCCGACTCCCTCGCGGAAGGCCTCCGCGGTCAACACGGCGTCCTGACCGATCATCGCGTCGAGGACGAAGAAGGTCTCGTCCGGTTGGACCGCGTCACGGATTCCCCGGGCCTGGGCCATGAGCTCATCGTCGATACCCAGCCGGCCGGCGGTGTCGACGATCACGACGTCGTGCATCTTGGCCCGGGCGTGCGCGAGGCCCCGCTGGGCCACGGCCACCGGCTCCTGCACTCCGACGACCGCTCCGTCACCACCCACCGACGTGCCGGGGTGGGGTGCGAAGACCTGGACGCCGGCGCGCTCGCCGACGATCTGCAGCTGGTCGACCGCGCCCGGTCGCTGGAGGTCACACGCCACGAGGAGCGGGGTGTGACCCTGACCCTTGAGCCAGTGCGCGAGTTTTCCGGCGAGCGTGGTCTTACCCGCGCCCTGCAGACCCGCGAGCATGATCACCGTGGGCGGTTGCTTGGCGAACTCGATGCGTCGCGCCTCACCACCCAGGATCGCGGTGAGCTCCGCGTCGACGATCTTGACGACCTGCTGCGCGGGGTTGAGGGCCTCGGACACCTCAGATCCCTTGGCCCGCTCCTTGACCCTGGAGATGAAGGTACGCACGACGGGCAGTGCGACATCCGCCTCGAGCAACGCCAGGCGGATCTCGCGCGCCGTCGCATCGATGTCGGCGTCGCTGAGCCGCCCCTTCCCGCGCAGGTCCTTGAGCGCACCTGCCAGGCGATCGGACAAGGAATCGAACACGGCTACAGCTCCCTGGTTCGCGGGCCGGGAGCGTGGAGGCCCCGGCGTCGTCGGCGACGACTGCTCACAGGGTATCGGCACGCCCGACGCCGGGCGTCGCGGGATCGCGCCGGGGAAGCAGGGACTCGACCTCCGTGGCCGTGCTGAGCACCGCTCCGGGGCCGGACAGCGCGAACACGTCCTCGACCGCGGCGCCGCGTGTCCGCACCACCACCCAGTCGATTCTCGCCCCCTTCCCCAGGATCGACGCGATGACCTTGGCGAACAGCCCCGGCCGGTCCTCGGCCCGCACCTCGAGCAGGATTCCCTCCGCATCCGTTCGTCGGTTGACCAGTACCGACGACCTGGCCTGCGGGGGGCCGATCAGGCGTGAGGCGTTGCGCGCGAGCGCGGCCCTCAGCGACGCCGACACCCCGGAGTCGACCGCCCGACGCAGATCCTGACGGAGCACCCTCGGGTCGACGGGGTCGCCGAATCGTGTGGACACCGTCATCCTCGCGCGAACCCCACCGGGCGGGCGCAGGTCGATCTCCGCGTCGATGATCTCCAACCGGTGCGCGGCGAGGACCTCCGCCGTCACCGCGAGAGACTTTCCCGAACCGGGGACCACGAGGGTGACCTCATGGTTGGTCCCGGTCCCGGCGGGGCGCAGGTCCACCACGACATCGGGCGGGCCGTGCGGCCGCGTGGCGTCGACGACCGGAGCCTCCACCGCGCCGGGCTGCGAACCCACCCGGGCCCGGCACGCATCGACCAGCATCTCGTGGGCCCTGGCTCGTCCCTGTGTCCAGACCGTCGGCCCGGTGGCCAACGAGTCGGCCTCGGTGAGCGTGGCGAGCACGTCGAACGCGGTCGCGTCCTCCTCGAGGGTGGCCAGAACCGAATCAGCCGTCACCGGATCCGACGGATCGCGTCTGGTCGCGGTCGAGGCGAGCAACAGGTGGTGGAGGACGATGCGGACCAGGGTGTCGACGTCGGCGGGACCGAGCCCCATGCGTTGCACGATCGGCCTGACCATCTCGGCGCCCGTCTCGCTGTGGTCCCCCTCGCGGCTCTTTCCCAGGTCGTGCAGCAGCGCCGACAACAGGAGCAGATCCGCCCGGGCGACCGAGGTGGTCAACCGGGATGCCTCCACCGCGGTCTGGACCAGGTGGCGATCGACCGTGTAGACGTGTGCCCGGTCCCTGGCCGGCAGGTCCCTCACCCCCGACCACTCGGGCAGGATCCGCTCCCACAGTCCACTCCGGTCCAGGGCTTCGAGAACCGGCACCTGGGCTTCACCCGACCCGAGTAGGACCAGGAGGTCCGAGAGCGCCTCGGCGGGCCACCGGCCCTCGGGGGCCGGCGAACGCTCCACCAGCACCCCGAGGGTCGAGCTGGCCACGGGTAGTCCGAACCGGGCTGCCGCCGCCGCCACCCGTAGGGGTAGCCACGGGTCCTCGGTGACCCGGGCGTTCCTCGCGAGTGCCACCTCGCCGGCGTGCTCCACCACGCCGTCGTCGAGCGGTCGGCGGACCGGTGATCTGCGCAGCAACCCGGTGAGACCACGGGAGGACAGGGACGCGCACGACCCACGGATGGCCTGGTCAGCGGTGAACGCGATGGTCCGGGATGCGTCACTGAGTGAACGCGCGAGATCGAAGCGATCACCCAGCCCGAGTGCGTTGCCGACATCGTCTCCGTACTCCGCGTGCAGCACCTCCCGGGGCCGCCCGCTCACCCGGTGGAGCTCGGTCCGCGCGTCCAGGACCAGCCGGTGCGCGGTCGTCAGCCCACCGGGGACGACCGGGCGTCCGTCGCTGAGGTGTGCGACCGCGAGAGCTGTGACCAGCTGCGAATCGCGCAGCCCACCCACGCCGTTCTTGAGGTCGGGCTCACTCCGGTGCGCGATCACCCCGGACCGTTGACGCCGGGCCACCGCGGCGGCCACGAGGTCGTCGAACCGGGAGGCGATCTGGTCCCGCCACTGGCGACGAGCGCCGTCGACGACGAGAGCTCCCAGGTCGGCGTCCCCGGCGATCACCCGGGCGTCCAACAGGCTCAGCCCCACCGAGACGTCCGCAGCCGCGACCGCGAGGCACTGGTCGACGGTCCGCACACTGTGGTCCAGGCTCACACCCGAGTCCCACAGCGGGTACCACATGGCGTCCGCGAGTTCACCGACGTCACGGTCGGGACGTCTCTCGTGGACCAGCACCAGGTCGAGGTCCGAGTACGGGAGCACTTCCCGCCGGCCGAGCCCACCGAAGGCCACGAGTGCGAACCCGGACCCCGGGCCGATCCCCGCCTCCTCGGCCAGCCGTCCGAGCTCCATCTCGTACAACTCGCACAGCGCGTCCCGCAGGTCTGCCGCGGGAAGGTCCCCCGCGGTGGCGGAGAGGATCCGCTCGCGACCGTCCCGCAACGCCATGGCACGCTCGCCGTCCGCCGTCACGCTCACGTCGTCCCTCTTTTCCGATGATGAGTATGTCTCTAGAATGTCCGCCCCGTGTCACCTCGCAGCGGCTGAGGTGTTTCGCTTCTGTGAACGACAGCGCACGCGCCCCGAAAAGCGCGGAGAGGCAAGGGCAATCACCGAGAAGCGCGGCCGACCCGGGATTCCGGGTCGACCGCGCGTCGTGGTGTGATCGATCAGATCGCGGCGTCGCCGGCCTCGCCCGTGCGGACCCGGACGATGCTCTCGACGGGAGTCACCCACACCTTTCCGTCGCCGATCTTGCCGGTTCGTGCGGCGTCCACGACCAGTTGAACCACGGTGTCGGCGGTCTCGTCGTCGACGACGACCTCCACCCGGATCTTGGGTACGAAGTCCACGGCGTACTCCGCGCCGCGATAGACCTCGGTGTGACCCTTCTGGCGGCCGTAGCCCTGGACCTCACTGATGGTGAGTCCGTGGATTCCCGCCTGTTCGAGTGCTGCCTTGACGTCATCGATCGTGAACGGCTTGACGATCGCGGTGACCAGCTTCATGTCTGGGGTTCCTTTCGCAGTTGTCGGCTCAACGGATGAGCGCGTTGGTGGAGGCCTCGTACGCGGACTCCGCGTGCTCGGCACCGTCGATACCGGACTGCTCGTCCGCCTCGGTGATGCGCCAACCCAGCGGGCGGCAGATGACGTACGCGATCGCGGTCATGATGGCGGTGAAGACCAGCGCCGCGAGAGCGATCACGATCTGGACGACGAGCAGCTTCCAGCCCTCTGCCGAGTAGAACACGCCGGGGGCGGTTCCGAAGGTGCCGGTGGCCAGGAGGCCGATGGCGATGGTCCCCCACAGGCCGGCCACGAGGTGGACGCCCACGACGTCGAGCGAGTCGTCGTAGCCGAAACGGTGCTTGAGTCCGACGGCGAGCGCACACAGCGCACCGGACACGGCACCGAGGGCGATCGCGCCGAGCGGGTGGACCGAGCCGGCGGCCGGGGTGATGGCGACCAGGCCGGCGACGACGCCCGAGGCGGCACCGAGGCTGGTCGGGTGGCCGTCCCGGATGCGCTCAGTGAGGAGCCAGCCGAGCATCGCTGCGGCGGTGGCGACGGTGGTGTTGATCCAGGCGAGACCGGCCGCGCCGTTGGCGCCGAACGCCGAGCCGGCGTTGAAGCCGAACCAGCCGAACCACAGGAGGCCGGCACCGAGCATGACGAGCGGGAGGCTGTGGGGCCGGAACGCGGTGCGTCCGAAGTCGTAGCGCTTGCCGATGAGGAGCACGAGGACCAGGGCGGCCATTCCGGCGTTGATGTGGACCACGGTGCCGCCGGCGAAGTCGACCGGGCCGACCGCCGCGGTGAGACCGCCGTCACCGTCGTCGACGGTGCCGAAGATCATGGACGCGAGGCCGTTCTCGGAGTGCGAGAGCAGCCCGCCGCCCCACACCATGTGGGCGAGCGGGAAGAACGCCAGCGTCACCCACACGCCCACGAACACCAGCCAGGTGCCGAACTTCACGCGCTCGGCGATCGCACCCGAGATGAGAGCCACCGTGATGATGGCGAAGGTGACCTGGAAGGCCACGTCGATGACCTGCGGGTACGCGCCCAGGGTCGACACCATCCAGTTGTCCGCGTCGCCGATCACACCCGCGAGGCCGAACATCTCGAAGGGATTGGCGAACAACCCGAGGACGTCCTGCGTGCCGTAGGACATCGACCAGCCCCACAGCACGTAGACGACGCCGACGACGCCCATCGCGCTGAAGGACATCATCATCATGTTGAGCACTGACTTCTGGCGGGTCATACCGCCGTAGAACAACGCCAGTGCGGGCGTCATGAGCAGGACCAGGGATGCCGCCATGAGCATCCAGGCCGTGTCTCCCGCGTTGATCTCCGTCGTCGCCTCCTGGGCGAGCAACAAGACACTGTCACCTCTCACGGTGAGGTCCTCCTCGTCTCCATGGTGAGCGTTTGTCACTCACTCTCAGACCAGAAGAATTCCTTTCCGCTGTTTCGGTGGATGCTCGGCCGTGTTTCCGATCTGTAACACGGCCGGCCCTGTGGTTCCGATCGTGTGTCCTAGGTCCCGAGTAGTGCGTCGACGAAGGCCTCCGGGGTGAACGGCGCCAGGTCGTCGGCACCCTCGCCCAGTCCCACGAGCTTCACCGGTACCCCGAGCTCGTGTTGGACCTGGAAGACGATCCCACCCTTGGCGGTGCCGTCGAGCTTGGTGAGCACCACCCCGGTGATGTCGACGACCTCCTTGAAGACCCGGGCCTGCATGAGCCCGTTCTGCCCGGTGGTCGCATCGATCACGAGCAGGACCTCGTCGACGGGGGTCTTCTTCTCGACGACGCGCTTGACCTTCCCGAGCTCGTCCATGAGGCCCGTCTTGGTGTGGAGGCGGCCGGCGGTGTCCACCAGCACGGCGTCGACGCCGGTCTCCACCCCCCTGGCGACGGCGTCGAACGCCACCGACGCGGGATCCGCGCCCTCCTTACCGCGCACGACCTCTGCACCGACGCGCTCGGCCCAGGTCTGGAGCTGGTCCGCGGCGGCGGCGCGGAAGGTGTCCGCGGCGCCGAGGAGGATGCGGCGTCCGTCGGCCACCAGGACACGGGCGAGTTTGCCCGTGGTGGTGGTCTTGCCGGTGCCGTTGACACCGACGACGAGGATTACCGCGGGCTTGCCGTCGTTGGGGAGCGCGCGCAACGAGCGGTCGTACTCGGGATGGAGGTTGTCCACGAGTGCCTGCCGGAGCAGGTCCCGCACCTCGGCCTCGGTGCGGATCTGTCTGGTGGCGATGTCCTCTCGCAGCCGGTCGACGACACGCTGTGTGACAGTGGTACCGAGGTCCGCCATGATCAACGTGTCCTCGATCTCCTCCCATGCGTCCTCGTCGAGGTCACCCGCGCCCAGGAGTCCGAGCAACCCCTGCCCCACCGTGCCCTGTGAGCGCGCCAGCCGACCGCGGAGGCGGTCGAGGCGTCCTTCTGACGGGTCGATCCGCTCGACCGGGGCCACCGTGGCGGGAGTCCCGGTGATCAGCTCTGTCGTGGGGACCGGAACCTCCTCGTCCGGGACCTCCGGCGGCACCACCACCGGCTCGACGGGCGCGGGCTCCACGACCACCGTGTCGTCGGTCGGGCCGGGTCGGGTGTCCGGCTCGGGCACGATCGGCGCCGCGGGGGCCTGTGGCTCTGCCGTGGTCGGGGTCTCGACCGGCTCCTCCGGCGTTGCGGGGGTCTGCGGCCGTGCAGGGCGCGTGGGCTCGGCTGACGGCTCGACCCCGGGCATCCGGGGCGTGGGCGGCGCGGCCGGCCGGGGCGTCTCGCGCGGCAGGGGTTCCCTCGGGGGTGCCGCAGTGGCGCTCCCGCCCGCCTCGGTGAACGAGAAGCCCGTCCCCGCCTGGTAGTTGCCGGAACGTTCCTCGCGGGTGAGCTCCTTCCGCTCCTCCGGCTTGCTCAGCGAGATCTGGCGCTTCTTTCGTAACTGCAGGCCCACGACCAGCGCGAGGACGGCGAGCAACAGTACGGCGACAACGGCGACGATGATCCAGGTGGTGTTCACGGTGCCCAGTATGGACGACAGCCCCCGTCCTCATCTCGGTCCCGGGTGGCGCAGGCGGACCTAGACTGGCGCTGTTCCCGTAAGGAGGTGTCCGCGCGTGACCGAGGTCGCTGCCCCGCACGTCCCGGTCCGAACCCGGAGGCCACCCCTCCGGCGCACCCCTGCGTTTCCCACCTGGGCCGCCAAGACCGTCATGGCCGTGACGGGTCTGCTCTTCACCTCGTTCGTCGTTGTGCACATGATCGGCAACCTCAAGGTCTTCGGCGGTGCGGCCGGTTTCGACGGCTACGCCGAGTGGTTGCGGACGCTTCTCTACCCACTGGTGCCGCACGAGGGCGTGTTGTGGGCCCTGCGGGTGGTGCTCGTGGTGAGCCTGGTGGCACACATCGGGTGCTCGGTACTGCTCGCGCGGCGCTCCCGGGCCTCGGCGGGTCCCGGTCGTCGTCGCACCGGCCTGACCGCCAGTTCCTTCGGCGCGCGGTCCATGATGCTGACCGGCGTGGTGATGCTCCTGTTCGTGGTCTTCCACATCCTGGACATGACCACCGGCACCGCCCCGGTCGCCAGCGACTCCTTCGCCCCCGGTTCGGCGTACGCGAACCTCGTGGCCAGCTTCGCCAGGCCGTGGGTGGCGGCGTTCTACGGGGTCACCATGGTCCTGCTCGCGGTGCACGTGGCGCACGGCGTCCGCACGGCGGCGGGCGATCTCGGGGTGACGGGGGTCCGGAGCCGTGCCGCGGCGACGGTCGTGGGAGGGGCCGCCGCTGTCGCGGTGTTGGTGGGCAACGCCATGATCCCGATCGCCGTGCAGGCCGGGTGGCTCGCATGACCGGCCCACTCACCCAGGGCGTATCGGGCACCTTCGAGCCGCCGCCCGTGACGGCACCCGGCGCGCGGGCCGGGGGTGTCCTGTCCTCGGGTGCTCCTGTCGGCGATCCCGCCACCGCCTGGTCGCGGCAACGCGACTCCTACCCCCTGGTCTCCCCCGGCAACCGACGCCGCTTCCACGTGGTCGTGGTGGGCACTGGCCTGGCCGGCGCAGGCGCGGCCGCCGCGCTCGGCGAGCTGGGCTATCGGGTCACCGCGTTCACGTATCACGACGCGCCGCGGCGCGCGCATTCCGTGGCGGCCCAGGGCGGGATCAACGCCGCTCGCGCGAGGCGGGTCGACGGCGACTCCCTGCACCGCTTCGTCGCCGATACCGTCAAAGGCGGCGACTTCCGGGGCAGGGAGGCCGAGGCGTACAGGTTGGGTGAGGAATCGGTTCGCGTCATCGACCACTTCTCGGCGATCGGCACACCGTTCGCCCGGGAGTACGGGGGCGTCCTGTCCACGCGGTCGTTCGGCGGCGTGCAGGTCTCGCGCACCTACTACTCCCGCGGACAGACCGGCCAGCAGCTCCAGATCGCCGGCACCCAGGCCCTCCAGCGGCAGATCCGGGCGGGCACGGTGCGGTTGCACACCCGACACGAGATGCTCGATCTGATCGTCGACGACGCCGGATGTCACGGGGTCGTGGTCCGCGACCTCGTCTCCGGCAACCTCCGCGCCGAGACCGCCCACGCCGTGGTGCTGGCGACCGGCGGCTACGGGAACGTCTTCCACGACTCCACGCTCGCGGTGAACTCCAACGCCTCGGCCGTGTGGCGGGCTCACCAGCGGGGGGCACTGTTCGCCTCGCCGTCGTTCGTCCAGTTCCACCCCACCGCCCTGCCCAAGGACACCGACTGGCAGGCCAAGACCATCCTCATGAGCGAGTCGCTCCGCAACGACGGCCGCATCTGGGTGCCGCTGCACGCGGGCGACGACCGGCCGCCCGGCGACATCCCCGACACCGAGCGCGACTACTTCCTCGAGCGCCGCTACCCGGCCTTCGGCAACCTGGTCCCCCGCGACGTTGCCTCACGGGCGATCACGGCGGAGATCCGCGACGGTCGCGGGGCGGGGCCCCGCCGCAACTCGGTCTACCTGGACTTCCGGGAGGCTCTCGCCCGCGACGGCCGCCGGAAGATCGCCGAGCGCTACGGCAACCTGTTCGAGATGTACTCCCACGCCACCGGCGAGGACCCGTACACCGTTCCGATGCGCATCGCGCCCACCTGCCACTTCACCATGGGCGGTCTGTGGAGCGACTACGACCTCCAGACCTCGATACCCGGACTGTTCGTCGGGGGCGAATGTGGGTGGGCCTACCACGGCGCCAACCGGCTCGGCGCGAACTCACTGCTCAGCGCGAGCGTGGACGGGTGGTTCACCCTTCCGTACTCGGTGCCGGCGCATCTGGCCGCGCGCCTCGGGGAAGAGCCACCGGACGACGACGACGAGGTGGTCACCACAGCCGTGGGCCGCGCCCGGGCCCGCGTCGATGCCCTCCTCGCGGTGGGTGGATCGACCGGGCCCGCACACTTCCACCGCGAACTGGGAGAGATCCTCTACGCCGGTTGCGGGGTCACCCGCACCGCGGAGGGTCTCATCTCCGCGATCGGGCGCATCCGGGACCTGCGGGCCCGGTTCTGGTCCGACCTCCGGGTGACCGGAACCGGCGAGCACCTCAACCAGGTGCTCGAACTTGCCGGTCGGACGGCCGACTACCTGGAGCTGGCCGAACTGATGTGCGTCGACGCCCTGGACCGGGACGAATCCTGCGGAGCGCACTTCCGCGACGAGCACCAGACCTCGGGCGGCGAGGCGCTGCGCCGCGACGACCACTGGCGCTTCGCGTCGGCGTGGGGATCCGAAGGCGACGATCGCGGCGGCCCACGCAGCTTCACCCGCCATGCCGAACCGCTCGACTTCTCCGCGGTCGAGCTCACGACGAGGGACTACCGATGAGACAGACAGTGCGAACGACGGTAGGAACGAGACGGTGAGACTGACACTTCGCGTGTGGAGACAGGCCGGTCCCGAGGACAACGGCCGATACGTGGAGTACCACGTGCCCGACGCCGAACCGGAGATGAGCCTGCTCGAGTTGCTGGACTCCCTCAACGGACGACTGCTCGACGACGGCGTCGAACCGGTGGCCTTCGATTCCGACTGTCGCGAGGGCATCTGCGGTTCGTGCGGGGTCACCGTCGACGGGCGCCCGCACGGCCCGGCCGAGAACACCCCCTCGTGTCACCAGCGCCTCGACACCTACTCCGACGGTGACACCCTGCGCATCGAACCGATGCGCACTGCCGTGTTCCCCGTGATCCGTGATCTCGTGGTGGACCGTTCCGCGCTGGACGGGATCGTCGAGGCCGGAGCCCATGTGTCGCTGCCCGCGGGAACGGCCCCCGATGCGGACGCCACCGCACTGGGGCACGACGACGCGGAGACGGCACTGGATCTGGCGGCGTGCATCGGGTGCGGTGCGTGCGTGGCGGCCTGCCCCAACGGTTCGGCCAACCTCTTCGTGGGTGCGAAGCTGGGGCATCTGGCCCTGATGCCGGTGGCGAGCCGCGAACGCGGTTCCCGGGCCCGCGAGATGGTGCGCGCGGCGGATCAGGAGTTCGGCTCCTGTTCCCTCTACGGCGAGTGCTCCCGGGTGTGCCCGGCGGGGATTCCGCTCCGTGCGATCGGCATGGTCAACCGGGAGCGCCTCCGCGCGGTGTTCCGGCGCTCGTGACCGGGGTCGGTCCCAGGCGACGCGGGGCGGTGACGAGCACGGCGAGTTCTCGGCCTGCGGGCCGTCGCAGGGACTGACGAGAGTGTCGCCGACCAGCGCGGCCGGCGGCCACTAGACGTCGTCCTCCCCGACCGGGCCGCCCTCGCTCTCCCACCGGTCGATCATCTTGACCTTCGTCCGGGTGAACTTGCGCCGCACGCCCACCCCTCCGTTCTCGTCCTCCGGGATGAAGCGGGCGCCGTAGTACGTGAGGGCGTCGGTGAGCGACTGCACCTCGCCGTCGTCGAGGTCGCCCACCCCGCGTTCGTAGTCCCGGATCTTCTGCTGGTCGAGCCCCGATCGTGCGGCGATGACGCCGGTGGAGACCAGACACAGGATCCGGGCCGACCGCGCCAGGCTCGCGTCCATGTGCAGTTCTTGATGAGTCATGGCCCCATGGTGCCTGATCAGCACTGTGGTGGCGCGATCATCGCATGCGCTGTGAGATCACCTTGGAGATGCCGTCGCCCTGCATGGACACCCCGTAGAGCACGTCGGCCACGTCCATCGTGGGCTTCTGGTGGGTGATCACGATGAGCTGGCTGGTCTCGCGGAGTTGTTCGAACAACCCGATGAGTCGGCGCAGGTTCGTGTCGTCGAGCGCGGCCTCGACCTCGTCCATCACGTAGAACGGGCTGGGCCGCGCCTTGAAGATCGCGACGAGCATCGCCACGGCCGTCAGTGACTTCTCGCCGCCGGACAGCAACGACAGGCGCTTGACCTTCTTTCCCGGCGGGCGGGCCTCGACCTCGATCCCGGTGGTGAGCATGTCCCCGGGGTCGGTGAGGATCAGCCGTCCCTCGCCGCCGGGGAACAGTACGGAGAACACGCCGCGGAACTCGCGTTCGACGTCCACCCAGGCCTCGGTGAAGATCTGTTCGATCCGCTCGTCCACATCTTCGATCACGCCCTCGAGGTCGGCGCGGGCCTTCTTGACGTCGTCGAGTTGGGTGGACAGGAACGCGTAACGCTCCTCGAGAGCAGCGAACTCCTCCAGCGCCAGGGGGTTGACCTTGCCGAGGGTCGCCAGATCCTTCTGGGCCAGCTTGAGCCGACGCTCCTGCTCGGCGCGCACGAACGGCATCGGCGGTGGCGGGGTGACGTCCTCACCGCGCTCGCGGGCGGCCTCGTACTCCTCCGTCTCGAGTGCGGACGGCGGCAGAGCGACCTCCGGGCCGTACTCCGCCACCAGAGCCTCGGGCTCGATACCGTGCCGCTCCAGTACCGCTGCCTCGAGTTCGGAGACCTTGACCTCGAGCTGGGCGCGAACGATCTCGTCGCGGTGCGCTGCATCGCCCAACCTGGTGACCTCCGACTCCGCTCCCGACAGCTCGGTCCGGAGCGAGGCCACCCGTGCGGTGGCCTCCGACCGCGCGGATGACAGCCGGTCCCGCTCGGCGCCGGCGGAAGCGATCAGCTCGTCGAGCCTGGCCAGCAGACGCACGCTCAACTCGTCCACCACGCCGGCGACCTCGGCCCCGCGACGGCGTGCTGCGGCGGCCCGGGCGGCCCGCGCCCTCGACTCGCGCTCGGCCTGTGCGGCTCTGCGCAGCGACGCCGACTTCCCGCGGACCCCCGCTGCGCGCTCCTCGGCCGACCGGTGCGCCAGCCGGGCCTCGAGCTCGACCGCCCTGGCGGCTGTGACCGCTGCCTGCGCGGCGACGCGACCGTCGTCCGCGGGCAGCTCGGCCTCGTCGTCGTCGTCACCGGCACGGGCGAGCCGATCGGTGAGCTCGGCATGCTCGGAACGGGAGGCGTCGAGCTTGTCGACGGCCATCCGTCGGGATTGCTCCAGGCGCCGCACCTCTGCCTCCGCGCGGCGCCGGCGCGTGCCGATCCGCGCGAGTTCGGCGTAGATCTCCTCGATCGCCGCGTCGGACTCGGTGATCGCGGCCAGGGACTCGGAGTACCGGTCCGCCCGCTCGACGTCCTCCGCCTCGGCTCCGGCGAGCTCGGCGCGGGTGGTCTCGATCTCGGCGCGCACGGCGTCCCGCGCGAGGACGGCCGAGTCGATGGCGGACTGGATCTCGAGCCCCGTCCGCCCCGCGGCCGAGCCCCCGACGGTCCACCCCGCCCCGGCGAGCTCCCCGTCCCGGGTCACCGCACGCACCCGCCGATCGGCCTCGACCTGTGAGTGGGCGCCGGCGAGATCCTCGACCACCACCACGTCCACCAGCAGGGCCGTGACCGCGGCGACGAGGTCCGAGGGGACGTCGACCACGTCCAGCGCCCAGCGCGCACCGGGGACCAGGTCCGCCTCGAGGCGGTAGTCCTCGCCGGCGATGCCGCTGCCCACCAGCCCGGCCCGGCCGGCGTCGGCCTCGCGGAGCGCGGCCAGCACCGCCCGGCGGTCCACTCCGGCGTCGACGACGACGGCGTCCACGGCGGGTCCGAGTGCCACGCCCACCGCGCGCTCCCAGCCGGGCTCGACCCCGAGCATCTCCCCGACGGTTCCGGCGACCCCATCCGGTCCCAGGTGCCGAAGCACCCATTCGGCCCCGTCCCCGGCCCCCTTGTTCTGTTCGAGCGTCTCGATCCGGGCAGCCAGACTGGCGATCTGTTGGTCAGCCGCCCTCTCGATCCCCCGCAGTTCGGACAGCCGCGCGCGGGCCGCGAGGTGAGCGCGCTCTGCACGACCCAGGTGGTCGTCGAGGGTCCGCTCCCCTTGCGTGTGCAGGTCCACCCGGGCGTGGACGGCGTCGAACTCGGCCTCGGCGTCCGCGACCGTGTTGCGGGCGTTCTCCGACTCCGCGTCGAGTCGGGCGATCTCCGCCTCCGTCGATTCCACCCGTGCGGCGAGTGTCTCCACCTTGCCCGCGAGCCGGGCCACCCCCTCGCGGCGGTCGGCGATGGCCCGCACGGCTTTGAGGTGCTCAGCCTCCAACCCTGCCAGGGTGGCTTCGGCCGATTTCAGCGCCTCCGTGGCCCGGCGTGCCCCGGCCGCGGCGTGCTCGACCTCCGCCGCGAGGTCCTGCTCGTGAACCTCGGCACGGTCGGCTTGTCGGTCCAGCTCGTCGGGATCGGTGCCGTGGTGGACGGCCGTCTCCGCCGCGAGGGACCGCGCGCGGTCCGAGGCGATGCGGGCGGTCGCGCGGGCACGCTCGGCCAGCGTCGACAGCGCGAACCACCGCTGCTGCGCGGCATCGGCCTCCGGTGTGAGCCGGTCGAGCAGAGCCTGCGTCTCCGCGACCGCCCCGGCCAGTTCGTCGCGACGGTCGACGGCCGCGCCGACCTGGTCGGCGAGCCGCGACCGCACGCTCTCCGCGTCCGCCAACTCTGCGCGACGGGTCACCAGGTCGTCGGCGGCCAGCCGGAGGGTCGCGTCGCGGAGGTCTGCCTGGACGGACTGGGCGCGGCGCGCCACCTCGGCCTGTCGACCGAGTGGCTTGAGCTGACGGCGCAGCTCGCCGGTCAGGTCGCTCAAACGGTCGAGGTTGCCCTGCATGCCGGCCAGCTTGCGCTGCGCCTTCTCCTTGCGGCGGCGGTGTTTGAGGATCCCCGCGGCCTCCTCGATGAAGGCGCGCCGCTCCTCGGGCTTGGACTCCAGGATCTCGGCGAGCTTTCCCTGGCCCACGATCACGTGCATCTCGCGTCCGATGCCCGAGTCGGAGAGCAGTTCCTGCACGTCCATCAACCGGGCGCGGTCACCGTTGATCTCGTACTCCGCCGCACCGTCACGGAACATCCGCCGGGTCAGTGAGACCTCGGCGTAGTCGATCGGCAGCGTGCCGTCCGAGTTGTCCAGGGTGAGCGTGACCTCGGCCCTGCCGAGCGGTGCCTTGCCGGCGGTTCCGGCGAAGATTACGTCCTGCATCTTGCCGCCGCGCAGTGACTTGGCGCTGTGCTCCCCCATCACCCAGGTGAGCGCGTCGACGACGTTGGACTTGCCGGAGCCGTTGGGGCCGACCACGCAGCAGATCCCGGGCTCGAACCTCAGCGTCGTCGGTGCCGCGAAGGACTTGAAGCCCTTGAGCGTCAACGATTTGAGGTACACGGGTGTCGATCCTATGGCACTACCTTGTACCGTCCCGTAGCCGTGACCGCCGTGGCGGCGATCACTGCCGAGGGAGCGTCTACCCGGACGTCAGGCCTAGCGCTCGCGGAACCCGGTCAGGTCGCCGCGGGGCGGCTCCCAGGTGTCCACCACCAGCTCGACCCGGCCCGGGCTCCCCCCGCCCCTGAGCAGGTCCACGAGCTCGACACACGCCCGGCGGGATCCCTCGGCCACCACGTGTACCCGGCCGTCGGTCTTGTTGGCGGCGTATCCGACGAGCCCGAGTTCGAGTGCCCTGGACCGCGTCCACCACCGGAAACCCACGCCCTGCACGTGCCCGTGGACCCATGCCACCAACCGGACCTGGTCCTGCCCCGCCCCTGCCGGATCCCGCTCTGCCGGGTCCTGCTCTGCCGGGTCCCTGCCGGCCGCGCGCTGCCCCGTCATCGGATGTCGAACCCGAGTTCCACCTCGGCCCCCGCATCCAGTGTCCGGCCGACCGTGCACGCGGAGTCCACCGAGCGCCGGATCATGTCCAGCAAGCGATCACGCATGGCCGGGTCGAGCCCGGACAGGTCCAGCTCGTAGGTCTCCTCCAGCCGCGGATACCGCTCGGCCTCGCGATCCGGGGCTCCGGACACACGCACGGTAGCGGCGTAGTCCTCGCCGAGCCTCCGGGAGACGGTGAAGTCGGAGGCCATCGCGGTGCACGACGCGAGGGCGATCTTGAGCAGCTCGCCCGGGGTGAACACGCCCTCGACGTCCGCGGACCCGATCTCGACCCTCGCGCCCCGCGTCGAGTGCCCCACGTATCGCCGGGTCCCGGCCCGCTCCACCCACAACTCGGTGGCGGCCGGTGAATTCTCGGGCGTGTCGTCCTTGCCGGTCATCGTCATGCCGGTCATCGTACGGAGCGACTCCGAGTCGCCCCACCACGCCGGGGGGCCGACTGGCAGCCGGGGCAGAAGTGCGAGCCGCGGTTCATGAAGTCCTCGCGCACCACCACCGCCCCGCATCTCGCACACGGCTGCCCGGCCCGGCCGTAGACGTCGAGAGACCTGTCGAAGTATCCCGAGGCTCCGTTGACGTTGACGTACAGCGCGTCGAACGACGTCCCCCCGGCGTCCAGCGCATCGGACATCACCTCACGGGCGTGTCCGAGCACCCCGCGGACGGTGGCCAGCGTCAACGCTCCCGCACGCCGGCGGCCGTGGACACCGGAACGCCACAACGCCTCGTCCGCGTAGATGTTGCCGATCCCGGACACCACGGTCTGGTCCAGTAGGAGTCGCTTGATCTCGCTGTCCCGGCGGCGGATCGTCCGCGCCGTGGCCAGCTCGTCGAATCCGGGCTCGAACGGGTCGGCGGCCACGTGGGCGGCCGGCGCGGGCAGGAGCACACGGGTCCCGTCAGCGGCCTCGGCCAGCGGGACGACGGTCCACCCCCCGAACGTCCGCTGGTCGACGAACCGCAGCTCCCTGCCGTCGTCGAGCAGGGCCCGGGCGTGCAGGTGCCGTACCCGCGGAGCGTCGGTCGTCGTGACCAGCATCTGGCCGCTCATCCCGAGATGGACCAACAGGCAGTCGGCGCCCGCGGTGTGCTCTCTGTCCAGGGTCAACCACAGGTACTTGCCACGTCGGCCGGCCCCGCTCACCACCCGGTCGGTCAACCGGGCGACGATCTCCGCGGGACCGCCGGGCTGACGGCGGGCGGTCCGGGCGCCGGTCACCGAGACGTCGAGGATCCGCCGTCCCACCACGTGGGACTCGAGGCCGCGACGAACCACCTCGACCTCGGGCAGCTCCGGCATGTCAGTGCGCGGTCCGGTCCAGGGCGGCCCAGGCCTGCTCGGCGGCCTTCTGCTCGGCCTCCTTCTTGGTCCGACCGACACCCTCCCCCAGTGGCTCGTCCCCGACGAGGGCGACAGCCGAGAACGTCTTGTCGTGGTCCGGTCCGGTGGAGGTGATGTCGTACCGGGCCTTGGGCCGGCCGAGCGCCGAACACTTCTCCTGGAGGCTGGTCTTCCAGTCCAGCGCCGCACCCAGGGTGGGAACCACCCGCAGTCGCTCACCGATGATCCCCTCGACGATCCCCCGTGCGACCTCCAGACCGTGGGTCAGATACACGGCGCCGAAGACGGCCTCCAGGGTGTCCGCCAGGATCGAGTGCTTGTCCCGCCCGCCGGTGAGTTCCTCTCCTCTGCCCAGCCTCAGGAGCGCACCGAGCCCATCGGGGCCCAGCTCGCGTGCGATGTCGGCCAGGACATAGGTGTTGACCAGGCTGGCACGGATCTTCGCGAGGTCACCCTCCGGCCGGTCCGGGTACGCGGCGTAGAGGTGCTCGGTCACGACGAGTTCCAGGACGGCGTCGCCGAGGAACTCCAGCCGCTCGTTGTGCGGGAGCCCCCCGTGCTCGTAGGCGTACGACCGGTGGGTCAGCGCCTGCGCGGCCAGCTCCCCGGGGAGCTCCACACCCAGGACCACGGCGAGCTCCGGAGAGGGGTCCGTCACTCGGCCCCCTCGTCGGTCGCGGTGGCTCCGAACTTCTCCGCCAGTCCGGCCCAGCGCGGGTCGATGCGTCCCTCGGTACTGCCCGAGACCCCGTCCGGCGCGGGGGTGTCGGGGTTGACGCAGTCGCTGTGACCGTAGTCGGTACATATGGGGGACATAGGGAACTCGAGACCGAAGGCGTCGACCAGGGCGGGCTCCAGGTCCAACAGGTCACCGTCGAGGAGTCGCACCTCGTCCTGCTCTGCCCCGTCCGCTGCCGCCGTGCCCTCGACCGCGTACATCTCCGTGAGGGTGACCGCGACGTCAGCGGTGAACTCACCGAGGCACCGCGCGCACTCCACCGCGGCCCGCCCCGAGACGGTGCCGGTGACCAGCACCCCCTCGTCGACGAAGGTCAGGTCCAGGTCCAGGTCCACCTGGGACCCCTCGGGGATCCGCATCAGCTCGACCCCGATGTCCGACGGCAGCACCGCGGCGCGCTGGACCTGCGTCATCGCGCCCGGGGACCGGACGATGCTGCGGGTGTCGAGGACGAGGGAATCGGCGGCCGGACGGCCTTGGCGACGCTTGCGGGAGGTGGTGGACACGCCCAGCAGACTACCCGTCGTCGATCAGTAGTCCCCGTACCCGTCGCCGTAGTGCTCGCCCTCACGTGCGCTCCTGCGGCCGTGGGCCTCGCGGCGCCCGGCCGGTGTGACCCCGTGGAGCTCCTCGCGACCCCGGGACACGGTCCGGATGGTGGAACCCAGGAACTCCTCGAACCGCGCCATCTTGTCGTCGATGTAGGCGTCGCACTCCTCACGCCGACGATCGCTCTCGGCGTGGGCGGCGTCCCGGATCCGGCTGGCCTCCTCGTCGGCGATCCGGACCACCTCGGACTCCGACAGCATGCGCTGCTGCTCCTGGCGCGCCTCGGTGATCGTGCGGTCGTAGATGATGTTGGCCTGCTCCACCAGCCGATCGGACTCGGCGCGGGCGCGGACGGTGGTCGACTCGGCCTCGCGGCGGGACCGGTCGAGCAGCTCGGCGGATTCCGCGCGGGCGTCGCCGACCAGTCCGTCGGCGTGCGCCGTGGCCTCCGCGACCATCCGGTCGGCGCGCGCCTTCGCGTCGGCGAGCATCGCGTCCGCGTCCGCGCGCGCCTCGCGGAGCGTGCGGTCCGCTTCGGCGTCCGCTGCGGACACGGTGTCCCGTGCGGTGGTGTCGGCCTCCGCGAGCACACTGTCGCGCTGGTCCAACACGTCCTGGGCGTCGTCGAGTTCACCGGGGAAGGAGTCGCGGATGTCGTCGAGCAACAGCAGGGACTCGTGCCTGGGCACCACGCAGTTCGCGGTCATGGGCAGACTGCGGGCGTCCTCGATCATCGCGTTCAGCTCATCGAGGGCCTGGAACACTCGGTACACGCTCGTCCCTTCACCGGATCGTCACTCTTGCCACACCAGTGTGCCCGCAAGCCGGGCCACGGTGCCGGTGCGGCGGCGGTGTGTCCGGCGGTCCGGGGTTCTGACCCTGTCCTTCGCGGCCCCGGCCCTGTCCTGCGCAGCGCCCAGGCCCTCTCCTCCGCCCCGACCCGGAGCCCGGCCCGGCCGCTCAGCCCGGCCGCTCAGCCCGGCCGCTCAGCCCAGCCGCTCAGCCCAGCCGCTCCCTGAGGGCCAGCGCGACGGGATCGGGCAGGAGATGGGAGACGTCGCCGCCCATCCTCGTGACCTCGCGGCACAGCGACGAGGACACGAAGGCCAGATCCGCCCGGGTGGGCAGGAACACGGTGTCCACACCCGCGATCGACCTGTTCATGTGGGCCATCGGCAGCTCGTAGTCGTAGTCGGTCGAGTCGCGCAGACCCTTGATCACGGCGGTGGCCCCCTGATCCCGGCAGTAGTCCACCAGAAGTCCGTAGAAACTGTCGACGCGCACCCCGGGGATGCCGGCGCAGACCTCCTCGATCATCGCCTTGCGCTCGTCGATCGTGAACGTCCCCTGCTTGTTGGGGTTGGCCACCACGCACACGATCACGTCGTCGAACAGCTGCGCGGCGCGGCGGATGATGTCGAGGTGCCCGAGGGTCACCGGGTCGAAGGAGCCTGGGCACACGACGGTGGTCATCGGCCGACCGTATCAACCGGGCGCGCGATCTCGACGGCGGTCTCCCCGTAGGTCCGTTCGAACTCCACCTCGTACCCGTCGGGCCACCGCACCGCCGGGTCCCGTTTGGACCTCTCCCACACCACGAGTGCATCCGCCGCCAGCCAACCCCCTGCCGACAACGCCCGCAGGACGGGGTCGTCGAGCTCCCCGGACCTGTCGTACGGCGGATCGGCGAGGACCAGGTGGAAGCCGTCGGGCACGGGGCATGGTCCGTTGACCGCGGCGGGTAGCGCCGCCCGCCTGACGGTCGGTCGGACGGACGGGAACGACGACGACAGGCCCGCCGTGTTCGCGCGGATGCTCGCGACGGCCCGGGGGTTCTCCTCCACGAACCACACCACGTCGGCGCCCCGGGAGACCGCCTCCAACCCGAGCGCGCCCGACCCGGCGAACAGGTCCAGCACCGAGGCTCCGGCCAGGTCCACCCTGCTGACGATCGCGCTGAACAAGGCCTCACGGACACGGTCGGTGGTGGGTCGGGTCCCCGAGGGCGGCACGGTGATCGACCGCCCGCGCAGGCGGCCCGAGATGATGCGGGTCATGGCTCCCCCGATAGTCGTTCTGCTGATGGTCGAACCTCTGGTGGTCGACCCTCTGGTGGTCAGTACTTGAACAGGTAGTCCGACTCGTCCGACCCGGACAGGCGGCGGACCCGCTCGGCCAACGCCGGGTGGTGGTCGAGCCCCGGGTCGGCGTCGAGGATCTCCTCGGCGTGGCGGCGCGCGATCTCGATGACCTCGCCGTCGTCGACGACCGACAACAGCCGCAGCGACGCCAGCGCACCCGACTGGGCGTCGCCCAGGACGTCCCCCTCCCGGCGCTGGACCAGGTCGAGCTGCGCCAGCAGGAACCCGTCGGTGGTTCCGGCGACGGCCTTGAGACGCTCCATCGCCTTTCCCCCCTCACGGGAGTTGGTCACGAGCAGGCAGAGCCCGGGCAGTCCGCCCCGACCGACCCGGCCCCGGAGCTGGTGGAGCTGGCTCACCCCGAACCGCTCGGCGTCCATCACCACCATCACGGTGGCCTCCGGAACGTCCACCCCGACCTCGATCACGGTCGTCGACACCAGCACGTCGAGACCGCCGGAGGCGAATGCGGACATGGTCGCGTCCTTCTCCTCCGGCGGCAGACGTCCGTGCATGAGTCCTATGCGGAGCCCCGCGAGGGGCCCCGAGGACAGGTACTCGTGGAGCTCCACGGCGGCGACCAACGGAGGTCTGTCCGACCCCTTGTCGTCGTCGCCCCCTCCCTTCGTGGCACCGTCCGGGGCGTCGGTGGTGTCGGCGTCGATCCTCGCGCACACGACGTACGCGCGGTGGCCCGCCCCGACCTCTTCCCGTACCCGCTCCCAGGTCCGCTCCACCCACCTCGGTTTGTCGCGGGCCGGCACGACCGAGGTGGAGATCGGTCTACGCCCGCCGGGCAGCTCGTCCAGCTCGGAGACCTCCAGGTCGCCGAACACCGTCATCGCGATGGTCCGGGGGATCGGTGTCGCCGTCATCACCAGCAGGTGCGGGACCATGCCGTCCCGCCCCTTCGCGCGCAGTCGGTCCCGCTGACGGACCCCGAAGCGGTGTTGCTCGTCCACCACGACCAGCCCCAGGTCGAAGAAGTCCACCGAATCCTGGATGAGCGCGTGCGTGCCCACGACGATCCCGGCCTCGCCGGTGACGATGTCGAGGAGTGCCGCCCGGCGCTCCGCGGTGGACATGGAGCCCGTCAGCAGCACCACCCGGGTGGCCTGGTCCGCGGCGCCGAGTCTGCCCCACTCACCCAGATCGCCGAGCATGGCCGTCAGCGAGCGGTGGTGTTGGGTGGCGAGGACCTCCGTGGGGGCCAACATCACGCACTGGCGCCCGGCATCGACCACCTGGAGCATCGCCAGCAGTCCGACCACCGTCTTCCCGGAGCCGACCTCGCCCTGGAGCAGGCGGTTCATCGGCTCGTCGACCGTCAGATCCGCCGAGATCTCCTCCAGTACGGCCTCCTGCCCGGCGGTGAGCTCGAACGGCAAGCGTGCCTCCATCGCGGCCCGGACGCCGTCCCCGCGCACCGGGCTGGCCGGGGCCGGGTCACGGGCGACGAACCGGCGCCGGGCCCCGAGGAGCAGCTGCAGCGCGATGGCCTCGTCGAACCGGAGCCGGTATCCGGCCCTGTCCGCGTCCTCGACGCATCCCGGCAGGTGGGCCTTGCGCAGCGCCTCGTCGAGCCCCATGAGCCCCGCGGCCGCCCGGACCGTGTCGTCGAGGGGGTCCACCACCGGGACCAGCGCGCGGATCGCGGTCACCACCGCGCCGAGCAGATCCCACGAGGTCACGCTCTCCTTGGCCGAGTAGATGGGCAGGAGCGGGCGGTCGAACAGACTCGGGCCGCCCTCCGCGTCGATCTCCGCGGACAGGCGGGCGAGCGCGGCGAGGTTTCCCGACCCCTTGAGCTGGCCGCCGGGTCCGGAGACCGATCGGAGGACCAGGAACTCGGGGTGTTTGAGATCCAGGGACTGGCGGAAGCGCGACACGGTGCCGTCGAACATCGCGACCGTGCCCACCGGCAGCATGTATTTGATCTTGCGGCCGGCGAAGTAGACCACCTTGAACGTGGTGTCCTCGTCCTTCACGGTGAGCGTGAGCATCTCCCGCGGCTGGCCCTGCTTGGTGGTGTAGTTGCGGGTCGCGGCGGTGGCGACGGTCCCGATGATCGTCACCCGTTCGCCGTCGACGAGTTCACGCTTGTCGTAGCGCTGTCCGTGTTGGCGGTACCTGCGGGGAAGGGTGTGGAGCAGGGCGCCGACGGTCCGGTGACCGAAGGCCGTGGTGATCCGCTCGGCCAGTTCGGCGTCGAGGACGTCCTCCAGGGGCGTGTCCGTGGTGGCGAGCGCGGTCATTCTACCCCGACGTGCGCGAGCACCCGTCCGGGTCCGGCCGCGTATCCGGCGACCTCCACGTCGGGGTGACCGCTGCGGATCCTGTTCAGCGCCGTCTCGGTCGCGGCGTCGTCGTACTCGGCTCCGAGCAGGAGGGTCACGAGTTCGCCGCCGGAGGACAGCAACCGGTCCGCCAGCGCGCACACCGCGTCCACGTGGTCCGTCTCGATGAGGGCGACGTCGTGGCCGACCATGCCGAGGAGGTCGCCCGCGGCGCAGCGACCGACCAGCGTGAGCGCGTCGTGTTCGGCCCGCACGAGGTGCGCGTGTCGGGTGGCGGCCGCCGCGTCCGCCATCCCGAAACCGTCCAGCGACAAGGTGGTCGAGGGGTCGTGGACGGCGAGCGCCGACAACCCCTGCACGACCGACCCCGTCGGGAGGATGAGGGCGTTCCCGTCGACATCGCGCAGCGCGGCGTCGAGGGCTCCGATCTGGGCCCTGGACAGCTCACCGTTCGGCAGCACCAGCAACTCGTCCGCGGACAACGCGAGTACCGCGTCGATGACCCCGCCCTCCTCCGGATCGACCGTCTTCGCGCCCGCCCCGGAGAACAGGTCCGCCAGTGGTCCGTCCGGGACGATGGCCACCACCGTCCGCTCGGGCTCGCGCACGGCCCGGTCCTCCCCGTCCCCGGACCCACTCCCCCGCTGGTGTCCGGTCGGCGCGCTCCCGCCCACCGGGTCGAGCATGTCCGTCACCCGGATCTCGGTGATGCGGCCGAGCGGTAGTGCGACCTCGATCGCCGTTCCGATGTCGTCGGTGTGGACGTGTACGGCCCAGCGTGCGTTGTCCCCGGTTCCGCCGTCGCCCACGACCACCACGCTGTCGCCGAGGGTCCGCAGTGCCGACCTGAGTTCGTCGGCACGCGCGTCGTCCGAGTGGGTCAGGGAGTACATGACCTCGTACCGGGTATCCGCGGAGGCGTGGGCCTCTCCACCGTCGGCGCCGTCGCACGGCGGGGCGGACTCGGTGAACGGGTCGTCGGGGATGAAGTACTCCGGCCGCTCCGGCGCCTGTCCCCCGAGCACCTCGACCATGGTGTCCAGCAGCACCAGCAGGCCCCTGCCGCCCGCGTCCACGACCCCGGCCCGGGTCAGCGCGGGCAGCTGGGACGTCGTGCGGTCGAGGGCCTCCGCCCCTGCGTCCGCGGCGGCGCGTGCCACCTCGACGAGCGAGGTGGCCGACGACCGGCCGGCTCCGGACGCGGCCTCCCGCAGCACGGTGACGATGGTGCCCTCGACCGGATCGCTCAGTGCGTGGTCGACGAGTGTGACCGCCGTCCGGAGGGCACGACGGTAGGTCGAGGCGTCCACGACCGTGAAGGTCGCCGCCTCGCCGACCGCCCTGAGGACCTGGGACAGGATGACGCCGGAGTTGCCCCGCGCGCCATGGACGGCCCCGTGGCCGAGCGCCACGGCGATCTCGCGGGCGCCGGCGCTCCCCCCGCCCTCGGAGATCCACGCCTCCTCGCCCTCGGCCCTGTCTACCGCGGCTCTCATCGTGTAGAGAAGGTTGGTCCCGGTGTCGGAGTCCGGCACGGGGAACACATTGAGGGCGTTGATCTCCTCACGGTGCGTCGCGAGGTGTTCCACGCACCGCCGTGCCCAGCCCAGTAGGCCGTGGGCGTCCAGCGATGACGGACGTTCCTCGACACTCGTCGACTCCTGTGCCATCACCCCTCCTCGGCGTCCGCCCACCCCAACGGTCCGACTCCGTCTGTCGGCGCGGCCAAGCCTAGTACCCTCACCAGGCGACAGCCGTCGAACAGGCCGAGACGGCCTGGACCACTCATTGGAGCCCCGATGACCACTGACCTGACCGCCACGCCGCTCGTCACCCTCGAGGACGGGGTGCTGACCATCCCCATCTCCCTCGAGGGCCGGGGGAACTCGCTGGACTCCGACGCGGTCACCCAGGCCGGGACCGCGCTGTCCGCGCTCCTCGCCGGTGAGATCGACGCCGGCGCGATCCTCCTCGTGGGGCTGGGCAGGAACTTCTGTGCGGGCGGCAACGTGCCCGGGTTCGCCGCGGCCGAGGACCGCTCGGAGCACGTCCGCGAGCTGGCCGACCGGTTGCACGGGGTGGTCCGGGACCTGGAACGCGCGCCCGTACCTGTGGTGGCGGCGGTGGCCGGGTGGGCCGCGGGGGCCGGACTCTCCCTTGCCCTGGCCGCCGACTTCTCGGTCGGCGGCCCGGACACCCGCCTGCTCGCGGCCTACCCCGGCATCGGGCTGTCCCCGGACGGCGGCATGTCCTGGCGCCTGCCCCGTGCGATCGGGCCCGCGGCGGCCCGGGCGTTCATCCTGGGCAACGAGCCCATGGACGGGGCGCGGGCACACGGGATCGGGATGATCACCACGTTCACCGAGGGCGACGTCTCCACCACGGCTCGCGAACTGGCGGTCCGCCTCGCGGCGGGACCGCGCGCCTCCTACGCCGCCACCAAGGAGCTGCTGCGACGGTCGGAGGAGAGGACTCTCGCCCAGCAACTCGACGCGGAACGTGACTCCATCGCGGCGCTGGCGGTGTCCCCCGACGGGATCGAGGGCGTGGACGCGTTCGTCGCCAAGCGCTCCCCGCGGTTCGGCGGCGCCTGAGGGTGTGGGGCGGGCGCTGCTCGCCCGTCGCCCGGCCTGACTGTGCCTGCCTCTACGTCTGGCTCGGTGTGTCCGGTAGGTCCGGTAGGTCCGGCAGCCGCCAGTCCACGGGTTCGACGCCCAGTCGGTGCAGCTCGTCATTCGCGCGGCTGAACGGTCGGGAGCCGAAGAATCCGCGTGAGGCCGACAGCGGCGAGGGGTGTGCGGAGGCGATGACCGGGGTCTGTCCGAGCATCGGCGCCAGCGACTGCGCCTGGCGTCCCCAGAGGATCGCCACCAGCGGCCGGTCGCGCTCCACCAGCGCCTCGATCGCCCGCCCGGTGACCTCCTCCCAGCCCTTCCGGCGATGGGAGGCAGGGTGACCGGGCGCCACCGTGAGCACGCGGTTGAGCAGGAGCACCCCGTTGCGGGTCCAGGCGCTCAGATCGCCGTGGGGCGGCGCCGGCAGTCCGAGGTCGTCGGAGTACTCACGGTAGATGTTGACCAGGCTCCGTGGCAGGGGCCGGACGTGTCCGTCGACGGCGAAGCTCAGTCCGACGGGGTGGCCGGGTGTCGGGTAGGGGTCCTGCCCCACGATCAGCACGCGGACCTCGTCGAACGGCTGGGTGAAGGCGCGCAGGATCCGGTCCCCCGCAGGGAGGTAGGCACGACCGGCGGCGTCCTCCTCGCGGAGGAAGTCGCCCATCCGTCTGATGCGGTCCTCCACCGGCGCCAACGCGCTCGCCCATCCCGGGTCGACGACCTCCTCCAGTGCAGGCCGACCCGACTCGTTCCCCGCCACCCGGTCAGTCGATCCGTCGGAGCTCGGAGCGGTAGCGCATCGCGTTGTCGTGATACTTCTGTGTGTTCCCGGCCAGCATCGCCGGGTCCACCTCGTACCCCTCGCGGATCTTCGCGGGGGCTCCCATCGCCATGCGCGCGGCGGGCAGCTGGAACCGGGGCGGGATGAGGCACCCGGCGGCGACGACCGCCCCGGCACCGATCACGGCGCCGTTGAGCACGATCGAACCGGAGGAGATCAGCGCACCGTCCCCGATGGTCGCTCCCTCGATGTGCGCGTTGTGCCCCACGATGCAGTGCTCACCGAACACCGTCGGTTCCGACTCCGTGCAGTGGACGATCGTGCCGTCCTGGATGTTGGTCATGGCGCCGACCTCGATGCGCCCGTAGTCGCCACGAAGGACGGCGGTCGGCCATACGGACACTCCCGGTCCCAGACGGACCCTGCCGATCACCACGGCGTCGGGGTGCACCCAGGCGTCGGGAGCGATGTCGGGTTCGAGGTCTCCGAGTGCGTAGACAGCCATGGGGCCAGCCTAGTTCGCCCCTCGCGCGGAGTCCCAGCCCCCGGGGGTCCGTGGGTGACCGTCCAGGGAGACCTCACCGGGGTCGCCGTCGCGGATCGTCCCGATCACGGTGAACCCTGCCGGGACGTCCGAGTCCGTCGGGAAGGTGCCCAGTAGGCCGTGGTCCTCGCCTCCGTCGAGGATCCAGTCCATGACCTGCGCACCGGGATCGGGACGACCCAGGATCGCCGCGGCCTCACCCAGGCGGGGGTCGACGGGGAGAGCGTCGACGACGAGGTCCGCCGCCACCCCAGAGGCCCGCGCCATCCCCGACAGGTCGCGCATCAGCCCGTCGCTGACGTCGGTGAGTGAGGTGGCGCCGGCGAGTCTCGCCGCCCTGCCGGACCCGATAGGGGGCACGGGGACCCTGTGGGCCTGTTGCAACGGCCCGTCCGCGTGGCCTGCCAGGAGTAGTGCCAGACCCGCCGCCGAACGTCCCGGTTCACCGGTGAGCGCGACCCTGTCGCCGGGAGCGGCGCCGTCGATCCGCAGGGGACGCGCGCCTTCCGGAAGGGTGCCGATCGCGGTGACACTGACCACGACGAGGTGCGCGCTGGTGAGATCACCGCCCACCACCACGGCACCGGATCGCGCGGCCTCGCCGTGGATGCCGGCGGCCAGTTCGCGGATCTGCTCCATGGTCGTCTCCCCGGGGACCGCCAGGGCCACGAGCACGCGGGAGCAGTCGGCACCCATCGCCAGGACGTCGGAGACGTTCTGCGCGACGGCGCGACGACCGATGTCCCTCCAGGTGGTCAGGTCCAACCGGAAGTGGGTCCCCTCCACGAGCATGTCGGTGGTCACCACGGTCGCCGCGGCCGGGCCGAGGACCGCCGCGTCGTCCCCGTTCCCCACCGGGTCGCCGGTGTAGGCGTCCCCCGGACCGCTCAACACCGCCAGCACCCCGGCCTCCCCCACCTCCGCGACGGTGGCGGGCCGTTCGGGCGCAGGGCTCATCGGTGTCCTCTGTGGTCAGGCGCCGGGAGGGCCGGCGGTGGTCTGTAGCGTTGCCGACAGGCTAGCGGCCGCCACCTCGGGCGGCTGACCGCAGGAGAGAGGACTACTCGGCGTGGGCACCACTGACACGGTTTCGGGCGACGGTCACGACACGGGCCCCTCCGGCCCCCGGACCTCGGACGGTGGCTCTCGACCACCGGTCTCGACGGTCGTGGTGGTAGCGGCGGTGCTCATCCCGCTGGTGCTTCTCGCCGTGGTGCTGGTCCTGGTGCGGGACGTGAGCGATGAGGCGGCGGAGTCCGCCGCGAACGAGCCCGTCACCGCCGTGACCATCCCGGCCCCCGGCGCCGGATCCGAGGAGTGCCTGTCCCTGGTCGAGTCCCTGCCGGATGCGCTCGGGGACGCGAACCGGGTCGCGTTGGTCGAACCCGCCCCGCCGGGCGCCGCGGCGTACCGGATGCCCGACGCCGAGACCGTCGTCGTCCGCTGCGGCCTCCCCGCCCCACCGACCTTCACCGTCGGGGTATCGCTCCAAGAGGTCAACGGGGTCCAGTGGTTCAACGAGGCCGACCCGGACCCGGCCGTGACGTCGTCCACCTGGGTCGCCGTCGACCGACCGCAGTACGTCGCGGTCACGCTGCCCGCGACCGCCGGCACCGGCCCGATCCAGGACCTCTCGGACGCCCTGTCCGCCGGACTGGACGCCGTCGAACCGCGGCCCGCCCCGATCGGCTGAGCCCGGGGGGTCAGTCCCCCGCGAGCGCGGTCCGCACGAGGGTGTCGAGCAATGTCGGGTAGTCGACCCCCGTCGCCGCCCACATCTGCGGGTACATCGAGATAGGGGTGAATCCCGGCATGGTGTTGACCTCGTTGATCACCGGACCGTGCTCGGTGACGAAGAAGTCGACCCGGCTCAGTCCGCGGGCGTCCAAGGCGTGGAACGCGTCGACGGCGAGGGTCCGCAGGCGGTCGGTGTCCGCGGCGGGGAGCTGCGCGGGCAGATCAAACGTGCAGACGTCGTCGAGGTATTTGGTGTTGAAGTCATAGAAGGACTCACCCTCCGTCTCACCGTCCAGACCGGTCGGCTCTCCGGGGATGTGGAGCTCGGCCGGCAGGCTCGCCTCCACCCGACCGTCCGGGTACTGGAGTACTCCGCATTCGACCTCGCGGCCGACGATGGCGGCCTCGATGATCACCTTGGGATCGAAGCGGCGGGCCTCGGCGATCGCCGCGTCGAGTTCACTCGCCCGGGAGACCTTGGTGATGCCGATCGACGAACCGCCGCGGGCGGGCTTGACGAACAACGGGAGGCCGAGCCGCTCGCGCTCCGCCTCCGGGAGCGTCTCGGTACCGGGGCGCAGTACCACCTGCTCTCCGATCGGCAGACCCGCCGCACCCAACACGACCTTGGTGAACTCCTTGTCCATGCCGGCCGCACTGGCGAACACCCCCGGACCGACGTAGGGGACACCCGAGAGTTCCAGGAGTCCCTGGACGGTGCCGTCCTCAGCGTGGGTGCCGTGCATGACGGGGAAGACCACGTCCACCCGGGCGATCTCCTCGCCGGCCCGCTCCCCGTCCACGTAGCGCAGGACCCCGCGGTCGTCGGAGGACAGACCGAGCGCCACCTGTGGCCGTTCCGGGTCGACCTCCGGCAGGACCCTGTCGACTATCCGCAGCCCCGACACGTCGTCAGGACCCAGGGTCCACCTCCCCGTTCCGGTGATCCCGACGGGGACCACCTCGTAGACGGATCGGTCGAGATGGGCCATGACGGCGCCGGCGGACACGCAGCTCACGGAGTGCTCCGTGCTGCGTCCGCCGTACAGGACGGCAACGGTGATGCGATTCACCGGGCCGAGGCTACTCGGGCTTGGTGCTCCGTCTCATGAGGCGCACCGCCACCTCGACGGCGTCGCCCCCTTCGTGACAGATCTCGTGGACCGCCTCGGTCAGCGGCATCTCGACCCCCATCTGCCGGGCGAGCGAACGGATCGACGTGCAGGACTTCACGCCCTCCGCGACCTGGCCGTTGGTGGCCTCCTGTGCCTGCTCCAGGGTCTCCCCCCTGCCCAGCCGCTCACCGAAGGTCCGGTTGCGGGACAGCGGCGAGGTGCAGGTGGCGACCAGGTCGCCCAGCCCGGCGAGTCCGGCGAAGGTCATCTGGTTGGCGCCGAGCGCCACTCCCAACCTCGTCGACTCCGCCAGTCCGCGCGTGACCAGCGTTGCCATCGTGTTGTCGCCCAGGCCCATGCCGGTGGCGATACCGCACACCAGGGCGATGACGTTCTTGGTGGAGCCGCCGATCTCGCACCCCACCACGTCGGTGTTGGTGTACGGGCGGAAGTTCGGGGTGGAGAACGCGTCCTGCAGGCGGGCCGCGCGGTCGACGTCCGTGCAGGCGATGACCGTCGCGGCCGGCTGACCCTCGGCGATCTCCCGCGCGAGGTTGGGGCCCGACAACGCCGCGATCTTGTCCGCGGTCAACCCCGTGACCTCGGCGACGACCTCGCTGATGCGCATCAGGGACCCGGTCTCGATGCCCTTCGCCAGGGAGATGACCCCGGCGTCCGGCTCGAGCAGGTCGACCCACTTCTCGAGGTTCCCCCGCAGGCTCTGGGACGGAACGGCCAGGACGACCTCATGGGAGCCGGAGAGGACCTCGGCCGGGTCAGTCGATGCGGTGACGGTCGCGGGCAGGACGATCCCGGGCAGGTATTTCTCGTTGCAGTGCCGCTCGTTGATCCCCAGGGCCACCTCGTCACGGCGAGCCCACAGGACGACCTCCGACCCCGCATCCGCGAGTACCTTGCCGACGGCGGTCCCCCACGACCCCGCACCCATCACCGCGACCCGCGCCATTTCGCCTCCCGGCTCGTCGTCCCCCACCCGAGCCATCGCAGGTGGATCGTGAGCAAACGCTACCCGGCCCGGCGCGCTCGCGCGGCTCTGCTGGCAGGATGGCGGGCAATGAAGACGGTGGCGGGTCACGGGGCGACGAACGGCGGGTGGACGATAGTCGTCCCCGTCAAGGCCCTCGACCGCGCCAAGAGCCGCCTCGCCCGCGCGCTGCCCGCCCCCGCCAGGCGGGCGCTCGTCCTCGCGATGGCCACAGATGTGCTCCGGACCTGCATCGCGACGCCCGGGGTCGCACGGGTGCGGGTGGTCACCTCGGATCCCGACGTGGCAGCGCTCGCACGTCGACTCCGGATCGAGATCGTCCCGGAGCCGGTCGGCGCCGCGGACCGGTCGGGCGGCGACCCGCTCAACGCTGCGCTCACGGAGGCGATCCGCGGCGTGCCCGGGCCGGTGGGCGTGGTGACCGCGGACCTGCCCGAGCTCCGGGCCCCCCAGCTCGCCCGGGTGCTCGCAGCCGCCGTCGGACACGCGCATTCGATGGTGCCCGACCATGGTGGTGCCGGGACGACCATGGCGTTCTGGACCGGCCCCGCCGGTGCCCGCATCCCCCGGTTCGGGCCCGACTCCGCCGCCCGGCACCTGTCCGAGGGTGGTGCCGTCCCGCTCGACGAGGTCGATCCCTCGGGCGCGGCCGGTCGCGACGTCGACACCCCCGAGGACGTCCTGGCGCTGGCAGAACGTGCGGTGGGTGAGGCCACCGCGGCCGTTCTGAGGGCCCCCTCTGTGGCACAAGGTGCTCACTCCGCCGGGGTATCGGCCACAATGGTCCGGTGACCGCAGACGACCCCGTACTCGAGCAACTCCCCCGACCCCGTGACCGCTACCTCAACCGAGAACTCAGCTGGCTCGACTTCAATGCCCGGGTGCTCGCCCTGGCGGGCGAGAAGGACCTGCCGCTACTCGAGAGGGCCAAGTTCCTCGCGATCTTCGGGTCGAACCTGGACGAGTTCTACATGGTGCGGGTGGCCGGCCTGAAACGACGCGACAAGACGGGATTGTCGGTCAGGTCCGCCGACGGTCAGACGCCCGCCGAGCAACTCGGCAGGATCAGCGTCCGAACCCGTGAGCTCTGCGATGAACAGACCCGGTTGTTCCACGACGAGATCAGACCCGAACTCGAACTGCACGGGGTCCGGATCCTGCCCTGGGGCGAGCTCACGGCCGACGAGCGGTTCTCGCTCGCGGAGTTGTTCAGGAACTCGATCTTCCCCGTCCTGACCCCGCTCGCCGTCGACCCGGCTCACCCCTTCCCCTACATCTCCGGGCTCAGCCTCAACCTGGCGGTGATCATCCGCGACATCGGATCGGGACAGGAACACTTCGCCCGGGTCAAGATCCCCCACAACGTGCCCCGCTTCGTCAGGGTCGACCGGGGTGCGGAGGACGAGTACTCGTTCGTGCCCGCCGAGGAGATCATCGCGGCCCACCTCGGCGATCTGTTCCAGGGCATGGAGGTCGTCGAGCACCATGTCTTCCGCGTGACCCGCAACGCGGACATGGAGGTCGAGGAGGACCGCGACGAGGACCTGCTGCAGGCGCTCGAGCGCGAGCTCGCCCGCCGCCGCTTCGGTTCCGCCGTCCGTCTGGAGATCGCCGAGGACATGACGCCGCGGATGCTCCGGATCCTGCAGCACGAACTCGACGTGGACTCGGAGGACGTGATCCGGTTCTCGGGCCTGCTCGATCTGACGGGACTGTGGCAGATCCACGGCCTGGACATGCCCGACCTCAAGGACCCGGCCATGGTCCCGGCCACGCCCCCGGCATTCGGTGAGCGCGAGACGGCCCGGAACATCTTCGCCTCGCTCCAGGAGGGCGATGTCCTGGTCGAGCACCCCTACGACTCGTTCGCCACCACGGTCCAGCGGTTCATCGAACAGGCCGCCGCGGACGAGAACGTGCTGGCGATCAAGCAGACCCTGTACCGGACATCCGGCGACTCCCCCATCGTCAACGCCCTGGTGGACGCCGCGGCGGCCGGCAAACAGGTGGTCGCGCTCGTGGAGATCAAGGCGCGCTTCGACGAACAGAACAACATCCGCTGGGCACGCGAGCTCGAGAAGGCCGGGGTCCACGTGGTGTACGGCCTACTGGGACTCAAGACGCACTGCAAGACCTGCCTGGTGGTGCGGAAGGAGGGCGACCGGCTCCAGCGCTACGCGCACATCGGTACGGGCAACTACAACCCCAAGACGGCCCGCCTCTACGAGGACGTGGGGCTGTTCACGGCCGATGAGGACGTCGTGTCGGATCTGACGGACCTGTTCAACCACCTCACCGGGTTCTCAAATGTGTCCAAGTACCGGCGACTTCTCGTGGCCCCCGAGGGCATCCGCTCGGGGATCATCGAGCGGATAGACCGTGAGATCGGATTCGCGGCCGAGGGACGTGAGGCGGGGATCCGGCTCAAGGCCAACGCTCTGGTCGACGAGCAGATCATCGACGCCCTCTACCGCGCCTCCCAGGCAGGCGTGCCGGTGGACATCGTCGTCCGCGGGATCTGCGCCCTGCGTGCCGGGGTCCCCGGGCTCAGCGAGAACATCCACGTCCGCTCGATCCTGGGGCGCTTCCTCGAACACTCGCGGATCCTCAACTTCCACGGGGCGGACGAGGTCCTCATCGGCAGCGCCGACATGATGCACCGGAACCTCGACCGTCGCGTCGAGGTGATGACCACCGTCACCGACCCCCGACTCAAGGGACAGATCCACCGGATCTTCGACTCGGCCCTCGACCCGGCCACGCGCAGCTTCCATCTCCAACCCGACGCCTCGTGGACGCGGATGCCCGCCCCGGGAGACTGGTCCGAGTCCGTCGACCACCAGGAGCGCATGGCCTCCGTCCACGCGGGGTTCCGGGACCGATGAGCAGGAAGACCAACGGCGGCAAGTCCCGCGTCCGGGTGGTCCCCGCGGCAGGAGCGGTCCTGTACCGCATGGACGGGGGTTCGCCCCGCTGCGCGGTGGTGCACCGTCCCCGCTACGACGACTGGTCGCTCCCCAAGGGAAAGGTCGATGCCGGGGAGTCGCTTCCGGCCACCGCGGTACGTGAGATCGCCGAGGAGACGGGGTTCAACGCCGCTCTCGAGTCGAGGATCGGTACCACCGCGTACCCGCTCAAGGAGAACACCCGCAAAGAGGTCACCTACTGGTCCGCTCTCGCGTACGGGGGTGGCTTCGAGCCGAACTCCGAGGTCGACGAGATCCGGTGGCTACCCGTCGAGGAGGCCATGGACCTGGTCTCCTACGCGCTCGACCGCAAGATCCTTACCCGCTTCGCCGGGGCCCGACCGGTGAGCTCGGTCCTCCTGCTGGTCCGGCACGCCAAGGCGGGGAGCCGCTCCGAATGGAGTGGGGACGACTCGGCACGCCCTCTCGACAAGGTCGGGCGGACACAGGCCGAGCTCCTCGTGCCGATGCTCAGGGCCTTCGGCGTCCGGAGGCTCTACAGCGCCCCCCGGGTGCGTTGCGAGCAGACCCTCGGCCCGATCGCCGATGAGCTCGGGATCGACGTCGCCCTCGAGCCGGAGCTGAGCGACGAGGCGTACCTCGACGATCCCGTGGCCGCTCGAGCCCGCTTGATCGAGCTCACCGGCGGAGAGGGCGTCGCGGCGGTGAGCTCGCAGGGCACCGCCATCCCCGGGCTCGTCGGGGACCTCGCCGAGCTGGCCGGGATCGCCGTGGGAGACACCTCCACCAAGAAGTCCGGGGCCTGGGGGCTGGGTTTCGACGGCGACACGTTGGTGTTCGCCGACTACTACCCGAGCCCGCTCCCGGTACTGTGACGCCGCGTCTCAGCTGACCATGTCGCGGTGGTTCACACCGTTCTTGCCGACACCACCGAAGGACTGGTGGGAGCTGGACCGCTTGGCGGCGAGCCGCCCTTCCGGCAGGGTCTCGGTGCCCTGGACCACGGACTTGAAGTACTGTCCCGGCCGGAAGGCCGGTGAGTACGTGGGCGGCACCGGGATGGACTCGCCGGTGTGCGGGTTACGCGCGACCCGGGCCGCGCGTGCGCGCTTCTCGAAGATGCCGAATCCCATGATGGTGATGGACTCTCCCGCCGCCACCGTCCGCACGATGATGTCGAGCGTGTTCTCCAGTGCCTCGGTGGCGAGCTGGTGATCTCCGTCCATCCGTTCCGCCAGCTCGGCGATCAGGTCGGCCTTGTTCACGAGGGGTCCCCCTTAGGGTGAGTACGCCGGCACGGCAGAACACCGCGCCATACGAAATATAAGCATACTCCCACGTTCCCGTCACACGGGGGCTATTCCGGAGGTGACTCCGCGAACAGGCGATCAGAGGCGATCGGACAGGGTGGTGACCGGCTTGAACGCCGGCCGCCGCCCCTCGAACTCCGTGATCGCGTCAGCGTTCCGGAGGGTGAGCCCGATGTCGTCGAGTCCCTCCATGAGGCGCCAACGGGTGTAGTCGTCGATGTCGAACGGGACGGTCACGTCACCCGCGGTCACGGTCCGGCTCCCCAGGTCGACGGTCAGCTCGATCCCCGGCCGCTCGTCCATGATCTTCCACAGCAGTTCGACGTTCTGCTGCTCGACCTGCGCGGCCACGAGACCGGACTTTCCGGAGTTGCCCCGGAAGATGTCGGCGAAGCGCGACGAGATGACCACGCGGAACCCGAAGTCCTTCAGCGCCCACACCGCGTGTTCACGGGACGAGCCGGTTCCGAAGTCCGGGCCCGCCACGAGCACGGATGCGCGATCGTACGGAGCCCGGTTGAGGACGAAGTCTGGCTCGTTCGCGCGCCAGGAGGAGAACAGCCCGTCCTCGAACCCGGTGCGCGTGACGCGCTTGAGGTATTCGGCGGGGATGATCTGGTCGGTGTCCACGTTGGACCGGTGCAGCGGGGCACCGATGCCGGTGTGGGTGGTGATCGGCTCCATGGTGGTCAGGCCCCCTTCGCGGGCTCGAGATCGGCGGGCGAGGCCAGCCGACCGATGACGGCGGTGGCCGCGGCGACCGCCGGGCTGACGAGATGAGTGCGGGCGCCCTTACCCTGGCGGCCCTCGAAGTTGCGGTTGGAGGTCGAGGCGCAGCGTTGGCCCGGCTCGAGCGAGTCCGGGTTCATCCCGAGGCACATCGAACACCCGGGCTGACGCCACTCCGCACCGAACGCGGTGAACACCTTGTCCAGGCCCTCCTCCTCGGCCAGCTGGCGCACCTTCATCGACCCGGGCACGATCAGCATCCGGACGCCGTCGGCGACCTCGCGGCCGTCGATGATCTCGGCCACGGTCCGCAGGTCCTCGATGCGGCCGTTGGTGCAGGAGCCCACGAACACCACGTCCACGGGGACCTCGCGCAGCGGGGTGCCGGCCTCGAGGTCCATGTAGTCGAGGGCGCCCTCGGCGGCGACACGGTCGCTGTCGTTCCCGAAGGACTCCGGGTGCGGGACCACCGAACCCAGCGGCGCGCCCTGGCCGGGGTTGGTGCCCCAGGTGACGAACGGGGTGAGCGCGGAGCCGTCGATCACGACCTCCGTGTCGAACACGGCGTCGTCGTCGGTCCTCAGGCCGTTCCAGTACTCGACGGCCGTGTCCCACTCGTCGCCGGCGGGCGCGTGTGGCCGACCCTTGAGGTAGTCGTAGGTGGTCTGGTCGGGGGCGATCATCCCGGCCCGTGCGCCGGCCTCGATGCTCATGTTGCAGATCGTCATCCGGGCCTCCATCGAGAGCTTCTCCACGGCCTCGCCGCGGTACTCGATGATGTGGCCCTGTCCCCCACCGGTCCCGATCTGGGTGATGACGGCCAGGATCAGGTCCTTGGCGGAGACCCCCGGCTGCAGCTCGCCGGTGACCGTGACGGCCATGGTCTTGAACGGTCGCAGGGAGAGGGTCTGTGTGGCCATGACATGCTCGACCTCGGACGTGCCGATACCCATGGCGATGGAGCCGAACGCGCCGTGGGTCGAGGTGTGCGAGTCGCCGCACACGATGGTCATCCCGGGCTGCGTGAGTCCGAGCTGGGGCCCGATGATGTGCACGATGCCCTGCTCCGGGTCGCCCATGGGATACGCCCGGACCCCGAATTCCTCGCAGTTGGTGCGCAGCGTCTCGATCTGGGTCCGCGAGACGCGGTCGGCGATGAGGTTGATCGCGCCGCCGACGATGTCGGTCGGGACGTTGTGGTCCTCGGTCGCCAGGGTGAGGTCCGGGCGGCGCAGGCCACGGCCTGCCAGCCGGAGCCCGTCGAAGGCCTGCGGACTGGTGACCTCGTGGATGAGGTGGAGGTCGATGAAGATGAGGTCGGGCTGGCGGGACTCGCCCTCACCCTCGCCCCTGACCACCACATGGTCGTCCCAGACCTTCTCCGCCAGGGTCCGGCCCCGAGCGTCTCCGGACGGTGTCACACTCATCACGCCTCCAGTCGACGTCCCGGGTGCCGAACCGATGGATTCTCACCATGTAGGACGCTATAGTCGAACTGTGAGACAGTATAGCGGGATCGGAGTCCTCGACAAAGCCATGACGGTGCTCCACGCAGTGGCCGAGAAGCCGTGTGTCCTCTCCGACCTCTGCGAGCGCACCGGCCTCCCCCGGGCCACCGCCCACCGGCTCGCGGTGGGCCTGGAGATCCACCAACTCCTATCCCGGGACGATGCCGGCGTGTGGAGTCTCGGTCCCGGTCTGGCCAAGCTCGCCGCGCACGCCGCCGACTCCCTGGCGGAGGCCGCCTCGTCCGTCCTGCCCCGCCTCCGCGAGGCCACCGAGGAGAGCGTCCAGGTCTATCGCCGCGATGGCGACCGCCGGATCTGCGTGGCCTCCGCCGAACCTCCCACCGGCCTGCGGGACACCGTTCCCGTAGGGGCGATCCTTCCCATGAGCAGGGGTTCCGGGGCCAAGGTCCTGGCGGCGTGGGCCGACCCCGCCACCCAACGCGCGCTCCTGGTGGACGCCGCCTACACCGAGCGCCAACTCGCCGAGGTGCGGCGGCGCGGTTGGGCCCAGTCGGTGGCCGAGCGCGAGGCCGGCGTCGCCTCCATCTCCGCCCCGATCAGGGACGCGACCGGCAGCGTCGTGGCGGCGATTTCCGTCTCGGGCCCGGTTGACCGCATCGGTCGACGCCCCGGGGTCCGCTGGGCGGCCGACCTCCTCGCGGCCGCGGACGCGATCCACAAGAGGCTCTAGGCCCGGCAGTCGGCACGCGACCGCAGGCACCACGGTCAGTCGCGACCGTTCCCGGCCCGCCCGCCGCTCAGACGGGCCGTCGCCCCTCGACCAGACGGTCGAGCACCCACGGCAGACTGCTGACGCTCGGCTGGCGCACCGCCGTCACCACGTCGCCGTCCCGCGGATCCACCCGCACCACCTGGACGCCGGGCCGCCTCAGTTGGCGGTACGGGATGGGCTCCCGGTGGGACACCACGTCGAAACCCAGCTCGCGGATCTCGCCTCCGAGCGGCGACCGATCGTCGAGGGTGGCGACGGGGGTGTCGGGGCGGGCGCCGGTGCCGACGACGACGACGAGGGCGTCGACCCCGAGCCCGCGCTGCGCCCGGGCCCACGCGTCGAGCGCCTCCTCGGCGGCGGCTGCGGCCGGGGCCGGATCACGATGCAGCGCCTCGCCCACCAGTTTGAGATGCTGCCGCCACCCCGGTCTGCCGGCGGGGTCCACGATCACGGTGGCGAGTTGCTCGAATCCGCGCAGCTGCGCCTCGGAGACGTCGGCCGCGGCGAGCGCGAAGGCGTCGACCCCGAACGGCAGCAGCGAACGCAGGCTGGGAAGCCCCGGCCCGCCCCAGTCCGGTGCGGGCGGGGAAGGGTGGTCCCGCCAGGGCCGGGGCCCGCTCCCGTCCTCCGCCCACGCGGCCTCCGGCTCCACCCCCAGCGCGAGCACGACATCCAGGTCTGCGGACGAGAGAGGGATCACGCGTCGGATCGGCGGGTCGTCGGTCGGCGTCCGGACCGGACTCGGTGGGGCCAGCGGGTCGCTGGTCGAGGACGCCGAGCTCGTCGTCGTCTCGCCGGTCGTCCCACACGCGGTCAGGCCCGCCAGGCCGAGGCCTGCGCCGAGCGCCAGACGGAGAGCGTCACGACGTGAGGTCACGCAGGAATCGTCTCACGCCACCAAATGCGCGATGTCCCGGCTCCTCGCTCTCGCGACGAACCGGGACATGTCACTGAGTACCCCCGATGGGATTCGAACCCACGCTACCGCCGTGAGAGGGCGGCGTCCTAGGCCGCTAGACGACGGGGGCCTGGTACGCATCGACTCTAGCGACACAACCCGCGCACGACAAAATCGGCAGGCCCGGCACGCTTCACCGGGTACAAATATGCACTGAGTTTACTTTTTCGGTAGGCTCACCCGGTGACCTCCCCGCCAGAACAGGACTCCCTCCGGGAGCGCAAGCGCCGCGCCACCATGGTGGCCATCGAGACCGCCGCGACCTCACTCGTCCTCGAGCACGGGTACGACTGCGTCACGGTCGATCAGATCTGCGCGGAGGCCGAGGTGTCGAAGCGCACTTTCTTCAACTACGTGCCCTCCAAGGAGGCGGCCGTCATCGGGTCACCTCCCGTCACCGTTCCGGAGGGCGACCGGGCGGCGTTCCTCGACGCGGCGGACCCGGATGTCCCCGGGTCCCTCCTGCGGTTGTTCCTCGCGGCGTTCGCAGCAGCGCGCACCGCCGACGACACCCAGACCGTGATCCTGGCCCAACGCCGCCGGGCGATCTTCCGGTCGAATCCGGACCTCGGTGTGGCCCGCATGACGGCGTCGTCCCGTTTCCAGCTCCGGATGGTCGACCTGGTGACGGAGCACTTCGAGCGGCACCCGTCGCTCCGCCGACTGGAAGGCGTCTCCGCCGAGGCGGAGGCGCGGGCCTACGTGGCCCTGGTGGCCGCCTCGGCCACGCTCGGGCTGTCCACCTGGCTCACACGGGAGTCGGCGACCTTCGGCGACCTCGACGCCGAGTGTGCTACCGCGCTCCGGCAGCTCGCCCTCCTCGTCACCGCACCCTCCGACACCACCTCTTCCGAGACCACGGGAACCCCTTCATGAGCGACACCAGCATCGTCACGACGGACAGCCGTCACCCCACCCGGCCGGCTCCGGCGACCCACAACGTCCCGCTGGTCTTCACGTCACTGTTGCTCGGGATGCTCATCGTGTCCCTTGGACAGATGATCTTCGCGACCGCATTGCCCACGATCGTCGCGGACCTCGGTGGGGTCGACAAGATGAGCTGGGTCATCACCGTCTACCTCCTCACCATGACCATCGGGTTGCCGGTCTACGGCAAGCTCGGTGACCAGATCGGGCGGAAGCCTCTCTTCGTCACCGCGATCCTCCTCTTCCTAGGGGGATCCGTTCTCGGCGCGCTCTCGTGGAGCATCGATGTGCTGATCGTCTCGCGCGCCATCCAGGGCCTCGGCGGTGGCGGTCTCATGGTGTTGTCCCAGGCCATCGTCGCCGACGTGGTCCCCGCCCGGCAGAGGGGCCGGTACATGGGTGTCATGGGAGCCGTGTTCGGTCTGTCATCGATTCTCGGACCGCTGCTCGGGGGATTCTTCACCGAGGGCCCGGGCTGGCGTTGGGCGCTGTGGTTCAACCTGCCGATATGCCTGCTCACGCTCGCGGTCGCGGTTCTCTACCTGAAGTTGCCCACTCGCGGCACCGGGCGGAGCACCGACTGGCCGGGCACCGCTCTGATGGTCACGGGCACCACGGCACTCATCCTCGTGTCCTCGTGGGCCGGCAACCGCTACTCGTGGACCGATCCGGTGATCATCGGCCTCGCCGCCCTCTTCCTGATCTGCGCCGTGGCGTTCGTCCTGGTCGAGATCAGGTCCCCGCATCCGTTGATCCCCATGACCCTGTTCGCGGAGCGCAACTTCGCGCTCTCGACGGCCGCCGGTCTCATCATCGGTGTCGCGATGTTCGGGACCATCACCTACCTGCCGACCTACATCCAGATGGTCCACGGTCTCGGCCCCACCGATGCCGGCCTGATGATGACCCCGATGATGGCCGGGATGATGGGAACCTCGATCATCGTGGGCAACATCGTGAGCCGCACCGGACGCTACAAGTGGTACCCCGTGGTCGGCACGATCATCATGGCCGTGGGCCTGTGGCTCATCAGCTCGCTCGAGGCCTCCGACACCCTGCTCCACCTCGGCGCGGTCCTCTTCGTCTTCGGCTTCGGTCTGGGCCTGTGCATGCAACTGCTCGTCCTGATCGTCCAGAACTCGTTCCCCGTGTCGATGGTCGGAACCGCCACCGCGTCCAACAATTTCTTCCGTCAGATCGGCGGAACGCTGGGGTCGGCCATCGTGGGATCGCTCTTCGTCAGCCGACTGGCGGATCTCATGGGCGAGCGGATCCCCGCCGCGGCATCGGCGATGGGACCCGAGGGAGCCGAGGTGGCCGGGTCGTTCGCGAACGGCTCCGGTGCGGCCAACTCGATGAGCCCCGAGATCCTCGCCGGCCTGCCCGGACCCCTGCACGACGCGATCGTGGGGTCCTACAACGACGCCCTGGTGCCGATATTCCTGGTGGTGGTACCCCTCCTGCTCATCGCCACGGTGCTGTTGCTGTTCATCCGGGAGGACCCCCTCAAGGAGACCGTCGACTGACCGATGCGCCGCCGGACCCGGTGCGTGTGCTCACCGCGCCGCCGGACCGGGGTGAGGACTCCGACACGGGATCCACACTCGCGACAACCGCCCCGTCACGAGACGCCGATAGCTTGCTAAAGCGTGAACACTCCCCGAGAGACCGTCCTTCGATTCCTCGCCGCTCCGACCGACGTCGGCACCGGGAACCAGGTGCACACCGGCCGCATCCTCGAGTGGATCGACAAAGCCGCCTACGCCCAGGCCGCCGTGTGGTCCGGGGGCTACGCCGTCACGGCCTATGTGGGCAACGTCCGCTTTTCGCGACCGATCGAGGCGGGGGAACTGGTCGAGGTGTCCGCGCGGCTGGTCCACACGGGCTCGACCTCGATGCACATCCAGTGCGATGTCCGGGCCTGCGATCCCGTGACCCTCGACTACCGGCACTGCGCGGAGTGCCTCGTGGTGTTCATCGCCGTCCGTGCGGGAACCCCTACCCCGGTGCCGTCGTGGCTGCCCGCCTCCCGGCTGGAGGTCCACGAGTCCGACGAGGCGGTGATGCGCATCGCCCTGAGGAAGGACATCGAGGACGCCATGGCCGACCAGAGCTACACGGAGGCGGGCACCGCGCCCCGCTCCGCTCTACGGTTCCTCGCGGCGCCCGGCGACGTCAACTGGGGAGGGAACGTGCACGGCGGACGGATCATGTCGTGGATCGACGACGCCGCGAACCTGTGCGCGACCCACTGGTCCGGTACCCCCTGTACCTCCGTGTACGCCGGTGGGGTCCGCTTCTACCATCCGGTGAAGATCGGCCACGTCGTCGAGGTGGAGGCCCGCCTCCTGCACACCGGTCACGAGACGATGCACGTGTCCGTCCACGTCCGGTCCGGTGAGGCCACGTCGCCCGATCGGGTGTTGACGACCCACTGCCTGGCCGTGTGCGCGGCCCTCGGCCCGGATCTCAGACCCACCCCGGTACCGCACTGGACCCCGCTGACGGCCGAGGATCACGCACTCGACGAACACGCGCGGCACCTCATCCGGCTGCGGGGACGGGGTCGGGTCGACGGGCCCGCGCAGGTGGGGGCCGCGGTTTGACGGGTCGACGGGCCCGCGCAGGTGGGGGCTGCGGTTTGACGGGTCGCCGGGCCCGCGCAGGTGGGGCCCGCGGAGGTGGGTCCGCGGAGGTGGGTCCGCCGGTTGACCGGTCGACGGGCTGACGGGCCGACGGGCTGAAGGGCCGACGGGCTGCCCCGTCGGCATCACCGAGGGTCCGGAAATACAGGAAACGCCCGGAGCGATGAGCTCCGGGCGTTCTCGTGTGTACCCCCGATGGGATTCGAACCCACGCTACCGCCGTGAGAGGGCGGCGTCCTAGGCCGCTAGACGACGGGGGCTCAGGACGCGGATCCGCGAGGAACCGCTGCAGTGAGCGCGCGAACGCGCTCAGCTGGCCTACCAGGACTCGAACCTAGAACGACGGTACCAGAAACCGCTGTGTTGCCAATTACACCATAGGCCACTGTATTCACTTGATTCACTTGTTCGCCCCTTGCGGGGCGACCTCGAAGAGACTATCAAAGCACCGAGGGTGAATAGCAAATCGCCTGGTCATTCCGCGACGGGCGCGGCCCGGAGACGGGCCAGTGTGACCTCGCGCCCCAGCAGTTCCAGCGACTCGAACAGCGGCGGCGAGATGTGTGATCCGGTGACCGCGACCCGCACCGGTCCGTAGGCCTTGCGCGGCTTGATACCGAGATCGTCGACCAGCGCACCGGACAGTGCCGCTTCGATGGCCGGAGTGCTCCACTCCTGCACCGATTCCAGTGCGGCGACCGCCGCGTCCACGACCTCACGGGCCTCGGCCTTGAGGTTCTTGGCCGCAGACTGCGGATCCACGACGAACTCCGCCTCGTCCACCACCAGGAAGCGGATGAGACTCCATGCGTCGGACAGCACGACGATGCGGGTCTGCAACAGGTCCGCCACAACCGCCCAGCGATCGCCGTCCAGCTCCGCGGGGAGCGTCAGGCCGTCCTCGGAGGGGTGCGCCTCCAGGAAGGCCCTCAGACGCCGCGCGAACTCCTCCGGTGCCAGCTGCCGGATGTGCTCTGCATTGATCGCATCGGCCTTCTTCTGGTCGAACCGCGCCGGGTTGGCGTTGACCTGGCGCACGTCGAAGGCGTCCACCATCTCCTGCAGGGAGAACACGTCGCGGTCTTCCGACAGCCCCCAGCCCAGCAGCGCCAGATAGTTGAGCAGCCCCTCGGGCAGCATGCCGCGGTCGCGGTGCAGGAACAGATCCGACTCCGGGTCACGCTTGGAGAGTTTCTTGTTGCCGTCGCCCATGACGAACGGAAGGTGCCCGAACTCGGGGACCCGGTCGGCCACGCCGATCCGCGTCAACGCGCGGTAGAGCGCGATCTGGCGCGGGGTCGAGCTGAGCAGGTCCTCGCCACGCAGGACGTGGGTGATCTGCATGAGCGCGTCGTCCACCGGGTTGACCAACGTGTACAGCGGGACCCCGTTGCCACGGGTGAGCGCGAAATCGGGAACGGTACCGGCCCTGAAGACGGTCTCCCCGCGGACGAGGTCGTCCCATCCCAGGTCCTCGTCCGGCATCCGGAGACGGACCACGGCGCCACGGCCCTCGTCGCGGTAGGCCTGCTTCTGCTCCTCCGTCAGGTCCCGGTCGAAGCCGTCGTAGCCGAGCTTGGGATCACGTCCGGCGGCCCGGTGGCGGGCCTCGACCTCCTCCGCGGTCGAGAAGGACTCGTAGGCCTCCCCCGCCTCGACGAGCTTACGAACCACCTCGAGGTGCTGGTCGCGTCGCTCGGACTGGCGGTAGGGGGCGTACGGCCCGCCCACCTCGGGCCCCTCGTCCCAGTCCAGCCCGAGCCACCGGAGCGCATCGAGTAGCGCCTGGTACGACTCCTCCGAGTCGCGTGCGGCGTCGGTGTCCTCGATGCGGAAGACGAAGGTCCCGCCCGTGTGCCGGGCGTGAGCCCAGTTGAACAGCGCCGTCCGGACGAGCCCCACATGGGGCGTGCCGGTGGGAGACGGGCAGAAGCGGACACGGACGTCTGGGGCTGTCATACCCACCATCCTAGTGACGGTCCCGGCTCGCACCCCCGCGCAGGACCGGCCTAGGATCGGCCGGGTACCCGTGGCACGCCACTCACGCGCGATCCACGCCCATCAGAGTCGAGGGAGGCGAGCCGTGGCGTCAGGGCCCCACCCCGACGCCGCCAGGCCTGTCACCGCTCCGGACTTCCTGCTGTCCCGCCACACCGGATCCCTCCGGACGCAGGGCGCCCTCCGCGTCTTCCCCGACCCGGCCGACGCGGCGCTGGCCCTCCGGTCCGGCGACTGCGGACTCGTGGTGGGAGCCATCGGGTTCGAGCCGGACGCCCCGGCGGCACTGGTCGAGCCCGACATCGTGGTCCGTACCGACGGCCCCCTCGAGCCCCCCGCCTACTTCCGCGCGATCCGCACACGCGCCCGCGTCGCCGAGGAACTCCCCACGACGGAGGTCCACCGGAGACGGGTGGCCACCGCGATCGCGGGTATCCGCGCCGGCGGACTGGCCAAGGTGGTGCTCGCCCGCGCGGTCCGGCTCGTGGCCGAGGAGACGATCGACCCCCATGCGGTGTGCGCCGCACTCATCGACTCGAGCCCGTCCGCCGACGGCTTCCTGGTCGACCTGTCCCCCGCGGGCGGGGTCCACACCGGCCGGGTCCTGGTGGGGTCGAGCCCCGAGCTCCTCGTCCGCCGCCGCGGCGACATCGTGGAGTGTCATCCCCTCGCAGGTTCGGCTCCCCGCTCCGCTGACCCGGCCGTGGACCAGGCCTCGGGGCGCGCGCTGCAGGCTTCGGGCAAGGACGCCGCCGAGCACGCGTTCGTGGTGGAATCCCTGGCGGCAGCTCTCGCCCCCCTCTGCCGCGGACTGGAGATACCCGAGCACCCGTCGCTCACCTCGACCCGCGAGATGTGGCACCTGGGGACCCGCATCCGCGGGCGGATCGCCGACACCCGCACGACGGCTCTGGACCTCGCGTTGGCCGTCCACCCCACTCCCGCCGTGTGCGGGACACCCACGGCCGAGGCGCGGCGGGTGATCGCCGGGATCGAGGGCGAGAGGGGTTTCTACTCGGGAGCAGTCGGATGGGCCGACGCGGGCGGCGACGGCGATTGGATGGTCACCATCCGCTGTGCCGAGATCGACGCCGATCGCGCCGGTGCCCTGGCCTGGGCGGGCGGGGGGCTCGTCGCCGACTCCGATCCCGACGACGAGGTGGCCGAGACGGCCGCCAAACTCCGCACGGTCCTCACAGCGTTGGGCGCCGTCTGACCCGACCCCCGGACCGGCGGTCGACCGCCGCGGGTCGGGATCCGACCTACCTGTCGACCACGGGGTTGGTCAGAGATCCGATGCCCTCGATCTCCACGGTCACACGGTCGCCGGGGAGCATCGGTCCGACTCCGGCCGGGGTACCCGTCAGCACGACGTCGCCCGGTAGCAGGGTCATGACCCTGCTCACGTACTCGATGATCTCGCCCACGGTGTGCATGAACTGAGAGGTGTTGCCGTCCTGGCGTACCTCCGAGGTTCCGTCCGGGTGGTGGAGGGTGGTGCGGACGTCGAGGCCGTTGGGGTCGAGGTCGGTGACGATCCACGGGCCCAGCGGGCAGAAGGTGTCGTAGCCCTTTCCCCGGGTCCACTGACCGTCCGAGAGCTGCTGGTCGCGAGCCGTCACGTCATTCGCGCAGGTGTATCCCAGGATCACCTCATGGGCACGGGCGGCCGAGACGTCGCGACAGGGTTGACCGATCACCACGGCGAGCTCGCCCTCGTGGTCCACCCGCTCGGAACTGGGCGGGTAGGCGATCGCGGCCTCGGGGCCGACCACAGAGGTGTTGGGCTTGAGGAAGATCAGGGGCTCACTGGGCGCCTCGGACCCCATCTCCTGGGCGTGCTCGGCGTAGTTCTTACCGACGCACACCACCTTGGAGGCGAGGATGGGCGCGAGTAACCGGACGTCGGCCAACGGCCATTCACGACCGGTGAACTCGGGGGTGCCGAAGGGGTGTTCCGAGATCTCCGCGCAGGTGAGCGCGGCGGGATCGGAGACGTCACCGCGGACCTCGACGAAGGCGAATCCCTGCGGGTGGGCGATACGGGCGAGACGCATACCCGCGATCCTATGCCGTTCGCAGATCCCGGAGCGTCGTGACCCCGCGGTCGTGCAACTCCGCCGTCTGTGCCAGGTACAACTCCGCGCACGCGAGGGCGTCGATCAACGCGTCGTGTGCCCGGTAGCGGGGAAGGCCGTACCGTTCCCTGGCATTCCACAGCCGGAGTTCGTCCGGGGAGGACTCCGGGGCGAAACCCATGTCGACGCCTCCCCCGAGTACCCGGCGGTGGAGTTCGAGGGTGTCGACGGGGACGAACGGCGGCCGCACTCCGTGCCCAGACGTGCACAGTGCGCCGAGGAAGTCCGTTTCTATACGACTGTAGTGGGCTACCAGCACCCGACCGGTCAACGCCGCGAAGACCCGTTCCAGGAAGACGTCCACCCCCACTCCGGTCGCCACCGTGTCGTCGGTGATCCCGTGCACCGTGGCGCTCTGACCCACTCCCTCGACCTCGTCGGCGCCATCGGCCCGCAGGAGCATCGCCTGCGCACCGCCGAGCACGATCCGATCACCGTCCACCGGCACCAGCCCCACTGACAGGACCCTGTCCCGCCGTGGATCGAGGCCGGTGGTCTCCACGTCCATCGCCAGCAGCGGCAGGTCCGCCAGCGGGGTCGACGGCCCCGGAGGTGGGGTCTCGAGGTAGCGCCGGAGCGGACCGTCCGGAAGGCGCCGTGCGGAGCGACGCCGGCGCCCGGCCCCGGTGAACCACTCGCGCATCACATCTGCCCGACCCGGTACTTCAGGGCGAGCGAGCCCTGCACCCCGGCGATGATGCGGAAGGCGGCGCGGAGACGGTGGCGATCGGCGGAGCTGAGTGTGCCGGGGTCGACGTGGTTGTCCTGTGGGTCGTCGTCGGCGATCTGACGTGCATGGTGGCGATAGGTCAGACCGCGCAGGAACCGGAAGGCCTCGCCGAGGTCCTCCGCGTCAGCACGCGCGATCACACCGGCACCGGCCGCGGCGTCGAGTCGGCCGAGGGTGGACACCTCGTCCAGGCCCGCCGAGAGGGCGTGCACCCGCGCGATCTGGACCACGGGCGCGATCCCGCCCGCCTTGAGGTCCAGAGTGTTGCGGTACTCGCCCCGTCGTGCCACCACCAAGCCGCGGAAGAAGCCCAGCGGCGGGTGCCAGTCGCAGGCTATTCGCGCCAGGTGCGTCTGGAACCGCCGGCTGCCCTCGGCGCGCCGCAGCATCTCACCACGCACCCGCATGAACAGCGAGGTGTCACCGTGGACCGGTCGGATGTCCAGGAATACCTGGGAGTGCAGGACGGCATCCGCCTCGGGAGCCCGCACCCAGTCCCCCACCTGCCGTTCCCAGTCCCTGCACGTGCGGCGCCACGCCTGGTTGGTGGCCATGACTTCGCCCGGACACAGTGGGAAGCCGGCCCGGTCGAGCCCGGCGCACACCTGCTCGGCCAGCGCTGCGAAGTACGGGCCCGCGTCCGGCGTCACCTCCGCCGCGTCGTCGAGGATCAACGCGTTGTCCTGGTCGCTCGCCACGCCGAGCTCACCTCTGGCCTGCGAGCCGAGACCGACCCAGCAGTACGGCACCGGCGGCGGTCCGAGGTCCCCCTCCGCCAGCGAGATCAAGCGCCGTGTCGCCGCATCCGCGGTGGCCGTGATGACCCGGCCGATGTCCTGTGGGGCGGTGCCGCGGCGGACGAACTCGCCGACCAGGGCGGGCAACCGGGCCGCCAGGGTCGCGACCCCCTCGGAGTCGGGCGCTCGTGCGATGCGTGCCGCCAGGTATACGGGGTCCGTCTGGGCCAGACGGAGCAGGTCCCCGCTGGTCACCATCCCCACCGGCACGCCGTCCTCACAGACCGGCAGGTGATGTACCCCCCGGTCGATCTGGAGGAGCGTGGCGTCGAAGGCGCGTGTCCCCGCGTCGACCGCCACCGGGTCGGGGGTCATGATCGTCGACACCGGGGCCCCGGTGTCCCCTCCGACCGCGACGACCTTGGAGCGCAGATCGCGGTCGGTGAAGATGCCCACGACGCGTCCCGCCTCCACCACGAGCAGTGCGGATACGCGGCTGTCGGTCATGAGTAGCGCGGCGTCGCGGATGGTGGTGTCGGGACCGGTGGTCACCGCGTCGCGGGCGAGGAGTTCTCCGACCGGTGTGCCCAGGGCGTCCCCACCCGCGGCCTCGAGCCGGGCCGAGGCGAGGTCCTGGCGGATCCGGTCACTGCGTTGACCGAAGAACTGACGCAGACGAGGGTGCTCGGCGGCGAGCTCGTCCAGGACCTCACGGGGCATCTCGAGCAGCAGGGTGTCGGCCACCGCCACCATCCGGTAGCGCGACGGGCCGCTGTGGGCCAGGGACGAGTAGCCGAAGCAGTCTCCCTCGCCCCGCGCGTCGAGAAGCATCCCGTCCGGGTCGCACACCTCCACGGCGCCGGATCGGATGATGTTCAAGGTGTCGTTCAGCGCTCCCGCCTCGAGGATCACGGTCCCCCGGCGGTGATACCGCTGTGTGAGACGCGCGGGTATCCGATCGAGCTGGTCACCGGTCAGCTCGTCGAAGGGAGCACAGCGGGCGAGGAAATCCCTCACCTCGGCGAGTTCGACGTCCATGGGACCACTCTGGACGCCCGCGACCCGCGGTGTGATCCGCTTCACGCGATTCACACCCGCGGGTCGTCGGACTCGTGAGCGGTTCTAGCAGCTCACCGCCGCCACGATGCGGTCGCCCACCTCGGACGTGACGATCGGGCCGGCACCGCGGGAACCCAGGTCGGACTCGACCGCCGCCTCGACGCGCTCGGCCTCGCCAACCCTGCCCACGTGGCGCAGGAGCAGCGCGACGGAGAGGATCGCGGCGGTGGGGTCGGCCTTGCCCTGTCCGGCGATGTCCGGGGCCGAGCCGTGAACCGGCTCGAACATGGACGGGTTGGTGCCGGAGGCATCGATGTTCCCCGACGCCGCGGTGCCGATCCCCCCGGTGACGGCGGCGGCCAGATCGGTGATGATGTCACCGAACAGGTTGTCGGTGACGATCACGTCGAACCGGGACGGGTCGGTGACCATGTAGATCGTCGCGGCGTCGATGTGGATGTAGTCCACCTCGACGCCGGGGAACTCCGGCGCCACCTCGTCGACGGTGCGCTGCCACAGTCCGCCGGCGTTGACCAGCACGTTGGTCTTGTGGACCAGGGTCAGCTTCCCGCGGCGCGACTGCGCCCGGGCGAAGGCGTCGCGGACCACGCGTTCCACACCGAAGCGGGTGTTGACCGAGGTCTCGGTGCCGATCTCGTGCGGTGTGCCCACGCGGATCGCGCCGCCGTTGCCGGTGTAGAGCCCTTCGGTGCCCTCGCGGACCACCACGAAGTCGATCTCACCGGGGTCCTTCAACGGGGTGGCCGACCCCGGGAAGAGCCGCGACGGACGGAGATTGACGTGGTGGTCGAGCGCGAACCGCAGCGGCAGCAACATGCCGCGCTCCAGGACTCCGGCCGGCACCGACCGCGGATCGCCGATCGCCCCGAGCAGGATCGCGTCGTGCCCCTTGAGGCTCTCGACGTCGGCGTCGGTCAGGGTCTCCCCGTTGCGTAGGTACCGCCGGGCGCCGAGGTCGTACTCGGTCTTCTCGATGCCGGGGACGAGGGCGTCGAGCACCCTGAGCGCCTCGGCCGTGACCTCGACGCCGATGCCGTCGCCGGGGATGACTGCGAGCTTCATGATCTCTGTATTCCTCTCCACCGGTCCCTTTCCACTCAGGCCAGGGAGATCTGGGTGGCGGTGGCGTCGAGTTCGGAGACGATCCGGTCGACGGTGGGCTCGGCCACCGCGCGGTCCACGCGGAGGATGAGCGAGGCGCCCTCGCCGTGGGCGTCCTGGCTCAGCGCCGCGGCCTGGATGTCGATGTTCTCGCCGCCGAGGATGGAGCCCACCTTGCCGAGGACGCCCGGACGGTCGGAGTAGTGGACGAAGAGGTTCTGGCCCTCGGCGCGCATGTCGAAGCCACGCTCGTTGATCCGCACGATCTTCTGCACCTGGTCCAGCCCGGAGAGCGTGCCGGTGACCTCGGCGCTGGCGCCGTCGGCCGCGACCGCCGTGACGGAGACGGTGCTGCGGTACGACTTGGACTCGCTGTGGGTCTCCACCGAGTGGGTGACGCCGCGCTGCTCGGCCATCTGGCCCACGTTGACGAAGGTCGCCGGCTCGTCGGTGATCGCGGAGAACATCCCGCGCAGGGCGGCCAGCCCGAGGACGTCGACCTGCTCGGCCGCCAGCTCGCCGGCGACGTCGACCCGCACCGTGGTGGGCACGCCCGGGCACAGGTGCCCGGCCATCAGGCCGACCTTGCGGACCAGGTCGAGCCAGGGCGCGACCTCGTCACCGACGGGGCCGCCGGAGACGTTGACGGCGTCGGGCACGAACTCCCCGCGCAGGGCCAACAGGACACTGCGCGCGACGTCGGTGCCGGCGCGGTCCTGGGCCTCGCTGGTGGAGGCGCCCAGGTGCGGGGTCACCACCGTGTTCTCGAGCTCGAACAGCGGCGAGTCGGTGCAGGGCTCGGTGTCGAACACGTCGAGGCCGGCGGACCGGACCTTGCCCGACTTCAGGGCGTCGACGAGCGCCGACTCCACGATCAGGCCGCCACGCGCGGCGTTGACGATCACGACGCCGTCCTTGGCCCGGGCCAGCCGCTCGGCGTCGAACAGGCCGGCGGTCTCCTTGGTCTTGGGCAGGTGCATCGTGATGATGTCGGCGCGGGAGACCAACTCGTCGATGTCCACCAGCTCGATGCCGAGCTGGGCGGCCCGCGCGGCCGGCAGGTAGGGGTCGTAGGCGATGAGGTGGGTGTCGAACGCCGCGAGCCGCTGGGCCACGAGCTGACCGATCCGTCCCAGGCCCACCACGCCGACGGTCTTGCCGAGCAACTCGACGCCGTTGAACGAGCTGCGCTTCCAGGTGTGCTCGCGCAGGGTGCGATCGGCGGCCGGGATCTGGCGGCAGGCGGCCATGAGCAGGGCGACGGCGTGCTCGGCGGCCGAGTGGATGTTGGAGGTGGGGGCGTTGACCACCATGACACCGCGCTCGGTGGCGGCGGGGATCTCGACGTTGTCCAGCCCCACACCCGCGCGGCCGATGATCTTGAGCTTCGGGGCGGCGGCCATCACCTCGGCGTCGACGGTCGTGGCGGAGCGGACGAGGATCGCGTCCGCGTCGGCGACGGCCTCGAGGAGCTTGGGACGATCCGGGCCGTCGACCCAGCGGACCTCCACGGCGTCGCCGAGCGCGTCGACGGTCGACTGGGCGAGCTTGTCGGCGATGAGGACGACGGGACGTCCGGATGCTGTCACAGTGGGATCTCCTCGGTGTCAATTTGGGCACACCCAGTCTAGGCCACCGCACACCGCCGACGACCAGTGGCCGGGGTGGCCCGGGACGCCTACCGTGGCTGATGTCACCGCAGGCCCCGACCGACGTCCGACGAACGGATCACCTATGTTGCGCCCGCCCCGGTCGACCGGTTTCCCGGTCCGCCTGCCCAGCCCCTGGTTGCCCGTCCTCGCGCCCGCGCGCGGCTCGACAGCTGTCGCCTCCTACCTCCGGGCCCACCTCTACGGGGCCGCGGTGGGTCGCAGCCTCCTCGACCACTGCATCCGCGCCGTCGACGAGAGCGACAAGACCCGTCTGGAGCCACTGCGGACCCAGTTCGAGCAGGAGATCGACACCGCCGCCGCGCTCCTGTCCCGACTGACCCCCATCGGGACCCCGGGCAGACGGCTGCTCCGTCTGTCGACCGGTATCACGTTCTCCGTGCTGCCCGTGGGCCCGGTGCTGAGCGATCCCCTGGCGCGACTCGCGGTGCTGGAGGCGCTGCGCACCCTCGTGGTGGCCAAGCGCTCCATGTGGGAACTGCTCGCGGACTCGTGGGTCGCCGACCGTCCCTCCGGGGGCGACGACGACGAGGTGGGCGGGCCCGGCACCCGGCGGGTCCTGCTGGGCTTGGCCGACCAGGCCGTGGCGCAGGAGAAGCTGCTCGAGGAACTGCGCCGCACCTACGGCCTGGCGGTCTTCGAGTGACGTCGTCGACACCGGTGCGTGCCGATGTGGTGGTGGTGGGTTCGGGACCGAACGGCCTCGCCGCCGCGCTCCTGTGCGCCCGCGCGGGCCGGCGGGTCGTGGTGCTCGAGGCAGAGGACACCATCGGGGGCGGGTGCCGCACGCTCCCCATGGACGGGATGCCCGGCGACCTCGGCGCGGACCTGATGGTCGACCCGTGCTCCGCGGTCCACCCGATGGCCGGCGCCGCTCCGTTCTTCCGCGGGTTCGACCTGGCCGCACACGGTGTGGAGTTGGCGACACCGCCGGTCCAGTTGGCCCACGCGCTGCCCGGGCGCGACGCGATCGTCGTCCCGTCCGACCCCTCCCCCGGAGCCCTGGCCGAGGGCCTGGGGTCCCAGACGGAGGCCCGTGCCTGGTGGCGGGTCATGGGCCCGACGGCCGAGCGGTCCCTCGAGGTGGTGGCCGCCGCGTTGTCGGATCAGCGGTCCGTCCCGCCGGTGACGGCCACGGCGGCGGTCGCTGCGGCGTTCCTCCGCGCCCATCCCCGCGGGGGGCTGGGCGACCCGTTCGGTCCCGACGGGCGAACACTGCTGTCCGGGATCTCCGCCCACGCCATCACCCCTCTGTCCTCCCCGGCCGCGACCGCTGTCGGGGTGGTACTGGGTTCGCTCCTGCACTCCCCGATGGGGTGGGCTCTCCCGGTCGGGGGCAGCGGTGCCATCACCAGCGCGCTGGCGGACGCGGTCCGCGACGCCGGGGGCGAGATCCGGACCGGGGCGCGGGTGGACTCACTGGCACGGATCGACGCACGGGACATCGTCTTCAACACCTCCTCGCGGATCCTCGGCGACATCCTGCTCGCGTCCTCGCCGTCGCCGTCGGTGGAGCGGCGGGCCCGCCGTCTGACACGCGCGCCGATCGGCGGCGCGGCGGCGAAAGTCGACCTGGTCCTGTCGGGCCCTGTCCCGTGGCGCGACGCCCGCCTGCAGGGCGCCGGAACCGTACACCTGGGCGGGGAAACGGAGCAGATCGCGGCGGCCGAACGCGCTGTCGCCTCCGGCCGTCACGCAGACCGGCCGATGGTTCTCGTCTCCCAGCCGTGGGTGACCGATCCGGGGCGCGTCGCCGCCGACGGACGACGACCCCTGTGGACCTACGCGCACGTTCCCGCCTGGTCCGAACAGAACCAGACCGAGCAGGTCCTCACCGCGCTGGAGGAGGTCGCACCCGGCGTCCGCGACGTCGTGGTGGCCACCCGGTGTACGCCCGCCTCACGGATGGGCGAGCACAACGCCAACTACGCCGGCGGCGACATCGCGGCGGGCCGGGTCGACCTCCGCGGACTCGTCGCCCGTCCGGTCCCCCGGGCCGATCCCTTCGCCACCGGTGTCCCGGGTGTGTGGCACGCATCCGGCTCCACACCCCCGGGTCCCGGCGTCCACGGGATGGCCGGACAGCACGTGGCGGACCGGATCATCGGCGGCTGACAGGCCGACTCACTGGTAGGACACGAACCACGGCCGGGGTTCGACCGCCATCGTCTGCTCGGGTGTGAAGGTCGGCGTGTCCTCGTCGTAGAAGTTCTTCCACGCCATCCAGATGTCCGGGGACAGTCCCTGCTGTAGGACCTCCCACGTCTCCAGCTTCATCTCCGGGGTCCCGTGCCCGTCGGCGTGGAGTGAGATCGCCACCTCGGGGCGCGAGGTGTCGATGTCCTCGCGATCGGTGAGCATCGCCAGGCTGAACTGGTGCAGGATGAGCAGCTTCTGCGGCCCGCCGGTGTCGCGGGCGAGGTCCGCGAGCCAGTGCGTGACCCGGTTGATCTCCTCGGCGCTCGCGCTACCGATCTGCGCACCCGGCCGCTGGCCGGGCTCGAGCTTCCACTCGGGGTCCAGGGCCAGTCCCACGTTGGGACGCCTGAGCAGCTCCTCGAACGGCTTGGCCTGGTCGAGCAGGTCCGCCATGCCGGGCTGGAGGTCGATCACCGCGTATCCCCCGGCGTCGGTGATCGCGTCGACCATGGGGACGAACACCTCGGGGTCCCATTCGTTCGTGTAGTTGCCGTCGGGCCCCGGCTCGGTGGCCGCGACGGTACCGATGATCTCGAACGCGGGCACCACCGGCTCCGGCGAGAAGGGCTGGTACTCCTCGACCAACTGTTGCACCCGTTCCGCGGTCTCCTCCGGCCCCTGCTCCCCGAGGATGCCCAGGGCCGGGGTGATCGGCGACCCGTAGGCCGCCACGAAGCGCCGGCCCGGGAACAGCAGCTGCCCCCCGCCGGGGAGTTCGGGGACGGTGCGCGCCTGTTCGACCCTGTCCGCCAGCTCGTCCTCGGTGCCCCATCCGGGTCCGAGGGCGACCACGGCGCCGGCGTCCATGACGGCCTCGACCGAACCGCCGTCGACCCGCGGATCCGGGGCCCGCAGGTGGGCCACCGCCGCTCCGGTCGCGACGGCGGTCGCCACCGCGGCCACCGGGGTCTGGTCGTGTACGAGGACACGGGGGGCGTCCTCCGCAGTCCAGGCGGGCTCTCCGACGGAGAACGCCTCGACATCCGCGGCCGGGTCGCCGCCGGCGTTGAACTCACCGGCGACCAACAGAGACGGCGAGCCCGGGGCCTGATGGACCGTCACGTCGTCCACGCGGTCTCCCGCGATCTCCTGTTCGGACTCGAACGTGATCCCGGTGAGCTCCTCCAGCTCCGAGCGCTCCCGGGGGGCGTCGACCACCTCGCCGTCGTCGGGGGTGAAGGTCACCTCGCCGACCCGCAGTACCCGCTCGGTGCCCAGCCGGTCCAGTTCATCCGCCAGAGCGTCGTCACCGCCGGCCACCGCGGTGAGCATCGGCGCGCGCAGACCCACGGCCACCGACGCGGCGCGGGCCCGGGCGGCCTCGTCCGGTGCTGCCACCACGACCACCGGGGCGCTCTCCACCAGCAGGCGTGTCGTCTCGACGCCCGATTCGTCGCCGTCGACCGCGACCCGGGCCCCCTCGACCTGCGCCGCGGTGATCCCCGGGGCGTCGTCGCTGGACCCCGACGTGCATGCGGCGGTGGAGGCGACCAGGCACAACGAGAGGACCGCCGCCCCCACACCTCGGTTGATGTGGCGCACGGCGGTCCTCCTGAAGCTCGGGATTCGATCCCGGTGGACCCTACAGGGGCCTCACCCGGATCCGTCCCCCAGGTTGATCAGGCGGTCTCGGTGATCGGCCGGTCGACCCAGCTCATCAGGTCGCGAAGCTTCTGCCCGGTGACCTCGATCGGGTGCTCGGCGTTCTCCTTGCGGAGCTGCTCGAGCTCCTTGTTCCCGCCCTCGACGTTGGCCACGAGGCGCTTGGTGAAGGTGCCGTCCTGGATGTCGGACAGGATGGCCTTCATGCGCTCCTTGGTGCCGGCGTCGATGACGCGCGGGCCCGAGAGGTAGCCGCCGAACTCGGCGGTGTCGGACACCGAGTAGTTCATCCGCGCGATGCCACCCTCGTACATGAGGTCGACGATCAGCTTGAGCTCGTGGAGCACCTCGAAGTAGGCGAGCTCGGGCGCGTACCCGGCCTCGACCATGACCTCGAAGCCCGTCTTGACGAGCTCCTCGGTGCCGCCACAGAGCACGGCCTGCTCACCGAACAGGTCGGTCTCGGTCTCGTCCTTGAAAGTGGTCTTGATGACGCCCGCGCGGGTGCCACCGATCGCCTTGGCGTAGGACAGCGCGAGGGCCTCGCCCTCACCCTTGGGGTCCTGCTCGACGGCGATGAGGGCGGGCACGCCCTTGCCGTCGACGAACTGGCGGCGCACCAGGTGGCCGGGGCCCTTGGGGGCGACCATCGCGATGGTGATGCCCTCGGCGGGCGTGATCAGACCGAAGTGGATGTTGAGGCCGTGGCCGAAGAACAGCGCGTCGCCGTCGTTCAGATTGGGCTCGATGTCCTCGGTGAAGATCTGCGCCTGGGAGGTGTCGGGGGCGAGCAGCATGATGACGTCGGCCCACTTGCTGGCCTCGGCGGCGGTCATGACCTTGAGGCCGGCCTCTTCGGCCTTGTCACGGGACTTGGAGCCCTCGCGCAGACCGATCACGACCTCGACCCCGGAGTCGCGCAGGCTCAACGAGTGCGCGTGCCCCTGCGAGCCGTAACCGATCACGGCGACCTTGCGGCCCTGGATCAGCGACAGATCCGCCGAGTCGTCGTAGAACATCTCCACTGCCATGGTGGATTCCCTTCGTGTTGTTTCGTGAAGTCGAGACTTGTGTAGAAGTCGAGACTATCGAGTGGTGGTGATGGACTTGGGGCCGCGTCCCAGCGCGACCATGCCGGACTGCACGATCTCGCGGATTCCGTAGCCGTCGAGCATGCGCAGCAACGCATCGAGTTTGTCCGGTGTACCGGTCGCCTCGAGCGTGAGCGATTCCGGCGAGACGTCCACGATGTGGGCGCGGAACAGAGTGGCGATCTCGACGATCTGGCCACGGTTGGTGGTGTCGGCGCGGACCTTGACCAGCGTGAGTTCCCGGGCGACCGAGCCGGCCGGGTCCTGCTCCACGATCTTGATGACGTTGACCAGCTTGTTGAGCTGTTTGGTCACCTGCTCGAGCGGGAAGTCCTCGACGGCCACGACGATCGTCATGCGCGAGAGCCCGTCGGTCTCGGTGGGGCCCACCGCGAGGGACTCGATGTTGAACCCGCGCCGGGAGAACAGCGACGCCACGCGTGCGAGCACGCCGGGCTTGTCCTCCACCAGCACGCTCAGGGTGTGGGAGCGGGCGGTCACTGGTCCTCCTCCTGGGCGGCGAGCACGGCGGCGTCGATCCGCTCGGTCACCTCGTGGACGTCCGCGGCGTCGTCCGCCACGGAATCGGTGTCGTCGAACAGCGGCCGGATGTCCCGGGCCGCCATGATCTCGTCGTTGGACGTGCCCGCCGCGACCATCGGCCACACCTGGGCGTCCTTGCCCACGATGAAGTCGATGACCACCGGGCGGTCGTTGATCTCGCGTGCCTTGGCGATCACCTCGTCGACGTCCTCCGCCCGGTCACAGCGGAACGCCACGCAACCCAGGGCCTCGCCGAGCTTGACGAAGTCGGGGATGAGCCTGGACTGCGTCGACAGGTCGGTCTGCGAGTAGCGCTGATCGTAGAACAGCGTCTGCCACTGGCGGACCATCCCGAGGTTGCCGTTGTTGATCAGTGCGACCTTGATGGGCGCGCCCTCGATCGCACAGGTGGCGAGCTCCTGGTTGGTCATCTGGAAGCACCCGTCGCCGTCGATCGCCCACACCTCGGCGTCCGGGCGACCGAACTTGGCGCCCATCGCCGCGGGCACCGAGTACCCCATGGTCCCGAGCCCCCCCGAGTTCAGCCACGTGCGCGGCTTCTCGTACTGGACGAACTGCGCGGCCCACATCTGGTGCTGGCCCACCCCGGCGCAGTAGACCGCGTCGGGGCCGGCGGCCGCGCTCAGTCGCTCGATCACGTACTCGGGAGAGAGCGAACCGTCCGACTGCGGGCCGTATCCGAGCGGGTACTCGGAGCGGATCTCGTCCAGCTGCCCCACCCAGGGGGTCGGCTCGACGAGCGCCCCGGAGTCGCGCTCGCCGCGCAGGGTCTCGACGAGTTCGGTCAGCACCTCCCTGATGTCACCGACGATCGGCACGTCGACGGCACGGTTCTTGCCGATCTCCGCCGGGTCGATGTCCGCGTGGATGACCTTGGCGTCCGGCGCGAAGGTGTCGAGCTGACCGGTGACCCGGTCGTCGAACCGGGCGCCCAGGGTGACGAGCAGATCCGACCGCTGCAGTGCCGCCACCGCGGCGACCGTGCCGTGCATGCCGGGCATGCCGTAGTGCAGCCGGTGCGAATCGGGGAACGCCCCTCGCGCCATCAGCGTGGTGACCACCGGGATGCCCGACAGTTCGGCCAGGGCGAGGAGCTCCGCCGAGGCGTCGGCCTTGATCACGCCGCCGCCGACGTACAGGACCGGGCGCGTGGCCTTGGCGATGAGTCGGGCCGCCTCCCGGATCTGCTTGCCGTGCGGCTTGGTCACCGGCCGGTACCCGGGCAGCTTCATCTCCGGCGGCCACGAGAACGTCATCTCGGCCTGCAGGACGTCCTTGGGGATGTCCACCAGCACCGCACCCGGTCGACCGGTCTGGGCGATGTGGAACGCCTCCGCGATCATCCGCGGGATGTCCTCGCCGTGAGAGACGAGGAAGTTGTGCTTAGTGATGGGCATGGTGATGCCGGAGATGTCGGCCTCCTGGAAGCCGTCCGTGCCGATGAGCGCGGTGCCCACCTGCCCGGTGATGGCCACGATCGGAACCGAGTCCATCTGGGCGTCCGCCAGCGGGGTCACCAGGTTGGTGGCCCCGGGACCCGACGTGGCCATGCAGACACCGACCCGACCGGTGGCCTGCGCGTAACCGGTCGCGGCGTGACCCGCGCCCTGCTCGTGCCGGACCAGCACGTGTCGGACCTTGACCGAGTCGTAGAGGGGATCGTAGACGGGCAGGATCGCGCCGCCGGGGATGCCGAAAACAACCTCGGTGCCGATCTCCTCGAGGGACCGGACGACCGCCTGGGCGCCCGTCATCCGCTCGGGGGCCGCTGACCGGGCCTTCTGCTCTGCACCCGGACGGGGTCCGGGCTGTGCCGTTGGTGCGCTCACTTCAACTGTCCTTCATGCTGGTCGTGGAGCTGACGTTCGTCGCCGCACCCGGTCCGGTGGGACCGGGGGAACCCGGCAACAAAAAACCCCCGACGGCCACGGGGGCCGGCGAGGGTGCGCGTCGACGGAAAGCCAGGTAGCGGCTCAGGCGCCGACGCGCCGGCCGAGTACTAGACCGTTCCAGGTGTTCACGCGCTCAGGTTAGGCTCCGGCCGTCGCGGTCGTCAACTCGTGGAACTGCGATCCCACATAGTGGACCGTGAGACAGTGGGACGCATCATGAGCGCCCCATTCAGAGCACCCCACCCGGAGTCGACGCCCACCGACCGCGCACTCTTCCGGGTCAACCCCATGTCCTACGCCGTCATCGCCATCTTCGTCCTGGCGATCCTCTGGCCCATCAGCGCCTACCCCGTCACTCTGGGGTGGCTCGTGCTGCTCCCGATCGCGTTCGGCTGGTGGGTCGCGCGGACCACCACCCGGGTCGACGAGGACGGTGTCCATCTCTCGTCATGGCGGACGAGAAGGTCCGTGCCCTGGGAGGAGGTCAAGGGAGTGATGTTCCCCAAGAACGGCTTCGCCCGTCTGGTCACCACCACCGAGGACTCACTCACGATGGGCGGGGTCTCGTTCCACGATCTCCCCAGGCTCTCCGTCGCCAGCCGAGGACGGATCCGTGACCCCTACAGCGTCACCCGACCCGACACCGCCGCCCCGACCGACGACGTCTCCTGAACGGCGGTCGCTCGAACGGCGGTCCCTCGAACTGCGGTCATTCGAACTGCGGTCGCTCGAACGGCGGCCCGCCGGCACACGGTCGGCGACAGCCTGGCGGCGCATCCCCATCCGCTCGTACACCACGGTGACCACCACTCCCGCCAGGAGCCCGGCCACGGCCCAGCCACCGAGGACCCAGACCGCGTGCCCCAGTCCCGCATCCCAACTCGAGTCGAAGAACATGATCGCGCGCAGCCCCAGGTAGGCCTGGTGCATCGGTTGGAGGCTGCCGATCGCGACGAACACCTGCGGGAGCATCTGAGTGGGCGTGGCGCCGCCCGAGGTGGGTATCCCCAGCACCACGAACAGCACCAGATTGACCAGGAGTCCGGCGTTTCCGATCGCCGCGATGATGGTGTGTGCGCACACCCCGACCGCGATGATGACGAGGTTGGAGAACCAGAACATGTGCCACGGGTCGTAACCGGTGACCCCGATGATGTCCGCGACGACAAGGCACAACCCCGACACGAGCGGGGCCGTCACCAGGGTCACGACCCATTTGCGGACCAGTGTCTGGAGTCGGCCGAACGGGGCCACGTGGACGTGCAGCGTCATCGGGCCGATCTCCAGGGGGATGAACCCGAGCCGCGCGTCCAGGAGTGCGGAGATGATCATCGCCCCGGTGAATCCCGCGAGGACCACGATCAGGGCGTAGAACATCGGTAGCGAGGCGTTGGACACCCCGTCCGGCAACGGGTTCCACGCCGTCACGTCGATACCGACCGGGTCCTGGAGAGCGAGAGCCGCCGCGGCGCCGACCGTCCTGCCCTCCGCCTCGGCCAGCAGCTGCGACTCCGAGAGCAGCCTGGGACCCATGCGGTCCCGGAACGACTCCTGCATCGCCCCCGCCATGGTGGTCATGACCTGGCTCGACACGATCGAGACGCGGGGCGAGTACTCGAGAGTGATCCGGGCGGGCGCGGGCGGCTCCGCGGCGTCCCCCGCTTCGGTGGCCGCCGCCTCGACCAGACCGACCACCCGCTCGCTCAGGTCGGCGGGGATCCGGACCGCCCCGAAGTACGACCCGTCACGCAGGCCCTCCTCCGCCGTCTCGGGGTCGACCACGTGCAGCCGGACCTTCTCCCAGTCGTTGTTCTGGAGCAGACCGGAGGTGATCTGCGATCCCACGTCGAGGTCCCGCACGCCGATCGGCGTGTCCAACGACGCTCCGCGGTCGGAGTCCACCACCGCCACGGGGATGTGCCTGGCGTGGGCCTGGGGGTCCGCGGTGCCGCCCAGATACATGAACGACAGGAGGAAGAACAGCCCGCAGACCAGAACCACCGCGCCTGCCGAATGTGAGGCGAACTCGCGGAAGCCGCCGGTGTGGCCGGAGTCGGTCATGCTGATCCTCATTCGTGTGGAACGCCGGTCGACCACACGGCCGACCGAGACGAAGTTACTCCTGCCACCGCGGGTAATGTGTACCCGTCCCCCGGAGCGTTCCCGCCCAAGTCACAGGGCCGGTCGCAGGTCTGATCGGGAGGACTGCCCACACGGGACGCCCGCCGCCGTAGTCCCCCGAACCGGATAGAGGTCCCATGCCTCCCCTGAGGTCACGCACCAGCACCGCCGGACGCAACGCGGCGGGAGCTCGCGCCCTCTGGCGCGCCACCGGCATGACGGACGCGGACTTCGGCAAGCCGATCATCGCGGTCGCCAACTCGTACACCCAGTTCGTCCCGGGGCACGTGCACCTGAAGAACGTCGGCGAGATCGTCGCCGAGCAGATCACCGCTGCGGGCGGCGTCGCGCGCGAGTTCCACACCATCGCCGTGGACGACGGCATCGCCATGGGGCACGCGGGGATGCTGTACTCGCTGCCCAGCCGCGAGATCATCGCCGACTCCGTCGAGTACATGGTCAACGCGCACACCGCCGACGCACTGGTGTGCATCTCCAACTGCGACAAGATCACGCCGGGGATGCTCAACGCGGCGATGCGCCTGAACATCCCGACGGTGTTCGTCTCCGGCGGCCCCATGGAGTCCGGTTTCTCGGTGGTCGTCGACGGTGTGGTCAAGGCCGGGTCCGACCTCGTCACCGCGATCTCCGCCTCGGCCAACTCCGCGGTCGGCCAGGATGACCTCGACGCGATCGAGCGCTCGGCCTGCCCCACCTGTGGCTCCTGCTCGGGAATGTTCACCGCCAACTCCATGAACTGCCTCACCGAGGCCCTGGGGTTGTCCCTCCCGGGCAACGGGTCGACGCTGGCCACCCACAGCGCCCGCCGAGAACTGTTCGCCGAGGCCGGACGGGTCATCGTGGACCTGTGCCACCGCTACTACCGGGACGACGACGAGTCGGTACTCCCCCGGTCCGTGGCCACCAGCAATGCCTTCGCCAACGCCATGACGCTCGACGTGGCCATGGGCGGTTCCACCAACACTGTGCTGCACATCCTCGCCGCGGCCCGGGAGGGCGAGGTGGACTTCGACCTGCACGACATCGAGCAGATCTCCCGCCGTGTGCCGTGCCTGGCCAAGGTCGCGCCCAACTCCGACTACTACATGGAGCACGTCCACCGGGCCGGCGGCATCCCGGCGATCCTCGGCGAGCTGTTCCGGGGTGGGCTACTCGAGACAGAGGTCCACTCGGTCCACTCCCCCTCCCTCGAGCAGTACGTCGCGGACTGGGACATCCGTAGCGGCACGGCCACCGAGAAGGCGATCGAGCTGTTCCACGCCGCACCCGGTGGGGTCCGCACCATCGAACCGTTCTCCACCGACAACCGATGGGAGTCGCTGGACACGGACGCCGTGAACGGGTGCATCCACTCCGTCGAGCACCCCGCCACGGCCGAGGGCGGACTGGCAGTGCTCCGCGGCAACATCGCCCCCGACGGGTCCGTGTTCAAGACCGCCGGTGTATCCGAGGAGCACTTCCACTTCAGCGGACCGGCACGGGTGGTCGAGTCGCAGGAGGAGGCGGTGTCGGTGATCCTGGACAAGACCCTGCAGCCCGGGGAAGTGCTCGTGGTGCTCTACGAGGGTCCCGCCGGTGGCCCGGGGATGCAAGAGATGCTCCACCCCACCGCGTTCATCAAGGGCGCGGGCCTGGGCGCCAGATGCGCCCTCATCACGGACGGCCGCTTCTCGGGGGGCTCGTCGGGCCTGTCAATCGGCCACATCGCCCCCGAGGCCGCCTCGGGCGGCCCGATCGGTCTGATCCGGGACGGCGACGTGGTGACGATCGACGTCGCCACGCGCTCCATCTCGGTGGATCTGGACGACGACGAGTTGGACCGCCGCCGGGCCGCGAAGGGATCCCTCCCCTGGCGTCCGGTCAACCGCGACCGGAAGGTCTCCGCCGCGCTGCGGGCGTACGCCTCCATGGCGTCCTCCGCCGACAAGGGTGCGGTGCGCATCCTGCCCGACTGATCTCCCCGGTCCGCCGCGTGAACAGCGGGCCCGGTTCCCGGGCTCCGCGCGTGCTCAGCCCGCGGTGACCGCGGGGCTGTCCGAGGTGGACGTCAACGGATTGGTGCCGTTGAGCAGGTACCAGATCACTCCTGCCGCGATCACGGCCAGCAGCAACCAGATCACTCCGCTGAACCGGGGACGGTGCGACCAGCGCCACCTGCGGTCGGCGGACCAGCGGCCGGCGCCGGCGAACAGGAGGGTGAGCAGGGCGGCGGCGTACAGCACGGACGTCTCGAGGCCACGGGTGGTCTCCCCGAGGAGCGGCATGGGATCGCCGCCGGTCAGCCGGACCGCGATGCCCAACCCGACCAACCCGAGCAACCCGGCCGCCGCGACCGGCGTGGCCAGGCCCACGACGAGCAGGACACCCGCGACCAACTCGACGGCGCCGCCGGCGATCGCGAGGAGCCGAGCCTGTTCGAACCCCGACTCGGTCAGGGTCTGGGTGAATCCGTCGATTCCCGGGCCTCCGAACAGACCGAAGAGCTTCTGCAGACCACGCATCGCCAGGAGGACTCCCACGGCGAGACGGAGCAGGAACAGTCCGAGGTCGGTCGTGCCGCGCCGCGAGATCTCGTCCCGGGGGGCGGGTTCGATGGTGGTGGGTTGGTCGCCGAACGGCAACGGCGTCGACGTGTCGTAGCCCCCGGACTCCGAGAACTGCGAGTAGTCCGTCCGACCCGCCGCGGGGAAGGCGGTGGTGGCGGAGTCCGTGGTCCCCGTGCCGGAACCGGTCCCCGTCGCGTTGGGGACGTCGAGCGGGTAGTCGACGTCGTGGATGATCTCGGTACGGGCGTCGTCTCCGGGCTTTGAGGAAGTCACCATCCGACCATAGGCCGCTTCCCGGGCACCTGCACCCAGGACACGGCGCACCGTAGTCTTGTCGTCATGAGATCGCTCTCGCTGGTGGTGGTCCTGGCCGTCGCCATGGCCGGGTGTGCGAGATTCGACGATCGTCTCGAGGCCCCCTTCACCCCCGCCCCCGGTCCGGGAATGGGCGCCGCCCCGCCGTCCAGTCCGCCCGGCATCCCCCCGCCCTCCTCGCCTCCGTCCCCGGGCGAGCCGGAGGCGACACCGGAACGCGGCCCGTGCGTGGATCCGGACCCCGCCGTCATCGCGACGTGCCTGGAACCGGCCGTCGCGGTCGCCGGACTCGGCGAGAAGGCACTGGTCGCCGAGTCGACGGGTGGCGTCAAGATCGTCTCGGTCGACGCGCCACCCGAGGACTTCGGCCGTGTCGATCCGCGGGGAGGGCGGGTGGCCGCGGTCGCGCCGTCCCCCGACTTCGCCCAGGACCGGCTGGTGTATCTCCTCGTCGTCGGCGACGGTCCCTCCAGGGTCGAACGTCTCGCGCGGGGGGACGCCCCCAGGACGGTGGCCGAGCTGGCCCCCGCGGAGACAGGGGGTCTCGCGTTTGTCGACGATGTCCTGACGGTGGGCGTGGGTTCCGAGCTCGTGAGGTTCCCCGGGTTCAGGGGGATCGGGCTCGCGGAGCGCCCGGAGATCGTCGCCCGCGACCTGGGCCAGATCAACGGCCTGTGCACCCACCTGTCGGACCTCTACCTCTCGGCCGTCACCGACCGCGGCGCGGTGATCCGGACAGCCGATCAAGTCATCTGGACCTGGCCCGACCAGCGATCGGCCGGAGGGTGCGCCGCGGCCGAGGACTCCCTCGCAGTGGCGTTGCCGGACGCCGAACGCGCCGACGTCCTCCCACTCGCGGGTGGAGCGGCGCGTGGCCAGCCCGAGGCCCTCGCCGAGGGCCGGTACGGACGCATCACCGGCCTCGCGTCGGTCGGGGACGGCGTGCTTCTCGGCGGCACGACCAACAAGCGTGGTGGCTCTCCGGTCCCCACCGACGACCGCGCCGTCATCCTGCCCCAGACCGGTGGCGGCGGCGGGGACGCACGGACCTGAGCCTCATCCGCGCGCTCGCGCAGCGGGCCCCGTGGCCGACTCGCGGCCGCAGCCGGCTCTCCCGCGGAGGTGGTGCCGCCTATCCGATCATCACTCCTGGCCGCAGGCGGCGATCACGAGCTCCTTGACCCTCGCCGGGTCCGCCTGGCCGCGGGTGGCCTTCATGACCGCACCGACGATCGCGCCGGCGGCCTGCACCTTCCCCGAGCGGATCTTCTCGGCGATATCCGGCTGGGCGGCCAGGGCGTCGTCGACCGCCTTCTGCAGGGCCGAGTCGTCACGGACCACCTCGAGTCCCCTGTCGGCCACTACCTGGTCCGGCTCACCCTCGCCGTCGAGGACCGCGTCCACGACCTGACGGCCGAGCTTGTTGGTGAGCGTGCCCTCCGCCACGAGTTCGATGACCCGCGCCACCTGGGCAGGGGTGATGTCCAGCGCCGGGAGGCCCACGCCACGCTTGTTGGCCTGCTGCGACAGGTAGGACACCCACCACGAGCGGGACTCGGTGGGAGGCGCGCCGGCATCGACGGTGGCGAGGATCAGGTCCAGGGCGCCGGCGTTGACCAGATCGCGCATCTCCTCGTCCGAGACTCCCCAGTCGGCCTGTACGCGTGCGCGGCGCAGCCACGGCAGCTCTGGCAACTCGGCGCGGATCTTCTCGATGAGCTCACTCAACGGCTCGACGGGCGCGAGGTCGGGCTCGGGGAAGTAGCGGTAGTCCTCCGCGGATTCCTTGGGCCTACCCGCCGTGGTGGTGCCGTCGGCCTCGTGGAAGTGACGCGTCTCCAGGACGATCTCACCACCGGAGGTCAGGACATCGGCCTGCCGACACATCTCGTGCCGAACGGCGACCTCGACGCTGCGTAGGGAGTTGACGTTCTTGGTCTCGGTGCGGGTGCCGAACTCGGTCGCGCCCTTGGGCATGAGCGAGACGTTGGCATCGCAGCGCAGCGATCCCTGGTCCATGCGGACATCGGAGACGTCGAGACTCCGAAGCAGGTCGCGCAGCGCGGATACGTATGCCCGGGCGATCTCGGGGGCCCGCTCCCCCGCTCCGACGATCGGCTTGGAGACGATCTCGATGAGCGGCACGCCGGCCCGGTTGAAGTCGAGCAGCGAATGCGTTGCTCCGTGGATCCGCCCACTGGCCGACCCGACGTGGGTGGACTTCCCGGTGTCCTCCTCCATGTGCGCCCGCTCGACCTCGACGCGCCACGTGGTGCCGTCCTCGAGTTGGACGTCGAGGAAACCGTCGTGGGCGATCGGCTCGTCGTACTGCGAGATCTGATAGTTCTTCGGCTGATCCGGGTAGAAGTAGTTCTTCCGCGCGAAACGGCTGTACGGCGCGATCGAACACCCCAGGGCCAGGCCGATCTTGATCGCCCATTCGACGGCCTGCCCGTTGACCACCGGCAACGCGCCGGGGAGCCCGATGCACACCGGGCAGACCTGGGTGTTGGGCTCCGCTCCGAACGCCGTCGGGCACCCGCAGAACATCTTGGTGGCGGTGTGCAGCTCGACGTGCACCTCCATGCCCATGACGGGATCGAAACGTGACACGACCTCGGTGAACTCCATGCGGAACAATCTAGCCGAAGAGGCAGGCGGCCTCGCGGTAGCGGTCCTCCGGAACGGTCTTGAGCACGGCGACGGCCTCCTCGACCGGCACCATCTCGATGCACTCCCCGCGCAGCGCGACGATCTGACCGAAATCCCCTCGGTGCACCGCATGCGCCGCGTGGACGCCGAAGCGGGTGGCCAGCACACGGTCGTAGGCGGTGGGCGTACCGCCGCGCTGGATGTGCCCCAGCACCGTGGTGCGGACATCGCGGTTCATCCGTTCGGCGATCGCCGCCGCCATCTGGTCGGCGACACCCGTGAACACCTCGTGGCCGAACTGGTCGGTCCCGCCCTCCCGCAACGCCATCCCCGAGCCCTCGACGGGTGTGGCACCCTCCGCGACCACGCAGATCCCGTACGCCTCACCCATCTGGAAGCGGCGCTTCATCACCTTGCACACGTAGTCGATGTCGAACGGCACCTCGGGGATGACGATCATGTGAGCTCCGGAGGCGAGTCCGGCGTGGAGGGCGATCCACCCGGCATGCCGCCCCATGACCTCGACCAGCATGACCCGCTCGTGGGACTCCGCGGTGGTGTGCAGCCGATCGATGGCGTCGGAGGCTATCGAGACGGCGGTGTCGAAACCGAAGGTGTAGTCGGTTCCGCCCACGTCGTTGTCGATGGTCTTGGGGACGCCGACCACCGGGATGCCGTTCTCGGTCAGCCACCGCGCCGCCTTGAGTGTCCCGTCGCCGCCGATCGCGACCAGCGCATCGAGGGAGTGACGCGCGATGGTCGCCCGGATCTCCGGCAGGCTCCCCCTGAGGATGTCCGGGTTGAGCCTGCCCGTCCCGAGGATCGTGCCCCCGCGCAACAGGATCCGGTCGATCCCCTCGTCGTCGAACAGAGGGACCGCACGGTCGTGGACCAGCCCGGACCACCCGTCCTGGAAACCCAGGACCGGTGAGTCGTACTCGGAATTGGCGGTCCGCACCAACGCGCGGATGACCGCGTTGAGTCCGGGACAGTCTCCGCCTGCGGTGAGAACGCCGATGCGCACGTCGAGCTCCTCTCGGTTCTCCAGCAGTCTAGGGCCGGGACCTGCTCACCGCGCCGGCCTCCGGCGACTGTTCACCGGTACGAAATGCCATGGTGGCGAGACCACCGAGCAGGACGACCACGGCGGGCAGGTACATGGCGTCCGCCACGGCCTGTCCGACGTCGCCGTGTACGACCAGCCGTGCTTGCATCAACGCGCCGATCGCGGCCGAACCCAGGACGGCGCCCACCTGACGGGTCGTGTTGTAGACCCCCGAGCCGGCTCCGGCGGAGGCGAGCTCGAGGCGGCGCATCGCGGTGGACGACGTGGGTGCCCAGACACACCCGTTGGCCACCCCCATCAGTGCGATGGGTCCGAGCAGCACGGGGATCGAGGTCTGCGAGTCCATGACCAGCGCCAGCCAGAACAGGGAGATGGCGTAGGAGAAGTAGCCGATCCCCGTGAACAGACGCGGGTCGATCCTGTCGGCCCAGCGCCCGACCACCGGGGCGAGGACGCCCGCGATCAGCGCCATCGGCAGCAGCATCAGACCCGCGCGCGTGGGGCTGAGGTCCTTGACACCCTGGAGATAGAACATCAGCGGGACCATGGTGCCGGCGGTGACGAACCCGATGGTGGAGACGCCGAAGGTGCCGATCGAGAAGTTGCGGTCCCGGAACAGGCGTAGAGGCACCAGCGGCTCCGTGCGGACGCGCGACTGCCACCAGACGAACACCGCGATACCCGCCGTCCCGGCGATGATGAGCGCGAGTGTGGTGCCACCCCAGCCGTGGGACTCGCCCTGTTGGATGCCGAACACCAGCAGGAACATGCCCAGGGCCGACAGCATGATGCCCGGTCCGTCGTAGGAGTGCGACCGGGTCTCGAGCTTCGGGACCCACCGCCACACCAGGACCACGGCCAGGATGCCGAAGGGGATGTTGACGAAGAAGATCGCACGCCAGTCGAACGCGTCGATGAGGACACCACCCAACACGGGCCCGACGACCGAGGCGATGCCCGCGACCGCCCCCCACGTCCCCATGGCCGCCCCGCGACGCTCCGGCGCGAAGACCCTGGTGATCACGCTGAGCGACTGCGGCGTGAGCAGCGCGGCGCCGAGTCCCTGGAAGACCCTCGCGACGATAAGAGTCTCGATGCTGCCCGCGAGCCCACACCACAGAGAGGCGCCCGTGAACAGGACCAGTCCCGCGATCGAGACCGCGCGGGGCCCTATCTGGTCACCCAGGCGACCCGTGAACAGCAGCGGTACGACGTAGGCCAGCAGATAGGCGCTGGTCACCCAGATGACCTGGTTGGTCGTCGCACCGAGCTGGGTGGCGAAGGCCTCGGTGGCGACCGCGACGATCGTCTGATCCACCAGGATCATGAAGAACCCGATGACGAGCGCCGTCAGTGCCTTCCACGCGTCCCTCTCGGGGACCTTGGTCACGCGATCGGGCCTCTCGCGGCCTCGAAGGCGGCACCCACCCGGTACAGGCGGTCGTCGGCCAGCGCCGGGGCCATGATCTGCAGGCCGGCCGGGAGTCCGTCCACGAGCCCGGACGGAACGGACATACCGCAGTGCCCGGCGAGGTTGAGCGGGAGTGTGCAGAGGTCGAACTGGTACATGGCGACCGGGTCCTCGACCTTGTCACCCAGCGGGAACGCGGTCGTCGGGGTGGTGGGAGACACCAGGACGTCCACCTTCTCGTACGCAGCGTCGAAGTCGCGCGCGATGAGTGTGCGCACCTTCTGTGCCTGACCGTAGAAGGCGTCGTAGTACCCGGCGGACAGGGCGTAGGTCCCCAGCATGATGCGGCGCTTGACCTCGGGGCCGAACCCGGCTTCGCGGCTCGCCGCCATGACCTGATCGGCCGAACCGTCACCGACCCGCAGGCCGTACCGCATGGCGTCGAACCGGGCCAGGTTGCTGGACACCTCCGAGGGCAGGATCAGGTAGTAGGCGGGCAGTGCGTAGCGGAAGTTCGGGCACGAGACCTCGACCACCTCCGCTCCCAAATCCCGCAGGGTATCCACCGAGTCCCGGAACGACGCCTCGACCCCCGGTTGGTAGCCCTCGCCGGCGAACTCGGCCACGACTCCCACGCGGACACCGGACAGATCGCCCTTCGCGCCCTCGCGGGCCGCCCGGACCATGTCCGGGATCGCGACGTCGAGGCTGGTGGAATCGCGCGGGTCGTGCCCCGCGATCACCTGGTGCAGGAGCGCTGTGTCCTCGACCGTGCGACCACACGGTCCGCCCTGGTCGAGCGACGACGCACAGGCCACGAGACCGTAGCGGGACACGGTGCCGTAGGTGGGCTTCACACCGACCGTGGCGGTGAGCGCGGCCGGCTGACGGATGGAACCGCCGGTGTCGGTGCCGATGGCGATCGGGGCCTGGTGGGACGCCAGGGCCGCGGCGGAACCACCGCCGGACCCACCGGGGGTGCGGCTGGGGTCCCACGGATTGCGGGTCGGGCCGTACGCGGAGTTCTCGGTCGAGGACCCCATGGCGAACTCGTCCATGTTCGTCTTGCCGAGGATCGGGATGCCCGCCTCGCGCAGCCTGGCGGTGACCGTGGCGTCGTACGGGGACCGGTACCCCTCGAGCATCCGGGAACCACAGGTCGTCGGGGCGTCGGTGGTGGTGAAGACGTCCTTGAGCGCGACCGGGACCCCGGCCAGCGGGCCGAGTTCCTCGCCGGCGGCGAGACGGGTGTCGACGGTGCGGGCGGCCTCGAGCGCCTCGTCCGCGCCGACGTGCAGGAAGGCGTTGATCTCACCGTCGACCTCGGCGATCCGGTCGAGGTGAGCACGGGTGACCTCCTCCGAGGACACCTCCCGCGCGGCGATCCGGCCGGCCAGTTCCGCGGCGGTGGAGTTGGTGAGCGAGCTCATGCCTCCTCCCCCAGGATCTGCGGGACCTCGAAGCGCTGCTGGTCCGCTGCGGGCGCCTGGTCGAGCGCCTGTTCCGGGGTCAGACCCGGGGTGACGACGTCGGCGCGGTACACGTTGGAGATCGCGGTGGGATGGCTCATCGCCGGGACGTCGTCCGCTGCGACCTCGGACACGGCCTGCACGTGGTCGAGGATGTCGGTGAGCTGTCGCGCGAACGAATCCAGCTCGGAGTCGCTCAGTTCCAGGCGGGAGAGCCTGGCCAGATGCGCGACGTCCCCGCGTGAGATCGAGGTCACGTGTCTGTCCCTTTCCGTGGCGTGTCGGTACCGGCCCAGCCTAGTCAGGCCACCGGAGTGCGGCACAATGGGCGCCATGTCTTATCTGCTCCGCGTCTTGCTGCCCGATCGACCGGGCAGCCTCGGCTCCCTGGCGGTCGCCCTGGGAACCGCCGGCGCGGACATCATCAGCCTCGACGTGGTGGACCGGTTCGACGGTGTGGCCGTGGACGACATCGTGGTGAACGTCCCCCACGGGACCTTCCCCGACACCTTGATCACCGCGGCCGAACAACTCGACGGGGTGATGGTCGATTCGTTGCGCCCGTTCGGCGGGATCCTCGACGCGCACCGCGAACTCGAGCTCATCGACGCCGTGGCGGGAGCGGGCGCCGGTGCCGACCAGATGCTCGCCGACGAGCTGCCCGCGGCGCTGCGCCTCGGGTGGGCGCTCGTGGTGGAGGAGACGGCAGACGGATGCCGCCTGATCGCGCGCGGCTCCGCCGCACCGATGTGGGACGGGGGCCGGGTCGATGCGGTACGTCACCTCGATCGGGCCACCGCGCTGGAAGACGACCTGCCGGTGGAATGGACCTCGCTGGACACCGCGATCGCGGCGGCACCGCTCTCGTCCGGTCACGTTCTCGTGGTCGGTCGGCCGGGCGGGCCGTCGTTCCGGCCGTCAGAGATCGCCCGGCTCGGTTACCTCACCGGTATCCTCCGGTCGCTCAACGCCGGTTGACACAGCTCGCGCGGGTCCTCCGACCTACGCTGCCCCTCCGCCCGCGTCCCCTGCGGCTCGCGCTGCGTGTCTGCTCGCCTATCGCGGGCTCGCGCTGCGCTTCTGGTCCCGACACGCATCGCAACCGGGCCGGCGATCAGCCGGCGGTGGCCCCGGGTTCGGCGGGTAGCTCCTCCGGTGCCGGACCGTTCGCCAACAGTTCCACGAACCCCGCCTCGTCGAGGATGGTCAGCCCCAACTCCTCGGCCTTGGCCGCCTTGGACCCGGGATTGTCCCCGACGACCACGTAGTCGGTCTTCTTGGACACCGACCCCGAGGCCTTTCCCCCGCGGGCGATGATCGCCTCCTTGATCCCGTCGCGGGTGAACCCCTCGAGGGAACCGGTCGCCACGATGGTGAGCCCCTCAAGGGTGCGCGGGATCGACTCGTCCCGCTCGTCGGCCATCGACACACCTGAGGCCGACCACCTGTCGACGATCTCGCGGTGCCAGTCCACGTCGAACCACTCCACGACCGAGGCCGCGATGGTCGAACCGACGCCGTCGGTCTCCGCCAGCTCCTCCTCGGAGGCGGCCCGGATGGCGTCCATCGTCCCGAACCGCGTGGCCAACGCGCGCGCTGCCGTCGGCCCGACGTGGCGGATCGACAGTGCCACCAGCACCCGCCACAGCGGCCGGTCCTTCGCGGTCTCGAGGTTGGCCAGCAGCTTACGTCCGTTCTCGGTGAGAACGGTGCGCTCCGGGGCGGCCCCCTCCTCGATCTGCTTGCGGGTCGCCTTGTCCAGTCGGGTGTAGAGGGAGGTCCGGAGGAGGTCGGCCTCGGTGAGGTCGAACAGGCCGCCCTCGTTGTCCAGCACCCCGCTGGCGAGCAGGTCCGACGCCCCCTCGTAGCCGAGCGCCTCGATGTCCAGCGCGTTTCGTGACGACAGGTAGAACAGCCGCTCACGGAGCTGTGCGGGGCAGGACCGCTGGTTCGGGCAACGCCAGTCCGCGTCACCCTCCTTCGCCGGTGCCAGGACGGTCTCGCATTCGGGGCAGCGCTCGGGGAAGACGAACTCGCGCTCGGTTCCGTCCCTGCGATCCACCACCGGACCGAGGACCTCCGGGATGACGTCGCCGGCCTTGCGGATCACCACGGTGTCACCGATCAGCACGCCCTTGCGCCTGACCTCGGTCTGGTTGTGCAAAGTCGCGAGCGAGACCGTGGAGCCCGCGACCAGTACCGGCTCCATGTGGGCGAACGGCGTGACCCGCCCGGTACGACCCACGGAGACGCGGATGTCGAGCAGCTCGGTCATCACCTCCTCCGGCGGGTACTTGTAGGCGATCGCCCACCGCGGGGCCCGGGAGGTCTGACCGAGACGACGCTGCACGGCCCGGTCGTCGATCTTGACCACGAGGCCGTCGATCTCGTGCTCCGGGTCGCTCCGGTGTTCCCCCCAGTACCGCATCCGTTCGAGCACCTCGTCGACGCCTGTCGCCGGAGCGGTGTGGGGCGAGACGGGCAGGCCCCAGTCCGAGAGGGCGAGATAGACGTCGTGGAGGCTGTCGAAGGTCGCACCCTCGACCGCTCCGAGGCCGTGGCAGTACATCCCGAGGCGTCGCTGGGCGGTGATAGCGGGGTTCTTCTGGCGCAGTGACCCGGCGGCACTGTTCCGGGGGTTGGCGAACGGTGGCTTGCCCTCGGCCACGAGCCGCGCGTTGAGTTCGGCGAAGTCCGCGAGCCGGAAGAACACCTCACCCCTGACTTCGAGCAACGCGGGGACGGGGCGGTCCTTCGTCGGGGTGAGCGTGACCGGGATGTCGTCGATCGTCCGGGCGTTGAGAGTCACGTCCTCTCCGGTGCGGCCGTCTCCGCGGGTGGCCCCGCTGACCAGCCTCCCCTCGCGGTAGACCAGGTCGAGCGCCACACCGTCGATCTTGACCTCGCACAGGAACTGCAGGTCTTCCGCGGGGATGTGCGCCTGCTCGACGGCGGAGGCCACCCACGCGCGCAGCTCCTCCTCGGAGAACACGTTGTCCAGGCTCGTCATCCGCTGGAGATGCTCCACCGGCGCGAAATCCGTCGAGAAACCACCGCCGACGAGCTGGGTCGGGGAGTCCGCCGTGCGCAGCCCGGGGTGCCGTTCCTCGAGCGCCTCCAGGTCGTGGAACAGCCTGTCGAACTCGGCGTCGGAGACGATGGGGGCGTCCTTGACGTAGTAGCGGAACTGGTGGTCCCGCACCGTCTCCGCCAGCTCGGTCCACGCCTGTCGGATGTCCGGGGGGATGTCCCCGGTGCCGAGGGGCTCGCTGCTTCGACTCGCTTGGCTCACGAGGACAGGGTAATCCGACACGTGCCCGGGATGTCGGGACGCTGGCCTACGGTGACCGCATGAACTCAGAGATCACCACCCCTGCCTCCATCGACCGGAACCGGCTGCTGGCATTCGACCTCGAGACCACAGGACCAGATCCCCGTACCGCGCATGTCGTCACCTCTGCCCTCGTCGCGATCGACGGACCGCGCAAGGTGGAACTCAACTGGATGGCCGATCCGGGCATAGACATCCCAGAGGGCGCCACGGCGGTCCACGGCATCACCACCGCCCGGGCCAGGGAGCACGGACGTCCGCACGCGGAGGTGGTGGCCGAGACCATCGCGGGCGTCCGGACGGGCTGGCGGGAGGGGCGGACCCTGGTGGTCTTCAACGCCGCGTACGACCTCACCATCCTCAGGAGATGGGACCCCTCGTTCGAGGTGCTCGGCCCGGTCCTCGACCCGTACGTCGTCGACCGCGCGACCGACCCGTACCGCCGGGGCAAGCGCACCCTCCAGGCCCTGTGCGCTCACCACGGTGTGCGGTTGGACGGTGCACACGAGGCCGCGGCCGATGCGCTCGCGGCGGCCCGCCTGGCGTGGAAACTGCTCGGCTCGCTCCCCGACCTGGCCGGCGCGGACTGGCGCGCGCTCAACGCTCAGCAGGCGCTCTGGCACGAGACGCGGCAACGCGACTTCGCCGCCTATCTCGAGCAGTCGGGTAAGGACGCCTCGGACGTCAGCACGGAGTGGCCGATCGCCGTCGTCTAGACCGGGCTGCGTCGACCGTGCCACCCGGCCGTGCGACCAGACCGTGCCACCAGGCCGTGCGACCAGACCGGGCCGGACTACTCGGCCAGCCGCGGCGCGGCCTCCGCCACCCGCCGCACCGAGGCGAGTGCCTCCATCGGGGTGGTCCGGCCCGAGGTCATCTCGTCCACGGTCGGCGTGAGGACCAGTTGACCCAGGCCCGAGTGTCGGGGCGCACTGAGGCGCTCGAGCAGAGCGAGGACCGCGGACACAGCACGTTCCACCTCGGGGCCGGAGCGGGGCGGCCGGGGAGTCCCCGGCAGTCCCTCCAGCTGCAGGATCCGCCCTGCGCCCAGGACCGTTCCGGCGGCGTCGAGCGCGGCATGTGAGCGACCGGAGTGAAGTAGCTCCGCCGGTACGCAGAGCCCGTCGAGCGGCGTCTCGCCGCGCGGTGCCTCCGAGACCACGGACCACCTCGCCGGCGCCTCCTGGTCGGTCCCCGCCGGCACGCGGAGCAGGACTTCGGACACGCCATTGCGTCGGAGGACGTCGGCGAACCGGCACAGGGACTGCGACAACCGGTCCTCCGGGACGGCCCGGATCGGATCGAAGCGGCTGGGTCCGGTGACGGTACCCGCAGCAACGTGCCAGAGCATCGGCTCGTCGAGGACTATCCGGGGACCCGCGCCCAGACGCTCCGCCAGTCGGGTGATGCGGTCTGCCACTCCCTCGGCGAGCGCCTCCGCGAGATCCCTGCGGGCCCCCGGATCGGTGAGCACCGGCAGCCCGCCGGGCAACTCGAGCTGCGCTGCGAGCGACCACGGACCGAGCACCCGGATCACCAGTCGGCGGTCCGCCGGGGTGTGGGCGGCCTCCGGATCCCGCGCCGACTCATCGGCCTCCTCCAGTGCATCGAGGTCGCGGTCGAGCAGGTCGGAGGCGGTCCGGGCGAGGCGTCCGGGCGAGCGCGCGAGGCGCCAGCCCCGGGTGGAGATGTCGACGGGCAGGTCCGCGAGCATGGCGAGGGTCCGGCCCACCTGCTGCCCCCCGAGCCCACGGTCTCCCAGCTCGGGCAGGAAGGGCATGCCGTGACACTCACCCATCACGACCCGTGCCGATTCCCGGGGATCTGCTCCCGGCATGGGGCCGGGGCCGGTGTGACCCGGCTCGACAACGCTCACGGGGTACCCGCGACCGGGACGGATGCGGTGATCGTCCCGCTGCCCAGGACACGGTCCCCTCCGGGCTCGGGCCGGTAGAGCACGGCGGCCTGCCCGGGGGCGACGCCGCGCACGGGCTCGTCGAGGGTGATCTCGAGCCGGGCGTCCTGCCCGTCTCCCACCCGCCTGACGTGCCCCGGTGTCGCGTCACCGTGGGCGCGGATCTGCACCTGGCACGCGGTCTCGCGGATGTCGTCGTCGACCAACCAGTAGGGCGAGGTGGCAGTCATCGACCGGGACAGCAGGTGTTCCGAACCCCCGACGGTCACGGTTCCCGTGCCGGCGTCGATGGAGGTGACGTACCGGGGGCGGCCGTCGGGCGCCGGGCCCGGCAGGCCGAGTCCCTTGCGCTGGCCGATCGTGAATCCGTACACGCCGTCGTGTCGACCGAGTTCATCACCGGTGTCGGCGTCCACCACGGCACCGGGACGCAGACCGATCCGCGCACCGAGGAAGGCGCGGGTGTCCCCGGAGGGGATGAAGCAGATGTCGTGGCTGTCGGGTTTGGTCGCCACGGGCAGGCCCGCCGCCTCCGCCTCGGCACGGATGTCGGACTTGAGCGAGTCCCCCAGCGGGAACATCGAGTGCGCGAGTTGCTGCGGGGTGAGCACACCGAGGACGTAGGACTGGTCCTTGCCGGGATCGACCGCCCGGCGCAGGACGGGACGCCGGTGTCCGGTGTCGGTCTCTTCAGTGGACAGGAGGGCGTAGTGCCCGGTGGCCACCGCGTCGAAACCGAGTGCCATCCCCCGGTCCAGGAGGGCCTCGAACTTGATCCGCTCGTTGCATCGCAGGCACGGATTGGGGGTTTCACCGCGGGAGTAGGACTCGACGAAGTCGTCGATCACGTCCGCCCGGAACCGCTCGGCGAAGTCCCAGACGTAGAAGGGGATGCCCAACAGATCGGCTACCCGGCGTGCGTCTCCGGCGTCCTCTCGGGAACAGCAGCCGCGGGAGCCGGTCCGCAGGGTCGCGGGGTCGGCACTGAGCGCCAGGTGGACCCCCACCACCTCGTGTCCGGCGGCCACGGCGCGGGCGGCGGCGACCGCGGAGTCCACTCCCCCGCTCATCGCGGCGAGGACCCTCATGATGCCGTCGCCCCGGTACGGATCAACCCGAGCCCGGCGACGCGGGCCCGCTCGGCGGCGGGGGCCAGAGCGGCGATGGCGGCGTCCACGTCGTCCTCGGTGGTGGTGTATCCCAGGCTCAGCCGGAGACTGCTCCGGGCGGCGACGTCGCCCGCACCCAGCGCCAGGAGCACATGACTGGGCTCGGCCACCCCCGCAGTGCACGCCGAACCGGTCGAACACTCGATCCCCGCGGCGTCGAGCAGCAGGATGAGTGACTCCCCGGAACACCCCGGGAAGGTGAGGTTGGCGATTCCCGGGAGTCGGTCCCCGCCGCCGTTGGCGATCGCGTCCGGGACCTCGGAGAGGACACCCTCGACCAACCGGTCCCGCAGCCTCCCCAGGCGGAGCGCCTCGGCGTCCATGTCCCGTACGGCCTCATCGAGTGCCGCGGCCATCGCGACGACGCCCGGGACGTCGACCGAACCCGACCTGAGATCCCGCTCCTGCCCGCCGCCGAAGCCGACCGGGAGACACTCCGCGCCGCGGTCGATGATCAGTGCGCCGACGCCCAGCGGCCCGCCGAACTTGTGCGCGGACAGACTCAACGAGGTCACCCCCAGTGCGCCGAAGTCCACGGGGACGTGCCCGACGGCCTGCACGGCGTCGGTGTGGACAGCCGCACCTCCGGCCCTGGCTGCCGCGGCAACCCCGGCGACGTCGGTCAGGGTGCCGATCTCGTTGTTACCGAGCATGGCGGCGACGAGGGCCAGCCGCGGACCCACCTCGTCCACCAGGCGCCTTACCGACTCGGGCGTGACCGCCCCGCGCCGGTCCACGGGCAGGACGCGGACGTCCATGCCTCCGCCTCGTCCCGTGGCCAGGTGCGCCGCCGAGTCCAGGACGGAGTGGTGTTCGGTCGCACCGACTGCCACGACGTCACCGTTCGAGGCGGCCGCCTGGCCCAGCACCGCGAGATTGTCGGATTCGGTCCCGCCGGAGGTGAACACGACTTCGGAGGGCCTGCACCCGAGGTGGGAGGCGAGGGATTCGCGTGCTTCTTCCAGGCGGCGACGGGCGCGGCGTCCCGCGCCGTGGAGCGAGGAGGCGTTGCCGACGGTCGCGGCCGCCTCGGCGTAGGCGGCGATCGCCGCCGGACGCATCGGGGTGGTCGCGGCGTGGTCGAGATAGTGCGCGGTGCGGATCGTGAGCATGACGTCGGCAAGAATACGCCCGAACGCGCCGGACCCCGGCACCGCAGGGGTGCCGGGGTCCGGTCGACGACGGGAGACGCTGTCCGCGCCTCGCTCACTTCCGGGCGTTGATTGCCTCGGTGAGCTGCGGCGCGACGTTGAACAGGTCGCCGACGATCCCGTAGTCCGCGATCTCGAAGATCGGGGCCTCCTCGTCCTTGTTGACGGCGACGATCGTCTTGGACGTCTGCATGCCGGCACGGTGCTGGATGGCACCCGAGATCCCGAGGGCGATGTACAGCTGGGGCGACACGGTCTTGCCGGTCTGGCCCACCTGGAACTGGCCCGGGTAGTACCCCGAGTCGACGGCGGCACGCGAGGCACCGACGGCGCCCTTGAGCGAGTCGGCGAGCGGCTCGACGACCTCCTCGAACTTCTCGGCCGAGCCAACACCGCGGCCACCGGCCACGACGACGGTCGCCTCGGTGAGCTCCGGCCGGTCGCCGCCGACGATCGGGTTGCGGGAGATGACCTTGGCGGCGTTCTCGGGCTCGGGGACGTCGACCTCGACGACCTCACCGGCGCCGGCGGCCGGGGCGGCCTCGACGGCGCCCGGACGCAGGGTGTACACGGGCGTGTCGCCGGAGACGGTCGCCTCGACGGTGAAGGCGCCACCGAAGATCGAGTGGACGGCCGAACCGTCGGACTTGATCTCGACGACGTCACACAGGGTGCCGGAACCGGTGCGGGCCGCGAGGCGCCCCGCCACCTCCTTGCCCTCGAACGTGGCGGCCAGGACGATCGCCGCCGCACCCTGCTCGGCGAGCCCGGCGAGGACGTCGACCTTGGGGGTGACGAGGTAGTTCTGGACCGCGTCTCCCTCGGCCACGTAGATCTTCTCCGCGCCGGCCGCCTTGAGGGCGTCGGTGAGGGTTGCGGCGGTGCCGGTCTCACCGAACACGACGGCGGACGGCTCACCGAGCGCGCGTGCGGCGGTCAGCAGTTCGAGGGTGACCTTCTTGAGTTCGCCGTCGACGTGCTCGACCGCGACGAGGACTTCAGCCATGGTGGATTCTCCTTGAAAAAGACTGGTGGGAGTCGGTCGGGGTGAGCGCGATCAGATGAGCTTCTGCGCCACGAGGTACTTGGCGACCTCGTTGCCGCCCTCGCCCTCGTCGTTGAACTTCTCACCGGCGCTGCGCGGCGGCTTGGGGACGGACGACGTGACGGTGGACGCCGCGTTCTCCTTGCCCACCTGGCCGGCCTCGACGTTGGTGTCGGCCAGGGTCAGGACCTCGACCGGCTTCTTCTTGGCGGCCATGATGCCCTTGAAGGAGGGGAAACGCGGCTCGTTGATCTTCTCGCCCACGGAGACGACGCAGGGCAGCGAGGCCTCGACCTCGAAGATGCCCTCATCGGTCTCCCGCTCGCCCTTGACGGTCCCGCCGGAGACCTCGAGGGTGCGCATGTGGGTGAGCTGCGGAAGGCCCAGGTACTCGGCGATGATGGCCGGGACGCTGCCCATGCGGCCGTCGGTGGCCTCGTTGCCACAGATGACCATCTCGGTGCCCTCGATGGTGCCCAGGACGTTGGCGATGGCCCACGCGGTCTGGACGACGTCCGAGCCGTGGAGCGCCTCGTCGTTGAGGTGGACGGCCTTGTCGGCGCCCATCGACAGGGCCTTGCGGATCGCCTCGGTGGCGCGGTCGGGACCGGCGGTCAGCACGGTCACCTCGCCGCCCTCGGCCTCCTTGATCTGGAGAGCCTGCTCAACGGCCTTCTCATTGATCTCGTCCAGGACCGCGTCCGCGGCCTCTCGGTCCAGGGTGAAGTCCCCATCGGAGAGCTTGCGCTCCGAGTAGGTGTCCGGAACCTGCTTGATCAGTACGACGATGTTCGTCATGGGCCTGCGTCGACCTCCTGCGAGTCGGGGCTGGGTGCGATCCGAGCGAACCGGGCGCACCGGATTTGGGTCCTGCGCACACAATAACGTCACCCGCGCCGACCCTGCAGGAGTGGGGCGGTCAGTTGATGCGCTTGTCCCACCCCGACCACGCCGCGTCGCGGAGTTCGTTCTTGCGCACCTTGCCGGTCGAGGTGCGTGGCAACGCCTCGGTGAGTTCCACCGCGCCCGGCACCTTGTACCGGGCGATCCTGGTGCGACAGTGATCGATCACACCGTTCTCGTCCAGTTCGGAGCCCGGTCTGACCACCACGTACGCCTTGGGGCGCTCACCCCACTTCTCGTCGGGCATCGAGACCACGGCGCAGTCCACCACGTCGGGGTGCGACACGATCGCCTGCTCGACCTCGATGGTGGAGATGTTCTCGCCACCGGAGACCACCACGTCCTTGGCGCGGTCGAGCAGCTGCACGTAGCCGTCCGGGTGCATCACACCGAGGTCCCCCGAGTGGAACCAGCCACCGGCGAACGCGGTCGCCGTGGCCTCGGGGTCCGCGAAGTACCCCTTCATCACACCGTTGCCGGTCATGACGACCTCGCCCATCGTCACGCCGTCGGCCGGGACGTCGACGAGGTGCTTCTCCCCGGGGCTGGTCCGCTCGACCACCCGGATCGTGTCGGCGTGGATCATCGCCACTCCCTGCCTGGACTTCAGACCGGCACGGTCGTCCGGGTCCAGGTCCGTCCAGACGGGCTGGGGCGTGCACACCGTGATCGGCCCGTAGGTCTCGGTCAGCCCGTACACCTGGGTCACATCGATGCCCAGGTCCTCGAACCGTCGCAGGATCGTGGGCGACGGCGGGGCGCCGGCGGTGATCATGCGGATCCCCTCCATCGGCCGGGCCGCCGGGTCGTCGGCGATCGTGCTCAACACGGCCGGCGCGCCGGCGAGGCGGTTGATCCCCTCGTCGTCGAACAGTCTCCAGATCTCATCCCCCCGGACGGCACGCAGGCAGACATGGGTGCCCATCGCACCGGTCAGGGCCCATGTCGTGCACCACCCGTTGCAGTGGAACATCGGGAGCGTCCACAGGTAGCGCGAGTCCGCGTCGAGCCCCTGGGTGATGATCTCCCCGAGCGCGTTGAGGTAGGCGCCACGGTGGGTGTACATGACGCCCTTGGGGCGCCCCGTGGTGCCGGAGGTGTAGTTGACGGCGATCACCGCGTTCTCGTCCTCCACCGTCCACGACACCGGCTGCGGGGAGGCCGACGCCAAGCCCACCTCCAGCGCCTCGGCGCGGGGGCCGAAGCGGGCCGGGTCCGGCTGGGTGCCGTCGGCGTCGGGGGCCACGAGGATCAGGCGGATCGACTCCGGCACCTCGTCGCCCAGGCCCGCCAGGAGTCCGGCGTCGGCGATGAGCACCGAGATCCCGGCGTGCTCGGCGATATAGGCGACCTCCGGGGGCGCCAGACGGGTGTTCAGGGCCACCACCGCACCACCGGCGAGCGGGACAGCGAACTGCGCGAGGAGGGCCTCGGCGGAATTGGGGGCGAGCACCCCGACGCGGTCGCCGCGGGCGACGCCCCGCATCCGAAGGAGAGAGGCCAGTCGCGTGGCGCGGTCGGCGAACTCGGCGTAACTCTGGCGACGGGGGCCGTCCACCACGGCGGTCGCCTCGGGGAATACGCGCGCAGCCTTCTCCAGGAAGCTCAGCGGGGTCAGAGCGGTGTCGAGTCCGGAGCTGGCTGTCATCGCGGGTGGTCCGCCTCTCGTGGGTTCTCGGTCGTGCTGTTCTCGGGGGTGTTCAGTTCTCGGGTGATCACGGTCACGGTAGCCGCGGGAGCCCGGACTCGCCCGGGGATCACACCCTGATCCCCCCTCCCCTGATCCCTCGGTCTCCGCCCGCCCCGACCCGTCGCGGACATCCACCGGAGCGTCCGACGGGTCGCGCGACCACGTGCGGACTACGCTCTCCTCTGACGATCTGACGCGAAGGGGACCTCCAGTGGCACCGGCATCGATTCCGCGGCGGGCCGCGCCCACCGCGCGGGCTCTGGCGGTCGGCGTGATCGCGGCCGGGCTCGCGGCGGGGTGCGCGTCCAGCACCGAGAGCGGGGGCGCTCGTCTGGAGCAGGCCGCGAGCTGGTCGTCCGTCGCCGGTGGCCCCCCGAACTCGGGACGCGCGCACGGGCCGGTCTCCGACTCCCCCGGACTCGTCTGGTCACGCCCGCTGGGGGCTCCCGCGACCGGCGTCGCCGGTTCCGACGGGATCGGCACCTTCTTCCAGGCCACCGTCTCCGAGCGCGGCTGCAACCTCTTCGCCCTGACCGCCGACGACGGCCGTAAACGGTGGTGCCTGCGCCTGCCGACCGACGGGCCGCGCATCACGGCCACCGTCGACGGCCGCGGTTCCCTGTTCGTTCCCATGTACGGCGGGGTGGGGGCGGTGTCCGCGGAGGGTGAGAACCGCTGGTTCGCCGAGACGCGGGGCATCCCCACCACCATCACGCTGCTCGACAACCGGCACCTGCTGGTGGTCTCCCACCTGGGGATCGTGCGGGTGATCAACACCCAGACCGGCCTGGCCGCGTCCTCCGAACTGCCCGTCGCCGGGGAGATCGCGCCGTCCGGCCCGGCGTTCGGGTCGCCGTGGTGCGGCATCGGTGAGCGGGGGTGCCCCGCGCCGGGCCCTGCGGCGGTCGACACGGGTACCGGGACCGCCTACCTCACCACCTGGACGCCGGGGGCCCCGGCGCCCGAACTGGTCGCCGTGCGCTTCACCGGGGACGGGGCCGGGCAACTGGAGGTGCTGTGGCGTACCGGGCTCCCCGACGGCCGCCTCGGCGTCCCGGTGGTCCTGTCAGATGACCGGGACGAGGTCTATCTCCACTCCGAGGACGGCACTCTGGCCGCCTACTCCACCGCCGACGGCTCCCCGGTGTGGTCCACTCCGGTCGGATACCGGCCCGACACCCCGCCCGCACTGCTCCCGGACGGCACCCTGGTCACCGGCGGTCGCACCACCACCGTGTGGAGGGGGCCGGACGACGACCACGACGCCGACGCCGGCCCCGCGCCCGTGGTGGCCGTCCGCGGGGAGGACGAAGAAGGTCGCGAGGTCTGGCGACGCGACGACCTGCGACAGCTCACCAACCCCGCCGCCACCGAGGACGGCCGGGTCCTGGTCGCGGTCCGGTCGGGAGGGACCGACGACGACCCGGGCATCGCCCTGCTCCTGCTGGACGGTGAGGACGGCAGCACCCTCCACGAGATCGACGTCCCGGCCGCCCGGGGTCCGGTCTCCGGACTGAGCGTGGACGACGAGGGGCGCATCGCGCTCACCACCGCGGTGGGTGCGGTCTACCTCTACGAGTGAACACCGACGGGCCGGGCGGTCCGCGGTCCGCACACGAACACCACCGCGGATCTGTCGATCCTGGTCACCACCAGCGCGAGCGGGCGGGAGCCCTTGAGCGCCAGTGAGCGCCGCAGCACGTCCGGGTCCGTGTCCACCCCGCGGACCAGGATCTCCAGTGAACCGCAGTCCCGCTGCCTCAGGATCTGCCGCAACTCCTTGCGGTCGAGTCGGCACCGTTGCAGCACCTCGAACCCCGTGTAGCCGCCCGGGATCGCCGGTCCAGTCAGGTGGGCGATCCGCGGGTCGAGCTGACGGAGCCCGTGTCGGCGGGCCCAGTGCCTGACCAGGCCGGCTCGGACGACCGCCCCGTCGGGATCCACGATGAACCGGTCCGCCTCCCCGTGGGCGTCGACCTCGTCGTCGTCTCCGTCGGTGACCTCCTCCACGTGGACGGCGAGTCCGTCTGCGACCAGCCGCGGGGGGCCAAACGGCGGGGGTGTGCCGGCCCCGGTGGTGCGCACGACGGTCGCGCGGCGCCGCACCCCCGCGGACAGGCCCGGTGACCACAGGCACGCCTCGCGCACCGACCCGTCCAGGGAGACCAGCTCGACCTCCCCGGAATGGTCGAGAACGGAGGTGTCCAGGCCGGGCGCGCACTTGATCACGTGGTCCCGGTCCCGCGCCACGTCCAGGAGAGCCGGCAACGGAGGGCTGAGCTGATCGGGGTCGTGGATCCGCCGGCCACCGGAACGGCGGGCGGGGTCGGCGACCAGCACCGTGTCACGACTGGGCGGAGCGAGGGCATCCGCCACGCACACCAGCGCGCCGGGCACGTTGTGGGCGGCCATCCGGGCCCGCACACGGTCCAGGTCGGACCCGACGACCCGGTCCGCGGTCCGCACGAGTTCGCCCAACTCGGCTCCCACAGAGCAGGTGACGTCGTGGACGTCGCGGCCCGCCAGTCGCACGGCCCGGAGGGCGGCGACCGGCCAGGCGGTGGCCTGCTGCACCGCCTCATCCGTCAGCAGCATCTGATCGGCCCCCCGGACCCGGCCGTGCGCGCGCCGACGGGCGGTCACCACGTCGATGGCCGCGGCGGCGTGCCCGGGATCGGCCCGCCGGACGGCGGCGGTCGAGGCGACCATCCGCCCGCGCGACCAGTCGAACCCGGCGGCCAGCGCGAGCAGCTCCCGGCCTGCGTCGGTGAGCAGGAAGTCGAGGTCCTCCGGGGTCACCGGTCCACCGCCTAGTGTCCGCCCGGCGCGATGGTCCGGGAGGTGTCGAGGAGTTCGGCGACGTCTGCCGCCGTGGCGAGGTCGGCGAGCACGTCGAGAGTCGGCCGGAGCATGCCCAGCCGTCCCAGGGTCCCCGCGGTGGCGGCGTCGTCGGCACGCATCCAGCCGACCGCGCGCGCCTCGCTCGTGCCCCCGTCCGGCTCGGCCCCCTCGGGCACCGCGGCCACGAAGAACAACGTGTCGTACCGGCGTCGGGGCCCGAGGGGCGTGGTCCAGCGGTCCCAGGGGCGCAGCAGGTGCGCGGACAGGATCAGCCCGTGTGCCGCGAGCAGGGAGTCGAGGTCGCCCTCCCCCGCATCGAGGGCCCGTCGCTCCGCGAGGCCCGGTGGATCGACGGGCCGGGCCGCACCTGTGGCCGCGGGGTCGGGAGCGGGCGCGGGCTCCGCCAACAGCACACCGGTCTCCTCGAAGAGCTCCCTCGCCACCCCCCGGACGGCTGCGGCGGCGCGCTCCTCACCGATGGTGAAGGCCTCGGCCCACCAGCGCGGTTCCGGCCCACGCCACGGCCGGGTACCCCGGTAGTCCCGCGGCTCCACGCCTCCGCCGGGGAAGACGGACATCCCGGCGGCGAACTGCATGGTGGCCACGCGGTGCTGGAGGAATACCTCGAGCCCCCCACCGACGCGCGCGTCGCGGACCAGCGCGACCGTGGCGGCCTCGCGGACGGGGACGGCCTCAGGCGGGGTCGACACGGGATCGACGGTGCGGTTCACGGACGTCGGTGGCGGCCGGAGCGACGCGCCCGCCGCGCGAAGTAGCGACCGTCGATCGCGTCCACGACGATCGACTGCGCGAACGCGAGGCTGAGGTTCTCCGAGGTGATCACGTCATCGATCAGTCCGGTGGCCGTCACCCCTCCCTCGGCCAGCAGCATCGCGTGGGTGAAACCCGGGGGGATCTCCTCCACGTGGTGGGTCACCAGGACGGTGGCGGGGGCGTCGGGGTCGAGAGCCATGTCCGCCAGACGGGCGACCAGATCCTCCCGGCCACCCAGGTCCAGGCCCGCACCGGGCTCGTCCAGCAGGAGCAGCTCCGGGTCGGTCATCATCGCGCGGGCGATCAGCACCCGCTTGCGCTCGCCCTCCGAGAGGGTCCCCCAGGTGCGGTCGGCCAGGTGTTCCCCGCCGATCATCTCCAGGGTGTCCGCCGCGCGGTCGAAGTCCGCCTGGTCGTAGGCCTCGCGCCACCTGCCGAGGACCGCGTACCCCGCGGAGACCACCAGGTCCTTGACCACCTCGTCGCCGGGGATCCGGCCGGCCACCGCGGCTGATGACAGGCCCACCCGGCTGCGGAGTTCGGTGACCTCGGTGCGGCCCAGTTGCTCACCCAGGATCACCGCCGACCCGGTGCTGGGGTACTCGAGCGCCGAGGCGATCCTCAGCAACGAGGTCTTGCCCGCTCCGTTGGGACCCAGTACGACCCATCGCTCGTCCAGCTCGACCTGCCAGGTGACGGGTCCCACCAGGGTCCGGCCGTCCCTCCGGAGCGAGACGTCACGAAGGTCAAGGACGAGGTCGGGGTCGGTCTCGATAGGCGCTCTCACGGCCCCCATCTAACCCCGTATCCGGGAGCCGGGTGGCGAGGAACACGGCACGTGCACGTGAACGAGACGCGACGCCCCTCCCCGATCGGCGCCCGCTTCGATAGCGTCGTGTGCGTAGAGGCGTCCGCACAACGGAGCCCGCAGCCGAGAGGAGCACCGACGTGAACGACCGTCTGGCCATCGACGAGGTCCGCCCCCTGGTCTCCTGCGGGAGGTTCCCCGCCAAGTCGGTCGTGGGTGAGGTGCTGCCGATCTCGGCGACCGTGTGGCGGGAGGGCCACGACGCGCTGTCGGCGAGCCTCGTGGTCCGTCGCCCCGGTGGGGCCTCCTCACGGACGACGATGGTGCCCGGGATGGAGGCGGACACCGTCCACGCACTCCTGACCACCGACACCCCCGGCATGTGGTCGTTCCGCGTCGAGGCGTGGTCGGACCCGTTCGCCACGTGGACCAGCGGCATCGTCAAGAAGATGGACGCGGGCCAGGGTGCCGACGTGCTGGGCAACGAGTTCGAGGTGGGCGCACGGGTGCTGGACACCGGCGCCGCCCAGGCCTCCGCGGCGGGACAGACCGACCGTGCTGCGCTCCTGGCGGACGCGGCCATCGCGCTCCGCGGCACCGGTGACGCCCGGACTCGGACCGCCCCCGCGCTGTCCGCCGAGGTCGCGGCGGCGATGGCCGCCGGCCCGGTCCGCGAGCTGGTCACGTTCGGCCAGACCTACCGCGTGTGGGTCGACCGCCGGGAGGCCCAGTTCAGCTCGTGGTACGAGTTCTTCCCCCGTTCCACGGGCGGGTGGGACGAGCAGGGGCGGCCCGTCCACGGCACCTTCGCCACCTCCCGCACCCACATCGATCACGCCGCGGACATGGGATTCGACGTGGTGTACCTGACGCCCATCCACCCGATAGGGGTGGTCAACCGCAAGGGCCGCAACAACTCCCTCACCCCGGAACCGGGCGACGTCGGATCCCCCTGGGCCATCGGTTCCGCCGAGGGCGGTCACGACGCGGTGCACCCCGCACTCGGCAGCATCGAGGACTTCCGCGGACTGGTCGAGTACTCCGCCACGCGGGGGGTCGAGATCGCACTGGACCTGGCGTTGCAGTGCGCCCCGGACCACCCGTGGGCACAGGCCCACCCCGAATGGTTCACGGTGCTGCCCGACGGACACATCGCCTACGCCGAGAACCCGCCCAAGAAGTACCAGGACATCTACCCTGTCAACTTCGACCTGGACCCCGAGGGCATCTACGCCGAGGTGCTCCGGGTGGTGCGGTTGTGGACCTCCCTGGGCGTACGGATCTTCCGGGTGGACAACCCGCACACCAAGCCGGCCGACTTCTGGAGCCGCCTGATCGCCGAGGTCAAGCGCACCGAGCCGGACGTGCTGTTCCTCGCCGAGGCCTTCACCCGTCCCGCGCGCATGTTCGGCCTGGCCAAGCGCGGATTCTCGCAGTCGTACACCTACTTCACCTGGAAGACCACCAAGGCGGACCTGGTGGAGTTCTGCGAGCAGCTCCTGGCGCACGTCGACGAGGCCCGGCCCAACATGTTCACCAACACCCCGGACATCCTCCACGAGTCGCTGCAGCGCGGCGGTCCGGCGATGTTCGCGATCCGGTCGGTGCTCGCGGCCACCCTGTCGCCGGCATGGGGCGTGTACTCGGGTTTCGAGCTGTTCGAGTGGCAGCCGGTCGCCGACGGCAGCGAGGAGTACCTGGACTCCGAGAAGTACGAACTCCGACCCCGGGACTTCGCAGGCGCCGAGGCTGCCGGGCAGTCCCTCGCCCCGTGGTTGCGGACCCTCAACCGGATCCGCCGCGAACACCCCGCTCTACAGCAGCTCCGTACCCTTCGCTTCCACGCCGTGGACAACGACCAGATCATCGCCTACTCCAAGCTCGACCCCGCGACCGGTGACTGCGTCCTGGCCGTGGTCTCGCTCGACTCCCACGGGGTCCAGGAGGGCACCGTCACGCTGGACATGGCGGCGCTGGGGTACAGCGACGACGCCCGGTTCAGCGTCCACGACGAGGTCTCGGGCAACGAGTTCCACTGGGGGTCGAGCAACTACGTCCGGCTCGAACCGTGGACGGCGGTCGCACACATCGTCGTGGTCCCGCCGTGCGACGAAGCACGTAGGGTCGAACTGACCTACCGCACGCATATCGTGGATTGAGGGACAACGGCATGGGAAAGCACCAGAAGAAGGGCCGACCCGCTCCCGGCAGCTCCTCCAAGGAGCCCGGGAGGGTGCCACCGCCCGTCGACCCGGAGGCCACCTGGCGGACGCCCGAGGAGGTCGCCGGGGACCGGGCGGGGCAGACCTCGGCGTCGTCAGCACCCGGCGAATCCACGGGCGAGATCCCCCGAGAGGCACTGGACGCGCTGCGGTCCGGGACCCACCGCGACCCCCACTCGGTCTACGGTGCCCACCGGGCCGGTGACGGGTCCGTCGTGCGCACCATTCAGCCCGGCGCCACATCGGTGGAGATCGTCCTCGGCGAGCGCGCGGTCCCCATGGAGCCGCTCGGCGACGGCATGTTCCGGGCGACGCTGTCCGAACAGGACGTCCCCGACTACCGGTACCGGGTGACCTACCCCGACGGTCACACGCGGTCCGTCGCCGACGGGTACCGCTTCCTGCCCACGCTCGGAGAGATCGACCTCCACCTCATCGGCGAGGGCCGGCACGAGCGGCTGTGGACCGTCCTCGGGGCGCACGTGCGCACGTACGACACCCCCGGTGGTCCCGTCACGGGCACATCCTTCGCGGTCTGGGCACCCAACGCCCGCGGGATCAGCGTGGTGGGTGATTTCTGCGCGTGGAACCCGATCGCCCTGCCCATGCGGACGATCGGGTCCTCCGGCGTGTGGGAACTGTTCGTGCCGGACGTCACCGACGGCGCCGTCTACAAGTTCTGCATCCGCGGCGCCGACGGCAGGACCGTCGACCACGCGGACCCGCTCGCGGTGGCCACCGAGGTGCCCCCCGCGACCGGCTCCAGGGTGTTCACGTCCGGGTACGAGTGGGGCGACGACGAGTGGATCGCCGCCAGGGCGACCCGCGACCACTCGCGCCTCCCCATGACCGTCCTCGAGGTCCACGTGGGGTCCTGGCGGCCCGGACTGGACTACCGCGAGTTCGCGCACCAGCTCGCCGAACACGTGGTGGAGACCGGCTTCACCCACGTGGAGCTGATGCCCGTGGCCGAGCACCCCTTCGGCGGCTCGTGGGGCTACCAGGTGTCCTCCTACTTCGCGCCCACCAGCCGCTTCGGTACGCCCGACGACCTGCGCTACGTGGTCGACCACCTGCACTCGCGCGGAATCGGCGTGCTGGTGGACTGGGTCCCCGCTCACTTCCCCAAGGACGAGTGGTCGCTCGGCCGCTTCGACGGCACCGCGCTCTACGAGCACGCGGACCCGCACCGCGGCGAACAGCCCGACTGGGGGACGTACGTGTTCGACTTCGGTCGCCACGAGGTCCGCAACTTCCTGGTGGCCAACGCCCTGTACTGGGCCGAGGAGTTCCACGTGGATGGTCTGCGCGTGGACGCGGTCGCCTCGATGCTCTACCTGGACTACTCGCGCAACGAGGGCGAGTGGACCCCCAACCGCTACGGCGGTAGAGAGAATCTCGAGGCCATCTCGTTCCTGCAGGAGGTCAACGCCACGGTGCACCGCGAGCACCCGGGCGTCCTCACCGTGGCCGAGGAATCGACCTCGTGGGGCGGCGTCACCGCTCCCACGGACACGGGCGGGCTCGGGTTCTCGATGAAGTGGAACATGGGGTGGATGAACGACACCCTGCGCTACGTGGGGCTCGACCCCCTCTATCGCGCTCACCACCACGGTGAGGTGACGTTCTCCCTCATGTACGCCTGGAGCGAGCGCTTCGTCCTCCCGCTCAGCCACGACGAGGTCGTCCACGGCAAGGGTTCGATGTGGCAGCGCATGCCGGGTTCCTCGTGGGACCGCGCGGCCGGGCTACGCAGCCTCTACGCCTACATGTGGGCACACCCCGGCAAGAAGCTGATCTTCCAGGGCATGGAGTTCGGCCAGGTCGGCGAGTGGAACGACGTCCAGGGGGTGACCTGGGAGAACCTCGAGGGCTGGGAGGGCGAGTACCACCGCGGCATCCTCGCCTCGGTACGGGACATGAACGCCCGTTACACCGAGAACCCCGGCCTCTGGACCCTCGACGACGACCCGTCGGGCTTCTCGTGGATCGACGCCAACGACTCCGGGCACAATGCACTGTCGTTCCTGCGGACCGATCACTCGGGCAGCACGATCGCGTGCGTGGTGAACTTCTCCGGCAGCGCGCTGTCCGACTACCGGATCGGTCTGCCCGATGCCGGCTACTGGGAAGAGATCCTCAACACCGACGCCGAGGTCTACGAGGGGTCGGGCACCGGCAACCTCGGCGGGGTCCACTCCGAGGAGCGCTCACACCACGGCCGCCCCCACTCGGCGAGCATCACCGTCGGCCCGCGCGCCGCGGTGTGGCTGCGGCACACCCGCTGACGGCGCGGGGTACGCGGGCCTCACCGCACACGCGCTGACGGCGTGACGGCGCGCTTGCTGACCTGCTCGCGGGCTGACCCGCGCGCGGGCCTCAGTACAGCGCGTTGGCGAGGTTCCGGCGGGCGGCCAGCACCCTCGGGTCGTCCGTCGGAAGAGCCTCGAGGAGATCGACCAGCCGGGCCCGCAGCGTCGCCCGGTCGTCTCCCGCGCTCACCCGGATGGCGTCGACGAGCACCGCGAACGCCGGCTCGTACTCCCCGCTCACGAGCGCGCGGTCGGCCGCTCGCAGAGCCGCGGGGACCGTGCCCTCGCCGGCGTCGGACGCCTCCGACGCACGACGAGCGGCCTGTACGTACCGCAACGCCTCCAGGAGTGTGTGGTCACCGGGGCGCGATCCCACCAGAGCCGTGAAGCGCTCCTCGGCGGTGGCCAGTTCCCCTTCCGCCAGGGCGTCCTCGGCTGCGTCGCGTTCGGTGTCCGCGACCTCCTCCTGCTCCCCTCCGGCCTCGGCCTCCGGCATTCCGCTGAGCTTGCCCTCGGTGGCCTGGAGTACGGCCGCGAGCCACTGGCGGAGCGCGTCCTCGGGCTGTTCACCCTCGAAGTCCGCCAGCGGGCGACCCGCCGCGACGGCGACCACCGTCGGGACCGCCCGCGCCTGGAACGCCTGGGCGATCCCCGGAGCGGCATCCACGTCGACGATCGCGTGCACCCACTGACCTCCCGCCTCCTCGGCCAGCGAGGAGAGCAGGGTGGTCAGCACGGTGGGGGCCCGCCGGGACATGAGCTCCACGACGACGGGCACCTGCGTCGACCGGACCAGGACCTCCTGCTCGAACGACGCCTCGTCGACCTCGATCAGTGTCGCCGGTCCGGCCGCCGCACCGGGAGCGCGGGCGGCGGCCACGGGGGCCCGTTGCGCCTCGGCCCGTTTCTTCAACCCCGACAGATCGACGGCGCCGGCGAGGGACGCCGCGAGCTTCTGCTCGGAGGCGGACGGGGGTCGGTTACCTGGTCTCGTCACGCCCTCGATCCTGCCACGGCGGGTCCGATCGGGTGTCAGCTGGTCGCGGGCACCCGGATCAGCAGGGCGTCACCCTGGCCGCCACCGCCACAGAGCGCGGCCGCGCCGAGGCCACCCCCGCGACGGGCGAGCTCGAGCGCGAGGGTGAGGACGACGCGGCTGCCCGACACACCGATCGGGTGCCCGATGGAGATGGCGCCGCCGTTGACGTTGACCTTGTCGGGGCTCACCCCGAGGGCCTTGGTCGAGTGCAGTCCGACGGAGGCGAAGGCCTCGTTGAACTCGAACAGGTCGATGGACTCCACCTCGACGTCCGCGCGGCGGCAGGCGTCGAGGATCGCGTCGGCGGGCTGGTGCTGCAACGTCGAGTCCGGACCGGCGACCGTGCCGTAGCCGACGATCTCGGCCAGCACCGGCCAGCCCTCGGCCTCCGCACGCGCGGCGGTGGTGACGATGACTGCAGAGGCGCCGTCGGAGATCTGGGACGACGAACCGGCCGTGATGGTGCCGTCCTTGGCGAACGCCGGCCTGAGCTTGCCCATCGACTCGGCGGTCGACTCGGCACGCACACCCTCGTCGGTGTCCACGACGGTGTCGCCCTTGCGGCCCTTCACGGTCACGGGGACGACCTCGTCCGCGAACCGTCCCTCTGCCCACGCGGCGGCGGCGCGCTGGTGCGAGATGGCCGCGAACTCGTCCTGGTGCTCGCGGGTGATCTCCAACTCGGCGTTGCGAGCCTCGGTGAGCGCCCCCATCGGCTGGTCGGTCGGCACATCGTGCAGGCCGTCGAAGGCCATGTGGTCCAGGACCTCGATGGAGCCGTACTTGTACCCGCCGCGGCTCTTGGGCAGCAGGTGCGGTGCCTGGGACATCGACTCCTGGCCGCCCGCGACGACGACCTCGGAGAAACCGGCGCGGATCGCCTGGTCCGCCAACGCGATCGCCGTCATCCCCGACAAGCACATCTTGTTGATGCTCAACGCGTCCACCCGCTGTGGGATACCGGCGGCCAACGACGCCTGACGAGCGGGCATCTGACCGACACCGGCGGACAGCACCTGTCCCATGATCACCTGGTCGACGGCCTCAGCGGGCACGCCGCCCTTCTCGAGAGCGCCGCGGATGGCGATTCCGCCCAGTTCGGGGGCGGACAGCGAGGAGAGCCCGCCCTGGAGGCGGCCGAACGGGGTGCGGGCCCCGGAGACGATGACGGTACGGGTGGAGTCGGCGGACATCACAGACCTTCCAATTGAGGGGATATACGTGTACGGGCCAAACTACCGCTTCCACGCACCGACTACCGTGGTCCGCATGACCTCTACCCCAGCCAGTCAGCCCCTGCTGCCCTCAGACCTCGTCGTGGCGATCGACCACGTAGGCGTGGCGGTCCCCGACTTCGACGCCGCCGTCGCCTGGTACCGCGACAACCTCGGGATGGAGAACCTCCACGAGGAGGTCAACGAGGAGCAGGGCGTCCGCGAGGCCATGCTCGGGTCCCCGGGTCGCCCGGAGGGCAGCGCGCTACTCCAGGTTCTCGCGCCCCTGGACGAGTCCTCGACGATCGCCAAGTACCTCGATCGCAACGGCCCCGGAATCCAGCAGATGGCGGTCCGGGTGACCGACATCGAGGCGATCACCGCGCACCTCACCGGTCGCGGCGTGCGGGTGCTGTACCCGGCACCGAAGAGCGGTACCGCCGGTTCACGCATCAACTTCGTCCACCCCAAGGACGCGGGAGGCGTCCTCCTGGAGCTGGTCGAGCCGGCGGCCGGGTCGCACTAGAGCCCCCGATCGGCCACCCCGCTAGGGTGGGGCCATGTCGAGCACTCACACGCCCACCACGGGCGCCGACCCCTTCGCGGTGGTCCGCAAGGGCTTCGACCGCGAACAGGTGACCTCGTCCCTCACTCGCCTCGAGGCCGAGGCGGAGCTCCTTCGTGCGGACCGCGACGCCGCGGTCGAGCGGGCGGAGCGGGCCGCGACGGAGGCCGCCCGGGAACGGGCCCGGGCCGCCTCCCTCGAGGCCCGGGTGGCCGAGTTGGGACGGACGCCCGTCACCTCCGAGCAGATGTCGGACCGTCTCTCCACCATGCTGGCCCTGGCGACCGCCGAGGCCGAGTCGATCCGTGACTCCGCGCTCGCGGCTGCGGACCGGGTGCGGTCGGACGCCGAGGAGGAGGCCTGGAACCTCCGGGAGGCGGCTCGTCGAGAGGCCGCGGCCGACCGGGAGGCCGCCACGGCGGAGCTCACCGCGGCCCGTCTGCGGGCGGCCGCGGTACGAACGGACCAGGCCGGGGTTCTCGACGCCGCGCGCTCGAGGGCCGAGGAGATCATCAAGGCGGCGGAACGCGAGGCCCGACGACTCGACCTCGAGGCCGCTCACCGGCGCGACCTGATAGACGAGGATCACCGCATCGCCTCCGATGCCAGGAGAACCGAATCCCGGCGCCAACACGAGGACCGACAGGCGGCCTCGGTGGCCGAAGCGGAAGCCGTGAAGCGGGACGCCCAGAACCATGCGCGGGAGACGATCGACCAGGCCACCGCCGAGGCCGCGTCACTGATCGCTCGCGCACGTCGGCACACTGAGGAGCTGCAGACGGTCCGAGAGCGGATCCTCGACGATCTGGCCTCGATCCGGGCCAGGCTCGAGCCCATCCCCGGCCGCCCCGACGACCCGGCATTGCCGGCAGATCCGGGGCTCAGCTGATTCGGGGCAGGGTTAACTCGGAGCAGAGTTAATTCGGAGCAGGGCTAGTTCGAGACTGGGATGATCCGGGGCCGAGTTGCCTCGGAGAGCGGCCTGTTGGGGTAGCTGTTTGCCCGCGACTCAGCTCCACCTCCGGGTGAGACCCCGGTTGGCCCGCCCGGACCAGCATCCGCTGTGCCAGTGGCGTCGCTCGTCGTCGCCTCCCGGCCGGTCCGGCCACGCCACCACGTGAGGGGTCCCGGCTGTGACCAGCTGGTCACAGCCCGGGCAACGATAGTCCTTGCCGGCGCGGGAGCCCGGAACACGACGGACGTGGTACTCGTCCGGGTCACCTGACGGGCCGGACTCCAGGGATCCGCCACCCGGCCCCTCGCGCCGGGGCACCGGACCAACCGCCCCTGCGCGTCTGTGTCGTCTCGGCACCCGGGCTCCCGTCCTCAGAACAGCCGCAGGTCCGTCGACTCGATCCCGCGTAGCGAGTCGTAGTCGAGGGTCACGCAGCGGATGCCCCGGTCCTCTGCGAGGGTCCTGGCCTGTGGCTTGATGACCTGCGCCGCGAACACCCCGCTCACGGGTGCCAGCAGCGGATCGCGGTTGAGCAGCTCCAGATATCGGGTGAGCTGCTCGACCCCGTCGATCTCACCTCGGCGCTTGATCTCGACAGCCACGGTGACACCGTCGGCGTCGCGCCCGAGGATGTCGACCGGGCCGATCGCGGTCATGAACTCCCGGCGGACCAGGCTGTATCCCCGGCCCAGGGTCTCGATGTGTTCGGCCAGCAGCTCCTGGAGATGGGCCTCCACGCCGTCCTTCACCAGACCCGGGTCGACACCGAGCTCGTGCCGGGAGTCGTGGTGGATCTCGGAGAGAGTGATGCGGAGCTGTTCCCCGGCCTTGTTCTCCACCACCCACAGCAGTTGCCCGGGGTCCTCCGGGTGCTCCTTCTCAGACAGCGAGCAGGGGGGCGTCATCCAGTTCAGCGGCTTGTACGCGCGGTCGTCGGCGTGAACGCTGACGGAACCATCCGCCTTGACCAGCAGCAGTCTGGGTGCCATGGGCAGGTGGGCCGTCAGACGGCCGACGTAGTCGACCTGACAGGTGGCGACGACGAGACGCACGGTTCCTCCTGGAATCGGGATGTGCCGGACGGCCCTCAGGGCCCTGTAGGGCTGTCAGCGCCGACGGCGGGCCGGAGAGCGGACCTGATCGGTCGAGCAGGCCTCCACCCACGCCAGCAGTGCGGTCAGCTCGGCGGGCCCCACGCAGATCTCGCCCTCCCTGATCCCACCCCTGCGATCGTGGCCGGAGAAGGACACGATGAGCTCCCCCGACTCGGCGACGTCGAGTTCGTGCCCCGTCGGCTGACGACGGGGACCCAACTCGAGGCTTGTGCGGTCGAGACGGACGTCAGCCCCGAACCTCACGCTCAACAACCGGTAGAACGCCAGGTCGGTGTCGGAGTAGCGGACGGCTCCGTGACGCCACGCGTCTCCCCCGTTCCGTTTGACCAGGACCGAGGTGGAGTCCCTGCGCACGACCACCAGTCGATAGACGACGGCCGCGACCACCGGGGCGAGGACGAGCAGCACCACGACACCGAGAATGATCCCGGTGATCGCCATCTGCTCAACCCCTTCCGGTGGCCGCGGCCGTCAGGTCACGGGCGGACCGTTCCGTACTGCTAGGCGCCGGCCTTCTCGACCGCGCGGAGGCGACCCCGTGCGGCTGCGGCAGCCGCCTGGTCGTCCCCTGCCTCGGACAGCGCGCGCTCGGCCTCGGCGCGGTCGATGGAGTCCGACCACTCCGCGGTCTCGCCGAGGATGCTGACCTTGTTCGCCGTCACGGAGAGGAACCCGCCCTGCACCGCGGCGACCTTCTTGCCCTCGTCCGTGTAGACCGTCACGGTGCCACCGGCATCGAGCTCGCCGAGCAGCGGCTCGTGTCCGGATTGGATACCGATCTCGCCCTCCGTGGTCTTGGCGACCACCATGGTGGCGGTACCGGACCAGAAACGACGCTCGACCGTGACGAACTCGACCTCGATGTCAGCCATGGTCAGCGGTCACTTCCCCGAGAGCTTCTTGGCGGCCGCCTCGACGTCGTCCAGACCGCCGATACCGTTGAACGCCTGCTCCGGGAGGTGGTCCAGCTCGCCCTTGCACAGCTTGTCGAACGCCTCGATGGTGTCCGACAGAGGGACGACCGACCCGACCTGCCCGGTGAACTTCTCGGCGACCAGGAAGTTCTGGCCGAGGAAGCGCTCGAGGCGACGGGCACGCTGAACCGTGACCTTGTCCTCCTCGGAGAGCTCGTCCATGCCGAGGATGGCGATGATGTCCTGCAGCTCCTTGTACTTCTGCAGGATCTGGATGACCTGCTGCGCCACGCGGTAGTGCTCCTCGCCCACGATGCCCGGCTCGAGGATCCGGGAGGTCGAGGTGAGCGGGTCCACGGCCGGGTAGATGCCCTTCGACGCGATGGAGCGGGAGAGCTCCGTCGTGGCGTCGAGGTGGGCGAACGTGGTGGCGGGCGCCGGGTCGGTGTAGTCGTCGGCGGGGACGTAGATCGCCTGGAGCGAGGTGATGGACCGACCCCGTGTCGAGGTGATCCGCTCCTGCAGCATGCCCATCTCGTCCGCGAGGGTCGGCTGGTAACCGACGGCGGACGGCATACGACCGAGCAGGGTCGAGACCTCGGAACCCGCCTGCGTGAAGCGGAAGATGTTGTCCACGAACAGCAGGACGTCCTGGCCCTGCACGTCACGGAAGTACTCGGCCATGGTCAGAGCCGAGAGCGCGACGCGCATACGCGTCCCCGGCGGCTCGTCCATCTGGCCGAACACCAGGGCGGTGTCCTGGAGGACGCCCATCTCCTCCATCTCGAGGAACAGGTCCGTGCCCTCACGGGTGCGCTCGCCGACGCCGGCGAACACCGACGTACCGGAGAACTCCCGGGCGATACGGGTGATCATCTCCTGGATCAGCACGGTCTTGCCGACACCGGCACCACCGAAGAGGCCGATCTTGCCACCCTTGACATACGGGGTGAGGAGGTCGATGACCTTCACACCGGTCTCGAGGATCTCGGTCTTGCCCTCGAGCTGGTCGAAGGCGGGCGGCTCGCGGTGGATACCCCACTGCTCGCCGTCCCGGCCGGTGCCGGGGGCGTCGAGGCAGTCGCCGAGGGCGTTGAAGACGTGGCCCTTGACGACGTCGCCGACGGGCACCGAGATCGGCTTGCCCGAGTCGACGACCTCCGCGCCGCGGACGAGTCCGTCGGTGGACTGCATGGAGATGCAGCGCACCATGTTGTCGCCGAGGTGCTGGGCGACCTCGAAGGTGACCGTCTTGGCGACGGCCTCGAGGGTGATCTCGGTGGTGAGTGCGTTGAAGAGGGCCGGGAGGGCGCCACGCGGGAATTCCACGTCGACGACCGCACCCAGGACGCGGGCGACCCGACCGGTGAGACCGGCCGTGCCCGTCGTGCTCTGATCGGTAACAGCTGTGGTCATTGCTTAGTCACTTCCTGCGCTAGCGGCGAGCGCACCAGCGCCACCGACAATCTCGCTGATTTCCTGGGTGATCTGTGCCTGGCGGGCCTGGTTGGCCTCGCGGCTCAGGCCTTCCACCAGTTCGGTCGCGTTGTCCGTCGCCGACTTCATTGCCGTGCGGCGTGCCGCAGACTCCGACGCCGCCGACTCGAGCAGCGACGCGAACGCCCTCGTCGACATGTACCTCGGGAGGAGGTTGTCGAGCAGAGTGTCCGCATCGGGCTCGAAGGTGACCTCCGGCTTGAACTCCGTCTCCGGCGAATCCATGTAATCCTCGCCCAGATCCAGCTCCTCGATCTCGACGCGGGTCTCGATCGGGGCCAGTCGCCGCGCACGCGGGGTCTGCGTGAGCATCGACTTGAACTGGGTGTAGACGATGTGGACCTCGTCGACGCCCTTGCGGGTGGTGTCCCCGGGGTAGTCGCTCCCGAGGAACTCCGTCGCGTCGAACGTCTCCTCGCCGCCGGCCGCGAAGGCGGCGGACAGCAGCTGGAAGGCCGGACGGGCCTCCTGGTAGTCGGGCTTCTGGGAGTGTCCCTGCCACGAACCGGCGAGTTCCACCTCGCGGAACGTGTAGTACACGATGCCCTTGTTGCCCAGCACGTAGATGTCGACCTCGCGGCCGGCGTCCTCGAGGAACGCGATGAGCTCGGCGGCCTCCTTGAGGACGTTGTGGTTGTAGCCACCACACATCCCGCGGTCCGAGGTCACCACGAGCACGGCGGAACGCCTGGCGTCCTCCGGCTCGTTGAGCATCCGGTGCTGAACCGACGACGCACTGGCGAGGTCGGTCAGGATGGCGGTGATCTGATCGGCGAACGGCTGGGCCGCCGCGACCCTCGCCTGGGCCTTGGAGATCTGCGAGGTGGCGATCAGCTCCTGGGCCTTGGTGATCTTCTTGGTCGAATTGACCGACTTGATCCGGTCGCGCAGTTCACGCATGTTCGCCATTGCGTCAGATCACTCTCCTCTCGGCCTTGACTCGGATGGCTGTCATCGCAGGCCTCAGGCCTTCTTCTTCTTGGTGACCGTCAGCGTCTCACGGTCGATCTCGTCCTCCGAGAGCGCCTCGGCCTCGGGCTCGTTGACCACCCGCGAACCGTCGGAGGCGACGAAGCCCTCCTTGAACTCGTTGGTCTTGGCCTCGAGCGTCGCCTTGGACTCGTCGGAGAGCGCCGCCCCGCCGTCGATCTGGCTGTAGACGTCGGCAGCGGAGTGCCGCAGGCTCTCGAGCAGCTCGCCCTCGAACCGACGGACGTCCTCGACGGGCACGGTGTCGTAGAAGCCCTCGCCGGCGAGGTAGATCGAGACGATCTGGTCCTCGACGGCCACCGGCGAGTTCTGGTCCTGCTTGAGGATCTCGACCAGTCGCTGTCCACGCTCGAGCTGCGCCTTGGACGCGGCGTCGAGATCGGACGCGAAGGTCGCGAAGGACTCGAGGTCGCGGTACGCGGCGAGGTCGAGACGCAGCGAACCGGAGACCTTCTTCATGCCCTTGGTCTGGGCCGCGCCACCGACTCGGGAGACGGAGATACCGACGTTGACCGCGGGGCGGACACCGCGGTTGAACAGGTCGGACTCGAGGAAGACCTGGCCGTCGGTGATGGAGATGACGTTGGTCGGGATGAACGCCGAGACGTCGTTGGCCTTGGTCTCGATGATCGGCAGACCAGTCAACGAACCGCCGCCCATCTCGTCGGAGAGCTTGGCACACCGCTCGAGCAACCGGGAGTGAAGGTAGAAGACGTCACCCGGGTAGGCCTCGCGACCCGGCGGGCGGCGCAGCAGCAGCGAGATCGCACGGTAGGCGTCGGCCTGCTTGGACAGGTCGTCGAACACCACGAGGACGTGCGCGCCCTCGTACATCCAGTGCTGACCGATTGCCGAACCGGTGAACGGCGCCAGCCACTTGAAGCCGGCGGAGTCGGAGGCCGGGGCCGCCACGATGGTGGTGTACTCCATCGCGCCGTTCTCCTCGAGCGTCGCCTTGACGCCCGCGATGGTGGAGCCCTTCTGGCCGATCGCGACGTAGATGCAACGGAGCTGCTTGGTCTTGTCGCCCGACTCCCAGTTGGCCTTCTGGTTGAGGATGGCGTCGATGCAGACCGCGGTCTTGCCGGTCTTGCGGTCGCCGATGATGAGCTGACGCTGTCCGCGCCCGATCGGCGTCATGGCGTCGATGGCCTTGATGCCGGTCTGCATCGGCTCCTCGACCGGCTGACGCTCCAGCACGGACGGTGCCTGCAGCTCCAGGGCGCGGGTCCCGGCGGACTCGATGTCACCGAGGCCGTCGATGGGCTTGCCGAGCGGGTTGACGACACGGCCGAGGAAGCCGTCGCCGACGGGCACGGAGAGGACGTTCCCGGTACGGCGCACCTCCTGACCCTGGGCGATCTCGTCGAAGTTGCCGAGGATGACCGCACCGATCTCGCGGTCCTCGAGGTTCAGAGCGACACCGAGGATCCCGCCGGGGAACTCCAGCAGCTCGTTGGCCATCGCCGAAGGGAGTCCGCTGATGTGCGCGATGCCGTCACCGGTATCGACGACGACGCCGACCTCCTCCTTCGTCGCGTCGGTCGAAACGGTCGAGGTGTAGTTCGCAATCGCGCTGCGGATCTCTTCGGAGGAGATCGTCAACTCCGCCATGTCATTCCTGCTCTCAAAGTCGGGATGTGCTTTATGGGTGTTTCCTGAGCCACTACCGCTGGAACACGGCCGAGTCGCAGCTCGTCTTGTGCCGGACCAGCCGGTCAGCGGAGGGAACGACGCATCGCGTCGAGCCGCCCTGCCACGCTACCGTCGATGATCTCGTCACCGACCCGGACGACCACGCCGCCCAACAGTGCCTGATCGACGTCGTTGTGGATGGCGATCTCCCGCCCGTACAGCGACGTCAGACGGCCCCTGAGGTCATCCGACTGCTGCTCGGTCAACGGCTCCGCGCTGGTCACGACAGCCACGGAACGGCCGCGCAACTCCGCGGCCTGGATGGAGATCTCCATGAAGTCGTCCGCGGGCATACCGGACGGGCGGTCCACGGCCTGGGAGGCGAGTGCCTCGGTCACCGCGGTGACCTTGCCGTACAGGACCTCGGCGAGCAGACCCCGCTTGGCGCCCGCATCCGCGGTCCGGTCCGCCAGGAGCTGCTCGAACTGGGGATCGCCGGCGACGATGCGGCCGAGCCTGAACAACTCGTCCTCGACCGCCTGCAGCTGACCCTGCTGGTCCGCCGACCGGAGGAGCGCCTCGCGGCCGAGCAGGATGAGTCCCTCCCGCAACTCACGCGGGGTGGACCAGTCCCGGGACACCGCAGCGAGGAGCAGATCGAGGGTGGTCTGGTCGACCTTCCACCCGAACACCCCACGGACCAGGTCCTGTCGGGCCTCCACCGGGGCCGCGGTGTCGGCCACGGACACCCGGAGGGCGCGGTTGTCCTCGAGGACGCCCACGACCTGGAAGAGTTCCTGGCCCACCTTCGCGCCGGTGGCTCCCCCGGACGGGTTCGCCGCCAGGGTCTGCTCCAGTGCGCTCCGGGTCTGGTCGAGCGCTTCGCGACTCGCTGCGTGCATCGGCTCCACTTCCCTTAGTTCTTGCCCGCGCCGGGGACCCGGTCGAGGTCTGCCAGAAAGCGATCGATGGTGCCCGAACGCCGGACCGGATCCGACAGCTGCTCACCCATGAGCCGCTCGGCGAGATCCACCGACTGACGACCGAGGTCACTGCGGAGCTCCGCGATGATCTGCTGGCGCTGCGCCGCGAGTTGCTGGTTGCCGGCGGTGACGATGCGTTCGCTCTCCGCCTGCGCCTCGGTCTTCATGTCCGCCAGGATCTGCTGACCCTGGGCTCGCGCGTCGTCGCGGATCTTGGCCGCTTCGCTGCGCGCCTCGGCGAGCTGGGCCTTGTACTTGGCCAGCTCCTCCTTCGCCTCGGCCTGGGTCTGCTCGGCTCGACGCAGACCGCCTTCGATGCGCTCCGAACGCTCGTCGAGCACCTGCTGGAACTTCGGAAGGATGAACTTCCAGAAGAGCCACAGGATGACGGCGAGCGGGATGAGCGACCAGACGATGTCATACAGCGGAGGAATCAGCGGGTTGGGGCTGTCCTCCAGGGGGAGTGATTCTCCACCCTCGGCCGCCAAGATGGCGATGACGTTGTTCATGGTGCGTCCCTACGAGGTCGGTGGTCGTCGATCAGAACAGGAAGCCGGCGACGATACCGATCAGGGCGAGCGCCTCGGTGAAGGCGATACCGAGGAACATCGTGGTACGGAGGGTGCCGGCCATCTCGGGCTGGCGGGCCATGCCCTCGACGGTCTTGCCGACGAGGATGCCGATGCCGATGCCGGGGCCGATGGCGGCGAGGCCGTAGCCGATCGCGCCGTAACCGCTCACGGTCGATTCGGTGGCCTGGGCGAGAGTGACGATGTCCATGGGTATTCCCTTTCAGATGGCCGGTGCGGGCTCTCCCGCACCGGTCGGACGTGATTTGTCGGGTTGACAGGTGGTCGTGTCAGGCCTGACGGCCCGGGTTCTAGTGGCTCTCCGCGTGGAGCGCGAGGTCGATGTAGACCGCGACGAGCAGCGCGAAGATGTACGCCTGGAGGAAGATCACCAGAAGCTCGAACAGCGTGAAGGCGACCGACAGCAGCGAGGTGCCCACCGCGATCAGCGACCACCCGTTGAACTGCCAGAAGAAGAAGTTCGTGGCGCTGAAGAGCAGGACGAGGATGAGGTGCCCGGCCAGCATGTTGGCCATGAGTCGGATGGTCAGCGTGGCCGGACGGAGGATGAACGTCGACACCAACTCGATCGGGACGACCAGCAGGTGCAGCGCGGGGGGCAGGTTGGGGATGACCACGCTCGCCTTGACGAACTTGGCGAATCCGTACCGCTTGGACCCGGCGTAGATGAAGGTCACGTATCCCAGGAGCGCCAGCACCAGCGGGAAGCCGATCCTGGCGTTCGGTGAGATGTTGAGCCCCGGGATGATCGCTGGCAGGTTCATCGCGACCACCGAGAAGAAGATCGTGGCGATGATCGGCAGGAAACGACGTCCCTGCTCCTTGCCGAGGATCTCCTCCGAGATGTGGACCCGGACGAAGTCCAGGAACACTTCCGCCACATTCTGCATACCCCGGGGCACGAGCCTGGGGTTCCGCATGGCGAACATGAACAAACCGAGCAGGACGACCGTCATGAGCAACCGGACGATCATGAGCCGGTCCAGGACGAAGGCGTCGCCGGCGAATCCGGTCAACCACTGATCGGCCGGGAAGAACTCGTAGTCAATGCTCGGGGGATGAAACTCGCCCTTGAAGGCCAGAAGCGTGGTACTCAGTGTGTTCTCCCCTGGTCGTGTTGGGCGACATGCGCCCGAGCGCGTTCGGTACGAGTGGCCCGGTCTTCGCGGCCGTGTCGGGATTCCGCGCGAATGCCTCGGGCCGTGTCGCGGCCCGATGACGTGCTGGTCTCACCGCGGTTGAGAATAACACCCTGGTCTCGGTGCGGGGTCACAGGGGGACCTGTCAGGGGCCGGTGGGCTCCACGTACGGAGCCCGGGTCTTGAGAACGGCCCACGTCTCCCCCGCCAGCACCACGATCAGCGCGGCGATGACCGTGACGGCGAAGGCGGGCCGCGAGTAGAAGTCGAATTCGGAGAGCACTGCCACGATGCCCATGGCGGCGAGGAGTTTGACGAGCCAGGTCCCCAGCACGACGGCCGCGGTCGTCTGCGGCGCCGAGTGGGCCGTGGCGATGACCACGATCGCCGTGGTGAGCACGAACGCCCCGCCCACCGCGGCGCCCATCAGAGCGCCCCACAACCCGGGCGTACCGTCGATCGCGGTCCATGCCGCCGCACTGATCACGGCGAGTACGGCGAGTGCGAGAGCGCCGAGCCGCACCGCCTTACGGAGTCCTGCCGTATGTGGGCTCTCGGCGGGCTGCGCGGGTGTCGCGGGGATGTCCGTCATGGCGAGCAGCCTAGCGGGAGCCCCTCGGACCACTCGTGTCGCGCTGGCCGCGGGAACTCCTCAGACGCGGGACCAGGGTGGCGGCGAGGACCGAGATGAGTCCGGCGGCGGCGAGCGGCACGATCACCTCCGTCGGGAGCATGGTGGCCCCGACGGCCCCGAAGGCGATGAGCGACACCCATGCGTAGATGACCAGGGCGACCCGGCGGTGGGAATGCCCGAGGTCGAGCAGGCGGTGGTGGAGGTGCATCTTGTCGGGGGCGAACGGGCTCCGGCCGGCACCGACCCGACGGATCACCGCCATCACCAGGTCCAGCATCGGGACGAACATCGCGGCCGCCACCACGATCATGGGCGAGAGCAGGACGATCATCTCCTGCGGCCCGTACAGGCTCTGCGAGATCTTCCCGGAGGCGCTGGTGGAGGCCGCGGCGAGGACCAGACCGATCAGCATCGAGCCCGAATCCCCCATGAAGATGCGGGCCGGTTGGAAGTTGTGCGGCAGGAAACCCAGTAGCGCCCCGGCGAGGACCGCGGTGACGAGTGCCGGGGGGTACGCGCCGACCGTGCCGCCCTGGTCGAGCATTATCCCGACGGAGAACACGCAGATCGCGATGGCCGCGATGGCACCGAGCCCGGCGGCGAGACCGTCGAGGCCGTCGACGAAGTTCATCGCGTTGACGATGGTCAGGGTGAAGACCACCGTGAGCAGTCCCGCCTGGAGCTGGTCCAGGACGAGGATGTTGCCGTCCCCGAAGGGGATGTACACCAGGGTCCATGACACGCCCATCGCCACCAGTACGCCGGCTGCTGCAGCCTGACCGGCGAGTTTGGTGACCGCACCGAGGCCGAGGATGTCGTCGACGATCCCGACCAGCACGATCACCCCGCCGGCGATGATCGTCGCCTCCACGTCCGGGGCGAAGGGCGGGAACGCCCGGTTGAGTGCCGGTAGTTGTGCGGACAGGTAGACCGCGACCAGCATGCCGGTGAAGATGCCGACCCCGCCGAGGCGGGGCGTCGGCACCACGTGCACGTCCCGGTCGCGGGGATAGGCGAGGCCACCGATGGCCGGCGCCACTCCCCTGACCAGGCCCGTGACGACAAACGTGACCAGGCCGGCCGTGACCGCGATGAGCAGGAGCTCGCGGAACGGCACCCCTATTCCCACTATCAGACCACCCGGTCAGCCGCGCAGGGTCGCGGGGTCCGTCCCCAGGACCTCCCCGACACGCTCCGCGCTCACGGCCCCCTCCCGGACGATGCGGGGCGCCGGTCCGGTGAGGTCGACGATCGTCGACGGCTCACCGACCGCGCAGGGGCCTCCGTCGAGGTACACCGCCACGGAGTCGCCCAGCTGCTCACGCGCCTGCGCGACAGTCGTGGCCGGAGGCTGACCGGAGACGTTGGCACTGGAGACTGCGAGGGGCCCGACCTCGCGAAGCAGCTCTATCGCGACGGGGTGCAGCGGCATCCGGAGCATCACGGTGCCCCTGGTCTGTCCCAGGTTCCAGTTGAGGGACGGCGCCTGGTGCACGATGAGGCTCAGACCCCCGGGCCAGAAGGCACGAATGAGGTCTCGCGCGATCGCCGGTGTGCTCACGACCAACCCGTCGATGGTCTCCCATGAGCCCACCAGGACGGGCACGGGCATGTCCGGTCCGCGACGCTTGGCCGAGAGGAGGAGGGTGACCGCGTCCGGGTCGAAGGCGTCGGCGGCGATGCCGTAGAGCGTGTCCGTGGGGGTCACGACGAGCCGACCCGCACGCAGTGCGCCCGCCGCGGAACTGAGGCCGACCTCCCGGCCGGTGTCCTCGGTGCAGTCGTAGGTGATGGTCACCGGCTGATCCCCTTCCGGGCTGTCGAGTCGACCTCGTCGTCGTCGGGATGATCGTCGAGTCTCGTCGCGGTGACGAACCGCGGACGTCCGGCGAGGTCGGTGTGCTGTTCCACGTTACCGAAGCATCCCTGGGCCGAGACCACCGCCGCGACGGCGGCGCCTGTCGTGTCGTCGTGCTCCACCGCCAGGTGCCCTCCCGGGGCCAGGAGTCCGGCCGCGACATCCACGAGCGGCCTGATGACGGCGAGGCCGTCGTCTCCCCCGAACAGCGCGGTCGGCGGCTCGTGCCCGAGTACGTCCTCGGGGAGCTCGTGGGACTGCGGGATGTACGGCGGGTTGGACACGACCGCGTCGACCCCGCCCCGCATGTCCACCAGGAGGTCGGGGGCCGTGGCGTCCCCCTCGTGGACCTCGACAGGCGTGTCCCCCGCAGCGGCCCGCTCGGTGGCGTTCCGCCGGAGCCACCCGAGAGCCTGTTCGTGGAGTTCCACCGCGTGGACCCGTGCATCGGGCCTGGCGTGGGCGATCTCGAGCGCGAGGGTCCCACTCCCCGCGCAGAGATCCACCACGACCGGCCCCGGGGCCCCACCGGGTGCGGGCAGAGCGCCGAGTGTGTTCTCCACGAGGAGCTCGGTCTCCGGCCTGGGGATGAAGACTCCCGGGCCCACGGCGAGATCGAGACGGCCCGACACCGCCCGGCCCAGCAGGTACTGGAGGGGGGTGCGGTCACGGCCGCGGGCGGAGACGATCCGCTCGACCTCGGCGACCCCGGTCGGGTCCAGCCCCTCGGACAGCGGGAGCGCCGAGCGGTCGACACCCAGGACGTGCGCGCAGATCAACTGCGCCTCTACTAATGCCGAGTCGATTCCGGCGGCCTGCAGCTCGCGCGCGGCCGACCTCACGACCCCGGACGCCGGGACGGGGCGGGAGTCCACGGCCTACGCGTCTTCCATTCGCCTGCGGCGGTCCTCGACTGCCAGGGCGTCCAAAACCGCGTCGAGGTCCCCGTCGAGCACGGCGTCGAGATTGTGCGCCTTGAATCCGACGCGGTGATCCGCGATCCGGTTCTCCGGGAAGTTGTACGTGCGGATCCGCTCCGAACGGTCCACCGTGCGGACCTGCGTGGCCCTTCCTTCAGATGCCTCCGAGCTCGCGGCCTCCTCGGCCGCCGCCTGGAGCCGGACCGCGAGGACCTCCAGGGCGCGTTGCTTGTTCTGCAGCTGACTACGTTCGTTCTGACACGTGACGACCGTACCGGTGGGCAGGTGCGTGATCCGCACCGCCGAGTCGGTGGTGTTGACGCCCTGGCCGCCCTTGCCGGAGGACCGGTAGACGTCGATCCGCAGGTCCGACTCGTCGATTTCCACCGGACCGACATCCTCCGGCTCCGGGAACACCAGCACGCCGGCCGCGGAGGTGTGGACCCGTCCCTGGGACTCGGTCACCGGGACACGCTGGACCCGGTGGACACCGCCCTCGAACTTCAGGCGCGACCACACGCCGTCGCGCGAGGGCTGCCGGGACCGGATGGAGAACGAGGCGTCCTTGTAGCCGCCCAGATCTGACTCGGTCACCCCGAGGACCTCGACCACCCACCCGTGCTTCTCCGCGTACCGGGTGTACATGCGGGCCAGGTCCGCGGCGAACAGTGCGGACTCCTCGCCGCCCTCACCCGATTTGATCTCCATGAGCACGTCGTCCGCGTCGTGGGGATCCCGCGGCGCCAACAGATCCGCCAACCGCGACTCCAGTTGTGTGGCCTCGGACGACAGCCGCTCGGCCTCCTCGGCGAACGACGAGTCGTCACGAGCCAGTTCACGCGCGGCGGACAGGTCGCCCCGCGTCGACTCCAGTGCGCGGTAGCACTGCACCACGGGGGTCAGTTCGGCGAAGCGCTTCCCCACCCTGCGCGCGGCCGCCGGGTCCTCGTGGAGCGCCGGATCCGACAGTTGCGCCTCGAGGCCCCCGTACTCGGAGAGGACGTCGTCGACCGAGGACGGCGAACGCCCCGGCGCGTCTGTCACTCCTCGTCCTGCGGCAGGGTCGGAGTCGTCTTTGCCACCTGCAACAGGAACTCGTAGTTGGTGTTGGTCTTGCGCAGCTGCGACATGAGGAGGTCGATGGCCTGGTGCGAGTCGAGGCCCGACAACACCCGGCGCAACTTGTGCATGACGCTGGCCTCCTCGGGCGTCATCAGCAGCTCTTCCTTGCGCGTACCCGAGGGGCCCACGTCGACCGCGGGGAACACACGCCGCTCGGCGATGCGCCGGTCCAACTTGAGTTCCGCGTTGCCGGTGCCCTTGAACTCCTCGAAGATCACGGTGTCGCCGGCGGACCCGGTCTCGACCATCGCGGTGGAGATGATCGTCAGGGACCCACCGTTCTCGATATTGCGCGCCGCGCCCAGGAACCGCTTGGGCGGGTACAGCGCCGTGGAGTCGACGCCACCGGACAGGATGCGCCCCGAGGCGGGCGAGGAGTTGTTGTAGGCGCGACCGAGGCGGGTGATGGAGTCCAGGAGGACCACGACGTCCTGCCCCATCTCCACCAGACGCTTCGCCCGCTCGATCGCGAGCTCCGCGACCTGGGTGTGGTCCGACGGCGGACGGTCGAAGGTCGAGGCGATGACCTCACCCTTGACCGATCGCTGCATGTCGGTGACCTCCTCCGGCCGCTCGTCGACGAGCACGACCATGAGGTGGCATTCCGGGTTGTTGATCGCGATCGAGTTGGCGATGTTCTGCAGGATCGTGGTCTTGCCCGCCTTGGGCGGGGAGACGATCAGCGCACGCTGGCCCTTGCCGATCGGCATGATCAGGTCGATCACGCGGGTCGAGATGATGTTCTTCTCGGTCTCCAGGCGCAACCGTTGGTTGGGGTAGAGCGGCGTGAGCTTGCCGAACTCCGGACGGTTCCGGACATCCTCGAGGGGACCACCGTTGACCGAGTCGATCCGGACCAGCGGGTTGAACTTCGCGCGGTTCTTGCCACCCTGGCCGCCCTGCCCGCCGCCTCGGCCGCCACCCTGCCCGCCGCCCGGCCCGTCCATCTGGCCGTCGGTCTGACCGTCTCGCGGCATCTTGACCGCGCCGACGATCGCGTCGCCACGACGGAGGCCGTACTTGCGGATCATGTTCATCGAGACGTAGACGTCGTTCGAACCCGCGAGGTAGCCGGAAGTGCGCACGAACGCGTAGTTGTCCAGCACGTCGAGGATTCCGGCGACCGGCTGGAGGACGTCGTCGTCCCGCACCTCGGTCTCGCCCTCCTGCGGACGGCCACCGCCACCACCACGGTTGCGCTCGCGCCGGCGACGGCTCCGACGACCACGGCCGCTCCCGTCGTCGTCGTCACGGTTCTGGCCGTCGCCCCGCGGGCCGTTGTCTCCGCCCTGGTTGCCCTGGTTCCCCTGGTTGCCCTGGTTGCGCGGATTGCCCGAGTCACCGGACTGCTGATCGCGGTTGCGGCTGCGCCCGCCCTGCTGGTCGCGGTTCTGCTGGTCACCGGACTGCTGGTCGCGCGTGCGCCCGCCCTGCTGGTCGCGGTTCTGCTGGTCACCGGACTGCTGGTCGCGCGTGCGCCCGCCCTGCTGGTCGCGGTTCTGCTGGTCACCGGACTGCTGGTCGCGCGTGCGCCCGCCCTGCTGAGCCTGTTCCTGCTGACCTGAGGCCTGGTCGTCGCGGTTCTGCCCGCCCCGACGCTGCCGGTTCCCCTGGTTCTGGCCCTGACCCTGGTTCTGGCCCTGACCACCGCTGCGCGGGCCGTCCTCACGACGGTTCCGGTCGCCCTGGTTCTGGCCGTCACCACGATTCTGACTCTCGTCGCGGGTCTCGCCGTCACCGCGACTCCGGCCCTCCTCGCGATGCTGCTCGTCGTCGCGGCGACCGCCCTCGTCCGGGTTCCCGGGCTCGCGCCTGGCCTGCTGGCCGCGCGTGGGCTTCTGCGCGTCGGGCTGGGGGGCACTCTCCGGCGTCGCGGCGGGCGCGGACTGGGCGGCCGGCGCTTTCCCGCCACGAGCGGCGTCGATCATCGCAACGAGATCGCCCTTGCGCTTGCCGGACAGACCCTTGAGGCCCATCTGCTGGGCCAGGGTCTTGAGGTCCGCCAGGCGCATTGCTGCCAATGCAGCACCCTGCGGCGGCGTGGAGTGGGTTTCCGTCGAGGTCACGGGTGTCCTTTCTGGGCCCGGGCCGGGGCGGTGTCAACCGCCTCGCACCGAGCATCTGTCCGGGACGCGGACGGGCGTCCCGGGTGGCCGCTGAGGCCTTCCGTGGCGGCGAACTGGCCGGACACGGATTCGTCTGAGGGGGATGTACACGAGGTGATACCCACCGGGCCGACTCGATGTTGACCGACGACTACGGACGAGAACCACTCACGGGCACGACAATCCCAATTGACCACTCGCCGTTCGGCCGCTCCCGCCGGGACCGGCTCGCGAGCTACCGACCGCGAAGGCGGTCAGCGAACTGGAGATGTCTCGGGATGCGGGGACGACCGGGCGTCCGTGGCTTCGGCAAGCATACTACCCGTTGTCCATTTCCACGCGCGTCCCCCTCGCGAGTCCCACCGGCCGTGTCCGCATCTTCGCCGGCGGGCGGTAACCTACAGCCCACTGCGGCCACGCGGAGGGAGGTCCCATGTTCGGAACGATGCTCGACACCCCGTTACTCGTCTCCCGAATCCTCGAGCACGCCGCAGAACGCCACGCCAGCTCCACCGTCACCGGTTTCGTGGGTGACATGCAGCCGCGGACCACTCGGTTCGATGTGGTCGCCGCCAGGGCCGCCGCGACGGCCCACGCCCTCGCTGATCTCGGTGTGGGCGACGGCGACGTCGTGGCCGTCCTGTCCGGCAGCCGCACGGAGGTCGTGGAGTCGCTGTTCGCGATCCCGTCGATGGGTGCTGTCGTACTCGCGGTCAACATCCTCCGATCACGGTCCTTCCTCCTGGCGGCACTCCGCGACAACGACGTGTCCGTGCTGCTGGTCGATCCCGAGTTGATGTCTGTCGCGCTCGAGGTGGTCGCCGATCTGGAGCACGTGCGCCATCTCGTCGTCTTCGACAGTCACGTCCCCGGGCACATCGTCGACCACTCCGGGGACGATCACGACGTCGAGTTCCACGCTCTCGAAGCACTCCTCGACGGGCGACCCACCACCTACCCCTGGCCCGAACTGGACGAACGCACCGCCGCCGCGCTCGCGTACACCTCAGGTACCACCGGCCTGTCCAAGGCCGTGGCTTTCACCCACCGGTCGATCTGGCTGCACTCGATGGAGATGTGCATGGCCGAGAGTGCTGCGCTGCGGAGCGGTGACACGGTCCTGACGACGGTGCCGATGTACCACGTGCTGTCCTGGGGGCTGCCCTACGCCGCCTTCATGACCGGCGCGAGCCTCATCACTGCTCGGCCGCGACCGGGTCAGGCCATGCACACCGGACGCGACCTGGCCGAACTGCTGGCAACGTTCCGACCCAACAAGGTCGCGACCACACCCGCCTCGCTCCAGCGGCTCCTGCGACGCCTGGAGACCAACCCGCAACCACTCGGCCACCTGGGCGAGGTCCTGGTCGGTGGCTCCCCCGTTCCCGAGGCTCTCTTCGACGCCTTCGTCACACGTCACGGGGTCACCATCATGCAGGCCTACGGCCTCACCGAATCGAGCCCGATCGCCACCTTCGCCCGCGCCGACCCCCACTCGTCCGCTACCCACAGACGGGCTCAGATCCTCGGGCAGGGCAGGTTTCCCGCCGGTGTCGAGGCACGGGTCGTCGAGGCCGGGAGGATACTGCCGAATGACGGCTGGTCCGTCGGCGAACTGCAGATCAGGGGTCCGTGGGTCACCGCACGCTATCTGGGCGACGAGGCGACCGACCGGTTCGTCGACGGCTGGTTGCGCACCGGTGACATGGCCACCATCTCCCCCAGGGGCTACCTCGACGTGGTGGACCGGGTGGACGACATCATCGCCTCGGGGGGCGAGTTGATCTCCTCGGTGGAACTCGAACACGCCGTTCTGCGGGAAGAGCGGGTGGCGGACGCCGCGGTGATCGGGGTACCGGACGAACGGTGGGGCAACAGACCCCTGGTCCTGGTCCACCTCAAGCCCGGCGCAACGGCTACCGCGCGTGCGCTGTGGGAGGCGTTGGACGGGCATGTCGAACTGTGGAAGCGACCGGACCACTGGGCGTTCGTCGACGACATCCCCCGTACGTCGGTGGGAAAGTACGACAAGCGGGCGATCCGTTCGCTACACGCCGACGGGGCGTACCGGGTCACCACGATCTCGCCGGGTGCCACCAGCTGACCCTCACCTCCGTGGCGCGGAACTCACTCCCCGGTGAGAACGCGGGCACCCTCCGCGATCTGAAGATCCAGGACCTGCCATCCCTGGTCCTCGGCGTCCCCGCGCAGGTCCGCCGGGAGATCGGAGGTGCCCAGTACGAGTACGGTCGGGCCCGCTCCGGAGACGGTCGCTGCGAGTCCGCGGTCCCGTAGCCGGCCGATCCACTCTGTGGTGCCGACGAGTGCCGGGGCCCGGTAGGACTGGTGTAGCCGGTCCTCGGTCGCGGCCAGGAGGAATTCCGGGTGCGAGGCCAGCGCCACCGACATCAGTGCGGCGCGACTGGCGTTGAAAGCCGCGTCCTCGTGGGGGACCATCTCCGGCAGCAGTCCACGGGTCTGGGCTGTCGAGGAGGTCTCCGCCGGCACCAGCACGGTGGCGACGATCGTCGGATCGACATCCATGCGGACCGCCCTGTAGGTCACGGCGGTCGCGGATCTCTCGGTCCACGAGACCACGACGCCACCGAGGACGCTCGCCGCCGCGTTGTCGGGATGCCCCTCGAATTCGCTCGCGAGCTGCACCAGGTGCTCGTCGGTCAGCACGAGGCCCATGAGACCGTTCGCCGCGACCAGCCCCCCGACCGCGGCGGACGCCGAGGAACCGAGACCCCGCGAGTGCGGAATCGCGTTGGTGCAGGTGATCCTGACCCCGGGGGCACCCGCTCCGCCGGCCCGCAGGCCCGCCTCCACGGCCTTGGCCACGAGGTGTGAGGCGTCCGCGGGAACCTGGCCGGCACCCTCCCCCGACACCTCGAGCTCGAGCCCCGACCCGATCGTGGTCACCGTGATGGTGTCGTACAGACCCAGGGCCACACCGAGGGCGTCGAAACCCGGCCCGAGGTTGGCGCTGGACGCGGGCACCTCGACGGTCACCGACCGCCCGACCGGCAGGATGCGTCCCCCTGAGCTGCCGAACACCTCGGGACCGGAGCCGATCACGTCGCTCATTCCAGCCCGAGTGCGCCGGCGACGGCCGACGGATCCACCGGGATGGCCTCGACCTCGGGCATGCCCAGCAGCGCGGTGTCAGGGTCCTTGAGTCCGTTGCCGGTGACCGTACAGACGATCGTCTGACCGGCCTCGAGCTCTCCGTTGGCGTGCGCGTCGAGGAGCCCTGCGACTGACGCCGCCGAGGCCGGCTCCACGTACACGCCGTCCTTGCCCGCGACGGTGCGGTAGGCCTCGAGGATCTGCTCGTCCGTGCGCTTGCGGAACGTGCCACCCGACTCGTCGCGTGCGGTCACGGCGCCGTCCCACGACGCCGGGGCGCCGATCCGGATAGCGGTGGCGATGGTCTCCGGGTTCTTGACCGGTGCGCCGTCCACGAGGGGCGCCGCGCCCGCCGCCTGGACACCCATCATCCGGGGGCGCGCCGAGATGATCCCGTCAGCGTGGTACTCGCTGTACCCCTTCCAGTACGCGGTGATGTTGCCCGCGTTGCCGACCGGGAGGAAGTGCAGGTCGGGAGCCCGCCCGAGCACGTCGACGATCTCGAACGCGGCGGTCTTCTGGCCCTCGATCCGCACCGGGTTGACCGAGTTGACCAGACCGATCTCCGCGTAGGTCGCGGTGGTCTTGCGCGCCAACTCCAGGCAGTCGTCGAAGTTGCCGTCGACCTGGATGATCGTGGCACCGTGCATGACCGCCTGCGCCAGCTTGCCCGCCGCGATCTTGCCCTGCGGGATGAGGACGGCGCAGCCCATGCCCGCGCGGGTCGCGTAGGCGGCCGCCGAGGCGGAGGTGTTGCCGGTCGAGGCACACAGCACGGCCTTCTGTCCCCGCGCCCTGGCGTCGGTGACGGCCATGGTCATGCCACGGTCCTTGAACGACCCCGTCGGGTTGAGACCCTCGACCTTGAGGTAGACCTCGCACCCGGTGACCTCGGAGAGGTAGGGCGCCGGGAGGAGTGGGGTACCGCCCTCGAAGAGCGTCACCGGCTCCCAGGTGTCCCCGATCGGTAGCCGGTCGCGGTAGGCCTCGATGAGGCCGGGCCAGCGATGGTGCACGGGCTGGTGGGTGCTGCTCATTCGGTGTCCACTCCCTCGAGTCGGATGACGCTGGTGATGACCGAGACCGCGTCCTGGTCGGAGAGCGCGGCGACCGTGTCGGCCAGTGCGCGCTCGGATGCCCGGTGGGTCAGGACGGTGAGCTCGGCGGTGGGCTCGGCGTCGTCCATCTCCGACTCGGGGAACTCGACCTCGGTCTGGCGGACCTGCGCGATGGACACCCCGTGGCGCGAGAACTCGGCGGCGACCAGCGCCAGCACACCGGGCTTGTCCGCCACTCGCATCCGCACGTGGTATCGGGTGGAGACCTCGTCCATGGAGGCCACCGGGAGGGCCGCGTAGGTCGATTCGCCGGGCGCGCGGCCCGAGTCCACCTTGTTGCGCGCCGCGGCGACCATGTCGCCGAGGACGGCGGACGCGGTGGGGGAACCGCCGGCTCCCTGGCCGTAGAACATGAGCCGACCGGCCGCCTCCGCCTCCACCACGACAGCGTTGAAGGCGCCGTTGACGGTCGCGAGTGGATGGGTGTTGGGAAGCAACGCCGGGTACACGCGAGCCGACACAGCCTCGGTCCCGTCCTCCCGCTGCAACTTCTCGCAGATCGCGAGGAGCTTGATCGTGCAGTCCATGTCGCGGGCCGAGGCGAAGTCGTCGGGCGAGATCCTGGAGATCCCCTCCCGGTAGACGTCGCCTGCGGTCACGCGACTGTGGAACGCGATCGAGGCGAGGATCGCGGCCTTGGCCGCCGCATCGTAGCCCTCGACGTCGGCCGTCGGGTCGGCCTCCGCGTATCCGAGCCTGGATGCCTCCGCGAGGGTCTCCGCGTAGTCGGCGCCCGTGGACCCCATCGCGGAGAGGATGTAGTTGGTGGTGCCGTTGACGATCCCGAGGACCCGCTCCACCTGGTCGCCCGCCATGGAACGACGCAGGGGTCCGATCACCGGGATCGCACCGGCCACGGCCGCCTCGAAGTACAGGTCGGTGCGGGTCGAGTCCGCGGCCTCCGCCAGCTCGTCGGTGTATTCGGCCAACAGCGCCTTGTTGGCGGTGACCACGGCCTTGCCGTGGCGGAGTGCCTCCAGGAGGAGGGGCCGGGGCACGTCGATGCCGCCCATCAGTTCGACGACGACATCGACGTCCTCCCGCGAGACGAGCGACGCCGGGTCCGCCGTGAGGAGCTCGGGGTCCACCCCGCGGTCGCGGGTCAGATCGCGGACCGCGACTCCACGCAGAGCCAGGGGGGCTCCGATGCGGGCGGCCAGCGCCTCCGCGTTCTCCGTCATGTAGCGGATGACCTCGGTGCCGACGGTGCCCATTCCGAGCACCGCCACTCCCACGGGTCGCACGCCTGACGCCGTTGCGTCGCTCACTGTCCCACCTCCAGGCTCGTCAGATCGTCAAGGGTTTCACGTCGCAGCACCAGGCGTGCCCGTCCGTCACGGACCGCGACCACCGCCGGACGCCCGATCAGGTTGTACCGGCTCGACATCGAATAGCAGTACGCGCCCGTCGCCGCGACGGCCACCAGGTCTCCCGCCCCTACGTCCTCGGGCATCCACAGGTCACGCACCACCACGTCGCCGCTCTCGCAGTGCTTTCCCACCAGTCTCGCGACCACGGGCTCGGCAGACGAGGCGCGGCCCACCAATCGGGCGTCATACTCGGCGTCGTACAGCGCCGTCCGGATGTTGTCGCTCATCCCACCGTCGACGCTGATGTAGCGGCGGCTCTCCCCACCGGCGAGTTCCACGTCCTTGACCACGCCGACCTCGTAGAGAGTGACCGTGCCGGGGCCGGCGATCGCGCGACCGGGTTCGACCACCAGCGTGGGAGGCGCGAGTCCGACGTCCCGCGAGAAGCCGTCGACGATCTCCGTCAGCGCGGTGGCCAGTTGCGCCACCGGAGGCGGGTCGTCGGACGGGACGTAGCTGATGCCCAGCCCGCCTCCCAGGTCCAGGTGGTCCAGCTGGGCCGTGCGTTCCACACCGAACTCGTCGACGATGTCGCGCAGGAGACCGATCACGCGACGCGCCGCGAGTTCGAAGCCGTCGACGTCGAAGATCTGGGAACCGATGTGGCTGTGCAGGCCGGTGAGCCGGATGTGCGGTGCCTCGAACACCCCGCGGACGGCCGCCATGGCCGCCCCGCCAGCGAGGGAGAACCCGAACTTCTGGTCCTCGTGGGCCGTGGCGATGAACTCGTGGGTGTGCGCCTCGACGCCCACCGTCACCCGGATGAAGACGTCCTGGACCACGCCCTCCTCGGCGGCGATGCGGTCGAGCAACGCGATCTCGGACATGGAATCGAGGACCACGTGCCCCACACCGCTGCGCACGGCGAGCCGGAGTTCGTCGGCGGACTTGTTGTTGCCGTGCACCGTGATCCGAGCCGGCGGGAAGCCGGCGCGCAGGGCCACCGCGAGTTCGCCGCCGGAGGCGACGTCCAGGCTCAACCCCTCCTCCGCCACCCAGCGCGCCACCTCGGTGCACAGGAACGCCTTGGAGGCGTAGTGCACCCTGTCGGCGCCGCCGAAGGCCGCCGCCATCTCTCGGCAGCGGGAACGGAAGTCCTCCTCGTCGATCACGAACAGCGGGGTGCCGAACTCGGCCGCCAGCTCGTCCGCCGCGACCCCTGCGAACTCCACCACGCCGTCGTCGCGTCGGCCCGCACCGCGCGGCCAGACAGCCGGGTCCAGGGCCATCACGCCACCCGCGTCGGTGGGACGCTCGCCGATCCCGGGGGCGTGCGGGAACTCGTGCCGCGAACCGGCCGGGTGCGCGCTCACATCTTCTCCGGGGCGGTGACGCCGATCAGTCGCAGTCCGTTGGCCAGGGTCTGTCGGGTGGCCGAGCTCAGCGCGAGACGCGCGGCATGGAGGGGCCCTGCCTCCTCGTCGCCCATGGGCAGGACACGACAGGTGTCGTAGAAGCGGTGATAGGCGCCGGCGAGCTCCTCCAGATACCGGGCGACACGATGCGGCTCACGGAGTTCGGCCGCGCTCGCCACGACCCTGGGGAACTCTCCGATGGTCCGGATGAGCGCGCCCTCCCGGTCCTCGACCAGGAGTGCGAGGTCGGCGGCGTCCGTCGTGACGCCCAGGTCGGCGGCGTTGCGGGCCAGGGAGCACAGTCGAGCGTGCGCGTACTGCACGTAGAAGACCGGGTTGTCGTTGGTCGCCGAGGTCCACAACTGCAGGTCGATGTCCATGGTCTGATCCACCGAGGAGCGGATGAGCGCATACCGCGCGGCGTCGACCCCGATCGCATCCACCAGGTCGTCGAGCGTGATGACGGTTCCGGCGCGCTTGCTCATCTTGACCGGGACGCCCTCCCTCACGAGGCTCACCATCTGACCGATGAGGACCTCGATCGTCGCGGGATCGTCTCCCAGCGCCGCTGCCGCAGCCTTGAGCCGCGCGATGTAGCCGTGATGATCGGCGCCGAGCATGTAGATGCACAGGTCGAATCCGCGGTCCCGCTTGTCCAGGAAGTAGGCGATATCACCCGCGATATACGCCGCGTTGCCGTCGGACTTGAGGACCACGCGGTCCTTGTCGTCCCCGAAGTCCGTCGAGCGCAGCCACCAGGCCCCCTCGGACTCGTACAGGTTCCCGTTGCCCTTGAGGACCTCGATCGCCCGGTCGACGGCTCCGGAGGTGAACATCGAGTTCTCGTGGGTGTAGACGTCGAAGACCGTCCCGAACTCCGCGAGCGAGGCCTTGATGTGGGTGAACATCAGGTCGACACCCTCGGCGCGGAACGTCTCGAGCGCCTCGGCCTCGGGCTGCTCGAGGACATCCGGGTGATCAGCGACGACCCGGGCGGCGATGTCCTCGATGTACGCACCTGCGTATCCGTCCTCGGGCGTCGCCTCGCCTCGGGCGGCGGCGGCCAGCGACCTGCTGAAGCGGTCGATCTGGGCGCCGTGGTCGTTGAAGTAGTACTCCCGGGTGACAGCTGCGCCGGAGGCCTCCAGGACGCGCCCGAGGGCGTCACCGACCGCCGCCCAGCGGGTACCACCCAGGTGGATGGGGCCGGTCGGGTTGGCGGAGACGAACTCGAGGTTCACGCGTCGACCGGCCATCGCGTCCCCGGTGCCGTACGCCTCGCCCTGCTCGATGACCGAGGCCACCAGCGACCCCTGCGCCCCGGAGTCGAGGCGGATGTTGAGGAACCCGGGGCCGGCGATGTCCGCCGACGCCACGCCGGGATCCGCGGCGAGCGCGGTGGCGATCTCCTGCGCCAGCTCTCGCGGGGCGGCTCCGACCTTCTTGGCCAACTGCAGAGCGACGTTGGTCGCGTAGTCGCCGTGTTCCGGGTTGCGTGGACGTTCGACGGTCACCGTGTCCGGCACCACCGAGATGTCGGCTCCGCGCTCGGTGAGAACGGTGATGAGTGCGGCACGGATGACGGCGGCGAGGTCGGCGGGAGTCACGTCTTCCTATCCTAGGTGTCAGCACGTCGGCAGGGGAATCGGACACCTCCCCGCCCCTGAACCGACGGACCGTTCGGGGCCGATGCGGTCACGGCCCCACCCCGGTGCTACGATCGGTCTCGCTGTTCAGCAGGGCGGTTCAACGCAGTCGCCCCGCGATCAGCCTCCGGCCCCGACGGGCCGGTATCCCGCCCTCGTAGCTCAGGGGATAGAGCGTTGGTTTCCGGTACCAAAGGTCAGGGGTTCGATTCCCTTCGGGGGCACCACGAGAGCAGGGCCCGGGCTTCACAGCCCGGGCCCTGCTCTGATTTACGGCCTACGTTTCCGGCGGGTCTCCCGACCCGGGCAGCTGGCCCGACCCGGTCAGCTCGGCAGAGTGATCCCGTCGACGTCACCGATGCGGGTGACGACCCGCTCGAAGATCTCGGTCAGCGTGCCGATCTCATCTTCGGTGAGGACGTCCACGAGTAGCTCTCGCACCTTCGCGACGTGCATGGGGGCCACCCTGGCGATCGCCTCGGCCCCCTCCTTGGTGAGGGTGACGATCGTTCCACGGCCGTCCTCCGCGCACTCTCCCTTGGCGACCAGGCCACGACCCTCCATCCGCCTGACCTGATGCGACACGCGGCTGCGATCCCAGCCCAGGGCCGCACCCAGATCACGAGCGCGTAGACCCCGGCCGTCCGCCTCGCTGAGGCTGACCAGCACGGAGTAGTCGGACTGGGACATCGACGCGTCGCGTTGGAGCTGTCGCTCGATAGCGAGATCGAGCAGCTGATTGACTTCCCTGTACCGGCGCCACATGCACTGCTCTTCATCGCTCAACCAGCGTGTCTCGCTCATGGGGCTATTACAGCACGGCGCCCGGCCGCTGCGTCCTTCAGCCACCGGTCCGTCGTCGACCGCGTGGCCCGCCCTCAGTCCCGGGTCGCACGGGACCTACGCATGACATGGGTGCGGGCACTCCCGACTCCCGCGAATCGAGAGCGGTCGCACGTGAGGACGATTACCTGTGACGTAGCCGCCGCGGCGGCGATGACCGCACCCATCGTGAGGCGCCGGGAAGGGTCGGTGTATCCCATCGTGTCGTCGAGGAACACCGGGACTCCGTTGTCCCCCACGAGCCTCGCGCAGGCTATGCGGACGATCACCGCCAGCTGTTCCCGGGCACCGCCCGACAGGGAGTCGTAGTCGACGGTGACGTCGCCGATCCTCCGGCTGAGAATGGTGAGGTCCTCCCCCAGTCGCACGTCGAAGTCGCGTCCGTAGACCAGCCGCCCGAGCTCGACTACCGCCCGGTGGAAGGGTTCCTGGTACGCCCGAAGTGCCTCGGACCGGCGCTGTTCGAGGGTTCGGTGGAGCAGATCCGCCGCGCGGGCCCGCCGCCACAGCGCATCGTTCTCCCTCTGCGCCGCCTCGACCTCGCGATCCGCCACCGCGACGTCCCCGAGTCGGCCCTGGTCGCTGATCGCGTTCACGCGACCGAGTGCCGTGGCCACAGCCGAGGCGCTCTCCCGCTCCTCTGCCTCTAACACGGCCAGCGACGCCCTCGCGTTCTCGAGCAGCTCCGGAGGGGCGTCGGCGAGCGCCTCGTCCAGTCTGGACCGCGCCTGATCCGCGGTCTCCCGTGTGGAGTCCACCACGACCCTCGTCCGCTCCACCGCGGCCGCGAGCTCCTCGTCCGGTGCGATGTCCCTCGCCGCGGCGAGAGCGTCCTCGCAACCCTGCAGGCGCTCTGCTGCCTCAGCGGCCAACGCGTTACGGGTGGCGAGGTCGGTCCTCAGTGTCTCGGCCTCGGCCGAAGCCGCCCGATCCTCCGCGCGGCACCTGGCCAACTCCTCCTCTGCCAACTCCTCCTCGGTCGAGGCCGACTCCGCTGCCGGATCCGGGACGGCCCCGGCCCCCGGGTCACCGGTTCCACCGGGTTCCCTTGTCGACTCCTCGGACGCCTCTCCCTCCGAGTCCACCGCCGCGGCGAGTGTCGCCCGTCGTCGCGTCAGATCCTCGGGGGTGTCCCCGTGGAGTAGATCCGTCCTGCGTCGCCTGTGTGATGCGATGTCGGCACGAAGTGCCTCCGCTCGCCGTTCACGCCTCTCCGCCTCGGCCAGCGAACCGACACCACACTCCCGGAGAATCGCGTCGAGGCGGACCCTGGCCGTCGACTCAGCGCGGCGGACCGCGTCCGTGTCGCCGGCGGGGACGACGGTCAGGGACACCTTGCCCACCTCGAACACCGTGTTCTCGACGATCTCGCGCTCCCATCCCTCGGAGGCGTCGATCGTCTCGTCTCCGACTCGGGCCAGGCCCTCGCCGGCCACCGCCACTCTCGGGGCGCTGGCCGCGCTCCTGACAACGGCTTCACGCAGGGCCGAGTCCGCGGCGCGGATGCGGTCGACGGCCCCGCCGGGGAGGTCGGCATCCGCGAGTTCCGCCTCCTTCTCGGCGAGTTCCGCCCCGACGGCCCCGAGGGTCTCGAGGAGGGAGTCGAGAGCAGACAGATCCGCGCGACGCCGCGCCTGCTCCCGCGCGTCCCGTTCCGCATCGACACGTGCGCGCGCAGTGGAGACCCGTCGCTCGGCGGCCTCCAGAGCGGCCCGCGCCACACCGGCCCTCACCTCGGCAGGCTCCAGTCTCCGCGCCGCCGCCGCCGTGGCCTCTCGTAGCTCGGCTCCCCTGACCTGTTCCTCATCGCGACGCGCGACGAGGACTGTGCGCTCCCGGTGGAGGCGGTTCTCTGCGTCGTGCGCCACCGTGGCGCGATCGACCTCCACCTCCGCCACCCGTAGGGCGTCGCGGGAGTCGGCGACCGTTCGACCGGCCTCCTCCAGCCGCGCCACCTCCGACTCGATAGCGACCAGTGACGATCGCCTGCTGGAGTGGGCTGCGGTCTGTTGTGCGTGCTCGGTCACCGCGGCATCGAGTTCGGACAGCTTCGCCCTGGCGTCGTCAAGGCTCGCGCGGGCGTCTGCGAGCCGGGACTCGGACCGCGCCAGGTCACCGGTGGGCTCGCCACGTCGCGCCGTCAGGTAGCGGTTGCGTTCCTCAGCGACACGCGTGACCAGGGTGTCATCGCCGGTGGGATCGGCCCCGCCGGCCGCGGTGTCCAGGGCTCGCCGCAGCGATTCCATCCCCTTCCCCGCCTCGACCTGACCGATGGGCTCGTCCTGGGCGATCCGCAGGGCCCTCCACAGGGATCGATCCACCCTGCGGTCGAGAAGGTCCCGCACGTAGTCATGGGCGTCGTCGCCCGTCAGCGCCACCTTCGCGGACTCCGGGAACTCGAGCGATGTGCGCTTTCCACGCACGAACTCCTTGCGGTACCGCATCCTCTCCCGGTCGATCGTGAACTCCGCCTCCACGACCACGGGGACGTCACGCCCCACGGGACTCGCGGCCTTGATCTCCGCTCTCCCGGACGACGCCTTGTGTTCGAGGAGCATCTCCAGCGCGTCCATGAGGCTCGTCTTCCCCGACTCGTTGGGGCCCTCGATCACGAAGACACCACGAGGGGGCATGTGCACCTCTTCCCGGTCGACACCGCGGAAGTCCTGGATATCCAGCCGGTGAAGGATCACCGCACGCCTCCGTCCACGAGCCTGTACAGCAGGCTGAGAGCATTGCCCGCGTCCTCGGTGCCCGACCCGTTCGAGGCGGCCATCTCGACGAGATCCTCCACCGCGCGCCCGGCGTACCCGTCGACCAGGTCGGTGAAGTCGGAGTCCTCGGCGCGGACCACGAGATGGGTGAGCCGCTCCCTCAGGTACGCGGCCGCGAACAACGCCGCCCACGTCTCCAGCAGGTCGTCGATCCTGGCGCGCAGTGAGACCCCCACGGTCCCGGTGAGCCCGAGCTTGAGGACCGTCCTGGGCTTGTCCTCGACCGCCTCGACTCGCTCCGCCAGCACATCGAGGTCCGAGTCGGTCTCGATCTCCGCGTTGATCGCGAGAAAGGACCACCGCCCGGTCCGCACGGGCGTGACCACGCAGCCACCCGGGTCCCCGACAGGGCTCCGCTTTCCGAGCTCGACGAGCAGGGCGTGCCCGGATTCTCTCTCCACGTCGTCGAACGCCGTCGTCTCGGGGCTTCCCGAGAACCAGATCCTGTCGCCGGAACCGACACGGGTGACCGAGTGCCTGTCGCCGAGTGCCACGTAGTCCAGGTGGCCCGCCCCCACGGCGTGCTCGAGCTCCTCGACGCGGATCGCCTCCACGGACGGCGAGTCACCGACGTAGACCTCGTCCGTGCCGCCGTGCGCGAGCAGGATCCGCAGGGAGTCGGTCGGCCCCAGCTCGGCGAGTAGCGCTGGGAGGCGGGCGGGATCCGGACGCTTGGAGGTCCACGGGACCCCGACCACCTCGACGCCGGGGCGCACCTCGACCGGATCGGAGTCGCCGATGACGGTGACGACTCCGCCGTCCACCGCCGATGAGAAATCCCGGCACCGGAGTACCGACGACACGTCCAGCGGGTCGTGGTTCCCGGGGAGGATCAGTACGGGTACCGGGAACGCGGCGAGGACCTCCGCCGCGCGGAGCACGACCGATCGTGGAACCGCGTTGTCCTCGAAGGCGTCGCCCGCGACCACCACGAACTCCGCCCCGTGTTCGATGGCGAGGTCTCCCAGTGACGCGACCGCCGCGAGCCGGTCCGCGGTGTACACCGCCTGCGACTCGGTCCCGAGGAACCGTCGCGTCATCCCCAGTTGCCAGTCTGCCGAGTGGAGGAATCGGATCATGTGGCCGTCCCGTCGCCTGTCCATGGCCGCATCGTAGGTCGGGGCTCCGACATCGCCGCGGCGGGCTCCTCGCCGGGTGTGCTGCTCACCCCGACCGGTACCGGGTGAAGGCGTCGAGGAAGTCCTCGAGGTCGGCCACCACGCGCAGTTGCTCCAGTGGGTCCCCGGTCGCCGCCGCGGCGAGCCTCCTGGTGACCGGCGCGTCCAACAGGTCCTCCAGTCCCGCCGGGTCGGGGGCGGGAACGGTCGGGAGGAGCGGATCCCGGCCCCACAGGCTCTCCTCGACATCGAATGCGACGGTCCCGTCGTCCCCGTCGCCCGTTCCGGCAAGCACCGCGCCCAGCGTGTCGGCGCGAAGTCCGCGAAGTGCGAACATCACCTGCGGCGCGGCGTCCCACCACTCCACGAGTACGTGTGCGGCGGCGAGCACGTGCCGGCACGGGCCGGGCTGAACCGGACACCGGCAGGAGTGCCTGGTGGCTCCGTGGACCGCCGGGAGCAGCAGGAACCCGACTGTGTCGGAGAAGTCGCCGGACAGCGCCCCCAGGACTCCGCCGTCCTCGCGACGCAGCGCCGAACGAAGCGCATCGGTGTCGGTCCCGTCGAGCGGGGCGAACTCGAACTCCACCGTGAACGGTTCCGGCTGGCTACCGGCGACGTCGCACCGCACGATCCGGCCGGAGTGTTCCAGCGAGAGCACTTTTCTGTTGCGTGCGTCCTTGCGGCCGAGGAAGACGTCGCTGCGGCCCACTCCGGACTCGAGGTCCGAGGACCACCGCCGACTCCACATGTGAGCCCCGAAGGGCCCCGCCATCGACCTGGTCGGGATCCCGTCACGCCCGCTCACGGTTCGTCACTCCCCTCATCTGCCAGGGCCACGAGTGCGGCCAGGTCGGTATCGGTGAGTTCTGTCAGTACACCGGCGAGAGGGCCCAGCGTGAGATCCGCCAGCTCGCGTTTGGACTCGAGCAGCTCGTCGATCCGGTCCTCCACCGTGCCCGGCGCGACGAGGGTCCGGACCTGTACCACCCGGGTCTGCCCGATCCGGTGCACCCGGTCCGTCGCCTGGTTCTCCACCGCGGGGTTCCACCACCGGTCCAGATGTACCACGTGATTGGCCTCGGTCAGGGTCAGCCCGGTCCCACCCGCCCGGAGAGAGGCGAGCATCAGAGGCGGGCCGTTCGCGCTCTGGAACTCCTCGACCATCGAGGCCCGACCGGCCGCGGTGACACCACCGTGGAGGAATGGGACACCGGTCGCCGCCCGGCGCTCCAACAACGGCAGGATGAGATCCCCGAAGGCCCGGTACTGCGTGAACAACAGGACCTTCTCCCCCGCGTCGAGGATCTCGGTGAGGACCTCGTCCAGCGCCGCGAGTTTGCCGGACCGGTGCCGCCCACCCCGTAGCAGGGAGGATCCGTCGCCGAGATAGTGCGCCGGGTGGTTGCAGACCTGCTTGAGCGCGGTGAGACCGGACAGGATCGCGCCCTTCCGCGCCGCGCCCTGGGATTCCTTGACCTGCTCCATCATGTCCTCCACGACCGCCTGGTAGAGGGTCGCCTGCTCACGGGTCAGGGGCGAGTCGACACGGATGTGTAGCTTGGCCGGCAGATCGGCGGCCACCAGCGGGTCCGACTTGAGACGGCGCAGGACGAACGGGGCCGCCAGGGCCCGCAATCGGGTGGCCGCGGCCTCGTCCCTGTGGGACTCGATGGGGACGGCGAACCGCGCGCGGAACGTACTCGCCGAGCCGAGCAGGCCCGGGTTGGCGAAGTCGAGCACCGCCCGCAGTTCGTCCAGCCGGTTCTCCACCGGGGTCCCGGTGAGCGCGATCCGGTGCCGCGCGGGAATCGACCTGATCGCCCGGGCCACCGCGGTGGACGGGTTCTTGACCGTCTGTGCCTCGTCGGCGACCAGGCGTCGCCAGCTCACCCCGGTGAGCAGGTCGACGTCACGCGCCGCCGTACCGTACGAGGTGAGGACGAGGTCCGAGTCCGCCATCCGGTCTGCCGCGCCCTCCCCTCGGTCACGTCCCTGACCGTGGTGGACGTGGACGCGCAGTTCCGGCGCGAATGTCGACGCCTCGCGGGCCCAGGTGGACACCAGGGTCAGGGGTGCCACCACGAGGGTGGGTCCGGATCGCCCGCCCACGTATTCGGCCGCGGTGAGCGCGAGGACCTGCATGGTCTTGCCGAGCCCCATGTCGTCGGCGAGGACCGCCCCGGTATCGGCCCGCGAGAGCGCCGCGAGCCACCTGACCCCGTCCATCTGGTACGGCCGAAGTGTGGCCCGGAACCACTCCGGGAGTACCACCGGGGACGACGACGAGGGGATCCAGTCGAGGGTGGAGGGCGACTCCACCTCGACGCCTACGGCATCCTCGGACATCAACGCCCCGACCAGGGCGGGTGCGGTCATCCGCTGCCCACGCCGGGCGGCGAGGAAGCGGGCCGCCCGCCGGAGCGCACCCGGGTCCGCCCGGACCCACTGGCCGCGGAGCTTGACCAGGTCCGAGGCCGCGTCGAGCAGCATCCGGGCCTCGGTGGCGTCCAACGGGCTGTCGTCGACGACCATCTCCCAGTCCACATCCGCCAGCTGTTCGAGCCCCAACCGGTGTCCCGAGTCCACCGATTCGGTCCCGGGCTCCTTGACGGCCACCCTGACCGCGGTCCTGATCCTCGTCCAGGCCCTGGGCAGGAGCACCTCGACACCACGGCCGCGGAGCGCCTCCACCCCCTCGTCCACAAGATCGACCACGAGGTCGGTCGGCATGAGCAGATCGGGACCGCCGGCCGCCTGCGTGGCGCGCGTCAGCGGCGGCCACGAACGGACGGCGCGGTCCACGACGTCCTGTACCGGTCCGGCGACCGAGGAGGAGTCGGCCAGGTCGGAGAACGGTCGGAGGGAATCGGCGCCCGTCCGGACCAACACCTGCAGCCGCCAGAACACGCGGGCTCCCCGGGACTCCTCACCCGCGGGGCCGTCGACCGCGTCCCGATCCACCGAGCTGTGCACCGCGTCGCTGTCCACCGCGTCGTCTCCGGACGGTTCGACCACCCGGAACACCACTTCGACGTCCTTCGCCGCGGCCGCCCGGCCGAACTCCCCGACCGCATCGGCCAGGCCCTGCCCACCCGATGCCACCTGTCCGCCGGTGACCAGCGCGTCGCCGAGGTCACTGTGGCGATCAGCCGCCAGAGGGGCCAACGCCGCCCGGGCGTGGTGGTCCGCCAACGCCGACAGGAGCCGGACCAGCTCCTCGCGGGTGGCGACGAGCCCGTGACTGCGCTGCAGGCTCTCCGTGGTCCACGCCCCGATCACCGGTGAGGCGACCAGATCCCAGGAGGCCTCCCACCCCCCGTCCCGTCGGGTGAGGCACGGAACCACGTGGCCCGCGGAGACGAGGGCCGCGACACCCGAGGACAGCGCGGAGAACGATCGAAGGCCGGGCCCGACCCACTGGTCCTCGGTCCCGAGCAGGCGACACAGATCGATCGCGGCGCCGACGGAGATCCGGATCCCGGGCACCGTCGCCGATCTGGCCCTCCCGTCCACCACGGCGCGGACGCCGATCCGGTGGGAGAGCTTGTACCCGGCGAGGAATTCCACCACCTGGTCCGGCGCTCCGGCTCGGGCCACGGCCGTCACGGAGGCGGCCGGCGCGACGGACTGCGGCCGGCGCAGCCCCGTATCGCACCACAACCCCATGACCCCGGACTGCCACACGGCGTGGAGGCGCGGATCGGCGGAGGGGGTCACGACGACATGAAAGCATGCCCGTCGGACACGGCAGGGAGTGCGGGGCCGAGCCCGGGCCCCGACGGTCTCTCCCCACCCTGATTCCCCACACCCCGTGGCGCCTCCACAGTCCCGGATCGCCGGCCCCTGTCCACCGGGCCACCGGGCGGACACGGACCCCATAATCGCCCCGTGAACAACCACTCACCACCCGGACTCCGCCCCGAGGAGTCCGGGCGGGTCATCCCTCCGGTGGGGCCTAGGGCGCTCGGCCTCGCGCTGGCGGTGGTGGCGGCGATCTGCGCGGTGCTGTGGTGGGCCGAGCCGCGGACCTCGGCTCCGGGCAGCCCGGGACGGGATCGCATCGAACCCCTGCTCGCGCAGGTCGACGTGGTGCCCGAGCGGGTCCCGGTCCCCGGCTACGAGCGCGACTGTTCCGGGGATTCGGCATGCGTGTTCGGTCCTGCCTGGACTGACACGACCGGAGCGCCGGGCTCAGGTAACGGCTGCTCGACGCGTCACGACGTGTTGGCCCGCGACCTGCTCGGTGCCACGGCGGATCCGGCCTCCCGGTGCACCGTCATCGGGGGGCTCCTCGTTGACCCCTACACCGGACGGGTGGTGGACGTGGGCGGCACCGGGCTCAGGGGGATCCACGTGGACCATGTGTTCCCCCTCTCCGCGGCGTGGGACCTGGGTGCCTGGAACTGGTCGGCCGAGCGGCGGGCGGCGTTCGCCAACGACGTCGACCGCAACCTCCTCGCCGTCACCGGTTCGGTGAACAGCAGGAAGAGCGACTGGACCCCGGAGAACTGGTTTCCCCCCGACCCCGGCCGGCACTGCTTCTACGCGGCCAGGTATCTCACCGCTGCGGTGGCGTACGGGCTGCCGGTGACCGCCGGGGACCACGACGTGTTGGAGTTAGCGGTACGCCGCTGCCCTCCCGGCGGGTAACGGCGGGAGGGCAGCGGCGACAGCGTGTGTCCGGGACGTTCGTGGTCCGTGACCAGGTTAGTCCCGGTCCGAGTCAGTTCCGAGCCGAGTCAGTACTTGTCCGGGTCGGCACCGGTCCGGGTCGGTATCGGTTCGACTCAGTACCGGTCCGAACCGCCGCCCGAACGGCCGCGGAAGCCGCCACCGCGGCGATCGTCGCCGTCGCCGCCCCGCCGGAACCCTCCACCGCGCTCGCCGCGACGGTCGTCGTCCCGGCCGCCACGATCGCCGCGATCGCTCCCGCGGGGACGACCACCACGGTCGTCCCTGGACGCGGACGGACGACCGGCGGGAGGACCGGAGTCCGGCCGGATGTCGATCTCCGAACCCGCCACCCGGATTCCCCGCATCGATTCGACCTGATCCCGGGACAGATTCGCCGGGAGCTCCACGATCGTGTGGTCGAACCGGATCGAGATGCGTCCGATGTCGCCCCCGCTGAGACCGGCCTCGTTGGCGAGCGCACCCATGATCGACCCGGGCTTGACGTTGTTGCGCTTGCCCACGGCGATCCGGTACTGCGCCATGTCCTTGCCGCCTCGCGACGGCCGGGGACCGTCGGAGAAGTCGCGGCCCGGACGCTCGCGCCGGTCATCCCGCCGGGAGTCGCGCCGATCGTCCTGACGCGCCGGCCGCACCGGTCGCTCCGGTTCCCGCATGAGGAAGTCGGCGGAATTACGGGACTGCGTGGCGAGAGCGGCGGCGATATCCGCCATCGAGACGGAGTGCTCGTTGGCGTACTCCTCCACCAGCCGGCGGAACATCGCCAGGTTCGGATCATCGAGGCTCTCGGTGATCGACTGGCCGAACTTGGCCATCCGCATCTCGTTGACATCATCCACGCTCGGAAGCTGGATCTCTGTCAGCGGCTGACGCGTGGCCCGCTCGATCTGTGAGAGCATGCGACGCTCCCGCGGGGTGACGAACAGCAACGCCTGCCCGCTGCGGCCGGCGCGGCCCGTACGGCCGATCCGGTGCACGTACGACTCGGTGTCGTGCGGGATGTCGTAGTTGACCACGTGGCTGATCCGCGACACGTCGAGTCCACGGGCGGCCACGTCCGTAGCCACGAGGATGTCGGTACGGCCGTCCTTGAGCGCCTCGATCGTCCGCTCGCGGAGATTCTGCGGGATGTCGCCGTTGATCGGCGCAGCCGAGAACCCGCGCGCCCGAAGCTTCTCCGCGAGCTCCTCCGTGGCCGACTTGGTCCGGACGAACAGGATCATCGCGTCGAAGTCCTCGACCTCGAAGATCCTCGTCAGGGCGTCGAGTTTGTCCCGGTGATTGACCAGGACGTAGCGCTGATGGATGTTCGGGGCGGTGGAAGTCTTGGACGCGACCTTCACCTCCGCCGGATCGGTGAGGTACTTCTGTGAGATCCGGCGGATCGCGGCCGGCATGGTCGCCGAGAACAGCGCGACCTGCGTGGTCTGCGGGGTGTCCGAGAGGATCCGCTCGACGTCCTCCTGGAAACCCATCGCGAGCATCTCGTCGGCCTCGTCCAGGACGAGGTGACGCAGACCCGACAGGTCGAGCGTGCCCTTCTTGAGGTGGTCGATCACGCGGCCGGGCGTGCCGACGATGATCTGTGCACCCCGACGCAGACCGGACAGCTGGATCCCGTAGGCCTGACCGCCGTAGATCGGCAGCACGTTGACCTGCGGCATGTTGGCGGAGTAGGTGATGCACGCCTCGGCGACCTGGAGCGCGAGCTCACGGGTGGGGGCGAGCACGAGCGCCTGGGGGCTCTTCACCGCCGGGTCGATGAGCGAGAGGATCGGCAGGGCGAAGGCCGCCGTCTTACCGGTACCGGTCTGTGCCAATCCCACGACGTCACGGCCCGCCATCACCATGGGGATGATTGCCGCCTGGATGGCGGAGGGGACCTCGTAACCGACGTCCTTGACCGCCTGGGCCACGGCCGGCGCGAGCCCCATGTCGGCGAACGTGACAGTGGGACTGTCCGCGTTCTCCTCAGCGGGGGCGCGGTCGTCCGTCTTCACCTCGGCGGGAGCGCGATCGTCCGTCTTCTCGGCGGCGGGGGCGCGGTCGTCCGTCTTCACCTCGGCAGGCGTACGGTCGACAGTCTCCTCTTCGGCGGGCGGCTCTCCGACCGTCGGCTCCTCGGCGGGCACCTCTAAGGCGGCCTCGGCGGGGGCCGAGTCGTCCGCCCCCTCGGCGGCGGGCTCGGTGGTGTCTGGGGTACTGGCGGCGGTCTCGACCTCGTCGCCGGCAGTGGCGGTACGGTCCTCGTTATCGTTGCTCATGAGGTGACTCATGCTACGGCGTCGGAGGCCCCATACGCGACACGACGACGCAGGTCACTCCCCCGACGTTCCCCGGACCAGGTGTTCGTGGGTCTCCCTGGCGAACAGCCACGGGACCACGGCGGCCAGCAGCAGACCACCCGAGAGAACGAATCCGGCGGTGTAGCCGAACAGGTCCACGACGATTCCCACCAGCACCGGACCGAGGATCGCCCCGGAGTCACTGGCCATCTGGAAGGTCGCGAGCACCTTTCCACCCGCCCGATCAGCTCCGATCACATCTGCGACCGAGGCCTGTTGCGCCGGGTTGAGCACCCCCGCTCCCATTCCCGCCACGACCGACGCCGCCACGAGGAGCGGAACGGTGTCGCACCAGCCCAGGACGAGTGTCGACACCCCGGACACCAGCAAACCCCCGATCACCAGGGGGCGACGCCCGTATCTGTCGGACAACCAACCCGCTACAGAAATTACGGCCGCGGTGCCCACGGCGAAGGAGGCGAGGGCGGTACCGGCGATCCCCGGCCCGGCGTCGAAGTTGGCGGCGGCGAAAAGGGGCACGATAGCCACCCGTACACCGAAGGAACTCCAGCCGTTGACGAAGCTGGACACGAGCGCGGCGCGGTACCCGCTGTGGCGCAACGCCTCGCGCACCGGCAACGCTTCCTGTTCGGGCAGCCCGTCGTCCGCCGAGGGACGGCGTCCGCCACGGAGGAAGACCGCCACCACTCCGGTCGCCACGAGCAGCGTGAAGGAGTAGACGAAGAACGGCACCCGCATACCGAATTCGGCGAGGAGCCCGCCGAGGACCGGTCCGCCGATGTTGCCCAGGAGGAACGCCGTGGCGTACAGACCAGCGATCCGCCCTCTCGCCCCCGGTGGCGAGAGGCGGGTGAGCAGCGCCATGGCGGAAATAGTGAACATGGTCGACCCGAGCCCGCCGAGCCCGCGGAACACCAACAACTGCCAGTAGCTCTGGGCGAGCCCGGTGGCCAGAGTCGAGACCACCACGATCAGCAGCCCCGACATGTAGACCCAGCGTTCCCCCAGTTTGTCCACGAGGAACCCGCCGGCGGGAGCGAAGACCAGGCGGAAGAATGCGAAGGCGCTCACCACCACCGACGCGGCTGTCACCGAGACGTCGAAGCTCCGCGCGTACTGCGGGAGAACCGGGGCCACGAGGCCGTAGCCGATCGCGACGGCGAAGGCCGCGGCGACCAACACCCACACGTCGGCGGGTAGCGGTGTGCGCGGTTGCGCGGTCCGGCTACCGGAGAAGGGGCCCCTCACGCCGATCCGAGCACGCGGGCGAGCACATCCGCACCGAAGTGCAGCGCGTCGACGGGAACCCGCTCGTCGACGGCATGGAAGTGGCCGAAGACGTCGAACTCGTCCGGCACCCTCAGCGGGACGAAACCGTACCCGTGGATCCCCAGGGGTGCGAGGTGTTTGTTGTCCGTGCTCGCCGGCAGGAGATAGGGCACGACGAGCGCATCGGGGTCCGACTCGCGGACGGCCTCCCGGATGACGGAGACCAGTGGATCGTCTGCGGGCGCGGCGATCGGCGGTTGCCAGATCCAGTCAACCGTCACGTCGGGACCGAGTTCCCGTTCGATCTCGGCCCGGAAGGTGTCCTCGCCACCGGGCAGGACACGGCAGTCGATCTCCGCGAACGCCTCGGTGGGGATGACGTTGGTCTTGTATCCGGCGGACAGGATCGTCGGCGAGGCGGTGTGCGAGAGCGACGCCTCGACGAGCGGCCCGAAGTGACCGAGCACCCCCAGGTGCGAGGGCAGCTCCGCGACGTCCCCGCTCGCCCCCGCGATCTTGCCGACCGCCGCGGCCAGCGCGGTGTTGGCCTCGGTGGGGGCCACCGGGAAGTCCAGGCTCGAGACCCGGTGGACGGCACCGGCGATCGCGGCGACCGCGTTGTCCGGGGTCGGGCGGGACGCGTGCGCAGCTGTCCCCTTGGCACTCACCCTCGCCCAGGCGACACCCTTCTCCGCGACAGCGATCGGGTAGAGCCGACGCCCCGCCACCGGAACGGACCAACCCCCGACCTCGCTGAGTGCGTGGGTCATGCCGTCGAAGATCTCGGGGCGTTCCCGCACCACCCACTGCGCTCCCATGGTGCCCGCGGCCTCTTCGTCCGCGAAGAAGGCGAGCAGTAGGGGTCTGCGCGGCACGATTCCTTCACGGCGGTAGAGACGCACCACGGCGAGCATCATGCCGATCATGTTCTTCATGTCCACGGTGCCACGGCCGTAGAGCCAGCCTTCGCGGATCTCCCCCGCGAACGGAGGGACGGTCCAGTCCTCGGCGACCGCGGGCACCACGTCGACGTGCCCGTGTACGACCAGGCCGCCGGCGCCGGCGTCCGACCCGTCGACGCGGGCGAAGAGGCTGCCGCGACCGGGCACGGATTCCACCAGCTCGCTCGGGATCCCCACCTCGTCGAGGTATTCCGCGATTCTTCGGCACACGCGGGTCTCGCCGTCGCCGATCGTCGCCGGATCGCCCGTGTTGGTCGAGTCGATGGACACCAGGTCAGCTGTTATCGAGACGGCCTCCGAGTGCAGGAGCTCCCGCTGCTCGTCGGTCATCGGCTCGGTGTCCGTCATCCGAAGCACTTCCCTTCACCACGGTAGGTGGGCCAGCGGTCCACCACTGCGGGCCCCTGTGCAGTCTCGTCCACCACGTGGAGCGTGTCGAACCGCTCGCAGACCTCCCCCGCCTTCGCGTGCCGCCACCAGGCGCGGTCACCTATCGCCACCTCCCCACGCATGGGGGTCTGGACCTCACCCGCGCCTTCCCTTCCCAGGTAGCGCAGGCCCGTCGGGCGGGCGGGCACGGGCAGCCTGTCGGGTCCCGGCACCCCGGACGCTACGTAACCGCCGTAGAGGAAGGTCGTGAGACCACGAGCCGGGGTCCGGACGGCGGGAAGCGCGAAGAACAGCGACGGGCGCGGCCTGAAGGTGCGGTAGTGGTCGAACAACCCCGGCACGTAGAGACCGGAACCGGCGGTGACCTCGGTGACGGCCGGGTCCGCGGCGCTCTCGGCGATCGACCCGGAGCCACCCGAGTTGACGATCTCGGGGCGCTCCCCGGTCACATCGGCGATCACCGCGGCAACGGCCTCGCGTATCCCGATGAGACGACGCATGGACAGCGTCTTGACCAGGCGGACACCCCGGATGTCGTCGGGGACACCAGCGACCTGCGCCTCGTAGAACATCGCCCCCACCACCTGGAACCCCATGTCCACGGCTCGACGGACCAGCGGCTCGACGTCGGCCGGACCACGTAGCGGCGAGCGCCGGACGCCCAGGTGGATCGGGCCGAGCCTGAGCGAGGCGTCCACGTCGACGCACACCCTCGCGCCGCCCGCCCCAGACCCGCGCGCGATCTCCAACTGGCGCACGTCGTCGATCATCAGGGTCACCGCTGCCAGAGCGGTCGGATCCGCTCCCAGCCGCGCGAGGGCGGCACGGTCGACCGTCGGATACCCGAGCAGGACGTCGTCGCACCCGGCACCCACGAGCCACAGTGCCTCGGCGAGCGAGTAGGCCATTATCCCGCGGACCGTGTCGTCACCTCGGAGCTCCGGACCCAGGACCTCCTCGAGCACACCGCGCGATCGCACGGACTTGCTGGCGATGCGGATCCTTGTCCCACCGGCTCGTCGCCTGAGGTCCGCCAGGTTCGCGCGCAGGGCGGGCAGGTGGAGTGCGGCGATCGGCGCGTCGAGTCCCGAGGTGGCGTCCTCGACGTCGTCCAGGTCACCGGGCTCCTGACCGCCCACCGGCCTAGTCACCATCGATCGGACGCGCGTCCGCAACCACGAGGTCGACCGCCCGGTGGAGGAGTGCGATCGCCTCGTCGTCGTCCCGGCATATCTGCCAGCGAAGTCCGATGCCCGCCACCGTGCCCTCGACGACGCGCACCATGTCGTCCAGCCCCATGCCCCAGCGCATGCCCGCGGACTGGGCGGTCCGCTCGAGGACCGAGCGGATGATCTCCTCGTTGGACTCCTGCTGGTGACGGGCCAGCCCGATCTCGGGTGAACCGTGGGTACGCAGCGAGTAGGACACGATCTCGTAGGTGAGGAGCTGTCGGTCAGGCGAGGCGGAGATGACCGCCCAGATGAGGTCGATGGCTTCGTAGAGCCTTCGCCTCAGACCCTCCCGGCCGCGGGCGCCCGAGTCGAAGTCGACGTTGATGAACGCTCTCGCCGCCTGGTGCACTTCGAGGTTGACCGCGCCGATCACCTCGCGGAGGAGCTCTTCTTTATCGGTGTAGCAGTAGTGGACGACGCCGAGCGAGACCCCGGCGCGCTCGGCGACGCCACGAACGGTCACCGCACCGAGCCCGTCGTGTTCGGCGATCTCCAGGGCTGCCCGGAGGAGCTGCGCTCTGCGCTGATCGGATGGAAGGCGTCTGGTCACCCGTCCATGGTACGACGGCGACGACGAGGTGGGCACCGCTCACCGTGATGTCACCTGGGCACACCGGGCTCCGAGCGCGCTATCAGGTCAGTCGTCCGGGACGGTCCCCCAGACGCGTTCATGGGGGTAATCTCGGCAGCCATGACGACCTCGACCACACCGTGGCAGAACTGGGCCGGAAACGTCATCGCCTCTCCATCCGGCCGCTCCAACCCCACGACCGTCGCGGAGGTCACCGAGGTCGTGACGGCCGCCGCGGAGCGGGGCTCCCGGGTCAAGTGCGTGGGCGCCGGCCATTCCTTCACCCCCGCCGCGTCGACCGACGGGGTCCTGATCTCACTCGACGACCTGACGGGGATCGAGTCGATCGTCCCGACCCGTGACCCCGACGGGCACGTCGACGGTGCGGACGTGACGGTCTGGGCGGGCACGCGGCTACACCAACTCGGCCCCCTGCTGTGGGACCTCGGGCTGGCGCAGCCGAACCTCGGCGACTTCGCTGAACAGTCTCTGGCGGGGGCCGTGTCCACGGGCACCCACGGCACTGGCCGCGACGCGGTCGGGATGCCGGCCACCGTGGTCGGTCTGCAACTCGTCGCCGCGGACGGTTCGGTCCTCAACTGTTCGCGCGGGTCGAATCCGGAGGTGTTCGAGGCGGCTCGACTCGGGATCGGTGCGGTCGGGATCATCACCAAGATGACGATCCACTGTGTCCCGGCGTTCGTACTGAGCGCCGAGGAACACCCGTGGACCCTCTCCGCCGCGCTGGCTGATCTCGAGGGTTTCTCGAGATCAGCGGACCACGCCGAGTTCTTCTGGTTCCCCCACACGGACGCCGTCACTGTCAAACGGAACACCCGCCTACCGGGTGACGCCGAACTCCGGCCACTGGGCCGGTTCCGCGAGCTCGTCGGCGACGAGTTCCTGTCCAACGAGGCGTTCGGCGCGCTGTGCCGCACCGCCGCACGCCGGCCGTCGATGACACCACGGATCAATCGCTTCGCCGCCAGGGCGATGTCTGCTCGTGCGTACACCGATCGCAGCTACCGGGTCTTCGCCTCCCCGCGGCGGGTCCGCTTCCGCGAGATGGAGTACGCGGTCCCGGTCGCCGCGGCCGCAGGCGTGTTGGGCGACCTGCGCGACATGATCGACCGCTCGGGAATCGTCACCCCGTTCCCCGTGGAGGTCCGGTTCGCGGCTGCGGACGACGTCTGGATGTCAACCGCCCACGAGAGGGACGTCTGCTACGTCGCGGTCCACCAGTTCCATCTGATGGACCACACCGAGCTCTTCCGGTCCGCCGAGGAGATCTTCCTCGCCGCGGACGGTCGGCCCCACTGGGGCAAGATGCACACCCGGACGGCGTCCGACCTCTCGAACACGGTCCGGCATTTCGATGACTTCGTCTCCGTGCGGGACCGCCTGGACCCGGACCGCGTCTTCGCGAACGAGTACACCGAACGTGTCCTTCCGTAGGAGGCGCGACCACCTGATTCTCCGTACCGTGGTGTGACGGACGAGGACAACCGTCCCGATCACGAACACCCTCGAGGAGATCCCCGTGCCAGAACCCGTCCCCGCCGACACCGAGGTCTCCGGTCCACTCGCCGGGGTCGTCACCGGAGCCCTGCGCAAGGCGATACGGAGTCAGACCGGTGTGGCGCGCACCTACGTCCGCAAGCTCCGCGAGAGCCATCCCGACGAGAGCCCCACACGGATCCGGGAGCGGCTGGACTCCCGCTTCCTGACCATGGTCACCGCGTCCGGGGCCGCGGTCGGCGCCACCGCTGCCGTCCCCGGGGTGGGCACCGTACTCGCGTTCGGCGCGATCGGTGCCGAGTCCCTCGTGTTCCTCGAAGCCACCGCGTTCTACACGTTGGCCGTCGCAGAGGTGCACGGTGTGGACGTACGGGTCGGCGAGCACGAGGAGCTCCTCGTGATGACCATCATGCTCGGCGCGTCCGGCACCGCGATCCTGTCCAACGCGGTCAGCACGAGCGGCGGGGCCTCCGTCGGCGGTTCGCTCGCCAGCAGGTCGCTGCGGATCCCCGGACTGAAGGAGGTCAACCGTCGGATGGTGTCCCGGTTCGCTCGGAAGTTCGCGGTCAAACGGGCCACCCTCGCCATGGGCAAGCTGGCCCCCGCGGGAATCGGCGCGGCGGTGGGCGGTTGGGGTAACCGCAGGCTCGGTCGGACCGTCGTGAACGCGGCCGCCACCACCTTCGGGACGCCCCCGGACAGCTGGCCCGCGTCCTGACCTTGCGCACCTCGTGAGCCCCCGCATCCCCCTGTCAGGTGAGATCGGAAGGCCGAGAACGCGCGGAAGGTCTAGCCTGGGTTCATTGCGTGTGAAACCCACCACAGATCAGGAAGGCACCACAACATCGTGAGCAACAACGTCTCACAGTTCGGACAGAACCAGTGGCTCGTCGACGAGATGTACGAGCGGTTCTCCAAGGACCCGTCCTCCGTGGACAAGTCCTGGCACGAGTTCTTCGACGCGAACCCCGGGGCCGCCGCTTCTGCTGGTCGTAGTTCGTCGAACGGCTCGTCCGGCGCTCGTCCGTCTTCGGACGGGGGTGACGAGCGCGGTGGTGGGAAGAGCCGTGGTGGGAAGAACGGTGGCGAGAAGGTCCGGGGTGAGAAGACTGGCGGCAAGAAGGTCTCCGACGACAAGTCCGGAGGCGACAATGCCACCCCCGACGCGAACACCCAGAAGACCTCGGAGCTCACCGTCGGTGACATGACCCCCGAGTCGTCGGCAGAGGACGTGGCCGCCAAGCCCTCCATCGACAGCTCCCCCGGGCGCAAGGCCCGTGGGCAGGGGGTCCCCGCACCGGTGCGGACGCCCGAGACGCGTGGCAAGCCGGATGCGGCCGCCGCGAAGCGGACGACACCCCCCGAGTACGCGCCGCCGGAAGAGCCACAGAACAAGGTCCTGCGCGGCCCGGCCAACGCCATCGTCAAGAACATGAACGCGTCGCTGACGTTGCCCACGGCCACCTCGGTACGTGCGATTCCGGCCAAGCTGATGATCGACAACCGGGTCGTCATCAACAACCACCTCAAGCGCACGCACGGCGGCAAGATCTCCTTCACCCACCTCATCGGGTACGCCATGGTGCAGGCCATCAAGGCCTACCCCAACATGAACAACTACTACGAGGAGATCGACGGCAAGCCCAACGTCGTCACGCCGAACGGCATCAACCTCGGTCTGGCCATCGACATGAAGACCAAGGCGGGGCGCACCCTCGTCGTGGCCGCCATCAGGAACTGCGAGAAACTGGACTTCCGCGGCTTCCTCGACGCCTACGAGGACATCGTGTCCCGCGCCCGCGTCGGCAAGCTGACGATGGACGATTTCTCGGGCGTCACCATCTCGCTGACCAACCCCGGTGGTATCGGCACGGTCCACTCGGTACCGCGACTCACCGTGGGACAGGGCGCCATCCTGGGCGTCGGCGCGATGGAATACCCGGCCGAGTTCCAGGGTGCGAGCGACGAGCAGCTGGCCAACAACGCCATCGGCAAGATCACGACGCTCACCTCGACCTACGACCACCGGATCATCCAGGGTGCGGAGTCCGGCGAGTTCCTCCGCGAAATCCACCGTCTTCTGCTCGCTGACGAGTTCTACGACGAGATCTTCGACGTCCTCGGAATCCCCTACGAGCCGGTCCGGTGGCGTCAGGACATCACCGACCCACGCGTGGACAAGGACGCCCGCGTCCTCGAGCTCATCGCGGCCTATCGCGATCGCGGTCACCTCATGGCCGACATCGATCCGCTGGACGGCAGGCACGCGAAGCGTCGCCGTACCTTCCACCCGGACCTCGACGTCAACTCACACGAGCTGACCCTGTGGGACCTGGACCGCAAGTTCTCCGTCGGCGGTTTCGTCGGCAAGGACAAGATGCGCCTGCGCGACGTGCTGTCCGCGCTGCGCGCGGCCTACTGCCGCAAGATCGGCATCGAGTACACCCACATCCTCGAGAACGAACAGCGCCAGTGGATCCAGGAACGCCTCGAGGGAGTCGACGACAAGCCGACGGTCGCCGAACAGAAGTACATTCTGTCCAAGGTCAACGCCGCCGAGGCGTTCGAGACCTTCCTGCAGACCAAGTACGTGGGCCAGAAGCGCTTCTCGCTGGAGGGTGCCGAGTCCGTCATCCCCATGATGGACGCTGTGATCGACGAGGCCGCCGAGTTCGCGCTCGACGAGGTCGTGATCGGGATGCCGCACCGCGGCCGCCTCAACGTCCTGGCCAACATCGTGGGCAAGCCCTACCGGCAGATCTTCACGGAGTTCGAGGGCAACATGGATCCCTCGGCCGCGCACGGCTCGGGGGACGTCAAGTACCACCTCGGCGCCGAGGGCATCCAGTACCAGATGTTCGGCGAGAACGAGATCAAGGTCTCGCTCACCGCCAATCCGTCGCACCTCGAGGCCGTCGACCCGGTCCTGGAGGGGATCGTGCGTGCGAAGCAGGACGTCATCGACGACCCGGAGTGGCGTGCCGAGTACCCGGTCGTGCCGCTCATGCTCCACGGTGACGCGGCCTTCGCCGGCCAGGGTGTGGTCGCGGAGACTCTCAACCTCTCGCTCATCGACGGCTACCGCACCGGTGGCACCATCCACATCGTCGTCAACAACCAGATCGGGTTCACGACCGCACCCGAGGCCGGGCGGTCGAGCCAGTACTGCACCGACGTCGCCAAGATGGTCGGCGCACCGATCTTCCACGTCAACGGCGACGATCCGGAGGCGTGCGTCCGCGTCGCCCGGTTGGCGATGGACTTCCGCCAGCAGTTCAAGAAGGACGTCGTGATCGATCTCGTCTGCTACCGCCGGCGGGGACACAACGAGGCCGACGACCCGTCGATGACGCAGCCCCGGATGTACGAGGTGATCGACGGCAAGAAGAGCGTCCGTCAGTCCTACACCGATGACCTGGTCGGTCGCGGTGACATCACGGAGAAGGAGGCGGAGAACGCCCTCCGCGACTTCCAGGGACAGCTCGAGCGGGTCTTCAACGAGGTCCGCGAGCTCGAGAAGCACCCGGTCAAGGCATCGAAGTCCATCGAACCTGATCAGCCGCTGCCCAAGCGTCTGGTCACGGCGGTGGACGAGTCGGTCATCCACTCGATCGGCGACGCTTTCGGGAACCTGCCCGAGGATTTCCACATCCACTCGCGGGTCAAGCCGGTCTACGAGGCACGCCAGAAGATGGCCTACAACGGCAACATCGACTGGGCGTTCGCCGAGTTGTTGGCCATCGGTTCGCTGGTCCAGGAGGGCCGGACGGTCCGACTCGCCGGCCAGGACTCCCAGCGTGGAACGTTCACACAGCGGCACGTCGTGGTGGTCGACAAGTCGACCTCCGAGCCCTATTCGCCGCTCCAGAACCTGGAGAACGCCGAGGGGCGCTTCGAGGTCTGGAACTCCGCGCTCACCGAGTACGCCGGCGTCGGGTTCGAGTACGGCTACTCGGTCGGCGACCCCGAGGCGTTGGTGATGTGGGAGGCGCAGTTCGGCGACTTCGTCAACGGCGCCCAGACCATCATCGACGAGTACATCTCCTCGGGTGAGGCCAAGTGGGGACAGAAGTCCTCGGTCACCCTGCTCCTGCCGCACGGCCACGAGGGCATGGGTCCCGACCACACCTCCGGGCGTATGGAGCGGTTCCTGCAGCTCTGTGCCGAGGGCTCGATGACCGTCGCTCAGCCGTCGACCCCGGCGAACTACTTCCACCTCATGCGTCGCCATGCCACCGACGGGATCAAGCGCCCCCAGATCGTCTTCACCCCCAAGTCGATGCTGCGCAACAAGAAGGCCGTCAGCGCCCTCGCGGACTTCACCACCGGGAAGTTCCGCTCGGTCCTCGACGATCCCACCTTCGTCGACGGCGGTAAGGACCCGGGCAAGGTCAAGACCATGCTGATGGTCTCCGGCAAGCTCTACTACGAGCTCGCCGCACGTCAGGAGAAGGAAGGTCACGACGACTTCGCGATCGTTCGGCTCGAGCAGATCCACCCGATTCCGTTCCGTCGCCTGCGCGAGGCCCTCGGGCACTACCCGAACCTCACCGAGGTCCGGTGGGTGCAGGAGGAGCCGGCCAACCAGGGGGCGTGGAGCTTCCTGGCCCTCAACCTCCCGGAGGTCATCCCGGAGTTCCCGCGGCTCAAGCGGGTCTCGCGCCGGGCCATGGCGGCCACGTCGACCGGTCTGAGCAAGGTCCACGCCGTCGAGCAGAAGGCGCTCGTGGACGAGGCCTTCTCATGATCACGCGCACGGGCTAGCCCCCGGGACCGTCGCCGAACCACCGGCGCCGATCCGATCCGCCGAATCCGCTACCCCGCCGCTGGATCCGCTACCCGATACGGGTAAGGGATCCGGCCCGGGAGTAGCGGATTCGTGCGTCAGGGCCCAGGGCGTGCGTCAGGGCCCACTACGTGCGCAGGGCCCAGTACGTGCGTCAGGACTCGGTACCGGCGTCGGGGCTCAGTAGTCGTGCGAGTCGAGCCAGTAGTTGGCGAGGTCGATCGGGGTGGCGGTACCGAACTCCACCCCCAGCAGGAGTTCCCGCACGTCCTCGGTGGTCAGCTCTCCACTGATCCGGTTGACCAGGGCGAGTTGGTCCTCCGAGAGAGAGCCCTTCCGGAACACCGGGACGAGGTGTTGGGACAGGATGGCGTCCTCGTCGTCGTCCAACGGCACCATGTCCTCGGGGTCCAGGACCGGGTCACTCGACTGGACCAGCCCCACGCCGATCTGTCCCGCCCGCAGCGCCTCGAACACCGCGCGCGGGTTCGGGCCCAGCGCCACCCTCCGCCCGAACCCGCAGTCGTACGTTCCACCCACCGCGGTGGCGAGTTCGCGGTCCGTGAGCGCCTCCTGGCGTGCGCCCAGGGTGAACTCCCCGCAGCGCCCGGCGAGGTCGGACATCGTCCGCAGTCCGTTCGTCTCCGAGGTGTGGCGGGTCACCACGTAGACGGGGGCGTCCTCGGCGGGGGCCGGGTCGGCTGCGGTCACACCCTCGGGCAGGGCCGCCATCATCGCGGCGTACACCTCGTCCGCCTCGACCACCGTGGAGCCGGGATCGAAGGCCCTGAGCAGCTCCCCCGTGAACCCGAGGGTGAAGGTGGCGTCCCCGGAGGTCACCGACTCGACGACCTCTGCCTGGCTCCCCGACTGCGGACGTGCCGTGACCCGGGAACCCGATCTCAACAGAGCATTGCCGTAGATGTGCCCGACGATCTCGGCCTCGCCGAAGGAGGCGGTCTCGATCACCACGACCGGATCGGACTCGTGAGCGGGGACGATCGTCGACTGCGCCTGGCATCCGCTCAGTCCCACCACCGCGGCCCCGGCCATCGCCAGCGCCCGCACCCCGACCCGCTCCCCCGTCCGCCGCACCCGTCCACGCCCTCTCTCGCCACGTGCGCACGCGATCGTGCGCCACCTGCCCGTCAGTCTCCCAGCAGAACCGTATCGGCGTCACGTCGAGGCCCGGCGCCGGATACTGTCGAGCAGACGAGCGAGGGGAGCGCCGGTGCCGAGTATCCGAGGACGGCGGGGTGGTGCGGCGGTGTCCACGACCCCGCCCTCCCGGTTGAACGTCCCCACCGAACGCGCGGTGGTCGACTGTGGTGTCTACGTCGACGGCGTGCGCGAGCGGGGACGGTTCACCCATCAGGCGGCGATCCGACACGTGCGGGAGACCGGGCGGGGGTTCGTGTGGATCGGCCTCCACTCCCCTGACCCGCACCAGATGGAGGCGCTCTCGCGGGAGTTCGGGCTCCACGAGCTCATCACAGAGGATGCGACGATCGGTCGGCAGCGGCCCAAGTTGGAGGCGTACGACGACTCCCTGGTTCTGAACATGTCGACGGTCAGCTACCTCGAGCACGAGTCGATCACCGAGGCCAGCGACATCGTGTCCACCGGTGAGGTCATGGTGGTCCTGGGCCGGGACTTCGTGGTGACCGTCCGACACGGTGACTTCACAGGTCTCGCCGGGATCCGGGCGGAACTCGAGAGCGCACCCGAGAGGCTCGTACACGGGCCCGCGACGGTCATGCACGCCGTGGCCGACCGGGTGGTGGACAGCTACCTCGAGGTCGCCGAGGGGATGAGTCGGGACGTCGACGAGCTGGAGACCGCGGTTTTCGCCCCCCGCTCCCCGGTCGACATCGAACAGATCTACTTCCTCAAGCGTGAGCTCCTCGAACTCAAGCACGACATCGCTCCCCTCGCCCTTCCGCTGCGACGCCTGTCGGTCGAGCACCTGGACCTGATCCCCGCCGAGATCCGGCACTACTTCCGGGACGTCCACGACCACCACACACAGGTCGCCGCCGAGGTCACGACCCTGGACGAGCAGATCACCTCGCTGGTCAACGCGGCCGTGGCGATAATCGGGGTGCAGCAGAACACCGACATGCGGCGGATCTCCGCGTGGGTGGCGATCGCCGTCGTACCCACGATGATCGCGGGGATCTACGGTATGAACTTCGCCAACATGCCCGAACTACGGTTCAAGTACGGCTACTACCTGGTCCTCGGGTTCATGGTCGCGGCGTGTACGGCTCTGTTCCTGCTCTTCCGCAAGAACCGCTGGCTGTAGTCAGCGGGTGAGGCCCGGGTTCACCGCCCGGCGCGCCGGATCGGTCACATCGATCCCCGCCTCAGCCCACGCGTCCTCGAGTTCCCCCGCTCCCTTGAGCCGGACCCACGCGGCCTCGGTGTGCGTCACCGGGACCGCCCGGAATATCCGCACCGGCGCGGCCTCGCCGCCCAACTCGACGTCGGGGATCTCGGGTTCGCGGAGCACGACCGCGGTGAACGTCGCGCCCGGCCACAGTGGCTCGCCGAGGTCGATGAGTGCACCTTCCGACAGCACCAGGCCCTCGACAGCAGGGGCTGCGGCCAGGACGGCCAGCGCGCGGACGAGCCCGTCCACCCCGCCCTGCAGCACCAGGGACAGCTCGGCCCGCGGCGCGGTCGGGTCGGGGACGAGCGCGGAGGGGTCGCCCATCGGGTCGGCCGAACACCCGAGCGAGGCGTAGCGGACGAGGCCCGACTCGATGTCCACGAACCGCAGTATCCGGATCGGCGCCGCGCCCAGGAAGGTCACCGACGCCTCCTGCGGCTCGGGGCCGAGATGCGTGATCAGGTGCTCGCGGACAGCGGTCAGGACGGACGCCGAACCGGACGGACCGCCCGGGAGCATCACTTGAGGCCGAGGCGTGCGAGTTCGTCGCGGACCTTCTCGGCGTTCGCGGGCTCGCACAGGATGTCGTACCGCCCGGCGACCAACTGCGAGGTCGACGCGAAGTCGCGCTTGCCGCGGGTCGCCGCGTAGGACAGGGAGGCGGACACCACACCGAACACCGAACCACCGACGAGGCCGGTGAGGACGACCCCCCACATCGGTTGGGTGAAGATCCCGAGGAGCAGGCCCACGAAGAGACCGAGCCACGCGCCGGTGGCCAGTCCCCCGAGCAGCACCTTGGGCCAGGTCAGTCGCCCGGTGACGCGTTCCACCTGCATGAGGTCCACTCCCACGATGGTCACCTCGTGGACGGGGAACTCCTCGTCCGCGAGGTGGTCCACGGCCGCCTGGGCCTGGGCGTAGGTGGGGTAGGAACCGACGACCCAGCCGGTGGGTGGCGTGGGTAGTCCGGGCGTCTGGCCCCGTCCTCGCCGACCCGTTGTCGGGGACACCGGAGTGGTCATCAACTCAGTCCTTCCGTCGCCGACCCGTTCGGATCGGTCTCGCGGGAATCCGACACCGTCATCCCTGCCGCCCGGCCCCGTGCGGAGACCACCAACGCCATCTTACGGCTGGCCTCGTCGAGCATCTCGTCCCCGAACATCACCGCACCCCGGGCCCCACCCTCCGCGGACGTCGAGTGCGCGTAGGCGGCGAGGATCCCTTCGGCCTTGTCGAACTCGTCCTGACGCGGGCTGAACACCTCGTTCCCCGCGTCCACCTGAGCGGGATGCAGGACCCACTTGCCGTCGAAGCCCAGAGCCGCGGTGCGGGCCGCCGCGCGGCGGAAACCCTCCTCGTCGCGCACCTTGAGGAACGGCCCGTCGATCGCCTGGAGCCCGTGCGCCCGGGCCGCGACGAGGATGCTCAGCAGTATGTGGTGGTAGGCATCGCCCGGCGTGTACCCCTCGGGCTGTTCCCCCACGGTGAGCGTGCGCATGCCGATCGAGGCCATGAAGTCCGCGGGACCGAACACCAGCGTGAGTACGCGGGCACTCGCGGTGGCGATCTCGTCGATGTTGGTGAGCCCGAGCGCGTCCTCGATCTGTGGCTCGATACCTATGTGCCCGACCGGCAGACCCGCCGCCTTCTCCACCTGGGTCAGCACGAGGTCCAGTGCCCGGACCTCCGCGCCCGACCTCGCCTTGGGCAGGAGTAGGGCGTCGACGTGTCCACCGGCACGGCCGATCACCTCGGTGACGTCGCGGACCGTGTACTCGGTGTCCCACGCGTTGACCCTGACGACCACCGTCGGCGCGACGAAGGCGCCGGTGGAGAGCGCCTCGACGACGTTCTCGCGCGCCTGCTCCTTGGCCGGCCCCGCCACCGCGTCCTCGAGGTCGAGGAACACCTCGTCCACCGGCAGGCCGCGGGCCTTGTCGATCATCTTGACGCTGCTTCCGGGGACGGCGAGGACGGTGCGCCGGGGACGCGACCGGAGCTCTGCGATCGTCGCCGCCGCGGAGTCCGACGGTGCGGGTTCCGTGTGCGTGGCGGGGGTCATCTGCGGGCACTCCCTCCGGTCCGGTGCGGGCACGGCGCGATCCGCCGCCCGGTGACTAACCTGGTCCGCATGGCGAACCTCAACAAGGCTTTCGTCGCCAGGCTAGCCGGACTGCCGGTGATCGGCCCCGACGGGGACGACATCGGGCGGATTCGCGATGTCGTGGTGACGATGCGCGCCCGGCACAAGCAGCCCCGGGTCATCGGACTCGTGGTGGAACTGCCGACCCGTCGGCGGATCTTCGTGCCCATGCTCAGGGTCGCCTCGGTCGAGCCCCGTTCGGTCGCGCTCATCTCGGGCACCATCAACCTGCACCGGTTCCAGTCCCGGCCCGGCGAGAACCTCGTGCTCGGGACTCTCGTGGACTCGATCGTCGGGGTCGAACCCGAGCGCAACGCATCCGGTGCCGCCCCCGGGACGGAGGCGACGCCTCGCTACCAGGTCATCGACGTGGAGATCGAACGTCAGCGCACCCGCGACTGGTTGGTCTCCAGGCTCGCCGTCCGGGCCCGGCGCGGGCGCGGGCCACTCGGTCGTCGGGGGCCTGTGTCGATCCAACCCTGGAGCCGGATCGAGGGCTTCGACGACGACGCGATCGGAGCCCCCGATCACGGCGCCGAGAGTCTGGTCGAGCTCTACGCCGACCTCCGCCCGGCGGACGTCGCTCACGCTCTCCGCGAACTCCCCGAGGTGCGCCGGCTGGAGGTGGCCCGCACCCTGGATGACGAGCGACTCGCGGACATCCTCCAGGAACTCCCGCACGACGAGCAGACCGAGATCGTGACCCGGCTGGAGCTCGAGCGAGCAGCGGACGTCCTCGAGGCGATGGACCCCGACGACGCGGCCGATCTGTTGGGTGAGATGCCGGAGAAGGACGCGGAGTCGTTCCTCCAACGAATGAACCCGGAGGACTCGGCACCCGTCCGACGTCTGCTGACGTTCGACGCGGACACCGCCGGCGGGCTCATGACGCCGGAACCCATCATCCTGTCCCCCCAGACGACCGTCGCGGAGGCCCTGGCCCACTGCCGCAATCCCGACCTGAGCCCGGCGCTGGCCAGCCTCGTCTTTGTGGTCCGACCCCCCACGGCCACCCCGACGGGCAAGTACCTCGGGTGCGTCCACATCCAGGCGCTGCTCCGGGAGTTGCCGTCGACGATGGTCGCCGAGACCGTGGACACCAGCCTGTCCACTCTGCGTCCCACCGACTCGGTGGACTCGGTGACCAGGTTCTTCGCCACCTATAACCTCGTGTGCGGCCCGGTCGTCGACGACGAGGGGCACCTGCTGGGAGCGGTCGCGGTCGACGACCTCCTCGACCATCTGCTCCCCGAGGACTGGCGCGACATGGACCTGCACGACAACAGAGAGGCACGTCGGTGACCGAACCCGGTACGCGCTCGGCGCTCTCTACGCCCGTCACCTCGCGGCGGCCCCGCATCAGCGTCGACCCGGACGCCGTGGGCCGGTACAGCGAGGCCATCGCCCGGTTCTTCGGGACCGGCCAGTATCTGATGATCCAGACGATCCTCGTGATCGTCTGGATCCTCATCAACGTCACCGTCGTGGCGCTGCGCTTCGACCCCTATCCGTTCATCCTCCTCAACCTCGCGTTCTCCACCCAGGCGGCCTACGCCGCCCCGCTCATCCTCCTCGCGCAGAACCGCCAGGAGGACCGCGACAAGGAGTCGATCGCGGAGGACCGGCTGAGGTCCACCCAGACCAAGGCGGACACAGAGTTCCTGGCGCGGGAACTGGCGTCCGTCCGGCTCTCGGTGGGAGAGACGGTCACGCGGGACTACCTCCGCCGGGAACTCGACGATCTCCGGCAGTCGGTCGAGCGGATAGAAACCCTGCTCGCGGGACAGGATTGTGACGGCGGTAACACCGAACGCCGGAAAACCGATTCAGACACCAGGGGCCGGAGGTAGCGTCGACCAGCACGGCAGCGATGTCGCGGCGCACCCCGCTCGCGACACCGTCCGGACGCTGTAGGGGGAACTTTGCGCAAGATGGCGCACAACACTGATCGACGGGCACTGACCAGCGCCGCGGTCGCCGCGGGCGTGATCGGCGTGCTCACAGCCGTGAGCCTGACGATGGACCACAGTCGACCCACCGGGGCCGCGGGCATCGCCCCGGCCGCCGAGACCGCCACCCGGGCTCCGACGGTGACGACCGAATCGCTGGTCACCACACCGTCCTCCGAGACCCCTCCGCCGACCGAGGCGGACGACCCCGGAGCCGCACACATCGAGCCGGCGACGATCCCGGACGGCCCCCTGGGAATCCCCGGCATCGCCCTGGACGCCTACCACCGGGCCACCGACCGGCTGAACGTCGAGAAGCCCGCGTGTGAGATGGACTGGACCCTCCTCGCAGGTATCGGTCAGGTCGAGTCCAACCAGGGACGTGGACGCTTCGACGTGCACGGGAACACCATCGGCCGCATCCTCGGCCCCCGGCTCGACGGGACACTGCCCGGCACCGCCGTGATCACCGACACCGATGGTGGGAGGTTCGACGGCGACGCGGAGTTCGACCGGGCAGTCGGCCCGGTGCAATTCATCCCCTCGACCTGGGCGCTGTTGGGCCGGGACGGGAACGGCGACGGGGTGGCCGACCCCAACAACATCTACGACGGTGCTCTCGCGGCCGCGACCCTGCTGTGCGGTCAGGGCGGGTCCATGGGCGACCCGGCGGCCCGTACCCGGGCGGTCCTGGCCTACAACAACTCGCTCGCCTACGTGGCCAACGTCAACGCCTGGGCACACGGTTACGCCGTCAATTCCTACCCGTTGCCGGCGGACCTGCCGGAGATCCACCAGCCGAAGCCGATCGTGGAACCCCCGGCGATCCCGGAGCGCTGCCCCGACGGGTGGGAGGGAGAACCCACCGCGGCGCCCGAGCCCGCTCTCCCCGGTGAGCCCGGGCACCCGGTGCCCGGTTGCACCGAGGTCGCACCGCCTCCCGCGGAACCCACGCCGCCCTCACCATCACCGTCCCCGGAGAACACACCGACGCCACAGCCGCCCGCGCCACCCGTCCACGTTGCCCCGGTGCCACCGGTTCTGCCGGTGTTCGAGCTGCCCTGTATCGCACCGTTCTGCGTGCCGCCCCCTGCCTGAATCGCCCGCCCGGACCCCGACGCCTAGACTCGGGGCCATCATGAGTGCACCCAGCGAAGAATCGATCCGCGCCGCCCTGGCCAAGGTCGACGACCCGGAGATCCGAAAGCCGCTCACGGAGCTCGGCATGATCAAGGGCGTCGAGATCGACGACCGGACCGGCCGGGTCGGGATCGGCATCTACCTGACGGTGGCCACGTGCCCCATGCGGGACACCATCACCGACCGGGTCCGCGCCGCGGTCTCCGACGTCCCCGGCGTGGGTGAGGTCGCCGTCGAGCTCGACGTGATGAACGACGAGCAACGCACGGAACTGCGCAAGCACCTGAGGGGCGACGCGGCCGAGCCCGTCATACCGTTCGCCCAACCGGGGAACCTGACCCGGGTGTACGCGGTGGCCTCGGGGAAGGGTGGCGTGGGCAAGTCCACCGCCACGGTCAACCTCGCGACCGCGCTCGCCTCCCGTGGGCTGTCCGTGGGTGTCCTCGACGCCGACATCTACGGTCACTCCATCCCCCGGATGCTCGGAACCGACGCCCGACCCACCCAGGTCGAGCAGATGATCCTGCCGCCGGTCGCACACGACGTCAAGGTCATCTCGATCGCCCAGTTCACCAAGGGCAACACCCCCGTGGTGTGGCGTGGCCCCATGCTCCACCGTGCACTCCAGCAGTTCCTGGCCGACGTGTACTGGGGTGACCTCGATGTCCTGCTCATGGACCTGCCGCCCGGAACAGGCGACGTGGCCATCTCGATCGCCCAACTCATCCCGTCGGCGGAGATCCTCGTCGTGACCACCCCGCAGCAGGCCGCGGCCGAGGTGGCCGAACGGGCGGGTTCGATCGCCCTGCAGACCCGTCAGCGGATCGCGGGGGTCATCGAGAACATGTCCTGGCTCGAGCTCCCCGACGGCACCCGCATGGATGTCTTCGGCACCGGAGGCGGAGCCGAGGTCGCGGCGAATCTCTCCCGCTCGGTGGGTGCGCCGGTCACGCTCCTCGGCCAGGTGCCGCTCGAGCAGGCGGTCCGGGAGCACGGCGACGAGGGCACCCCGATCGTGCTGGCGGAGCCGGATTCACCGTCCGGCCGGGCGTTCAGGGAGATCGCCGACGGCCTCGCCGTCCGGCCGCGTGGCCTTGCGGGGATGAACCTCGGGATCGACACGACGCGCCACCTCTGACCACAGGCGGCTCTGACCACAGGCGGCGCGGGTGTCCCCCGCGCCGCCTGTGGTTCAGTTCGGATCCGCCTAGGTGGCGTCCGTGTCCCACATCGGAGTCGTACCCGGGCTGTTCGGGGCGGGTGCGGGCGACGGGCCCGTCGCCGGCACTCCCACTCCGGACGACCGTGGACCCGTCGACTGTGGCTTCATCGGCTGTGCACCCGTCGACTGTGCACCCGTCGACTGAGCCGCGGCCGACTGTGGTGCGGTCGATCGTGGTCCGGTCTCCGAAGCGCCTCCCGCGGGTGCGGCTGCACCGAAGTCCCCCGTGAACAGGGAGTCGTCCCCGTCCAGGAGGTGCTTGGTCACCATCGCGCGGGGGCTCATGCCCCTCAGATCGCTCAGTTGCTTGAGCGGCTCGCGGAACTCGTCGAAGTCCGTCCCGTAGTCGTCGCGGAGTTGCTGCTGGGCGGACCCCGCGAACTCCTTGACCTTGCGGATCGCCGAGGCCAGCCAGCGGGCGGCCTCGGGTAGCCGCTCGGGCCCCAGGACCACGAGCGCGATCACGCCGAGCACCAGCAGCTCGGACCACCCCACGTTAGTGAACATCGCCTCCGAGGATACGTCGTCGCGGCCCCGTCCGGCACCACGACCTCGCGCGACGATCCCCCGTCACCCCGATCGTGCCGCTCAGAACGCGTCACGCCGGCCGTGTCGGGCCGGTCGTGTCACCCCAACCGTGTCACCCCAACCGTGTCAACCCAGCGCAGGGCGGACGGTCAACTCGATCAACGCACCGTCCCGGACGACCTCGACCGGGACGTCCCCGTCCGCGCCCGCCCGTCGGACGGCCACGATGAGCTCGTCGGAGGACCGGACGCTGCGCTCCCCTACCCTCGTCACCACGTCGCCCTCCCGGAGCCCGGCCTCCTGTGCGGGCGACCCCTCACGCACGTTGACGAGCTCCGCACCCTCCACGTTGCCGTTCTCCGCTTTGCGTGCGTTCACGCCGATAGTCGCGTGACGTACCGACCCCTCCCTCATGAGCGAGGTGGCGATGTCGCGCACATCGTTGACGGGGATGGCGAACCCGAGCCCGATCGATCCACCGGATTGGGTGAAGATGGAGGTGTTGATCCCGATCACCGCCCCGCTGGCGTCGATGAGTGGGCCTCCCGAGTTTCCGGGGTTGATGGCCGCGTCCGTCTGGATGGCGTCGATCACCACGTCCCCGTCGGAGGTCGACTCCCCCAGCGCGATCGGTCGTTGGGTGGCGGACACGATGCCCTCGGTGACCGTCCGGGCCAAGCCGAGGGGTGAACCGATGGCCACGACCTGTTCTCCCACCTCCACCCGGTCGGAATCGCCGAGGGTCGCCACGGTCAGGTTCTGTACGTCCTCGACCTTCAGCACCGCCAGGTCGGTCGCCGGGTCCCGTCCCACCAATTCGGCCGAGGCCCTGGACCCGTCCGGGAAGACGACGTCGATGTCGGCCCTGTCCGCGGCCCCGTCCATGGTGACGACGTGGTTGTTGGTAACGATGTATCCCTGCGGATCTATGACGATCCCGGAACCCTCACCCCGGGCCGAGGCTGTCGAGACCTGGATGTGGACCACCGCCGGCTGGACCCGCTGGGCGACCTCACCGACAGGATTGTCGGGCCGGATCACGTTGGCCGGGGCGTCGGCGATACGGACCGTCGATGTGGTGAGGACGCGGGCGGAATCGGCCACGACCGCGCCGATCCCCCCTCCCACGAGCGCGACGACGGCGACGGCGGCCACCGCTCCGGCGAGTGCCTGCCTGCTCAGCCGCCGTTCGAACAGCGCCTCGGAGAGCGAGAGCCTCGGCGGAGGGGGCGCTTCCGCGCCGGACAGGTCCTCCGGTCCGGGCTCTTCCGCCGCCTGCACGGCGGGAGCACCGAAGCCGACCGGCGCGCGGGGATCGCGCCAGGGGTCCGGCGGCGCGGGTTGCGGCTCCTCGACCTGGTCCTGCCATGCCGGATGCCGCTGGATGCCCCGGTCGGCGTCGCCGGACGGGCCGAACGCCGCCGCCAGTGCCGGGTCGGCGTCGTGGCCGCGAGTCGGGGCGGAGCGATCGTCGGCGGCCGAGTAGTCGTGGGCGGCCGAGTGTCGCCGGGGGTCGGATCCCCCGGTCACCCCGTCGGGACGGGAGAAGCGTTCCTCCGAGGCCTTGTCGACGACGGGCCTGTGGATCGGGGCCGGTTCGCGAAGCGGTCGGTCGGGTTCCACGCCCCGCCCCGCCGGATCCGGCACACCAGTCTCATCCTCCACGCGTCCCAGCCTAACGGCCGAGCGAACGCAGGCGGCGCAGGAGCCTCGACCAACGGTTCCCCGATGGGGGCACCGGGGCCGGTGGGAGTTCCGGGTCTCCACCCTCCCCGAGGAGGCGGAGACGCTCCCGCAGATCCCCCGGCATGTGGATCGGCCCGGAACCCCGGAGAGCCCGACGCGCGTCCTGTTGCTCGGTCACCTCGCGTCGACACTGCGGGCACAGCCCGAGATGCGCATCGGCGCGGACCTGGCCCGCAGGCGGCAGACATCCGTCCACATATGCCGCCGCGGCCTCGGTGGAGAGGTGGTCGGTGGAGAGGAACCGGGGTTCGGAACGGGGAGGCGGCGTACGCTCCGCGACCTCACGGACCGAGTCCCTCGACAGCCGGTACTCGGGGGTGGACCCGCCTCCTGAATGGTGTCGGTCCACCCTCGCCCCTCCTCGTCCGCCTGCCCTCGGTGCACCCGTCCTACTCGTACGGGGTGTTCAACGCGCGGGGTGCGCCCGGGGTTCCCGGGTGTCCCCGGGTGTCCCCGGGGAATCAGTCGATGCCCTGGTGCACCCCGGTCACGCCGGCCGCCTCGAGCTCGGCGCGCAACGCGGAGCGTCCCCGGTGGATGCGGCTGCGGACCGTCCCCATCTTCACGCCGAGGATCCGGCCCACCTCCTCGTAGCTCAGATCCTCGATGTCGCACAGCACCACGGCCGCGCGGAATTCCGGTGAGAGGTTGGCCAGTGCGGTCTGCAGGATCGGGTCGAATGTCTCCTCGGCCAGCACCTGCTCCGGGCTGCGCTCTCGACCGGGGACCCGCTCGGCGTCCTCCGGGAGCGCCTCGAAGCGGATCCGCGACCGACGGCGCGCCATGTCCAGGAAGAGGTTGGTGACGATGCGGTGCATCCATCCCTCGAAGGTGCCCGGCTTGTACTTGTCCAGGGACCTGAACACCCGGATGAACGCCTCCTGGGTGATGTCCTCCGCGTCGTGGGCGTTGCCGCAGAGACGGAACGCGAGTCGGTACACCCTGTCCCCGTGCTGGGCGACGAGTTGCGACCAGGAGGGCATGTCGGCGGAGTCACCACTGGCGTCGAACCGGGCGGTTCCGGCCGCCGCGTCGCCGTCGCCCCCGGGACCAATCGACGTACCGTGCACCGTCTGCGAGTACATGCGCTTCCGCCGCCTTCCGGCGCGGGGTCCCCCGAAGGCGTCCGCGCGCAGTGTTCCGTCGCCCCCTCGTGGAGCGGCATGGTCCCACCCTCTCGCATCGGGCTGTCCTCACGGTATATCCGTACTGAGATCCCCCTGAGAGTCTCATACCGATCCGATCACCGCGCGTTGGACGCGTCGTCCACGTGCGCGGCGATACGCTGCTCAGGTGTCCGATTCGACTGACGTCCCCGCCTCCGACCGTTCCCGGTTCACCGACCTCGCGCGCCGCAGCGCCGACCTGGTCGACGACTCGCTGTACGCACCCGCCCGTGCGGACGCGACCGAACTGGGGGCCGCGTCGCCGGACGCGCTGACCGCCGAGGCGATCCGGCTGGTGGCGCGACTGACCGCGGCCCGTACCGCGGTGTGCATCTCGCCCGCTCCCGGCGTCCCCGCCCTGGCGATACTGGCCGCAGCCGGGCCGGGGTCCGGGGCCGTGGTCACCTGCATCACCGACGACCCTCATCATCTGGACGCCGCCCGATCCGCCCTCCGCGCTGCCGGACACCCCGCGTCCGCCGCCCGCTACATCGCGGCACGCCCCCTGGAGGTGGCCGACAAGCTCGCTGACGGCGCCTACGACCTGCTCGTCGCGGACGTGCCGGACCACTCGGTCTCCCGGGTGGTCTCCCGGGCCCACCAACTTCTCCGGTCCGGCGGCGCGCTGATCCTGATCGGCGAGCACGCGCCGTTGCCGGACGACGCGGACCTGCCCACACACGCGCACGTCACCGTCCTGCCCGTCGGCGACGGGCTGACCGTGGTCGCGCTCTGAACCTGGTCGCGCTCTGAACCCGGCAGTGCGGTGAACCCGACGGTGCGCTGGACCCGGCGGTGCGCTGGACCCGGCGGTGCTCTGGACCCGGCGGTGCTCTGGATTGAGCGGTGCGCCGGACGAGTCCCCGTTTCGGCTCAGCCGGGTAGCGACGTGACGGAGTTCTTCGCCACGCTCACCACCCCGCCCGCGCTGATCGGGAACCGCAGGCGGTCGCGCTCGTGGTCCACGCCGATCACGTCGCCGGCACCGATGTGGCAGTTCTTGTCGACGATCGCCTTGCGCACCACGGCGCCCCGACCGATCCGCACGCCGGGCATCAGGACGCTGCCCTCCACCACTGCACCGTCCTCGACGATCACATTGTTCGAGACCACCGAGTTGCGCACGGTTGCCGCCGAGATGATCGTCCCGGCACCGACCATCGACTCCTGGGACATGCCACCGTTGACGAACTTGGCGGGCGGGAGGTTGTCCTGCTGCGTCCGGATGGGCCAGAGGTTGTTGTAGAGGTTGAAGACCGGGTGGACGGAGACCAGATCCACGTGCGCGTCGTAGAACGCGTCGATGGTCCCCACATCGCGCCAATACCCCCGGTCGCGCTCCGTCTCGCCCGGGACCTGGTTGCGGGCGAAGTCGTACACGTACGCGCGCTCCTGCTCCACCAGGGCCGGGATGATGTCCCCGCCCATGTCGTGAGTGGAGTCCGGCTTCTCAGCGTCCGCCTTGAGCGCCGTGACGAGTGCGTCGGTGGTGAAGATGTAGTTGCCCATCGAGGCGAACGTCGCATCCGGGTCGTCCGGCGTCCCCGGTGGGTCGGAGGGCTTCTCGACCCAGTCACGGATCAGATCGTCGTCCCCCGCGTCGATGCAGCCGAAGGCGAACGCCTCACTGCGAGGGACGCGGATCCCCGCCACGGTGACCGCGGCCCCCGTGGCGATGTGGTGGTCGAGCATCTGGCGGGGATCCATGCGGTACACGTGGTCCGCGCCGAAGACGACGATGTGGTCCGGCTTCTCGTCGTAGACCAGGTTCAGCGACTGCAGGATGGCATCGGCCGAACCGGTGTACCACCGCGGTCCGAGCCGCTGCTGCGCGGGGACGGGGGTGATGTACTCGCCCCCCATCCCGCTCATATGCCACACCTGCGAGATGTGCCGGTCCAGGGAGTGCGACTTGTACTGCGTGAGGACGCAGATCCGCATGAATCCGGCGTTGACGAGGTTGCTCAGCACGAAATCGATCAGTCGGTACGACCCCCCGAACGGCACCGCCGGTTTGGCGCGGTCCGCCGTGTGCGGGAAGAGTCGCTTGCCCTCGCCACCGGCGAGAACGATTGCTAGGACGTGCGGCTGGTTCCTCACCCCACCACCGTATCGACTTCCGGGCCTCGGTCACGGACCATCGCGTTACTTGCCCCCGAGCCGCCCCATACGGACACCCCGTGGTCGGGCGGGGTTCACCCGCAACGGTCCCGGGTGAGCCCGGGACGGCTAGGTTGACCCGTGTGCGAGTAGCGATGATGACGAGGGAGTACCCGCCGGAGGTCTACGGCGGGGCGGGAGTCCACGTGACCGAACTGGTGGCCACGCTTCGGCCGCTGTGCGAGGTCGACGTCCTGTGCATGGGCGCGGACCGGGACACCGCCCGGGCTTTCCGGCCCGATCCGGAGCTGGGCGAGGACGCCAACCCGGCGATCAAGACCCTGTCGGCGGGCCTGCGCATGTGCGTGGCGGCGGAGGGGGCGGACATCGTCCACTCCCACACCTGGTACGCGGGCCTGGCCGGCCATCTCGCCGGAGAGCTCTACGGCATCCCCCACGTGGTGTCCGCGCACTCGCTCGAACCCAGTCGGCCCTGGAAGGCGGAGCAGCTCGGTGGCGGATACCGCGTCTCGTCGTGGTCCGAGCGCAACGCCTTCGCCAACGCGGACGCCGTGGTCGCGGTGAGTGCACGGATGAAGGACGAGATCCTGCGCGTGTACCCCGAGATCGACCCGGACCGGATCCACGTGATCCTCAACGGCATCGACACCTCGGTGTGGTCACCGGTCGAGACGTTCGCCGGAGAAGACTCCGTGCTCCGTCGGCACGGTGTCGACCCGGACCGCCCGATCGTCGCCTTCGTCGGTCGCATCACACGACAGAAGGGTGTGCCCCACCTGGTGCGCGCCGCCCGTGACTTCCATCCGGACGCCCAGCTCGTGCTGTGCGCCGGCGCGCCGGACACCCCGGAGATCGCGGCCGAGATGGAGGGGCTGGTCTCCGAGCTGCAGTCGACGCGTGACGGCGTCTTCTGGCTCCGTGACATGCTCCCCCGCGAGGAGGTCATCGAGATCCTCTCCGCCGCCACGGTGTTCGCCTGCCCGTCCGTGTACGAACCGCTCGGGATCGTCAACCTCGAGGCCATGGCGTGCGACACCGCCGTCGTGGCCTCCGACGTCGGAGGGATCCCCGAGGTGGTCGTCGACGGCGAGACTGGCACACTCGTCCACTACGACGAGTCGGACCCGGACGCCTTCGAGGCCGGTCTCGCGGCCGCCGTCAACGCCCTGGTGGTCGACCCCGGGAAGGCCGCCCGGTTCGGGCGCGCCGGACAGGAGCGGGCCCGGACCCGGTTCGCGTGGGAGGCCATCGCCGAGCAGACCCACGCGATGTACGCCTCACTCCTGTAGAGACCTGCGGAAGGACCGCACCTCGACGTGCACACGAACCGGGCTGTCGACCGTCCCGACGACCTGCTCGACCCCGGCCCGGTCCAGGTGGACACCACTTGGCCCCATGAGCGCGAGGTCCGCCGCGATCGCGGCCGGGACCGTGGCGGTGACGTCGACCACCCGGACCGGGCCGGGTTCGAACCCCGCCGCCAGGTGGGTGTCCAGCCGTTCGGCCTTGTCCGCCGCGGGTGCGAGCATCCCGGCCTGCGTCCGGAGGGGTTCGAGATGACCGGGACCGGGGACCGCGACGACCAGGGTCCCGCCCTTGCGCAGCACGCGCGCGAACTCGGACGGGTTCCTCGGTGCGAAAACCACCTGGACCAGGTCGACGCACTCGTCCACCAGGGGTAGACCGTCCCAGGTATCGACGACCAGCGCCGTGACGAGGGGGTTCACGCGAGCCAGCCGACGTGCGGCGGCCACGGAGAGCTCCGTACCTATCCCGAGCGGTTCCCCGGGGCCGTCGGTGGCGTCCCCACCCGCCGGGGACGGCGGGCGCAGCGCGCCGATGACACGGTCCAGATAGAAACCCGTGCCGGCCCCGGCGTCCAGGACCACGGGTCGCTCGGCGACGCCGACCGCGTCGGTCGCCACCCCCACCAGGGCGTCGGCTACCCCGTCGAACAGCCCGTGGCTGAGAACCCTCTCGCGGGCGGCGAGCTGCTCGGCTGAGTCCCCCGGAAACCGGCGCCCACGCGAACCGAGCAGGGTCAGGTGGCCACCGCGTGCACGATCGAACGAATGCCCGCCGCCGCACTCCACGCCGGTGTCGGTGGACCCCAACCGATCCCCGCACAGCGGGCAGCGCAACAGCGGGACGGCCCTGGAGAGGGCGGCCGGCGCCGGGTTCACCGCCGCGGCCGGTCGACGAGATCCCGGAGCAGACCCACGAGGGTGCGTGTGGCGAACCCTGTCGCCACCGGGCCGACCTCGTCGATCTCCTCCGGCGACCGGGCCGGGCCGGCGATGTCGAGGTGTGCCCACGGACGCCCGTCGACGAACCCCTCGAGGAACAGGGCCGCGGTGATGGCGCCCGGCCCCTTGGGTGCCTGGCGACGATCCGCGATTCCGGACTCGACGGCGCCGCGCAGGTCGTCGGGCAGCGGGAGCCGCCACCACCGCTCCCCCGCCCCCGCGCCCGCCGCGGACACGCGGTCTGCGAGGTCGTCGTCCGTCGCCATCACCGCACCGGTCCGCATGCCCAGTGCGACCTTCATCGCCCCGGTGAGGGTGGCGACGTCCACCACCACGTCCGGGTCGCACTCGGCGATCCCGTGGGCCAGCCCGTCGGCCAACACCATGCGGCCCTCCGCGTCGGTGTTGGTGACCTCGGAGGTCGTGCCGCCCACGTGCGTGACGACGTCCCCGGGACGGTAGGCGGACCCGGAGAGCATGTTCTCAGCCGAGGGGACCACGACCGTCAGATCGAGATCCGCGTACCGCGCGCCGACCTCAGAACAGAACGCAGCCGCCGCTGCCACTACGGCGGCCGAGCCGGCCATGTCGGTGCGCATGAGATGCATCCCCTCGGCCGGTTTGACCGAGATCCCTCCGGTGTCGAACGTGATCCCCTTGCCCACCAGCAACACCCGCGTGCCGGGGCCTGGGCGGCGCGCCACCAGGACTCGGGGGGCCGCGGCCGACCCGCCGCCCACCGCGAGGACACCGCCGAAACCGCCGGCGACCAGGTCCTCCCCCTCGAGCACCTGTGTCCGCATCCCGGCGGTGGACAACTCGTCGGACATCCGGGACACGAGCCACTCGGGGGACTTGAGATCGGCGGGAGCTCCCGCGAGGTCTCGCGCCAGCGCGGTGGCGCGGGCGGCCTCCCGGGCCGCTGCAACCGTTGCGGAGACGACCGCCTCGTCGTCGTCACCCGCTCCGGCCCCGGATGACACCCACACCACCAGCTCGGGCGCCACGGGCGCCGGACCGGCGGCGAACACGTCCTGACCGCGCGCACCCAGCAGATATCCGAGGACCAGATCGCCGACCCGGTCGGGCGGGACCGTTCCGGGAACGGACACCCCGACCTCTTCGGTCCGCCGCGCATCCCGCAGGTGTCTGGCCACGGCCGCACCCGCTCGGCGGTACCCGATTCCGACGTCCACCGCTCCCGACCACCCGGGCCGGGGAGCCGTCGCGTCGATCTCGACCTCCACCACCGGCCGCCCGTCGACCGCACTCGTCCGCGCCTCCACGGCGCGGCCGCGGAGGGATCGGCCCTCCTCCGGGGCCCGGGTGACCAGCGACCATCCGGTCGTGGGCTCCGGTCCGCGGACTACGCGAACGGTGGGCAGTGGACGCGAGGGGACCTCGGACATCGGGAGAACCTTCCGTGGAACCGAATCGACGCACCCGCCGCGTGGGCCGGGTGCGTCGATTCGCCAGAGCTGGGAACGATCAGGAGATGGCCTGGGTCAACTCCGCGCCGAGCGACTTCGCCTCGTCGGGGGTCAACTCCACGACGAGGCGTCCGCCACCCTCGAGAGGGACGCGCATGACGATCCCGCGGCCCTCCTTGGCCGCTTCCATCGGTCCGTCACCGGTCCTGGGCTTCATAGCCGCCATCGGGTCGATTCCCTTCGTCCTTGGCAGTGGGCGGCGTCCTGTGAGGACGGCCGCTCCCACGTGCGGTATCGCTGAGTGGATGTTGCCGATTCTAGCGCGTCACACCGGCCCCGGACGCGGGAGCGCGTTCTGGGCCCGCCTCGTCAGAGGTCTCGCCGAGGTTTCCGTCCCCGGCGAGACGCGCCCGGAGGCGGTCGATCTCAGCGGCCGCCTCCTCGAGTGCCCAGTCGACCTCCGACATCGTGTAGCCGCGCGCGGACATGCCGAACCGGACCGATCGCAGATCGTCGCCGGTGAACGACCCCTCGGGCAGCGTCGTGACCGTGTGGCCCCGTGCGACCGCCGGCAGCAGTTCCGAACGGCCGAAGACCACGATCGACAGGGCGAAGAGCGCCGCCGCCACGATCAGGGTGATGACCACGTAGATGACGACCGTGAGCATGCGGGCGCGCCCCCTCATCTGGTTCGGACCGGGCCACCAGTCTGGCACACGTGACGCAGCGGGGGCCCGCCCGAGTCAGGCGAGCCCGCGGACGGTTCGTGCAGGTGGGCGGGTACCCACGATGGAAGCCACCATCTCCACCGACCGGCGTGTCGCCCGCACGTCGTGGGTGCGGAACACCCGTGCACCCATCATCGCCGCGACGGAGGTCGCCGCCAGCGTGCCCTCGGCCCGGTCGTCGATCCCTGCGTCCAGTGTCTCGCCGATGAAATCCTTGTTGCTCAGCGCCATCAGGACGGGATGCCCCAGAGCCACGATCTCGTCCATCCGTCGCAACAGTTCCAGGCCGTGGAAGGTGTTCTTGCCGAAGTCATGGGTGGGATCGACCAGGATCCCGTCCGCCGGGACCCCGGCGGCGATCGCCCGTTCAGCGGCTGCGGACAGCTCCGAGACCACGTCGAGGACGACGTCGGGATAACCCACCCGGAAGGGACGCGTGCGAGGGACGGCGCCGCCGGTGTGGGAGCACACGAACCCCGCCCCCGCCTCACCTGCCGCGGTCAGGACCTCCGGGTCGTGTCCCGCCCAGGTGTCGTTGACCAGGTCGGCCCCGGCGGACAGGGCCCGGCGGGCGACCGAACCGCGCCACGTGTCCACGGAGATCACCACGCCCGGGTGCCTGGCCCGCACCGCCTCGACGAAGGGGACGACCCGCCGCATCTCCTCTCGTGCGTCCACCGACTCACCCGGACCCGCCTTGACTCCCCCGATGTCGAGGATGTCGGCGCCGTCCGCCACGGACTGGTCGACCCGGCGCATCGCGGCCTCGTCGGTGAAACTCGCTCCACGGTCGTAGAAGGAATCCGGGGTGCGGTTGACGATCGCCATCACCAGGGGTCGGTCCACCGGGACCGGACGACCACAGAGCGTGGGCAGTGGCGCCGGGCCCGGGGGTTTCACCGACGACCTCCGCAGGCGTCGAGGGCCGCCTCCAGGTCGTCACGCACCACGAGGCTGTCGAACGCCTGTGGCTTGACCAGCCCGGACTCCGCCAGTCCGCCGACCCAGTCCAGAAGAGGTCGGTAGAAGCCGATCGGGTCGTAGAGCACGACCGGTTTGTGGTGGAAACCCAGCGAGGCGGACGTCCACACCTCGAACATCTCCTCCATGGTGCCGATCCCCCCGGGCAGGGTCAGGAACGCGTCGGAACGCTCCTCCATCTCGCGTTTGCGTTCGCGCATCGTGGTGACCACCACCAGCTCGTCCGCGGCGGTATCGGCCACCTCACGCACCCGCAGGCCCTCGGGGATGACGCCGACGGTCCTGGCGCCGCCGTCCCGTGCCGCCTCGGCGACCGCTCCCATCATGGACACGTTGCCGCCGCCGGAGACCAGTGACCACCCACGACGGGCGATCCCGGCGCCCACCTCGGAGGCGATCTCCAACAGCGCGGGATCGTAGGTCGAGGACGCACAGTAGACGCATACCCTGCGCCCGGGGACGGGTGCCATCAACGCTCGACCCCTCGGTGCTCCTCGCCCACCAGGTCCTCGCGTTGTTCGGCGGTCAGTGCCACCCGGTGGTGCGCCTCGCGGATGTACTCCACCGTCTCGGACACGGAATCGGTGACCAGGAACAGGTCCAGGTCGGAGGCCGAGACCATGCCCTGCTCGGCCAGTGTGCCCCGGATCCAGTCCACGAGCGGGGTCCAGAAGTCGACTCCCAGCAGGACGATCGGGAACCGGGTGATCTTGTCGGTCTGGACCAGGGTGATGGCCTCGAAGAACTCGTCGAGGGTGCCGAAACCACCCGGGGTGCAGACGAACGCCTGCGTGTACTTGACGAACATCGTCTTGCGGACGAAGAAGTAGCGGAAGTGCAGACCCAGGTCCACCCAGCGGTTGATCCCCTGCTCCATGGGTAGCTCGATACCCAGGCCCACGGACTCGCCGTCGGCCTCCCAGGCACCCTTGTTGGCCGCCTCCATCTGACCGGGCCCACCGCCTGTCACCACCGCGTACCCCGCCTCCGCGAGGGCTCGTCCCAGCTCCACCGCCTGTTCGTAGGCGGGATCACCCGGACGGGTCCGCGCCGAGCCGAAGACACTCACGGCGTCGGGTAGCTCCGCGAGCGCACCGAACCCGTTGACGAACTCGCTCTGGATGCGCAGGACCCGCCACGGATCGGTGTGCAACCAGTCGGTGTCCTGGTTGGTGTCCAGCAGCCGTTGGTCGGTGGTCGTGCGATCACCGCCCTTGTCCCGTCGGAGGAGGAGGGGGCCGCGCAGGTGTACGGAGTCGTTCGGTGCCATCAGGGGAAGGTCTCCTAGTGGGGTGGGTTCCGGGTTCAGCCGGATGTGGTGAGGTAGGCGCGGAGCACCTCGGCGACCTCGGTGATCTGGGTGGCCGGGCAGTGTTCGTCACGCGTGTGAGCCAGCCCGGGGTCGCCGGGACCGAGGTTGACGGCGGGGACACCCAGGGCCGCGAACCGGGACACGTCGGTCCACCCGTACTTGGCCCGCACCCGGCCGCCCGCGGCCCGCACCAGGTCCGCGGCCGCCGGGGCGCCGAGGCCGGGCAGCGCCCCGGGGCACAGGTCGGTGAGCTCCCAGTACAGGCCGGGACCGGTCGGCGGTTCCGACCCCTCGGCGACTCGAGCCTGATCGGGCACACCGAGCGCGTCGAGCGCATGGGCGAGCGCGGCGCCGGTGTCCCGGTCCGGGGCGAACCGGAAGTTGACGTCGAGCCACGCCTCGTCCGGGACGGTGTTTCCGGCCACACCCGCGGACATCCGTACCGCCTGTAGCCCCTCCCGGTAGACACACCCGTCGATGTCGATCGACCGCGGCTCGTAAACCTCGAGCTTCGCCAGGACCGGGGCGAGGCGGTGCACGGCGTTGTCGCCCAACCAGCTCCGAGCGGAGTGGGCGCGGACGCCGCGGGTGTGCACCCTGATCCGGAGGGTCCCCTGGCATCCCGCCTCGACCAGGCCCCCGGTGGGTTCCCCGAGGATCGCCACGTCCCCCGTGAGCCAGTCCCGGTGGGTGCGTTCCAGGAACCCGAGGCCGTTGGCGGTGGCCTCGATCTCCTCGCAGTCGTAGAGGACCAGCGTGAGGTCGTGCGCGAGCTCCTCGGAGTCGGCCAGGGTGGCGAACAGGTGGAGGAACACGGCGTCGCCGGATTTCATGTCGACGGTTCCGCACCCGTGCAGGACGAGATCGGCGCCCTCACCCGTGAGTCGGCACGGCACGTTGTCCGCCACGGGAACGGTGTCGAGGTGGCCTGCCAGCACCACCCGCGACGGCAGATCCCTGCGGGTGCGGGCGAGGACCCGGTTGCCCTCGCGGACGAGCTCCGTCCGTCCGGCGGCCGGGCCCGTGAAGCCGGCGATGACGGACTCGAGCGCGGAGTGGACGGCCCCGGCGATCGCGGCCTCCTCACGGGAGGGGCTGGCGATGTCAACGAGGGCGCGGGTGAGGTCGACCGGGTCTGCGGTCAGGTCGAGGGCGGCGGTCACGGCGTCCACCTTAGATGCCCGTGGCCGGTGTGCGCCGGGGCCGACCGCTAGCATCGGGGTCATGAGTGCACATGGAGCCGTGGCCACCGGAATCGCCACCCTGACGTCCGATCACACCGTCCTCGACGTGTGGTATCCCGCACCGGAGCTCGGTGCGGCCTCCGACGGCGGTCACCGTGTCCTGTCGGGTGACGAGGTCCCCGAGGAGCTCGCCTCCCTGACCGGACCCGACGCCGACCGCGGTGTGGAACGGGTCGCGGTACGGGTGGAGATCGAGGACCTCACGCAGCCCCCGACCGACGCCTACGACGCATACCTCCGACTTCACCTGATCTCCCACCGGCTCATCAGGCCGCACTTCGCCAACATGGACGGACTGTTCGGCACCCTGTCCAACGTCGTGTGGACCAACTTCGGTCCCTGCGCGGTCCCGGGATTCGAGATGGTGCGGGCGAGGCTGCGCGCCCGCGGCCCGGTGACGGTCTACGGCGTCGACAAGTTCCCGAGGATGGTGGACTACGTGGTCCCGTCCGGGGTCCGGATCGCCGACGCCGACCGGGTCCGCCTGGGCGCACATCTGGCGGAGGGGACGACTGTCATGCACGAGGGCTTCGTCAACTTCAATGCCGGAACCCTGGGGCCGTCGATGGTCGAGGGACGCGTCTCGGCCGGAGTGGTCGTCGGCGCGGACTCCGATGTCGGCGGTGGCGCCTCGATCATGGGCACCCTCTCCGGCGGCGGCAAGGAGACCATCTCGATCGGCGAGCGATGCCTGCTGGGTGCGAATTCCGGAATCGGGATCTCGCTCGGCGACGACTGTGTGGTGGAGGCCGGGCTTTACGTCACCGCCGGCACCAAGGTGGACGTCCGTGCCGGCGCGTGGGCCGACCGTGAGCCCGTCAAGGCCGGTCAGCTCTCCGGGATGGACAACCTGCTCTTCCGTCGCAACTCGGTCTCCGGCGCCGTCGAGGCCGTGCCGTGGAAGCGGGAGGGCGTCGGGCTGAACGAGGCGCTCCACGCCAACGACTGACCACCCCCGACGCACCCACATCGATAAGAGCGTTCCGCACACATCGGCCGACTTGAAGTCAAGTGGTTGTTGCAACCAGGAAGTCGTTGAGGGTTTGTGCTGGGGTTCTCCAGTCGAGGGTTTGCCGTGGTCGTCCGTTGAGCTCGGCGGCCACGGCGTCCAGGTCGGCTTGGGTGTAGGTGCGGAAGTCGGTTGAGGACCGCGGGAAGTACTGCCGGAGCAGCCCGTTGGTGTTCTCGTTGGAGCCACGCTGCCAGGGCGAGTGCGGGTCACAGAAGTACACCTGGCAGTTGGTGGCCAACGTGAACTTGGTGGTCTTCGCCATCTCCGAGCCTTGGTCCCAGGTCAGCGACCTGAGCAGGTGATCGGGCAACTGGCCCATACGCTCGATCAGAACCCCGATGACCTCCTCACTGACCCGTGACCGCGGTAGCGAACCGAGCATCACGTACCGCGAATGCCGCTCGACCAGGGTCACAATCGCCGAAGCGCTGCGGGCACCCAGGACCAGGTCGCCCTCCCAGTGCCCCGGAACTGCTCGATCCTCGGCCTCGGCAGGCCGGGTCGAGACGTTGAACCCCTTGACCCAGGCCTTGCCGGTGCGGTCGGCCGACGCCTTGCGCGACTGCGGTTTGCGCTGTCGACGGCCGGACCTGAGAGCGACCTGCCTGCCGATCTCCATCCGGAATCCACCCCGTGCTTGGAAGTAGATGGCCTGATAGATCGTCTCGTGGGACACATGCATCTCCGGCTGATCGGGGTAGGTCAGCGTGAGCCACTGCTAGCGGCCATGCCAATCTCCCTGTAGGCGGACACGTACTTCCCTGCTGACGGTCAGTTGATCTCCCTGTCCGTGGCCAAGGGATCGGGCCGTGTCGGTCCCGCGAAAAGCGCCCCTCCGGGGATGTGCTCGAGGTCTTCGACCACCACGAGCGCTGTTCCACCGGAGGGACGCATGAAGAAGTCTGACAGGGAGATCATGGAAATTCTCGAGGCATACGACGCCACTGAAAGTGCGCACTCCGCCGCGCAGCTGGCGGGTGTGGATCCCAAGACCGTGCGGCGGTACGTCGCCGCTCGTGACCAGGGGCGTCCGGTGACCGGCGCGGGCCGCCGTCCGCGGATGCTCGATGAGTACATGCCCAAGATCGAGGAGTGGGTCGAGCGCGGCAACGGCAAGGTCCGCGCCGATATCGTCCACGAACGGCTGGTGGCGATGGGGTTCACCGGCACTGAGCGCACGACCAGGCGGGCGGTGGCGCAGGTCAAGGCCGCGTGGCGGGCCGGGCATCAGCGCACCTACCGGCCGTGGATCACCGAGCCGGGCCTGTGGCTGCAGTTCGACTGGGGCGAAGGGCCGAAAGTCCCCGGCCCGGACGGGGTCCTGCGCTCGACGTTGCTGTTCTGCGCCTGGTTGGCGTGGTCCCGCTTCCGGGTAGTCATCCCGGCGTGGGACCAGAAACTGCCCACGCTGATCGCTTGCCTGGACGCGACCCTGCGCCGCGTGGGCGGGGTACCGACCTACGTGCTGACCGACAACGCCAAGACGGTCAGCGTGGATCACGTCGCCGGTGTGCCGGTGCGTCATCCGCAGATCGTCCAGGCCGCACGTCACTACGGCACCCAGGTGCACACCTGTGTGCCGTTCGATCCGGAGTCCAAAGGCGGCACCGAGTCCACCGTCCGGTTAGCCAAGGCCGATGTGGTGCCCACCGAGGCGAACCTGCGGGAGCAGTACGGCTCGTTCGCCGAGCTCGAGGCAGCATGCGAGCAGTTCTGCGCCAAGGTCAACTCCCGTAAGCATCGGGAGTCGGCAAGGGTCCCGAATGAGGCTCTGGCCCAGGAGCGCCGTCGTCTGCATGTACTGCCGACGGCGCCCCACACCATGGCGCTGGGCCAGACCCGCACCGTGGGCACCGATCAGACCATCCGATTCGGGTCAGTGCGCTACTCCACCCCACCGGGACTGGTCGGCGCTGAGGTGTGGGTCCGCGCCGACGGCATGGACCTGGTCATCGTCGCCGACCTCGACCGGCTACCCGTGGCCCCGGACTGGGTCGCCGATCGGCGGGGACTGTGCGAGGTGGCGCGGCACCACTTGTCCACCCCGGGCACGCCGCGCATCGATCTGGGCCACTACCCCAACCACCCGCAGGAGCCCGACGGGGCACCGCGCCCACCCCGGCCCAAGGCTCGATCCCAGGCCGAGAAGGAGTTCCTAGCCTTGGGCGATGGAGCCCAGTCCTGGTTGATCGAGGCCTCCGCCGCCGGGACCTCGCGGATCCGGGCCAAGATGGTCGACGCCGTCGAGCTGGCCGCCCTGGTCGGCGCCGACGACGTGGACGAAGCACTGGGGATTGCTGCCGCGGCCGGACGGTTCGCCGACGGCGACGTCGCAGCGATCGTCCGGCACCTGGCCACCGGCGCGACCGGTGCGGACCTGGTCATCGCCGACGAAGCCCACTCCGCTCAGCCCGGCACAGGAGCCTGGGCCGGCTTCGGCACCCGAAAGGACACCGCCCGATGAGCACACCGACAACCACGCCGGCGGTGCCACTGCCCGAGGACCTGACCGCGGTACTCAAACGAATGCGCATGCCCTACCTGCGGGCCGCCGCCCCCGAGGTCCTGGCCACCGCCCGAGCCCAACGCTGGGACCCCACCGAACTGCTGCGGGTCCTGCTCGCCGAGGAGATCCGCGGACGAGACGAGGCCACCAAAGCCGCCCGCCGCAAGGCCGCCGGACTCCCCGCCGGCAAGACGTTCGACTCCTGGCGCGAAGCCGACTCCTCCATCCCCGCGCCGACCCAGTCAGCGCTCGCCGGACTGGAATGGGTCCACCGAGCCGAGAACCTCGCCATCAGTGGCCCCTCAGGCACCGGAAAGACGCACTTCGTCGAGGCCCTCGCCCACAACGTCATCGACGCCGGCATGCGGGTCTCCTGGTTCACCCTCGAATCACTGACCGAAGCCCTGGCACGCGCCAACGTGGACGGCTCCGCCGGCAAAGTCATCGCCCGCATCACCCGCGCCGAGCTCATCGTCGTCGACGACATCGGGATGCTGCCCGCAGGTCAAGCCGCCGCAGAGGCGTTCTACCGCCTGGTCGATGCCACCTACGAACGCCGCAGCCTGGCGGTCACCAGCAACCTGCACCCCGCGGGATTCGACACCTTCATGCCCAAAACCCTGGCCACCGCCGCCGTGGACCGACTACTGCATCACGCCCACGTCATCATCACCGAGGGCACCTCCCTCCGGCTCGCCGAAGCCACCGCCGGCAAGGGGGTGGTCCCATTGCACTAACCGACCACCAGGGAGATCAACTGACCGCGCACAGGGAGATCAGCTGTCCGTGAGCAGGGAGATGAACTGACCGCCCACAGGGAGATCCCAATGTCCCTTGACAAGCCACCGCGAGATCTGCATCGGTGACCACCGCAGCTCGAGCTTGGCCTTGACCGTAGACCACAGCGGCGGATAGGCACGGCCGTGACCAGGCCTGAGCTTGCCCGCACGCTTGCGCCTGGCACGCTCATCGGCTTTGCGCTGAGCCTGCTCGCAGGAGTACAGCCAGCGATACGACCCGGACAGGCCCGGCGTGTGGCCCCGCTTTCGATGCGGGTGCCGAGCCCCCTGCCCCTTCGCGCACCGCGCACCCCGGCGGGAGTTGTTGCGCTCGACCTCCCGCCAGACCGTGGTGCGACTACGCCCGATCCGCTCGGCGATCTCCGGGTAGGTCAACCCCTGCCCAAACAAGGTCTCGATCTTGGCCCGCTCGACAACCGACAACCGCGCACCAGGCACCGCGATCTCCTACAGTCAAACCGCCCCCGCCTCTCAGGAGCGACGTTGCAACAACCGTATGAAACCGCCCGAGAGCAGGTGCGCGGAACGCTCTTTTCGATGGTGGGAGCGAGGGCGCACCCGACTCAGGCCAGCCGGCGGACCGCCTCGGCCACTGTGGCGTCGGTCGCGGTGAGGGCGATGCGAACGTGCCGCGCACCCGCCGATCCATAGAACTCCCCGGGTGCCACCAGGACACCGCGCCGGGCGAACCAGTCCGCCGTGTCCCGGCAGGGCTCGTCCCGGGTCGCCCAGAGGTAGAGGCCCGCCTCCGAGCTGTCGATGCGGAATCCGGCGCCCTGCACCGCCGGGAGCAGGAGCGCGCGACGGGCCCGGTAGCGCTCGCGCTGTTCGGCCTCGTGCGCGTCGTCCCGCAGCGCCGCCGTCATCGCCGCCTGGACGGGCAGCGACATCATCAGACCCGCGTGCTTTCGCACCGCCAGCAACTCCGCGATCAGAGAGGGGTCGCCCGCCACGAACCCGGCACGATAGGAGGCCAGGTTCGAAGTCTTGGACAGCGAGTGGAGGGCCAGGAGCCCGGTGTGGTCGCCGTCGCAGACGCGCGGGTCGAGGATCGAGGGCGCCTCGCCCTCCCACACCAGGCCGAGGTAGCACTCGTCGGAGGCCACGATCACCCCACGTTCGCGGGCCCAGCCGACCACCTTGCGGAGGTGCTCCACCCCGAGCACCTTGCCGCTGGGGTTCGACGGCGAGTTGAGGTAGAGCAGGGTCGGCGAGGACGGGCCGAGCTGCGTCAGCGAATCGGCGCGTACGACGGTCGCCCCCGCGAGCAGCGCCCCCACCTCGTAGGTCGGGTAGGCCACCTCTGGTACGACGACCGTGTGACCCGGACCCAGCCCGAGCTGCGCCGGCAGTCCGGCGATGAGCTCCTTGGTGCCGATCGCGGGGAGGACGGACCCGGTGTCGAGTCCGGTTATCCCGTAGCGCCGGGCGAGCGCGTCGACAGCGGCGCGGCGAAGCTCCGTGGTCCCCACCGTGGTCGGGTAACCCGGTTCGGCGGAGCCGGCGGCGAGTGCCTCACGGATCACCGGTGCGACCGGGTCGACGGGCGTGCCGACGGTGAGGTCGACCAGGCCGTCGGGGTGCGCGGCTGCCAACGCTCTCGCCTCGGCGAGGGTGTCCCACGGGAACACGGGGAGCGCGCGCCCGGGCGGACGACGCTCCGGGCGCGACACCACCGGGGTCACTCCTGGTTCATGGGGGGCAGTGCCTTGATGAACGGGTGGTCGTAGTCGACCTTGCCCACCTTGGCGGCGCCGCCCGGCGATCCCAGCTCGACGAAGAAGTCGACGTTGGCGGTGTTGTACTCGGTCCACTCGTCCGGGGTGTCGTCCTCGTAGAAGATCGCCTCCACAGGACAGACGGGCTCACACGCGCCGCAGTCGACACACTCGTCGGGGTGGATGTACAGCATCCGTCCACCCTCGTAGATGCAGTCGACAGGACACTCCTCGACACAGGACTTGTCCATCACGTCGACGCACGGCTCTGCGATCGTGTAGGTCACGTCGGCCACCTTCCTCGTAGCGGTATGGCCTGCATCGTATGTCACACCCGGCGTCCAGGACGAAGCCGCCCCGGAGCCCGCCGCGCTATGTGACGACGGTCACGGGAATCTGTGTGGGTGCCGGTCCGTAGACGGTGTCCCGACGCCGGGCGGGCCGACCGATACCGGTGGCGATCTCCTCGATCTCCCCCGGGGTCTTGGCCGAGCCGTTCTCCGCGCCGGCCATCCGCGAGATCGTCTCCTCCATGAGCGTTCCACCGAGGTCGTTCGCACCCGAGCGGAGCATGGTCCGCGTGCCCGCCACCCCGAGCTTGACCCAGCTGGTCTGTACGTTGTCGATCGCGCCGTGCAGCATGATCCGGGCCAACGCGTGGACCGCGACGTTCTCCTCGCGTGTCGGCCCGGGACGGGAAGCCCCCGCCAGGTAGAGCGGGGCGCTGCGGTGCACGAACGGCAGCGGGACGAACTCGGTGAACCCGCCGGTGCGTTCCTGGATCCCCCGGAGCGTGCGGAGGTGCGCCACCCAGTGCTTGGGGGTGTCCACGTGGCCGTACATCATCGTCGAACTCGACCGCAGACCCACCTCGTGGGCGGTGGTGACGATGTCGATCCACTCGGAGGCGGGCAGTTTGCCCTTGGTCAGCACCCAGCGGACCTCATCGTCGAGGATCTCGGCGGCCGTCCCGGGGATGGTGTCCAGCCCGGCCGCCCGCAGTTCGGTGAGCCACTCCCGGACTCCCACTCCCGAGCGGGCCGCCCCGTTCGAGATCTCCATGGGGCTGAAGGCGTGGACGTGCATGGACGGCACCCGCTCCTTGACGGCCCTCACGAGGTCGGCGTAACCGGAGACCGGTAGGTCCGGGTCGATCCCGCCCTGCATGCACACCTCGGACGCGCCGGAGACGTACGCCTCGTACGCGCGGTCGGCGACCTCGTTCGCCGAGAGCGAGAACGCGTCGGCGTCCCCCTTGCGCTGGGCGAAGGCACAGAACCGGCAACCGGTGTAGCAGATGTTGGAGAAATTGATGTTCCGGTTGACCACGTAGGTCACCGTCTCCCCCACCACGTCCGCGCGGATCCGGTCGGCGAGTCCGGCAACAGCGGCCAGCCCGTCACCGGTGGCCGTGGCCAGCGCGAGGTACTGCTCGTCGGTGAGGGAAGCCGGGTCCGACTCCGCGGCCCTCAGCGCCGCGAGCACCTCGGAGTCCGCGCGCTCGGGAGCCAGTGCGGCCGCTCCGAGTTCGGCGGCGCGGGCCCGGATGACGTCCCAGTTGCCGAAGGCCTCCCCGATGTCCGAGCGGGTATCGGTGTTGCGGCCCTCGGAGTCGATCGCGGTGTGCAGATCGGTCCGTCCGCTCGAGTCCCAGTCGTCGTCGGGTTCCTGCCAGGGACGACCGGTGGGCCGAACGACCTCGTCGTCGCCGCCCTCACTGCCGTCGCCGACCGCCGCCAGACCCGTGCCCGGGTCGGCCAGCGCGTGGACGTGGCCCGACACCCTGGGGTCGATCCAGGCGTCACCCGCGCCGACGTAGCGCGGGTGGGCGGTGAGACGCTCGGTCAGCGCCCAGCCCGCCGCCGCCAGGTCGGCGGTCAGCCCCTCCAGGTGCGGCCACGGACGCTCGGGGTTGACGTGGTCCGGGGTCAACGGGGAGATGCCACCCAGATCGTCCACCCCCGCCCCGATGAGGGCCAGGACGTCCTCCCTGTCGACCAGGTTGGGCGGCGCCTGGACGGCCACCCGCGGATCGAGCACCAGCCGCGCCACGGCGATCGCCGCCAGGAACTCGTCCCTGTCGGCATCGGCCACCCCGCGCATCGCGGTGTCCGGCTTGGCCCGGAAGTTCTGCACGATCACCTCCTGGAGGTGACCGAACTCGCGCGCCAGACCCGCCAGCGCGAGCAGGCTCTCCGCCCGCTCGGTCCTGTTCTCCCCGATGCCCACCAGGATCCCCGAGGTGAACGGCACCGCGAGCCGACCGGCGTCGGTGAGGGTGCGCAGCCGCACGGCCGGGTCCTTGTCCGGGCTGCCGTGGTGGCACTCGCCGGGAGTCGTGAACAGCCTCGTGGCGGTGGTCTCGAGCATCATCCCCATCGACGGTGCGACCGGCTTGAGCGTGGACAGCTCCGACCAGCTCATCACGCCGGGGTTGAGGTGCGGCAGCAACCCCGTCTCCTCCAGGACCCGGATCGCCATGGCGCGCACGTAGTCCAGTGTCGAGGAGAAACCTCGGGACTCGAGCCACTCGCGCGCCTCGGGCCAGCGGTCCTCCGGTCGGTCGCCCAGGGTGAACAGGGCCTCCTTGCACCCGGCCTCCGCACCGCGTCGGCACAGATCCACGACCTCGTCGGGGTCGAGGAACATTCCCTCGCCCGCGGCGCGGAGTTTGCCGGGCACGGTCACGAAGGTGCAGTAGTGGCAGCGGTCCCGGCACAGGCGGGTGAGGGGGACGAACACCTTGCGGGAGTAGGTCACCACGCCCGGACGGCCCTCGTCGACGAGGCGGGCGTCGCGGCGCCCGGCAGCGAGCGCGGTGAGCTGACGCAGGTCGTCACCGCGTGCGGCCAGCAGTACGGCCGCCTCGGTCACATCGAGGGTCAGACCGTCGCGGGCCCGCCGCAACGCGCGCCGCATGGCGGACGAGGTGGGCTCGGGATCGACGGGTACCGGGGCGAGATCCATGACCGCGATGATGCCCCACACCGGCCGCGGCGCGGGCGTCCGGTGTTCCGTGGGTGGTCACGGGCGTGTGTGAAGGACCCGCGCACTAGTCTGGCTACATGTCCGATCCCGCCCGTCCCCTGCGCAGCAACGGAGATCTCCTGGTGTCCGCACCACCCCGAGGCGCCGGTGGCGCCCACTCCCTTCGTGAGCCGAGCCCGACGACCGCCGAGGGCGGCGGAACCGACGCCGGCGGCGACCTCCTGACCTCCAACCGGGTGCTGGTCACGGCTCCGCGCCACCGGATCGAGAAGCGCACCCCGGTGCTGTGGGTGATCGAGGGAATCTGGTCGTGGGCGATCCTCGCCGGACTCCAGGTGGCCTGGTATTTCTGGGGCGACAACGTGATGGGGTTCTGGAACTGGGTCGCCCTGGCCGCGACCGTCCCGTTCGCGTTCATGTCGATCGTGGTGGCGCCGTGGTGGCGCTACGTCGTGGCCCGGTGGGACGTCTCGGACACCGCGGTGTGCTCGCGTAAGGGCTGGTGGACCACCCAGTTCCGGATCGCCCCGCTTGTCCGTCTGCAGACCGTCTACACCACCCGCAACCTGTTCGAACGGTGGTTCGGCCTGGCCACGGTCCACGCCTCCACCGCGTCCGCGCAGGGCACGGTCGAGATCAGGGGCCTGTCCCTGGCGGACGCGGAGGCGTTGGCGCAGCACCTCATCGCGATCGCCCACCTCGACTCGGAGGACGGGACGTGACCGACTCGGTGCGGGTCGGCGGGAGCGGAGAGGCCCCCGGGGCCACGGAGACAACAGGGGGAACGGAGAGCACAGAAGCGGCGGGCGCACCGGAGGCAACCGACGGCACAGGAGCGGCGGACGCATCAGCGGCAACGGAGGCCACCGGGGCCGGTGAGGCCGACACGTCCGACGAGGCCGACCGGGCCGACCGGGCCGACCGGGCCGACGAGGAGCCCGTCTCCGAGAAGATCGACCCGGAGGCCCCCTGGGAGCGGTTGTCCTGGCGGATGCTGCTGGTGGACCCGCTCGGCTCCCTGACCCGCCTGCTTCCGCTTTTCCTCATCTCGCTGTGGCTGGGATCCAACCGCAGCAACTACTGGTTCGAGATCTCGATCATCTCGCTCGTGGTGCTCGCGGGAGTGTTGCGCTGGCTGTCGACCAGCTACCAGGTCGGGCGCACCCACATCATCCTCAAGAAGGGTTTCTTCAGCCGGCAGGTGGTCACCGTCGCCCGGAACCGCGTCCGGAGCGTGGACACCGAGTCCGACCTCTTCCACCGGGTCATGCGCGTGTCGATCGTCGAGGTGGGTACGGGCCGGTCCGACTCCGGGAAGTCGGACGCCGAACGGTTCCGTCTCAACGCGATCGACACCGCTCTGGTCGAACCGCTGCGCGACGAACTGCTGGCCCATCGCCGCGCCCTGGACCCGACTCTGAGCGAGGAGGACGAGGAGCAGTGGGGCTCCAAGTACGGCGAGGACATCGCCCGCTGGCGTATCACGTGGGCCCGGTTCGCCCCGTTCTCCTTCATCGGATTCGGTGTGCTCCTGTCGCTGTGGCTCCTCACGTGGCAGATGGGAGACATGCACGACCGGATCATGGACCTCGCGATGGTCGAGGCCGCGGTCTCGTGGCTCGACTCACTGGGGCAGCCGTGGACGTTGGTGGGCGAGGCCATCGCCGTCTGGATGGTGGCCGGCGTCCTGGCGATCATCACGTACGCGATCCGCTACGGAAAATACGCGCTCACCGACCGTGGCCAGTTGCTCTACGTCCAGAACGGCATCCTGCGCCGCAAGCACCAGGCGTTGGACAAGGCCAGACTCCGCGGGGTCGAGATCCGGCTGCCCGTGTACCTCCGGCTCCTGGGTGGCGGTCGGCTCGAGCCCATCATGACGGGAACCAAGAAGGGTGCCACCGCATCGACCCTGTTGCCGCAGGCACCCATCAAGGACGTCCGACGGGTCGCCATCCGCATCCTCGGTGAGGAGACCCCTGTCACCGTGCCGCTGAGGCGCCACCCATGGAAGGCCGCCCGTCGGCGCATCACCCGCGGGCTCATGCCGTTCTGGATCGTGGCCGGCCTGATCGTCCTGGTCCGCATCGACTCCGGGCCCTCGGCCGACATCTGGGTGCGATGGGCGATCCCCGCGGCTCTGGTGTTCTTCCTCGCACTGTCGGTCGACCGGATCAGGATGCTCGGCCACGCGCTTCTGCCCGACACACTGGTGAGCTCGAGCGGTTCCTGGACCGCCAAGCGGATCGTGCTGGAGGCGGACGGGATCATCGGCTGGACCGTGACCCAGTCGGTGTTCCAGCGCTCCGCCGGGGTGGCCACCGTCTCCGCGGCCACCCCGGCCGGAAACGGTGTCTACTCGGTCATGGACATGGACGCCGACGAGGCGTGGGCTCTGGCCGAGGCGCTGACCCCGGGGATCACGGACGTCTGGAACCACGACGGGGACCCCGACGATCGGGCCTCACCCTCGATGGGCGTCCGGACGCAGTGATCGACCCAGGGTCGCGACCCACAGCGGGATGAGACCGCCCACCACCAACAGCGCCAGACCCCGCAATCCGATCGGGACCGGCATGTCGCCGCCGGGGCCCAGGTTGAGCGCCACCAGGGTGAGGATCCAGATCAGGGCCGGGAACACGGCCACCATCGCGCGGTCGGACCAGGCGGACGCCACCCGCACCAGGAACAGCGACCACACACCTGCCGCGAGGATGGTGAACGGGGCCGGGACCGGGCCGACGTACACGGTCAGCCACGCGACCGCGAGCACGCAACTGGTGGCGGCACCCACCGCGAGCATCACCAACGCCACGCCCAGTTCGATCGAGGAGGCGGTGCGCACCATCGCGGTCCGGCCGGTCACAGCGTCTCCCCCACGAGTCCGTCGAGCAGATGGGCGGTGCCGGGCGAGCACTTGACGTAGGGTCCGTCGGAATCGACGAGGTCGTGAGCGATGTACCACTCGACCTCCGACACCGGCTGGAGCACTCCGTTGGTCAGGGCGAAGAACCACGGTTCGGCGTCCGCCCCGGGCACCAACTCGAGCTGGGTCGCATGCCCGGTCAGCGACTCCAACTTGGCCGCGTAGGTGGCGTCGTCGAGCGGAACCCGGTGGGTGAGCCGTGAGTCCGGCACCGAGGGCAGCTCGGAGTCGCCGGCGTGCCGGAGATGTCCGGGCGGCGCCGGGTGCCGTCGCGAGACGTCCGAGCGCGCGGTGACCGTCCACGCCACCCGACGGGGCCGGTGTGCGGCATCGTCGATCGCGGTGTGGACGACCTCGTGGGCGCGGATGTGATCCGGGTGCCCGTAACCTCCGCGCGGATCGTAGGTGACGACGAGATGGGGCCGCCAGTCATCGAGCAGCGTCACCACTTCGTCGACCGCGGCGCGCGACGACGCCACGAACGCTCGTGGATGCGTCGCGGACGACGTGCCGGACATCCCGGAGTCCCGCCACCGGCCTGCGCCTCCGAGGAAGCGGGGCCGGTCCACCCCGAGCGCACGCAGTGAGACCGCCAGTTCGCCGATCCGGTAGCCGCCGAGCTGATCGGCGCGGTCGGCTACCAGTCCTGCTAAGTCCTCACCGAGGACCTCTCCCTCCTCACCGAGGGTGCACGTCACCACCCGAACGTCCACTCCAGCGGTGACGAGGGCGGCGATGGTGCCTCCCGTGGTGATCGCCTCGTCATCGGGGTGGGCGTGGACGAACAGGGCGCGGACGCCGGCGTCCGCGGGCGGTGCGACGAACGGCGTCATCCGGTCCTCTTCCAGGTGGGAACGGTGTTGAAGACGTCGGCGACCACCGGCGGAGCGGTGCCGACCCCGTCGGGCTGTGTACCGGACACGTCCACGCCGTCGTCGGAGAGGAGCAGGCCCGGTCTGACTATCGGGATTCGGAGTGCCTGTTCGGCAACCAGGTCACCCGCCGCGGTGAGGTCGGGGCCGTCCGTCGCGTCGCCCAGTCCGAGGGCACGGTCGAGAGCGGGGTCGCACACCCCGGAGACCCCGCTGGCCCGTGCCGGGGAGGAGGTCCCGATCGTGCGGCGCGGCGCGCTGGTGGTGGGGGCGGTCGTATCAGTGGTCGCCGTCGTGGTGGTTCCCGTGTCGGGTTCCGGCGGGACGAGGCTAGTGACCGTGGTGAGTGGGCGGGTCGGCGCGGCGCGGCCGCTCGTGGCGGGGCTGGTGGCGGAGCTAGTGGTGCGGGCAGGGGCACAGGCGAACCGGGACACCGCCGCGACCTCGGGGCGCCCGTCGACTCTCTGCCACCCCACCACGGCGTCCACCAGACCGTGCGGGAGCGCGTCGCCGTACAGGGCGACCGCGTCGAGCTCCCAGACCCGGGCACCGATGCCCGCGCCGCGTAGCTGGTCCGCGATGGTGAACGCGGCGGTGAGTGCCCGGTCGTCCTCGGCCTCCACCCCGAGCGTCACGCTCAGCGGGGTGTCGTCGCGCTCCCACCGCGCCCCGGTGCGGGTGAACCCCGCACCGGTGAGCGCGCTGGCCACGGCGTCCGGGTCGCCCGTCGTGGTGGTGGCGGACGCGGACGGGAACGGGTAGGACGTGACCGTCGGGTCCGCCTGCCCGGTGACGATCCGCCCGATCACCTCGGGGTCCACCGCCGCGGCGAGGGCACGCCGAACCGCCGGCTCGCGTACCGCGGGAGCGACGGTGTTGAAGCCCAGTTCGAGTTGGGCCGAGTCGTCCACGGGCACGGCGCGGACACCGGGGACGGTTGCCGCCACATCCGCGGCCAAGGGGGTCGCCGCGACCATCGCGAGTGATCCCGCCCCTCCGCGCAGCGCCGCCCCGAGCTGGCCGGCCCCGGTCGCCCGCCGCACTATGATCTGGTCCAGTTCCGGCGTCCGTGCCCAGTACCGGTCGTTGCGCACGAACTCGATCTCTCCCCGGCCGATGTCAGCGAAGCGGATCATGAACGGCCCGGCGCTCGTCTCGGGGAGCCCGGCCATCGCGCCCTGGAATCCGTCCGGGGCGTTCTTGAGGATGTGTCCGGGCAGGAGGTCGGCGAACAACGTCCGCCACTGCTCCGGCGGGGAGTCGAACACCACGTCCACGACCTTGCCACCGGCGCCGGAACGGACCTCCACGATCTGCTCGTACCCGGCCGGGTCGACCACGCCGGGCTGGGTGGTCATCTGTTGCCACAGATACTCGAAGTCCTCGGCCGCGACCGGGACCCCGTCGGTCCACTGGGCGAGCGGATCGATCGTGTACCGGATGGTCCGCGGGTCGCCCGACAGGGGTTCGGCGGACACCAGGAGGTCCTGGTTGAGCACCAGGTCTCCGCCGGGTCCGGGGACGAACGCGCTCGGGAGCAGCAGTGAGGCGACCAGGTCCGTGTCGACCCCCTGGTCGGCCAGGAGATGCGGGTTGAACCCCGGGTCGACCCGGTCGAGGGCGAGGAGGACACCGTCATCCGACAGGCTGACGGCCTCCCCGTCGGATCGCTCCTCCCCCACCACCGTGGGCGGGGGCGGGTCGGCTACACAACCGGTGACGACGACGAGAGCGAGCACGGCGGCCAGTAGGGCGGTGCCGCGCCGGCGATCCGACGCCCCCCTCGTCGTCACCAGGGCCCTCGTCAGTTGACCGACTGCTGCTCGCGGGACTTGGACTTGCTCCGGGACTTGGCCCGCTCGTTCGCGGTGAGCAGCACCTTGCGCACGCGGATCGCCTCCGGTCCGACCTCCACGCACTCGTCGCCGGCACAGAACTCCATGGCCTCCTCCAGCGTGAGGTTGCGGGCCCTCTGCAGGGTCTCGGTCGTGTCGGAGGAGGCCGCACGCATGTTGGTGAGCTTCTTCTCCTTGGTGATGTTGACGTCCATGTCCTCGGAGCGCGGGTTCTCGCCCACGACGACGCCCTCGTACACCTCGGAGGTGGGCTCGATGAAGAAGTCGCCGCGGTCGGCCAGGCTGAGCAGCGCGAACGCGGTGGCCTTGCCGGCCCGGTCGGCCACCAGGGAACCGGTGTGCCGCGAGCGGATCTCTCCGACCCAGGGCTCGTAGCCGGCCGACTCGGAGTTGGCGATCCCGGCGCCGCGCGTCTCGGTCATGAAGGTCGTGCGGAAGCCGATCAGCCCACGGGCGGGCACCCGGAACTCCATCCGGACCCAGCCCGAGCCGTGGTTGCCCATCTGCTCCATGCGCCCCTTGCGGGCCGCCATGAGCTGGGTGACCGCGCCGAGGTACTCCTCGGGCACGTCGATGGTCATGTGCTCCATCGGCTCGTGGACCTTGCCGTCGATGACCTGGGTCACGACCTGCGGCTTGCCCACGGTGAGCTCGAAGCCCTCCCGGCGCATGGTCTCGACGAGGATGGACAGCGCCATCTCGCCACGGCCCTGCACCTCCCAGTCGTCGGGGCGCTCGGTGTCGAGGACCTTGAGCGAGACGTTGCCCACGAGCTCCTGGTCGAGACGCGCCTTGACCATCCGCGCGGTGAGCTTGGTACCGCCGTTGCGGCCGGCGAGCGGGGAGGTGTTGACGCCGATGGTCATCGAGATCGCCGGCTGGTCGACGGTGATCGCGGGCAGCGCCACCGGGTTCTCCGGGTCCGCGAGCGTGTCACCGATCATGATGTCGCTGATGCCGGCCACCGCCACGATGTCGCCGGCGACGGCCTCCTCGGTGGGCATCCGCTCGACGCCCTTGGTCGCGAGGAGTTCCGAGATCCGCACGGACTTGGTCTCCTGACCGCCGTCCGGGAGGTTGTGGATCCACGCCACCTGCTGCCCCTTGCGGAGACGGCCGTTGTGGATACGGACCAGACCGATACGGCCGAGGAAGTTGGACGCGTCCAGGTTGGTCACGTGGGCCTGCAGCGGGGCGTCGGCGTCACCGCGGGGGGCAGGGATCACGTCGTAGAGGAGGGCGAAGAGTTCGTCCAGGTTCTCGCCGGCCGGTTCCTCGCCGTTGGCGGGCTGGGTGGTCGAGGCCTTACCTGCGCGCCCGGAGGCGAACACCACGGGCAGCTCGAGCGCGCGCTCGGCCGCGGCCTGGGCGTCCGGGTCCTCGAGATCGGAGGCGAGACCGATGAGGAGGTCCTGGGCGTCTTCGACGACCTCGTCGATGCGGGCGTCCGGACGGTCGGTCTTGTTGACCACGATGATGACCGGCAGGGATGCCGCCAGCGCCTTGCGCAGGACGAACCGGGTCTGCGGAAGCGGACCCTCCGAGGAGTCGATGAGCAGGACGACGCCGTCGACCATGTTGAGGCCGCGCTCGACCTCGCCGCCGAAGTCGGCGTGGCCGGGGGTGTCGATGATGTTGAAGACGAGGTCGGCGCCGCCCGACCCTGCGCCGAGACGCCGTACCGACGTGTTCTTGGCGAGGATCGTGATGCCCTTCTCGCGCTCGAGGTCACCCGAGTCCATGACCCGGTCCACGAGCTCCGCGCGTTCGTCGAACGCTCCGGACTGGCGCAGCATCGCGTCGACGAGTGTCGTCTTACCATGGTCGACGTGCGCGACGATGGCGACGTTGCGGAACTCGGTCAGGGCCATACGGTGGGTTCTCCCTCAGAGGCTTTCGGCGCCACGGGCGACTCAGTGGCCGCCGGGCGCGTGGTGGGAATCTGCGGTACTCCCGCGTGATCCACAAGCGCGTCCGGTCGAGCGCGCGTGCGTGTCCACATTACCTGCATCGGCCTCCAGGTCGACATCGCGAGCGCGCGATGTCACACCCACGACGACTGGTGTTATTTACATCACAAGTATCCTCTGCCACACTGGCCCCAGAAGCCACAGCAACAGGGCCTCCGGTATCCACACCTGTGGACGTTGTGAGAGCATCGAACGGTCGATTGGTCGGCCCGCCGACCGGTCCGTCCGCCTCATCCGAAGAATGGACTCGCCAGTGACCCGCCACTCGCTCAGGAACTCTTTCAGGACCCTTGGCCTCGGTGCCGTCGCCGCCGTGGCCGTGTCACTGGCGGTGCCCGCCTCCGCGAGTGCCCAGTCACTGGACGAGTTGGGTCGGCCGACCGAGCCCGTGTTGCAGGCCATCGAGAACCTCTCCGAGCAGCAGTGGATCCCCGAGGAGAGCCGGGGCACCATCGCGCGCCTCGTCGGCTTCTTCCGCGGTTCCGGCGAGCCCGGCACGCCGATACCCGAGAACGGTCCGGTGATCGCCCAGTTCGCCTACCCGACGATCATGGAGAACTGCATCGACGGTGAGCAGACCGCCGTCGGGGCGGCCACCGCCGTGCCGGGCCCCGCCGGCCTCCCCCTGCCCGGCATCCCGGGCGGCCAGCTCGGCTTCGTCTTCACCGCCCTGGGCACCGAGGGCGTCGCACCCCAGCAGGTACAGCCCATGACCGTGGACTGGTTCAACATCAACAACGGTCGCCGTGGCACCACAGTGCTCAGCTACAACGGGATCAACGAGGGCGGTCCGGCAACCCTCAACGGTGTCGCCGACACCGGTCAGGGCCAGGTGCTGATGCTCCTGCAGGGCGGCGTCACCACCACCCTCGCCGGTGGCGGGACGTCCAACTGTGTCTCCCTCCCGCTGGTGGGCAGCGCGTTCGTCCCGTGACCACCGGCGGCGTGGAGCCCGACCGGCTCCACCCCGACATGAGCAAGGCCCGTCTCGCCCTCGCCGGCGGCGGGCCTCTCGTCGTTCTCACGGGTGCCGGTATGAGCGCCGAGAGCGGGGTGCCCACCTTCCGCGACGCCCAGACGGGGCTGTGGGAACGCTATGATCCCACCGCCCTCGCCACACCGGAGGCCTGGAGCCGTGACCGGGACACCGTATGGGCCTGGTACCGCTGGCGCGAGCACCTCGTCGGGGCCGCCGAGCCCAATGCGGGCCACCGCGCGATCGCCCGGGCCGCCGGGGACCGCAGTGTGACGGTGGTGACGCAGAACGTGGACGACCTCCACGAACGGGCCGGGTCCGACGAGGTCCACCACCTCCACGGCAGCCTCTTCGCCCACCGGTGTGACCGGTGTGGGACGCCGATCGCGGCGGGGCCCGCGCCGACCGGGCCCGTGGGTCGGCTCGCCCCGCCCGGGTGCCCCCGGTGTGAGGGACGGGCCAGACCGGGAGTGGTCTGGTTCGGGGAGATGCTCCCGCAACAGCCCTGGGACGCCGCGGTATCCGCGATCTCCGCCGCCTCCGCGGTCCTCGTCGTCGGGACCTCCGGCCTGGTCCATCCCGCCGCGTCGCTCCCCGGCATCGCCGCCGACAACGGCATCCCGGTGGTCGAGGTCAACCCCGGCCCGTCCGGCCTCGGACGAGAGGCGGCCGTCCACCTCCGGGCCACCGCCGGAGAGGCACTCCCGATGCTCCTGGCGCGCTGACCGCGGACCCACCGCGCCGGGGCCGCGTCCGAGGTCACGGATTCGGCGCGGCAGACCGACGGCCGCGCTAGCGTGTGCGCAGCGAGGACCGCCACCGCGGCGTTCCCGCCTCCCCTGCGCACGGGGAGTACACCACCGGAGGTCAGCTCATGTCCGACTCGTCTCCCACCACCCCGTCCCCCACCACCCCGTCCGGCACGGCGGTGATCGCAGCCGAGTTGATCGGCACCTTCTGGCTGGTCCTCGGAGGGTGTGGAACGGCGGTGTTCGCCGCCGTTCAGGTCGCCACCGCCGACACCGGAGACGTCCCCGTGGGCGTCGGTTACCTCGGTGTCTCCCTGGCCTTCGGCCTGACCGTCCTGACCGGCGTATACGCGTTCGGCCACATCTCGGGCGGGCACTTCAACCCGGCCGTGACCGTCGGCGCCGCGATCTCCGGCCGCCTCCCCTGGGCCAAGGCCCCCGTGTACATCGTCAGTCAGGTCGTCGGCGGTCTGCTCGCGGGGGCGCTGATCCTGGTGGTGGCCACCGGCAAGGACGGGTTCGAGGCCACCGGACACATGGCCGCGAACGGCTACGGTGCCAATTCACCGGACGGATACGGGTTGGTCTCGGCCCTGATCATCGAGGTCGTCCTGACCGCGATCTTCGTCTGGGTGATCCTCGGTGCCACGGATCGCCGGGCCCCGGTCGGCTTCGCCCCCGCGGCGATCGGTCTCACACTGACGCTGATCCACCTCATCTCGATCCCGATCACCAACACCTCCGTGAACCCGGCCCGCTCGACCGCCGTGGCGTTCTTCAACGGCGACGGCGCCGTCGGCCAGCTGTGGCTCTTCTGGTTGGCCCCGATCCTCGGCGCCCTGATCGCGGGCTCTCTGTACGGTCCCCTGTTCGGCGAGCGGGTGAAGGTCGAGCGGGTCACGCCGGGCACCGCGGTCTGACGACCCGGGGTACACGGCGAAGGGCCCGCGGGATCATCTCCCACGGGCCCTGCCGTCACTCCGACGTTCCGCGGTCAGCGCCTCGGCTCGTCGCGGTGGGTCCGGCCCAACACCTTGTCCACGATGCCCGGTTCCTCCTGCGGGTGGGCGGCCTGATCGGCGCCCTCCGGGTGACGCCCGGTCTGGTGATCGCCGACGGCTCGATCGCCGACCCCGCGGTCATCGGTCACTGACCCGCGGTCGCCCGCGGTGGCCGCACCGGTCTCGTGGGTCCCGTGGGTCCCGTGGATACCGTGGGTCTCGTCGGTCCCGACCCCGGAGCCCTCGTCGGACCTGGAATGCCGACCACCGGCGTCACCGGTCGTGCCCCCTGTCAGTCCCCCGGCGCCGGCAGTGGTGGCACCGCCGGACGAGGCGACACCGCCGGTCCCTGCAGCTCCGCCTCGCCCGTCGACGCGGGCGGAGTCATCCGCGGCCCCGCCGCGGTCCCCGGCCGGGCCGGGAGCATCGGCTCGGTGCTTGGGATCGAGCTTGTCGGCGTGCTGCTCCATACGGCGCACGTCCTGACGCTGCTCGTCGACCACCGAACGGTGCTGGTCGGCCTCCGACCGCAGTCGATCGGCCTCGGCCGCCTTCGCCTTGGCCTCCTGCTCGGCGGCACCCGCACGATGTTCCTGTTCACGAGCGACGGAGTGCTGACGTTCCAGCTGCTGCTCCCGCTCACGGGCGTCCTTGCGCAGTTCTGCGGCCTCGCCGAGCTTCTTTCTGTTGTTGTTCCTGACGGTCAACGCGATAAGCGCGATGATCAAGACCACTGCGACCACCCCGATGATGATCCAGATGATGGGGTCCATAACTGCCTCCGATTTCAGGGGTCACATCTCATCGGAAACGTAACCCCCCTCCAGACCACCTGCCACCGGTCGGCGCGCGGCCACCGCCCGCGCGGACGCCGCGAGCGTGGCGATCGGGGGCCCGTCGTGGACCTCGTCCTAGTGGGCGCTCCGCGGCAACAGGCCGGCCTCGCGGGCCTCGCGACTCAGCCGTTCACGGTGATCCGGATGGGCGATCGTGATGAGCGCGGCAGCCCGGTCGGACACCGACCGGCCCCTGAGCGTGGCGATCCCGTACTCGGTGACGACGCTCTCGATGATGTTCTTGTGGGTGGTGACCGGACTTCCGGGCGTCAGCGAGAGCGTGATGCGACTGATGCCCCGGGAGGTCTGGGACGGCGTGACGATGAATCCGTGGCCACCGGGAGAGAACCTGCAGCCCCTCGCGAAGTCCGCCTGGCCACCGGCCCCGGACCAGTACCGCCCCCCGATCGTCTCCGACGCCGCCTGCCCGTAGAGGTCGACCTCGCTCGTGGCGTTGATCGAGTGGAGGTTGTGCTCCTGTCCGATCACCCGCGGATCGTTGACGATGTCCACCGGGAGCATGGCGACCGACGGGTTGTTGTGCAGCCAGTCCATGAGCTTCTGCGACCCCACCGCGAAGGTGGTGACGTGCTTGAACGGCCTGCCGGTCTTCCGCGAACCGTCGATGACGCCGGCGTCGACGAGGTCCATCACCCCGTCCGACAGTGCCTCGGTGTGGATCCCCAGGTTCTCGTGCCCGGTCAGCCGCGACAGGACCGCGTTGGGTAGTTTGCCGACGCCCAGTTGCAGGCAGGCGCCGTCCGGCACCCGCTCGGCGATGACGTCCGCGATCGCGTTCTCGATATCTCCGGGCACCGGGGGCTCGATGGTGATCATCGGGACGTCGTTGCGCGTCACGCCCACGACCTGGGAGATGTGGATGTGGTTGCGGCCGAAGGTCCGCGGCATGTTGGCGTTGACCTCGACGAAGAACGGCACCTGCCCGATGAAGGACGCCACGTAGTCGGCGTTGGTGCCCATGGAGAAGAACCCGTGCTCGTCGATCTCGGAGACCGTGGTGACGGCGAGACCGGGTGGGGTGAACTCACGAAGGGTCGCCGGGACCTGCGCGAAGTCCACCGGGACGAGGTCGCACCTGCCCTCGTGGAAGTTCTTCCGCGAACCGGGGCCGAGGAAGTAGTCCACGTGGCGGAGCCTGCCCGGGTAGGCGCCCTCCATGAACGGCAGCGACTCCCAGGGATCCATGTGGTGGATCGTGACGCCGGTGAACCCCTCGGCGCCCGCGTCCAGTGCACGCAGCAGCGCCGGGGGCGCGGCGTTCTGGATAGGCGAGACGATGTGCATCCCCGGGGTGACGTGATCGAGTACCGCCTCGGCGGGTAGCTCCTCGTAGTGGATGTCCTTCATCGCGGTCGCTCTCCAGTGGTCGGGGATGGTGCGGGATCTCCGCCGGGCAGGCGGGTCACGACAGGGCCGGGATGACCTCACGCTCGAAGAGCTCGAGTCCCGAGGTGTCGGTGGCGATCTCGGGGAAGTAGAAGACGCCGTACGTCATCCCCAGGCCCTCGAGGCCGCGGAGCTTCTCCACGATCTGCTCGGGCGTACCCACCGCGGGCAGGTCCCGGTACGCGCCGAGCTGCCGCTCCGCCTCGTCGGCCCCGACGTGGCGGGCCATCCTGTCGCGGAGGAAAGCCAGCCTGTCGGTCACGTCCTTCTCCGTCTCCCCCACCGCCACGTTGTAGTTGGCGGTGCGGGTGATCTCGGACGGGTCCCGGCCCACGTCGGCGCAGTGCCCCAGGAGGACCTCCGATTTGTGGGCGAACCCCTCGGGGCTGCCGTCGAAGTTGGTGTAGTCGGCGTGGCGGGCGGCGATCCTGAGGGTCTTGCGTTCCCCGCCGCCGGCGATCCACATCGGGATGCCGCCGTCCTGCAGTGGGCGGGGCTGCACGATGGCGCCGTCGATCCGGAAGTGCTCGCCGTCGAGCGACACGATGCCGTCGGCCCACGCCTCCAGCATGATTCGCACCCCTTCGTCGAGCATCGCGATCCGCTCACCGGCGGAGGGGAACCCGTAACCGTAGGCCCGCCACTCGTGCTCGTACCAGCCGGCGCCGATCCCCATCTCGACACGTCCGCCGGAGATGTGGTCGACGGTCGAGGCCATCTTCGCCAGCAGTGCGGGGTTCCGGTATCCCAGGCACGTACACATCTGGCCCAGACGGACGCGGGAGGTCACCGCGCCGAGGGCGGACATCAGACTCCACGCCTCGTGCGTGGCTTCCCCGGTGGTCAGTGGGGCGGTGTGCATGTGGTCGTACACCCACAGCGACTCCCACCGGCCCGCGTCGGCGCGGGTGGCCAGGTCGGAGATGACCGACCAGTGGTGGGCGGGAGGGACGTCGACCAGATCGAGTCGCCATCCCTGGGGCAGGAAGAGTCCGAAGCGCATGACCCGACACTAGCGCCGGCGGGCACCGTGGGAGAGCCTGTCACCTGCTGCCGGAGAGCCCGGGGTCCTCGGGCGACCACCGCGCGGGTCCGTTCCGTACCGGGTCAGGCGGTGGAGAGGACCGCGCTACGGTCCTCGGACTCGTCCTCGCCGTCGAAGTACAGCGCCACGTATCGACCCGCGACCTCGGCGACCTGCATGTCCATGTCATACACCAGCCGCAGGACCTCGGTGCGCATGATCTGCGCCGGGGTGCCGTCGGCCACGATCACACCGTCCTTCATGGCGATGATCCGGTCGGAATAGGCGGCGGCGATGTTGATGTCGTGGATCACCAGCACGATGGTCTTGTTCCGCTCCGCGGCGGTCCTGCGCAACAACCGCATGATCGAGGTGGCGTGGCGCAGATCGAGGTTGTTGAGCGGCTCGTCGAGCAGGACGTAGTCCGTGTCCTGCGCGAGGACCATGGCGATGTGCGCGCGCTGGCGCTGACCGCCGGAGAGCTCATCCAGGTACCTGTCGGCGAAACCCTCCAGTTCCATCGCCGTCAGGGCGTACTCGACGTGCTCGGCGTCCCCCGGGGTGGGCCGCCCCCCGTTGTGCGGGAACCTGCCGAAGGCCACGAGCTCGCGGACCGTGAGGCGGATGGACACCGCGTTCTCCTGACGCAGAACCGCGAGACGCCGGGCCAGCTCACGCCCACCGTTGGCGGACACGTCGACCCCGTCGACGAGGACGTGTCCCGACTCGGCGTCCTGGAGCCGGCTCATGACCCCCAGCAACGTCGACTTCCCGGCGCCGTTGGGACCGATCAGCGAGGTGACGCCGCCCTGGGCGAAGCACGCCGTGACGTCGTGGAGGACCTGCGTGTCCCCGTATGACGAACACACCGCGCTGGCCTCGATACCGCACTCGGTCGACCCCTCCGTAGACCACCGGGGCGCACTGGCTCGGTCGCCACGGCGGCGGAACGGGAGAAGGGACATGATGTGCCTCTTTCGTCAGCGTGCGCGGTTGGTCAGGAGCAGGAACAAGAACAGCAGGCCACCGACGAACTCGATGACGATGCTCAGCGCCGACTCCACGCCGAGGGCGCCGAGCACCATCTCCCCACCGGCCAGGGCGATCACGCCGAGGAGCGAGGCGACGGGCAGGGTGAAGCGGTGGAGGGTGGTTCCCAGGAGGGCATAGGCGGCGTTCGCGACGATGAGCCCGAAGAACATCACCGGGCCGATCAGGGCCGTGGAGGCGGAGACCAGGAAGGAGACCACCACGAGGACCACGATCGTCACCCGGCGGTGGTTCACGCCCAGGGCGACCGCCGGGTCACGGCCCAGCAGCATCACGTCCAGCCTGCGACCGAGCGCCGCGACCACGACCAGACCGGCGGCCACGATGAGTCCGCACGCGACGAGGACGTCCAGTTGAACTCCGCGGAAGCTGGCGAACATGGCGTCCTGGACCTGGAGGTAGGCGGCCGGGTCGAGGAGTCGCTGGAAGAACGAGGAGATCGACCGGAAGAACACCCCGAACACCACGCCGACCAGCAGCAGCAGGTGGATGTCGGTCCGGCGTCCACCGAGCAGCCAGAGGTAGAGCGCGGTCGAGGCCACCACCATGAGCGCGGTCTGCCCCAGGAATCCGGAGAGGCCGCCGCTGATCAGGCCGCCGGCGATCGCCTCGGGTCGCGGGACCATGAAGAACACGAACATCGTCTGGATGAGCAGATACAGCGAGTCGAAGCCCATGAGCGCCGGGGTGAGGATCCGGTTCCCGGTGACGGTCTGGAACAACACCGTCGACACGCCCACGGCCATGGCCACCAGGACGATCGCCACGGCATGGCGGGTCAACCGGTCCAGCGAGTAGTGCCACGCCCTGGAACCGACGGTCTCCGGGAGGCCCGTCAGGACCAGTGCGGCCAGCGTCGCGACCGCCACGGCAGCGCACACGATCGCCACCAGCCGGCGGCGTCTGCGGTCGGACTCCGCCCGGGTCCGGATGCCCGAGAACCTGTCCGGCGGGGTGACGAGAATCGAGGCCTCAGCCATTGCGCACCCCCCGGAGCATCATCGCCAGGAACACCGCCCCGCCGATGATCCCCACCAGGGTTCCCACGGGGATCTCCCCCGCGCCGGCGGATCCGCCGGCGAGGAGTCCCGGCAGAGACCGTCCGACCATGTCGCAGACGAGTACGGTGACCGCACCCAGGAGAGCCACGAGCGGGAGACCGCGTCGCGCGTCGTCGCCGACGAGCCTGGAGACGACGTTGGGAACCACGAGTCCGAGCAGCGGGAGGGCACCCACGGTGACGACGACGACGGCCGCGACGGCGGCCACGATGGACATGCCCAGTGCGACGACCGTGCGGTGATCCAGACCGAGACCGGTGGCCACGTCCTCCCCCAACCCGGCCACGGTGAACCTGTCCGCCGTGACGTAGGCGAGTACTCCCAGGACGGCGACCAACCAGAGCAGTTCGTACCGCCCGGCGAGGACCGCGGAGAAGTCGGCGAGCATCCAGGCGTTGAGCATCTGCAGCAGGTCGCGGGACAGGGCGAGGAATGCCGCCACGGCCCCCACGACGGACCCGAGCATGATCCCGATGAGCGGCACGATGAAGGAGTCGGAGACCGCGACCCGCCGGATGCACGCGAGGAACAGCGCGGTGCCGGCGAGGGCGAACACCATGGCGACGATCATCTTGATGACGATCGGCGCGCCCGGCGCGAGGATCGCCACCACGACGAGGCCCAGTCCGGCGGACTCGACCGTTCCGGCCGTCGAGGGCTCGACGAAGCGGTTCCGGGTCAGCAACTGCATCAACAGACCCGCGATCGCCAGGGAGGCCCCGGCGAGCGCCGCCGCCGCGGTCCGGGGCAGGCGGGCCTCGACCAGGTAGACGCGGTGTGCCTCGGAGAGGCCACCGGTCAGTACATCCCACACCGTGATGTCGGCCGCTCCGACGAAGACGCTGGCGAACAGCGCCACCACGAGTGCGGCCACGCCGAGAGCCGGCCACGGCATGCGCTGCCGTGGCCGGCTCTCCAACACGGTGGTGGTCACGACCGGATATCTCCGGGCGTCAGGAGACGGCCGAGTCGATCTCGGCGATCATCGCGTCCAGGACACCGAGGCCGCCACCGACGAGGTACCAGTTCTGCCCGTCGAGCATGTGGACATTGTCATTGGCCGCGGCAGCGGTCCGGTTGAACAGGGGGTTGTCCAGAAGCGCGGAGGCCGCCTCGCCCTCGGCTCCGATCGCCGCGTCACGGTCGATCACGAACACGTGCTCGGGGTCGAGCTCGGCGATCTGCTCCCAGCTCAGCGGTGCACCGTGCCTGCCCTCGGCGGCGACGTCGCCGGCGGACTCCATCCCGAGCTCGTTGAAGATGATGTCGAAACGGGTCCCGGGGCCGTAGGCGGTGACCTTGCCTCCCGAGGTCATCAGCACCAGTGCCGTCCCGGCGTTCTCGGCCTTGGCGCGGGTCTCGGCCACCTTCTCGTCGATCTCGTCGAGCTGCTCCGCCGCCTCGTCCTGGACGCCGAACAGCGCGGCGATCTCCTCCACCTTGGCGCGGTTGGAGGCGACCGTGTCGGAGGTGTCCGGATCACCCGCGATCACCTGGTCGGAGATCTTGGCGAACTCGGGCTCCATCGCCTCGGTACGGGCACCGAACAGGATGAGGTCGGGGCCGAGCTCGGCGATGACGTCCATCTTCGGCTCCTTGAGGCTGCCGACGTCGGCATACTCGTCGCTCGCATAGGTGTCGAGCGCATCCGGGAACACCCCGGTCTTGGGCAGGCCCACCACACGGTCCTCGAGATCCAGCTCGTCGAGGGTGTCGGCGGCCGCATGGCTGGTGAGGACAACCCGGGTGGGGCCTTCACCCTCGGCGCCACCGGACTGCGCGTCCGAGCTGCCGCAGGCCGTGAGCGCACCGCCGGTCAGAGCAAGGGCGGCGGCCGCGGCGACGATCTTGGGGAATCGGTTCACTGTCTCTCCAGGGGCTGAATCAGTAGTAATCAGTAGGTAAGGCTCACCTTAACCACCCTGGGGGCGTCAGGGCAAAACTAAGGTGTGGCTTGCCTCAGGACCTTTGACTGTCAGCGCCGTGGCGACCGTGTGGCTGTCAGCGCCGTGGCGACCGTGCTGCGCGCATGGCCACGGGTCCCGGGCGGGGGTACGATCGCGGCATCGTCGGCCCGGTCCGGTGCGCCCGGGGTCACGTGCGTCCTGTGCGACTCGTCCCGGTGACAGCAGGGCCCCGCGGCGAGAAGGCCCGGCGTGAAGGAGGCCCGGTATGCCCACCGCAGAGGTCCGGAGGGCGATGCGCGTCCAGGAGCGTCGCCGGTTCCTCCCGACGGAGGTCGCGGACGACCACCGCCACGACGCGCCGCTGCCGATCGGCTTCGGGCAGACCAACTCCCAGCCCTCCACCGTCGCGGACATGATGACCCTCCTCGAGCCGTTCCCCGGGATGCGGGTCCTCGACGTGGGGTCCGGCAGCGGCTGGACAGCGGCGATCCTCGGCGAACTGGGTGGGCCGGAATCCGCGGTGTTCGCGGTCGAGCTGGTGCCGGAGCTTGTCGAGCGGTCACGCGCGGCCATCACCCAACCCTGGGTCCGGGTGCACCGGGCCCGGCCCGGCGTACTGGGCCTACCGGAGTTCGCCCCCTTCGACCGGATCCTCGTCTCGGCGATGGCCGACGCCCTCCCGTCGGAGCTCGTCGACCAGCTGGGCGCCGACGGCTTGATGGTCGCGCCCTGGCGGGACGTCATGCACCGGGTGCGGCTCACCAGGGGGGAGCCCGAGGTCACCGACCACGGTGGATACCGCTTCGTCCCTTTACTACACACCCGATTCCGACCTGCGCAATAAGGCGATTATCCTGGACGGAAGTGTTACCCGCCTCTCAGATCCAGGAGCGTCAATGCCCGAGTTCGTCTATGAGGATCTCCTCCCGGTCGGTGCGGACACCACCGAGTACCGCCTCCTGACCACCGAGGGTGTCTCCACGGTCGAAGGCCCGGACGGCACGACCTTCCTCCGCGTGGACCCCGAGGCGATCCGGCTGCTCACCGAGACGGCCATGCACGACATCTCCCACTACCTGCGCCCGGACCATCTGGCCCAGGTGGCCAAGATCCTCGACGACCTCGAGGCCAGCGACAACGACAAGTTCGTGGCACTGGACCTGCTCAAGAACGCCAACATCGCCGCCGGTGGCGTGCTGCCGATGTGCCAGGACACGGGCACTGCGATCGTGAAGGGCGAGCGCGGCCAGCACGTCCTCACTCCCGGGCCCGACGAGCAGGCCGTCGCCCGGGGTGTCTACGACGCGTTCACCCGCCTCAACCTGCGCTACTCGCAGAACGCCCCCATCACCATGTGGGACGAGCGGAACACCGGCAACAACCTCCCGGCTCAGATCGAGATCGGTGCCGACACCACTCCCGGCCACGAGAACAGCTACAAGTTCCTCTTCATGGCCAAGGGCGGCGGCTCGGCCAACAAGTCGTTCCTGTACCAGGAGACCAAGGCGATCCTCAATCCCGAGCGGATGATGCAGTTCATCGAGGAGAAGATCCGCTCGATCGGGACCGCCGCCTGCCCGCCGTATCACCTGGCGATCGTGGTGGGTGGTACCTCCGCCGAGTTCGCGGTCAAGACGGCCAAGCTCGCCTCGGCGCACTACCTGGACGAACTGCCCCGCGAGGGCGCCATGTCGGGCCGCGGATTCCGCGACGTGGAGCTGGAGGAGAAGGTCTTCGAGCTGACCCAGCAGATCGGGATCGGCGCGCAGTTCGGCGGCAAGTACTTCTGCCACGACGTCCGCGTGGTGCGGCTCCCCCGCCACGGGGCCTCGCTCCCCGTGGCGATCGCCGTCTCCTGTAGCGCCGACCGCCAGGCAAAGGCCAAGATCACCCCGGAGGGCGTGTTCCTCGAGCAGCTCGAGTTCGACCCCGGCCGGTTCCTGCCCGCCACCACCGATTCCGAGCTGGACGCCGCGACACATGGCGTGTCCGGGACGGGCAAGGGCGCGGCCGTGAGGGTCGACCTCAACAAGCCCATGCCGGAGATCCTCGCCGAACTGAGCAAGCACCCGGTCAAGACCCGCCTGTCCCTCACCGGTCCGCTGGTGGTGGCCCGCGACATCGCCCACTCCAAGATCAAGGAGCGGCTCGACGCCGGCGAGGAGATGCCGCAGTACCTCAAGGACCACCCGGTCTACTACGCCGGGCCCGCCAAGACCCCCGAGGGCATGCCGTCGGGTTCGTTCGGCCCCACCACCGCCGGCCGCATGGACTCCTACGTCGAGCAGTTCCAGGCCGCTGGCGGTTCCATGGTCATGCTGGCCAAGGGAAACCGCTCCAAGCAGGTCACCGACGCCTGCGCGACCCACGGCGGCTTCTACCTGGGCTCGATCGGCGGCCCCGCCGCGCGACTGGCCCAGGACTGCATCAAGCACGTCGAGGTGATCGAGTACGAGGAACTCGGCATGGAGGCGGTGTGGAAGATCGACGTGGAGGACTTCCCCGCGTTCATCGTGGTCGACGACAAGGGCGAGGATTTCTTCGCCCACACCGGCGAGGTCACGCTGACGGTGGGCAAGCGCCCGGGTTTGTGACCGACGTGGGTGGCCGCCCGGGGAGGCACTGTGATCAGACTCCCCGGGCGGCTGACTCCAGCGCGGCGACGTCGAGTCTGACCATGTCCAACATCACCGTGAAGGCCCGCGCGGTGGCTGCCTGGTCCCCCGAGCGCCACAGCTCGTACAGCAGTTCCGGTGCGACCTGCCACCGCACCCCGTAGCGGTCGATCAGCCAGCCGCACTGCACCTCCCGACCCCCACCGGCCAGCAGGCCGTCCCAGTAGTGGTCGATCTCTGCCTGGTCCGCGCATCGGATCTCCAACGAGATCGCGTCGGTGTACTCGACCCCGGGTCCGCCGTTGAGGGCGAGGAAAGCCCGTCCGTCGAGCTCGAACTCCACGGTCAGGACCTGGCCGGCTCTCGGCCCCGGGGTGTCGACCGGCGACTCGTCGACGGAGATGACACGGGAGTTCGGGAAGACCGAGCAGTAGAACTCCGCCGCCTCCTCCGCCTGCCCGTTCAACCACAGACACGTGACGAACCTCGACATGACGACCCCTCCTCCCGCCCCGACGGGTGTGTCCCGGATCCAGTGTCCACCCACCGCCGGCCTCGCGGAACACCCGCCGTGTCGCGATCCCGCAACGAAAGTCGCGTCCCCCGGCCCGCGACTAGAATCGGCGGGCATGAACAGGATCACGCGAGCCCTCGCCGCCGTCACCGTCGCGGCGGCCGCCACCGCCGGACTCTCCGCGTGCTCGCCGGACGGGGAGTCGGATGCGGACGGCACGACGGAGTCGTCACCGACCACGTCCGAGGTGATCACGACCACGAGCTCGACCCCCGTCCCCGGGCCAGCAGATTCCATGGTCGACCTCCCGGCCCCCGTGGCCGAACGCTGGAATGGCCTGGGCGGCGAGACCGGTGAGTTGGGCCGCGCGACCGGTCCCGCAACAGACGTAGAGGACGGATCCATCACCGAGTTCGACCGAGGGGCGATCGTCCTCACCCCTGCCGGGCGCGCCTTCGTGGTGCAGGGCGAGATCCTCACGGCGTACCGGGAGGCGGGCGGGCCCGGGGGCGAACTGGGCTTTCCCACCGCGGACGAGGCCACCACCGACGGGGGATGGATCTCCACCTTCGAGGGCGGGGTCATCACGTACCTCGACGGTGTCGCTGAGGTCCGGGCGAACTAGCCGGGAAATCGCCCTTCACCAGCCCTCGATCACCCGATCCCCGCGGATCCGGACGGGGGTGACAACGGGTTATCGGGGCATCGCGCGTCCCACCTCGGCGGGGCTATCGTCCTCACGTGAAGTCCACCCCGTCCCGCGCCGAGGCGCCGAATTCCCAGTCCCCCCTGCTGGGCACCGTGCCCGCCACCATGCTCATGGCCCTTGCCCTGGCCGGAGCCATCGGGCCGTTCGCGACCGACACCTACCTGCCCGCACTGCCACTCATCGTGGGCGAGTTCGGGGTCTCCGCCTCGGTCGCCCAGCTCACGCTGACCGCGTTCATGGTGTCGCTGGCCGTGGGTCAGCTCGTGATAGGACCCCTCTCGGACCGCATGGGCAGGCGCACCCTGTTGATCCTGGGTTCGGTCGGGACCGCGATCGCCGCCGTGGTGTGTGCGCTGGCCCCGTCGATCTGGGTACTGGTGCTGGGCCGGGTCGCCCAGGGGTTCTTCGGCGCCGCCGGGATCGTCCTGAGCAAGGCCGTCGTGGTGGACGTCGGTCGCGGCGCCGGTGTCGCCAAGGCGTTCGCGACCCTCATGGCTCTCCAGTCCGTGGCACCCGTGATCGCCCCGCTCGTCGGCGGTGCCGTGGTCCCGTTCGGCGGTTGGCGGGGCGTGTTCTGGCTGTTGGCCGGGCTGTCGGTGGTCACGGCGATCGGGGTCATCGCGGCCGTGCCCGAGACCCTGCCCCCCGACTCGCGCCGGACCGGGGGGTTCATGTCGACCCTGGCCGACATGCGGGTCGTGGCCACCCACGGGCCGTTCGTGGCCCGGGTGTCCGCGTTCGTGTTCACCTTCGGCGTGCTCTTCGCGTACATCTCCGCCAGCCCGTTCATCTACCAGGACATGGTCGGGCTCTCCCCCACCGCGTACTCGGTGGCGTTCACCGTCAACGCGCTGGGAATCCTGGCCTCAAACCTGGCCGGGGCACGCCTGGTCGGCAGGTTCGCACCGGAGAAGGTCATGCGCACCGGGGTCGCCGGCATGGTCTCGGCGATAGCGGTGCTCGTCGTCGTCGTGGTCCTCTCCCCCGCCGGCACCCTGGGACTCGCACCGGTCACCGCCGGATTGCTCCTGCTGACCCTGTCGATAGGGCTGATCCTGCCCAACGCGGCGGCGCTGTCCATGCAGGCCACCCAGGGGCACTCGGGATCCGGATCCGCGCTGCTCGGCGCGGCGCAGTTCAGCCTGGCGGCCCTGGTCTCGCCGCTGACCGGCCTCGCCGGCCCACACTCCGCCCTACCGATGCTCGTGGTGATGGGTTGCTGCGCGGCCCTGGTCGTGGTGGCGGTGGTGGCGGTGTTCAGCCGGCCAGTGCGCGCCACGTGAGAGCTGCGGCGAGCGCGCCGACGGCGTTGAACGCCCAGTGCAATCCGATCGGCGCGAGCAGGCTGCGGCTGCGTCGACGGAACCAGATGAACCCGGCGCCGGCCGCGGACGTCGCCGCCACCGCCAGCCCGATCCCCGCGACCTGACCGACAGCGCCCGTCCCGAACAGGTCCGCCAAGCCCGCGTTGCCGGCCGTGAGGCCCAGCGAGGACGTCACGTGCCAGAGTCCGAACGCCAGCGAGCCCACAACGAACACCCCGGTGGTGCCGAACACCCGCTCGGTCGCACCCTGAAGGATCCCCCGGAAGGCCAACTCCTCGGGGAGCACGGTCATCAGTGGGATCAGTACCAGCGCCGAGAACACCGCCATCCGCAGGTCGGAATAGCGCTCGGAGAGGAAGAACGGCCTGGTGGCCGGGATCAGACAACCGGCGGTCACCACTGCGGCCACGGCGACCGTCGCGGCGAACCCGTAGGCCAGGCCGCGGGGCATGTGGCGGACCGACAGTCCCAGTTCCGACCAGCACATCCCGCGCACCCTGACCACCACGACCAGTGCGAGGACCGACAGCGGGACGATCCACTCCCGGTTGGGCAGGCCCGAGAGAGTCGCGCCGAGGTTGATCCCCGCCAGGGCGGTCAGGACCCCGAGGACCCCCGCCAGCCCGCTGGTCCGGGTGCGGTCGGAACGAACGGTCACCTGGGGCGTCATCGGCTCGATGATACCGGGCGCGCGGGCCGTACCGGGGGTATGGTGACGGTCACGACCGACCCTCGAGGTGGTGTCCTACATGCCCGTGATGACGACCACGGCGTCCCGAGCCCTGACCGGCGCCCGTCGCCGGGCCGGACTGGTGGTGCGCTCGCGGATCGCCGGTGACGACGCCGCCGAGCGGCGGCAGCAGATCTGGCACTCCGAGGGCGAGCGCTGGAACTCACCCGGGGACGCGATCTGCGCGGTGCACGGAGACGCCTCGATGTTCGCCGCCGGCCTGACCGCCCTGTTACTGCAGTCGTTGCACCCGCTGGCCATGGCCGGGGTCGCCGACCACAGCGACTATCGCGGTGACCCCTGGGGCAGACTCCAGCGGACCTCGCAGTTCATCGCCACGACCACGTTCGGGACCGTCGCCGACGCCTCGGAGCTCATCCGGGCGATCAACGGCGTGCACCGGGCGGTGGTGGGCACCGACTATCGCGGCCGACCCTACGACGCACGGGACCCGCACCTGCTGCTGTGGGTGCACGTCGCCGAGATCTGGAGCTTCCTCGAGTGCCACCGTCTCTACGGGCGCACGCCGCTGTCGCCGGAACGGCGTGACGAGTACGTCCGACAGGCGTCGCGCACCGGGATCATGCTGGGCGCGAAGCGGGTGCCGACGACCGTCGCAGAGCTCGACGCCGCCCTGGAGGAGTATCGACCCGAGCTCGAGGCCTCGCCGGCCGCGCTCGACGCCCGGCACTTCCTGCTGAACGAGCCGCCGGTGGGATGGACCGACAAACCCGCCTACGCGATGCTCCGCGAGGGCGCCGTCGCGGCGCTGCCCCCCTGGGCCCGCATGACCCTCGGTCTACCCGACGGACCCTTCGGTTCCCGCGCGGCGGCCCTGCACCTCGGCCGGACCGGGGTGTCGACACTCAGATGGGTCCTCGACGCGGTGGAGGGCTGAGACACAGAGGACTGAGACCACAGAGGGCTGAGACCACACAGGGCTGAGACGACGCGGACGGCCGCACGGGGCTACCCTGTGACGATCCGACCCGGCACGGTTCGGCCGTCTCGTCGGCGGGGACCACTCCCGCCCGCCCCAGTGAGGTACTCATGGCCGGTGGTCTCGCCGCCCTTCTCGACGACATCGCCGTCCTGGCCCGGATGGCGGCCGCCAGTGCCGACGACATCGCGGCCGCATCCGGGCGCGCGAGCGTCAAGGCCGCCGGCGTGGTGGTCGACGACACCGCGGTGACCCCGCAGTACGTCCGCGACGTGGACCCGTCGCGGGAACTGCCCATCGTCCGCCGGATCGCCACCGGGTCCCTGGGGAACAAGGCGATCATCATCGTGTTGGCCCTGCTGCTCAGCCAGTTCATCCCGTGGATCCTCACCCCGATCCTCATGCTCGGTGGCGTCTACCTCTGCTACGAGGGCGCTGAGAAGGTGTGGGAGCGGGTCTCCGGCCACCATGAGAAGGCCACACCCGTCGTCGAGAAGGGCCCCGACGCGGAGAAGCGGATGGTCCGCGGGGCGGTCACCACGGACTTCATCCTCAGCGCCGAGATCATGATGATCGCGCTCAACGAGGTCGCCGACGAACCGTTCTGGTCGCGGGCGGCGATCCTGGTGGTGGTGGGGCTGTTCATCACCGCGCTCGTCTACGGCGTGGTCGCGGTGATCGTCAAGATGGACGACATCGGTCTCCACCTGGCCGGGAAGGACTCACCCGCCGCCCAGCGGTTCGGCAGCGGGCTGGTCAAGGCGATGCCGACCGTGCTCGAGGTGATCTCCTTCGTCGGGATGCTCGCCATGCTGTGGGTCGGCGGGCACATCCTGCTCGTGGGCCTGGACGAGCTCGGGGCCACCGCCCCGTACCACCTGGTGCACCTGCTGGAGGAGCCCGCCGCAGCGGTGGCGGGTGTCGGGAGCGTTCTCGGATGGCTGGTGAACACCGTGTGCTCGCTGCTGTTCGGGCTGGTCGTCGGCGCCGTGGTGGTGGCGATCGCGCACGTGATCCCGCGGCGACGGGGCGAGTCGGGGTCCGGGACCGCTGCCGCGGATACGGATGCGGATGCGGACGCCGCAGGGACCGGGCACTCGGAGCACTGATGCTGCTCACCGTGGGGCACGGGCGACTCGAGCGCGACGAGCTCGGCGGGCTGCTCACCGGCGCCGGGGTCGAACTCCTGGTGGACATCCGGCGCTTCCCGGGCAGCCGCGCCAACTCGGCCGCCGCCAAGGGCGCCGTCCCCGACCTCACCCGCGAGGTGGGGATCGACTACCGCTGGGAGGAGGATCTCGGCGGCCGCCGGACCCTCTCCGCGGAGCAGCGACGTGGCTCCCCCGACACGTGGTGGCGGGTCGAGGCGTTCCGCGCCTACAGCGCGTGGACCCGCACCCCCGGATTCCGCGCGGCGCTGGACCGGGTTGTCGAGGACGCGCACGTCCGTCGCACCGCCGTGATGTGCTCCGAGTCCGTGTGGTGGCGCTGCCACCGCAGGATCGTGGCCGACGTGACGGCTACGGTCCACGGCCTCGCGGTGGGGCACCTCATGCACACCGGGAAGATCACCGGGCACTCCCCGAGCGACGGCCTCCGGCTCGACACGACCGGTCAGCCGGTGTGGGACTCAGGCGTCACCTAGTCTCGTGGACATGGAACTCGCACCCGGCCTCGTCCCCGTCGCCGCCCTGCTCGGCACCTGGAGAGGTGACGGCGCGGGGTCGTATCCCACAATCGAGGACTTCTCGTACACCGACGAGGTCGTCTTCACCGACGTCGGCAAGCCGTTCCTGCACTATGTCCAGCGGTCGTGGAGTCCGGACGGCGCCCCGATGCACACCGAGACCGGTTACCTGCGCATCCCCGAGGTCGGCACCGCCGAGCTGATCCTGGCCCAGCCCATGGGACAGACCGAGCTCGCCGAGGGCACGATCGCGGCCGAGGCGGACACACTGGTACTGGAGTTGGAGGCTCAGGTCGCCAACAGCGCCACCGCCAAGCACGTCGCCGCCACCAGGCGCCGGTACGAACTCTCCGGGGACAGTCTGACCACCACGTTCGCCATGGCCGCCGTCGGGCAGCCGATGACCCATCACCTCCGCTCGGACATGCGGCGGGTCTGAACGCCATGGCCGGGAAGAGGAACGCCCGACAATCGGCGAACATCAAGGACGAGAAGGTCTACCAGGCGCTGCGCGATGACGGCGCGAGCAAGGAGAAGGCAGCCCGCATCGCCAACGCCTCGGCGGCGCGGTCCCGGTCCGACGTCGGGCGCGAGGGCGGGAAGGCCGGGTCGTACCAGGACTGGACCGTCGCCGAGCTGAGGGACCGTGCACGGGAGCTCGGAATCGAGGGTCGCTCGTCCATGAACAAGGACGAGCTGATCGAGGCACTGCGGGATCACTGAGCCGCGCGGACGTACAGCGGCGTGTGGCCCGGTCCGTCAGCGCGTCGCGCCTCCCCGCAACACCAGCCGGGAGAGCGAATCGAGCGCGAAGCCCAGGACGCCGATCACCAGGATCACCGCCATCACCTGGTCGTACGCGAGCTGGTCGCGGGCGTTGAGGATCTGGTAGCCCAGTCCCGAACGGACCCCGAGCATCTCGGCGGGGACGAGCACTATCCACGCGGTCCCCAGCGCGAGGCGGATTCCCCCGAGGATCGACGGGCGCACCGCGGGGATGACGACCCGGGTCAGGCGCTCCCACCCACTGGCACCCATCGTGCGCGCCACGTCGAGGTAGCCGGGATCCATCGCCTGCACGCCGGCGGAGGTCGAGAGCATGATGGGCCAGATCGCGGCGGCGGCGACCAGGAAGATCACCGGCTCGTTGCCGATACCGAACACGGCCACCGCGACGGGCGCCCAGGACAGCGGGGAGATCATCCGCAGGAACTGCACCAGTGGCCCGGCGACCGCCTCGGCCCGGCGGCGCAGCCCCAGCCACAGCCCGAGCGGGACGCCGAGGAGGGCGGCCACCGCGAGCCCGGCGACCAACCGGTAGAGACTCACCGCGGCGTCGGCGAACAGGACGCCGCGGTCGATGAGGTCGCCGAACCCGGACCAGGTGTCGATCGGCGACATCCCACCGATGACCGGGTCGTCGGTGACCCATCCCGAGGTGAGCAGAGCCCAGACCACCAGGCCGAGCAGGAGTCCGATGAGTCCGGCGCCCCATCGGGCGAGCAACCCGGACCCGGCGGCGTCCGGGCCCCCGGGTGGGCGACGTCGCCCGGTGGCCGACCGGGCGACGTCCGCGCCGTCTGCGGCCGCCGGATCCGTTTCCGGGTCGGGGATCGGGTGGGTGTGCGTCATCTAGATCAGCCGTTCGTGTCGGGTGAGAGAGGCTGGGAGACCGAGTGCGGCCGGCCCGCCGTGGCGGGCGATGGCAGCCCGGACGAACCGGTCGTCGACGAGGTCGGCGTGGACACCGGAAGGGTCCAGGCCGTCGAGGAAGCGGGTCTCGCCGTCGACGACCGTCTGCCGCATCTGCCGGACCAGTTCGGAGGTGAAGCTGGGGAACGGATAGGGGTGGAAGTCGATCCGCGGACGGTCGGGGCCGCCCTCCGGGTCCGGCACCGTTCCGGCCATGGCCACCTCGACGGCCTTGGGCGGCTGCGGTAGATAGCCCTTCCCGGACAGGATCGCGGCCGCGGCCGGACGGTCGGCCCGGATGTTCAGCTGCGCCGCCACCGCGGCGTCCACCAAGGCCTGGACCGTGTCGGGACGACTGTCGATCAGGTCGCGGTGGACCACGGTGACGCAGCAGGCGTGGTCGCGCCAGACCTGGTCGAGCAGCATGTGGAGTTTCCCGACGCCCTGGGCCACGGCCCCCGCGTTGAAGGGATCCGCGACGGTGAACGCCGAGATCGACCCGGTGGCCAGCGCGGGGATCATGTCGGAGGGACCCATGACCACCAGTTCCACGGTTCCACCGGACCTGCTGGGAGACGTCCGTGCGACCGGGGTCAGGCCGTTGGCCCGCAGGACCCGTTGAAGGAGCATGTTGTGGATCGACCACCAGCCGGGGATCGCCACCTGGGTACCGGCGAGTTCGCCGATGTCCGTGATCTGGGGGGCGACCGTGATGGCACCGCCACCGGTGTGGTTCCAGCTCACCACGGTCACGTCCGCGCCGATGACGTGCCGCAGCTGGACCGCCGACGGCATGAGCAGGTGGATGAGGTCCACCTGGCGGGTGAGGAACGCCTCCATGAGAGAGGACCACGAACGGAACAGCACGGGGCGTCCCACGAGGAGCTTCTGTTGTTCGTAGAGCCCGTCACCGTGCGCCACGAGCAACGGTGCGGCGTCGGTGATGGGCAGGTATCCGATCCGCAGTTCCTCGGTCGCCACGCCCCGAGGTGCGGTGGCGGCCGTCACCAGGGAACCGAGCGCGGTGGCTCCGCCCACGGCCCCGGCCCCGACGGCGAGGGCGCCTCCGGCGCGCAGGAGCGTTCGACGGTCGACTGTGAGGCGTGACGCCCCGGACTGATCTGCCATCGTCCGGGTGTCAGGCGGTCCGGTAGGAGGCCAGGATGCTCGCCCGGAGGTCCGGATCGGAGTCCGTGGTGCCGTGGGCCGGGTTGATCCAGTGGTCCTGGACCCGCCCCGTCGACCCGAGCAGGGCGATCCTCGACCCGACGACCAGTGCCTCGTCGACATCATGGGTCACCATCACCGTGGTCACACCGAGCTCGGCGGTCACACCCACGAGCCAGCGCTGAGACTCCGCGCGTGTGACGGGGTCGAGTGCGCTGAACGGCTCGTCGAGGAGGAGGATCTCCGGACGTGTCGCTGCCGCACGGACCACGGCGACACGCTGGGCCTGCCCTCCGGAGATCTGGTCCGTCCGGGCGTCCGCGAGTTCGGCGATCCCGAAATGCTCGAGCAACTCGTCCACGTGGGCGGTGTCGACGCGACCGCGCAGGGCACGGAAGCGTCCGCCCAGCGCGACGTTCTCCCGGACCGAGAGCCACGGGTAGAGCAGCGGCTTCTGGAACACGACCCCGTAGGAGTGTGCCCGCCCGTCGCCGCCGGCCTGCGATCCCAGGCGGAGTTCGCCTCCGGCCGGTTCCTCCAGCCCAGCGAGGAGCCGCAGGAGGGTGGACTTGCCGACCCCGGACGGACCCAACAGCACCAGGGACTCACCCTCGAGCACCGAGAGGTCGAGGTCGTCGAACAACAGCCGGCCACCGGGGAGTCGGTACCGCAGGCCCGTGACGCTGACCGTCACGGGACGCTCGAGGACACCGGCGGTCACGTGGTCAGCCCCAGCCTGTCGAGTTCCCACCGCAGCTGGGACTGCGACGGCGACTGGACGGGGAGGAACGCGGCCTCACGCATGCGACGGTTGGCGGGTGCGCCCTGTGCGTATCCCATGCCACCGCAGAGGATGGCCTCGAGACGCGTGGCGGCCGGGGCGATCTCCGCCCCGTCCAGGCGCAGCAGGAGGAGGTCGACGAGAGCGCCCTCTCCCGGCCGCGCCGCCAGACGGTGCAATTCCGAGTGCATGTGTTCGTGGCGTGCCGCCAGGGCGGAGTGTTCGTCAGCGGAGAACGCACCGAGTCCCTCGAGGCGGCCCTCGGCCTCCGTCACGGAGCGCGCCGCGACCCCCGAACAGAACGCGGCCTGGAGGACGAGGAACTGCGGACGCACGCCGGACAGGAAGTCGGCCAGATCCTCCCCGAGGACCTGCTCGTCGGGGACGACGACGCCGTCGAGACCGATCATGGTGGAGGCCGTGGCGTTGAGTGCCAGGAGGTCCGGGGCGTTCCGGATGTCCACACCGGGCGCCGACGCCTCGAAGGCCAGGACCAGACTCCGCCCGTCCTCCGTGTTGGCCGCGAGGACGATCGTGCTGTCCACGTAGACGTTGGACGCCCACGCTATGGGTCCGTCGATCCGGTACCCGCCGTCGACCGGCGCGGCCGTGATCGGGACCCTGCCCAGGCCGACCGCCTGGCGCTGGGCCGCCGCCATGCCGGTCACCCCGGGCCGCTCGCCCGAGGCGACGGCACGGTAGGTCCGCTCGGCGGCGTCCGACCGGTCCGCCGCGTGTCGGAGGTAGGCGGCGGTCATGCGCTGCGCCCACGCACCGAAGGCCACGGCCAGACTCTCGGTCGCCACGGCCTCGATGATCGTGGCGGCGACGGCGACCGGGGTGCGGTCGACGTCGAAGAGACCGAGATCGGCGAGTGCGGAGATGTCCTGCCGCAGGTCCGCGTCCCCGCGGTCCAGGGCGGACGCCCGGGCGGCGACCGAATCGACCACCGCGACGAGCGCCGAGGGGTCGACAGTGCCGAGGTCCCCGGCGGTGAGCCGGGCCCGCGGGGCTCCGAGGTCAGGGATGAGAGTGCCGGCCGTGGACCCGCTCATGCGAGCTCGTGCAGACGCGAGATGGGGGTGGAGACGATCTCACGCGCCCTGACGACGGCATCCGTGTCGGGTGCGTTGTAGAAGCACAGGCACTTGTCCGTGTCCTCGCGGACGTAGGTGCGCAGGAAGGAGACCTCGGGGATCTCGGCGTACTTGGGGGACTTCTCCTTCTTGCGTGTGAGGTAGGTGTCCATGTCGATCTCGGCGGGGATGTCCCACTCCACCAGGTAGCCGGCCTCGGGGCGGGCGGCCTTGATGGTCTCCAGATCGGTTCCCACCAGCCGGACCTGGGCGGGCTCGGTGACCTCGGCGGCGCCGATCGCGGACGCGTCCAGCGCGGGGGCCTCGGTGGCGCAGGCGCCGTCCGGGCCGTCGGCGAGCTCGACGATGGTGAACACGCGCGCGGCACCCTTGGTGATCTGCGTCTCGATGATCTCGGCACCGGACTCGGTGAGCGCACCGGCGATCGCGTCGATGAGCCCCGAGGGGTCGGCCTGCTGCTCCTGGGAGGGGGTGGTCTCGTATAGGAAGAGAGTCATTGAGGGTCCTTTCCGGGACGTGTCGATGTGCGTACGTTAGGGCAGAACAGACCGATCTGTCTATTTATTCCCCCGCCCCCGCACCCCCTCTCCGGAAGGCAGGGTTGTGAACACCGGGCCAACGAGATCGCGGCAATCCCGGCCCGCCACTACAGTCGTGTCATGCGCACCGTCCTCCACAGCAAGCTCGACGAGTTCTCCGACCAACTGGTCCGGTTCTGCGAGATGAACACCCGACTCCTCGATCTCGCCAGTGTGGCGCTCATCGAGGGGGACGAGGTCGCCGCCACCGAGGTGATCGACGGCGCGGCGGAGGTCGGGGATCTGCGTGAGGCCAGCGAGCAGCACGCGTTCGACCTGCTGTTGCTCGAGGCCCCCGTGGCCCGCGACCTGCGTCAGGTGGTCTCCGGCATCTACATCGTCGAGCACTTCACCCGGATGGCCGCCCTCACCGGACACATCGCGCGCGTGGCCCGCCGCCGGCACCCCAACCCCGTCATCCCCGAGCCCGTGGTCCCGGTGATCCGCGAGCTCGCGGAGAAGGACTCGGCCATGGCCAGGAATCTCGGGCTGTTGCTCCCCAACCAGGACGTCCGCCTCGCACTCTCACTCGACTCGGAGGACGACGCCGTGGACTCCCTCCACGCCGACCTCATGAGGCAGATCTCAGCCCAGGACTGGCCACACGGTTCGGTCGCGGCTGTGGACCTGGCCCTGCTCGCCCGCTACTACGAGCGATTCGCCGACCACACGGTCAGCATCGCCAACCGCATCGTCTACCTCGCCACCGGGGAGAGGCCCGAGGGCGGCTCGCTCTCCCACCTCGACGACGGCACCGTCCTCGACTGAACCGGCCCCGGGTTCGGCGGAGCGCCCCGGGGGCCGTGATACCCGGGGGCGGTGATACCCCGGCGGAGACCCGCCCGACGGGGATATCCTCGTCAGAACAGCTCTCCGACGTCAGGAGCCCGCCGTGTCCCGCCCGATCCACTTCGAGATCCACGCCTCCGACCCGGCCCGGGCGTGTGAGTTCTACGCGGCCGTCTTCGGGTGGAGCTACCAGGACTGGAGCGACTTCGCCGGCTCACCGTACTTCGGCGTCACGTCCGGTCCAGAAGACGAACCGGGCATCAACGGCGCGATCATGCAGCGCCACGGTGACGGTCCTTCGCCGGGCTCGCCCGTTATCGGCGCAGTCCTCACGATGGGTTGCGGGGACTTCGACGCCACCGCCCGCACGATCCTGGACGCCGGTGGGACCGTGGCACTGGACAAGCACGCCCTGCCGGGAATGGCGTGGCAGGGCTACTTCCTCGACACCGAGGGCAACGTGTTCGGTATCCACCAGCCCGACCCCGACGCGAAGTAGGGCGAACGCATGACCCGGGCGTGAGCCCGGATCATGCGTCGGTGGCCGTACCCTCCGTCGCGTGCCACCTGCTGCCGCCGGGCCTCACCGGCAGATCGCGCCTGTCGAGGCCGACTGCACGAGCTTGGAGTACTTGGCCAGGACACCGCGGGTGTAGCGGGGCGGGAGCGGCTCCCACCCGGCGCGACGCGCCTCCAACTCAGCCTCGTCGACCAGGAGGTCGAGCGTCCCGTCGGAGACGTCCAGGCGGATGCGGTCGCCGTCGCGGACCAGCGCGATCGGGCCGCCGTCCACCGCCTCGGGAGCGATGTGGCCGACACACAGGCCGGTGGTACCACCGGAGAACCGCCCGTCCGTCATCAGCAGCACGTCCTTTCCGAGGCCGGCTCCCTTGATGGCGCCGGTGATCGCGAGCATCTCGCGCATGCCCGGACCGCCCTTGGGCCCCTCGTAGCGGATCACCACGACGTCCCCGGAGGTGATCGTGCCGTCCTCCAGGGCGTCCATCGCGGAACGCTCCCGCTCGAACACGCGGGCCGTGCCCTCGAAGACATCGGAGTCGAAGCCGGCGGACTTGACCACGGCGCCCTCAGGGGCGAGTGAACCGTGCAGGATCGTGATGCCTCCGGTCGGGTGGATCGGCTGGTCCATCGCACGCAGCACCAGCCCGTCCGGGTCCGGCGGGGCGATGTCCGCGAGGTTCTCGGCGACGGTGCGTCCGGTGACGGTGAGGCAGTCGCCGTGTAGCAGCCCCGCATCGAACAGTGCCCTCATGACCACCGGCACACCGCCGATCCGGTCGACGTCCGTCATCACGTGCGCGCCGAACGGCTTGACGTCCGCGAGGTGCGGCACCTTCGCACCGATACGGGCGAAGTCGTCGAGGGTGAGCTCGACCTCCGCCTCGCTGGCGATCGCGAGCAGGTGCAGGACGGCGTTGGTCGATCCACCGAAGGCCATGACCACGGCGATGGCGTTCTCGAACGCCTCCTTGGTCATGATGTCCCGGGCGGTGATCCCACGACGCAACAACTCGACCACGGCCTCACCGCTCGCCTTGGCGTAGTCGTCGCGCCGACGATCCGGGGCCGGCGGGGACGCGCTTCCCGGGAGCGACATCCCCAGGGCCTCGGCGGCGCTCGCCATGGTGTTGGCGGTGTACATGCCACCGCACGCACCCTCGCCCGGACAGATGGCGCGCTCGATGGTGTCGACGTCCTCGCGGCTCATCAGACCGCGCGAGCACGCCCCGACGGCCTCGAACGCGTCGATGATGGTGACCTGCTTCTCCGTGCCGTCGGAGAGCGTCGCGAAGCCGGGCAACGTGGAACCCGCGTAGAGGAAGACGCCGGCCAGGTCGAGGCGCGCGGCGGCCATGAGCATCCCCGGCAGCGACTTGTCACAGCCGGCGAGCAGCACCGAGCCGTCGAGCCGCTCGGCGCTCATCACCGTCTCCACACTGTCGGCGATCACCTCGCGGGACACGAGGGAGAAGTGCATGCCCTCGTGCCCCATCGAGATTCCGTCGGACACCGAGATGGTGCCGAACTCGAGCGGGTACCCGCCGCCGGAGTGCACGCCCTCTTTGACCGCCTTGGCCAGGCGGTCGAGAGAGAGATTGCACGGGGTGATCTCGTTCCACGAGGAGGCGACGCCGATCTGGGGCTTGACCCAGTCGTCGTCCCCCATCCCGACCGCGCGGAGCATGCCCCGCGCGGCGGTCTTCTCGAGGCCGTCGGTGACGTCCCGGCTGCGGGGCTTGATGTCGACACCGTCGCGGGTGCCCGTGTGATCCGTCTTCTGCGTCATACCGCCACACTAGGCGGTGGACGGTGGCGGGCCACAGGAGAGGCGACGGGTCAGACCGGGGTCAGCTCGAGCAGGCGACCCCCCGGGCCGTCCTCGAGTACCCAGATCGCCCCGTCGGGGGCCTCGGCGAGCGCGCGGACCCGCTCACCCATGTCCCATTCCTGCACGACGGTCGCGGTCTCGTCCCGAAGTTCCACGCGCACCAACGACTGCCCGGACAGCCCGCCCACGAGCGCGCTGCCGCTCCAGCCGTCGAAGCGGTCCCCGCCGTAGATCAGGAGGCTCCCGGGAGAGATCGCGGGCACCCAGTAGGCAGCGGGTGGGACGAATCCGTCACCGTCCCGGTGCTCCGGGATGTCCCTGCCGTCGTAGTGCCGTCCCATCGAGGCCGCGGGCCACCCGTAGTTCCCGCCCTCGGAGAGCAAGTTGAGCTCGTCGCCGTGGCGAGGCCCCATCTCGGACACCCAGATCCGGCCCTGTGAGTCCTCCGCGATACCCAGGGGGTTGCGGTGGCCGATGGTCCACAGCTCCGCGGCGGCGCCGTCGTCTCCGGCCCACGGGTTTCCGGGCGCCGGGTCCCCGTCCGGGGTCAGGCGCACGACCCCGCCCAGGTTGCTGGAGGTGTCCTGGGCAGGGGTCTGCTCCTGGCGGTCGCCCGACGTCACGAAGAGATGGTCGTCGCGGACGAGCAGTCTCAGGGCGAAGTGTCCGTTTCCCGCGGCGGGGTCCTGCTCCCAGATCACCTCGAGGTCCGTCAGCTCGGCGCGGTCCGCGTCGAGGGTCCCGCGACCCACCACGCCCTGAGCGCCCTCGGGATGGTCGCGCACCCAACTGAGGTAGACCGAGCCGTCGTCGGCGTAGGTGGCGCCCGGGGCCACGTCGTGCAGACCGCCCTGGCCGCCGTCGTCGACGGGCGGCACCCCGGCGACCTCGACGACGTCACCGGAGGCCTGGTCGCGCAGCAGTAGCTCGCCTCCACGCTGTGAGATGAGCAGGTGCTCGGAACCCGGGAGGAAGGTCATCGCCCACCCCTCGTCGAACTCACCGTGCTCCGTCACGCGGAAGTCCTCGGAGGTGGCCGCGGTGGACGGCGCCTGACCTGCCCGGTCGTCGGGGTCGACCGAGGCGGTTCCGCCGGTGCACCCGGTCAGGGCGAGGGCCGCTGCCGCTACCGGGACCAGGAGTCGTCGCATGTCCTCACGGTATCCGCTCCGCGGCCGGCTCGACGCCGGGCCGGGACCCCGCGGGCGACCCGGCGCGTCCGTCAGGCACCGTCACCGCGGGCGCGTTCGTAGCGTCGCAGGGTCTCGCGGCGCTCCTCTGCGTGGTCCACGATGCGCTCGGGGTACCCGTAGTCGTATCCGTCCGCCGATCGCCACGGTTCGTGCGCCGCGGCGCCCGCCAGGTGCGCGAGCTCGGGGATCCACCGGCGCACGTAGTCCCCGTCCGGGTCGAACTTGACCCCCTGGGTGACGGGGTTGAACACCCGGAAGTAGGGCGAGGCGTCGGTGCCGGTCCCGGCCACCCACTGCCACCCGTGATTGTTGGACGCCAGGTCGCCGTCCCTCAGCTGCTCCAAGAAGTACCGGGCCCCGGACGGCCACCACACGTGGAGGTCCTTCACCAGGAAGCTGGCGGTGACCATCCGGACCCGGTTGTGCATCCACCCCTCGGCCCGCAGCTGCCGCATCCCGGCGTCCACGAACGGATATCCGGTCAGCCCCTGTTGCCACGCCTCCACGAGGGTCGCGGTCTCCGGCCCCTCGTCGTAGTCCATCCCCGCCAACGCGTCGCGCAGGTCACGCCAGGCTGACCGGGGCCAGTGCCACAGGACGTCGGCATAGAACTCACGCCAGGCCAGCTCGGTGACGAACCGGCGTGCGCTCTCGGATTCCGCGGCGGGGTGATCGGCGAGTTCGGCGAGGATCGTCCGCGGGTGGATCTCGCCGTACTTCAGGTGCACCGACAACCGACTGGTCGTGTCGAGGTCCGGCCGGTCCCGCTGGTCGCCGTACGAGGACAGGTCGTCGCGCAGGAAGGCCCGCCACCGTGCGAGGGCCGCCTGCTCACCGGCCTCTCCCCCGCGACCCGCGCTGCCGTCCCCGCCCTTCGCAGCGCCGTGGACAGCGCGGTCGGCGTCGGGGCTCCCGGGGTCGGCGTTATTCGACGCGCCAGCGTCCGGGTCCGGGTCCGCGGCCCACGCGATGTCGTCGGGGCGCCCACCGGGCTCCGGCCAGCCGTGGTCGTGCCAGGCCCTGGCGAAAGGGGTGAAGACACGGTAGGGCTCGCCGGACTTGTTGAGGACCCTGCCCGGGCCCACCGCGTAGGGCGACCCGGTCTCGACGAGTTCCCTCCCGCCGCGCGCGAGGCGTTCCCGCACCCAGTCGTCCCGCCGGCGCCCATAGGGGGTGGATTCGCGGCTCACGTGCACCTGGGCGGCGTCCACCGACTCCGCCAACTCCGCGATCACCTCGGCGGGCTCTCCCGTACGGATGACCAGGGCGCCCCCGGTGTCCGCGGACAGGGCGGCGAGCGAGGCGTCCAGTCGCTCGACCCGGACGCCTCCCCGGGCGAGCAGCGCCGGGTCGCGCACGAACACCGGCAGGACCTCGTCCGACGACTCGACAGCGGCCAGTAGCGCGGGATGATCCGCCAACCGCAGATCACGCCGGAACCACAGGATCGAGATGGTCACGCCGCCTCCAGAACTCGTGAGGCGGGGCCCTGTCCGCCGGATCCGTCGGGGACCCGCCGCCGTGGCTCGATTGTGGCAGAAGTAATCACCTGAGCGAGGACGCCGAGGTGAACGCCGCCGACACCGCGCGGTCGATCGCGGACGGCCGGACCCCGAGTGCCCGCGCGGCCACCGGATGCAGGAACGTCCGGATGGCGCCGGACGGGACCGCGGCCGGCCACCACTGGCGGGGGCGGAGCAGTTGCCCGCGGTATCGCGTGAGCGCCGGGGTGACGGCCAGCTTCCCGGTCTGGTCGCGGAAGTAGGAGTCGAAGTCGTCCACCGTGGCGGGCAACGGCGTCTCCGAGATGCCGTAGGCGCGGTACCAGCTGCAGCACCTGTCGTAGAGCGCTCGGCGCTCCTCGGTGCCCAGGGGTCCGCGGAATCTGGTGATGGTCTCGAACAGCGAGTCCACGTACGTGGCGTGTTGGAAGTGGAAGACCTCGGGGTCCAGCGAGTGGTAGCGGTTGCCGTCGGCCTCGGTTCCTCTGATCGTGTCGTGCGTGACGACGATGCGCCGCGGTATCCAGGTCTCGGGATGCGGGTCGAACGCCATGGCGATCGTCGGGGGGACCGAGCGCTGCTTGTGCAGCCAGACGAAGCCGGGCGAGGGCGAGTGCTCGAGGATCGCCGCGCTGATCGCCGGGTGCATCAGCTGCAGTGACACGGCGCGGGGCAGCATGAACAGGAACTGCCGGGACCGGAGGTGCTCGATCAGTCCGGGTCCCGCGGTGCTCGCGCCTGTCATGGATGGTCCCGCCTCTCCGTCCCGCCGGTGAGGCTAGTGCGCGAGCGCGGGAAAGTGGGGCACGACGTGGTCGGCCAGCTCGTGGACGACCTCTCGGATCGGCCGGCGCGAGGCCCCGACCCCCACCAGGACGTGGTTGACCCCTATTCCCCGCAGGTCACCGAGGTGATCGACCAGGCGCCGGTGGCCGATCCGGAATCCGAAGTCGATCGGCGAGGCCGCCTCGTCCGGGTCGTCGGCCAGATCGATCTGGAGCGATTGCGCGAAGGGCTTGAACACCTCGTCGTCGTCCCCTCTCACCGGACTCCTCCCCACCAACTCGCGCCACCGCGCGGCGGTCCGCCGTTGCGCGTCGAAGTCACGCGGATAGGTCATCCACCCGTCCCCGTGTTCGGCCAGGAACCCGATGTTCTGCTGACACGAGCCCGTCATGATCAACGGCACCGACGACGCGGTGGGCTTGGGGACCACGTCGGCGCTGTGCATCCACCCCCCGGACCAGCGGATCCCGCGCATCTCCGTGGTGAGGGCATGGGTCATCACCGAGAGGTTCTCCCGGAAAATCTCACCGCGCTGGCCCTGCTCCAGGCCGAACGCGCGGAACTCCTCGGGCCGGTCGCCGGATGCCACGCCCAGCAGGAACCGGCCGCCGGAGAGCCGGTCCAGGCTGGCCGCCGACTTGGCCACGTGCAGCGGATGGCGGACCGGGAGGACTACGGCAGCCGTCCCGAGGGCGATCCGGCTGGTGTGCGCCGCCACATACGTCAGGAACACCCATGGGTCGTAGATCTGGCCGACGTCTCCGAAGGACGGGACCCGAAGCGGGATGTCACGGGCGTAGAGGGCGGCGAATCCTCCGGCCTCCGCCGCGCGGGCGATCTCGACCTGCTCACCGATATCCGAGGGGTCGCCCTGATCGGCCCGGGTCCGCAATGGGAATCCCAGTCCCAGGGTCAGGTGCCCCTCGTCGAACGTGCGACGGAAGCCCGGCAGCTGCCGGGGGTCACCGTCGGACAACGCGCACGACGAGGAGGTCATGTACTCCACCCTCGCACGACCCGGTCGACGCCGGTCGGCGGTCTCACACGCGCCCCGATCAACTAAGGTCTCCTTAATCGACCGAGCCTTAATCGACCGAGTGAGAGGCGGGACGTGACCACCACCCTCCTGGCCGCCGAGGCGTCCGACACCGAACTCGTCTCCCTGTTCTGGATCGTCCTGGCGGTGTGGGCGGCGCCGCTGCTGTCCGGGTTCACCCGCTCGTTCATCCCGGGTGTGGTGCTGCTCCTGGTGGGCGGGATGGTGATCGGCCCCAACGGTCTTGGTCTGGCGGTGGAATCCGGCGGTGTCGCGCTCCTGGCCGAGCTCGGCCTGGGGCTGCTGTTCCTGCTGGCCGGCTTCGAGCTCGAGGTCTCCACGCTCACCGGGCGCAGCGGGCGACGGGCGGCCGGGACCTGGGTCGTCAGCCTGATCCTGGCGGCCGGGGTGGGATGGCTGGTCTCGGGTCGCTGGGAGACCGCCGTGGCGATCGGGCTGCTGCTCACCTCCACGGCCGTGGGCACACTGCTGCCGATCCTCAAGGGCTCCGGTCACGACAGCACCCCCGTCGGCCGCGCGGTCCTCACCCACGGAGCGGTGGGCGAACTGGGGCCGATCCTGGTGATGGCGGTACTGCTCGGTACCCGCAGTATCGAGTCCTCCATCGCGGCCGTCGGGCTGTTCCTGGTGGCCGCGCTCGTGATCCTGGCGGTGCCGGCCCGACTACTCCACATCCCCGCACTCGGTAGGGCGCTCCTGCAGGGGACCACCTCCAACAGCCAGCTGGCCATGCGGACGGTGATACTGCTCCTGGCCACGATGATGGTCGTGGCCACGGTGTTCGGCCTGGACGTGGTCCTCGGCGCCTTCGCCGCGGGGATGATCCTGAGGCGGCTGGTCGACTCCCTCGGGACGCATCTGCGCAGCGGTACCGACACCCCGGACCGTGGCCTCGCCGCGATCCTGCTCCGCCAGCTGGAGACCGTCGGCTACACCCTGTTCATCCCGGCCTTCTTCGTGGTGTCGGGGATGGGGATCGACCTCGGAGCCGTGGCGGAATCGCCGTGGATCCTGGTGGCGGCGGTGGTGAGCATGCTCGTCATCCGCGGCGGAGGTGTGTGGCTGGGCGAGACCGTCACCCACGCGAGTCAGGGCCTCGACGGTCCGCGTGAGCGGGCACGGGTGGGTCTGTACGCGGCGACCGGTCTCCCGATCATCGTGGCGGTCACCGAGGTCGCCGTGAACAACGGGCTGATGACCGGCGAGATCTCGTCTGTTCTGGTGGCGGCGGGGGCCGTCACCGTCCTTCTCTTCCCGCTCCTGGCGGAGCTCGTGCGGGCCGGGGACCCGGGTCGGCGGCCGGACGAGACGCCCCTGTCCGGGGCGGAACCCGTCCTACCGAGGTCACAGGGAGACGACGACAACGGCGACAACGGCGACAACGAACACAGCGACCACAACAACCACGACGACGAGGTCGGGCGCCGGTGAGGCCGGGCATCATCGGCGCGATCCGGGGAACCGGCCCCGAGCCGGCCGCCTGGATGCGAGGAGTCGCCTGACTGCGCGAGGTCGTCTCACTGCGCGGAATCGTCTGACTGCGCGAGGTCGTCTAACTGCGCGAGGTCGTCTCCGAGGACTCGCGCGCCGGCAGTGCACTCGGCATTATCAGTCGGGGCCCGTAGGCCAGGTACACTCCCGCAACCAGTGCGCCGAAACCGCCCGCGGCCATGTCCCCGATCGTGTCGTCGAGGGTCACGTAGATCCGGTCCGTGAGGTAGGCGTGCCCGATCCACTCGACCATCTCCCACAGCGCCCCCAGTGCCAGGCCGAAGGCGGTGGTGAGCACCACCGCCCCCGCTGCCGAGAACCCGCGGGCGACCGGTGGTGCGACGACCCCGCGGTGCGCGAGGAATAGGTAGGCCACCACCGCCAGGGCCCCGGCGCACACGAAGTGGACCATGACGTCCCACCACCCGATTCGCGTGTACAGGTCGTAGACATTGCTCCAGGCGGCCACGAGCAACGTGACGGACACCGCGAAGTCCGCGCACGGCCTCATCCCGATGAAACGCGGGAGCATCAGACCCGGCAGGGCGAACGCGACGATGGCCGCATCCGTCAGACCATGGAGGAGCAGAGCCAGGAGAACGCTGAGGGTCCCCAGGATCCGAAGCGCGTCCGCCGCCATCTGCGCGCGGCTCTCCGCGGGTCGGAGGAAGTTGTCGATCACGTGTCGGAACCTCCTTCGACGAGCTCCACGACGGCGTGGACGGGCAGATGGTCCGACGCCCACCCGCCGCCTGGTCGTAGCGGGTTGACCGCGGCGTGGGTGACCCTAAACGCTGACGAGGCAAGTATCCAGTCGATCCGCGACCCGCTCCTCCGGGGCCCCCGGTAGTCGGCGTACGTGCCCCACTCCTCACTCACGTGGGTCCGAGCGCTGCGCCAACTGTCCGCGAGGGTCCCGTCCCGCAGCAGCTCGCGCACCGCCGCGCCCGACGGTCGGGCGTTGAGGTCGCCGGTCACCACAGCCGGAATCCCGGCGGCGGACACCAGGTCTCGGATCGCCCGGGCCGACCGGAGCCGCGAGCGCGCCGAGAACGGGTCGAGGTGGGTGTTGACCACGAGGAAGCTCCGCGCGGTCCCCCGGTCGCGGAACGTCGCCGAGACCATGACGCGGGGGAAGACGTTCCCCCAGGACACCGAACCCGCCCGGGTGGGATGGTCGGACAGCGCGGCCTGCTCCCAGTGGAGGAGCTCGAGCCTGTCCGAGTCGTAGAAGATCGGCGAGGCCTCACCGCCTCCGTCTGCACCCCTGCCCCGCCCGACGAGGTCGTATCCGGGGCCGAGTGCCTCGCGCACCACCGCCGCCTGGTCCCCGAGCACCTCCTGGGCGCCGAGCACCGTCGGGCGCTCGGCCCCCAGGAGCGCCCGGAGCCCGGGAGCTCGCCGGCCCCAGCGGTCGGCCGGTCGTGCCAGCAGTGCCGGCACCGGACGGCGGATGTTCCAGCTCATCACGTGGAGGGCGGGCGCGGTCACCTGCCCGATGAGGGACGAGGGCTCGGGCCCCGCGGCCGGGGCTGCGCCGGGGTCGTGCGATGCCATCGTGCGGTCCTCGAATCCGGAGCAGGTGGTGGAGCCCCAGTGTATTCGGGGAGGATGGCGATCGTGCCGATGCCGTCGCCCCTCCCCGTCAAAAACGGGATCGGACCGACGCGACTGCGCGTGCCGACGTCCGGGCCGTGGGCGACGATCGCCGAGTACGTGGTCGAGCGGTTCGACCACCTCGACGCTCTCGACCTGTACCGTCGCTTCGCCGCCGGCGACTTCGTGGACGCCGACGCCAGCCCGGTCGGTCCCGGAGCGGTCCTCGGTTCACACGAGTTCGTGTGGTATCACCGCGAGCTACCGGCTGAGGAACCACTCCCGTTCCACGAGGAGATCGTGCACGTCAGCGACGACCTGGTCGTGATCGACAAACCGCACTTTCTCCCCACCACCCCGACGGGCAGGTTCCTGCGCGAGTCCGCACTGGTCCGGCTACGCGTCCGGCTCGACAATCCCGACCTCACCCCGGTCCACCGCCTCGACCGCGCCACGGCCGGGTTGGTGATGTTCTCCGCCCGCCCCTCCACCCGGGGCGCGTACCAGACCTTGTTCGAACGACGCGAGGTCGCCAAGGCCTACGAGGCGGTCTCGACGCGACCGTCGGGCTGGGATCCGCGCACACCGGAGATCTCCGGGCGACCGGTCCCCCTCGTCCACCGCGACCACCTCGAGAGGCTGCGGGGCCACCAGCGGGTCGCCGTCCGCCCCGACCGCCCACCCAACACCGAGACCCTCGTCGACGTCCTCGGTGCCGGCAGGAGCGCCGCCGGTCGCCCGGTACTGCACACGATCCTGCGCCCCCGGACCGGCCGGCTGCACCAGCTGCGGGTGCACCTGTCGGCGCTGGGGATCCCGATCCTGGGCGATCGCCGGTATCCCGAACTGCTACCGGAGGTCCCCGACGACCATTCCCTCCCACTGCAACTACTCGCCAGAGAGCTGGAGTTCACCGACCCGCTCTCGGGCGTGCCCCGACGATTCGTCACACGCCGGACGTTGTCCGAGGTGCCCGTGTCCGGCGACGCCGGAAGCTCAGGTGGATGACCCCGCTGGGTGAGCTGGCCGACTCGATGTGGAAGCGCTCCTCGAGCCCCTCCACCCCGTCCCACAGCCGCTCCCCTCGTCCCAGGATGATGGGCACCACGACGATGTGCATCTGGTCGATCAGGTCCGCCTCGAGGAACTGACGGATCGTGCTCGCTCCCCCACCGATGCGTACGTCCAGGTCACCAGCCAGCTCGCGCGCGGCGGCGAGCGCCGCGGCGGGTTCGGCGTCCACGAAGTGGAACGTGGTGCCGCCGTCCATCTGCAGTGTCGGCCGCGGGTGATGGGTGAGCACGACCACCGGGGTATGGAAGGGCGGGTTGTCTCCCCACCAGCCACGCCACGTCTCGTCCGCCCAGGGGCCGCGGCTGGGCGAGAACTTGTTGCGGCCCATGATCTCCGCGCCGATCCCCGTGTTCCACCGGCTGGCGAACGCCTCGTCGACCCCCACCGTGGCCTCCTGGTCCCCGTGGAATCCCATGTCCTGGAAGGTCCGTGTGGGCAGTGCCCACTGGAGGAGTCGATGCCCGGCGTGCCCGAAGGGCGCCTCGAGGGACTGGCCCTGGCCCACTCCGAACCCGTCCAGCGACACGGAGAAGTTGTGGACCCGGACGAGCGGGTGGCGGGCCCCCGGATCCCCGCCCCCGGCGGCGATCTCGGCGACGTAGTCCGCCAGGTGGGCCAGGGTCTGCTCGCCGCCCTCGACGGCGTGGTACTCCTCCACCGCCCGATCGCGGAGCTCCTTCGTGGGGAACACGGTGCGGAAGTCGACACGCGTCCCCTCGCCCTGGGACTCGAAGACCAGGACCGACTCGAACGTCTCCGGATCGTCCGCGGACTCACCGTGCAGGAGCGAGATCCGCTCCGCCGGGATGATCTCGCGCCAGGTGATCCACTCGGGGTAGTCCGTTCCGTCCGGACCGTGCATGACGAATTCCCACACCCCGCCCACACGGAACTCGAAGGACCGGGTGGTGGTGGTGAATCCCTCCGGCCCCCACCACCGCGACAGGTGTTCCACCTGCGTGAACGCCCGGAACACCAGCTCGCGGGGTGCATCGATGTACCTGGTGATGCCGACTTCGCGATCCGCGGTCGCCGACCCGGTCGGATCGGTTCGTCCGTTCTCACTCATGGCCTATTCCTCCTTCTCTGCCCGCGCCATCTCCTGGACGTAGGCGTCCAACTTGTCGAAGCTCTGGTTCCAGAACCGCTCGAACCCGCCGACCCACTCGTGGACCGGTCGGAGACCGCCGGGGTCGAGGTCGTAGAGGCGCTGCCTGCCCTCACGTCGATCGCGCACCAGACCGACCTCGCGGAGCACCCGCAGATGCTTGGACGCCCCGGGCTGGGTGATCCCCAGTTCGAGCGCGACCTCGGTCACCGGACGCTCGCCCGCCCGCAGCAGGACCAGGATCTCCCTGCGCTGAGGTTCGGCGATCGCGTTGAACACGTCCGAGGTCGTTGCTGCTCGTGCCATGACGACGATAATATTCCCATATAGGAAAGTGTCAATGGGGGCGGCGCCCACTCTCGTGCCGATGTCCGCTCAACAGGTGGGCGTGGGCGCCGCTCCATTCCAGCGGTCGAGGGTCCACGTCACGAGTTGCGGGGTCAGTGGCGAGTCCGCGGCGACCAACCCGTTGTGATCGAGACCCGGGTAGGTCCGGTAGTCGAGCGGCTCGCCGTCCGCGCAACGGGCGTCCACCCAGTCCTGCTGCATCGCCGGCTTGACCAACGGGTCGGCCAGGCCCTGGGCGATCAGCACGGGCGCGGGCCACGGTCCGGTCGGCGAGTTCTCCCTCAGTTTCTCCCCCAGGTCGCCGTCGAGCACCGGGTCGGGGAACACCTGCTCGGGGATCTGGGTACCACGCACCAGCGCCGCGATCGCGTCCTGCTCGTTGAAGCACAGGTCGCCGATCTTCTCCACACCGTGCGCGGTACCAGGGTTGAGGTGCCCGGCCAGATCCAGCTCGGGGTAGACCTCGTTCCACGATTGCGCGATGTAGGCGGAGACCGTCTTGCCACCCACCTCGTCCTTGCTCATCTCGGCGAGCGTGTAGAGGTCCGTGGCGGGAGCCATCCCGACGATGCCCAGGAGGGTCAGCTCGGGAGCGTAGGCGTCGGCGATCTGACCGGTCCACAGTGCGCCGTGCCCGCCCTGCGAGTGCCCCCAGACCACGGTGTCGCTGCTCAGGGTCAGACCGTCGAGTTGCTTCGCCGCGCGGGAGGCGTCGAGGACGTTGCGCGCCTCCACCTGTCCGACCAGGTACGGGTGCATCCCGGACGTGCCCAGTCCCACGTAGTCGGAGATGACCCCCGCCCAGCCGTGGTCGGTCACCATCTGTGTGAGCGCCGTACCCGCGCCGTCGGCGAACGGGGTGGGGCTCATCGACGGCGCGCAGCGCGGGACGATCCCGGTCGTCCCGTGCGCCACGCTGAGCAAGGGCAACACGTCCGTGCCCCGGTCGCTCGGCGCGATGGCGGTGCCGCTGACGGCGATCACCGTGCCATCGGGCGTGGTGGTGGTGTAGAGGATGCGCCAGGCGTCGGCCCCGGAGGGAACACCGGTGGTGAGCGTCTCGGCCCGCAGCAGCACCCCGGGTTCGGCGGGCAGTGGCTCCGTGGACGTGTAGAACTCGTCGGGCGCCGGGCGATCGTCCCCGCGCAGCAGCAGTGCGCTGCCGATCGTCAGCGCGACCACCACCAGAAACACCGACACCGCGAGGATCGTCCGCCCCCACCTGCGGATACGTCCCGAGCCGGCCCGTGCGGTCGCGCGTTCCCGCCGGCGGTGGAGAAGTGGATCCAGAAGCCCGCGGAGCCCCACGAACACCAACCACGCACCCACGCCGAACCTCATCAGCTCGACTGCCAGAACCGGCCAGACCAGGCACAGCAGCCCGAACAGGACGGCTGCGGAACCGCTGAACAGCCCCGCCACCCGGCGGTCGGTCTCGCTGCGGACTGCGGCCACGATCGTGTGGACACCGTGAACGATCAACGCGGTGACCATGACCCACAGCAGACTGCGGATACTCGCGGACTGCCATACGAGCACCACGATCCCCGCCGTGGCAGTGGCGAGTCCGGTGAGTATCCGCGCCCACCACCGTGAGTGGCCGGCGCCGTCGACGCCGATCACCGTCGCCAGTCCGACGACGACGAGGCCGGCACCCGCCACCCTGACGATCTCCGGGAGGGCGAGGTGGGCAAGGATCAACAGCGCGCCCAGGGCGATCGCCCCGAGCGCCAGGACGATGCCGACGACTCGACTGTCCCGACCGGCCCGATCGTCGACCATCTCGCTCATCGTCATCCCCTCGCGGTGGGCTCAGGTCGTCATGCCGACGGCACGGACCGCCCTCGAGTGAAGATATCTGTTATCCCCGCCCGACCAGTGGGAACAGGGCGAGCTCACCCGTCCCCGGTTCCGGATCGGTGTCCGAGTGGCCACCCTCGCACGGCCGGCCCCGGCACGCGTGGTGTGCTTTGATGAGGCCGTGGACACCACCCACGTCACGCCCCTGCTCCTGACGACTCTGTCCGCGTTCCAAGCCGGTCTGGCAGCCGGGGCCCCGTGGGGACGCGTCTCATTCGGCGGCACCCATCCGGGCGTCCTGCCGCCCCGACTCCGCGTGGTCAGCGGCATCGCGTCGCCGGTGTATCTCGCCGCCGCTCTGGCACTCCTCTCCGAACGCACACCGCCACGCGCACGTGACCTCGTCTCGCGCGCCTGTGTGGGCGTCGGAACTGCGGGCACCGTGGTGAACGCCCTCTCGCCGTCGCCACCCGAGAGGGTCTGGAGCGTGTTCTCCCTCGCCCTCGCCACCGCCTCGTGGCGCGACGTCCGGCGCGAGCGACGAGCGCGGTAGAGGACCGTTGTGCCGCGGATGCCGGCGGCGGCACACTGGAGGTCATGGACGACCTGAGAGTGGAGCCCGGCCCGGGCCTTCCCGCCGGTCTGCACGTGCCGGCGGGAGAACTCCTCGAGCAGTTCTCCCGGTCCTCGGGACCCGGGGGCCAGGGCGTCAACACGGCCGACTCCCGAGTCCAGTTGAGCCTGGATCTGGCCACGACCACGGCGCTGAGCGACGTCCAGCGCGCCCGCGCGCTCGACCGACTCGCCCCGTCCCTCTCGGGCTCCGTGCTCACCATCGCCGCGTCGGAGCACCGGTCACAGAGGCAGAACCGGCGGGCCGCACGGAATCGGCTCGCGACCCTGCTCCGGGACGCCCTCGCACCGGAGGCCGTCCGGCGGCCGACACGGCCCACCTACGGTTCGCGCCTGCGACGCCTGGACGCCAAGAGCCGCCGTTCGCAGGCCAAGGTGAGCCGGCGACGCCCGAGTGCGTCGGACTGACCCACCTGCGTTCTGCGCCTCTGTCGAACCGACCCACGTGGGTGCTTCCCCTCGTCGGGAGGGGACGGGACGCCGCCTACTGGTCGTAGGTCATCCAGTTGGACAGTTGCTCGGTGGAGACCTTGGTGAGCCACATCTGCCACAGCGGACCGAAGGACACCCGCCGGACACCCAAATTCCTGAGGACGGCCAGGTCCCCGGCGCCGTGGCCCTTGACGGGATGCGCGGTCACGTTGACCGGGATCGAGACCGCCCCGACGAGCCTGGTCACCTGGTCGGCGGACGTCAGCCCCACCGGATACACCGAGCGTGCGCCGGCCTGCTCCATCAGCACGATCCGCTCGGCCGCCTCGGCGAGTGGATCGGAGAAGACGTCGGCACCGAGTTTGACCGCATCCGTGCGGCCGTTGATCACGAACGGCACACCGGCCTCGTCCGCAGCGCGGCGGGCGCCGGCGATGTAGTCGGCATGCTCATGCTTGTCTCGAACCCGGTCGCCCTCGCCGTGGACCACGTCCTCGATGTTGGCCCCCACCGCGCCGGCCTCGAGCAGCCGTGAGATCAACTCGTCCGGGGCGAGCCCGTACCCGGACTCCACGTCCGCGCTCACGGGGACGTCGACCGAGTCGGCGATCCTGCTCACCACCCTGAGGTACTCACCGAAGTCCATCTGTTCGCCGTCGGCGCTGCCGATGGCGTCGGCGACCGGGTGGCTTCCCACGGTGAGTCCGTGGAAACCCACGCCCGCGGCGGTCCGGGCACTCCAGGTGTCCCAGACGGTCGGGAGAACCAGCAGGTCCCCCGAGTCGTGTAGAGCGGCCAGTTCCCGTGCCCGTGCACCCACATCGGTCATCGTCGACGCCTCCTCGGCAGTAGCGGTCCCCCGACACTAGGCCTGATCTGGCAGACGCGATACCGACCGTCAGCGCCCGCACCGGGGGGACGGCCCGACCCGGTACGCCCCGGTCGGGGTCCCCGCCGCCGAAAAACGCCGCGGAGGCGTGCGTCGTGGGACACAGTGCAGGGTGATGCCGAGACGATCACTCAACCGCGCATGTGCACCGATCGACCACACCGGGGGGCTCTGGCCACGCCGGCCCGACTCGGGTGATGATGGTGCAGGCGTGCTGATGCCGTTCCACAAGAACACGATCAGCCTGAAAAGAAAAGAGCCGACATGACCCCAGGCAGACAGACAATCATCTACACCCTCACCGATGAGGCCCCACGACTGGCGACGGAAGCGTTCCTGCCGGTCGTCCGCACCTTTACCGAGGCCGCCGACATCGACGTCACGACGAGCGACATCTCGGTGGCCGCCCGCATCCTGGCCGCCTTCCCGGATCGGTTGACCGAGGAACAGAAGGTTCCCGACAACCTGGCCGAACTGGGACTGATGACCCAGGAACCGGGCACCAACATCATCAAGCTCCCCAATATCAGTGCCTCGGTCCCCCAGTTGAACACCGCCATCGCGGAGCTCCAGGCCAAGGGCTACGACATCCCCAAGTACCCGTACGACCCGCAGACCCCCGAGGAGATCGAGGTCGCCGAGCGACTCTCCGCGTGTCTGGGCAGTGCCGTGAACCCGGTGCTCCGCCAGGGCAACTCGGACCGCCGCGCCCCGAAGGCGGTCAAGGAGTACGCCCGGGCCAACCCGCATTCGATGGGCAAGTGGTCGATGGCCTCGCAGACCCACGTCGCACACATGACGCACGGCGACTTCTACGCCGGCGAGAAGTCGATCATCCTCGACCGCGCCTGCGATGCGCGCATGGAGGTGGTGACGCCGGACGGCGAGACCCACGTCCTCAAGACGGTGCCCCTCGAGGCCGGCGAGGTCGTCGACTCCATGTTCATGAGCAAGAAGGCGCTCCTCGAGTTCTACGAGGAGCAGCTCAACGACGCCAAGGAGACCGGCGTCATGTTCTCCCTCCACGTCAAGGCCACGATGATGAAGGTCAGCCACCCCATCGTGTTCGGCCACGCGGTCAGGGTCTTCTACAAGGAGGCCTTCGACAAGCACCACGACCTGTTCGACGAGCTCGGGATCAACGTCAACAACGGCATGGTCGACCTGTACGACAAGATCGAGACGCTCCCGTCCTCCAAGAAGGAGGAGATCATCGAGGATCTGCACCGGTGCCACGAGCACCGGCCGGAGCTGGCGATGGTCGACTCCGCCCGCGGTATCACCAACTTCCACTCGCCCTCGGACATCATCGTCGACGCGTCGATGCCCGCGATGATCCGTATCGGCGGGAAGATGTACGGCGCCGACGGTCGCAAGAAGGACACCAAGGCGGTCATCCCGGAATCCACGTTCGCGCGGATCTACCAGGAGATCATCAACTTCTGCAAGACCAACGGGTCGTTCGACCCGACCACGATGGGCACCGTGCCGAACGTCGGACTCATGGCCCAGAAGGCCGAGGAGTACGGCAGCCACGACAAGACCTTCGAGGTCCAGTACGACGGCGTGGCCAACATCGTCGACGCCGCCACCGGCGAGGTCCTGCTCTCCCAGGACGTCGAAGCCGGGGATATCTGGCGCATGTGCACCGTCAAGGACGCGCCGATCCGCGACTGGGTGAAACTCGCCGTGGACCGTGCCCGCGCCTCGGAGATGCCGGCCGTCTTCTGGCTCGACCCGTACCGCCCGCACGAGAACAACCTCATCACCCTGGTCAGGAAGTACCTCGCCGACCACGACACCGAGGGCCTGGACATCCAGATCATGTCCCAGGTGCGTGCCATGCGCTACACCCTCGAGCGCGCGTGGCGAGGCCTGGACACCATCTCGGTGACCGGCAACATCCTGCGCGACTACCTCACCGATCTGTTCCCGATCCTCGAGCTCGGTACCAGTGCCAAGATGCTGTCGATCGTGCCCCTGATGGCGGGCGGTGGACTGTACGAGACCGGCGCGGGCGGATCGGCGCCGAAGCACGTCCAGCAGCTGGTGGAGGAGAACCACCTGCGCTGGGACTCACTCGGAGAGTTCCTCGCGCTGGGGGCCAGCCTGGACGACCTGGGGCGCAAGGACGACAACCCCAAGGCCACTATCCTGGCCAAGACGCTCGACACCGCGACCGGCAAGCTGTTGGAGAACCGGAAGGGGCCGTCCCGCGTCACCGGTGAGCTCGACAACCGGGGTAGCCAGTTCTGGCTCGCGCTGTACTGGGCCCAGGAGCTGGCCGCGCAGACCGAGGACCGGGACCTGGCGGCGCACTTCGCTCCGCTGGCGGAGAAGCTGACCGCGGACAAGGACACCATCCTCGAGGAGCTGCTGTCGGTCCAGGGCACCAAGGTCGAGCTGGGAGGCTACTTCCAGCCCTCCGTCGAGAAGCTGCGGGAGGCCATGCGCCCGAGCGAGACGTTCAACTCCGCTCTCGAAAGCACCCTCGCCTGACCCGCCCCTTCCGCCCCACCGCACCCCGCCCCACCGCACCCACCGGCCACGTGCCGGTGGGTGCGGTGTCGCATGGTGCCGACAGCACGCGTGATCGTCGAGTCACCTCGCGGCGATCCGGGATGACGATAGAGTGAGCCAGATCACACTTACTGGAGGGCATCATGAACCACGTGTATAGCGTCACGGAAATCGTCGGCTCGTCACCGAACGGGACGGACGAGGCGATCACCAACGCGATCGCGGAAGCATCCAAGTCCCTGCGCAACCTCGAGTGGTTCGAGGTGCAGTCTGTCCGCGGAAAGCTGGACGGGGACAGCGTGGCCCACTGGCAGGTGACCATCAAGGTCGGGTTCCGGCACGAGTCCTGAGCGTCGTCTGACCCGCCGGCCGGGCATGCTCCCCGCTCGGCGAAGAGTCGATCCGGCATCCACCCGCATATAGTCGGGCGAGGAGCTGGCGTCGGTTCCCTGATGATGGGAGTCCGAATGTCCGGAACCGCTGAACCGTCCGATACCGCCTCCGGTACTACACCGGGTGAGGTCGCCACCGAGGGGCATCTCCTCACCCTCGGTTTCCTCGCGGGCTCCACCATGGAGAACGAGCGGCGGCTCCCGATACACCCCCGTCACCTTGACCGGATCGATCCGGACGTGCGTGCGCGGATGGTCGTCGAGCGCGGCTATGCCGCTGACTTCCAGCTGGAACCCGGCTACGTCGAGTCGCGCGTGGGCAGGGTCGCGGATCGCGCCGAGGTGATCGCCGCCGCCGATGTGTTGTTGCTGCCGAAGCCCCAGTTGGACGACATGACCGATATCCCCGAAGGTCGCGTCCTGTGGGGATGGCCCCACTGCGTGCAGGATGCGGGATTGACGCAGGCAGCGATCGACCGCCGGCTCACCCTCATCGCGTTCGAGGCGATGAACCACTGGACCCGTCAGGGCGAATTCAGCCTGCACGTGCTCCACAAGAACAACGAGCTCGCGGGCTACTGCTCCGTGCTGCACTCGTTGAGCCTCATCGGGTCGACCGGCGACTACGGGCCACGACTCAGTGCGGTCGTGATCGGCTTCGGCGCGACGGCACGAGGCGCGGTGACCGCCCTCAAGGCGCACGGGATCCACGACATCCAGGTCCTCACACAGCGCGGCGCCTCGGCGGTCGGCTCCCCGATCCACAGCGCACAGATCACCCAGCTCAACACCGACGAGGGCGAGACGCATCTCAGCACGGTGCCCACCGAGGACGGCGACGTCCTCCTCCCCACGTTCCTCGCCTCGCACGACATCGTGGTCAACTGCACGCTCCAGGACGTCACGGCCCCGTTGACCTACCTGCGGACCGTGGACCTGGAGGAGTTCGCTGCGGGCAGCCTGATCATCGACGTCTCGTGCGACGCCGGCATGGGCTTCGAGTGGGCGCAGCCCACCGGATTCGACGATCCGATGTTCACCGTCGGGCAGGGAGTGAACTACTACGCCGTCGACCACAGCCCGTCCTACCTGTGGAACGCGGCGACGTGGGAGATCAGCGAGGCGCTCCTGCCGTTCCTGCGCACCGTGATGGAAGGTCCCTCCGCATGGGAGGAGAACCCGACGATCACCCGGGCGATCGAGATCCACGAGGGCGTCATCAAGAACCCCGACATCCTGGCGTTCCAGGGCCGCGAACCGGACTTCCCTCACGCGCGGACCGCCGACCAGGTGTGAAGTCCGGGGAGATCTGGTCGTCTGCCGTCGATGTCGGCCGGAAGCCCGTTCCGGTCTGAAGGGTGCCGCGGAGGTTGCCCGGTTGTGCCCGTCACGGTTCGATGACCGGATGACTGTCGAACGAATCGTCCCCAACCTCACCGTCTCGGACCTCTCCCTGGCCGTCCGCGAACACACCACCGCCCTGGGACTCAGGGTCGTGATGGACCACGGGTGGATCGTCACCCTGGAAGGTGCGGGTGGCCGGCAATTGAGCCTGATCACCCGCGACGCCACCGCGCCCGTGAACCCGGACGTCTCCGTGTTCGTCGACGACATCGGCGCCGCGTACGACGCCGCGACAACCGCCGGGGTCGAGATCCTCCACCCCCTGACCGACGAGGACTGGGGAGTCACGCGCTTCTGCTACCGCGATTCCTCGGGCAACGTGGTGAACGTCGGTGCGCACTCGGGGTAGTTGTCGGACACGACGGTTCCCACCGGGCATACCGCGTCACGGACGAGTCAGGGTTCGTGCCTCACCCGGCGCTGGTCACCCTCCGAGCACCCGCGAGAGTCGCTTCTTGCCGCGGTTCTCCCGCACGATCCAGGCGACGTCCGGATCGGTCTGGTCGAGGGCCGCGAACGCCGCGAGGCCGGGCTCCGGATCGGCCGCCACCGCGACGCTCCAGCAGTAGCCGAGGCTCTGACGCATTGTCCGGACGTCGGCGTGCTTCCGCTCGTCGGCGGGGTGCGCCACCAGCCCCGCAGTGCACCGCCGGCAGACCTCGACCGCCGTCGCCGCGGCCTCGTGCGTATGAAGCAGGCGCGGCTCGCAGATGGCGGCTACTGCCGCTCTCCGGACCAGGGGGTGCTCGTCGTCGGCCCAGTCCAGCACGATCCGCTCGAGGGCCGGGAAGTCGTGGTCGCCGAGTCGCTGAAGCCCCGTCGCGACGGCTTCGCGCACCCGCCACCGCCCGTCCTTGCTCAGCTCGTGCAACCGGGCGGCGACCTGCTGGTCAGCGGCCGCCTCGCCGATGCCGACCACGCCGCAGAAGGTCCGATACTCGTCGCCGCTGGCGATCAATTCATCGAACATCGCTCCGTCGCCCAGGTCGGCGACGGCCATGGCCAGCTGCGTGTTGGCGCGGGGACCCGGGAGACGGGAGTGCGCGTCCAGATATGCCGGCCATGCCGATCGATCCCGGAGGCTGAGCTCATGGCGGTGCTGAGTCATACCGGGCATGACACCACACCAGGGATCCCGCCTCTGCCGGGATGGGGACTCGGGTGCACCGTCACACGCTGTCGGCTGGGGGCGCCTTCAGCAGCTCGGCGAGCGAGCTCTCCGGATCGGCGAGCCGACCTGGGTCAATCGGCAGTCGCTCATTGAGCACGCGGCGGCTGAACATGAACTCCTTGGGGCGGTTGACGCAGTCGGCCGCGATCATCTCCCCCTCCTTGAAATAGAAACAGGCGAAGCTACGACCGGCCACCGGATCTCCGCGGAGCACCACCTCGTCGTAGCCATCGTTGAGGCCGGCGATCTGCAGCTTGAGTTCGTACTGGTCCGACCAGAACCACGGTAGTGCCGAGAGCGTCTTCGATTTCCCACACATGGTCGCCGCGGCCACCTTGGCGTGCTCACCTGCGTTGGGCACCGACTCGAGGCGCACGTGGCGCTCATAGCGGGGTGAGTAGAAGCTCGCACAATCCCCCGCGGCGACGATGTCGGGGTCACTGGTCAGTCCGCTGCCATCGATGGCGATTCCGTTGTCCACCGCCAGGCCGGCGGCCTCGGCCAGCTCGGTGTTGGGCACGACGCCGATACCCACGATGACGAGGTCGGCGTCGAGGAGTTCCCCATCAGCCAGGCGTACGCCGCGCACACGGTCATCCCCCTCGATAGCGGCGACCGTGACGTCGGTACGCAGTTCAACGCCCTCCTCGCTGTGGACGCGGGCGTAGAACGCGGATACCTCTGGTGCCGTGACCCGCTGCAGCACCCGCTGGGCGCTTTCCAGAACCGTCACCGAGGTGCCGCCCAGCGTTCGCAGCGAGGCCGCTGCCTCCAAGCCGATGTAACCGGCGCCGATGATGACGACGTTGCGGGTGTCGGCAAGTCGATCGCGGATGGCCTCGATGTCAGAGGCGTCCCGCAGGTAGTGCACACCGTCGAGCTCGGCGCCCGCGATGTCCAGACGGCGCGGACGCGCACCCAGACAGAGCGCCAGCGTGGCGTAGCCGATCTCCTCGCCGTCACTGAGCGTGATCGACCGTGCTTGGCGATCGAGTGCCGTGACCCGGGCGTGACGGAGGGTGATGCCCTGTTTCTCGTAGTAGTCCGGCGGGCGGATGAGCAGGTCATCAAGACTGGACGTACCCGAGAGATAGGTCTTGGACAGCGGCGGGCGGTGGTAGGGCAGCGTCGGCTCGTCGCCGATCAGCAGTATCTCCCCTACCCACCCCTCCTGACGCAGGCTGGCGCAGAGCTGCGCGCCGGCATGGCTGGCGCCGATGACGATCGCCCGGTCACTCACCACAGAGGCCCTCTCCTGCTCGCCATCCACCTGTCAGGCCGACTGCTTCTTGGTGAGCTGGACCATCATCGTCGAGTAACCCCGAACGAAGTTGGATTGCACGATCTCCGGCTCCGACAGCACCTCGATGTCGGAGAACCGCACCAGCAGCTCCTCCCAGAGGATCCGCAACTGCATCTCAGCCAGCCGGTTGCCCATGCACCGGTGCACACCGAACCCGAATGCCACATGGCTGCGCGCGTTGGCGCGGTCGATGATGAGCTCGTCCGGACGCTCGAAGTGGCGCTCGTCGCGGTTTCCCGAGGAGTACCACATGACGAGTCGGTCGCCTTTCCGGATGAACTGCCCGTTGAGGACCGTGTCCTCCTTGGCAACGCGGCACATGTAGGCCAACGGGGTCTGCCAGCGGATGATCTCGGACACCATGTTGGGGATCAGCCCTGGATTGGCGCGGAGTTTGGCGAACTCGTCCGGGAACTTGTTCAGTGCCAGAACGCCGCCGGTCATCGAGTTGCGGGTGGTGTCGTTGCCACCGATGATCAGCAGTGTCAGGTTACCGATGAACTCCATCGGGCGGTTGATCAGATCCTTGGTGCTCTCGTGCGACTGGAGCAGACTGATCAGGTCGAAACCCGGCTCCTCACCGGCAGCCGTGCGTGCGGCCTTGTCGTGCCAGAGGGTCGCGAAGTCGCGGGACATCTCGATCGCGGCCGCGAACATCTCGTCGACGTCGGAGGTGCCGCCGGTGGCCCCGGAGCTGCCTGCTGCCAGGTCGGACATCTCCGCGAGCTTGCGCCGCTGGTCGTAGGGGAAGTCCAGCAGGGTCGCGAGCATCCGCGAGGTCAGCTCTTTGGAGACCTTGTCCACCCAGTCGAACGGTTCGTCGACGGGCAGGTCATCGAGCACCTCCTGCACACGTACACGGATCAGTTGTTCCATCTCTTTGAGGTTCTTGGGCGCCACCACACCCTGCACTGCCTGACGCTGGAGGTCATGTTTCGGCGGGTCCATGGCGATGAACATCTCGACGTCCAGGCCCTCCGGCGGGGCACCGATCACGATGTACGGCTCGGCCGAGAACAGATGGTGGTTCTTGTCGACGGCGAGGATGTCCTCGTGGCGGGTGATCGACCAGAAGGGACCGAAGGCGCTCCTCGGTTGGAAGTGCACCGGCGCCTCGTCCCGCAGCCGCTTGAAGTAGGACTGCCATTGTCCTTGCCGGTACATGAACGGATTGCTCATATCGATGTCTGAGAGCGCTACGTCTGCCGCGTCGGGAATCGGTGCTTCGATGAAGACCGGCGGCTGGGCGCTCTTGAACGCAGCCCGCTTCGCCTTGCTGTACAGCTGCGCTCCGCGGATCTGCATGTGGAGTGGAATGCTTGCTTGTGCCTTGTCGATCGCCTTGTCGAGAACGCTCATGAGTTGACCTGCCTTGCCCTGGCTCGAAGGATGTCTGGCTGCACTACATCTGGAATTCGGGGAGATGAACTGTCATGCCGTCCATCTCTTCTGAGACTGTGATCTGGCACGACAGTCGCGAGGTCGACTGACGTTCGGGCGTCAGATCGAGCATCTCTTCCTCGTCGTCACCCTGCTTTCCCGTGAGGCTCACCCATTCGCTGCCGACGATGACGTGACAGGTGCCACAGGCACACTCACCGCCGCAGTCGCCATCGATACCCGTGACCCCATTACTGGTAGCGATCTGCATCAGCGACTGTCCGTCGACGATCGCGGTCTCATGCTCTTCGCCCTCGTACGAGACAAAAGTGATCTTCCCCATGTGCTACTTCCTTCCAGAAGGTGCAAGTTGCCTGCCGACTTCCGCGTGGACGTAGCCACTGAAGGACATCGATCCATCCTAGGAACCGGGCAGTTCCTAGTTAAGCAGGCTTGCCAGCGCGATGTGTCAAGATTGCGCAATGACTGATCCAGGCGTCGTGGTCCGGCCGTTCCGAGGCGTCAGTGCGGCAGATCGTGTGCGGCAACGTCGCGACGCACTACTCGACGCGGGGCTCAGCGCCCTCGCCGACGGATCACTCGCCTCTGTCACCGTCGACGACGTCAGTGCACGGGCAGGCCTGTCAAAGCGCTACTTCTACGAGCACTTCCGCACCCGCAATGACCTGTTCGCCGCCTTGGTTGATCGACTGATCGAGCAGGTGACCGCAGCTGCCGCGAGCCCCTCGCGGGCGCCGAACACCTGCATGCTCGGCCGCCTGGAGGAAGCGGTGGTGGGCGTCGTGTCAGTCCTGATCGAGGACCCGGGCAATGCGCAACTGTTCGTGGACACCATCGGCGGCGACCAGCTCAGGGATTCCGTTCAACGGACCGAGCATTCCATTGCCGCCATTCTCATCGATGTGACGATCGCGAACACGCAGGTGACGGCGAGAGAACGCACTCGCCTGGATATGGCGGCCCTCATCCTCGTGGCCGGCACGGCGCAGGCGGTGAGCGATTGGCTGAACGGCGAGATCGAGCTGTCGCGGACCGAACTGCTCGAGGAGATCGTCCGCCTTGCGTCGGCGGCGATCCACACCATCCTCCCCGACCTCTGACGCAAGGCGGTCGATCTCTTCCGCGCAGGGTCGTGACGCCGAGTCCCCACACGCGCGGAACGGCGGCAGCTCGTAGCCTCGGGACATCACACTCATCCAGGAGGCATCGTGAGCACCACACCCGAATCCCGGCCCGTCCACGACGATGACCTCGTCCACCTCCGCAGATGCGTGGACCTGGCGAGGGAGGCACTGGCGGCTGGCGACAAGCCCTTCGGCTCACTACTGGTGGACCAGACAGGTGAGGTCCGGTTCGAGGACCGCAACCGCGAATCGAGCGGCGACGCCACCCTGCACCCGGAGTTCGCCATCGCGCGGTGGGCCGCGGAGAACATGACTCCCGACGACCGCGCGTCGAGCATCGTCTACACCTCGGGCGAGCACTGCGCGATGTGCAGCGCCGCCCACGCGTTCGTGGGGCTCGGGCGGATCGTCTACGCCTCCAGCGGCGCGCAGTACGCCGAATGGAAGGCATCACTCGGTATGGACCCCGGACCACTCGCCCCGCTCGGGATCACCGACGTGGCCCCGGCCATTCCCACCTCCGGTCCGGTCCCCCCGCTGGCCGAGGAGATCAGGCTGCTGGTGGAGGAGTCCGTCCGGGCGGATCAGCGTCGCAGCAGCTGACTGTATGGATCGTTCAGCGCTCGCCCGGCCGGTCCCGCGCCTCCACCGCGCTCCAGACCTGGCGCCAGTGCGCAGCGAGGGAGTCGAGGGTCTCGTGCGCGTTCAACCCGCTCGGTTGCGGCAGCACCCACAGCACCACGTCGCCGGGCCACCCCGGTACATCTGAGGTGTCCTGCTCCCCGTAGCCGGCCTTCGGTCGCTCGAATGCAGTACGGAAGGCAGTGACTCCCGCGACGGCGACGACCGCCGGACGCAGCTCCCCGGCCACCGCGGCCACGCGCGCCGCGCCAGCGCGCAATTCCTCGCGGGAGAGTTCATCGGCCCGCGCGGTGGCACGCCCCACGAGGTTCGTCATGCCGATGCCTCGCGAGAGCAATTGCTCCTCGTCGGCGACCGACAAGCCCACCGCGGCATCGACGACGTGATCGGTCAGCCCCGCCCGGTGCAGAGACGGCCAGAAGCGGTTCCCGGGCCGCGCGAAAGGTGCATTGACCGCGGCGGTCCACAACCCGGGGTTGACCCCGACGATGAGCAGTCGCAGCTGCCCGGCATCGGCGGGCAGGACATCGTCGACCCCGTGCGGATCGTCCGTGGCGAACCCGGCGAGTTCGTCACGCCTCGGGCGGCGACCGCCCAGAGGGGAAGGCCGCCGCGGGACGCCGGTCACGACCGTCCGGCGTCGATCTCGCGCTGATGCACGCGGACGAGGTCACGGATCAGGTCGTCGGGAAGGGGCGTGGCCAGCGTGAACTGGATCGCGTGCGCGGTGGTCGTGTAGTTCTCGAGCCGATCCTTCAGCTCCTCGATCGCCCACGAGGAGGGGTAGAAACTCATGTGCTTCTTGGAGGAGGTGTAGTACACCAATGCTCGGTTCTTGTACTTGAGGGTCGGCATCCCGTAACTGATCGTCTCTTCGGTGTCGGGAACGAGTTGCTTGACGAGCGCCCGGATCCGTTCGAGTTCCGCGCGGCGCGCCGGGTCGAGCGCACTCAGATACTCCTCGACGGTTGTCGCCTTCTCAGCCATGGTGCGAGATTAGCGTGGAACCCACCGAGCGAGCGCCACGGATAGAGGACACGCTCAGGCCTCTTCACCTGACAGGCTGGGACCATGAGCCCGACGGACAGCCCTGACGCACCATTGATCGTGGCGAACATCGAACGGTGGCGCGAGTGGCTGATCACGAACGACGAGAGCTGCGACGGGATCTGGCTGATGCTCGCCAAGAAGGGGGTCACCTCACCCACCTCGCTCTCCTACCAGGAGGCGCTCGAGGAGGCGCTGTGCAGCGGGTGGATTGATGGCCAGCGCAGGTCGCGCGACGAGAATACGTTCGTGCAACGGTTCACGCCCCGCCGCGCTCGCTCGATCTGGTCACTGCGGAACGTCGAGATCGTCACTCGGCTCGCCGAGGAACAGAGGCTCCGGCCGCGGGGCGTCGCGGAGATCGAGCGGGCGAGGTCCGACGGCCGTTGGGACCGCGCCTACGCCGGCCCCGCGACCGCACAAGTCCCCGAAGTCCTCGCCGCCGCGCTCGAGGCGACGCCGGCAGCCGGGGACGCCTTCGCCCGACTCACCCGCGCCGAGCGCTACAGCGCGATCCACCCTCTCCTGGTGGCCCCAGACGACGCCACTCTCGAGCGACACGTCGGACGGCTGATCTCGCGGCTCACGTCGCCCTGATCAGGTCCCCCACGCGACATGATGTGACGACGACGAGGGCGGCAGTCGCCACGGTGAGACGGCCGGCACTGTCCGACAGTTCCCCCAGGTCCGGCTATCCAGAGCGTCGATCCTCTTGTCTACACCGTTGCAGCCGACGTGAGCCCCACTCGCCAGCCCGATTCACGGGGAGTCGAGCAGCTCGATTCCGTAGTCGGCGACGACGGCCCGCACCTCAGCGAGGTAGCGCTGCGCCTGTGCAGTGAGCGGGATCCCGGAATGGCTGATCCAGCCGATCTCGATGCTCTCGTCCACGTCGAGCGGGATGGCGACGATCTCCGGGTCGAGGTCGTCGCTGATGATTCCGGTGGAGATTGTGTACCCGTCGAGACCGATCATGAGGTTGAAGATGGTCGCGCGGTCGGAGACCCTGATCTCTCTTTTGCTCGACCGGGTGGAGAGGATCTCCTCGGCGAAGTAGAACGAGTTGTTCGCGCCCTGGTCAAAGGTGAGCCTGGGCAGGTCCGCGAGGTCGTCGAGGGTGACGCGTTCCCGGGATGCCAAGGGGTTCTGCCGGGAGATGAAGATGTGCGGCAGCGCTGCGAAGAGTGGGTGGAAGACCAGGCCGGAATCGCGGAGTAGCTTGTCGATGACCTTCCGGTTGAAGTCGTTCCGGTAGAGCACACCCACCTCGCTGCGGAGGGTCCGGACATCCTCGATGATGTCCCAGGTTCGAGTCTCACGAAGCGAGAACTCGTACTGTTCCGCCTCGCCTGATCGCACCATCCGGATGAACGCCTCCACCACGAACGAGTAGTGCTGCGCCGACACCCCGAGCAGTCGGCGGGACGGCGGCTGACCGAGGTAGCGCTGCTCCAGTAGGGACATCTGCTCGACCACCTGCCTGGCGTAGCCGAGGAATTCCGCTCCCTCGTCGGTCAGCGTCACTCCTCGGGCGGATCGGACGAGGAGGGTGCGACCCACTCTGTTCTCCAGGTCCTTCATGGAGGCGGACATGGTCGGCTGGGCGACATAGAGCAGCTCCGCAGCGCCGGTGATCGAGCCTTCCGCCGCGACCTCGATGAAGTAGTGCAGCTGCTGGAGGGTGATTCCCCTGGACTCTCGGCGCATAGCTCAAGGCTATACAGATCCATAACAAATGGTAGTTACCCGATAACTGAACTGGGACTGCACGATGGGGACACAGACTTTCCGCAGCGCCGAGCCCGGCCGATCGAGACCCGAACTGGACGCACATGTCGAACGAATTCACTTATCGCATCACCACCACCCGCTTCGACGAGAACTACTCACCGTCGAAGAATTCCCGAACCACCACGAACTTCGCGAACCTGGCCCGAGGCGAGCACCGTCAGCAGAATCTCCGCCGAACCCTGTCGATGATCAACCATCGGTTCAATGACCTCGCGCGCCGGGACAATCCGACCGGGGACCGCTTCTCCGTCGAGCTCGAGATCGTCTCCGCCGAGCTGCAGTTCAGCTCTGATGGCACGGACCACCGGTTCCCCCTGATCGAGGTACTGGATATGCAGATCGTCGACCGGGAGACCGGAGCCCGCATCCCCGGGATCGTCGGGAACAACTTCTCGTCCTACGTCCGCGATTTCGACTTCAGCGTTCGGCTGCCGGCGGTCAACGAGGGCAGCTCCGAGTTCACCGTGCCCGGCGACTTCGGCGACCTGCACGGCAAGTTGTTCCAACACTTCCTCGACTCCGAGGCCTACCGGGAGCGCTTCGAGGTGGAGCCCGTGATCTGCATCAGTGTGTCGACGAGCCGGACCTACCGCCGTACCGGACACCACCATCCGACCCTCGGAGTCGAGTACCAGCAGGACGACTATTCGTTGACCGACGAGTACTTCCGCAAGATGGGGCTCCAGGTCAGGTATTTCCTGCCGCCCGGCGGTGTCGCCCCGCTCGCGTTCTACTTCCGCGGCGATCTGCTCAGCGATTACACCGACCTGCAGCTCATCGGCACGGTGAGCGTCATGGAGACCTTCCAGCGGATCTATCGGCCCGAAATCTACAACGCGACCTCCCCCGCCGCAGAGATCTACCGACCGACCCTGGAACACGAGGACTACTCACCCACCCCGATCATCTACGACCGTGTCGAGCGCAGTCAGCTCGCGAAGAAGCAGGGCACGTACACGGAGGAACGCTTCATTAACCCCCACCGCGAGCTCCTCGAGCAGTGGGCCGCCCGCTACCCCGTTCTCGTCGGATGACCACCGGAGGAAAGTCGACCATGAACCAGATCCTGCCCACGTCCACCGTCGGCAGCCTGCCCAAGCCCTCGTGGCTCGCCCAGCCTGAAACCCTCTGGGCGCCCTGGAAGTTGCAGGGCGATGAGTTGGTCGAGGGTAAGCAGGATGCGCTGCGCATCGCCGTGAAGGAGCAGAGCGACCGCGGAATCGACATCGTCAGTGACGGCGAGCAGACCCGTCAGCACTTCGTGACGACGTTCATCGAGCATCTCGACGGGGTCGACTTCGAGCAGCGCGAGACGGTTCGGATACGCAATCGCTACGACGCGAGTGTGCCCACCGTGGTCGGTGACGTGAGCCGCTCCACGCCGGTCTTCGTCGACGACGCGAGATTCCTCCGACAGCAGACCGATCAGCCGATCAAGTGGGCACTCCCCGGCCCCATGACGATGATCGACACGCTCTACGACGGCCACTACTTCAGCCGCGAGAAATTGGCGTGGGAGTTCGCGACGATCCTCAACCAGGAGGCGCGAGACCTGGAGGCTGCGGGGGTCGACATCATCCAGTTCGACGAGCCCGCGTTCAACGTCTACTTCGATGAGATGAAGGACTGGGGCGTGGCGACCCTGGAAAGGGCGACAGAGGGATTACGTGCGGAGACCGCAGTGCACATCTGCTACGGCTACGGGATCAAGGCGAACACCGACTGGAAGGCAACCCTCGGCTCCGAATGGCGACAGTACGAGGAGTCGTTCCCCCTCCTCCAACAGTCCAGCATCGCCATCATCTCGCTGGAGTGCCACAACTCCCGTGTCCCGATTGACCTCGTCGAACTCGTCCGGGGCAAGAAAGTCATGCTCGGGGCCATCGACGTGGCCAATGAGAAGATCGAGACTCCTGAGGAGGTCGCCGCCACCATCCGCAACGCGCTGCAGTTCGTCGACGAGGACAAACTCCTGCCGAGCACCAACTGCGGCATGGCGCCCTTCTCCCGGGACATCGCACTGGCGAAGTTGAGCGCGCTCAGCGCGGGTGCGCGCATCGTTCGTGAGGAGCTATCGGCCGCGAAGCCCTGACCTATCGGCCTGAGATCGGCGGCGGCCCCGCCTGCCATGGCAGACGGGGCCGTCACTGCGCTCAGGGTCACACGTTGAAGCGGAACTCCACCACGTCGCCGTCGGCCATCACGTAGTCCTTGCCCTCCATGCGCACCTTGCCGGCGGCCTTGGCGGCGGCCATGGAACCGGCGGCGTCGAGGTCGGAGAAGGACACGATCTCGGCCTTGATGAAGCCCTTCTCGAAGTCGGTGTGGATCACACCGGCGGCCTTGGGGGCGGTGTCGCCCTTGCGGATCGTCCAGGCGCGCGACTCCTTGGGGCCTGCGGTGAGGTAGGTCTGCAGCCCGAGGGTGTGGAAGCCGGCGCGGGCGAGCGCGTTCAGGCCCGGCTCGTCCTGGCCGATCGACTCCAGCAACTCCATGGCGTCGTCGTCGTCCAGCTCGCGGAGCTCGGACTCGACCTTGGCGTCGAGGAACACGCAGTCGGCGGGAGCCACGGCGGCGCGCAGCTCGGCCTGACGCTCCGCGTTGGTCAGCACGGCCTCGTCGGCGTTGAACACGTAGAGGAACGGCTTGGCGGTCATCAGGTGCAGGTCGCGCAGCAGGGTGCGGTCCACCTCGTCCTGGGCCTTGAACAGGGTGCGTCCGTCCTCGAGCACGGTCTGCGCCTTACGGATCTCCTCGAGCTGCGGCAGCAGGGACTTGTCCTTGCGGGACTCCTTCTCGAGGCGCGGGATGGCCTTCTCGAGGGTCTCCATGTCCGCCAGGATCAGCTCGGTGGCGATCACCTCGATGTCGGCCATCGGGTCGACCTTGCCGTCCACGTGGATCACGTCCGGGTCGTCGAACACCCGCACCACCTGGCAGATGGCCTCGGCCTCGCGGATGTTGGCGAGGAACTTGTTGCCCATGCCCTCACCGGTGCTGGCGCCCTTGACGATGCCGGCGATGTCCACGAACGAGACGACCGCAGGCAGGATCCGCTCGGAACCGAAGATCTCGGCCAGGCGGGCCAGGCGGGGATCCGGCAGGTCCACGACCCCGATGTTCGGCTCGATCGTGGCGAACGGGTAGTTCGCGGCTAGCGCGTCGTTGTTCGTCAGGGCGTTGAACAGGGTCGACTTACCGACGTTGGGCAGTCCGACGATTCCGAGGGTGAGGCTCACGAGGCCCGAGTCTACGTCCCGCGTCTCCCGGGTCCCCTCCCCGCCACCCCGGCCGATCCCCGGGAGCGCACCCGCGTGACCTCTGACATCATGTGTGGCATGAGTGACGAGCCGAAACCGCCTCCTCCAGTGGTCACCGAAGAGGAGCACGTCGACCGGTCCGTCATCATCGGGCTCGGCGGGCGCTGGGTCTCCGACTGGGCGCTGCGACTGGCCATCCTGCTCGTGGCGGGATGGCTGCTGATCCAGATCGGCGGCGCCCTGTGGGTCGGCATCCTGCCCATCCTCCTGGCGCTCATCGTGTCGACCGTCCTGTGGCCCCCGACGGGATGGATGACCCGTCGTGGCGTCCCCAAGGCCCTGGCCGCGCTCTTCGCGATACTCGGATCCGTCGGGGCCATCGCGGGAGTCCTCGCGTTGATCGCCCCGTCGATCATCGAGCAGAGCGTCCAGCTGGCGGACCAGACCTCGGAAGCCATCGGCGAGGTCCAGGACTGGTTGCGTGGTCCGCCGCTCAACATCCGGGACGAGCAGCTCGACGGTGTGCTCGGCCAGCTCAGCTCCACCCTTCAGGACCGCGGCGACCAGATCGCCAACGGTGTGTTCACCGGTGTGACCGCGGTGGGCTCGCTGGTCGTCACCTTTGTCCTGGTCCTCGTGCTCACCTTCTTCTTCATCAAGGACGGCCCCCTGTTCCTGCCGTTCGTGCGCCGGATCGCGGGTCGCAACGCCGGCCGTCATCTCACCGAGGTGCTCACCCGCAGCTGGAACACGCTCGGCGGGTACATCCGCGCCCAGGCGATCGTGTCGTTCGTCGACGCGTTCTTCATCGGACTCGCGCTGGTCATCCTGGGAGTACCGCTGGCCTGGGCGTTGGCGGTCATCACCTTCCTGGCCGGGTTCATCCCCATCGTCGGTGCGTTCACGGCCGGCGCGTTGGCGGTGCTCATCGCGCTGGTGGCCAACGGTCTCACCACCGCGATCATCGTCCTGGTCGTGATCATCGCCGTGCAGCAGTTGGAGGGCAACGTACTGCAGCCCCTACTGCAGTCGCGGGCGATGAACCTGCATCCCGTCGTGATCCTGCTCGGAGTGGCCGCGGGCGCCACCCTGTTCGGGATCATCGGTGCGTTCCTCGCGGTGCCGATCCTGGCGGTGGTCGCGGTGATGCTCCGGTACCTCGGCGAGCAGATCGATCTCCGGACCGGGGACGTCACCGCGTCGGACCTCGCCTCCGCCACCGACGAAGGTCGGCTGACGGCGTGGCTCGGCGAGATGTCCAGTTCCCGGTTCGCGCCGCTGCGCAAGAGCAGCAGCGCGATCATGGCGGGGATCAAGGACACCCGACCGGGCCTGTCCCCGGCGCCCCATCAGGACCGGGGTGTGGCCGTCGCCGAGGTCGGTGACGGCGGGTCGGAGGGTGTCGAGGTCGGGGGTGGCTACGCCCGGGACGACGACGAGGCGGGCGCCCCGCCCGGCGCCGCCATCGACGAGTCCGCGGATCGACCCCTGCCGGAACCGGGCCCCGTCGACCCGCAGGCGGTCTCGGGCAACCGGCCCTCCCCTGCCGAGGACAAGCCCAACGCCCTGCGACGCTTCGGCAGATTCCTCGCTCGACGACTCGAGAGTTAGAGTCTCATCCTGTGAGCACACGTAGGAGCGGACGGGTCCCGGCGGACGAGAGGTCCGTCGTCTCGACCGTTCGTGGCCTCCCGGCCTGGTCCGCGGTCCTGCTGGCGGTGGCGATCGCACTCACCGGGGTGGCCATCGATTCCCTCTCCGGGGACCTCGGCACCGGGTTCACCGTGGCGTACTTCCTGGGCTGCCTGATCGCGGTCCTGGCGGTCTCCCGCCGGTCGCTGTTCGCGGCCGGCGTACAGCCGCCGATCATCATGTCGGTGCTCGTACCGCTGGCCTCGGTGATCGCCGGCGCAGGTCTGACCGCGGACGCCTTCGCGCGTTCCCAGTTGATCTCGCTGGTCCTGCCGCTGGCGACGAGGTTCCCGCTGATGCTCACCACCACGCTCGTCGTGGTGGCGATCGCGCTCATCCGGGCGTTCGTCCTCGAACCCCGCGTGACCCGCCCGGTGGCGGTCCACCGGCAGCGGGTCGCCCCGGCACACGCCCGCCGCTGAGGCTCCTGCGGATCAGACCTTCTTGGGGACCCGTAGTTCGCGGGGCAGCGAGAACGTGATGGTCTCCTGGGCGGTACGGACCGAGGAGACGTCGTTGTAGCCGTGGTCGGCCAGCAGGTCCACCACACCGCGCACCAGCAACTCCGGCACCGAGGCACCCGAGGTCACCCCCACGGTGTCGACGCCCTCGAACCAGGACGTGTCGATTTCCTTGGCGTAGTCGACAAGGTGCGCGTCGCGTGCGCCGGCCTGCAGGGCCACCTCGACGAGGCGCACGGAGTTGGACGAGTTCTGCGAGCCCACCACGATCACCAGGTCGCACTGCGGGGCCATGGTCTTGACCGCGACCTGCCGGTTCTGGGTGGCGTAGCAGATGTCGTCCGACGGCGGATCGATCAGCGTCGGGTACTTCTCCTTGAGTCGGCGCACCGTCTCCATGGTCTCGTCCACGCTGAGCGTGGTCTGCGAGAGCCAGATCAGCTTCTCGGTCTCCACGGGGATGTCCAGTGCGTCGACGGACTCCGGGCCGTCGACCAGGGTCACCACGTCGGGCGCCTCGCCCGCGGTCCCCTCGACCTCCTCGTGACCCTCGTGGCCGACCAAGAGGATCAGGTAGCCCTCACGGGCGAAGCGCTTGACCTCGGTGTGGACCTTGGTCACCAGCGGGCACGTGGCGTCGAAGGTGTTGAGCTCGAGCTGGAGGGCGCTCTCCCGCACGGCCGGCGAGACGCCGTGGGCGGAGAACACCAGGTTCGACCCGTGGGGGACCTCGTCCGTCTCGTCGACGAAGATCACGCCCTGGTCGGTGAAGGACTCCACCACGTATTTGTTGTGGACGATCTCCTTGCGGACGTACAGCGGCGCTCCGTGCTTGGCCAGGGCCTTCTCGACCGTCTCGACGGCCCGGTCGACGCCGGCGCAATAGCCGCGCGGTTCCGCGAGAAGCACTCGCTTGGTTGCCGGTTCGGCGATCATGTCGGTCTGCTCGGTCATGCCCCCAGGGTACGGTTCATACTGGATTCCGACCATCACGCCTCCCGGACGCCCCCCGGCAGAGAGGTTCCCATGCTCCGTCCCTTCTTCCTCACCCGTGTCTCGATCGGGGTCGCCGCCTCCGCGGTGGAGCTCGCCGTGGAGCTCCCCGGCCGCGCGCTCCAGGCGGCTGTGACGCTGCCCGCCGTCCCCGTGAAGGTCGCCGGCAGCCTGGTGCAGTCGTACCTCCACGCCGGCCAGACCGTCGCCGGACTCGCGGTCAAGGGCGACCGGGTGATCGCGGCGGTGTTCCCCGCCCGGGAGGACAAGCCGGAATGGGCGACGTTCGACGAGGACCTGGACGCGGACAGTGCCGGAGCCGGAAACGGGGCCAGTGCCGGAGCCGGAGCCGGGGCCGGAGCCGGGGCCACGACCACGGTCGGCCCGGACGGGGACCACGGTCCCGGCGGCGACGAACCCGACGTACCTACCGGTCGCGTCACCCCGCGCAGAACGTGACCACCGGCTCCGCGAGGACCCCCAGCAGCCCCGAACAGCCTTGGCCGGTCCGGGTGGTCTCGGACCAGATCGCCAACTGGATCCACCGGCTCGGCGCCGTCTGGGTCGAGGGTCAGATCACCCAGCTGAGCCTCCGCCCGGGCACGCGGACGGCGTTCCTGACGCTCCGCGACCCCTCGGTGGACAACTCGCTGAGCCTCACCTGCCCGCCCAGGCTCATCTCCGAGGCGCCGGTGCCGGTCACCGAGGGCAGCCGGGTCGTGGTCCGTGGAACCCCCCGGTTCTACACCGGTCGTGGCTCGTTCTCGCTCCAGGTCTCCGAGATCCGCCCGGTGGGCATCGGCGAACTCCTCGCCCGGATTGAGAGGCTCAAGCAGGCACTGGCCGCGGAAGGGTTGTTCGACCCGCGACTCAAACGCCCGTTGCCGTTCCTCCCGACCTGCGTCGGGCTCGTCACCGGTCGTGCGAGTGCCGCCGAGCGCGACGTGGTCGAGGTGGCCCGGGGTCGGTGGCCCGACGTGCGGTTCGCCGTCCGCAACACCGCGGTCCAGGGCCCGACGGCCGTGCCGCAGATCCTCGAGGCGTTGGCGGAACTCGACGCCGACCCGGTCGTCGACGTGATCATCCTCGCCCGCGGCGGGGGTTCGGTCGAGGATCTGCTCCCGTTCTCCGACGAGGCGCTGGTGCGGGCGATCTCGCGGTGCCGGACGCCCGTGGTCAGCGCGATCGGGCACGAGCCGGACTCCCCTCTCTCCGATCTGGTCGCAGACCTGCGCGCGGCCACCCCCACCGACGCCGCCAAGCGGGTGGTCCCGGACGTCGCCGAGGAGCGCCGCCGAATCGTCGAGGCCCGCTCCCGCACCGCCCGTGCCCTGCGGGGATGGGTGGAACGGGAACGCACTCAGCTCGCGGCGATCCGCTCCCGCCCCGTGATGGCGAACCCATACGGGATCGTCGACTCGCGGGCCGAGGTGGTGGCTGAGGCGCTCCGGGCGGCCCGCCGGGACATCACCCGGATCATCCAGACCGAGTCCACGTCCCTGGTCCACCTCTCGGCGCGCCTTACCACGCTCGGTCCGGCGGCCACCCTGGCACGCGGTTATGCGGTGGTCCAGTCCGTCGCCGGGGCCAATGACGGGCGGGTGGTCTCCTCCATCGCCCACGCCCCTCCCGGTTCGCAACTGCGTATCCGGGTATCGGACGGGGCCCTGTCCGCCGCCGTTCTCGGCTCCACCCCCGCCGCGGGACGGACGGCCGCCACCAGCCCCGTGCCCTCCGGCCCCACCGCACCCGACGCTGACCTGCCCACCACACCCGAGCTCACTACTACAGAGCCCACCACACCCGAGCCCCCCACCACCGAGCCCACCACCACCGAGGAGCAGTCCTGATGTCCGACGAGCCGACCCCCGTCTCCGAGCTCGGCTACGAGCAGGCCCGCGACGAGCTGATCGAGGTGGTCCGCATCCTCGAGGCCGGCGGCCAGGACCTGGACGCGTCCCTCGCGCTCTGGGAGCGTGGCGAGGAGCTCGCCGCGCGGTGCACCGAGCACCTGGACGGTGCACGCGACCGGATCGACGCGGTGTTGGGCGACGACGACGCAGGCAGCCGCAGCTAGTAGGCCGCCGCCCGGGTGACCCGAGCCCCCGCGGCTACCGCTGACTCGGGAGCGGTTCGGCGTCCTGGACGGCCGCGGCCAGCGCCTCGAAGTCAGAGGAGGTCGCCGACCCGGTCACGGCCACCCGGACGTCGTCCAGGTCCAGCACCCACACCGGGCGGACGTCGTCACCGGTGTACACGGTCCACTCCTGCCCGGTCACCGGCACGATCGTCCGGCTGGGTCGCGGACCGCCGTTGAGTGACCGGAAGGCCTCCTCGGGGGCGTCGGACTGGACCAGTTCGACGAAGCTGCGCTCCCCCGTCACCCAACCGACGTGGCTCGAGGTGGTGTCGGCGAAGCTCTCGACGCGACCGGAGTTGGAGGTCCACCCCTCCGGGACGTCCGGGGAACGAACCGGGAAACCCAGGCTGCGCGCGTCCTGGCGCAGGGAGGCCTCGGCGTCGAACTCGGGGATCGCCCCCTGCTGCGGACCGGAAGGGCTGAAGGTGCACTGGCCGGCGACCCCGGCGAAGATCCCGACGATGGCCATGAGCACCACCACCGACCAGAACATGTCGCGGTTGCCCTGCAGGATTCTCGGTTTCGGCTCGGCCACGGCTGCGAGTATCCCACCCACCCGGGGCATGTCGGGCGCCTGGCCCCCGGCGGGGGCCGCGAAGTGCAACAATGAGCGCCGACACCCCATCGTGACGCGAGTGGCCACGTCTACCCGCGCCCAGCTATCCGAGGAGCCCGACGCCACATGTCAGACGCCCTACGCCCCGACCGTAACCTCGCCATGGAGCTCGTCCGAGTAACCGAGGCCGCCGCGCTCGCGGCCGGCCGCTGGGTGGGCCGTGGCGACAAGCTCGGGGGCGACGGCGCGGCCGTGGACGCCATGCGTGAGCTCATCGGCACCGTCGACATGGACGGCGTCGTGGTGATCGGTGAGGGCGAGAAGGACGAGGCGCCGATGCTGTTCAACGGCGAGAAGGTCGGCACCGGGCACGGCCCGGCGGTTGACGTGGCCGTGGATCCGATCGACGGGACCCGCCTCATGGCCGAGGGACGGCCCAACTCCATCGCCGTCATCGCGGTCGCGGAGCGGGGCTCGATGTTCGACCCCTCGGCGGTCTTCTACATGCGCAAGATCGCCGTGGGACCGGACGCGGTCGGTCACATCGACCTGTCCAAGTCCACGGAATGGAACATCCTGTCCGTGGCCAAGGCGAAGAACATCGACGTCGGGGACATGACCGTGTGCGTCCTCGACCGGCCCCGGCACGCCGAGCTCATCGCGGAGATCCGCGCGGCGGGCGCCAAGGTCCGGTTGATCATGGACGGGGACGTCGCAGGCGGCGTGGCCGCGGCCTCCGATGACAGCTCGGTGGACATGCTCATGGGGATCGGTGGCACCCCCGAGGGGATCATCACCGCCTGCGCCATGAAGTGCATGGGAGGCGAGATCCAGGGTCAGCTCTGGCCCCAGGACGAGGCCGAGCACAAGAAGGCGGTCGAGGCCGGCCTGGATGTTGACGCGATTCTGGGCACGGACGACCTGGTCCGGGGGGACAACTGCTTCTTCGCCGCGACCGGTATCACCAACGGGGACATGGTCCGTGGCGTGAGCTACCGCGCGAACGGAGCCGTCACCAGGTCCCTGGTCATGCGCTCGAAGTCCGGCACCGTCCGGCACGTCGAGGCCCGCCACCGCATGGAGAAGCTCCGCGAGTTCTCGGCGGTCGACTACGGCCAGGGTGCCCAGAACCAGTAATCCCGATCGACAACGAGGTCGGGCCCGCTGCGCTGGTCGCCAGCACGGGGCGGCGGGCCCGCCTACTCTGGCCGTATGGCCGACCAGACTGAATTCCGTATCGAGCACGACACCATGGGTGAGGTCCGGGTCCCCGTCGACGCGCTCTGGCGCGCTCAGACGCAGCGGGCCGTGGAGAACTTCCCGGTCTCGGGGAGCGGCCTCGAGCGCGCACAGATCCGCGCGCTCGGCCTCCTCAAGTCCGCCTGTGCGACCGTCAACGGTCGCCTCGGCCTGCTGGACGGGGCCAAGGTCGACGCCATCGTCGCCGCAGCCGGTCGCATCGCCGAGGGCGAGGTGGACGAGCACTTTCCCGTCGACGTCTTCCAGACCGGATCCGGTACCAGCTCCAACATGAACGCCAACGAGGTCATCGCCTCGCTCTGCGCGGCCGAGGGCGTCACCGTCCATCCGAACGACGACGTCAACATGTCGCAGTCCTCCAACGACACCTTCCCCACCGCCACACACGTCGCCGCGACGGAGATGGCGCTGACCGAGCTCGTTCCCGCGCTGGGAGTGTTGGCCGAGTCGTTCGAGAGGAAGGCCACCGAGTGGCGGGACGTGGTCAAGTCCGGTCGTACCCACCTCATGGACGCGGTCCCCGTGACACTGGGCCAGGAGTTCGGCGGGTACGCGCGCCAGATCCGGGCCGGGGCAGAGCGCGTGTGCGCCACCCTGCCCCGGGTGGGCGAGCTCCCGATCGGAGGCACGGCGGCGGGCACCGGCCTCAACGCGCCGGACGGTTTCGGCACCGCCGTGGTCGAGGAGCTCCGGTCCCTCACCGGGCTCGAGGAGTTGCGTCTGGCCGAGGACCCGTTCGAGGCGCAGTCCGCCCGTGACGGTCTCGTGGAACTCTCCGGGGCGCTGCGCACGATCGCCGTCTCACTCACGAAGATCGCCAACGACGTCCGCTGGATGGGTTCCGGTCCGATGACCGGGTTGTCCGAGATCCACCTTCCGGATCTGCAGCCCGGGTCGTCGATCATGCCCGGCAAGGTCAACCCCGTGCTCTGCGAGACCATCTCCCAGGTGGCCGCCCAGGTCGTGGGTAACGACGCCGCCGTCGCCTGGGCCGGCGCGACCGGGGCCTTCGAGCTCAACACCGCTATCCCGGTGATGGCCCGCAACGTCCTCGAGTCCGCTCGAATCCTCACCACCTCGTCCACCCTCTTCGCCGAGCGCTGCATCGACGGGATCGAGCCCGACGTCGACCGGATGCGCCGCTACGCCGAGTCCTCGCCGTCGATCGTCACACCGCTCAACTCGGCGATCGGCTACGAGGAGGCCGCCCGGGTGGCCAAGCACGCCCTGGCGGAGGGGATGACGATCCGTGAGGCCGTGATCGCCCTGGGCTTCGTCCCCGACCCGCTGAGCGAGGACGAGCTGGACCGCCGCCTCGACGTGCTCGGGATGACGGGGCTCGACCGCACGCGCTGACGCCGGGGGCTGGCGTGGGGGTTCTGGCGTGGGGGTCCGGCGTCGGGGGTCTGCCACACAGCGCGGACACACACCGACCGGACGCGACCACAGGCGCCAGGCTGCGCTGCGTGTCTGGTCCGGACACGCAGCGCAGCCTCTGCTCGCCCGCGCATTCGGCCAGCGCGAGCGGCGGTGGCGCCCTCACACGGCGGTCACGCCGCGTGGATCCGGCGCAGCGCACCCGGCTCGCCGCCGGGGTGGAACTCCTCCAGCATGGTGGTGACGAGCTCGGCGATGGCCGAGCGCTCCGAGCGGTTGAGGGTGACGTGCGCGAACAGCGGATGCCCCTTGAGCTTCTCCACCACCGCCTGGATCCCGTCGTGGCGACCGACCCGCAGGTTGTCCCGCTGGGCCACATCGTGGGTGAGCACGACCCGCGAGCCCGTTCCCAGCCTGGAGAGCACCGTGAGCAGGACATTGCGCTCGAGGGACTGCGCCTCGTCGACGATCACGAAGGAGTCGTGCAGGCTCCGGCCACGGATGTGGGTGAGCGGCAGCACCTCCAGGATGTCCCGGTCCATGACCTCGTCGATCACGTTCTCGCTGACCAGACCCTCGAGGGTGTCAAATACGGCCTGTGACCACGGGGACATCTTCTCGGCCTCGCCACCCGGCAGGTATCCGAGCTCCTGGCCGCCGACGGCGTAGAGGGGGCGGAACACCACGATCTTGCGGTGGCGGCGACGTTCGAGGACCGACTCGAGTCCGGCGCACAGGGCGAGCGCGGACTTGCCGGTGCCGGCCCGCCCGCCGAGGGAGACGATCCCGATCGACTCGTCGAGCAGGCAGTCGATCGCGATGCGCTGCTCCGCGGACCGGCCGCGCAGGCCGAACACCTCGACATCGCCACGGACCAGCTTGAGGCCGCCGCCGTCGGTGACGCGGGCCAGCGCCGACGACGACTCGGTCTGGACCCGGATCCCGCAGTGCACCGGTGTCTCCCCGTCCAGGCCGGCGGCCCGGGCCGCGAGCGGAGAGGCCCCGCCGTCGGAGAACAGGGTGTCCACGAGGTCCTGGGTGGCGGGCAGGTTGGAGACCCCGCTGTAGCCGGTCAGCACCACGTCCTGGGCGTGGTACTCGTCGGCGGGCAGGCCCACCGAGCCGGCCTTGACCCGCAGGGGCACGTCCTTGGACACCAGGACGGTGTCGAGGCCTTCCGCGCGGAGGTTGAGCGCGCACGCGAGAATCCGGGCGTCCTCCCCGGTGTTCCGGAAACCGGAGGGCAGTATCGCCTGGTCGGTGTGGTTGAGCTCCACCCTCAGGGTGCCGCCCTGGTCGGTGATGGGCAGATCGCCGTCGAGCCGTCCGTGGCGCAGTCGCAGGTCCTCGAGGAGTCGGAGTGCCTCCCGGGCGAAGTATCCGAGCTCGGGGTGGTGACGCTTGCCCTCCAACTCCCCGATCACCGCGATGGGCAGCACCACGCGGTGCTCGGCGAAGCGGGTCACGGCCCACGGATCAGAGAGCAGAACCGAGGTGTCGAGGACGTAGGTACGTACGGTGTCGGTCACGGCGGACTCCTGGCCCGCGGCACCGCGGGCGAGCTGGGGGTGGACCGGTCGGCTCAGGTCACCTGGTGGTGACGGGGCCGGGTGCCGGCCCCCTCCCGATCGAGTGGATCGATCATCGGCTGGGACCTCCCGACGGTCGGCTTCCCCACCGACCGTTGCGACCTACGCTACGCCGGAATCACAAGAGTGTGAGTTAACTCATCGTGAATTCGTGAGGCTCCTCCGGCGGCCGGGACGGCGACTACGTCACGACACCCTCTCGAAGGCTGCGGCCAGGCCCTGCCCCCCGCCGAGGCACATCGTCTCCAGCGCGAACCGGCCCTGTCTCCGGGCGAGCTCACGGCACACGGTGGTGAGGATACGTGTCCCCGTGGCGCCGACGGGGTGACCGAGAGAGATCCCGGAACCGTGCACGTTGAGCCGCTCGCGGTCGGCGGTGGTGAAGCCGAACCCGGACTCCCACTCGCGCAGGCACGCCAGGACCTGGGCGGCGAAGGCCTCGTTGAGTTCGATCAGGTCGAAGTCCGCGAGGCGCAACCCGAGTGTGTCCAGCAGTTCGGCGGTGGCGGAGACGGGTCCGATCCCCATCCGGGCCGGATGCACCCCGGTCACCGACCAGCCCAGCGGTCTCACGTACGCCCGCAGGCCGAGGGCCGCAGCGCGCCCGCGGGTGGTCACGACGCACACGGCGGCGCCGTCGTTCTCACCGCTGGCGTTGCCGGCGGTCACGGTCGCGTCGGGGTCGACGCGGGAGCGCACGGGACGCAGCGCCGCCAGCGAGTCGGCGGTGACTCCTCGTCGCGGGTGCTCGTCGGTGTCGACGACGACGTCGTCCCCCCTGCGCTGAGGGACCCGCACCGGCACGATCTCCTCGTCGAACACTCCCCCGTCCTGCGCCGCGATCGCGCGCCGCTGGCTCTCGGCCGCCAGCTCGTCCTGCTCCCCGCGGGAGATCGAGTACTCGGCGCGGAGGTTCTCGGCGGTCTCGAGCATCCCGCCGGCCACCGGGTGGTCCCGACCGCCCGACGTCACCCGGCCTCGCGCAATCCGGTCGACGAACTCCACGCGGTCGCCGCGGACCCCACCACGCAGTCCCAGCGAGTAGAACTCACTGTTCGACATCGATTCCGCTCCCCCGGCGATCACCACGTCGCTCACGCCCACGGCCACCTGCATGGCGGCGTTGAGCACGGCCTGCAGACCGGATCCGCACCGACGGTCGATCTGGATCCCGGGGGTGCGGATGTCCAGCCCGGCGTCCAGGGCCGCGACGCGTCCGATCGCCGGGGCCTCACCGTTCGGGTAGCACTGCCCCAGGATCACGTCGTCGACGTCCGTGGCGGCCAGACCGGTCCGCTCGACCAGTCCGGCGATCGCGGCCGCGGCGAGATCGGCGGCCCCGAGTGGGGCGAGGGCGCCGTGGCGGCGCCCCACCGCGGTGCGCACGGGTTCGCAGACCACGATGTCGGCCAGGGCCTCCGCCATGCGGGGACCGGGTCCCCGGGTCATGGCGTGGCTCCTCGGGGCACCTGACGCGCGGTGCGGGGTGTCCGGGGCCGCGTCATCGACTCACTCCACCATCATCCGGACGGTCTCGGCGACGACCGCCGGACGATCCCCGCCCTCGACCTCGACGGTCACCAGACTGTTGAGCTGGACACCCGAGGACTTGCGCTGGAGCGAGGTGAGTTGGATCCCCGCCCGGATGCGCGACCCCACCGGCACCGGCGCCGGGAACCGCACCTTGTCGAGGCCGTAGTTGATCATCATCCGGAAGCCCCGGATCTCCATGACCTCCGCTCCCAGCACCGGGAGCAGGGAGAGGGTGAGGTACCCGTGGGCGATGGTGACCCCGTACGGCCCCTCCGCCGCGCGGACCGGGTCGACGTGGATCCACTGGTGGTCCCCGGTCGCCTCGGCGAACGCGTCGATCCGCTCCTGGGTGATCTCCATCCAGTCGCTGTAGCCCACGTGCCGGCCGATCTCCGCCTCGAGCTGGTCGAGCCCCTCGAACACCTTCATGACAGTCCTCCTCGTGACACCAGTTGGGATGCGATGACGTTGCGTTGGATCTCGTTGGTGCCCTCGCCGACGATCATCAGGGGCGCGTCGCGGAAATAGCGCTCCACGTCGTACTCGGTCGAATACCCGTAGCCGCCGTGGATACGGACCGCGTCGAGTGCGATCTCCATGCCGACCTCGGACGCGAAGAGCTTGGCCATCCCCGCCTCCATGTCGCAGCGCTCGCCGGCATCGGAACGCTCGGCGGCGTGCAGCGTGAGTTGGCGGGCGGCGGAGAGCTTGGTGGCCATGTTGGCCAGATGATGGCCGATCGCCTGGTGCTTCCAGATCGGTTGCCCGAACGACTCACGCTGCTGCGCGTACGCGAGCGAGTCCTCGAGCGCGGCCGCGGCCACGCCGAGGGCGCGGCTCGCCACCTGGATCCGCCCGGTCTCGAGGCCCTTCATCATCTGGGCGAATCCACGTCCGGGCTCGCCGCCGAGCACCTGTGTGGCGGGCGTGCGATAACCGTCGAAGGCCAACTCGCACGTCTCGACGCCCTTGTACCCGAGCTTGGGTAGATCTCTGGATACCGTCAGTCCGGGTCCGTGCTCGACCAGCACGATCGAGATCCCCGTGTGCGTGGGAGTGGCCGCCGGGTCCGTCTTGCACAACAGGGCGATGAGGCCGGAGCGGCGCGCGTTGGAGATCCACGTCTTGGCGCCGGTGATCACCAGGTCCTCGCCGTCGGGCTTCGCGACGGTGCTCATGCCCTGCAGGTCGGACCCCCCGCCGGGCTCGGTCAGCGCCATCGTCGCCCGCAGTTCACCCGTGGCCATCGTCGGGAGATAGGTGGCCTTCTGTTCCTCGGTCCCGAACTCGGTGAGGAGCTTGGCCACCACCGTGTGCCCGCCCATGGCCCCGGCGAGCGACATCCAGCCGCGGGCGAGTTCCTCGGTGACGCGCACGTAGCAGGGCATCGAGACCGGCGTCCCGCCGTACTCCTCGGGCACGGCCAGGCCGTAGATCCCGATCTGCTTCATCTGTTCGATCCAGCGCTCCGGGTACTCGTTCGCGTGTTCCAACTCGAGCACGGACGGCTTGACGTCGCGGTCGATGAACTGGCGCACGGTCGCGATCAGATAGGACTCTTCGTCGTTCAGATCCGGCACTGTGGAACACCTCGTCGTCGTCTCGGGCCGCCCGCCCGGCGGGGCGTGGGCCCATCGTCGCAACCTCCAGCCCAATAGTCAATAATCATGCGCATGGTTTGTATAGGATGGTGGTCATGGACAGAAGCGACGCCGGTCCCGTCGGCGGCCCCTACTTCGACGAGCTGACGGTGGGGCAGGTCGTCACCGACGCCCCGTCCGTCACCTTGACGGAGGGTCTCGCCGCGGCGCATCAGGCGATCCTCGGCGACCGACTGCGCCTTCCCCTGGACCACCACCTCGCCCACGCCGTGACCGGCGGCACGGTGGCTCACCCCGGGCTGGTCACCGATGTGGCGATAGGCCAGTCCACCGTGATCACCCAGCGCGTCAGGGCCAACCTCTTCTACCGCGGCCTGCGTCTGTTCACCGCGCCCCGGATCGGTGACACGGTGACAACCCGGACGGAGGTCGTGGGTCTCAAGTCCACCACGTCCAGGCCGGGCCGCGCCGCCACCGGGCTGGCCGCACTGCGCGTGACCACCACCGATCAGGACGGACGGACCGTCCTGGACTTCCACCGCTGCGCCATGGTGCCGCTGGCCCCGGGCGTCGACCCGGAATCGTGCGCGCACGCCGACGACCTGTCGGTGATCGGGGCCGGGGCTGCTCGGCCGTGGGCGGCACCCGGCGGGTGGGACCTCGCCGCCTACCGCTCCGCGGTTCCCGGGGCCGGCGACACCCTCCCCGCCGAAGGCTCCGTCCTGCGCCCGGGCGCCGACGTGGTGTCGAGCGCACCGGAGCTGGCCCGGCTCACCATGAACATCGCCCAGACCCATCACGACGCCCGTGTCTCCGGCACCGGCCGGTTGGTCTACGGCGGCCACACCATCGGGCTCGCTCTCTCGCAGGCCACGCGCGCGCTGCCAGCGATGGTCACCGTGCTCGGATGGCACTCGTGCGACCACCTGGGCCCGGTCCGCGAGGGCGACACCCTGAGCAGCGAACTCGTGGTGGGGGCCGCGGTCGGCCTGGCGGGCGGCGGCACCGCGCTGGACCTCAGATCCCTCGTCACCGCACACCGGGCGGACGGCGAGGCACCCGTCCTGGACTGGACGTACACCGTCCTCATGGCCTGCGACGGGGGACGGGGATAATGGTTGTCATGAGTTCAGGCAGCGGCGGCACACGCCCGGGGGTCGGTCGACCCAAGAAGACGGCGCTCATCGTGGCCCAGCAGATCGTCGAGGACATCTCCCGGCGCGGGAACACGGTGGGTGACCGACTGCCGCCGGAGCACCTCATGCTGGAGGAGTACGGGGTCGGCCGCGGCACGCTCCGTGAGTCGCTGCGCTACCTGGAACTCCAGGGAGTCATCATGCTCAAGCCGGGCCCGGGTGGCGGGCCCATCGTGCAGCAACCCGACGGGGGAACGCTCGCGGCCACGCTGAGTCTGCTCCTGCAGTTCGAGAACGCCCCGTTCTCCACCATCATGGAAGCCCGCGCCGCACTCGAGCCCTCCATCGCGCGGCTGGCGACCACCCGGATCGACGACGCCGGTCTCGAGCGACTCGCCGAGAACCTCCGCGTGGCCCGAGAACAGATAGGCGATCAGGCCGTGTTCTCCGCGCAGTCCGAACGTTTCCACGAGCTGATCGCGTGGGGCTCCGGGAACGCACTCTTCGGGTACCTCTTCGACGCCCTGACGGGCCTCATCGCCGGCGCGTCCATGGGGATCACGTACCCCCGGCGGCAGCGCGAGCTGACCTGCGACATCCACGACGAGATCTACGCCGCGATCGCCGACCGGGACGCCGATGCCGCGTCCCGGCTCATGTCGGTCCACATCCACGAGCACACCACGTATCTCGAGAAGCGGTTCCACGCCGCGCTCGCCCAGCCGATCCGGTGGGAACTCGACGGCTGATCCGGACCGAGCAGGATGCCCCGCCCGGAATACCCGGGTCGGGGCACTCGTCGCGTCCGAGGCGCTCTAGATGTGGCGTCCGCCGGTGATCTCGAGAACCGTGCCGGTCATGTAGCTCGACATGTCGCTGGCCAGGAACAGCACCACCTGCGCCACCTCGCTCGGCTCGGCCGCCCGCCCCATGGGGATCTCGGCCATCTTCTCGTCCCACACGTGCTGCGGCATCGCCAGGGTCATCGCGGTGCGGATGAGGCCGGGCTGGATGGCGTTGACGCGCACGTTCTTGAACGCGACCTCCTTGGCGGCGGCCTTGGTCAGTCCGACGATCCCGGCCTTGGCGGCGGAGTAGTTGGTCTGTCCCATCAGCCCGACCTTGCCGGAGATGGAGGAGACGTTGACGATCGCCCCTCCCCCGTGCTCGCGCATGCGACCGGCCGCCGCGCGAGTGCCGTTCCACGTGCCCTTGAGGTGGATCGCGATGATGTCGTCGAACTGCTGCTCGGTCATCTTGCGCATGGTCGCGTCGCGGGTGACGCCGGCGTTGTTGACGAACACCCCGAGCGGGCCGAACTCCTCCTCGGCGACGTCGATCATCGCCTCGACCGCAGCGCCCTCCCGCACGTCGCAGTGGACATAGCGCGCCCTGCCCTGCCCACCCAGCTCGGTGACCGCGGCCGCGCCCGCCTCGTCGTCGATGTCCCCGATCACGACGCGCGCACCATTGTCGATGAACGTCCTGGCGATCTCCAGGCCGATGCCGCGTGCGGCTCCGGTGACGACGGCGGTCTTACCCTCGAGCAGTCCCATGATGTGTGTCCTTCTCTCGTGTCGTGTCCTGGAATCTGGAGTCGCGGCCCAGTTCGGCGAGGATCGCGTCCGTGTGTTGGCCCAGTGCGGGGACGGGCCCCATGGGCAGCTCTACGTCTGCAAAGGTCATCGGCGGCAGCAGGCCCCTGATCGGGCCGGCGGGGGTGTCGACGTCCCGCCACCGGTCCCGTGCCTCGAGCTGGGGGTGGTCCACCAGGGCGGCCACGTCGTTGAGCCGGGCGGCCGGAACCCCGAACCGGTCGAGTCTGGCCGCGAGCTCCTCGGACCCGAACCCGCTGGTCAACCTGCCGATCAGCTCGTCCACCTCCGCCCGGCGGGCCACGCGGGCGATGTTGGTGGCGAACCGCTTGTCGTCGACGAGGTCGGGCCGCCCCAACACGTCGCGGACCAGCGCCGCCCATCCGCGGTCGTTCTGCACCCCGATCAGGACCTGCCCGTCCGTGGTGGGGAACGCGTCGTACGGGCAGATCGAGGCGTGCGACAGCCCCATCCTGCCCACCTGCCGGTCCGCGTACATCCGGATGTACATGGGGTGACCCATCCATTCGGCGGTCGCCTCGAACATGGACACCTCGATGGTGGCACCGCGCCCGGTCCGCTCCCGCCGGAACAACGCCGACTGGATGGCCGAGAGTGCGTACATGCCGGTCGCGATATCGGAGACGGGGACGCCCGTCTTGGTCGCGGTCTCGGGGGTGCCGGTGATCGAGCACAGCCCGGATTCGGCCTGGACGAGCATGTCGTAGGCCTTACGGTCGCGGTACGGTCCGGTGTCGCCGTAGCCACTGATGGTGACGACGACGAGGTCGTCCTTCCGCTCACGTAACGCAGCGGCCCCCAGACCCAACCGCTCCATCGCCCCGGGCGCCAGGTTGCTGAGCACCACGTCCGCGCGGTCGGCCAGTTCGAGCGCGATCTGCCGGCCGTTCTCGGAGGCCAGGTCGAGTTCGATCGACTCCTTGCCCCGGTTGAGCCAGACGAAGTGCGAGGCCAGCCCGAGGACGGTGTCGTCGTAGGAGCGGGCGAAGTCGCCCTCCCCCTGCCGTTCGATCTTGATGACGCGGGCGCCGAGATCCGCGAGGTGACGGGTGGCGAGCGGGCCGGCGACGGCCTGCTCGACCGCCACCACGGTGATCCCTTCCAGCGGGAGCATTTCGGCTCCGCTGGAGTCAGCCCCGCTCGACTCGACCGGGCTTGAATCGCCCCTGCTCGAATCGACGCCGGCTGACTCAGGCCCGCCACTCATCTGACGCCCGCCCCAGGGCTCCAGCCGCGGACGAGTCCCCCGCCGATGATCAGCTTCTGGATCTCGCTCGTGCCCTCGTAGAGACGCAGCAGGCGGATGTCGCGGTAGATCCGCTCGACCGCCACGCCCCGCATGTAGCCGGTGCCGCCGTGGATCTGGACGGCCAGGTCGGCGACCTTCCCCGCCATCTCGGTGCAGTACAGCTTGGCGACCGACGGGGCGATCCGGCGGTCCTCTCCCGAGACGTACTTGGCCGCGACCTCCCGGACCAGTGCCTGTCCGGCCATCACGCCGACCTGCTGCTCGGCGAGCATCGCCTGGACCAGTTGGAAGCCGCCGACGGCCGTGCCCCCCTGTGTGGTGGTGGCCGCATAGGCCAGCGACTCGTCGAGCGCCCTCATGGCGGACCCCACGGCCACAGCGGCGATGTGGACGCGACCGCGGGCCAGTGACGTCATCGCCGCCCGGTACCCGGCGTCCTCGTCGCCGCCCACCAGAGCCGAGGCCGGGACGCGGACACCACTGAAGCTCACCTCGGAGGTCGAGGCGCCTTCCTGGCCCATCTTCCGGTCCTTCGGCCCCACCGTGACCCCCGGGGCGTCGGCGGGGACGAGGAACACGGCGATCCCCGTCCCGCTCTCGTCGGCGGGTCGGGTCCGGGCGAACAGCACGAACAGATTCGCCACCGGCGCGTTGGTGATGAAGCGCTTGGTGCCGTCGATGATCCAGTCCCCGCCCTGTCCCCCGTCGCGGACGGCCCTGGTCGTCAGGCCCGCGGGGTTGGACCCGGCACCGTCCTCGGTGAGGGCGAAGGAGGCGACCACCTCGCCGGAGGCGATCCTCTCGAGCCACTCGGTCTTCTGCTCGTCCGTCCCGAAGTTCACCAGGACCTGTCCGGCGATCCCGTTGTTGGTGCCGAACAGCGACCGCATGGCCAGGCAGGTGTACCCGAACTCCATCGCCAGCTCGACGTCCTGGGCCAGGTCCAGCCCGAGTCCGCCCCACTGCTGCGGGATCGCGTACCCGAACATCCCCATCTCGGCCAGTCCGGTCCGGATGTCGTGCGGGATGGCATCGGTGTCGGCGATCTCCTGCTCACGGGGCACCACGACCGTGCGGACGTACTCCCGGGTCGCCGCGAGGATGTGCGCGAAGTCCTCCGCGTCGACCTCCGAGGTCGCTGTGATCGGTTGCCCGCCCATGGTCTCTTCCCCCGTCGCCCGTGGTGGGTGTCGCGGAACGCGCATCCACTGCAGTATGGTCCCAACTATTATCAGGATTTCAAGCGAGGAGCAACCGTCCCCGCAGCACCCACGGGAGTAACCGATGACCGGATCCGTCGCGTCTCGCCCCCTCGAGGGCATCCGCGTGGTCGAACTGTCCAGCTTCGTGGCCTCCCCCCTGTGTGGGCTCACCCTGGCCCAGCTCGGCGCGGAGGTCATCCGGGTCGACCCACTGGGCGGGGCGGCCGACGTGAACCGGTGGCCGCTCGCCCCGGACGGCACCTCGATCTACTGGACCGGCCTCAACAGGGGAAAGTCCTCGGTCACCCTCGACCTGCGATCAGACGACGGCCAGCAGGCGTTCCGGGACCTGGTGACCGCGCCCGGCGAGGGCGCGGGGATCCTCGTGACCAACTCCGGCGGCCGGGCGTGGATGGGTCACGAGCGTCTGGCCGAGACCCGGCCCGACGTCATCACCCTGGAACTGCTCGGGCGGCGCGACGGCCGCCCGGGCGTCGACTACACCGTCAACGCCGCCCTCGGTTTCCCCGCCATTACTGGTCCCGGCTCCGGACAGGTGGTCAACCACGCCCTGCCCGCCTGGGATGTCGCCGCGGGCCTCCACGCGGCGTTGGCCGTGGTCGCGGCCGTGCGCGAGCGCGAGAGGACGGGCCGGGGACGACGGATCGTCCTCCCACTCGACGACGTGGCGCTCGCCACCGCCGGCACGCTCGGCTACCTCACCGAGCCGCAGCTGGACGGGTCCTCGCGCCCGGCGGTGGGCAACCACGTCTACGGCACCTTCGGAACGGACTTCTCGACCTCCGATGGCGGCCGCTTCATGGTCGTCGCCCTGACCACACGCCACTTCCATGACCTCGCACGCCTCACCGGCACTCGAGAGGCGGTCGACGCCCTCGAATCCGCGACAGGCGCCGACTTCACCACCGAGGCCGACCGCTACTCCTATCGCGAGGTGCTGGCCGCGCTGTTCGCGCGCTGGTTCGCGGCCCACACCACCGACGAGGTGGCACGCACGCTCGCCGGGTCGGTCGTGCTCCACGAGCGATACCGCACCTTCGACCAGGTCGTGTCGGAGGGCGATCTCGAGGCCAACCCGCTCTTCTCCCCCGTCGACCAACCGGGGATCGGCCGGTATCTGGCCGCCGCGCACCCCGCGACGTTCGACGGCACCCACCTCGCCGCCGGCCCGGCGCCCCGACTCGGCGCGGATACCGACCGACTCACCAGCGGAGGATCATCCCGATGACCCACAAGCCCACCGCTCGCGCAGGCGTCCCCGTCTACCTCACGGACGAGCGGCTCGCGATCCGAGACCTGGCCCGTGAGTTCACCGCCAAGGAGGTCCTCCCGGTCGCCAACCGTCTCGACCCGGAGCGCGGGGACATCCCGGACGACCTCCGTCAGAAGATGGCCGACATGGGCTTCTTCGGCATCATGATCCCCGAGGAGCACGGGGGGCTCGGCCTGGGCGTCTTCGAGTACTGCCTGGTCGCCGAGGAACTGGCCCGCGGTTGGTTGTCAGTCTCGGGACTGCTCGCCCGCGGCAACGGCATGGGCGGCGGATTCACACCTGAGCAGGAGGAGCGCCTGCTGCCCCGCGTCGCCCGTGGCGAGTGGCTGGGCGCCTACGCCCTATCGGAGGCCGAGGCGGGATCCGACGTCGCCAACATCTCGTGCCGTGCCGTCCGCGAGGGCGACGAGTGGGTGGTCAACGGCACCAAGATGTGGTGCACCTACGCCGACCAGGCCGACTACCTCGTCCTGTTCGCGCGCACAGACCCGGACAAGGACCCGGCCCGACCGCACCGCGGGATCTCCACATTCCTCGTCGAGAAGGAGCGTGGCTCATTCCCCGCCGGCATCTCCGGGAACCCCGTCCGCAAGATCGGCTACTTCGGTTGGCAGACCTGGGAGTTGTCGTGCGACGACTTCCGGATCCCGGCGTCGGCCCTGCTCGGCGAGGAGGGCCGGGGCTTCTACCTGGCGGTCTCCGGTCTGGAGGTCGGTCGCGCCCACACCGCCGCCCGCGCCATCGGTCTGGCCCGTGCCGCGCTGGAGGACTCGATCGCCTACGTCGCCACCCGCGAGCAGTTCGGTAGGCCGATCGGCGACTTCCAGTACCTGCGCTTCGAGATCGCCAAGATGGCCGCCGACATCGAGGCCGCTCGCCAGCTCATGTACTCGGTGGCCACCTCCATCGACTCCGGGCGCCGCTGCTCGCTCGAGGCCGCGATGTGCAAACTCGTGGCCACCGAGATGGCCGAACGGGTGACCTCGCAGGGCGTCCAGATCCACGGCGGGGCCGGATACACCACCGACTTCCAGGTGGAGCGGCACTGGCGCGACGCCCGGCTGACCCGCATCTTCGAGGGCACCAGCGAGATCCAGATGCGGATCATCTCGGACGAGCTCCTCGGCCGCAGCGGCTGAGTACAGTCGCCACCATGAAGGCTGCGGTGTGTGTCGACACGGAATCCCCCCTGGTGATCGAGGACATCCCCATCCCCGAACCCCGGGAGGGCGAGGTCCTGATCCACAACACCGCCTGCGGGGTGTGCCACACCGACCTGCACGTGATGAAGGGCGAGGTACGGTTCCCGCTCCCCGGGGTCCTCGGACACGAGGTCTCGGGCGTCGTCGCCGAGGTCGGCCGGGGCGTGACCAACGTCCGCTCGGGCGACCGCGTGGTGGGGTCGTTCATCATGCCGTGCGGGTGGTGCGAGAACTGCGCCCGCGGGATGGAGGACCTCTGCTCCACGTTCTTCGAGTACAACCGCCTCGGCGGGACCCTGTACGACGGGGAGACCAGGCTGCACCGCGCGAACGGTGAGCCGCTGTCGATGTACTCCATGGGCGGCCTCGCCGAGTACAGCGTCACGCCCGCCACCGCCGTGTTCGGCCTGCCGGAGGAAATCGACCTGAAGGATTCGGCGATCCTGGGCTGCTCGCTGTTCACCGCCTACGGCGCCGTGCGGAACGTCGGGGACGTGCGGACCGGAGAGTCTGTCGCGGTCGTGGCCGTGGGCGGCGTCGGGCAGAACATCGTCCAGCTGGCCGCGGTGAGTGGCGCCGAATCCGTCATCGCCATCGACGTGGACGAGGAGAAGCTCGCCCTGGCACGGCGCATGGGCGCCACTCATACGATCAACGCCGCCCAGGTCGACGCGACGGAGGCCGTCATGGGGATCACCGGGGGCAGGGGTGTCGACGCCGCCTTCGAGGCCCTGGGGTCGGCTGCCACCACCCGTCAGGCCACGGACATCGCCCGCGAGGGCGGCAGGGTCGTGGTGGTGGGCATCCCCCCGGCGGGAACAGTGTTGGACGTGGACCTCGCGCGGGTCGTGCGCCGCAAGATCCAGATCAAGGGCTCCTACGGTGCCCGCGCGCGGCAGGACGTGCCCGCGCTCATCCGGTTGCTCGCCGCCGGGAAGCTGGACCTGAGCAGCGTGATCTCCCGGTATGTGGGGCTCGACGACGCGCCGGAGACCTATCAGGCGCTGGACCGCGGCGAGGTCCTGGGCCGCGCTGTCGTCCTCACCGGCCCCTGACCCGCGCCGACTCCCACGCCGAACCCCGCGCCGACTCCCCCGCCGAACCCCGCGCCGACTCCCCCGCCGCTGGCATCCGCTCCCGCGCCCGCCGTTCCCCACCCATCCACCTCATCGAGAAGAGCGTTCCGCGCATTCTCACTCGCCCGATACGTACGAAACGCTCTTGTCGACGCGAGAACACCGAGACCCCGGACTCCCTGAGGGAGGCCGGGGTCGCGGGGGGACGACCGGAGTCGGGTCAGAGCAGCTCGATGATCGTGGCGTTGGCCTGGCCGCCGCCCTCACACATGGTCTGCAGGCCGTAGCGGATCCCATTGGCCTTCATGTGGTGCACCATGTCCGTCATGATGCGGGCACCGGACCCGCCCAGCGGGTGGCCGAGGGCGATCGCGCCGCCGTTGGGGTTGAGCTTGGCCGGGTCGGCGCCGGTCTCGGCGAGCCACGCCATCGGGACCGAGGCGAAGGCCTCGTTGACCTCGAACACCCCTATGTCGTCGATCGTCAGGCCGGACTTCTCCAGGGCCTTGGCGGTGGCCGGGATCGGGGCGGTGAGCATGATGACCGGATCGTCGCCGGCGAGCGTCGCCGTGTGGACACGCGCGATCGGGGTGCAGCCGTACCTGGCGGCCGCCTCCTCGCTCATCACCAGGATGGCGGCAGAGCCGTCCGAGATCTGCGAGGCGTTGCCCGCGTGGATCACACCGTCCTCCTTGAACGGGGTCTTGAGCCCCGCCAGGCCCTCCACGGTGCTCCCGCGGCGAATGCCCTGGTCGGCGTCGAACACGCCGTCGGGAGTGGCAACCGGGACGATGTGCCCGGCGAAGAACCCGGCGTCCTGGGCTGCGGCGGCCTTCTCGTGAGACGCCACGGCGAACTCGTCCAGCCGGGTCCGCGTGAGGCCCCACCGCTCGGCGATCATCTCGGCGCCGACACCCTGGTTGGGCATGGTGCCGTCGTAGCGTCCGAGGAAGTCCGCGCCGTACGGAATGCCCTCACCCGTGATGGAACTGCCCATCGGCTGGCGGGTCATGGACTCGACGCCGCCGGCCACCACCACGTCGTGGTAGCCGGACTCCACCACCGCGACGGCGAAGCTCAGCGCCTGCTGCGACGAGCCACACTGACGATCGATGGTCACGCCTGTGACGGTCTCCGGCCACCCGGCCGACAGGACCGCGGTACGCGCGATGTCACCGGTCTGCTCGCCGGCCTGGGTCACACAACCCCAGATCACGTCTTCGACGATCGCCGGGTCGACCCCCGCACGCTCGACGAGTGCGTTCAGGACCTTGCCCGACAGGTCGGCCGGATGGACCCCTGCCAGCCCGCCCTTGCGTTTGCCCACCGCGCTGCGCACGGCCTCGACGATTACTGCTCCCATGATGTGTCTCCTGGTGTGGACTCGCCACAGCGACTGGTCCTGTCTCGGCGACCGGCCCAGTCTCTGCGTCTGAGTGTTTCTGCTTCTGGTTCTCGTTTGCCGGTTCTTGTCTAGCCGACGTACGGCGGCGTGCGCTTGAGTTCGCCGCGCGCGATGGTGCGGCGGTGCACGGCGTCGGGGCCGTCGACGATCCGCAGGGCCCGCGCCCAGGCGTAGAAGTACGCGAGGGGGGTGTCGTCGGAGACGCCGGCGCCGCCGAAGATCTCGATCGCACGGTCGATCACGGTGCACGCGACCTGCGGTGCGATCACCTTGATGGCCGAGATCTCGAACCGGGCCTCCTTGGCGCCGACGGTGTCGATCATCCACGCGCAGTGCTGGACCTGCAGGCGTGCCTGGTCGATCTCGATACGGGAGTTGGCGATGTGCTCCTGGACCACGCCCTGTTCGGACAGGTACCCGCCGAAGGCGTGGCGCGACTTGGCTCGGTCGACCATCAGGGCCAACGCCCGCTCGGCCATCCCGATCGCGCGCATGGCGTGGTGGATCCGGCCCGGCCCGAGGCGCGCCTGCGCGATCGCGAACCCGGCGCCCTCCTCACCCAGCAGGTTCGACGTCGGCACCCGGACGTCCGAGAAGACGAGCTCGCAGTGACCGTGCTGGTCCTGGTAGCCGAACAGCGGGAGGTTGCGCTCGATCGTGAGCCCCGGGGTACCCCGCGGGACCAGGACCATCGACTGCTGGCGGTGGGTCTGAGCGGACTCGTCCGTCTTGCCCATGACGATGAAGATCTCGCAGCGCTTGTCCGCCACGCCCGTGATCCACCACTTGCGGCCGTTGATCACGTACTCGTCGCCCTCACGGCGGATGACGGTTTGCACGTTGGTCGCGTCCGAGGACGCGACGTCCGGCTCGGTCATGGCGTACGCCGACCGGATCCTGCCCTCCTTGAGCGGCTCGAGATACGCGGCCTTCTGCTCGTCGGTCCCGAACAGGTGGAAGGTCTCCATGTTCCCGGTGTCGGGCGCCTGCGAATTGATCGCCTCGGGGGCGATCACGGGCGACCAGCCGGAGATCTCCGAGACCGCCGCGAACTCGAGGTTGGAGATTCCGGACCACTCCGGCAGGAAGAGGTTCCACAACCCACGACGCCGCGCCTCCTCCTTGAGCTCCTCCATGACGGGCGGGTGCTCGTGGTCGCCGTGCGTGCGCAGGTACTCGGCCCACACCGGCTCGGCGGGGAACACATGCTCGCGCATGAACTCCCACATGTTCTCCTGCAGCTCGGCGCTGCGCTGACTGTGCGCGAATTCCATGGTGATGTCTCCTGGGTCGAGAACTGGTGAGGAAGAGGACTAGTGAAGGGTCATGCCGCCGTCGACGGTGAGGGTCGACCCGGTGATGAACGACGAGGCGTCGGAGGCGAGGAAGAGAAGGGCGGAGTCGAGTTCCGGTTGCAGCCCGAGCCGACCGAAGATCGTGCGTCCGGTGATGTCGGCGAGCATCGTCTCGGGGATCTCGTCGGTCATCTCCGAGGCGAAGTACCCGGGGGCCAGCGCATTGACCCGGATGCCCCGGCGGCTCCCCCACTGCGCGGCGAGGTCCCGGGTCAGGCCCAGGACCGCGGCCTTGGACGCCGAGTAGGCGGCCTGCGGGGCGAATCCCGCGGTCAGACCGAGGACGCTGGCCACGTTGACGATGCTCGACCCGGGCTCCATGACGGCCGCGCACTCCTTGGCCGCCCAGTAGGCGCCGTGGAGGTTGACGTCCACGACGCTCCGGAACTGCTCCGGTGTCTCCTTGAGCGCGGGCACTGCGGTGCCGCTGCCGGCGTTGTTGACCAGGATGTCGATCCGGCCGTGGGAGTCCATGGCAGAGCGGACCATCTCGGCACACGCCTCGGGGTCCGCGACGTCACAGGCCACCGTCGACGCCGTACCGCCGGCCGCGCGGAGCTCCTCGGCGAGTGCGTCGAGGCGCTCCCGACGGCGGGCGGCCAGGACGACCGTCGCACCGGCGGAGGACAGGGCGCGGGCGAACCCGGCCCCGAGTCCGGACGACGCGCCGGTGATCACCGCGACGCGCCCGTCGAGGCGGAAGCGGTCGAGCACAGGCAGCGCCGTGGTCGGACCCGTGCGGGGGTCGACCGGCACGGGCGCGTCGGGGACGGGAGCGTGGGACGCGGGATCAGCCATCAGTTGGTGCCTTTCCGGGAGTCGAGGATCGCATGGCCGTGATCCACCAACTCGCGGATCTGAGGGCCGATGTCGCCGAAGTCCTGCCCGGCCATGTCACCGGCCTCCGAGCGGGTGGCCACACCCTGGGCGATCGCCGCGAACTTGAACGTGGCGAACGCCAGGTACCACGGCATGTGGGACGGATCGGTGTCGGTCGCCGCGCAGTACCGGTCGAGCAGCCGCTGCGGGCCGGGCCATCCGGGTTCGGTGGTCAGGCTGGGGATGAGCGGCACCGTCGGCCCGTCCGGATCGCCCCAGTACAGAACCGTCTGTGCCAGGTCGGCGACCGGGTCACCGAGGGTCGACAGCTCCCAGTCGAGGATCGCCTTGATGCGCCCCGGGTCGTCGGGGTCCACGACATAGTTGTCCATGCGGTAGTCGCCGTGGATGATCCGCGACGACGGCGAGGTGGGCATGCTCTCGCCGAGACGCGCCGCCAGGTCGGGCAGGCGTTCGGCGCGGACGGACCCGGTGGCCTTCTCCGACTGGCCCAGCCACCGGCGCAGCTGCCGCTCGAGGTAACCGTCGGGACGGCCCAGGTCGCCCAGGCCCACGGCGTCCTGATCCACGGCGTGGAGAGCGACCATCGCGTCGATCTGCGCGTCGGCCATGGCCGCCTTGTCGTCGTCGGATTCCGCGAAGCCCGGCGGCAACGCGTCGCGGATGACGTGGCCGACCACCTTCTCCATCACGTAGTACGGAACGCCGAGGTCCTCCCCGGTGGTCTCGTTGAGCACCACCCGGGCCACCGGCACGTCCGTGTCGGCCAGACCCAGCTGGATCCGCGCCTCGCGCCCCATGTCGTGGGCGCTGGGCAGGAGCTGGCCCGTCGGCGGGCGCCTGAGGATGAGCTCCCCCGCGTCCGAGCGGAGCGTGAAGGTGAGGTTGGACTTGCCCCCCGCGATGAGCTCGGCGTCGAAGTCCCCCCACGCCTGCTCGCCGGTGGCCTCGGCGATCCTGGGCCCCACGACGTCGGGGCGGAGCAACTGGTCCAGCGGGAGGTCGGGACCATCATCCTGTGCTGACATTCACTTCTCCTCGTGGACGACCCGTCGGGCCGAGCGATCGTTCGGTCTGTACGGTGGAGTGTGGCCCAGGACACCAGTCCGGGTCAAGCCTCGCGCCCGAGCGGCGCTCCGCGAACCGAGGGGGAAACCGTATGGCGCCGAAGGACTGGCGGGCCCCCGGGCCGGACCCGCTACCTCCCGTGCTGCGGGCCGCCCTCGAGGTGTTCGCACGTCACGGCTACCACGGCGCGTCGATCCGCACGATCGCCGACGCCGCCGGATTGTCGGTCCCGGGCCTGTACCACCACTACCCGTCCAAGCAGGCCATTCTCCGCGCGGTGGCGGAGGCGACGATGACGGAGATGCTCGAACACACCACCGCGGCCGCCGACGATGCCGGCAGCGACCCCGCCGCCAGGTTCGACAACATCGTGGAGTGCCTGGCCCGGTTCCACATGGCGCGCCGCGACCACGCCTTCGTCGCCTCCACCGAGATGCGCAGCATGGAGCCGGAGGTCAGGGCGAGGCACGTGGCGCAACGAGACACTCAGCAGAAGATGCTCGAGGATGCCATCGAGGCAGGAGTGGAGTCGGGGGTGTTCGAGTGCGCCCATACGGCGGATGCCGCCCGGGCGGTCGCCTCCCTGTGCGTGTCGATCGCCTCCTGGTACCGGACGGACGGTCCGCTCTCCCCCGACGAGATCGTCCAGCGCCATCTGGGGTTCGCGCGCGGCATGGTCGGCGCGGCACGAGCCTGACCGCACCACGGCTCCGGTCAGCGACGGCGCTTGCCCCGGCCCGCCGACGTCGAGCCCCGTTCAGCCCGGGCGCGCGCGGCCTTGGCGGCCGTCTTCTGCTTGGCATTGAGCTTCTGCCTCGGGGGCTCGCCCCCGCCCCGCGTGGTCGCGGCGGTCCGGCCGCGGACGATCCCGACGAACTCGTCGATCAGCTCGTCCCCCTCGCGCCGCGGCGACCACGCCACGCCCATGCGGGTGGCGGGCACGCCGTCGATCGGGCGGACCACCACGTCGCGGCGGCTCAGCGACCGCGCGTACGGCAGCGGCAAGACAAGGAGCCCGACCCCGGCCGCGACCAGGTCCACCGCGGCCGACACCTCGTCCGGGGTCGCGGCGATCGCGTCGACGGGGTCGAGCCACTGCTCGCCCTCGAGGTCCGCCACGGCCACCGTGTCGAACGCGGCCAGCTCGTGATCCTTCTCCGCCAGCACCGCCATGGTCTCGGTGTACAGCGGCACCCTGAGCAGGCCGGGCGGCGAGGATCGCGGGGCCGCGTCGGGTTCGCGGAGGAAGATCACGTCGAACCCCACGTCCCCGGCGACCCGGGCCAGCGCCGAGCGCGGATCCCCCGAGCGCCGCGCCGAGATCGGCACCTCGGGATTGCGCTCGCGCCACCGGGTGAGCCACTTGTCGGGCTGCACGCCCGGGACGTAGCCGATGGCCAGGCTCCGCCGGTCCGGACCGGTATCCTCGTTCACCCCTCAACGGTAGCCGCTGCTCCGTGAACCCCGGATCAGTGCACCAACCGTGAACAGGCATCTGCCACCGAATCGCCGATCGCGGTGAGGGGCCGCACCCCATCCGGCCGGTACCAGGTCCACACGGAGCTGACCATTCCCAGAATCAGCCGTCCCAGCTCCTCCTCGTCCCGCCGTGGGAACTCACCGGAGTCCATTCCGCGCGCCAGCAACGAGATCCAGTCCTGCTCCACCGCGCGCGAGTGCTCCACCGCCGTCTGGCGCTCTTCCTCTTCTCGCTCAGTGGAACGCGTGGTCTCCAGGATGCCGACGTGGTGCACCAGAATTCGGGCTTGAAGCGCCTCACTGGCGGTGACGTCGTATACACCTCGCACCGCGGCCCGCAGAGCCGATTCAGCATCCACGGAGTCCTTCACGGCCTCAGAGAAGCGCCGATGAGAGTGGTCGAGCTCGGTACTCATGATCGTGAGCAGGCAGTGAGCTTTGGATTCAAAGTAGTGATATAGCGCTGTCTGACCGATTCCCACCTCGTGCGCGATCGTCGCCCACTTGGTGTGCTCGTATCCAGCAGATCCGAAGTGGTCGACCGCGACCCGGAGAATCGCCTTCCTCTTGGACCTGGAACTCTCCATCCTGGCGTGCTGCACCATCCCTCATCCCCCTGACCGTGGCCTCGAACCTCGCGGTTCGGAGTACGTCGCATCCGACTCGGAACCATCCACTCCGGCGCCCCCTGCGCTTGGCCCGCCCCCTACGCTCAGCCCAGGATCGTCCAGTCCTCGAGGCCCTCGTACAGCGGCTTGGCCGCGGCCAGCGCGGACACGCGTCCACGCAGGGCGGTGATGTCGGCGTCCGTACCCGCCGCGAGGGCGGTGCCGATGATGTCCGCGACCTCGCGGAAGTCCTCGGCCCCGAAACCACGGGTGGCCAGCGCGGGCGTACCGATCCGCAGACCGGAGGTCACCATCGGCGGACGGGGGTCGAACGGCACGGCGTTGCGATTGACGGTGATGCCGACCTCGTGGAGGAGGTCCTCGGCCTGCTGGCCGTCGAGGTCGGACTCGCGCAGGTCCACCAGCACCAGGTGGACGTCGGTCCCTCCGGTGAGGACGGACACGCCGGCCTGGCGGCAGTCGTCGGCCATGAGCCGCTCGGCGAGGATCTTGGCGCCCTCGATGGTCCGCTGCTGCCGCTCGCGGAACTGCTCGGTGCCGGCGATCTTCATGGCGGTGGCCTTGGCGGCGATCGCGTGCATGAGCGGCCCGCCCTGTTGACCGGGGAACACCGCTGAATTGAGCTTCTTGAACAGCTCGAGGTCGTTGGTGAGGATCATGCCGGAACGCGGCCCGCCCAGGGTCTTGTGGACCGTGGTGGACACGACGTCGGCGTGCGGAACGGGGCTCGGGTGCAGTCCCGCGGCCACCAGGCCGGCGAAGTGCGCCATGTCCACCCACAGCGTGGCGCCGACCTCGTCGGCGATCTCGCGGAACTTCGCGAAATCCAGGGTCCGCGGGTAGGCCGACCAGCCGGCGATGATGACATCCGGCTTCTCCGCGAGGGCCATCTCGCGGACGGTGTCCATGTTGACCTGCATGGTCTCCGGGTCCACCTCGTAGGCGGCGACCTCGTACAGCTGGCCTGAGAAGTTGAGCTTCATCCCGTGGGTGAGGTGACCACCGTGGGCCAGGGACAGGCCCATGATCTTCGAACCCGGCTTCGCGAGCGCCATGAGCACGGCGGCGTTGGCCTGGGCACCGGCGTGCGGCTGCACGTTCGCGTACTTGGCGCCGAACACCTCCTTGGCGCGGTCCCGTGCCAGGTTCTCCACCACGTCGACGTGCTCGCACCCGCCGTAGTAGCGCCGACCCGGGTAGCCCTCGGCGTACTTGTTGGTGAGCACCGATCCCTGCGCCTGCAACACCGAGCGCGGCACGAAGTTCTCGGACGCGATCATCTCCAACGTGTCGCGCTGACGCGCCAGCTCGCCGGCCATCGCCTCGGCCACCTCCGGGTCCAACTCGGACAGGGAGGCGGTGAACACATCGGTGTTCGGGTCGGTCATCGTTGCTCCTCGCGCGTGGGCTTCTCACTTCGTACGAATCGTGTCGGGGCCACGGCTCGTCTCGTCGTCGTCGTCAGTCTAGTGCCAGGGCACCTGGAGGCCTCTCCCCCGTGGGCACCTGACACAATCAGCAATCGTGAGCAGACATGCCGGCGACTACACGCCGTACGTGGAGTTCGACCGCCGGAGTTGGCGTCGGTTGCGGCGAGCCATGCCGATGGTGCTCACCGAACAGGACCTCGAGGGACTGCGCGGCCTGGGCGAACACCTGGACCTGGACGAGATCGCGGAGATCTACCTGCCGCTCAGCCGGCTCATCCACCTCCAGGTATCGGCCCGCCAGCGCCTGTTCCAGTCCACCAACCTGTTCCTCGGCGAGACCGTGGACGCCCCCATGCCGTTCGTGATCGGGGTGGCCGGCTCGGTGGCGGTGGGCAAGTCCACCTCCGCCCGTGTGTTGCGCGCGCTGCTGACCCGCTGGGACTCCCACCCCCGGGTGGACCTCATCACCACCGACGGCTTCCTGTACCCCAACCGTGAACTCCAGCGGCGCCAGCTCATGCACCGCAAGGGCTACCCCGAGTCCTACGACCGGCGTGCGCTGTTGAGGTTCGTCACCGAGGTCAAATCGGGTGCCCCGGTCGTCCGCGCGCCCGTGTACTCGCACACCAAGTACGACATCGTCCCCGACGAGTTGATCGAGGTGAAGCGCCCGGACATCCTCATCGTCGAGGGACTGAACGTGCTGCAGACGGGCCCCCGCCTGATGGTCTCCGACCTGTTCGACTTCTCGCTCTACGTGGACGCGAAGATCGAGGACATCGAGAAGTGGTACGTCGAGCGGTTCCTGGAACTGCGCAGCACGTCGTTCTCCAACCCCAACTCACACTTCGCGCACTACGCCGACCTGTCCGACCAGGCGGCCCGGTTGGCGGCGCGTGAGATCTGGACCTCGATCAACCGGCCGAACCTCGTGGAGAACATCCTGCCCACCCGGCCGCGGGCGACGCTGGTGCTGCGGAAGAACTCCGATCACTCCATCCAGCGGCTGCGCCTGCGCAAGATCTGACGCGCTCCCGGGCTCGTTCACTCAGGCGCGGCGCCCGTCTCCCCCACCGGCACGCCGCGACGCCGCAGCTCCGCCTCGGCACGATCCAGGCCACCGTGCTCGAGCGCGGCCTGGGGGCTGTGATCGCTCCAGACGTGGCGCCCGAAGCGGCTCACCTCCACCTCGAGCTCACCGGACAGGTGCTCGATCGCGCCGGCCGAGTTCCGCTTCTCCGACGGCAACGGCACGGGCAGCACGTGCGCCCTGCCAAGCGGCGCCCGCCCGGTCACACGGATCTTCCAGCCGTAGCCACTACCCTCGAGCGCCCACACGTCGTCACCGACGTCGGCGCGGACCGGCGACACCACGGGATTACCCAGCCGGATCACCCGACCATCCGGTAGCCGCACCACCAGGGCCGTGACCTCGGTGCGCAGCGGACCCGAGTGGATCTGCCCACCGGCGAACGCCACGCACGTGTCCGGCTCGGAGAAGCCCTGCGCCTGCCCCCACCACCAGGAATCGGGGAAACCCTCGGCGCCCCAGTTCTTCTCGCCGTAGACGTCGGCGCCGACGAACTCCCAGCGCTGACCGTCCAGTTCGGCCCAGCCCCGTGCCTTCCCGCCGAGCAGCCACGGGTGCCAGTACTGGTTGAGTGCGGGCACGGACTGGAAGATGCTCGACCCGCCTACCGCACGGTGCGGCCACGCCACGGGATCGGTGATCTCCACGTGCAGGCGGGCCCCCTCGCCCATGTCCACGGTGACGCCGTCCTGCCGGTACGCGAACAGGTCGCCGGAGCGGGCGCCCAGGCGGTCGGGGTCGGCCCACCCTTCGGGAGCGGCGGCCAGGCGTAGGGAAGACGACGTGCCTGACGGGGTGGATGGCGTCGGTGCGCCCGACGACATCGAGGACGACGGTGATGCCAACGACGGTGATGCCGACGAGGAGGTGGACCCGCCACTCGGCCGGGTGTCTCCGGTCGCCTCAGACCGGGGCGGCACGGCCCGCGGTGGCACGGCCCGGGGCGCCTCGGCCCTGGGCGGCACCTCGTCAGAGGCCAGGCCGAGCGTCGCCCAGTGCCCGTCCGGCCCCCGGTTGATCCCGATGAGCGCGATCACCGCGCGCCCGCGCTCCCGATCGGTCACCCGGAGGAAGTACCCCTCCATGTCCACCCCGTGTGCGCGGAGCGGATCTCCGAAGGGCAGGTCTGCACCGGTGGCCCGGTAGCGCCGGAGAAGTGTCATGCCCGCTAGCGTTCCACAGGGCCCTATGTTGGACACCGTGAACTCGTCACCTCTCGGACTCAGACCACCGCGCAACCGCGTCGACCCGCGGTGTCGGCACTGGTGGACCGCACAGGTCGCACTGTGGATGGTCGGCCCACTGGTCGTGGCGGTGGTTCTCGGCCTGGTCCTGTTCCCGTGGATACTCCTCGTGGCAGTGGGGTGGGCGGCCGCGACAGCCGTAGCACTCGTCGCTGTCCCGCGCGTCCGCTGGGCGATCCACCGGTGGGAGGCCACCGACACCGCGGTCTATAGCCGTAGTGGCCTGTTCTGGGAGGAGTGGAGGGCGGCGCCCCTGTCCCGGGTGCAGACCGTCGACAAGACCCGAGGGCCCCTGCAACGAAAGTTCGGGTTGGCCACCGTTGTCGTCACCACCGCGTCCTCGTCGGGAGCGGTCCGCATCAGCGCCCTCGACGCCGCGCAGGCGGAGGAGATGGTCGACCGGTTGACGCTGCTCGCCGAGGACGACCAGCGGGACGCGACATGACCACGCCAGGGTCGCATCCGGTTCCCGCTGAGCCCACACCGCAGTCCGGGACAACAGACCAGACCCTGACAACAGAGCCCACGCCCGAGTGGCTGCAGCTCGACCCGCGGACCGTCGCCGCGAGCACCGTGGTCGCCACCGGGGCCCTGGCTGCCACCGCCGTCCCCGCGGGGTCAGGGCTCCTCCTCGGCGGGGTGGGGCTGGCGTGGGTACTGCTGTGGACCATCGGTGGCACGATCCTCGGTGCCGCGGCCACCGCGGTCATCGAGACCGTCCGACTGGCCGTGACCAGATATCGCGTGGACCCCCACCGGATCGAACGCCGTGTCCGCTTCCTCTCCAGTTCCACCACCAGCCTGTCGACCGGCCGCGTGCGCAACGTGGAGATCTCGGCGGACCTGGTGCAACGCCGGATGGGTATCGCCACTGTGAGGCTGGCCAGTGGTGAGACCGACGGGGCCCGACTCACGCTGGGCGCCCTCGATCGTGAGGTCGCCGAGGACCTGCGACGCCACCTGCTCGCCGAGCGGGCCGCCACCGACACCATCGAACTGGTGCGCCTCGACCCGGGCTGGGTCCGCTACGCCCCCGCGAGCGTCATGACCCCACTGTTCGGCATCCTGGGCATCGGCATCGTGTTCCAGGTCGCGGACTGGTTCGGGGCCGTCCCCGAGATGCTCGAGTGGATCTGGGGCCAGATCGGTGAGCTGCCCATCCCGGTGATCGCCATGGGGGTGCTCCTCCTCGCCCTGGTGGTGGGCACCGTCGCGTCGGTGGCGGTCTTCGTGGAGAACTGGTGGAACCTACGGCTCGACCGCCACGAGGACGGTTCGCTCGAGCTCCGCCGCGGACTGCTCGTGGGTCGGCACACCTCCTTCGACGGCCGCCGCGTACGCGGGGTGACACTGCACGAACCACCCGGATTCCGGCTCCTCGGGGCCGCACGGCTCGACGTGGTGGCCTCGGGGGTCGGGACCGGCAAGGACGACGACGGAAAGAAGAAGCAGAGCCCGGCGCTGGTGCCCCCGTCGCCCCGGGACGTGTCCGCCGGCGCGGCCGAGACGATCCTGGGCGAGCCCGTGCCCACGGTGCTCCGCGCCCATCCGCCCGCCGCGCGACGGCGCAGGCTCGTGCGGGCGGTCGCGGTCATCGTCGTCGTCACGGTGGCGGCTCTGGTGCCCGCAGTGATCTGGACGTGGCTCTGGTGGGTCCCGGTGGCCGCGCTCGCGCTCTCCGCGGTCGTGGCGATCTGGGCCGCGCTCGACAACGCCCGCGGGCTCGGTCACGAGGTCACCGTAGGGGTGGTGGCGCTGCGGAAGGGCTCACTGATGCGGCGCACCGACATCCTCGGCCGGGAGGGGATCCTCGGCTGGAACATCCGACGCTCGCCCCTGCAGCGGCGCGCCGGACTGGCGACGCTCGTGGGCACGACGGCCGGCGGGAGCGGCGCCTTCCGTCTGCCGGACGTGGGTCTCGGGCAGGCCCCCGAGCTGTGGCGCACCGCCGGACCGGTGTGGGACCACCTGGCCGAACCGCCTGGGTGATCCCGCCCACCTGCGTGCGCGTCCTGCGTGCTGGTCCGTGCCTTCGTCGAGTGGTCACGAACGCTGCAGAATAGCAGACCGTGACCTGGGAAAACGCGAGCGGAATCCGCCTCGCGGCATGGTCGCTCGCAGAGCCGCTCACGACATGGGCGCTCGCGGCATGCTCGCTCGAGAGGACGCTCGCGGGATCTGCTCGTCGACGTCGGAGGGGTCGCCTCAGTCGGCGTCGGCGGGCCGGACGTCCGTGGCGGGGTCGAGCTTGCGCACCAGACTCGGTGCGAGGTCGGTGAGGCTGTACTCGGCCAGCAGGCGGCCGACCTCGTCGTCGTCGACACCGGCGAACACCCGCCCGATGGTGACGCCGTGCGAGGGCGCGGTGACCACCCGGATCTCGTCTCCCGCGCCGACCGACCCCGGGTGCAGCACTCGCGCATACGCGCCCGGCCGCCCCGCCTCGGTGAACCGGCGCACCCACCTGGGTTTGCCGACGCGGTCGCCGAACGTCTGACACGGGATGCGCGGGGTGGTGACCTCCAGGCGCAGAGGAGCGCGACGCCCGGTGCCCTCCCCCACCTCGAGCACCGTGCCGATCTGCAGCTGCGAGGTGTCGACGCCGGTCACGCGCAGGTTCTCACCGAAGTAGCCGGGCGGGATGGGCCCGCCGAACTCGGGCTCCCACGGTTCGACGTCGGAGTCGGAGAGCAGATACACGGCCTTCCACACGCCGCCGTGGTGTTCGCGATCGGCCTGGACGTCGCCGTGCAGGCCGTACTCGCGGACCTGCACCGGGCCCTCGACGGGGCGCTTGTCGATCGCGGTCACCCCGACGCGGCCGGGCACGGTGAGGAGCTGTTCCACCACGCAGACGGCCTGGACGGTGAACGACTCCGGCACCGACTCCCCGGACGCGGGACTGCTCGGGGCCGGCATCAGTGGCCGAACCTGCGGTTGCGGGCACCGTAGTCACGCAGTGCGCGGAGGAAGTCCACGCGGCGGAACGCGGGCCAGTACGCCTCGGTGAACCAGATCTCGGAATACGCGCTCTGCCACAGCAGGAAGCCGGAGAGCCGCTGCTCGCCGGAGGTACGGATCACCAGGTCGGGATCGGGCTGGCCGGAGGTGTAGAGGTGCTCGCCGATGGCCTCCACGGTGATGCCGTCGACCAGTTCGCGCCCGGTCCGGCCCTCGTCGATCAGCTGGGCGACGAGCTCGCGGGTCGCGTCGGCGATCTCCTGCCGGCCTCCGTAGCCCACGGCGACATTGACCTTGACCCCCCGACGCCCGGTGCTCGCGCGCTCGGCGTGGCGGAGCCGTTCCGCCAGCCAGTCCGGCAGCACCTCGAGCCGCCCGACTATCCGGACGTCCCAGTTCTTGTCCGGGCCGGTGATCTCGTCCACCACGTCGGCGATGATCTGCAGCAGCTCGTCCAGCTCCTCTGCATCGCGACCGAGGTTCTCTGTACTGAGCAGATAGATGGTGGCCACGTCCACGCCCAGCTCGTCGCACCAGCCCAGCATCTCGGCGATCTTGACCGCCCCGGCCCGGTGCCCGTGCGCCACGTCCGCGAACCCGGCCTCCTTGGCCCAACGACGGTTGCCGTCGGCCATCACCGCGATATGCCGTGGGAGCCGGGCACCCTCGAGCGACGATCGGAGTCGCGACTCGTACAGCGAGTACAGGGGGGAGGAGGCATCCACTCGGCATAGGTTACCGCGCGAAGCCCCCTCACCCGAGGTCCCCCTTACTCAGCCCGCCGACCGCCGCGCACCCCTGCGGCGAGCGCGCGCACGCCGTCCTCGGTGGTATCCCAATCGATGCAGGCGTCGGTGACCGACTTTCCGTAGACCAGCTCCGCGGCCTCGACGGACTGGGCACCGGCCTCGATGAAGCTCTCGATCATCACCCCGGAGATCCCCTGCTCCCCCGCCCCGATCCGCGCGGCGAGCTCGGACACGACCTCGGCCTGACGCTCGTGTGACTTGCCCGAGTTGGCGTGGCTGGCGTCGACCATGACCAGACCGGGCAGCCCGACCTTGGCGACGGAGGCGACGGCAGACGCGACCGACCCGGTGTCGTGGTTGGGTCCGCCGGAGCCGCCGCGCAGGATCACATGGCAGTCCGTGTTGCCGGCCGTCTCCACCACCGAGGCCCGTCCCTCCGCGTCGGTGCCGAAGAAGACGTGCCGGGACGCCGCGGAGCGACACCCGTCCACCGCGACCTGCACCTCGCCGTCGGTCCCGTTCTTGAAGCCCACCGGCATGGACAGTCCGGAGACCAACTGGCGGTGCACCTGGCTCTCTGTGGTCCGCGCCCCGATCGCGCCCCAGGAGACGGCGTCGGCGATGTACTGCGGGCTGGTCGGCTCGAGGAACTCGCAGCCCACGGGCAGACCCAGGTCGAGCACGTCCAACAGGAGCTTGCGGGCGGTGCGCAGTCCGCGCGGGATGTCGTAGCTGCCGTCCAGCGCGGGGTCGTTGATCAGGCCCTTCCACCCCACAGTGGTGCGCGGCTTCTCGAAGTAGACACGCATGACGATCAGCAGGTCCTCCGAGACCTCCTCGGCGAGGGTGGCGAGGCGACCTGCGTAGTCGAGCGCGGCCTCGGGGTCGTGGACCGAGCAGGGCCCCACCACCACGAGCAACCGGTCGTCGCGGCCGGCCAGCACGTCGGCGATCTCGGTGCGACTGCGCTCGACCAGAGCCTCTCGGGCCTCGCCCAACGGTTGCTCGCCCAAGATCTCGTTGGGGGTCGGTAGCGCGGAGTAGGACAGGACGCGGCGGTCGGCGGTCTGGGTGGGGTTCTCGGCGGTGATGGTCACGGCAGTGCACTCCTGGGTTCTCGGTGGTGGCGGGCCGGGTGCCGTGATCCTCGTGGTGCCAGTTCCGTGCACCCGGATCCGCCGCTGGAAATGGCGGGAGGCGGCGACCATGGTGGTCACCGCCTCTGGGCTCCGGGTGTCGGGACGTCCGGCTAGCGGACGCGTGCGCTCGCGGCGCGGGCTCCACCCGGAGCCCACATAAAGCGCCAATAAGCGCGAGCGATCGACATGCCGGACACCGTAGCAGAGGCCGCGTCTTTCGGGCCACTTGCGTCTCCCGCTCCGGCTGGCACCCTGCCTCCCGCCCCGGCTGGCACCCTGGAGCCATGGGGTACCGGCTGATCGCGGACGCTGCGATGGTGCTCCACGCCGCCTTCCTCGTGTACCTGGTGGTGGGCGGTTTCCTCGCGTGGCGATGGCGATGGGCGTTCTGGCCGCACCTGGCCACCGCGGCTTACGGACTGGGGATCGCCACGGTGGGCTGGGACTGCCCGCTCACCCATGTGGAGAACTGGGGCCGCGCCCGCGCCGGACAGGAGATGCTGCCCTCGTCCGGGTTCATCGACCACTACCTCACCGGCGTGATCTACCCCGCCGAGCATCTGTTCACGGCGCAGCTCGCGGTGGCGGTTACCGTCCTGGTCTCGTGGACGGGCCTGGCGTTCCTGCACTGGCGATCCCGCGCACTCGAGACAGAGGCACCACCCTCCTGACAGCGACCCCGCCACCATGGTCGGAATTCGAACACTTGCGCGACTGATCGACCGCCGGTAAGCTAGTACACACGTTCGAGCAATGAACGACGCAGGAGGGTGGCGGGGGGGTGTGGTGGTGGATCCGACGATGACGACGACGAGCTCGGCGGCGTTCGGGGCGCTGCGCGCCGTGCCGGAGGCTCTCGACGCCCTGGGCACCGAGGCGTTGAGCGAGGTGGCGCGGTCGGCCACGCTGGCACAGAACCTGGCCGCGGCCACCCGGCTGCAGGCCGCGCACTTACTGGTCGAGGCGATGAGGCGGCTCGACAGGGAGGCGCATGGGCCGGACCCCGGTCGGCAGCCTGGCGATTCCGGCCCCGCTGATTCTCGTCCTGCCGAGTCTCGTCCTGCCTACGCGCGCCTGGACCCGGCCGATCGGGCTCGTGACCACCTGACCGCGGCCATGTCCCTGACCGGGTGGCACGCCGCGCGTCTGGTCACCGCCGGCGTGCAGATCCACACACGTCTTCCGCTTTTGCGCAAAGCCGTCGAGCGGGGCCTGCTACCCGAACAACTGGCCATCGACACCGCCTGCCGGCTGGCCGAGATCCCTGACCAGATCATCGCGGCAGTGGAATCGGAGATCGTCGGCGCCCTGGCCCGGGACCTGGACGGGGGCCACCGGCCCAGCCGCACAGCCCTGGACACCGCGGTCGACGCAGCGAGAGAACGCCACGATCCCCGGTCCGCCGAGGACGCAGTGGGCGCCGCCGTCGAACAGCGCACCGTCCGGTTCCGCCCCGGCCGCGACGGCATGACCAACATGTGGGCCACCCTGCCCAGCGGCGACGCCGAGAAGCTGCGCCGCCGCATCGAGGCCGCCGCCCGCGCCGCCTCCGAGGCAGGTCATCCCCGCACCCGCGACCAACTACGCGCCGACGCCCTGTGCGCGCTCGGGGACCCGAACACCAACGACATCGGCACGGCCCTGCACGACGCAGAGAACGCCACCGACCACGCCGACCACGCTGATCACGTTGACTGTTCAGGTCACGCCGACCCCGCCGCCGCCGGCACGGCCAGGCCGCGACCGGGTGCGTCGTGGGGCACCGAACAACCCATCCGGATCTCGATCATCGACAGCATCGCCCAGGGGCTGCCCAACCGCGTCCAGTTCATCAACGGCGCCTACGCCAGCTTCGACTGGCTGTGCGAGGAACTGCTCTCCGGCGGCGAGGCCAAGGTGCGGTTCGAACTGATCGACCCGCAGCCGGGCGTGCTGGATAAACCGGACGCGGTCCTCAAGTACTTCATCACCCCTGCGCTGGCCGAGCGGATCCGTCTCCGTGACGGGACCTGCCGCCACCCCGGATGCACCGTCGATGCCCACGACTGCGAAATTGACCACATCATCGCCTTCGACCACCTGCGCCCCGAGATGGGCGGACCCACCGCCGAGTGGAACCTGATCTGCCTCTGCCGCAAGCACCACCGCGAGAAGACCTTCGGCCACTGCGCCTACAAACCCGGACCCCTCGGCGAACTGACCATCATCACCGAGACCGGACACGAACACCGCACCACCCCACACGGGCCACTGGCCCAGGCACGCGACCGAATCCTCGACCACCGATGGCGACAACACCTCGACCGCCTCATCGCCGACGACGGCCACCTCACCAACCCACCAGGCGCCGAACGCACCCACCTCGCCTGACCCTTTCCCTACTCGGGCTCAGCGGTGCCACGTCGTGGATCGCCTGGCGACCTCGTGGATCGCGTCGATCTCGCGTAGTCCCAGTCGCTGCGGTTGCGACGTGAGAAACCGCCGGATTCGACGCCGGGGAACCACCGCCACGGTGCCGTCGGTGGGCTGGCTCTTCACGGTGAATCCCCGTCGTGCGCCCACCACCGCGATCATCCCGACGACCGGGACCGGAAGCCGACCTGCTCCGCGAGCAGACGGGATGCCCGCTTCGCCTCGTGCCGACTGTTGCGGATATACGGGACCCGACTGCCGTTGACCATGACGGTGTCCCCGCCCACCCAGACCGCCGCCTTGGGGTGATTCTTGGAGTTCACGGTAAAGACGCCTCCGGGGCCGATCACCACGTGGTCGATATCGGCACCCCGCTCCCCCACGCGTACGGCGTGCAGAATCCTCCACCGAGCGTCCAATGCCGCCAGCTGTTCACCGACCGCTTGCTCACCGTCCGCGCCGATACGCCAGGCACGCTCGTCCGTCTTCGCATCGACCAACCGGGCGAAGATGTGTCGCACCACCCCCTGCGCCTCCCGCTCGGCGAGAGCCCGCTCGCGGGCGGCCGCCCCCGCACGAGCATCGGCGAGATCGTGCCACCTCGGTCCGGATGCAGTGGTGTACGGGGTGGTGCGAGCGGTGGTGTGCGGGGTGGTGTGAGCGGCGCTGTGCGCGGTCGACGGAGTCGGCGATGGACCAGGCGCTGCTGGGATCGGCTCCGGATTCGATGACGGCTGCGCAGGTAGCGGCGGCGGCAAGGGGGACGGTGCGGGTGCACGCAACGGCGCACCGATCCCTTGCGATTGACGGCTCGGCTCCTGCGCCGACCCCCGGTGCCGCCGGGCGTCCGGGTGGTCCTCCATCGCCTGACGCAACAGCGGCAGGTTGGAGAGGTCGTCGGAGTGGTAGCGGCCCGTCGCCAGGTCGAGGTAGCCCAGGTCGGTTCCACCGGGGGTCGCGGCATAGAGCCGGTCATGGCCGAATCGGGCCCACCTACGAACGATCCACTCGGTCACAGTGCCTCCTGATGGCAGTCGACGAATACTCACATCCGGACGTCACGGAGCGCAGGAGAACTCGCGATCCGAGAGGCGGGACGGGTGATGCGGAATACTCCCCGTCCCCCTTTTGTTTGACGTGTCAGCAAGTTAGGATGGAACGCACCAACAGACTGAAAGGCTCGCCATCATGCAGTTCGGGATCTTCTCCATCGCCGACATCACGCCCGACCCCCACACCGGACAGGTATCCACCGAGCACGAGCGCCTCGAGGCCGTGGTCGAGTACGCCGTTCAGGCCGAGCAGGTGGGCCTGGACGTCTTCGCGCTGGGCGAGCACCACAATCCGCCCTTCGTCACGTCCTCCCCCACCACAACCCTCGGCTACATCGCCGGCAGGACCTCGGACATCATCCTGTCCACCGCCACGACGCTCATCACCACCAACGACCCGGTGAAGATCGCCGAGGACTACGCCATGCTCCAGCACCTGGCCGGCGGCCGGGTCGACCTGACCATGGGCCGCGGCAACACCGGCCCGGTGTATCCGTGGTTCGGCCAGGACATCCGACAGGGATTGCCGTTGGCGATCGAAAACTACGAACTGCTCCACCGCTTGTGGCATGAGGACGTGGTGGAGTGGGAAGGTAAGTTCCGCACCGCCCTGCAGCAGTTCACCTCCACGCCGCGCCCTCTCGACGGAGTCGCGCCCTTCGTCTGGCACGGTTCGATCCGTTCGCCGCAGATCGCTGAGCAGGCCGCCTACTACGGTGACGGGTTCTTCCACAACAACATCTTCTGGCCGATCAGCCACACCAAGCAGATGGTCGAGTTGTACCGCCGCCGCTACGAGCACTACGGCCACGGCTCCGCGGATCAGGCGATCGTGGGGCTGGGCGGACAGTTCTTCGCGCGCTCGAACAGCCAGGACGCGGTGAACGAATTCCGCCCGTACTTCGACAACGCCCCGGTCTACGGAAACGGCCCGTCACTCGAGGACTTCACCGCACAGACCCCGCTGACCGTGGGGTCGCCCCAGCAGGTCATCGACCGCTACCTGACCATGCGCGAGCACGTGGGCGACTACCAACGCCAGATGTTCCTCATCGACCACGCCGGGCTGCCCCGTAAGACGGTGCTCGAGCAGATCGAGATCCTCGGCACCGAGATCGTCCCGGTCCTGCGTCGCGAGCTGGACGCGCTGCGACCGGCGCACGTGCCGGACGGACCCACCCACGCCGCTCGCGTCGCGGCACGTGACGCGGCGCTGGCCGCCGAGGGCGAGCCCGCGCACTCCGACGCCTACCGCTTCGGCACCGGCGACAACTGGACCGGGCTGACGGTCGAAGGTGGGCAGCGCGCGCAGGAGCAGTCGCTGGCCCGCGCCCGCCGCACCGAGACCCGGCTCGCCCAGGCACCGGCCGGAAAGGGGAACAAGTGACCGCAACCCACGCACCTGACACCCGGCCTCTGCGTTTGGTGGTGATCTCGGCGGGCACCTCGGTGCCGTCGAGCACCAGGATGTTGGCCGACCGGCTCACCACGGCGACCCGCGAGGCCCTCGCCCGCCACGGGCAGGACGTCGACGTGACGGTCCTCGAGGTGCGAGGTCTCGCCCACGAGGTCGTCGACGCCACCTTCACCCGGTTCCCCGGGGACAAGTTGCGCTCCGCACTCGAGGAGATCGCCCGCGCGGACGGGGTGATCGCGGTGACGCCCACCTACAACCAGTCGTTCTCGGGTCTGTTCAAGTCGTTCTTCGACGTGATCGACCCGGGCACGTTGACCGGCGTCCCGGTGGCACTGGGGGCGACCGGCGGGACCGTCCGGCACTCGCTGTCGATCGACTTCGCGCTGCGCCCGATGTTCGCCTACCTCAAGGCCGACGTGGTGCCCACCTCGGTGTTCGCGGCCTCCGAGGACTTCGGGGCCGTCACCCCAGACGGCGACGGAGACTCGCTGGCCTCGCGCGCCGACCGCGTGGGCACGGAACTGGCCGACTTCATGCTGCGGTTCGCCGGCGTGGTGGGCGGCGCGGTGGCACCGACCCGGACCGACGAGGGCCGGGGTCGCCGGACCGACGACGACGAGTTCGGCGACTTCGTCCCGATGGGCGACCTGCTCGGTGGGGCGACCTGACGACCTGGCTACGTGGCAGCTGGCTGCGTAAAAGCTGGCTACGTGGACAGAGCTCCTAGTTCCGTGCCATCTGGGGCAGCGCCCTGATGGGGTCCTCCGGGCCGATGTCGAACGTGCACTCCGTCGGCCTGGGGTCCGGGACGAACGCCCAGAGCATGGCTCCCGCAGCGCCCATCGACTCGTAGTCGTCGATGCGCTCACCGATGAGGTCCGCACGATCCTCGAGGGACAGACACGAGCCCGCCGCTATGCCGAGCTCGGTGACCACGAGCGGCTTGTCGGTCTGGGCGAGGCGTAGTGGCAGGAATCCGGCGTTGTCGTAGTCGTGGTACTGGAGCACGTCCACGTACGGGGAATCGGCGATGAGTTTGTAGCCGTCTCCCACGAGACCACACTGGTCGCCGCCCAGGAGGCCGGCGGTGATGAGTCGGCCGGGGTCGCGCTGACGGATGAGCTGTCCGACCTCGTCGGTCCACTCGCGGAGCACCTCCGCCGAGTCGGCGGGGCAGGTCCGGTACTGCCAATGGCAGTCGGCAGTTCCGCAGACCGCGGTCTCGGGTTCCCCGATGGGCTCCCACGCCGCGATGACCGGTGAATCCGACCACCGTTCGACCGCGGTGGTGACCCAGTCCCGGTAGCTCAGCGGCATCGCGGTGGGTTGCTCCCAGCCGTCCAGGTACCAGTCGCGGTCCTTGTATTGCTCGTCCTCGCAGGCCCCGTCCTGCCCCACCAGAACGGGGATGACCATCTGCTCGTGGAGTTCTGCCGCGGCGAAGACCGCGTCGATCGGGGCGAAGTCCAGCGTTCCGGTGAACTTGTTCACGGCGAGCTGCTGGAAGACGTTGAACCTCGTGACGGCACCATCGGGAAGCGAACCGAAGTACTCGTCGAGGTCCACCATGGCGCCGCACCCGGCGTTGACGCTCCAGTCGGTGGCCAGTTGATACGCGTTGAGGCCCGTCGGCCACCAGGGCTGGCCGTCGAGGTGGAGTTCACCCCCGGACACCGTCGCCCGCTGCGGTTGCACCTGCGACCGCGATTCCGGCGGGGCCGCGCAGGCCATCGTCATGACGAGCACGAGTAGTCCGACAAGCGAAGCGGTCTTCATGATTTGACGATAGTCCACAATCCCACGGCATTCTGATTTCTGCCGGACTGCCGGTCTGCCGCGTCGACTGAAGACAACCGGGAGACAACGGGGGCCTCAGTTCATCATGTTGATCTGCTGCCCCTTGACGAGCGGGTAGGCCACGAGATCGTTGGCGTCGAGGTCCTCCTGCCGCATGTCGACTCCCGTGATCTGGCTGTTCTCGTACGTCGTGTAGTAGTAGATGCCCTTGTCGGTGTTACAACAGGACGAGTAGATGGTGATCTCGAACTTGTCACCGATGCGTACACATCCGCGCTGTTGCGCCGCGGAACCGAGGATCTGGAAGAACTGGCTGATCGACTCCGACTCCGACTCCCCCGATACGGAGTTCATCTTGGTGAATACCGCTTTGGCGAAACGGGACGCCGATGACAGGTCGCCGGGGAGCCCGATCGCACCCATCCCGCGACTGTAGGTGTCGAATTCCAGTTCACGGGAGAAGTTCTTCTCGGGCGGATCGATGGACAGGTGCATGTAGTTGTTCATATTAAAACTCTGGATATCGAAGGTCGGGTTGTTCGTGAGTACCCCGTAAGGATTGTCATACACACGAAGGCCGGACTTCACACTTTCCACGGTGATGGACTGCGTCTTGTCAGAGATAATCCAATGCAGAGGCGAGAGGGGGAAATTCTCGCTGAACTGGATGTCGACCAGATTGAGGTCTACCAACGCCGCCTTCACCTCAGCTATCGTCTCGAACTGGCCGAGAACCCACGGGACGAACTCGAACGGGGCGACGTTGGTCTTGCCATGCGCCTCAGGCTTATAGTCCGCGTTCCCCGGGAAATTCAGTCCGGCCATACTCAGGCCCTTTTCATTGGTCCCGTCGTAATACAGTGGATACCCGTCCGAGATCGTCGCCATCCCGACCATGGCGAAGTGTGTGGACAACGGCGCCAGCTTCCGGAACTCGAATTGGAAATTCCTCGGGATGACGGTGACCGTCTCGTTATAAGAGAATTCTAGATCCAGATTCCGACCGAAGTAGTGATCGTGGGTAGTGAAGCTCAATCCTGTGCACATACGGATGGCCTCCCGGCGCATTGAGGGGATTCGGCGAGGTATGGCATGCATACCACCGATGCGAGCCAGGAAACAGACCCTAGACCATATGAGTCGCCATAGTGTTTACCCTGTCATTACTGTGACGGGAACCATTGCGGGTGATTCTCCCCGCTGGTACGGCATCTCAGTCGAACACCCGCCACAGACGCCAGGTTGGCCTGTCGAGCCCCGAGTTAACCACCTCGAAGTCCAAGGCGCCGAGCTGGGCGCCGTTCTCGTGCACAGTCGGATAGCGCAGATTGAGGGCGTCCGAGGTGCCCCGTCCCTCGGCGGGAACGGTCAGGAGAAACTGCACACCGTGTGCGGCCGGGTCGTTGAGGATCTCGACGAAGTCACGGTCTGACGGGATCACGAACTGCTCCGGTCGTGCGGTGGAGGCGATGATCGGGAAGCCGTGGACGGTGTCCATGAGGACCGCACCCTCAGGGAGCCCGAGCGTGTCGAGGTAGTCGGCGATTCGCCGCTCCGTATCGAACGAGGCGACGATCGCCTCCTGCTCCAGGCGGAGCTCCGCGGGCCGGTCACCGAGTTCCGGGACCACTACGGCGTGCAGAGCGTGCTGTTCCTGGGATAGGGACGGCGAGAGCATTGCGATACCGCTCACCGGCACACCCGCCACGAGCAGGAGTAGCGCGACCACCGGGATAGCCACGCCCCGTCCGAGGTCGTCCCGGATCCTGTCGACGGCGCGGGCCCCGGGTCGACGGGTCCGCATCCCGCCGCTCCTCGGGAGGGTGAACACGGCCAGGATGGCGATCAGGGGGATCGCGCAGATGTAGAAGCGTAGGAAGGGAAAGGTCATCCCTCGCAGATGGGTGAGTGCGGAGAACGCGAGCACAGCGACGAGGACCAGTGCGGCGAGCGGTTCCGGATCGCGTCGCCGCGCAGACAGCACCGCACACCACATCACCAGGACTCCCAGGGCCGGTGCGAGCACCACGATCTCGGCGAGAGAGAACGCCATGGCGGACAGTCCCCCGGTCGATCCCCCTCCGGACTGCTCGAGGATCGCGGCGTTGCCGTACCTGGACGAGAACTGGGCCAGCGCACTGCCGGTCACCAACCAACTGGTCGCCGCCCAGGCAAGGAAGGCGAGTGCGGTGGGCGCGGCCAGGACGACGCCGTCGAGGATCGCGACTTCCGGCCTGCGGCTGCGCCGATAGGACACTGCGGCGACGAGCAGGGTCGCGGTGCCCGAGGCCGCAAGCGCGTCGTAGCGTGCGAGGTACGCCATGCCGAGCGCGAACCCGGCGACCATGAGATCGTGCACGTCGTCGGTACTCATCCACCGGATGATCCGCCGCACCGCCCAGACCACGAAGAAGACGAACAACGCCTCGCTCATGCCATTCGCGCCGTAGTAGACGATCATCGGGTGAAGGCCGAAGACCAGGGTGACTCCCCAGGTGAACCAGCTCGGGCACGCGCGCTCGCGGGCGATCGCATGGACCTGGGTGACCGCTCCCGCCATCGCCGGTGCACTGACCGCAACCGCCGTGAGACTCCATCTGGTGAGCGCGGGAAACCACTCCGACAACCCCACAAGGGGGAGCTGGGCGAGCGCGGTCAACGGGGTGAAGATGAACCCGATGGCCGCGAGGTGCGGGTCCCTCGAGAGCAGGGCGGCACGGGTGTCGGCCACCCTGCTCAGTGCGTCCCCCTGCAGGTACCCCTCGCCTAGTGCGAGGTACAGCCCGGCGGCGAGATACAGGGCGGTGAAGACCCAGAAGATCGCCGCGGGACGAGTTCTCATGACGCCAACCCGTGAACGGTCTTCTCCCAGTACGAGGGGTTGGCGAACAGCTGGTAGGTGCCCTTGATCGCGGCGACCGACATGAGCACCCAGTAGAGCGGAACCGTCAGGCACGCCCACCACAGGGCGGAGTTGCCCGTCTCACGGCACGCGATGAAGTTCGAGTAGAGGATCGTGGAGTTGCCCAGGACCAGACAGATCAGCGCCGGGAAGTAGACGTATGCGGGGAAGACCTCCTCCACCGCCGCGGGCTGCCCGAGGATCCAGGACAGGGTCACCAGCCAGAACACCATGTTCAGACACGCAATCACAGGGGTGCCGGCCAACAGAGTCGTGAACCGGAACATGCTCACCGTGCCAAGGGTGCGCCACAGCATGACCGGCCGCCGCATGTGCACCAGCCAGGTCTGTAGATACCCCTTGTACCAGCGTGACCGCTGCCTGATCCAGTTGATCGGATCGGGATTGGCCTCTTCCAGGGTCGTGGAGTCGAGCACGGCCGTACGGTGCCCGCGAGCAGCGATCCGCACACCCAGGTCGGCGTCCTCGGTGACGTTGTACGGATCCCATGCGCCGATCTCGGTGAGCACGTCCGCCCTGATGTGATTCGAGGTGCCACCGAGCGGGATGGGCGAGCTGGACTTCATCAGCCCGGGAAGAAGGAAGTTGAACCACAGTGCGTAGTCTGCGGTGAACCAGGCCGTGAGCATGTTCTGCGACCCGTTGTGGAAGGCCAGCTTCGCCTGGACGCAGACGACATCGTCGTCCAGTTCGGCGAACGCCACCGCGACCCGCCGCAGCTGGAGAGGATCCGGGCGGTCCTCGGCGTCGAAGATGGTGATGATCTCGCCGGTGGCGTAGTGCAGCGCGTAGTTGCAGGCCTTGGGTTTGGTGCGGGGGTCCGCCGGGGGGATCCGCAGGATCTCGCACACCTCCCCCAGCCCGGCCGCCTCCGCGGCGTCGATCGTGACATCGTCGTCCGCCTCGAGAAGGAGCAGGACCTCCAGCTTGTCGGCCGGATAGTCGATCGAACTCACGGCGTCGATCAGGTCGCCGATCACCTCGGGCTCGTTGTACGCGGGTACGAGCACGGTGTAGGTGGGCAACTCGGAGTCCGGGACCGCCAGGGCCCGCTCGTCCTCGACGTGGAGGATCGAGTCGCGCGCCAGTCCACGTGCCAGCAGCAGCAACCGGTCCGCGAGGGTGATCAGATAGACGAATGTGCTGACCGCCGTCAGGGCGATCAGGGTCGGCGTTGTCGCGAGGACGAGGGCGAGTACCAGACCGGCGAGTGCGGTCAGTCCGGTCCATTTCTGCCAGGGAACAAAGGCAACCGCCGCGGAGGACAGAGGCTCGCGTTCGAACAACCCGTGGACCGCATCGTGCAGCGCGGCCTCGCTGCGCGCCTGCTCGGGGGTGAGCGACCGGCCGGTCGCCGTCGGGTTCGCGTTCACTCGCTCGTCCACTGCGCCTCCACCAGATCGGTCCCCAGTTCGATGAGCATGTCGAGGTCCTTGTCCTGGGGATTGGTGTCGATGACCGCCGCCGAACCGCGCAGCAACAGGTTCACCATGCGCGCGAATGTGGACCGCGTCCCGGGAACGGTCTCGGGGAACTCCGCGTCGAACTCGTGGTTGTCCACCGTGATCAGCGTGACCCGCTGGACCCGGTCGCCCGAGCGGCTCCACACGAAGGTCAACAGGCTCCAGGTGAGGAGATTCCCGTCGTCGATCACGGTGCGGTACCGGGCGGTGACCTCGCGACCCAGATCAACAGTCCGCGGTGGGCTGACCCGGGCCTCGCTCAGGTCGAACGTCGTCTCGAGTGGGAACACCTCGAGCACCCCGGTGTCACTCACGGTCAGCGACTGCACGGCCGCCACCCGCGGCCGCAGGAGCTCGTCCCAGTCCGCCCGGACGCGGGTGGCGCGGATCATCTGGCGATGCAGGGTCGCGGACGGGCCAAACAACTGCCCGGCCCACGGGTAGTCCACGGTGTCCATCTGCTGCCACCCCTCCGGGATGACCTGGCCCGGCCCGTCGAGAGCGGGTGGGCCCACCGCCAGGCGATCCGCGATCCCCTGTGGCAGCGGCGCCACGCCGAGCAGCAACGCCACCACGATCAGCAGTGGCGCACTCCGCCACGCCTCCCGACGGGACACCACCGTCGCCGGGGAACGGGAGTGACCGCCGTGGGATCCGGGCGCGCCCCCGGGGTCCGGGCGCCGCAGCCGACGGACCACCCCGGGCGCCGACACCGCCACCGGTCCCACAACCGCGACGAACGCGGCCATCGCGACCTGGGACCACTCCCCGCCCCCGAACGCATACGACGCCAGGCGGACCGCACCCGGCGGCACCAGCAGTACGATCCACGCCGGCCAGAACGCTCCCGTTCGGCGCAGACCGAAGAGGAACACGCATCCCCCCAGGAGGAAGACCCACGCCGCGAGCACGTCGAGGTGGAGTAAGACGTAACTGCCGGCGTAGCGGGGCAGCACCAACCACTGCACCATGAGGGCGATCGTCAGCACGGTCGTACCGACGATCTTGTCGCTCTGCCTGTCGTGGATCGGCAACTCGGGGCGCCGCTGCAGCGTGAGTGCCACCGCGGTGAGCGCCGCACCGAGCACCGGCGCGAGGAGCACCGCGCTCCCCGCGCCGGCGCCCTGTTCGAGAACGATCCGGACCCATGTCTCGAGGAAGCCGATCGTCAGCAGGGCCGCGAGCAGGACCCACCGCGCCGCGTGGTCCAGACGCGGCGCGCCGAGGGACAGACCGGGACTCACCGCCCGGAGCTCACCCGACGGCGGCGGGTCACGGCCCACACGAGACCGGCGATCCCCGCGCCCACGACGGTGACCACGAGGCCGATCACCAGGGCCGTCCGCACGCCGCCCGCGTCAGCGGAACTCGTGGCCTCCACCTCGATGGCCTCGGCGGTCGACAGCTCGAGCGGCTCCCGGTCAGGTGCCGTGAACAGGACGTTGCCACTGAGCGTCGACCAACGACCCGGTTCGGCGTCCAGCCACTGCAGGGTGCGGTCCAGCTCGCCCGAACCGGAACTGGTGGAGGCCACCAGCAGCGCCCGCTCCCCGTCCTGGACCACCTGCATCGAGGCGAAGTCGATGTCCTCGTAGAACCTCAGGGTCGCCGGGTCACCATCTTCCGCCCCGACCACCTCGAGGGTCCGGCCGCTGGTCAGGGTGAGGGCAGCTTGAGATCCGAGGGCGCCTGATCGGACGTGACCAGCACTCCGGGGACCTCCCCGTCCACGAGGGTCTCCATGGTCACCCACTCGGGCACGAGTGGGATGGCGGATAGCGCCTGCAGTTCGGCGAGGATCGTCACCGCTCGCGCGGTGTCCTCGAGGGAGCCGCTCACGGTGGCCACCTGCAATCGCGGCATGAGCGCCTGCGGGAGGGAACCGAACCCGGCCGGGGCCGGGGACGTCGGCTCGCCGAGTCGCACACGGGACGACCCGTCGACGAGCAGGGTCAACGGTTGGAGCACCCCGCACGCGGCGCCAGCTCCCGCCGTCTGCAGCGAGACCGAGATGTCGGTGTACCGGTCCAGCGCGCCCTCGGGGATCGACACGGTGCGTTCGATGACGCCGGACTGATCGGCGGTCCAGGAATCGAGCACCGTCTGCCCTGCGGACACCACGATGAGCCCACTGCGGTCCGAAGGCGGCGGCGAGTACGACCCGACCAGATCGATCGTCACGTCCCCGGTCACCGTGGCCAGGCTCGTCTGATCGAGCCCGAATTCCGCCTCGACCGACCCGACTGACCGGGCGGAACGCGAGCCGATCCCGAGCTCGTTCAGCGTGCCCTCTGTCACCAGCGCGCGCGGCGCCGGGAGCGGCGAATCCAGGGTCACCGAATCGGACACCGCCAGGGACCACAGGTCGCTGGTCACGGAACGCATCTGACGACCCAGGGAGGCGGGGTCACCGAGCACGAGCACGGTGGGCACCGCATCGTCGGTCAGTTCGATCCGGGACTCATCGGACTCCCGGATCTCGGCCCGCCGGGTGAATTGCGAGTCGGACGGTCCCCTGGGGCCCGACGCCGGGAGGATCTCGACCTCCAGGTCGCGTCGCCCGAACCTCGAGGCCGCCAGGACTGCCAGCTGTGCGGCCGCCTGGGATTCCGCGATGCTGGGCTCGTCCGGGAGATAGATCTCCAACCGCTGCAGCACCGGTGGCACGAAGTCTGCCAGGACAGCGGGCGCCTCGGGCTCGCCGTCGAACTCCACCTCGGAGTCGCGCAGGACCATGGCCCGTTCCGTCCAGTCCGGGCAGGCCTCGCCGCGGGAGTGCAGAACCGTGCGCAGGGTGAGGTCCAGCACCCCGTTGCGCACGCTCCCACGCTCGAGCGGGATGGTGACCCGGATGGAGTCCTCGTCACCGAAGAGCTCGATCCGGTCGAGGAGCAGGTCGCCGGACCACGCCTCGAGGTGGCCGCGTTCGAGATCAACGGGGATCTGAACCGTGGTCACCAGTGCCCGGGGGGTCAGACCGTCCGGGACCGGGACGGGGACCGCGACCTCTGCGCTGCGGTCACTGAACTCCAGCACCTCCGCGACACCGAGGGTCGACCCGTCAACGACGGTCTGGGCAGCGACCGGGGCGGGGAACGCCAACGCGGCGACGACGAACAGTGAAGCGGGGACGCGACAAGCGCGGAGCGAGAACACGTGTGGGAACCCTACCGGGTCTGACCTCGAACGACCGCAGATCCGGGCGGGGGTACCCCGCGGGGTCCAGCGCGGGGTCTAGCGCGGGTCGGCGGTGGCGCCCGGGGTGCCGTCCTCGACGCCGGCACGGTCCGTGCCCTCGTCGGCCAGTTGGTCCGGCTCGGGGTGATCCGTGTCGAAGGTCTCGGGCAGGTTCTTGATGTGCTTGTTCATGTTGCGGATCAGGAGCACCGTGGCGATCAGCAGGAGAAGGACCACCGGGATCCCGATCGGCGAGGCCTTACCGAACTCCGGGCCCATGGGGTGGTCGTTGTACCCGGGGGTGCCCGGCGACTGGTTCTGAGCGAAGACCATTACCGCCTGGTGCGCCAGGATCTGGACGTCCGGTCCCAGGGTGATCATCTCGGGTCCTCACTCGTGCTCGGTCCGACCGGGAGCGCGACGTACGGGTCGACGCCCTCGAAGAGGTCTGACTCGTATTCTCCCTCAGCCCGCTCGGGTACGGCCACCCGGCTTGCCGCGAGCTCGAACTCCTCGGTGGGCCACACCCGCTGCTGCATCTCGACCGGGGCGGCGAAGAACCAGCCGTTGGGATCGATCTGCGTGGCGTGGGCCAACAGTGCCGAGTTGCGTTGCTCGAAGTAGTCGGCGCACTCCACCCGGGTGGTCACCCGCTCCATGATGTCGGGACGGTCACCCCAGCGGGACAGGAACTCGGCGAAGTGGCGGACGCCGTCGCGGGCGAACAGCTCGTCGTCGAGCAGCTCCAGACGGCTCTTGGGGAAACCGTGGGTGTAGTAGACCTTGGCCACCGCCCACGGCTCGCCGGTCCCGGGGTAGCGCGCGGGGTCCGCGGCGGCCTCGTAGGCGGCCATCGACGCCGAGTGCACCTTCAGGTGATCCGGGTGCGGGTACCCGCCGTTCTCGTCGTAGGTGATGATCACGTGCGGCCGGAACTCCCGGATCCTGGCGACCAGGGAGCGGGTGACCTCGTCGTCGTCGGCCAGGGCGAAGCATCCGGGAGGCAACGGCGGCAACGGGTCCCCCTCGGGCAGACCCGAGTCCTCGTAGCCCAGCCAGTGGTGGTCGACGCCCAGGATGTCGGCCGCGCGCGCCATCTCGCGGCGCCGTACGCCCACGAGGTCCGCCACCACGTCGGGGCGGTCCATCGCCGGGTTGAGGATGCTGCCGCGCTCCCCGCCGGTACACGTCTCCACCAGTACGTTCACGCCCTGGGCGACGTACTTGGCCATGGTCGCGGAGCCCTTGGACGCCTCATCGTCGGGGTGCGCGTGCACCGCCATCAGCCGGAGACCGGCCATCGTCCCACCTACTGTTCTTCAGAGCTCGGTAGTTGTTGATGCCCCATTCTATGGACTCACCGGGCTCCGGTGCCCCCGGGGCGGTCCACCCACCGCCCCCGGATACCCTGTGACCATGAGTGAGCCGAGGTCGGACGCCCCGTCGGACGCCGCGTCGCAGGCCGCAGGGGCCCCGCTGACGGGGCGATACGACGACTCCGGGTCGGGCGTGACCGGCAAGGTGGTCGCCGGCTTCCTGGTTCTGCTCGTCGGCGCCCTCGTGGTGGCCGGCGCCGTCGCCGGCTATCGGCTCAGCGCCACACCCGACATCTCCGGCGAGGTGATCGGGGTGACGGTCGTCGACGACTCGCGGACCGACGTGGTGCTGACGGTCACCCGTGACGATCCCGGAACGGCCGCCTACTGCATCGTCCGCGCGCAGGACCAGACCAAGGGGGAGGTCGGCCGCCGGGAGGTGTACGTGCCCCCGTCGGCCAACAGCGCGATCCAGGTCGACATGTCCATCGCGACCTCGTCCCGCGCGTTCGTGGCCGACGTCTACGGCTGCGGAGACGACGTACCCGACTACCTGCGCCGGTAGGGGTTCTGCGGGCCCGATCCAGGTCACCGCTGTGTTAGCATCGACCCATCAGCACGGCTCCTTTCGCGGGGCCGTGTTTTTCGTACAGCAGCACACACACGAACAGATTGGAGTGCGCTCTCATGGCCAACGACACCCAGGGCTACTGGTTGACCCAGGATTCGTACGACCGCCTCATGGCCGAGAAGGAGGCGCTGATCGCCAACCGTCCGGTCATCGCCGCCGAGATCAACGAGCGGCGCGAGGAGGGCGACCTCAAGGAGAACGCCGGATACCACGCCGCGCGCGAGCAGCAGGGTCAGGAGGAGGCCCGCATCCGTCAGCTCGATGACCTGCTGGCCACCGCCCAGGTCGGCGAGACGCCCACCGAGACCGGCGTCGCCCTGGTGGGCTCCGTCGTCCGCGCCTACTACAACGGCGACGAGGGCACCAAGGAGACCTTCCTGGTCGGCACCCGGGGCGAGGGTTCCGGCAAGGACGACCTGGAGATCTACTCCCCCGACTCCCCCCTGGGCCGTGCGATCCTCGGCGCCAAGGTCGGCGAGAGCCGTGAGTACACCACCCCCAACGGCAAGTCCGTCTCCGTGACGATCGTGACCGCGGAGCCGTACCAGAGCTGACCGGCTCCGACGGGCCCGGTGGTAGGTTCTTGACGACTATCGGGCCCGGATCGACCAGCCCGATCCCGCGCCGGCGTTTCCAGGAGTCCCACGTGACAGACGGTTCCCATGACAGGCCATTCGGCCCGGCACCGAAGATCGAAGCGGCGGCCGAGCGTGTCCTGGGACCGGCGCTGCGCACCGGGCAGTCGCCCTTCGACGACCAGCTCTACACCTGGACCCCCGAGGTCGCGGAGGAGCTGGTCCGGCGGCTGGACGGCGACACCGAGGAGAACACCGGCGAGCAGCCCGGGGACTCCACCCGCTCCCCCGTGATGCAGGCCCTGCACGATCAGCTGGAGGGCGCCCCGCGTCCGGTGGTGCTGCTGGCCGCCGAACTGCTCTACATCCAGCAGTTGCCGCTGTCCACGGTCACCGCCCGACTCAAGCGGGGACGGATCCGGGACGTGTTGTCCTGGATGGACGACGCGCCGGAGATCCCCGAGGTCCTCGACGACGCGCTCGGCGAGAAGGGCCCGCTGACGGGCGGTCTCGGCTTCAACGTCCAGATGCGCGAGCACCTGCGGTGGCTGTGCACGTTCGTCATCCACTGGGCCGAGTTGGAGTCCGCCGAGCGCGACGCGGCGCTGACGGACCCGTGGGAGTTCCAGCGCGCCGCCCGCTCGACCCCCGGCGACTGGCGGGCCATCCGCTACAGCCTGCAGTACCTGGCCTGGCCCGGGTACTTCCAGCCGATCGTCAAGCACGAGCACAAGACCCGTATCCGCGACGCCTTCGCCGAACTCATCGGCGGCCCGTCCGGGATCGACGAGCTGGACATCGACCAGGACCTCCACCGCATCGCCGAGACCCTCTCCGCCCAGCTCGGGCAGCCGGTCGACTGGTACCGGGGCGCCATCGCCAACCAGTGGCAGCGCCACCGCGACGACCACTCGCGCCGGGCCTGGTTGGTCCGCCCCGGCCGCGGCGGTGTCGGCCAGGCCGGGCAGTGGGTCGCGCAGAACCGCATCGCGCTGCCCGCCTCGCACCTGCCACGCATCCCGGCACACGCCAGCCGACTCGAGGTGTCGCAGGCCGTCGAGCAGGGCTACCCGCACCTGGACTACCAGGCCCGGTTCCAGCTCACCGCGGAGCTGCACACCTTCCTGTCCCGGATGAGCCCGCAGGACGTGGTGGCCACGGTCGCCGACGCCAAACTGCACCTGGGCACCCTCACCGACGACCTGGGTTACGTGGAGGACGGCGGCCAGCAACTCGAGCGCTCCGTCCGGTGGCACTCGGTCACCCTCGACCTGGACACCCTTCCCAGCCCGCTCTCCGAGCTGATCGGCGAGCCCGGGACGGTCGTCGACCTCACCGACGGCCTGGACGCCCTGCTCGCCACCATGCACCCCGGCCGTCACTCCGCCGAGTCGCAGGTCGCCGAGGCCCCGGGCGCCGGGACGGTGCCCACCCTCCCCGACATCACCGACGAGCTCGCCGACAGCCTGCACATGCCCCGCAAGGAGCTGCAGGAGATCGTGGACACCCTGCAGGAGCGGCAGCAGATCGTGTTCTACGGTCCGCCCGGCACCGGCAAGACCTACCTCGCCCAGGAGCTCGCACGGTTCCTCGCCGGCGCCGACGACCCGAGCCGGGTCCAGCTGGTCCAGTTCCACCCCAGCTACGCCTACGAGGACTTCTTCGAGGGCTACCGGCCCACGCTCACCGAGTCCGGCCAGCCCGGTTTCGCCCTGCAGGCCGGCCCGCTGCGCCGACAGGCCGCGCGCGCCACGTCCGATTCCGGGCGCGAGCACCCGAGCTTCCTGATCATCGACGAGATGAACCGCGCCGACCTGGCCCGCGTGTTCGGCGAGATGTACTTCCTGCTCGAGTACCGCGACCGCACGGTCCTTCCCCAGTACAGCCCCGACACCTCGTTCCGGCTGCCACGCAACCTGTTCATCATCGGCACCATGAACACCGCCGACCGGTCGATCGCGATGGTCGACGCGGCCATCCGTCGCCGGTTCGCGTTCATGGAACTCCACCCGGACACCCCGCCTGTCGCGGGCGTGCTGCGTCGTCACCTCGAGGCGCGCGGAGTGACCTCCGAGCCCGCGGACCTGCTGGAGGCGCTCAACTCCGAGATCGACGACTCGGACCGCGACTTGCGGATCGGCCCGTCGTACTTCATGAAGGACCGGGCCACGGCGCCCGGCGGGCTCGAGGCGATCTGGCGCTACGACCTCCTCCCGCTGCTCGAGGAGCACTACTACGGGCGACTGTCCCGCGCCGAGGTCCACGAGCGCTTCGGCCTCGCGACACTGCGTAGGAAGATCGGCCGGGCGTGATCTCCGCCTCGGCGGGCTCCGCGGCGTCGGAGACCATCGAGTTCGACGAGTTCGACCGCCGCGGCCGGCTCGTCACCCTGAGCTGGGAGGGCGCGCAACACCTGTCCCAGACCGGGCTCGTGGAGGTCCTGCCCGCCGGCCGCGACACCTGGCGACTGATCCCGAGCGGCAGCGTGGGCTCCGTCCGCGTCGAGGGTCTGTCAGTGCGGGTCCTGCCGGCGGCCAACCTGGGCCTGACGCAGTTGTTCTTCCTGCTCGACCACGCGGCCGACAACGCATTCCTCCCGTCGGCCGTTCAGGCGAGGGACGACGACGAGCTGTGGGTCTCCGTGGCCGAGTCCATGGCCGCGTTGGCGCACCAGGCCCTGTCGTCCGGTCTGCTGCGCGGGTACCGCAGGGTCGACGAGGCGCTGACCACCGTGCGCGGCCGGATCCGTCTGGGAGACCAGATCCGCCGCCACCCGGGCATGACCATCCCCCTGGAGGTCACCTACTCGGAGTTCACCCCGGACATCGCCGAGAACCGCATCCTGCGCACCGCCGCGCACCGCCTGCAGTTCCTGCCCGACCTGCCGGACGCCACCCGGCGGCGGCTGGCGATGGTGGACGCCCGGCTGGCGGACGCGTCGCTCATCGGCCAGGGCGCGCCGGTCCCCTCCTGGACCCCCACCCGGCTCAACGCCCGGTTCCAGAACGCGCTGACCCTGGCCGACCGGATCGTGCGCCGCATCTCGGTGGAGGTCGAGGACGGTCACGCGGCGTCCGCGGCGTTCGTCACCGAGATGCCGGCGCTGTTCGAGCGATTCGTGGAGGCCGAGCTGACCGCCGCCCTCGACGGCTGCGGCGGCCGGTTGCTGCAGAACCCCGTCGTCAACCTGGACTCCGGTGTCGAAGAGAGTGGCGCTGGGGAGACAGGCGCTGGGGAGAGTGGCGCCGGGGAGAGAGGTGCTGCAGGGAATGGTGCCGGGGAAGGGCACGCCGACGGGGCCACCCGGAGCCGGTCCGGCCGCCACAGCGCTCCCGCCACCGAGGGCGACCACATCTCCGTGCGCACCGGACTGGTGTACGAGGTCGACGGCGAGCCGGTGACCACCTTCGTCCCCACCTACCCCACCGACCGCCGTGCCCGCGCCGCCGAACACTACCGCCTGCTGGCGGCCTGCACCGCGCTCGGCGTGGACCGCGCGTACCTGGTGTATCCGGCCCAACGACGGAACGACGCGCCACAACCCCGGCGGATCGTGCACACCGACATCTCGATCGTCGAGTATCCGGTCGACCTCTCGATGGGGCCCGCCGAGGCCCGCAGGACTATCGTCGAACTATCGGAACAGGCCCGCGAGCTCGCGGCGCAACCCCCCGCCCGCCACCGCACCGCCGCCCGCCACCACACCGCCCGCCACCACACCGAGGGGAGACGCCACGCCAGATGAGCCAATCAGAAGATCCGGCCCGGAAGATCGTCGTCAACCTCGCCCTGGTCGCGGTGGGTACCGTCGGCGCCTACCGGGGCGCGTACGAGCTGCTCGCGCAGCAGGCCAGGATCGCCCGTCGGGTGATCCCCAAGCCCACCTCCTGGCCCTTCGATGGCGACGGCCTCTACCGGCCCGGCGCCGAGACCGCCGAGCCGTGGCGGCCCGGGATGACGTGCGACGCCCACATGATGATCTTCGGGGACTCGCTGGCAGCCGGCCTCGGTGCGGCCGATGCCGGGCAGGTCCCCGGGGTCCTGCTGGCCCGCGGGCTGGCCGAGGAGTCCGGGTGGAACGTGCGCCTGAGCAGCAAGGCGATCGTCGGCGCCACCTCCAAGGGGTTGGCCGGGCAGATCGACGCGGTCCACGTGACCGGCGGGAAGCCGGACATCTCCGTCATCCTCATCGGCGGCAACGACATCACCGCACGCAACTCCATCGGCCCCTCCGCCAAGCGCGTGGGCGAGGCGGTGAGCGCCCTCCGCGAGGCCGGGTCGTCCGTCGTGGTGGGCACGTGCCCCGACCTCGGCACCATCAAGCCCGTCCCCCAGCCGCTCCGGACCGTCATGGCCACGCTCAGCCGCAGGCTGGCGGCCGCGCAGACCGTGCAGGTGCACAAGGCCGGCGGTACGCCCGTGTTCCTCGCGGAGGCCCTGGCACCGGAGTTCCACGCCCGCGCCGACAGCCTGTTCTCCCCCGACCGCTTCCATCCCAACTCGGACGGCTACGAGCTCATGGCCGGTCTGCTCCTGCCCGCCGTGTGCGTGGCGCTCGGTGTGTGGGACGAGGTCCCCGAGGAACTGCTGCCGCACGATGCCGAAGAGGCCGCCGCCTCCCTGGAGGCCGCGGAACTCGCCGCCGACAGTGCGACCACCTCCGCCGAGGCGACCGAGGACGGCTCCACCGGAGCGAACCGCGAGTCCGTCGTCGCCCGGCTGACCAAACGCCTCACCGACTTCGTCCGAACGCACGAGGACGCGGAGGACGCCGGCGAGAACACGTTCCTGCATAATGAGGACGTGGACGGCGACCCCGAGAGCACGGGCGATGCCCGCGAGGCTGCGGACACCCTCCGCCGCCGGAGCCGGATCCTGCGCTTGACCCGCTCCGCACGGGATCCGTCGGATCCGGATCCCCCACTCGACCACACATAGCACCCACCTGCAACGAAGGAGCTTTCCATGCCGGAAGCCGTAATCGTCTCGTACGCCCGTTCCCCGATCGGGCGCGCCAACAAGGGATCCCTCGTGGGTATCCGCTCGGATGACCTCGCCGCTCAGATGGTCACGGCCGCGCTGGCGAAGGTCCCCTCCCTCGACCCCACCCACATCGACGACCTCATGCTGGGCTGTGGCCTGCCGGGTGGCGAGCAGGGCTTCAACATGGGCCGTGTCGTCTCCGTGCTCGCCGGCCTGGACACCGTCCCCGGCACCACGGTCAACCGCTACTGCTCCTCCTCGCTGCAGACCACCCGCATGGCGCTGCACGCGATCAAGGCCGGCGAGGGCGACGTGTTCATCTCGGCCGGTGTCGAGACCGTGACCAACTTCGCCAAGGGCACCTCCGACCACTGGCCGGACACCCACAACCCGATCTTCGCCGACGCCGAGGCCCTCACCGGCACGCGCGCCGAGGGTGGCGCCCCCACCTGGACCGACCCGCGTGAGAACAACCAGCTGCCGGATGTCTACATCCCCATGGGCCAGACGGCCGAGAACGTCGCGCAGCTCACCGGCATCACCCGCGAGGAGCAGGACCACTGGGGCGTTCGCTCGCAGAACCGCGCCGTCGCCGCCGTCGAGAACGGCCACTTCGCCAACGAGATCACCCCGGTCACCATGCCCGACGGCACCGTGGTCTCCACCGATGACGGCCCGCGGCCCGGCACCACCTACGAGAAGATCTCGCAGCTCAAGCCGGTCTTCCGTCCCGACGGCACCATCGCCGCCGGCAACTGCTGCCCGCTCAACGACGGCGCCGCCGCCCTGGTGATCATGTCCGACGTCAAGGCCAAGGAGCTCGGCCTCACGCCGCTCGCGCGCGTCGTCTCCACCGGCGTCTCGGGCCTGTCCCCCGAGATCATGGGCCTCGGCCCGGTCCAGGCCGTCAAGAACGCTCTGAAGATCGCCGGCAAGTCCGTGTCAGACATCGACCTGTTCGAGATCAACGAGGCGTTCGCCGTCCAGGTGATCGGCTCCGCCCGCGAGCTGGGAATCGAGGAGGACAAGCTCAACGTCAACGGTGGCGCCATCGCGCTGGGCCACCCGTTCGGCATGACCGGCGCCCGCATCACCGCGTCGCTCATCAACAATTTGCAGGCCCAGGACAAGCAGTTCGGCGTCGAGACCATGTGTGTCGGCGGCGGCCAGGGCATGGCGATGGTGCTCGAGCGCCTCAGCTGATCCCCTGCTGACGCCGAAAGCTGCGTCGAGAAGAGCGTTCCGAACACATCGCCCGAGAGCCGGGTGTTCGGAACGCTCTTCTCGTTGGTGGGGCCCCCGGAAATGACAGTGGCCCCGGCTCCCTTCGCAGGGGGCCGGGGCCACTGGTCGATTCAAGCCGGAGCCGGAGCTACCAGGCAGGGCTACCGCCCGCGCTAGTCAGTCGCGGAAGTAGCTCATCAGACGCAGGATCTCGATGTACAGCCAGACCAGGGTGACGGTCAGGCCGAGCGCGACGCCCCACGCCATCTTGTTGGGGGCACCGGCGCGCACGAGGCGGTCGGCGTTGTCGAAGTCCAGCAGGAAGCTGAACGCGGCCAGACCGATGCACAGGAGACAGAAGCCGATCGCGATGGGCCCACCGTCGTACAGCGGGTTCGAGCCGCCGGTGAAGAAGCTCAGCAGGATGCTGCCGAGTGCCGCGAACAGCACGCCCACGATGGCGGCGGTGAGGAAGCGCGTGAACTTGGGGGTCACCCGCACGGCGCCGGTCTTGTAGACGAAGAGCATGCCCACGAACACACCGATGGTGCCGAGGATCGCCGCGCCCACAGCACCCAGGACGCCGCCACCCTGCAGGTCAGCGGTGAACAGGTAGGTGGCCGCGCCGACGAACAGGCCCTCGAGGGCGCCGTACGCCAGCGTGATCGGTGCGGAATCCATCTTGCGGCCGAACGTGGCGATGAGCACCACGACGAGGCCGCCGATACCGCCGACGAGCAGCAGCGGGAAGAGCAGGCCGGGGTTGACGCTGATCATGTAGAAGGCGATCACGCCGACGATGCTGAGCAGGCCCAGGGTCGTGGCGGTCTTGGTGACGACGTCATCGATCGTCATGGGCCGCGTGTCCGTGTCGAACTGCGGATGGGCCTGGGGGGCGCCGTAACCGGGCTGGGCGCCGAAGCCCTGCTGGCCGTACTGGCCCTGCTGGAAGGTGGCACGGCCGGCGCCACCGAGCTGGGTGGCGCCACGCGCGCTGTCCTGGGACAGCGAGCTGAAGACCGGATTGCTACTGCTGCGCATCGAGGTCCCTTCGGATTGTCGGGGAAGGTCGTTTATCGAGAGTCCCCGCCGGGTCACCGACGAATCACTCGTACTGGTTCAACGCGTGGACCCACCTGAGTGTTCCCCGCGTCGACCCCCATCCTGCCCGACTGGTCAGACGTCCATCACACCAACCCGTTAACGATATGTCGTTGACATTCTTTAGATCATTGCAGATACTCGATGGCAGTCGGGCACCGAAGGGGTGCCCACGTCAGCGAGACAGAAGGAGACGACGATGCACAGCGACGACGTCGAGCACGGACCGGGCGACTTCGGCCCCCCGGGAGCACGGAGCCGGGGCGGACATCCCCGACGTGGCGGCCGCCCCGGCCATCTGCGCGGCCACCACAGGGGCCGTCGCCACGAGCACGGTGGCGGCGCAGGCCCGTTCGGGGCGGGCGGTCCATTCGGGCCCGGCGGTCCGTTCGGGCCGGGCGGACCGTTCGGGCCCGGCGGTCCGTTCGGCCCGTTCGACGAGGGGCGTGGGATGCGGCGCGGCCACCAGAGGCGACGACGACGAGGAGATGTCCGGCACGGCGCGCTCCTGCTGCTGGCCGAGGGGCCCCAGAACGGCTACGGGATCATCCGCGAACTCGCCGAGCGCAGTGGCGGCACCTGGCGTCCCAGCTCGGGCGCGGTCTATCCGGCGCTGTCACTACTGGAGGACGAGGGCCTCATCGGTCCCGCGGAGGACACCGGCCCCAAGCACTATCAGCTCACGGACGCCGGCCGCGCCGAGGTGGAGCAACTCGAGGGCCGCCCCGCGCCGTGGGACGATGCGACGGAGGAGGCCAATTCCCGACTGGGCGGGGACGCAGAGCTCTGGAAGGCGTTCGGCGAGGCCGCCATGGCGGTGCGGGCCGTCGTCCAGACCGGCGACCCGGCCGCCGGCACCGCGGCGACCGAGGAACTGGTCGCCCTGCGCAAGCGCCTCTACGGGCTGCTGGCCGACGCCGGCGACTGACCGCCTGCCGGTCAGTCCACCCCGTTCCTGTCGAGGAAGCGACGGAGGTCGGCGGTGGTGGTGATGAAGTTGAACGCCTGGCTCTCTCCGCGGATGGTGTACGAGTTCACGCCGACCACCTGTCCGGCCTCGTTGACTGTCGGGCCACCGGACATACCGGAGCTGATGTCGGCGTTGATCTCGTATCCCGCCACCCCTCGCGGCGAGACCTGCCTCGAGGACACGGTGCCGGTCTTGAACGAGGGGTTCTGGATGGACATCGTGTTGGAGACGTCGGCGATGGCCCCGGGGAATCCGATCGAGGTCACACTGTCACCTGTCTGCGGATCCTCGTCGGCGACTGTCATGACGGGTGGCTGCGAGTCCGCCCGCAGCCCGTTGGCCCGGAGCAGCGCGAGGTCACCCTGTTCGAACGGCATCACATCGACGATCTGCACCGGTTCCCAGTCGTTGATGGTGGCACCGTCGATGTTCGGCTGCTTGGCCACCACCACGACCTCGATGTCGGAGCCGTCCTTGAGCCCCTCGACGCTCCAGTTGATCTCGGCATCGGCGACCTCTTCGGCGGTGACGTCGAAATCGGAGAGGAAGGTGCCGATCAGGGCGCTGCGCCCCTCGTCCTGGTCCACACAGTGCCCGGCGGTCATGATCTCCCCGCCCTCACCGGCCATCCACCCGGTGCAGGAACTGACGGCGGTCACCTCGTCGGACCAGACGTATTCGCCGTTCTCCCCGCCCGGGAACAGGACATATCCGCTGACCGTGGTCATGAGGAAGACCACCGAGTCATCGAGGGCCTGCGGGTTCATCGACGCCTCTTCGGCACCGGGCCCGGACTCGCCCATGGTGTTCGAACCCGCCTCCGAGGACGGCGGGTCTTCGGTCCCGAGGGAGAAGCTGCATCCAGCCGTCGTGGCGAGCATGACCGCGACCAGCAGTGACAATGACGATCGACGTGCGCTCACGGCGTGTTCCTTTAGCCTGATGAGGGGATCCTCACGAACAAGTCGAGTCCGACTCTACGCCGGCGCCGCGCATAACCCTAGAGCGTTCTTATAAGAACTGTGCATGACTCCACAGCCGGTCATCCCACCCCGTTGTCGGACAGGAACCGTCTCAGTTCCGAGGTGCCGGTGATGATGTTGAACGCTTGGTAGCCGCCGCGGATGGCGTGCGAGTTCACGCCGACCACCCGACCCGACGCGTCGACGGTCGGCCCACCGGCCATTCCGGGACTGATGTCGGCGTCGATCTCGTACCCCTCCAGCCCCCTCGGCGAGGCCCGCCTCGTGTAGACGGTCCCGGACTTGAACGACGGGGGCTGGATGGCCTTCTCCTCCGAGACGTCGGCGCCGGCGCCGGGGAAGCCGATCGAGGTGACACTGTCGCCCGGTTGCGGGTCGTCGTCGGCTATCGCCAGCACGGGCGGCATCGGGCCTGAGCCCACCCCGTACACGCGAAGCAGAGCCAGGTCCCCCTTGTCGGACGGCATCACGTCGGCGATCCGGACCGTGACCCAGTCCGTGATGGTCGCGCCGTCGACGTCGGGCTGACCGGCCCTCACCCGGATCTCGACCTCGGCGTCCAGAGAGCCTTCGTCGGCGACGTCGTTGTCGTCGAGATAGGAGGCGATCACAGCGCCCCGGCCCTCGTCCCGACCGACGCAGTGCCGGGCGGTGACGATCTCCCCGCCCTCGCCGGCCATCCATCCGGTGCAGGTCCGGACCGCCGTCACCCCGGTGGTCCTGACGCCGCCGTCCCCTCCGCCCGGGTCCATGACGTACCCGGACACAGTGGTCATGAGGAACACCACCGAGTCGTCCAGCCTCTGCGGGTTCATCGATGTCGGCTCGGCGGCGGCCGAGGTGGATTCGATGATCCCCGGGACGTTCTGCTCGTCCTGCGGGTTTCCCCCACCGCCCTGGACACATGACGTCGCGGTGGCGAGGACCACCGCCGCGAGTGGTAGTGCTGACATCGGTCGTAGGTCCATGGCGACTTCCTTAGCGCTATGAACAAATCTTCATAGTCGATACTGTGGACGCTACTCCGCCCGCACTCTTCTCACCAGTGTCGCTCGCTACTCACAGGCGACGCCGTCGTTGTCCCGGTCCAGCTTCGGGGCGTACCCCGGTTCGCCTCGCATGATCGGGGCCGCGCCCGCCGCGCGGGCGGCCGAGCAGTTGGCGTAGGAGGTGGACTGCTGCGCCGGGGCCGGTGGCGGCGTGACGACGGATTCGGGCGCAGGCGGCGGAGGAGCCACCGGTTCGGGCTCGGGCGCGAGCGGAGGCGGGGCGACCGGTTCGAGCGACGTGGTCGGGGTGGGCGCACTGCTCGGCGACGGGGAGTCCGAGGTGGAGGCCACGGCGGCGCGGGCAGGCGCTGTCGTGGTGACGGTGCTGGTGGCCGGAACCGGTGTCGCCGCGGGGGCGGGCGAGGCCTCCGCGGCGGGCATCAGCGCGATGGCCCCGACGATCAGCGCGAACGCGGCCGAGCCGACCACCGGCCATCGTCTCGCGGCCGGATCGAGTGGCGTGTGCCAGGTCAACGGGGCCAGCGCATCGGCTGCGACGTACCCGGCCATCGACTGCTGGGCCAGCGCGGCCTGCGAGTCCAGCCGGTGATCGTCGTCCGCCTGGGCCCTGTCCCGGCTCTCGCAGGACAACCACCACCCGCCCGGCAGGATCAGCGCCAGGCCGAACATGGTCAAGGCCGCGACCGCCGCGATACCGTCCCCCGTCGAGGCCGCCCCGCCCAGGACGATCAGTGCGCCCACCCCCACTCCGGCCCAGGCCAGGACGGGCTTCCACACCGGAGGCCTGAGGTAGGCGGGTTCGGTGAGCGTCGGATGCGACGTGGAGGGCAGGACGATCGGCATGGGCGGTGGTCTTTCCGGGAGGCGAGGGGGACCCCGAGGGCCGGGCGGAACACCCGCCGACTGTTAATGTGAACAGTACTCCAGCCTGGTCCCGAAGCCAAAGGTTTTCTCATCTCCCCTCGTCCCGGGCCTTCCCGCGGAGGGGCACGGCGGCGGCCCGAGTCAGGCCAGGGCCACCTTGTGGTTCCACGACCGGGCGGTGCGCCAGAGGCAGAAGACCACCAGCACGATCGACGCGGCCAGGAAGCCGACGGGCATGACGTTGTTGCTCGCGGAGGCGCCGGCGGCCATCTCGGAGAGCAGGTCGAACCGCACTATTCCCAGCGTCTCACCGTCGGCCTCCCCCACCCCGAACGGGAGCACGATCATGCCGAGCAATGACAGAAGCTGAGTGGCCACATAGACCAGCACGAACACCACCACGGGCCCGCCGGCACCCAGTCCCGCCAGCCGACGCTCGTGCCCGACGGAGACCGAGAAGTAGTAGTAGACGGGCCAGATCAGAAACGATGCGAGAGCCGCGATCAGTCCGGCCGCGATCATCCAGGCCGGTGCGGCCGCGGTCACCGTGGTCCACGCGTCGGACAGGACGGAGTACGACGGCGAGGTGAGCCCCGACTGCCGCGCGGCCGCCCACCATGCGAGCAGTGCGAGCCCGGCGGTGAGGACCAGTGCGGCCAGGGACACGATCATCGCCCACGCCAGTTTGACCCAGAAGATCGTGGACCCGCGGACCGGGATGGAGTGCGTGAAATAGCCGGTCCGGCCGTACCCGGTGCGCCAGTAGTCGGCGGCCAGGGTCAACTGGACGGCCGGGACCGCCACGACCGCGGCCAGCATGCCCAGCGCCAGACCGAGTTGGGACAGCGCCGGCCATCCGGTGGCCCCGAGCAGGCTGCCCAGGACCCCGATCAGGGCGATCACGCCGAAGGTCGTTCCGAGCGACCCCCGTGTGCGCAGCCGCTCGTGGGCGAGAAGTCTCGTCGTCGTTTTCATCCCTGTCGTTTTCATCCCTGTCGTTTTCATCCCTGTCGTTTTCATCTCTGTCGTTTTCATCTCTGCCGTTCTTGTCGATGTCGTTCTCATCTCTGCCGTTCCCGTCGCGGTCATCGGTAGGTCTCCTTGAAGATCTGGTCGAGGCTGGCGGAGTGCTGGCCGCGGAGGTCGTCGGCGTCGCCCTGCAGCAGGACCCGGCCGTGGCGCATCATCACCGCGGCGTCGAGGATGGGCTCGAGGTCGTGCACGAGGTGCGTGGAGATGAGGAGCAGGGAGTCCCCGGACAGGTTGCGGACGATGCCGTCGAGGATCAGTTGCCGAGCGGCCGGGTCGACGCCGGAGATGGGCTCGTCCAACAGGAACACCCGCGCGTCGCGGGACATGGCCAGGGCGATCTGCACCTTCTCCCGCATGCCCTTGGACATCTCCTTGAGCCGCGCGGACTCGGCGAGGCCGAAAAACCCGATGAGGTCGCGGGCCTTGTCCAGCTGGAAGTCGGCGAAGAAGTCGGCGTAGAGCCGTAGGCAGTAGCTCACGCGCGCGGACTCGGGCAGGAATCCGGTGTCGGGCAGGAACGACACGTGCGCCTTGGATTCGGGACCGGGCGCATGGCCGTCGATGCGCACGCTGCCCTCGTAACCGGAGAGCACGCCGGCGAGGATCTTGAGCAGCGTGGTCTTGCCGCAGCCGTTCTCGCCGAGCAGGCCCACGATCTGACCCGAGGCCAGGTTCAGGTCCAGACCGTCCAGTGCGGTGAGGGCGCCGTAGCGCATGGTCAGGCCAGTGGCCTCGACGAGTGTAGTGGGAGCGGACATGTCAGCGCTCTCCCTGTTGGTCGGTGGTAGTGGTCGGGTGTGCGTCGGTGTCGGGTTCATCGGTGTCCCATCTGTTGTCGAGTAGCGCTCGCGCCTTGTCGTGCGTCATCCGCAGGCCGCGGACCCGCCGGATGAACTCGTCGGCGGCCTCGGTGGCGAGGTCGGCGCGGACCTCGTCGATGCGGGCCTCGTCGGAGGTGACGAACCGCCCGGAGGCCCGCTCGGACCGGCACAGTTCGAGCCGTTCCAGCTCGGCCAGCGCCCGCTGCGCGGTGTTGGGGTTGACGCCCAGGTCGGCCGCCAACTCCCGGACACCGGGCATCTTCGCGCCCGCCGCCCACTCCCCGATCACGATGCGCCGCGAGAACTCCTCGACGAGCTGCACCCAGATCGGGGATGAGTTGTCGAACTGCATCGCCGCCCCCATCCGTGTTGCTGTATTAGGTCCTTAATACAGTGACACCACGGTGTGCAGAAGTCAATGCGGGGCCACGGAGAAGCCTCCGCCGCAGGGTGTCACCACTCCGGGCCCGCTCGGCCGGGGCCGTGATCGACCGGAGACACGAACCGGTCCGGCGCGACCGTCGGCGCGCGCGTTGCCTATACCCCATGGGGTATGTATTCTCGGGAGCGAGACGCGGCGATAACCACACCCCCGCGAACCTCGTGACCATCCCATGACCAGAGGAGTACGACCATGTGCCGACCCGCTACCTGCAAGACCTGTGGAAAGACGACGTGGGCCGGGTGCGGCATGCACGTGGACCAGGTGATGTCCGGCGTGCCCAAGTCCCAACGGTGCCCCGGACATGCCGCCGCGCCCAAGGAGGGGTTCTTCGCGAGAATGTTCGGCAGGTAACCGGGCGGCACGTCGAGAAGCGGGGCGCCGACGAGCGGAGCGGAAACCGCGGATCAACACCAGCGGATCACTGCTCGCGAATCGGCACGCGCCGATCAGGGCGCGACGACCATGGCGCGCCGATCAGTGCGCGCCGATCAGTGCGTCAGAACGATCTTCACCACGACGATGGTCGCCGCAACGGCAGTGAGTGCCGCAGCGCTGATAAACCAACTCCGACTGGGCCGCTCGCCGTTGAGCCGACCGATGACAAAGACGATCCCGCCGATCCGCACCAGCACGGTGATCTCCGCGAGCAACAGCGCGGTGCGGAGTTCGAACACTCCGACCCAGCCGATCGCGAGGATGAGGGACGGCAACACCGCCGAATTCAGGATCGGCACCGAGTTACGCAGTTCGGCGATCATCTCGGCGCGGGACCAGGCCGCACCCTCCCGAACGCTGTGACCGACCGCCTCGGCGAAGGCGTGAGCGATGAACGTCGACACGGCGGTGCCCACCACGATCGCGATGCCGACGTACTTCTCGGTCTGTACGAGCGGCACGAGCGCCGCGAGCACCAGGATGTTGCCGTAGATGTAGGCGCTGATCCGGCTGGCCGCGTGGTCCCGATCCAACGGCGCACCCCGAGAGAGCCAAAATTTGCGCGGCAGAGAACGCCCGTCCGTGTTCATGCCGACAAGGGTCGCAGACGGTGGAGGTCCGGGGCACCGACTTCACCGTCCTGCCTTCACCGTCCTGCCCCGGGTCTCCGGAGAGCTGACGCTCTCCCACCCTCGCAAATTCGGACAGCCGCCGACCTGGTCGGGGAATACTGAGTGACGACCCGGGGCTCGACGGCGGCGACGTGCGCTTCTGCCACACATCCACGACAGGGGAGGCGCGGAATGGACTCATCAGTGAACTCATCGGTGGACGTGGTGGTCGTGGGCGCGGGGATCGCCGGGCTGGTCGCCGAGCGCGAGCTGACCCGAGCGGGCCACGACGTGAGAGTCCTCGAGGCCCGGGACCGCGTCGGCGGTCGGCTGCTCAACGCGACACTGCCCGGCGGGGCCCCGATCGAGGTCGGCGGCCAGTGGGTCGGCCCCACCCAACACCGGGTGCTCGCGCTGATCAGTGAGCTGGGGTTGCGGACCCACCCCACCCACGTGGCGGGTAGGCACATCGCAGAGCTCGGCGGCGCCAGGTCGGAGTACACCGGCCGGATCCCGCGGCTCAGCCCTGCCGCTCTGGCCGACATCGCGCAGACCCAGTGGCGGCTGGACCGCATGGCCGCCGGCATCCCTCCCACCGAGCCGTGGCGGGCCGCCCGAGCCGATCGCCTGGACGCCCAGACCTTCGACACCTGGCTCCGTCACACCGCCCGGACCCGCAGCGGCCGGGCGTTCTTCCGCCTGATCACCGAGGCCGTCTTCTCGGCGGGCCCCGAGGACATGTCCGCGTTGTGGGCGGGGTTCTACATCAGCGCCGCCGGCGGACTCGACGCCCTGGTCGACACCGCCGGCGGGGCGCAGCAGGACCGGATCGTCGGCGGGGCCCAGGCCATCGCACTCGAGCTGGCCCGCGACGCCGGTGACCGGGTGCTCCTCGACAGCCCGGTCACCGGGATCGACTGGGATGAGCAGGGGGCGCGGGTGCACAGCGCCCGCGGGGTGGTGCACGCCCGGCACGTGGTGATCGCGGTGCCGCCGCCGCTCGCGTCGAGGATCCGCTACTCCCCCGGCCTGCCCGGCGACCGCGACCAGGTGGTCCAGCGGATGCCCATGGGCCGGGTGATCAAGGTCAACGTGGTGTACCCGGAGCCGTTCTGGCGGGCCGACGGCTGGAGCGGGCAGGCGAACAGCGATACCCGCCCGCTGGGCACCGTCTTCGACAACACCCCGCCCGCCAACACCGCAGACTCCGGCCCGCCCGGCGTATTGGTCGGGTTCCTCGAGGGCCGACACGCGGACTCCGGGGCCCGCATGGGTCCCGCCGAGCGTCGGGCACGGGTCCTCGAGGATCTCGCCGGCTATTTCGGCCCCCGGGCTCGCAACCCCATCGACTACATCGAGCGCGACTGGGTCGAGGAGGAGTACAGCCGCGGCTGCTACGGCGCGTTCGCCACGCCCGGCACGCTGACCCGCTTCGGCCCCCATCTCCGCCGCGCCGTCGGCCCGATCCACTGGGCCGGCACGGAGACCGCCACACGCTGGGCCGGATACATGGACGGGGCGGTCGAGTCGGGCCAGCGGGTGGCCGGGGAGATCGGGGCCCCCGGGTGAGTGCGTCTGAGTCCGTGTGTACCTCGGAGTCCGCGAGTACCACAGAGTCCTTGAGCACTTCGGAGTCCGGGACTCCCTCGGAGCCCGTGTGCAACCGCTGATCCGCACCGCCAGCCTGCGCGGATTCAGTCCGCTGGTCAGCGAACTCGGCGGAGACCCCGACCGACTGCTCACCAGGTACGGCATCGCCCGCGAGGTTCTCGAGGGCGACGACGGGCTGGTGTCGATCACCGCACACGACCAGATGCTCGACGCCGCCGCGGCAGAGCTGGACTGTCCCGATTTCGGGCTGCGGCTGGCCGATCGACAGGACCTCTCCATCCTGGGCCCGGTCGCCCGGGCGGTCCGCTCCAGCTCCACCGCCACCGAGGCGCTCGAGTGTGCGGCGCGGTTCCTGTTCGTCCACAGCCCCGCGCTGACGATCGGTGTCGACGACGACCCGTGGAGCCGTCGCGGCGTGATCGCGCTGACCTATCGGAAGCAGCTGGCCGAGTCGCCGTATTCCCCGCAGGCGATCGAGCTGGGCCTGGGACTGTTCTACCGGATGGCCGTGCAGCTCCTCGGTCGCCGTCCAGGGCTCCGGTCGGTCGAACTGCCCCACGGGCCCCTCTCGCCCGTCGCCCGCTACCTGGACTTCTTCGGCGCGGACATCAAGTTCGACCGCCCCGTGGCCGCGCTGTGTGTCGACCACCGGATCCTGGACGCCTCGTTCGCCACCGCGGACGAGGAGATCCGCCTGGCCGCCCTGCAGCACCTGACGGGCTCGTACTCAGACCCGACCCGATCGATGACCGGCCGGGTTCGCCGCGCCGTGGGCGAGTGCCTGCCCGGGCGGGTCCCGCCCCTCGCGGAGGTGGCGGCCTCGCTGGCCATCGGACCCCGGACCCTGCAACGCCACCTCGTCGTCGAGGACACCACCTACGGACGGGTCGTCGACGACCTGCGGCGAGACCGGTCTCACCGGTTCATCACGACCACCGACCTGTCCTTCACCCAGATCGCCGACCTGGTCGGTTTCTCCGAACAGTCCACGCTCAGCCACGCCGTGCGCCGGTGGTTCGGCCTCTCCCCCGGCGAGCTCCGACGCCGGGCCAGACTGTCGCGCTGACACAAGTTTTCCGCCCCCGGGCACCGGATCCTGGAAGCACCCGGCGAACCACGGCACCCGGAGAACCATCAGGAGCGGTAATGCTGCGCGAACAGAAGACGCCCGACCACGAACTGCGTGACCAGGCGCTGCGCGAACCACAGTCGTCCGAGCGGATGCTCGAGCAGATCGGCGCGCGGTCGATCCCCGAGTTCGACGGCGTCCACGACCTGTGGCCCCGGGGTGAGCGCCTCAGGGCTGTTCGCGCGGCGGCCACCGAGTACAAGGCGCGCTTCGTGCAGCAGGGGCAGGTGCGAGCGGTGCAGTCCGTGGACGTGGCCGCCGCGCCGTATCCGGTCAAGTACGCCTTCAACAACGCCGTCTCGGTCCCCAGCCTGCCGCTGATCACCATGATCAACCGGATGATCGTGGTGCAGTACGACGACTGGAACGGCCGCCCCCGCACCCTGGTGTTCGAGCCGACCGTCCCCGCCGGGTCCGCCGAGGCGCCCTTCTACGACAACCTGCAGTCGCTCGTCGACCGGATCCCCGGCGGCAACGTGGCCGTCAAGCTGCTCCTCAAGTACTTCAACGAGCCGGACCAGGCGCTCGCCAAGGTCGGGCTCACGCCGCAGGACGTGGACTTCTGCACGTTCGACCACCTCCACGTCCAGGACCCACGCATGATCCTCGGTTCGACCGAGGTGATCCCCGGCGACACCGCGCCCCGCGCGCCGCTGTTCGGCGACGCCAGACTGCTGGTGCACCGGCGCGAACTGGCCACCCTCGAGGACCTGCACCCCATGCAGTGGGCCTGGTACGTCGAGGACGGGCTGGGCGGGGTCGACCGGGACAAGTTCGCCGTGTTCGACGGGGACATCGAGCTCGGCCCCGGCATCGCCCTGATGTGGACCCCCGGCCACACCGACGGCAACCACTCGCTGGTCATCAACACGCCGGACGGCGTCTGGGTGTCCTCGGAGAACGGCATCTCCCTGGACAACTGGCAGCCGGAGCTGTCCAAGATCCCGGGCGTGCGGCGCTACCACGAGCAGTTCGGCCGGGAGATCTGCCCCAACGCCAACACGCTCGAGGACTCGCTGGACCAGTACGACTCCATGATCAAGGAGAAGACCATGGCGGACCCGTGCCCCGGCGACCCGCGCTGGTTGCAGATCCTGCCCTCCACCGAGCTGGTCCCGTGGAAGCGCTTCTGGCCCGTCGTGCCCACCTATTGCCACGGCGGCATCTCCTACGGTCAGATCCGGTCCGGACTGAAGAACGAGAAGTGACGACGACGAGGTCACGCAGCGCGCTCGTGACCGGGGCCGGTCGCGGCCTGGGTAAGGACATCGCCGCCCTGCTCGCCGCTCGCGGGTACCAGGTGATGGTCACCGACCTCGATGCCGACACCGCCGCCGCGGCCGCCGCCGAGATCGGCGGGATCGCCACCTGGGCGGCCGTCGATGTGCGCGACCACCAGCAGGTCGAGAAGGCGCGGGATGCTCTCGTCGCAGCGTCCGGGGGCATCGATGTGTGGGTCAACAACGCCGGTGTACTGCTCACCGGCCCGGCGTGGGAGCAGAACGAGGACGAGCGGCGTCTCCTCGTGGACGTCAACACGCTCGGAACGATCAACGGCACCGTCGCGGCGATCGAGGCGATGCGCGGCCGTGGTGTCGGGAGTGCCAGCCCCGGCGGGCACATCATCAACATCGTCTCGCTCGCCGGGATCTCCGCCGTGCCGGGTGAGGCCGTGTACGCCGCCTCCAAGCATGCCGTGATGGGGTTCAGCACCAGCACCGCCATCGATCTCAGGCTCGCGGGCGTGGAGGACATCGCCATCTCCTGCATCTGCCCCGACGGCATCTGGACCCCGATGCTGCACGACAAACTGACTGATCCGCAGGCCGCCCTGTCCTTCTCGGGGTCCCTCCTCCAGCCCGGAGACGTGGTGCGCGCGGTGGGCACGGTGCTGGACTCACCCCGCCTTGTCACCGCCGTCCCGGCCTGGCGTGGAGCGCTCGCCCGCCTGGGTGCGACCTTCCCGCGACTGGCCGGGGCGGGCCTGCCCCTCATGGCCGCGCAGGGGCGAAGGACACAACGCCGGCTGCTCGCGACACAGGAGTCCGCACGACGATGACCGCACGCGTGAACGATGCCGTCACCACCAGCGATGCCGTCATCACCCACCGCGACCCCAGCCCGCAGTCGCGCGCCCTGTACTGGGCCGCCCGCGCCACGCTGCGGCAGGTGTACCGGGTCTGGCCGCTGACCGACGCCGGGATCCGTGGACTCGCCGCAGTCGAGCGCGGGTTCACCCGGCTCCCGCACCCGGCCGGCGTCCACGTGGACCAGGACACTCTGGGCGGCGTCCCGGCGGTGACCATCACCCCCGTGGCACTCGATTCAGAGGCCGCCGATCGGGACGCGATGGCGAACGTGGCCGTGCTCTACCTCCACGGAGGCGCCTTTGTCTTCTGCGGCCCGAGCACCCACCGCCGGCTGTGCAGCAGCCTGGCGACGGGTCTCGGCGCTCCCGTGCACTCGGTCCGGTACCGGAAGCTGCCGGAGGTCGACATCGGCGCCGTGGTGGACGACGTCTACCGCGCCTATCGTGCGCTCTCCGACCAGTTGCCCGAGGACCACCGGATCGTGGTGGCCGGAGACTCGGCCGGCGGCTTCTTGGCGGCCAAGCTCTGCGAGTTGGCGGCCCGCGACGGCATCCGGCCACCCGCCGCACTGGTCGGGTACTCCCCGCTGGTCGACCTCGACGGAGAACTGAGCGACGGCCCGTGGTTCACCCGAGACGCCTACCAACCGGCCAGTACGGTGCGTCGAGCGCAGCAGCTGTGGTCCAGCCGTCCCCACCAGCTGCCCGGCTGCCGGTCGATGCTCGACTGCGACCCCGCCGTGTTCCCCCCGACGCTGATCACCCTGGCCGCGGGCGAGCTGGTGGAGACCGCGGCACTCGAGCTGACCGAGCGACTCCACGCCGCCGGCCGGACCGTCGAGACCCACCGCTGGCACACGGCTGTGCACGCCTTCCCGGTACTCGACGCCCTGACCCCGGAGAGCAAGCGGGCCGGGGAGCTCACGCTCGGGTTCCTGCGACGGGTGCTGGGCGGGTAGACCTCACCCCACCGTCGCGACGCCCCACGCCGAGTGGATCGCACCGTGGATGTAGCCCACCTCGCCGGCGTCGCCGATCACCTCGACCTCCACGCCGGCGTGGCGCAACTGGTCTGCCAGCGGCGCGGAGGCGGTGGTGCCATCGGCGTAGATCACCATGTCGGCCGGGGCCGAGGCGGCGTTGCCCTTGCGGTCGGTCCACTGCACGTCGGACTCGGTGATCCGGGTCACCGTGACCCGGCGCTGGATGTCGACGCCGTGTTCGCGGGCGTGACGGACGGCGGTCCAGCGGCGCGGCATGGCCAGGGGCAGACCGAGCTGCTGACCGTCGTGTAGCAGAGTCACCCGGCGACCGCGCTCGGCCAGGAACTCGGCCAACTCCAGGCCGACCAGCGATCCGCCGATCACCACGACGTTCTTACCCATGGGCAGCGCGATCTTGGTCAGCCGACGGATGAGCGACGGGCTCTTGGTGACGCCCGACAGGCGACCGAGTCTCCCCATCACCCGCAGCGCCAACCCGGCCTCGCTGGATGAAGCGGTGCCCAGCATGAGATTTCGCAGCGTGTCACCGGTCTGCACAATCGGCAGGTCCCCGCCCGGGATCTGCGGCGCCGGCCGCACGGCCCCGGTGGCCACCACCACCCAGTCGGGTTGCAGTGCGCGGATGGAGTCCAGCGTCGCCTCGGTGTTCAGGCGGACGTCGATGCCCAGGCGCGCGATCTCGGCCCGGAACCAGCGGATGAGCGGCTCGTTGTCCGGGGTGGTCATGGTGGAGAACCACATGGTCCCGCCGAGCCGGTCGGCCTTGTCCACCACGGTCACGCGGTGACCGCGTTCGGTCAGCACGCGCGCGGCCTCCAGCCCGGCCGGACCCGCCCCCACCACCACGACGTGGGTGCGGGCCGGGGCGGGCGTCAGCGGCAGCAGGGTCTCGTTGCCCAGCGCCGGGTTGACCGCGCAGAAGGGGGTGTCGTCGAAGAAGTTCTCGGCCACGCAGAGGTAGCAGTTGATGCACGGGCGCACCAGCTCCGGCGTTCCGGCGCGCAGCTTGTTGGGCAACTCCGGATCGGCGAGCAGCTGCCGTCCCATGGCGGCGAAGTCCACCTTGTCGTCGTCGATCGCTCTTTCCGCGACCTCCGGCAGCATGCGGCCCACGGCGATCACCGGCACCGACACGGCCTGCTTGATGGCGGCCGCGTTGTCCAGATACGCGCCGACGGTGTCCGGCAGGGGGCCGTCGGTGAAGTTGTCGAAGGGGTTGCGGCCCCAGCCGCTCACGTGGATGGCGTCAGCCCCGGCGCGCTCGAACATCCGCGACGCCTCGATCGCCTCCTCGAGCGTCAGCCCGCCGTCCTGGCCGTACTCCTCGCCGGCCACCCGCACCAGCACTGCCAGCGTGTCCCCCACCCGCTTCTTGACCGCGGCGATGACCTCGCACGCCAACCGCGCACGGTTGGTCAGCGAGCCGCCGTACTCATCGGTGCGCAGGTTGTCGCACCGGTTGAGGAAGACGCCGAGGATGTAGCCGTGGGCAACATGGATCTCGATCGCGTCCGCGCCTGCGCGGGCGATGCGGTCGGCGGCGTCGGCCCAGGTGGAGATGAGCCACGCGATGTCCTCGTGGTCCATTGCCTTGTAGACCATCTTCTTGCCACCGGTGGCGGCGCCGATGCGGCCCAGCTCCTCCGGGGTGCTGTCGGCCAGCGCGGAGTAGTCGTAGTCGTAGTCGGGCTCGTTGGGGGCGAGCACCGGCCGATCGTTGGCGATGTCCACCCGCGCGACCTTGCCGTGATGGGTGGACTGCACGCACAGCTTCGACCCCGCGGCGTGGACGGCGTCGGCCAGCGCCCTGAGACCGGGGATGTACTTGTCGTCCGAGAGCCCCGGCTCCTTCATGGACGCCGCACCCACGGGGAACGCGATCGCGCACGCGCCGGTGATGATCAGCCCTGCACCGCCGGCCGCGCGGGCCACGTAGTGGTCGATCTCCCGCTGCTCGATCTCACCATCCTCCGAGACGTTCATGTCCATGGCAGGCAGAACGATGCGGTTGGCCGTGGACATGGGGCCGATACGCCCGGGCGACATGAGACGAGGGAAGGAGGTGAGGGTGGTCACCCAGAGGAGAATACGCTGGGGTTGACGGGTGTCAAGAACAGGTTCTAGTTCTGAGTGGGGACCGAGACCGGGGCGACGACGACGAGGTGCACTTCCTCGTGAGGGAGAGCGAGTCTTCCTTCCTCAGGAATCCGGTCCCCGTAGTCTTTCCCGATGGATCAGAAAGCGCAGCGCAAGCGTCTGGGCAACAACGATCTCGACATCGAGGACGAACTGCTGGAGGAGGCCGTCGACACGGTTGTCGAGGGCGCCGAGCGCCTGAACCGAAAGTGGCCCGAGCTCATGGTCACCGGGTTCTTCGGCGGCATCGACGTGGGGCTGGGAATCCTCGCGATGATGCTCGTCAAGCAGGCCACCGACTCCGACATCCTGGCCGGGATGGCGTTCGGCATCGGCCTCCTCGCGCTCAAGCTCGCCCACTCCGAACTCTTCACCGAGGAGTTCCTGCTTCCGCTCAACGCGGTGGTCGCCGGCCAGGGCACCATCACGCAGATCGTGCGGTTGTGGGCGGTATCCCTGGTCACGAACCTGCTCGGCGGATTGGCCTTCATCTCGATCGTCGTACTGGCACTACCGGACTACCACCAGACCATTGTGGACACCGCCGTGAAGTACATGGATCAGCCCTCGCTGGTGATCATGATCGCCCTGTCCCTGCTCGCCGGTGCCACCATCACCCTGGGGACCCGGATGCAGCAGGGCACCAGCAACGACGTCGTCAGCGCTCTCCTGTGCATGATCTCCGGGCTGCTCGTGATCGGGCTCGGCATGCTCCACGGAGCGATCAACGCGATCATCATCTTTGCCGCGATGCTCGCCGGGGCCGGCATCACGATCCCGGACTTCCTGTACTGGTTCGCGATCGTCATCCCGTTCAACATGCTCGGCGGGCTGCTCATCATCACGCTGCCCCGCCTGGTGCGCACTCACCGGGTACTCAAGGCCGTCCGCACGGGCGAGATCTCCCTCGAAGACTTGGAAGACGAGGCGAATTGAGACACCCCGCCCGGGCGGTCAGGCTCTGCTCGTGCGTCAGGAGCCCACGCCGAACCGGGCCGCGAGATACGGCAGCAGGCCCATGCACTCCGGCGTCAGGGCCAGGCAAGACGCCTCACCGGGCCCGGGGCCGAAGAGATAGCGCAGCGGATTCTCGATCGAGCCGGAGGGAAACACGACGTCGCTCCTTACGGATTCGGGTGCATTGCCTTTCACGTGAAATCGCACCCTACCGGGCACCCGTTACGCTGCGGCGGAGCAACAATGAAGCACAGGAGGATCGCCGATGGCACGAGAGACTTTCGTGGCGCTCGCGGGCGCGTTCGCAGTCCTCTTTCTCGTCACCACTGTGTGGACCGCGTGGCAGGTCAACACCCACGGGGCGGACCAGGTCAGTGCTCCGGTCTTTCCGGCGATGACCCTCGGCGCACTCCTGGCTGTCGTCGTGATGAAGTTCGGCAGCAACCGCGGGGGATCGCGCGCGCTGATCGCCCTTGTCGCCGCGGTCATCTCCTTCGCGCTGGTCACCTTCGTCTCTCTGGGAGCGTGGTTCCTGCTGGCGGGCTAGGCTGCCCAGCCCCTCACCGGCCGGACTCTCAGACCGGCCCAGCCCTCAGATTGACCCAGCCCTCAGACCGGCCCGGCTCCCCGAACTGCGGCGCCCTGCACACCCCGTGCAGGGCACTGCAGGTCAGCGGGCCTACGCTCTCCGCGCCCCGGCCCACCCCGGCCCGCGCACCAGATACCCGACGCGGTCCTTCCAGGTCTCGGACCGGAACACATCCCGGGCGATGCCGACCCACTCGTGCGTGGCGATCCGCGCCGGATTGAAGGTGTCGATGTTGCTGGTCAGCCCGTAGACGACCTTCTTCCCCTCGGGCTCGAAGGTGCCGAACAGCCGATCCCACAGGATGAGGATGCTGCCGTGGTTGCGGTCGAGGTACTCACGGTTGCTGCCGTGGTGCACGCGGTGATGGGCGGGCGAGTTGAACACCCGCTCGAACGGCCCGATCGACCGGATGACCTCGGTGTGGACCCAGAACTGGTAGATCAGGTTGATCGAGCGGGCGTCCTGCACCAGCGCCGGCCGCACGCCCAGCAGCGAGAGCACCCCGTACGGCACGTAGATGGTCAACGCCTCGGCCACGGGCTGACGCAGGGCGGTCGAGAAGTTGTAGCGCTCGCTCGAGTGGTGCACCACATGCATGGCCCACAGCCAGCGACTCTCGTGGTCGAAGCGGTGGTTCCAGTAGTAGATGAAGTCCCAGCCCAGGATCGCCACCGCATACGCCAGCGGCCCCGTGCCCAGGTCCAGCGGGGAGAGCCGGAACAGCTTCTTGCTCGCCGTCTCCGCACTCCACAACGTCGAGACCGTCACCACCGCCGAGGCCAACGCCGTCACCGCCGACCCGCCGGTGATGCGTCGCAGCGCAGGCGGCACCTGGGCCGCCCCGGCGACCGGCGCTGGGGCGGAGACGGGGAGCTCGTCGTCGTCGCCAGACACAGCGGCACCGGAAGGTGACGATGACACCCTCGTCACCCTCGACGGCAGGGCGCCCGCCTTGAGCAGACCGGTGGTCCGGGTGCGCCGCACCACGTCTCCCACGGTCGCGGCCGCCGCCGCTGCCAGCGACAGGCCCATGAGCGCCTTGGCGTACCGGCCGGTACGCGGCGTGACGGGCGCGAGCAGGATGTCCGCCACGTAGGGGGCGACCAGGCTGCCGACGCCCATCGACAGGCTGGCCATGGTGTCGGCGAACTCGTAGTCGCCGGCCCGCTCACCGTCAGCCGGATTGCGGGACTGCCAGGTGTATTCGGCCGCCATCGCCGCGATGAAGCCGGGGATGGCCAGGACCGTCAGATCTACCTTCACACCCCAGAGGATATGACGTGGGTCACTTCGGTGTGTGGGCGGGAGCCCCTGCCGGTGCGGCGTCCTCGGCCATCGCGGCCGTCGCCGGCCCCTCGGTCTGCGCGGTGTTGCGGACGAACCACGCGCCGACCACGGTGATCAGCGAGATGATCGCGCCCACCAGCAGGGCGTTGTGGACACCGTTCATCTGCGCGGCCACGTCACCCTCACCGGACTCGGCGCCGGCCACGATGCCCAGCGTCATCACGGTGATGAACAGCGCGGTGCCCGCGGCCGCGGCGACCTGCTGCAGGGTGTTGAGCAGCGCCGAGCCGTGCGAGTACAGGTGCGGGGGCAGGGACCCGAGCGCCGAGGTGAGCAGCGGCGAGAACAGCAGTGCCAGGCCCACGCTGAGGATCATGTGCCAGACCACCACGATGACCAGCGAGCTGTCGGCGGAGAAGAAGGTGTACATGCCCCACAGGCCGGCGGCGGCCAGGATCGAGCCCGGGATGATCAGCGGGCGCGGGCCGATGCGGTCGAAGAGTCGCCCCACGAACCAGCCGAGCACACCCATGAGCAGGCCGCCGGGCAGCAGCGCCAGGCCGGACTCGAGGGTGGTGGTGCCCAGGACCTGCTGCATGTACAGCGGCAGCAGGATCAGGGTTCCGAACAGCGCCATCATGGACAGCAGCATCAGCGTGAGGCTGACGGTGAAGGTGCGGAAGGTGAAGGCCCGCACGTCCAGCAGCGCGTAGTCCTTGAGCGCGAGCTGACGCCACACGAAGACCGTCAGCGCCACCACGCCCACCAGCACGGGCACCCACGGGGACACCAGGGCGTTGTCGTTGGCGGCCTCACCGAAGGAGCTGAGACCGAAGATCAGGCCCGCGAAGCCGACGGCCGAGAGCACGCCGGAGAGGATGTCGAGCGGGATCGCGCGGGTGGCGGTGACGTTGCGGATCAGCGTGGCACCCGCCACCAGGGCCAGCACCCCGATGGGCAGGACGCACCAGAACATCCAGCGCCAGCTCAGCACGTCCAGCACCAGACCACCGACGGTGGGACCGATGGCCGGGGCCACGGCGATCACGATGGAGATGACGCCCATGGTGCGGCCGCGACGGTCCGCGGGCACCACGTTGAGCACGGTGGTCATGAGCAGCGGGATCATGATCGCGGTGCCCACGGCCTGCACCACCCGGCCGGCGACCAGGATCGGGAACACCGGTGCCAGCGAGGCCAGCAGGGTGCCGAGGGTGAACGTGGTCATGGCGATGATGAACACCGTCCGCAGCGGCAATCGAATGAGCATCCACCCGGTGAACGGGATGACCACGGCCATGGTGAGCATGAACGCCGTGGTGAGCCACTGGGCGGTGGCGGCGGTGACGGCGAACTCCCCCATCAGCTCGGGGATCGCGACAGACATGATGGTCTCGTTGAGGATCACCACGAAGGCGGCGGCCACGAGCAGGGCGATGAGTCGCTTGGTGGCGGCGGGCAGCGGCGGGGAGCCGAGGGCGGGGTCCCGCTGGGCGGGCGACACGGCAGCGGCGGATGACTCAGTCGTCACGGGAATCCTTAGAAATTACGGGTCGAGACAAAGTGGGAAGCCCGGCGTGGCCTCAGCGGCGCGCACGGGAACCCTCGCACTGTACTGCAGGATCGCGGGCGGGCTTGCTGATGTGACCACCGTTACGGAAGCGGGTCGAGCGGTGGTGCGACAATCACCGCATGACCGGGACCAGCACTGCGCGACGGGGCGAGGTGGAGACGCGCACCCTGCCCGTGTACGAGGCGGGTGGCGCGGTGATGCCGTTCGTGATCACCGGCATGGACGAACTCGTGGCCCGCGACACCGAGTGGGATCCGCACTCCCACCCCACTCACGAGCTGCTGTGGAACCGGTCGGGAGCGTCCACCGCCACGATCGGTTCGCGCACCTGGTCCATCACCCCTGTCGTGGGCCTGTGGATCCCCGCGGGCGTGCTGCACTCCGCGGCGGCACCGGCGGGCACCTGGTACCGGACCGCCCACGTGGACACGCGCACCAGCTCGCCGCTGCCGCCCGAGCCCGTGGCGGTGGAGGTGACACCGCTGCTCACCCTGCTGCTCGAGCGCCTGGTGGACCACACGCTGGGCACCCGGTCGCGAGAGCTCACCGAGCAGATGGTGTTTGACCTTCTCGAGCCTTCCCCTCACGCCCTGTTGGTGCAGCGGCCGGACGCCGAACTGCTGCGCCCGATCGTGGCCGCGCTGGAGGCCCACCCCGGCGACGACCGGTCGCTGTCCGAGTGGGCGACGCGGCTGGGCGTGAGCGAGCGGACCGTGACCCGGGCGTTCCGGGCCGAGACGGGCCTGAGTTTCGGCGCCTGGCAGGCGGCGTTCCGGGCGCAGCACGCCTCTGTTCTGCTGGGCACCGGCATGCCGGTCGACGACGTAGCCGTGCGGGTGGGTTATCGCTCGGCGAGCGCGTTCGGCGCGGCCTTCCGGCGCACCACCGGGCTCACCCCGGGACAGTTCCGCCCTGCTGTCAGCCCTGCCACCAGCCCTGGCCACACGCCTCTCGGCGGCCCAGGCGGTGCCGCCGCTGCGACCGCCAGCCTGTCCGAACCGCGATATCCGGCGTCCTGATCGAGCGATTGCGCCGCGGGACGGCTCGGTCGTAATGTCTTAGGCCAGCCTCACCTAATGGCCAGCGCGTTGTATGACTAGGCGCCGGGTCCGGGTGGGTCCTGCCCTGTTCATCTTCTCCAGAATGAGAGAGCCGCCCTGATGCGTTCTCGCGGTGTTGTCCACTTCCTGATCGCCACCACGGCCGCCCTCGTGCTGTCCGCATGTGGTTCGTCCGCCGACTCCGAGGAGTCGACGGGCGCGGCCGCATCCGGCGGGTCCGAGGCGTTCCCCGTGGTGATCGAGCACGCGCTCGGCACCACCACCATCGAGGAGGCGCCCGAGCGGGTGGCCACCGTCGCGTGGGCCAACCACGAGGTGCCGCTCGCCCTGGGGGTCGTCCCGGTGGGGATGGCCGCGGCGACCTTCGGTGACGACGACGGCAACGGCATGCTCCCGTGGGTCGAGGAGCGACTCGAGGAGCTCGACGCGGAGCCCCCCGTCCTGTTCGACGAGACGGACGGGATCGACTTCGAGGCCGTCGCGGACACCGAGCCGGACGTCATCCTGGCCGCCTACTCCGGGCTGACGCAGGAGGACTACGACACCCTCAGCGAGATCGCCCCCGTCGTGGCCTACCCCGAGGAGGCGTGGGCCACCTCGTGGCGTGACACGATCCGCTTCAACTCCATGGGGATGGGCATGGAGGCCGAGGGCGACGCGCTGGTCGACGAACTCGACGCCGAGATCGCCGAGGCCACGGCCGCGCACCCCGAGCTCGAGGGCACCAAGACCATGTTCCTCACCCACGTCGACCCGACCGACCTGAGCACGGTGAACTTCTACACCGCCGCCGACACCCGGGCAGCGTTCTTCGAGGACCTGGGCCTGGCCACTCCGGCCGCCGTGACCGAGGCCTCGGCGAGCGGCAAGTACTCCGGCAGCATCAGCGCCGAGCAGCTGGACCAGTTCGACGACGTCGAGCTGATCGTGACCTACGGCGACCAGGAGCTCGTCGACACCCTGAAGTCCGATCCGCTGCTGTCCCAGATGCCGGCGGTCAAGAACGACGCGATCGTGTTCCTCGACGGCAGCGGCCCGATGGGCACCGCCGCCAACCCCACGCCGCTGGCCATCTCGTGGGTGCTCGACGACTACGTGACGCAGCTGGCGGAGGCCGTCGGCAACGGCGAGTGACCGCGAACCCGGCCACGGCCGCCCTCCCGACGCCGGGTGCCGCCACGTCTGCTGTCAGGACGGTGCGGCGCCCGGCGCGCGTCCGGGTGGCGTGGCTCCTGGTGTCGATCGCGGTCCTTGTCGTCGTCGCGATCGCCTCGATCTCCATCGGTTCCCGCACCGTCTCCCTCGAGGAGATCCTCGCCGCGCTGGGCGGTTCCACCGACGGCCTCGGCGAGGCCTCGGTGGTCAAGCGGATCTCCCGCACCATCCTGGCGATGCTCGTGGGCGCGGCGCTGGGGCTGGCCGGTGCGGTGATGCAGGGCGTGACCCGCAACCCGCTCGCGGACCCGAGCATCCTGGGCGTGACCATGGGCGCCTCGCTGGCCGTGGTGGTGGGGATCGCGTACTTCGGTCTGTGGACCTACACCGGGTACATCTGGACCGCGATCGTCGGCGCCGGCATCGCCGCGGTGTTCGTCTACACGGTCGGCTCCCTCGGACGCGGCGGGGCCACCCCGCTCAAACTGGTTCTCGCCGGCGCGGCGACCTCGGCGGCGGCCACCTCGTTCATCAGCGCGGTGGTCTTGCCTCGCGGGGACATCGCCGGCGGCGTGCGCTCCTGGCAGGTCGGTGGCGTCGGCGGGGCCAGCACCGAGGCGATCGAGCAGGTGCTGCCGTTCCTCGTGGTGGGCGCGCTGATCTGTTTCCTCGCCGCCCGTCCGCTCAACTCGCTGGCCCTCGGCGACGACCTGGCCGCGGGGCTCGGCGAGCGTGTGGTCCTGACCAGGGCCGTGGGCGCACTCGGCTCGGTGCTGCTGTGCGGCGCCGCGACCGCCGTGGCCGGCCCCATCGCCTTTGTGGGACTCATCGTCCCCCACACCTGCCGCCTGCTCGTGGGCGTGGACCACCGCTGGCTGCTGCCGTTCTCGGCGCTCATCGGCGCCATCCTCGTCACCACCTCGGACGTCCTCGGACGCGTGGTGGCCCGGCCGGAAGAGATCGACGTGGGCATCATCACCGCGCTCGTGGGAGCCCCGATCTTCATCGCGATCGTGCGCCGGCAGAAGATCAGGGAGCTGTGACGACGGTGTCGACCAACACTCAGACCACCAACACTGCGGCCTCGAACTCTCCGGCCACCACCGCTGCGACCCAGAACGCCCCGGCCACCGACACCCTGACCACCGCCCACCCGGCGTCCGTCGAGCTGATCTCCCGCGGTCGCCGCAGCCGGAGGCGACGGCGGGTGATCGTCATGACCGCGCTCGCCCTGGTGGCCGCGGCGCTGTTCGCCGCCAGCCTCATGGTGGGCAGGACGTTCTACCCCCCGGCCGACGTGCTGGGCGTGATCCTGGGGCAGGACGTGGCCGGCGCCTCGTTCACCGTCGGACGGCTGCGCCTGCCCCGCGCAGTGCTCGCCGTGCTCACCGGCGTCTGCTTCGGCATCGGCGGCGTGACGTTCCAGACCATGCTGCGCAACCCGCTGGCCTCCCCCGACATCATCGGGATCAGCTCCGGCGCCAGCGCGGCGGCGGCCTTCGCGATCGTGGTCCTGGGCCTGGGTGGCGCGCAGGTCTCGGTGTTCGCGATCGTCATGGGCATCGCCGTGGCCCTGGCCATCTACCTCCTGGCCTATCGCGGCGGGGTGGTGGGCACGCGACTCGTGCTGATCGGCATCGGCACCGCCGCCATGCTCAACGCGGCCACCAACTACATCCTCAAGACCGCACCGCAGTGGGAACTGCAGGAGGCCATGCGCTGGATCACCGGCAGCCTCAACGGCGCCTCGTGGGAGCAGGTGCAGCCGGTGCTGGTGGCGTGCCTGGTGTTCGCCCCGGTGCTGCTGCTCAAGTCCCGCGACCTGTCCATGCTGCGGCTGGGCGACGACACCGCCTCCGCGCTCGGAGTGCGCACCGAACTTACCCGGATCGTGTTGATCGTGGCCGCCGTCGGGTTGATCGCCTTTGCCACCGCGGTCGCCGGGCCCATCGCCTTTGTGGCGTTCCTGTCCGGGCCCATCGCCGCGCGCCTGGTGGGGCCGCACGGCTCGCCACTCGTGCCGGCGGCGCTGGTGGGCGTGGTGCTGGTGCTCGGTGCGGACCTGGTGGGCCAGTACGCCTTCGGCTCCCGCTACCCGGTGGGCGTGATCACCGGAGTGCTCGGCGCGCCGTACCTCATCTATCTCATCGCCCGCAGCAACCGCACCGGAGGCTCACTGTGACCACCGACCACTCCCTCCACGCGACCGGCCTCGACCTGGGCTACCGCGACCGGACCGTCATCCACGACCTGGAGCTCAAGGTGCCGCCGGGCCGGATCACCGCGATCGTCGGCGCCAACGCGTGCGGCAAATCCACTCTGCTGCGGTCCATGTCCCGGTTGCTCAAGCCCCGCGGCGGCCAGGTGCTGCTGGACGGCGAGCAGGTGCACCGCATCCCCGCCAAGAAGCTGGCCCGCACGCTGGGGCTGCTCCCCCAGTCCCCCATCGCGCCGGAGGGGATCACCGTCTCCGACCTGGTGGGCCGCGGGCGGAACCCCCACCAGGGGATGCTCTCCAGGTGGAGTAGGGACGACGACGAGGCCGTGGCCTCCGCCCTCGAGGCCACCGGCACCCTCGAGCTGGCCGACCGGGCCGTGGACGAGTTGTCCGGCGGTCAGCGACAGCGCGTGTGGATAGCCATGGCCCTGGCCCAGCACACCGACCTGCTACTACTCGACGAGCCCACCACGTTCCTCGACGTGGCCCACCAGGTGGAGGTACTGGACCTGCTGGTGGACCTCAACCGCGACCGGGGCACCACCATCGTGATGGTCCTGCACGACCTCAACCTGGCCGCCCGCTACGCCGACCACCTGGTGGCCCTGGCCGACGGGCGCGTGCACTGCGCGGGTGCTCCCCAGGAGGTGTTCACCACGGAGATGGTGAGCGCGGTGTTCGGGCTCGACTCCGTGGTGATCCCCGACCCCACGTCCGGCCGGCCGCTGATGCTGCCGCTGGGGAGGCATGGGGTTCGCGAGGACGGGGTCCGCGGTGAGCAGGGGGTTCACGGTGAGCAGGGGGTGGTGAACGCGGGATCGTGAGCGCCGGATCGTGAGCGGTCGAGGCGCGGATGCAAGGTAGCCGCCTCCACCGCCCGAGCAGCGCTGCGCTTTCCGCCTTGCGCATCCCTAACCCGGGCGGGTTGCGCTGCGCCTTCGGCCCACGTGCCCCCTCTGCACACCCTCCCCCGGGTCGCGCGCCCGCAATGATCCATTCCGGCAGCGCAAGCCGGGGGTGGGCGCGCACGCCGGCGGCCGGCGCCGGAGGGCCCGCGACCAGAGGTTGCGCTTGAGTGGCCAGGCTCAGATCTCGGGCAGCCGGTCCGCGCCCCAGCTGGAGTGGATCAAGTCGGTCACGCGGGCGATCTCCTCCGCCGTCACCGACCCGGTCTCGCCGGGCTCGAGGGCGTCGAAGTGGAAGATGTACAGCCGCGAGGCGAACTGCTCGAACGGCAGCGACGACTCGCCGAACCGCTCGCCGTTACCGGCGGTGCTCACCACCACGCCGTTGCCCCAGTCCTGCCCGCTGTCGTTGTTGGGGTTGAAGAAGTAGACGCGCATGGTCTCGTCCGGATCCAGCGCGACGCGCAGGATCGTGATGGCGTGCCAGCCCACGAACCGAGCAGAGCTGTCGGTCACGGCCACCCCGGCGGGTTGCGGGTGGATCAGCGGCTGGTTGCCGTTGTGGAACGGGTGGTAGCTGCCGTAGAAGTGCCGCAGGAAGTCCTCGAGCCCGGTCAGCCGGCCGGAGTCCACGTCCACGTTGATGCGGAAACCCCGGGCGGCCCACCAGCCGTGGAACTCAGGGTTGACCCAGCGGTGGGGGTCACCCTCGCGATCGGAGCACTGCCGGCCCATTTCGGCGTAGATGCGGTCCAGGTGCGGCACCACGAGCAGGGAGACCGGGTCCAGGTCCACGGGCAGGGTCTCCGCCAGGCCCGCCTCGAGCTCGCGGGAGGACAGGGGGCGGCCCTCGAAGTGCATGACCACCTCGTTGTCCCGCGCCGCCCACGCGATGGTCTGCAGCAGGTAGTCGGGATCGTTGTAGGCCCACATCGACAGGGCACGGGCGGACTGACAGGTGGGGTTGTCGCCCTGCCCCACGCCCAGCGGCTGGCCGAGCATCGACAGTGTCCCGGCAAGCAGCCAGATCCGCCCCGGATGCTCCGGCCCGTAGGCCAGCGCGAGGCGCTCGTCCGCGTAGTCCGACAGGGGCAGCGACAGCAGCCGCCACAACGCGGGCGCGACGGGCGGCTGGAAGAGGATCCCGCGCTCGAGCAGCAGCGCCAGTCCGTACACGGACTGGGCCGTCTCGGGGTGCACGGCGGCGTCGATGAGAGCGTCGACCAGGCCGTGGAAGCACAGCAGGCTCTCGCGCCCGGTGCTCGACAGGCCGAGCGCCTCGCTGAGCAGGAAGCTGCCCTTCTCGCGGAGGAACCGCAGCAGGACGGGGTGGTACGCCGAGACCAGGCCCGTGTCGTGCATGGATCGCGCGAAACCCGCGGCCTCGTACTGCAGGGTCCCCTCGTCCATCGACTCCAGGCGGGAGCGGTAGATGTCCACCCCGGGGTCTTCCCGGCTCGCCTCGGTGGTGCCGAAGATGCTGCTGATCAGTCGGTCCACGCCGAAGCCACCGGTGCTGGTGTCCACCTCGGGGTCGTGGCGCGCGATGGCGATCTGCGTGATGGTCTGCTTGATGTGATCGACCTGGATCGGGCGTTGCCGCAGGATCCGCCAGATCTCCTCGACCAACTGGTCCAGGACGGTGTCGAACCCGATCTCCCCGGCGATGTGCGTCATCGACGTGCGCGTCACCTTGGCCATGCGACCCTGCTGAACCCGCTCCGCCTCGGTGGCCACGGTGAACAGCATGGAGGCGTTGTTGGCGAGGACCTCCTTGAGGTGCTGGAGGGCCTCCTCCGCCGACACGTCGGGGTGCGCGTACTCCCCCTTCGCCACCGCGGCCAACCTGAGGTCGCTGACGATCTCCATCACGGCCGTGTCCGCGTTGGGGCTGCGGAGCGACCCGGTGCTCAGCGCCGGGACCAGTGAACTCGGCGACGCCCAGTCCGTCCCCTCGAACAGCCCGGCGGACTCGAGTTCCCGGGCCATCGACTGCACGGCCCGGGCGCCGCCCTCCTGGAGCAGAACCAGACGTAGGCCGTCGAGGACGCGTCGCTTCGGCGTCGACTTTCCGACGTCCCCGGCTTCCGCGAGGGCCCTGGTCGCCTCGACGAGCGAGGCCACCCGCTTGTCCAGAACTCGCGCCGCGCCGGGTTCGTCGTTAGCCACTTAGGTTCACTCTCCAGATCTCGAGGCGGTTGTTCCCGCCCCCCGGTACCGTACTCAGGTCAACTGATCCCGTGGACCGTCACACGTAGAAGTCGAGCTCCTCTTGGCGCGCGAGCAGGGTCCGCATCTCGTACGCGTCGTCGCCGAAGAAGTAGATCAACCCCCAGTGGGTACCGAATGCGGTCCGCTTGGTGACGGTCTCCTCTACGGGTGCAGTGAGCTCGTGTGACTCGAAGTACTCGTGGTCCTCGGTCTCCTCCGGGATCTCGAGAGTCGAGACCACACGACGCCGCGGGTAGACACCGAAGCACCCCGCGTGCCCGGTGGCGTCGACCACCTCGCGCGGGAAGAACGCTGTGATCTCCTCCTCGGTGGTCTTGGGGTCAAACGCGAGCACCAGGCCCTGGTAGGCGTTGAAGCCGTAGGCGCGCTCGAGCAGTTCGAAGACCTTGAACCCCGGCGGGCGGTAGGCCACCTCACCGAAGTACATCTCGCCGTCGCTGGTGACGAAGTACTCGGGGTGCACGAAGCCGAACTTGATGTCGAAGGTCTTGATGAGCTTCTCGATCTGGCGCGTGATCTCGGGGCGGTACTTCTCGAGCTCCGGCGAGGCCGGCACGAACACCGAATACCCGAGCGTCACGTACTCGGAGATGTTGAGGAACACGATCTTGCCGTTGTGCACCCAGGCCTCGACGGCGAACTCCCAGCCGTCCAGGTGGGATTCCATGAGGACCGGGAACTCCTCGTCGGGGATCGTGTCGACCTCGTCGGGAGTGCGGATGACGCGGTGCCCCAGGCAGCCGGCCTTGTCGAAGGCCTTGAGGTGGATCGGGTCGTTGGGGTCGCCGTCCAGCTTGAGCAGCGTCTGGTTGACGCGCTTGAGGAAGCGGATCACGTCGTCGCGCTCGTGGGCTTCCTCGAAGATGCCCACGCGGATCCCACCGAGCTGGGCACGGCGCTTCATCAGGGCCTTGTCGCGCAGCAGCAGCGATTGGCCGTATAGCGTGGGGTTGTCCATGAGCATGGAGTTGATGGCGCCCGCCCACTCGACGGTCTCCTCGAACAGCGGGATCGCCACGTCAACGCCCATGTCCTTCAGGGTCTCCGCGATCTCCATGGACCGGTCGTTGAGCCGCTCGAAGTTCCACGGCACAAATGGGATGTTGTGCTGCTTGCAGTAGTCCTCGGCCCAGTCCGGGGCCACCACGACGTAGCGGCGGTCGAACCGGTCGACGGCGTCGACTGCGTTGGGTGCCCAGCCGAGTAGAGCCACGTAGCCCTTGTCGGGGTCGCGCCGTGTCGCGTTGCCGTCCTGCGTCGCGAGCGAACTCGTGTCCGAGACTGTGGTGGTGGTTTCTGCTGTGGAAATCTGCACGCTCAATTGCCTCCTGGGTTGGGGCGCGGGCTGGTGGGCCACCAACCTACCCAACAGTCCGCGGGACACGCGTGGAGTGGCGGGCCGTTCGAGCGGCGTCGCAGGATTCAACACTGGTCCCATCCGATCAGCACTGTGTCGCGAATCACTGCCAGCACCGTCCTCAGCGGCCGTTCAGCCGCTCGGTGCCTTTGGGTCGAAAGGACGCATATGCGCACGATGACCAGAAGAACTCTGCCGGTCCTGGCAGCCACCGCGCTGTTCAGCTCGCTCGGGGTGGCCCCCGCGATGGCGGGGAGCCTCAGCGCAGGAAGCCTCGGCGGCGACACCACCTACCTCACGGCCAACATCACGGAACTGAACGATTCCGGTGTGGATAGCACCGCCTGGCTCTCGCTGGAGGGCAACGAGCTCAGCGTCCGCATCGACAGTTCGGGCCTGCTCGCCGATGCGCCGCACGCGCAGCACATCCACATCGGCGGGACCAACCAGTGCCCCAGTCCCGACCAGGAGGGCACAGGTTTCGAGGGCGCGCTCCGCACCACTGACGCCATCGACTCCTACGGCGCGGTCCAGGTGTCGCTGACCACCGAGGGCGACACCAGCCCGGCCAGCGCGCTCGCAGTCGACCGCTACCCCGTCGGCGATGCCCCGTACTCGCGGACGTTCACCGTCACCGACGAGGTGGCCGCCAGCCTCCGCGCCGGCGAGGGTTCCGTGGTCCTGCACGGTGTCGACCACAACGGCAGCGGCGCGTACGACGGCGACCAGGAGTCGGACCTCGATCCGACGCTTCCGTCCGAGGCCACCGACCCCGCCGCGTGTGGTGAGCTGAACATCGATTCGATGGGCAGCCTGTCCATGGGCAGCCTCGGGGGTTCGCTCGGGTCCATGGGCTCGTCCGGGTCGACGGGTTCGCTCGGGTCCCTGGGCTCGCTGGGTTCCTGATCCCTTCGGACTCACCACGCCGGTCACCGCGGACCCGTAGGGACTCGGTGTCACCGTGCTGAACGGGTGATCGACGGTCGGTGGCGCTGCGAGGGCGCCGCCGACCGCACAGCCCCGCGTCCCATCCGAGTCGCGTGGTCCAGGCCCAGCGCGGCACCGATTGAGGACGACGTGACCAGGTGCCGGCCCCTTGTGTGATGACGACGACGAGGTCGCAATCCGCGTGAGCCTCGGCAGTCGAACGGCATTCATCACGAGCATGTCCGACCAGGGGCGCTCCACGGTGTCGTCGGTTTCGCAACCGCCCGGAGGGGTCGGCCAGTGGCGAACGGGGCGCGCGGTGACTCTGAGCTCATGCCTCGTCTGGCCGGAATGGCAATCGCTCCAGGACCCAGGCCCAGTCGATCCGCTCCTGCTCCAGCCTGACGCGCTCGCCGTAGCGATCGGAGACCAGGTCGTCGTAGACCGCCGCCTCCGCCGCCGTCAGTCGATCGAGTGTCGCGCCGGTGGGTGAGGACTCCTGTCCCCATCGTCGAGGGTGCGCGTGGAGGGTCTCGAGATCCATGAGGAAAGACCGCACCCGCGGTAGATGCGTGCGCAGCCGATGGAGGATGGCGAAGCCGTGGGTGTCGAGGTCGCCCCAGTAGTGCACGTCGGCCTCCCGCAGAGCGTCCCAGCGACCGAGACGGGCCACGTCGAATCCCTTCCCCCAGATCAACACCCCGTCGTCCGGGACGGGCAGTGTGAGGTAGGTGATCTCGTTCTCCACGATCACGGCAGTGGTCAAGGACATGCCGAGTCCGTCGAGCTCCTCCGGCCGCACGGACAGTTCGGTGACCGAAGCCGGCGCGACGCTCCCTGACATGCGGAACCGAACGTACTCGGGCTTGGTGCGCAGACCCAGGTCGTGGAGGAACGAGGTGGCGTTGCGCGACACCCCGAGGAGTCCTGCGAGCACCGTCCGGTGACTCTCGACGACCTTGGTGTCCACTCCCGGGACATCGATCTGCCGCAGGTACCTGCCCGACCCGCGGGCGCCCTCGAGCCAGCGGTACGCCGCGAGGATCTGCGGCCACTCCTGTGCATGCTCGAGCGCAGCGACGGGTCTGGCAAGCAGCCAGTCCGCCACCGCGGCGTCCGGGGCCTCCGCCAGCATCTGGTCGAAGATGGACACCTGCGACCGGACTCCGAGCAACGCCCACGCCTGGTCGAACCGGGTCACCACGGCATGAGTGGGGATCTGATTGCGTCCAACTCTCCGGCCGCCTACCGCCGTGTACCGCAGGGTGTATCGGCTGCCGTCGCGACTGCCGGCCTCGAGTGCGGCCATCCAGTCCTGCACCTCACCGAAGCGCCCACCGATCTCTGCCGCCTTCGGCGGTCCCAGTGGAACCTCAAGCGGGATCAGAGCCTCCCCGCGGGCGAAAGCCCGGAGCAGGGTGCCGTCGACCCACCGCCTGTGCACCTTCTCCCGGACCATCTCCGGTGTGGCCCATTTCCGCGCGCCGGCAACCATCACGCGCTGCCGCGCTGGCGGTGATACTCCTCGGTGGACATCATGACGAGCCGCGAGTATCTGCCCTCCACGTTGTCCACGTACCCGATGGAGCGCACGTACGGTGCGATCACGTGCACCTTCTGTAGGGGCGTGACGATCAGCAGCTGGATGCCGAGCTTGGCGAACAGCTCGAGGGCGTACCGGGTGGAGGCGTCGGAGCCGCGACCGAACGCCTCGTCGATCACGGCGAAGCGGAAGTCGCGGGCCTTCTCCGCACCCCACTCCAGGCCGAACTGGTATGCCAGCGACGCGGCGAGGATGGTGTAGGCGAGCTTCTCCTTCTGCCCGCCCGATTTGCCGTCCGAGTCGCGGTAGTGTTCCCACTCCTCGTCGGTCTCGCGGTCGCGCTCCGAGGCGGAGAAGGTGTACCAGTTGCGCACGTCCGTGACTCGCGCCCGCCACGTCTTGTCGGTATCGCTGTGGCCCTCACGGCCGCGTAGTCGCTCGAGGATCGCCCGCACCTCCTGGTACCGCTGCTCGGAGTAGCGGTCGTCGCCACCGAGGGTGTCGTCGGTAACCGCTCGCAGGTCGGCTCGGAACTCCCGCACATCCTGGTTGACCGTGTTCTCCCGATCCAGGCGCACGAAGCGTCCGGGATTGAAGTCGATCGCTCCGAGTGCCTCGTTGATCTTCTCGATCTTCTGCTGGATGTCGTCGGCCTGGCGCTGCAGCCAGTTGTGGAAGCCGGCGAGTTCGCGGATGGCGTTCTTCTTGAGCTGCTCCTCGAACTCCGCCATGAAGCGGGGCAGATCGTCCTGGGCCACCTGCGCGTGAAAACGGACGTACTCGCCACGCGCGTCGACCGAGGCGTCCATCTCGGTGGTCTGCTCCGGCCAGCGCCGCCGGATCTCCGCCATGGCCTGCTGAAGACTGGTGGTGAAGCCGTTGAGTTCCCGCTGGGTGTGGCCGGTCTCCCTGTGGATCTCGTCGGACATCTGTCGCTCGTGGAGCTCGGCCTGATCTGCGGTCGTCGAACCCGTGCCGCCCTGGCGTGACCGGAGTCGGGGGTAGACGTCCGCGGCCACCGCGCGGATCTCCGCCGTCAGCTCGTCGAGGCTGCGCCGGTCGCGGTCCACCTGATGGCTCTCGTGGGCGATGCGGCTCTCCCCGCTGCCCTTCGCCTCGCCGAGGGTGTCCTTGGTCTGGTTGAGCTCGCCCACTCGGGTGTCAACCTCGGCCACGCGCCGGTCGATCTCGGCCAGCTCGTTACTGCCCTCGAGCAGGCGACGACGCTCGGCATCGGCGGCGTCCGCCCGCGACCGTGCGTCCTCCCAGTCGAGATCCCGCCACGAGGGATGGTCCGCGACCCGCGAGAGCGCGGTGCGCCGCTCCCCCACCTCGTTCTGCTCCCGCGAGACCGACTCGAGTCGGGCCGCGAGCCGCTCCACTGTGCGGGTGAGGTCGCCGCGCCGATCCTGCAGTGCGGCGATCTTCTGCTCGTTGCGCCAACCCAGCACCCAACCGCGGGGATCGCTCGCGGACCGCCGGTCGTCCTTGATGTGATGATTCCTGGACCGCACCTGACCCTCGCGCGTCACCGCCCGCTCGGCGTGCCGGAACTCCTCCACCGTGTCGGCGCAGAGATGGTCGGCCCGGGCGAACAACTCCTTGCTCAAATATCCACGCAGCGGGGTGTCGGCGATCTCCACCGTGTCGGCCAGCAGCAGGCCCTCGGAACGGGGGCGCTGAAGTGGCAGGTGTCGTTCCGGGACCCGCTCGTAGGTCAGGCGGACCCCCATCTCGCGACCGTCGGAGCGCCGGGCGGTCAACCGGCGGGCGTTGACCCATTCCGCGACGTCGGCGTAGTACCGCTGCGGCACCAACAGCGACACCGCGAACCCGCGCAACACGCGCTCGGCAGCTCCCCGCCACTGCGCATGATCTTCCGAGACGTCGAGGAGCTCGCCGGCGAACGGGAGTTCCTCCTCGGACACCCCGAGTTCCGCGCAGAGGGCGGACCGCACCTGGAGCTGTTCGGTCGGAAGGTTGCTGCGGCGGGTCGCGAGGCTGTCCAGCTCTTCCTGCACCTCGCGGAGCTGCGACTTCTCCTCACCGTGTCCGAGGACCAGCGCGTCGTACTGCTCCTTGAGTTCGGCAATCTGGGCTTCGATCTCCGCCTGCGCCCGACCGACCCGGGCGGCGAGGTCCGCGAATCCGGTGGCGTCGCCGACCGGGTCCAGGCCGGCCCTCGCGACGGCGTCCTCGAACCGCTCTCGCCTGCCTCGCCGTTCTTCGGCCTGCTCGCTCGCGTCCCGGGCCGCGCGCTCCAGTTCGCCGATGCGGTTGCCGCCCGCCTCGGCCCGGGCCGCGAGGAGCTGGTCCCGCTCCGCCCCGAGGGCGGTCAACTCGGCGCGCACCTGCTCCAACTGGGCGGCGATGGTGGCGACCTCGGCGCGGACCCGCTCGATCTCCCCATTCCGTAGCTCGATCCGCAGTTCGGCGAAGTAGGGGCGGACCGCCACGCGTTCCTCGCGGAGACCGTCCAGGCGCTCGACCGCGTTCTCGTACCGGGTGATCGACGCGACCAATGGTTCCAGTGCCTCGAGTTGGGCGCGGGCCCGCTGGACCGCTTCGTAGGATCGGGTGAGGTCCTCGAAGTGCCGGATGATCCCCTCGATTCGTTCGGAGGCGTCCGCGGGTTCGAGCATGTGCGTACGGACGAACTCGTTGAGATCGCCGACGGCCTTCATGGAGACGGTCTGGTGGAACAGTTCCATGGCCTGTTCGGACCGGATGCCGAGCAGCCGCCTCATGGCACGACCGTAGGGCGGGAAGTCCTTCTCTACCGTGGCGCCGTCGCGGCGGAGGCGCTTGAGCAGGTCGCCCAAATCAGAGCCGAAGTCGGTGAAGTGGGACTTGATCGACATCGCCCGGTCGGCGGTGACGAAGCGTCGCCAGGGTTGTCCTGTGGCGTCCTGCTGCTGAAAGACCTGGGCGAGGGTCACCTCGTCGTCGTACCCCTCGTTGACAAAAACGCCGAGTATCACCGAATACGACCGCCGGTCCCGCAGTCCCACCGGTCGCACGCTGCCGGTGGACTCGTTGCGCTCGGTCCTGTGGTGGCCTTCCACGTAGGAGCGCAGAGTGCGTTCCTTGCGCGCGGCGCCCGCAGCCTTGTTGTAGTCGATCCGGTGCGAGGGGAGCATGAGGGTGCTCACCGCGTCGACGAGCGTGGACTTGCCGCTGCCGATGTCGCCGGTGAGCAACAACGTTTCCCCATCCGATTCCAGTTGCCAGACGCGTTTGTCGAAGGTTCCCCAGTTGAGCACTTCGAGCCGGACCAGCCGGAACCCGGGACGTCCCTGTGGAGCGAGGTCGACGGAGGAGAACAGGCCCTCACTCATCGTCTGCACCCCCGTTGGCGTACTCGGCCAGTTTGGCGGAGAAGTCGGACAGTGTCTGACCGTCCACGAAGGCCTTGAGGATCCGGCGCACCTCCCAGGTGTCCCGCCGGCCCCGGAGCTGGCGCAGGAATCCCATGGAGACCAGGCGGTTGACGGAGGTGTCGACCTGCTTGAGCACTCGGGCCTCGTCGGTGCTGTGCGCGAGGAAGAGCCGGATCATCTCGAGGATCTCGTCCTGGGTGAGCACCAGTTGGCCCTGGTCGCCAGCGGATTCGAACTCCACCATCCGTTTGCGCAGCAGCACCAACAAGAGGCTGTCGGCGTAGGTGAGCGCGCGGCGTCTGATCACCCGCGGGAGCGGTTCGTCACCGTCCTCCGGCTCGGTGGTGCGCAGGTAGGCGTAACCCTCGTCGTCGTCGATCACCACGTCGAGCCCGATCACCGCGAAGTGGTCGCGGACGGCGCCACGATGGCGGAGGAGGTCCTCCCACGCGTCAGACTCCTGGTAGACGACGCCCTGCATGAGGCGGATGGCGCTGGTCGCGACCGCCCTTTCGTCCGGGTTCACCGGCGCCTCACCACGACGCGCGGCATCCGGGCCCGCATCGACCGGCCGGCCTCGTCGTACTCGATCACCGTCTCCTCCTGCTCGTCGGTGGTCACCTCGATGTCATCGGTGTCCAGGGCGAGGTAGCCGACGAGTTCCGCGGCGCCGTGCTCGACGGGGTACATGGTGACGACGTCCTCGAGCAATGCCGTCCCGCGTTCGGGGACGAGGTTGCGCAACCTGGCGGCGAGGCGGGCGGGGTCCACGATCACCTGGTCGGCCAACACGGAGGTGTCGACGTCCTCCTGCTCGGCCGGCGGCAGGAGACTGTCCACCTCGGACGCGGGCCGCACACTGTGCAACGGTCGTTCGGTGGGCAGCGACACGTCCACGCCGGCCTGCTCCAACTCGAGACCACATTCCGGGGGTGCGCCTGTGCGCAGCTCCAACGCGGTCCCTTCGATCTCGCGGACCAGGTCGAGGACGCGACGGTTCTCCAGCCATATCTGATCGTCGGTGAACCGGCGGAGCTGTTCCGAGATCTGGCGGACGGTCAGCTGGGTGCGCTCGGCGGCCTCGGCCCACCCGTGGTGCACGGTGCGGATGCTGCGGTCCGCCTTCAGCTCGTCGATCGTGGTGAGCCGCTCGAGCAGGGCGGAGAGTTCCTCCTGCCCGGACGAGGACAGGAGCATGTCGTAGAACGCCTGGAAGCTGCGTCCCTGATCGGAGGAGTCGATGCGACTACGCCCGCTGACCAGCTCCTCCAGCAGATCACCCTTGCTGCCCTTCCACGTGGCTATGCGTTCGCGGGCCGAGCGGTCCAGTGCGCGGAAGTTCTCCTCCACCTCGCGGAAGTCGGCGAGGAGTTCGCGGGCGGTGGAGGAGAACTGCTGGTAGCGGTCGCGCACGGCGGTGATGTCGAGCAGTCCGGCTTCAGGGTCGGCCTCGATCTGCTCGATCTCCCGCTCGATCTCCTGCTTGCGCCGCTGCAGCTCGGCGAGCCGGATCTCCGGGTCGACCTCGGTGCCCTGGGCGATCTGCCGGAGCAGTTCGATCGCGGTCTGCAGTCGCGACTCGGTGCCGACGAAAGGCCGCGCGTGAAGACTCTGGACCCACGAGTACGCCTTCTCCAGCGCGGGTGTGGCGTCGTAGTGGATCTCGTCGGTGCCGAGCGGATAGAACCGACGGAGAAACCCCGAGTCGGTCGACGCCCACTCGGTCAGATAGTCGGCTGCGGCCCGCTTGAACCGCGGGTTCTCGGGATCCTCGCCGTTGCGCATGTAGAGCTCGTCGTCGAGGGCGTCGATGATCTCCCCCTCCGGGCTGGCACCGTGCCCCTCATCCACGAAGAACCGTCCGAGAAACGAGAGCAGCAGCGGTGCATGGGTGGCGCGGAGCATTCGCCACGCGGGATGTCGTTCGCGCAACGCGTCGATCGCCGCGTAGTCCACACGGTCTCCTCGGGTCAGGGGTCGGCCGGGATCGTGCAGCCAGTCTAGGAGGGCGGTCGAACACTACTGTCTGGGCGGTCGGTGCGGGCAGCACCCCGCGAGAGGCGTCCCGTCACACCGTGGAGTTCGATTCAGGACCACGCCGGTGTTGACTCAGCGCTTCGGCAAGAGGCGGGAGGTGTGTCTTCACGACGTCTCGCACAATGTCAGCCTCAACACCGCTGTCCCGGAGCGCCGACTCTGAGATCGCTCGCCTAAGTAGTTGCGACGGGAAGACGTCGATATCGTCACGGCCGAATAGCGCACGGACTTCCTCCAACAGACCGGAGGCGCGCATCAAGAGATTGCCGTCGGCCGGGTCCATGTCCACCAGGATGTCGATGTCGCTTCCCGCCTGCGCGGTGCCACGCGCGACCGAACCGAACAGCCTTGGTCTAGTAGCCGCGTACTTCGCCAGGAGCGCACGGAACTCGTCATCACGCGCCTCGATCAGCTCGCGCATTGCGAGCGATTCGGGAGTCGGGGCGGTGCTCGCCATAGCTACAGGTTACCGGCCGCCCCTGGGAACTGAAGGCCCCAGACCGCAGGATGCAAGTGAGCCGTGTGAGATCACGTTGGGTAGACCGATCAGGCGTTGCCAACTCTCGGACTACAGACCGCGCCCTGCACCAGAGGCGAGGCGAGGAACTCCGTCTCAGACGCAGGGGCGTAGCCGGCAACCCTGTGTGCTGCGGCGATCGCCACTTCGAGGTACGGGATCGGTGATTTCGACCGGCGGTCCTACCGGCCGATCACCGTGTCGAGCCAGTCGAATACGCGCTGGCTGAACAGCGCTGCCGCCCCCGCTTGGTCATGTTCACCGGCACCTTTTGCGTTGGTGAACTCGATCATTGTCTTGGGCGCGGTGAGGGCCTCGAAGAGACTCTGTGCGTCGACGATGCGCGGGTCGTTCTGGCCGATGGTCAGCAGCACGGGACAGGCGACGCGGTCCGCGAGGCCTTCCAGTGTGTACAGCCTCAATTCGCGCAGATAGTCGACCGGGGTCGTGCATCCGTGCGTGAGCATCCCTCGCCCCATGGAGAAGTCCAGTCCCGGTGACTGCTCCATCCCGGCACGGACCGCCTCGTTGAGCAGGTCATCGGCATCCCCGGTGTCCAGGTCGCCGCGGTACTCCTCAGGGAGGAGCAGCGAGGCATTGGCTCCAGGGGCGTATTGCGGGGCGTCGGCGATCACGGCGACGAGGCGGTGCTCCGCAGTGGCGGCGCGCGGCGCGAGATGGCCGCCCCAGCTGCGGCCCAGTGCCGCTATTCGGGAGGCATCGACCTCGGGACGGGCGACCAGCCAGTCGATCTGAGCGCTGACGACCGCCTCCCAGTCGTGTCGGAAGTGCAGGTCGCGTTCGACCAGAGCCGCGCCCTGGCCCGGGCCGTCCATCATGAGAACGGCGTAGCCGCGCCGCAACGCCGCGACGCCGCCGGCGACGTACGTCTCTTCCATCGTTCCGTCGTATCCGCCGACCAGGATCAGGGTGGGGAACGGCCCCGGGCCGGGTGGGGTCGCGAAGTAGCCGTCGAGTTCGCTTCCCTCGTACGGGACCGCGACCTCCCAGAAGGGATGATCCATCAACTCGATCGCTCGGCGGAAGGCGTCCCGTTGCCGCGCGTGCGCCGTGACGAACCGAGGATCCATCGGAGGGGCGTACATGAAAACCCCGGAGATACGGAAGTAGGTGGCCGCGCGGAGGAATCCCTCACGCGCGCTCACCCGGTGACCGGCGGCGAGACTCGCCTCCGCATCCGCGAGAATCCGTTCGCCGAGCGCGTTCCACTCGGCATACCAGGCTTCCCTGTCCCCGCCGGGGATTCTGCGGGCGGTGATGAACGCCTCGCCGACGTCGGCTCCGCCCGTCGCGATGGTGTCCAGCACGCGGAGGAACTGGCCGTCGAACCCGCCGTCCGAGAAGGCCAGCCCGGTGAGGGTGGGCTCGCCGGGGCCTCCGCCTCCATCCACGGCGTGGGTTGTCGCATCCGATGCGGTGTTCGTGGCCATGTCCACACCTCGTCATCCGTGGTGGTCATCCCTGGTCGACGTCGCCACGACCACCCTCACTCAGTGTAAGGACAACGTCAGTAGATCCAGGTCGCATTTCGGGACGAGATCCTTGATGACGACGACGAGGTCGCGTCCCACACGGCCGTGGACGACCACTCGGCGTTCGTCTCGGGCCCCGCTCGAGTTCGTCAGCCTCTCGAGAGCACGTCTCCGCTGACCACGATCGTGAACTCCCGCTCGTCGGTGAGCACGTTCAGGAATCCGGGCTCGATGCTGAGGACATACCCGGACACAGTGCCGTTGGTCGTCTCGATCACCTCGTGCGGGACCCAGGGTGTCTGTCCGAGGGCGGCGAGGAGCAGGAGACCGACCCCCGCCACCCAGCCGACCCGCGCCATGGCGACAGCCAGCGCGTGCCTCAGCGGACGCTGCGGAGGCAGGCGTCGGCTCACCGCGATCGCCGCGAACACTGCCGCTGCCCCGGCGGGGAGCCACCAGATGCCGAAGCTCGAGGTGAGAGCCACCGACACGACCACTCCCAGTACGGACAGGAGCAGGACCACCGTCCGGTGGTCACGCGGGCCCCACAGGTACCCGGCGATCAGTAGCGGGAGAACACCGATCAACAGGACCGCGGTGAGCGTGTGCTCGGCGATGAGTGAGCCGAAGACCAGGGCGAACGAGTCGTTGAGCCCGAGGGTGGTGCTGACCAGGAATGCCGTGGACCAGTCGTAGCCGGATACCGCGAAGATCCGCAGGGTCACAAAGGCCACACCCCATGTCGCGCCGTGTGCGGCAGCACCGGCGAACCGACTCGGGCGATCTCCACGATCCTGCTCTGGGGCCCCGCGCCGTTCGGCGGCGGTTCCATTCGGGGCAGCGTCCATGCGGTGAAACTACTATCAGCGCGGCCGACAGCAGGGTGACACGGTGCCGGCGCCCCGGGATCAGCCGAGACCTTTGCCATTCCTGAACTGCCTGCACCGAACCGATGACGCGCCCTAGTCTCACAACCACCATGACCCCTCGCCCCGACACCCTCGCCGCCGCGCTCACCACCGCCACGTCATTCGTCGTCAACGCGGTCGAAGTCTTGCGTTTCGGCGGCCTACAGACCGACGAGGAGCCCTCGCCGTTCGAGATCGCCACCCGTCGCCCGATGTATCGACTGCGTCGCTACTACGGACCGGTGGCGGGGGGCGCCGGCCACAGACCCGCCGGCGTTGACGTGGACGAGGTTGATGTGGACGCGGTCGATGTGGACGAAGGGCCGCGCCCGCCGATCGTGCTCGTGCCGCCCATGATGATCTCTGCGGACATCTGGGACGTCTCCCCGTCGACGAGCGCAGTGGCCGCACTGCACGAGGCCGGCATGGATCCGTGGGTGATCGACTTCGGGTCCCCGGACCTCGAGGACGGTGGACTCGAACGCACCCTCACCGACCACGTCGTCGCGGTGAGCGAAGTCATCGACCTCGTCACCGCAGCCACAGGTCGTTCAGTGCATCTCGGCGGGTACAGCCAGGGCGGCATGTTCTGCTACCAGGCCGCGGCATACCGGCGCTCGCGCGACCTCGAGAGCATCGTGACCTTCGGGTCCCCCGTCGACTGGCGCGGTAGTGCCCCGCTCGGCGTACCCGAGGACGTGATCGTGAACGTCGCCCGCTTCGTCGCCGGCTACGTCTTCAGCGACCGCTCACTCCCCGGGTGGTTGGCCTCGACCGGGTTCCGCCTGCTCGACCCCATCAAGACCGCCCGATCGCAGGTGGGTTTCCTGCGCCAACTGCACGACCGCGAGGCGCTGATCGGACACGAGCGGCAGCGCCGCTTTCTCGGCGGTGAGGGGTTCGTCGCCTGGTCCGGACCGGCGATCGTCGACATGATGCAGCAGGTGATCATTCAGAATCGAATGATGGTCGGCGGCTTCGTCGTCGGAGATCACGTCGTCTCACTGGCCGATATCACCTGTCCCGTCCTCGCCGTGCTCGGGGAGGTCGACGAGATCGGCGTGCCGGCGGGCGTCCGCAAGATCGCGGCCGTCGCCCCCTCCGCCGAGGTCTACGAGTTCCCGGTCCGCGCCGGGCACTTCGGACTCGTCGTCGGCTCGACCGCGTCCTCGCAGACGTGGCCCGCCGTCACCGACTGGATCGGGTGGATCGAGGGCACCGGAGAACGTCCCGAGGGCATCGCCGAAGTCGGCCCCGACTCCGCTGGCGACCCGACCCCGACCACGGCGGTGATGCTCGCGGCGGAAGGGGCGAACCAGGTCGCCGGGATCGGAGTCGGCATGGTGCGCGGTGCCGGTCACCTCGCGGTGGGCGCACTGCAGACGACGCGGGCCCTGGGATACGAGGCGCTGCACGCCGCGCCGCGCCTGATGCGGCTGGGGCAGATCCAGACCGGAACACGCATCTCGTTCGCCAAGATCATGGCCGAGCGTGCGCGGACGCAGCCTGGTGACGCGTGCTTCCTGTTCGCCGACCGCGTCCATACGTACTCGGCCGTCGACGCCCGGATCACGAACGTGGTGAGGGGGCTCATCGAGGTCGGAGTGCGCCAGGGCGACCACATCGGCGTACTCATGGAGACCCGGCCCTCGGCGCTGGTCGCGATCGCCGCGCTGTCGCGTCTCGGCGCCGTGGCCGTGCTGCTGCCTCCGTCCCCGGATCTGTCCGAGCTGCTGCTGCTCAGCTCTGTGTCCGAGGTCGTCGTCGACCCGGAGCACGCCGCCGGGGTCACCGACGCCGGGGCGCGGGCGCTCGTCCTCGGCGGCGGCGCGGACCGCGACCTTCCCGGAGACCTCGGCGAGGGGGTCGTCGACCTGGAGCGCATCGACCCCGATGCGGTCGAGCTACCCCGCTGGTACCGACCGGACCCCGGCCGCGCCGGCGACCTCGCCTTTGTCGTCTTCACTCGCACCACGGGCTCCTGGCAGACCAAGCTCGTAACCAACCACCGGTGGGCGCTCTCCGCGTTCGGCACCGCCAGCGCCGCGCGCCTGACCGCCGCGTCGACCGTCTACTGCCTCAGTCCACTCCATCACCCGTCCGGTCTGCTCACCGCCGTCGGCGGGGCCGTGGTCGGTGGGTCCCGGATCGCGCTGTCACGCGGTTTCGACCCGGCGACCTTCGACGAGGAGATCCGCCGCTACGGGGTGACGGTCGTGTCCTACACGTGGGCGATGATGCGCGAGCTGGTCCGCCAGCCGGTGCATCCGCGCGACACCCTCCCGACGATCACCCTCTTCATGGGATCGGGCATGCCCCGCGGGGTGTGGCGACGGGTCCTGGACCGCTACCCGGGGACCCGGGTCCTCGAGTTCTACGCCGGCACCGAGGTCGATGTCGTTCTCGCCAATCTCTCGACATCCAAGCAAGGTGCTCGCGGCCGTCCGCTGCCGGGCACCGCCGAGGTGCGGCTCGTCGAGGTCGACCCCGACTCCGGCTCGATCATCACCGGCCCCGGTGGTTACGCCGTGCCGAGCGAGGTCGGCGCCCCCGGGCTGCTTCTCGCCCGGCCCCGCCTCCGGGTAGACGCCTCCATTCGCCGACTGCGCGGGGTGTTCCGGCGGGGCGACACGTGGGTGTCCACCGACGACGTGTTCGAGCGTGACCGGGACGGCGACTTCTGGCTGCTCGGCCCGGCGAGCACGGTGGTCCGCACGTCGCACGGTCCGGTGTTCCCGATCCAGGTCGCCGACGCGCTCGGGGATCTGCCCGAGGTCGATATCGCCGTGGTGTACGGCGTGCCCGCCGCCACGGGTCCGGTCGCCGTCGCCGCGGTGAGCAAATGGGGCTCCACGGCGATCACCGCGGCCGACGTCGGTGGCGCACTCGTCTCGGTCCCCTCCGCCGGACGACCGGACATCGTCCACGTTGTCGACACCATCCCGGTGACGAACTGGTACCGGCCGGACGCCACTGCACTTGCAGCCCGGGGCCTACCGAAGGCCGGCCCGCGAACCTGGATCCGTGATCCCGCTTCAGGCGAGTACGTACGGCTGACCAAAGCTGTGCGGGACGGGTTGGTCCCGTCGACCGTCACCGACGGCGGACGGTGATCCGCCCTCCTCGGTGAGGCGCAAACGCGACGCCGCGGGAGTGCCACTTCTCGTCCCGCTCGGCCGTCGGGACGATCTCGTACATGCTCAGCAGGGTGCGCAGCACGACGTCCATCTCCATCGTCGCGAACGCCGCACCGATGCATCGCCGGGTCCCGCCGCCGAACGGCAGCCAGGCCGGCGGTGGCGTGGTGTCGAGGAAGCGGGTCGGGTCGAAGCGCTCGGGGTCGGCAAAGTGCACGCTGTCGTCGTGCAGCAGCGAGATAGCGACCATCACGTTGTACCCGCGCGGGATGCGCCACGGCCCCAGGTCGAGGTGCGGCGCCTGCACGTTGCGTCCGGCGAGGTCGATGACCGGCCGGCTGCGCTGCACCTCCAGGATCGTCGCGTGCCTGTAGTCGGTCCCCCCGGCGTCGACCTCGGCGACCAGCTCGTCCAGCACTGCGGGGTTCCGGCTGAGCCGCTCCAGGGCCCAGGCGAGCGTCGTCGCGGTGGTCTCGTGTCCTGCCACGAGCAGTGCGGTGAGCTCGTCGCGGATCTCCTCGTCCGTCATGGCCGAGCCGTCGTCGTAGGTGCTCTGCAGCATCATCGCCAGGATGTCGTCGCGCTCCTCGAGCCGGTCGTCGCGGCGGCCCCGGGCGATGAGGGAGTTGATCGCGTCGTCGTAGACCTTCTTGTAGCGGGCGAACCGACCGCGCGGGCCCAACGACCCCACGACCACCGCCCCCAGGCGCACCGGCAGTTCCGGGGTGATGACCACCGCCGAGCCGGCCTCCACCATGGGCGGGATGACGCGACGCAGCGTGACGAGCTCGTCGTCCCGGGCGCCGAACACCGTCCGGATGATGATGTCCAGCGTGATGCGGGTCATCGACGGCATGGAGGCGAACGGTCGGCCGACGTTCCACGAGTCGAGTTCGCGCCGGGCCTCCTCCTCCACGACCGCCTCGTAGCCCTTGATGCGCCTGCCGTGCAGAGGTGGGGTGAGCAGCTTGCGGCGCCGTCGGTGGTCGGTGCCCTCGAGCGCGAACATCGACTGCTCCCCCAGGACCCGACCCAGATTGGGGTCGACGTTGGTCAGCGACTGCTGCGGGGCGGTGAACAGCTCTCTGGCCAGCGCGGGGTCGGAGATCATCACCGCGCGCCCGTAGATGGGCAGGTGCACGGTGACGGCGTTGCCATATCGGGCCTGCAGTCGCTGGAGCACTCTGCGCCGGGCGATACCGAAGCCCAGGCCTTGGAGCGACCTGGGCAGCGGGGGTCCGGGCGGGAGCAAGGTTTCGCGGTCGTCGCTGTTCGGATGTCCTCCGGACGCGGCGGGAGCCAACCTGTTCGTCATGCTGTCCATGGCATCGCATCCTCGGCCTCGGGTGAAGTGCGGGGCGCCGTTCAGCCTACGTGCCGGAAATGCCGTGGTGGCCGCAGTTGGTGCGACGACGACGAGGTCTTCCCCTGCCGCCCGGCATCGCACCCAATCCGCCGCGACCCCGGCGTCGAATCCCGGGCATGCACTCCGCTTCGCAGTCCCCTCGCCCCGCCGACTTCCACGTCTCGGCGGACAGTGCGGACATGGCAGGGCTTTTCGCCGACCCACGGGACGCCGACGCCGGGCACGGTGAACCCGAGCAGGCTGAGTCCGAGCGCGGGGACTTCCTCGGCGCCATGCGCGCATCCTGGGACGACTGGATGCCCGTCGCCACCACAGGCTGGGGCGCGGTGGTGCTCATCGCCCCGTTGCTCGCGGTGCATGCCCTCGTCTGGGCATTCGGCGGGCGCCGGCTCCGGTAGGTGCTCCGCGTCGACTAGGCGCGACGGCTCCGCTTGGTGTCGCCGGCTGCGCTACGTGCTCAGCTTCGCCCCCACCCGCCACAGGATGGTGCGCTCCTTCGACCGGGCCGCGTGCAGCGGATCAGCACTGTCTGCGGCGCGGGAATGGCGTGGCGTGGTCTCGCGGGTCCCGACCACGGTCAGTCCGGCCGCGTCGATTCGGCCGAGCAGCTCATCGCGGGTGCGCAGTCCCAGGTGTTCGGCGAGGTCGGACAGGATCAGCCATCCTTCGCCCTGCGGCGTGAGGTGATCGGCGAGCCCGGTGAGGAAGCGGTGCAGCACGTCGGAGTCCGGGTCGTAGATCCCCTGCTCCAGGGCCGAGGTCGGCCGTCCGGGAATCCATGGCGGATTGCACACCACCACGTCGGCCCGCCCGGAGTCGCCTGCCTCGTCGTCGTCGGCGTCGTCATAGGGCCACAGGTCGGCCTGCATCACCGCAACGCGGTCCGCCAGGCCCAGCCGATGCACGTTGTCCTGGGCGCACTGCACGGCGCGGGGACTGATGTCGGTCGCGACCACCTCCCGGGCCCCGCGCCGGGCCAGGACAGCCGCGAGCACTCCGGTCCCGGTGCCGATGTCCCACACGACGGGGTGGTCGATGCCCTGCGGCCAGGGGGCGTCGGCGACCAGGTCGATGTACTCGTCGCGGGTGGGGGCAAAGACGCCGTGGGCGGGATGGATCCGGGCCCCCAGGGCGCCGATCTTGATCCCCTTGCGGTGCCATTCGTAGGCGCTGATCACGCCGAGGTGCTCGGGCAGCGAGACGAGAGTCTCCTCGCCGACGGAAACGCTCGACTCGTCGGTGGGCTGGTCGACCGGCGGCCCGTAGGCGTGTGCGCAAGCGTCGCGCGCGTCGGGCGCTCGGCGCAGCCTGATCGTGTAGTCGGCCTCGAGCGGGATGAGGATCTTGCCCAGGATCGCCGCACGCTGGGCTCGCGCTTTCCGGTTGTCTTGGAAGACCTCTCCGGGGTCGGTGGACTGCGGTGCCCGGGACGCCCGCTTCTCAAGGCGACGGTCGAGAGCGCGCATGAGCTGCCGGGCGTTCTGGAAATCCCCCCGCCACAACAGGCTTGAGCCTCTCTGGGCGATTCGGAGAGCCTTGTCCGCAGAGATGTCGTCGGTGATCACGACGATCCCACTCGGCGCCGGTGCGGCATTCTCGGAGCGCCAGAATCCAATGCGCTGGGTGCCGCTCTCGTTCCAGGTGACCGTCGTCATGGAGCCGTCGGGTGTGGGGCGTGAGAGCAACGGAATCCTTCGATCTGGTGCGCACGGGTTCGACAAGGAACGCGCGCACGCGGAGTGCGGTGCCCGGGCCGGGCCGGGCCCATTGTCTCAGGAGTCAGGGCCGGGCACTCCTCACAGGGGTTCCGGTGTCCCCGGCCCGGGGATGCCGTGCACGGCAAGCAAGTGAAGCCGTCAGGAGCGCAATACCGGCCAACCTTCGGAGTGGTCCCGTTAGGACGTGCGACTTCTGGGTTATGAGCCCAGCGAGCTACCGAACTGTGCCACCCCCGCGTCGTTAGCATCGACAACCGGACGTACCACCCTTCAGAAAACTAGACATGTAGCCGGTACTGCACCCTGTTCTTACGACACAGGCAGAATCACAGCATGGTCAACGAAATTCAGCCCGATCCGAAACTTCAGGATTCTCGATGGTCCGCTGACATAAATCTCGCACGCGAAGTCGCAGGAGTGTTCGACCAGTTGCTCGGAGATGGCCGTTCAACGCTCGATCCGGAAACTTTCATCTGGACTGCCGAGACGGCCGAGGACCTGCGGTCTCGAGTCGCCGACAATCCGATCGTTGGGACGGAGCAAGGCCAGTGGGAGAAACTGGATCGCCAGCTTCATGGTGCATCACGAGAGGTAGTGCTGCTAGCTGCAGAGCTCGTCTTTCTGCGCGAACACCCTCTGCTTTCAGCGCGTCCGGACACGCGGTTGATGCATATCAACAGGGTGCTGGCCCACCTCGATGAACCAACACCCGTCAACGATGTGATCGCGGAATTGCTGGCCCGCGTACCAGGCAAGGCGGGGCTAGAACAGGGAAGGGGGTACAACGGATCACTGTGGCGACACATCGTCTGGGCTGCGAAATTCGTGATCCACTGGTCAACCCTGTCTCCAGCTGAACACGCCACCGCCCGAACAGATCCGTGGGCACTGCAAAAAGCAATGCTCGACTCGGGTGATGACCGTTCAGACTTCCGCAACGTGTTCCAGTTCCTCGCACGGCCCGACACTTTTGAGCCGATCTCATCTGCCGCTACAAAAAGCGGATTCGCGATGCACTTGCCTCCCGAATCGGCGGATCAACCGGAAACGATCCCACGTCGATCGACCGCGACTTGTTTGCGATTAGGTCAACCTTGGCGACCGAGATCAACGGCGAGTTTCACTTCTGGACGCCAGGGGTACAGGCCCTCTGGGATGCACAAGCGGAAAAGTCCTTTCCGGAAATGCCCGAAAAGGCGGAGCCTGAGGAACCTCGCCAACGCCACTATTGGATCTACTCACCCGGTCCCCGCGCCGCCGAATGGGACGCATTTCGCTCTGACGGAATCATGGCAATTCATTGGGACAACCTCGGCGATCTAGCTGAATATCCCGACCGCGACTCCCTCCGGCAAGCGTTGGAAGCTGATGGGAGCGGTATCGCAAGAAACAACGATGCCCTCTGCTGTTGGCAGTTCCAGAACGAGATCGCTATTGGAGACATCGTGTACGCCAAACGAGGTCGACGCGAGATAATCGGCCGAGGCGAAGTCACCTCCGAGGCCCAATACAGACCTAACCGGGACACCTACCGCTCCGTCCGAGCTGTTAACTGGACCCATACAGGATCTTGGCCCCACCCAGGGCAAGCTGTTGTTAAGACCCTGACCGATGTCACGCAGTATCGCGAGTACGTAGAAGAGATCGAAACACTCATCACTGGCGAAGAAGAACTGGATCTGAACGCACCAGTCGGCGAGGTTCCCAGCTACGACAGATCCAAATTTCTTAGCGAGGTCTACCTGACGGAGGAAAGCTACGATCGCCTTTGGTCCCTGCTGCGCCGCAAGAAGAACATCATCCTGGCCGGACCGCCCGGGGTTGGAAAGACATTTGCGGCAAAACGGCTGGCGTACTCGGTTATGGGAGAGAGTGATCCCAGCCGGGTGCAGGTCGTGCAGTTCCATCAGAGCTACTCATACGAGGACTTCATGATGGGGTACCGCCCCACCGAAACCGGAGGATTCCGACTCGCGGAAGGGCCCTTCTACAGGTTCTGCGAGATCGCCCGTAACGCCGATCCTGACCAGTCGTACTTCTTCATTATCGACGAAATCAACCGCGGGAACATCTCGAAGATCTTCGGCGAGCTGCTCATGTTGATTGAGAGCGATAAACGCGGCTCGGCGCTTCGCTTGCTCTACAAAAACGAAGACTTCTCAGTGCCGCCGAATCTGCACATTATCGGCATGATGAACACTGCCGATCGCAGTCTCGCAGTCATCGACTACGCCCTACGACGCCGGTTCGGGTTCTTCACCATGAAGCCGGGTTTCAAGTCGGAAGGGTTTGCCCAGTACCAAGCCAAGATCGACAGTCCAACACTGGACAGGCTTGTTGAGGCGATCAGCGCGCTCAATCTCGCCATTGCGGATGATCCGGCGCTGGGACCGGGGTTCGCGGTCGGACACAGCTTTGTCAGCGCGGCACCAGAAGACGGCACCGAGGACGCTTGGCTTCATTCTGTGGTGGAGGACGAACTCATCCCGCTACTCGACGAGTACTGGTTCGACGAGCCGGCCAGGGCAGAGGAATGGGCCGGAAGGTTACGAGCTGGAATTTCATGACTAGCAACTTCATCTTCATCCGCAATATCTACGTGATGATGGCGTACGCCTTCAGGGCGATCCAGAAGGCGGGAGACGAACATCTGGAAGTTGAGCAATTCGACAAGCTTCACGATCTGTTCGCAGAGATCCTGGTTCGCGGAGTTGGAACGCAGGTCAAACGTGGCCTTCACCACGATTACCTCCACCGTCGCGAGGAACTTGCGACCGTTCGAGGTCGGATTGACGTCTCGCGGAGCATCTCCGAGCATTCGAGGGCCCGAGGTCGGCTGATCTGTAGCTACGACGAGTACGACTCGGACACGCCCCATAACCGCGCTTTGAAGTCAGTGATCATTTTGTTGGTTCGCCACGGCGAGATCAGGAAGGACCGGAAGGAGGCCCTCCGCCGCCTCCTGCCCTACCTGGATGCCGTCACCACCATTTCTCCGACCTCGATCCGGTGGAACACACTCACCTATCACCGCAGTAATGCTTCGTATCGGTTGCTGCTCGGCGCGTGCGAACTGGTGGTCCGCGGCCTCCTGCCGACCGAGGGCTCCGGCAACCGAAAACTGACCACTTGGCTCTCCGACGACGCAATGAGTCAGCTATACGAGCGCTTCTTAATGGAGTACTTCATCTTTCACCACCGTGAGCTATCGCCGAGCGCGCCCCACATTGACTGGGACTACGACTACTCGCTGTCGTCGGGCACCGGACAGCTTCCGGCCATGAAGACGGATCTCCGGCTCCGGGGCGGGCACAAAACTCTGATCGTGGATGCCAAGTACTACAGCAAGTCAATGCACACAGGGCAGTGGGGAAAAGAGTCCGTCAGCTCGTCCAATCTGTACCAAATTCTGGCCTACACCAAGAATGCTGACATCGAGCAGGACGGTTCCGTCAGTGGACTCTTGATGTACGCACGCACCGATGCCCCCTCCCAACCTGACCTAGATATGACTGTCCAAGGAAGCAGGATCGGTGCGCGCACGCTCGATCTGAATGTGCCGTGGAACCAGCTGCGTACCCAGCTGGACGGCATCACTGAGTGGCTGGAAAGCTGACGCCTCCGAACTGCAACTCATTGATGCCAAGACTCTCCGCCGCTTCTTGACCCGTAGCGGCCACTTTCCACGCCGAGTGGATGTCGCGGTGGATGTATCCCACCTCACCAGCGTGACCGATGACCTCGCACTCGATACCGGCGGCGCGGAGCTTAACGGCCACGGGTCCGGTGCGGCCGTGCCGTCGGCGTAATTACGACGTCGGCAGGGGCGGACTTCAACCTCGCCCTTGGCATTTGTCAACGCCACCGTCGACTCGATGATGCGGGAGACGCGGACGTAGCGCTTGAGCTACAACCCATGCTCCTTGGAGTGCCACACCGCGGTCCAGCGGCGGGGCATGCCCAGCGGTAACGCGAGTGCGCTTTGGAAATCCCTTAGGAACTCCTGCTGGCCTGTCCACTTAGCACGCAGAGTGGATCTATTCATCAGCCGATCGGAGGGCGTCGCCCACACCGACAGTCGGAAGGCCTAAACCGACCGCCCGTTCGAGCGCCGCTTCAGCCAACAACACATTGTGTGCGTCAGCGTACCGCCCCGAGACACGGCCTTTACGTGCCCTGGCCAGGGCGTACCTAGCTGCTGCAGAGCGAATCTTGTCCGACTTCTTCATCGCCTTCACGAACGCGGCTGGAGATTTGAAGATGAGATACTCAGCATTAGGCCCCGCGGACTTGTGGACGTGTCCAGCCATCGACGCGCCGCGATGCTTCAGTGCCCACCAGGTCATGCGGGCTGGAAGCATGGTGCTGTCCGTCGCCACACCTAGCACCAGCCTCCCATCGGGCAGCTCGCTGATGTAGAAGACCTCGAGCATCCCCATATTGAGCGTCACCAGGCGTTTTCCACCGCCGACCATCCTCAAGGTGGGCAGACACGACAGTGACCAGAACTGCCCCTGCGAGCGTCTCGGATAGAGCACACACCCGCGCAGATAAGTCGCGATCGCCTCCAAGATCAACTCGTACTCGGGATGGGAGGAGAGTTTCTCGAACCTGGCCTCCGAGCGCACCACCGCCGACTGCCCGCCGAGCACCGACTGGTCGACACCCCCAGCCCGGAGATCGGCGAGATTGGCTTCTGCAGGACTGGTGAACCACGACTTCTGCTCCTCCACCGAGACGAGCTCGTCCAACACGGAGGTCCCGTAGATCACAGCGCTGTGCTCCCGGTTGAAGCACGTGAACTCGTTCCTGCAGAGGTCGTAAATCAGCTCTCGCTCTGCCGCTCTCAGGGTTTCCGTGTTCGCGGATTCCGGCATGTACCGGAAAGACTGAATGTTCGCGTGGTCATAGTTCTTGACATGCTGCCGCAATCTCGTCACCACCGTCGTGCTGGAAATTCCCACGTAAACCTCGTGGGCTTCCCCCTCCCACATGTACAGCCCCACCAGTTTGCCGCCATGCTGTTTGGACAACGCTCGAAGCGACTTGTCAGACATCGCGGTCGCCGGCCCGAAGCCCTGCTGATCTGCCCACGCCGCGATAGCGGGGTCCGGAACCCAGTTTGGAATAAGCGAATTGTTCATCGAAGCCATTCTTGGAGGTTAGCTTCTGGGTGCGACATCGAACGAGTGGGGCGTAGGTAGTCGCAGCTGGTCCCGCCGGATTCCACCTGCAAACGCGACAACACCCTGCAGTTGCCGTTCCCCGACCGGTCGCTACTGCGACGACACTCTCGGGAATTTTCCCGTGCTGGCTACCGCCGGGCACCGAACACCGATGAAACTCACATCTGAGGGAACGGGCACACGGACGGCCGCTCAACCAACTCGTCCAGACCAATCCCCGGCACCCTTCTGTCGCCACTATGCTTCCCCCGTTCCCCTCCACTTACTAAGAAGCCTCTAGTGCCGCCCAAAATCCTCTTCCTCCATGGCGTCGGTAGCGGCGAGGCGGAGCGGACATGGCTGGACAGACTTAACCGCGGTTTGGCGACCCTGAACGTGGATCCGGTCGCAGCGGATCGAGTGATCGCCCCGGAGTACGCCTAGTTGCTCTCTGCCGACATCGACAGGGTCAAGCCGCCGGAAAACACCTACAAGGTGAAGAAGGACACGGCCGAGCGACGGGTGTTCTTCCGTCGCCAGTCTCGCGTCGAGCGGCGATCGGGGCATTGATCACCTTTGCGCAGGGGAACGGGCTGGTGACCGAAGCGGTCGAGAATTGACGACGACGAGGGCGCGCATTTCCGATGTGCAGTACCCACGCTGGCCGCGTGTTGCGGCACTGAGCGACGGAATCCAAGAGCAACTGACCATCACAGGCGCTGCCACCGGCCTGCGTGCGCAAATGCTGGCGAACAGCCGACATGCCGCGACGACGAGGAGAGATGTTTCAGACCGGGCCACGGTGGCTGCGCGGACGGGAACGCCGACTCTCCAGGAGTGGTGTCTACCGTCCTGACAGTGCCGCCTGTCGGTAGGCCCGCTCGGAGGCATGAACCAGCAGGTCAACGAGTTGCGACCAGGTGGTGTGCTCGCTCAACGTAGAGTACCGGTAGCGGAACTGCTCTCCGTGTTGGAGCCAGTCACGTTTGCCGAGATAGGGCTCAAGCAAGTCGGAAAACTCCTCGAATTCGTGGTCAAACGAGAATTACCCCTCGTTCTCATCCGCCAGGACCTGTCCTCGCTGATCGGGGTCAATCCTCTTCCATTCCTTGTCTCCGAGGATTCCCACCAACCGCAACTGCCGGCCCTCGAGCTGCCATCCGATCTGCCGGGTGACGCGCCCGGACTTGGACCCGATGAAGTGCTGGACAATCCCGCCCTTGCTCCGAGTCGACGACCCCGCCTCGACACGGGCACTGTCCGGCCTCGGTCCAACGTCGAGCAGCGCATCACGGACGCGCTGCGTGCACCGTGCCATCTGGAGATTCTTGACCAGGCTCGCCAACCTCGCCCCATCGAGCTTTTCCTGAAGCCGCGGTTCCATCCAGAACGGCGAATCCATATCCCCCGCCGGGTCACACATCGCTGTCAGATCGACCAGGTTCTGCACCATCTCCGCGTACTTCGCGACCAGTTGAATATTCGTCTCACTGGGGTCCACCGGTATCGCCTCCGGGGGCCAGTGGCCGGGATCGCGAATATTGCGCTTGGGGGCCAGCAGTAGCGTCCGTGGCGGCCACCCGCTTCTAGGCTCCTTCCGCCGCGTGTATAGGGCACGCGGCGGAAGGAGCAATCCGTGATGGTACGGAAGATCAGGGCGAAGCTCGTGTTGCAGCTTCGCGCCGAAGGCCTGTCAGGCAGGGCGATCACCGCCTCGCAGGGCATGTCCCGCAAGAGCATCGAAGCGGTCCTGGAGGCTGCCGATGCGACCGAGACGAGCTGGGACAACGTCGCCGAGCTCACCGATGAGCAGGTGTACGCCCGCCTGTTCCCAGGCCGCGGGGAGCACGAGAGCCTGTTCGCCCAGCCGGACTGGGAACAGGTCCACCGAGAGATGGCCCGGGTCGGGGTCACGCTCAAGCTGCTGCACGGCGAGTACACCGACCGCTGCGCCACCACTAGAGCGTCGTCGATGGACTAGGACCGGTGGTGCAAGACCTACCAGCGACACGTGATGGTCACCGGCGCCGCCTCCCGCGTCGGCCACAAGGCCGGCCAGACGGTCGAGGTGACTGGCCCGGCCCCACGATGGAGCTGACCGACCCGGTCACCGGGGCGGTAGCGAAGGTGTACCTGTTCGTGGCGTGCCTGCCGTTCAGCAGGTACGCGTTCGTCTGGCCCAGCATCGACATGCAGCAGGACGCGTGGCTGCGGGGTCACTTGGCGATGTTTGACGCCTTCTGCGGGTCGGCGCCGCGGATCGTGTGCGACAATCTCGAGACCGGCGTGATCAAGCATCCCGCGACGGAGAGATCGTCCTGAGCGACGCCTACCGGGAGATGGCCGCCCACTACTCGGCAGCCGTTCTACCGGGGCGGATACGGCGCCCGAAGGACAAGGCGAGCACTGAGAACACCGTGTCGCACGTGGCGACCTGGGTGATCGCCGGCCTACGGGACCGGACGTTTCACACGGTGCCCGAACTGGCAGAGGCGATCGGTGAGCGGATGGACGCCTACAACCGCGAGCCGTTCCAGAAACGCCCCGGCTCGAGGCTCGAGGTCTTCACCGCCGAGGAGCGGCCGCTGCTCACGCCGTTGCCGGCGGTGGCGTTCGAGATCAGCCGGTGGCTCTACGGCCGCCGGGTCGGCCGCAATGGGCACGTGGTGTTCGAGCGGAACTTCTACTCCGCCCCGCTGGCGCACATCGCCCGCCAAGGTCGATGTGCGGATCACCGCCCGCACGCTGGAGATCTACCATGGCACTGAGCGGATCTCCAGCCAACTTCTGCTTCCCAAGCAGAAGGCAGGCCAACCGCACCAACGACACCGACCTGCCGGCCGGCCGCCAGTACCAGCAGTGAGATGCACCCCCGGGGTACGGGCGTGGGCCGAGAGGGTGGGGCCCGCGGCGGTGATCGTGGTCAACCGGATCTTCGAATCCGTGCCCGTCGACGAACAGGGCCTGGACGCCGCCCTGCCGGTTCTGCGCCTTTCGCGGCGGTTCTCAGCCGAGCGGGTCGAAGCCGCCTGCGCCCTGGCGCTGACCGGGCCGGTGCGCTCACCCCGCTACGCGCACATCCACCCGATCCTGGCCACCGGCCAGGACAAGACTGCCGTCCTCAGGCCACCACCAGCAGAGGCCGAGCAGGCCGCCGGGTACGTCCGCGGCGCCGACTACTACGCCGGGAGTGCCCGATGAGCAGCATCGATAGCGAGACCAAGCGCAAGCTCCGCGAGATGGGCGCCCAGTCACTGCTCGAGGCGCTCGAAGCGCTCGAAGCGCAACACGACGACCACGTGGTCGGCATGAGCTTCGGCGAGCGCCTTCAGCTGGTCGTCGACCACGCCCACGAGAGCCTCAACCACTCCAAGATCGACGAACTCATCCGCCGGGCCAACCTGCGCTACCCGGCAGCCGATCTGCGGCGCGTGGACCTGGCCGAGGAACGCGGCCTGGACCGGGCCGCACTCGCGCAGCTCGCCACCTGCTCGTTCATCCAGAGACAGCAGAACGTCGTCTTTCAAGGCTTCACCCAATAACCGGTGACCCCAAGCCTCCAGATACTCAAACGAGCCATGTGGCAGGGCAAATCCGGTGTCTCATTGTCCATTCACGAGGCATAACCTGTTTGGGACGCGTTTCCAGTAGCGCGGTTCTGATGATCGGGTAGCGGTCGGACGGGTATCGGATAGTGGTGCCTCCCCGTCCGACCGCTGGGCCGCTACGGCGTCGCCGTGGCGAGGTGTCGTCTCATGTTGGGTCCGTCGAGTCCGATGATCTCGGCGCCGGCGACGATCCGGTTGAGGATCGATTCAGCAATGACCGCGTCTTGGAGCGACTTGTACCAGTCGGGCGGATCGAACTGAGAGGTCACCAAAGTCGATCCGCGCCCTTCGCGGGCGGCCATGATGTTCAGCAGCTCGGCCGCGGTCTGCGGGGCCACCGGGGTGGTGAGGAAATCGTCCAGGACCAGCAGGTCGCAGTTGTGCAGGTCCGTGAGGAAGTCCAGTCGCCGCTGCGAGGTCGCTTCCAGCACGGCGAGCCGGTTGGCCAGATCGTCGAGTCGGAAGAACCTCGCCGTGTAGTACTTGCGGCACGCGGCGTTGAGCAACGCTTGGGCGAGGTAGGTCTTGCCCACGCTGGACTGGCCGAGGATGACCAGGTTGCGAGTCGAGTCGATCCATTGACAGCTGGACAGACGTGCGATTAGCTCGCGGTTGACGTTGCGGTCAGGCAGGTAGCGGATCTCTTCTACGCAGGCGTCAGGGTTTGGCGATCTGGAGGCCTTGAGTAGTTTCTGGATTCGGCGTTCCTGCCTGGCCGTGATCTCTTTATCCAGGGCGTGGAAGATCTTCTCGGAGAACGTCCACTCGTCGCAGGCGGGATCGTTGGCCAGGTCGATCACGGTTTCGCCGAACGCGGTCATCCGCAGCTGGGTGAATAGCGCCATGTCAGCGTCGGTGAGGTGCCGATCAGTCATGACCGGTCTCCTTCGTCCAAGGCGCTGGGCGTGCCGGTGAGGGCGGCGAGGCTGAACTGCTCGGGCCCGGCCAGATGCGCCCCACGGGTGTCTCTCCGCCCCAGCGGCGCCGCTACAGGCGTTGCGTTCGCTGAAGACGGTGCCGCCGTCGTGGTGGTGGGCCGCGCAGCGGCCTGGGCCCGCAGTACCGCCAGGTGCTGTTTGACGGCGGTGTAGCTGATCGCCCGGCGGGCGGTCTCGGAGATCAGCTGCCCGCAGGCGCGCTCGAGGAGCTGCTTGTTGTCGCCCTTTCCTAAGGCCAGGATGTTCTGGCACGAGCGGTAGCCCTGGGCTTCGATACGTTGGCGGTCGAGCACCTCGGTGATCGCGGCGACGGTGTTCGGGCCGATCTTGTGGGCTTGGCGCACGAAGTAGGGCCGCGACCATAGATCCGCCGACTGCAGGTGCTGGGCGGGCACATGCTCGGGATCGGTGATGTAGCCGTGCCGGCGCCCGGAGATGGTGTGCGAGGCGATCACCTCGCCCTCGCACATGATGGTGAGTTTCTCGCCGGTGATCTTCACATCGACGTGCTGGCCGGCGTAGGTGTGGGGCACCGAGTACTTCACGGTGGCGATCTCGACGTGGTAATCGCGGTTGACCTTGGACTTCTTCCACGTCACCGGCTGCCACCGCACTTCGGGCAGGGCAATCAGCTCCGACTTCTCGTGCTCGGTGAACAGCTCGCGCCGGCTGACCTTCTGGCCGCGGAACGGGATGCGGTCGTTGATCGCATCGACCTCGGAGGCAACGGCCTCGCCCAGATCGTCCAGGCTAGCGAACCGCCGGTCGGCCAGGCGGCCGATCACCCAGTTCGTCACGATCTTCACCCCAGCCTCTACGTGACCCTTGTCCGTCGGGTGAATATTCGTCTCACTGGGGGCCACAACTATTGCCTCTGGGGGCCACCGACTGTCTGCGCGAATATTGCGCTTGGGGGCCAGTAGCGGCGTCCGTTGGGGCCACCGCTTCTAGGCTCCTTCCGCCATGTGTATAGGGCACGTGGCGGAAGGAGCACTTGGTGATGGTACGGAAAATAAGAGCGAGGCTTGTGTTGCAGCTTCGCAGCGAGGGCCTGTCCGGTAGGGCGATCGCGGCCTCGCAGGGCATGTCCCGCAAGAGCGTCACCGCGGTCTTGGAGGCTGCCGATGCGCACGAGGTGACGTGGGACGATGTCGCCGATCTCGACGACAGCCAGGTGTACGAGCGCCTGTTCCCGGGCCGCGGGGAGCATGAGAGCGTGTTCGCACAGCCCGATTGGGAGCATGTTCACCGAGAAATGGCCCGCGTCGGGGTGACGCTGAAGTTGCTGCACGGCGAGTACACCGACCGCTGCGCCACCTCGGGGTCGCCGGCGATGGGCTACGACCGGTTCTGCAAGACCTACCAGCGACACGTGCTGGTCACCGGCGCCGCCTCGCGGGTCGGACACAAAGCCGGACAAACGATCGAGGTCGACTGGTCCGGTCCCACGATGGAACTGGTCGACCCGGTCACCGGCACCTCGACGAGGGTGTACCTGTTCGTGGCGTGCCTGCCGTTCAGCCGGTACGCCTTCGTGTGGCCCGCGATCGACATGAAGCAAGATGCCTGGCTGCGGGCGCACGTGGCGATGTTCGAGAACTTCGGTGGTTCGGTGCCGCGGATCGTGTGCGACAACCTCAAGACCGGCGTGATCAAACACCCGCGAGACGGGGAGATCGTGCTCAACGACGCCTACCGAGAGATGGCCGCCCACTACTCAGCAGCCGTCCTACCAGGCAGAATACGGCGCCCGAAAGACAAGGCCAGCACCGAGAACACCGTCGCGCATGTGGCGACCTGGGTCATCGCCGGACTGCGGGACCAGCAGTTCGGTTCGCTACCGGAGCTCGAGGCCGCTATCGGGCAGCGGATGGACGCCTACAACCGGCAACCGTTCCAAAAACGCCCCGGATCCCGCTACAGCGTGTTCACGGCCGAGGAGCAGCCGTTGTTGACCCCGCTGCCGGCGGTGGAGTTCGAGATCAGCCGGTGGCTCTACGGGCGACGGGTCGGCCGCAACGCTCACGTGGTGTTCGAGCGCAACTACTACTCGGCACCCCTGGTGCACATCGGGGCGAAGGTCGATCTGCGGATCACCGCCCGCACGCTGGAGATCTACCTCGGCACCGAGAGGATCTCCAGCCACCTGCTGCTGCCCGAAGGGGCGGCAGGTTCGTATCGCACCAACGACGCCGACCTTCCCGCCGGTGAGCGCTACCAGCAGTGGGACGCGGCCCGCACCCGTGCGTGGGCCGAGCGGATCGGCCCGGCCGCCCAGATCGTGGTGAGCCGGATCTTCGAATCGGTCCCCATCGACGAGCAGGGACTCGACGCCGCCCTGGCGGTGCTGCGGCTTTCGCGGCGCTACTCGGCCGAGCGGGTCGAAGTGGCCTGCGCTCTGGCTCTGACCGGGCCAGTGCGTTCGCCCCGCTACGCGCACGTGCAGCCGATCCTGGCCACCGGGCAGGACAAGACCGCCGCCCTGCGGCCACCACGCGAGGAACCCGGCGAGATCGGCGGGTACGTCCGCGGCGCCGACTACTACGCCCGAGGTGCCCGGTGACCGCGCTCGACATCGAGACCAAGCGCAAGCTCCGCGAAATGGGCGCCCACCCGATGCTGGAGGCGATCGAGGCCCAAGATGACAACCACGTGTTCGGCATGACGTTCGAGGACCGGATGCAGCTGGTGGTCGACCATGCCCACGAGGCGTTCAATCACTCCAAGGTCGACGGGCTCATCCGCCGGGCCGGGCTCCGGTATCCGGGCGCTGACCTGCGGCGAGTTCACCTGATCGAAGAGCGAGGCCTGAATCGGGCGATGATCGCTCAGCTGGCGACCTGCTCGTTCATCGAGCGCCAGCAGAACGTGGTGTTCCAGGGCTTCACCGGCTCGGGCAAGTCCTACCTCGGCTGCGCCCTGGCAAAGCAGGCCTGCCAGCACCGGATCCGGGCGCACTACATCCGGATGCCCGACCTCGAAGAGGCCTGGGCGCTGGCCAGGGACAAGCCCCAGGGGCAGATGAAGTTCCTCAAGAAGTACGCCGCGTTCTCTCTCCTGGTGATCGACGAATGGTTGCTCGACCACCCCGATGACGGGATGCGCAGCATGCTGCTGGAGCTGCTCGAGCGCCGCTACGACACCGGATCCACGGTCTTCTGCACCCAGTACGCCAAGAAAGACTGGCACCAACGCCTCGGCTCCGGGGTGCACGCCGACGCCATCATGGACCGCATCGTCCACAACACCCTCTGGATCGACACCGGCACGCACAACATGCGCGAACACGCCGCCGCGAACCAGTAGCCAGACGCCGACGGGAGGCCGGTGGCCCCGACCGACGCGGTCACTGGCCCCCAACGGCAATACTGCTGGCCCCCGAAGGCAATATCCGGTGGCCCCCAAGCCTCCAAATACTCATCGGGCGGACCGGTCTGGTCGGCACGGCGGCAGTGCGGTGATATTCGAGGAAGTCCCGGTACTCACGGTTGACCTCGCGGGCCCGGTCGCCGCGACTGATCTGATTCGACGCGGTCGAGGCGTTATCGGGGATGACCACCTGGGTGAGGCCGCCGAAGTACTCGAAAGCTGTCAACGGCGGGTGAAAATTGACCCCTACGTGACGGGCGAATTCTGACCCCTCTGGTTGTTGGTCTGTGCGGTCATGAGGTCTCGTCGTGCTTTGGTCCGGTAGGACTGGCCGCCGAGGGTCAGTACCTCGGCGTGGTGGACGAGACGGTCGATCATCGCGGCGGCGACGATGTCATCGGCGAAGATCTCACCCCAGCGGCCGAATGGCATGTTCGAGGTCACCAGGATCGAGCCCTGCTCGTAGCGGTGGGCCACAAGCTGGAAGAACAGGTTGGCGGCGTCGGAGTCGAACGGGATGTAGCCGACCTCATCGATGATGAGCAGCTTGTAGCGGCGCAGCTTCCGCAGCTCGGCCTCTAGGCGGTTCTCGGCATGCGCGGCCTGCAGCCTGGCAAGCCAACCGACCGCCGTATCGAACTGCACGGCGTAGCCGGCGGCGATCGCCTTGTATCCGAGGGCGATCGCCAGGTGGGTCTTACCCACTCCGGGCGGCCCGAGCAGGACTACGTTGTCGGCCTTGCCGATGTAGGTGCTCGTCGCCAAGTGCGCGAGCACGTCCTTGCGCAAGGTGGGCTGATGGTCGACATTGAAGTCCTCGAGCGTCTTGACCTGCGGAAAGTGCGCCGCACGAGTACGGACCTGGATGCCGGAGGCCTCTCGGTCGGCGACCTGCCGACCCAAGACGGCAGCCAGGTACTCCTCGTAGGTCCAGCCCTGCCTACGGGCGGTATCGGCGAGGTCGGAGAACACGCCCGAGATGGTCGGGGTCTTGAGCACCCGGGCGGCGTAGGCGACCTGGGAAGAGGCGTCTTCGCTCATGCCGACACCTCCGAATCCACTGCTGCGTTGCCAGCGAAGTCGACGTCGTAGAGGTCGTCGTAGTCGCGCAGCGAGCGCACCACCGGATCAGTGAACGAACTCATCGGCGGTTGCTCCCGGACCCGCTGCCAGTAGTCCACGCGCAGCTGCTTGGCCAGGTCCACATGCTCTGGGCTAGTCACCGTCCCGCGGCGGGACCAGCTGCGGCGATGCTCGGCCACCACGGCCCCCGCGCAGGTCACCGTCACCGTATGCAGGCTGGCGACGACCTCGACCAGGCGCCCGATCACGCGGGGGTCGACCGAGTAGTCCACCGAGTCGATACGGACGTAGTAGTCCCGCGCCAACCTCACCGTCGTGCGCAGGCCCGTGGTCGGTGCGACCGGCGGAAGGGCGAGCATCCGCGCCCGGTCCTCGACCAACGCGTCTACCGGCCTCGATCCCAACACGCGCACGGTGCGCGTGTTGGCCGTCGCCAGCCACTCGGTGAGCTGGTCATTGAAGTCCGCGGGGCCCGCGAAGGTCCGGCCGGCCATGAACGACTGGCCGAGGTAGCCGTTGTGGCGCTCCACCATGCCCTTGAACTCCGGGTCCCGCGGCGGGGCGATCACCAGCTTCGACGACAGCGTCCCCGCGAACGCGGCGGCATCGACCGTCGGCTTGCCCGCCGAGGTAGCGATCGCCGACTCCCGATCCCACCACAGGCGATGGGATACAGCCCCGAGCTGGCCCAGCAGCAACCACATCCCCGCCAGGATGTCCCCGGCCATCCGGGAGGGAATCATCGTCGCGGAGATGTACCGCGAGAACGCCAGCGTCATCACCAACACCGGCATCTGAGCGCTCTGACCTGCGCCCAGCGGAATCGGCGTCTTCGGGAACCACAGATCGCACTGCGTCGTATCGCCGGGCTTGTGCTCGATACGGTCCGCCGGATCGACCCCGCGATACTCGGGGCGGATCGCTCGCACGCGGTCCTTGAGCACGGTCATCGAGTGCGGCCACTCGATCCGCTCGGCGATCACCGTGGCCGGCATCGTCGGATACTCCGCCAGCAACTTCCGGATGTCCGGCTCGAACGCATCAGCCAGCGATCCCTTCGGAGCTCGCTTGTACTTCGGCGGCTCGGACGAGGCGAGCGCCGAGCGCACCGTGTTCCTCGCGATCCCCAGCCTTCTCGAAATCTCCTTGATCGGCACGCCCTCGCTGTTATGCAACCGGCGTATCTCGGCCCACTGCTCCACTGCAATCACCCTCCCAGGGTCGGGAGGGGTCAATATTCACCCGTCACCCGGGGGTCAGTATTCACCCGCCATCGACAAAAGCCTGCAGGTGGGCGTCGAGCCAGTTCGGCATCTTCTCATCGAGGCAGCCGCAGGCGAAAACCATCCCTGAGTACGGCAGCGAGGCCACGAACACCGACACTCGAGTTCGGTTTCCGGTGACGGGGTCGAAGATCGCCATCGCGGTGCCGGCCCAGTCGACCTGCATTGTGTGGCCGGGCACGTGGGCGATCCGCATCGTCAGCTCGTTGACCTCGACGTACTCGCCGATGATCTGGCAGAACCGCTGGTAGCTGTAGTGCCGCTGGCACGGCGAGCCGTCGGTATCGAGGTAGTTCGCCCATAGCACCCGCAGCGGCAGCTTCTTTCTGCCCGAACGCTTCTTGACCATCGCAGCGACATCGATCGGGACGAACTCGCCTGAGGGCTTCTTGCGGCCATCGGCGAACAGCCCGTCGATCTCCTCGGCGCTCAGTGCATCGACCTGGCTCGTGGCGGTCAACCCCTGATCGTGGCAGACCTTCTTCGCTTTCGCGATCGTGCGATGCGAGCATCCCGCGATCGCCTCGATGTCTCGGTAGGACCTGTCCTGCAGCAGTAGCGACATCACCAATCGGTAATCAGTCACTGGTGCCTCCTGTTCGGCTTCACGCGCAGCGGGACTGCCACGCGCAAATCCGAGACGAACACACCGCCACCGGCACCGCTACCCGATGCCCATACTCGTGCTATCCGATCGTCAGAACCCTGCTATCCGAAGGACGTTCCTAACAGCATAACCCTCAGACGCAAATCACGCTCCCCGAACCTCTCCCACCGTCAAACCTATCGGGCTGCTGAGCTGCGAAAACCCAGCACCGAAAACTCTATAAGCTTCCAAACCCTTTGTTCCATCGAACATCGCGTAAAGAAGCTCACTTGAACTCAGGGAGCTTAGACCAGTCGAGCGATTCGCCAAGCCAAGTGGCGGAGGAATCAGCAATATGCTGAGCGCCGAGAGTGTATATTCGGCAGCAGTTCAATGCGTTTTGCAACACCAGCGTATGACCATTCCCTGACTCACGCAGAACGCTAGATGCAGCGGGACGGCTCACGGTCTTCCTAAGCGGCGGCGGCCAACGAACATCGCTCCACGACGGAACGAGGCCGTGCGTCAAAGCATGACGAACCTGCATCCATGCTGAGGCATCGAGAACTACTTGATCCCAAGCGACATCCCGTTCGGCCCATGTACTGTGCCCGGTTTTTGTGTTGACATTTAACCTAATGTCGCGACCACCAACGATCTTGCCAGCTCCCCCGAACACCGTCTCGACACGGGAAGAGAATTCTCGAAGATCGGGATTGTTCCACTTACCAATCTCCGCCGCAATTTCCCCCATGGTCGCCCCTTGCTTCGACAGGCCAACGGCAACAAAGTCCTCGACGAAGCCCTCGAAGGCGGAAATGACGCCCAGAACCAGGGCCGGGTTCACGGCCGCCCATTTTCCCGAGTTTCCCTTTTTTCGAGGGTGAATATCTAACAGGTCCTTCGGCATGCGAAGCATGGACACAAATCGATCGACAGACACTTGCAAAGGCGGAGCCGCTAATGAAAAGGACGGGGAGGACGACATGCTCCAATTGTGCATGATCCGCCGGACATCGTTTGCTTTTACCGGCATATGACAGGCTTTGCCACCAAATTAGTACGGAGTTGATCGCGCAGGCTTCGAAAGGGTACTCGAGCAGCTGGAAGGAAGTTCGACCTTTCGGAGCAATTCGCAGTAACGGGATAGGATTCGTGAGCGGGCCACGGCGAGTTCGATGAATGTCCTGGACAATCCCAACTGCTCGCACGATACACCGTTCGGATGGCCGAGCGATTTCGCATCCGCCTCAAAGTCCGAGTTGCGGCAAGTCAACTAGGTCGGCAGATAGGGCCAGTCGGTACTTCCGATCCGGTGATCGGGTACCGCCACACCGGATGGCTGGACCGGGAGGACCGACCGTACTACCTGCCGCTCGGTCTTGCAGTAGGCATCGGCACTCTTCGCGCCGAGAACCTCAGTGATCGAATATGGTGCTCCGGCAGTGATGCGGTCTGCCTTGGCCACGGAACAGGTCTTACGCTGTGACGAGTTCCATGAGCTTCGAGTAGCTGTCGGCAACGTCGTACTTCACTTGGCCTTCAAACTTCTGGTTGACCTCGGCAAAGAACTTGCGTGCACACTCGATCTTCGCGTCCTCGACACCCCTTAACTGGAGAGTCGACAAGGAACCCTTGGTCTCCGCGACGAAGTACACGTGCTTGACCGACCCCTCGGTGAAGGCGATCGCCCAGTCGGGATTGTAGTCGCCCACAGGCGTGGGGATGAAGAACCCACGAGGCAACTTCGCGTAAACCGCAACCTCGATGCTCGTGTCGAGCTCGGTGACGAACGCACGTTCGACCTTTGAGTCTGTGACCACATAGTCGTAGACATGCTTCTTGAGCTTCTCCCCCGCCTTGGTGAAGTCCTGCGCGCTCTGATTTTCGGTGAAAATCGCCGATGCAAACCGGTCTTCCAGTGTGTCGTAGGTCAGGTGCTCGACGATGACAGTTGCCTTCTGCTCGTTGATCAAGTGAGCGGCTTCAGTGATGAACTGCTCAGGATTGAGACGGAACTTGGCGAATGTGTCGGGGGTGACCTTGCTGAGGATCTTGGCCGCGGTCCGCCGGATGAGTTGGGTCTTCTCGGTGATCTCCCCTAGCAGGTCGTACTTGACCTGGGAGCCAGCCGACACGGTTTCCGTCTGGGTCGAGGTAGTCGAGATTTCGAAGCCAACGCCAGATGTGAGGTCGTCGGCTTCGAGGGAGCCGCGTTGCTTGCCTGCCTGGACCACGTACTGCAGAGATGTGACGCTCAGGTGGGTGTCAAGCGCCTTGACACACTTCCGGACGAGTTCGTCGGAGTCGAACTCGACCTGGTAGACAGCCTTGTGGTTGATCCGGCTCCAGAGTTCTTGGAACTCCTTCTTCATAAAATTCGCCTCGTTGAGCGGGACTTTCTTGGGCTTGCGGCCATTGGTTGGTAGCGGCACCTCGATATACAGCGCATCGACCAACGTGCAGACGAAGTCGATGGCCGGTTTGAGCACTTCCGAGGTCGGCTCGGCCAACGTGCCGGCCTCACGGCTGGCCTTATATGCCTCGGAGATGGTGTCATCGTCATTGATGTAGTCGTTCTTGGCCAGGTACTGGTAGAGCGCCTGCGCGAGGGCCTCCTCGACGACCGTCTCGCCGTCGTGAGTCTGAATGGTCTTGCCGGTGAAGAATTTGACGCTAGCCTTGCGTGGGCGGTCAGCCAGCGACTCGGCGATCTCCTTTTGCAGGCCGGTCACGAAGTCGGTGTAGGACTCGTCGGTAACGACGGTGAGTTCGTTGATATCGTGGACCGTGGCGGGGTTGTCCATCCGCTCACCGTGCTGGTCGACCGCAAGTCGTAGGCCACGGCCGATCTCCTGCCTACGCGAAATGGCGTTGTCGCTCTTCTTCAGCATGCCCATGACGAAGACGTTCGGGTTGTCCCAACCCTCACGCAACGCAGAGTGGGAAAACAGGAAGCGCACCGGCTCGGCGAACGAGAGGAGGCGTTCCTTGTCCTTGAGGATCAGGTCGTACGCCCCGACGTCTTTAGACTGACCCTTCTCGTCACCGGTCTTGTGCACGGCGCCCTCAACGAAGTGCTTGCTCTTCTTGTCGATCGAGAAGTAGCCCTGGTGCACCTCTCGGGCTGTATCGCGCCGCAAGTACTGCTGGTAAGTGGTGGTGGCCTCGTCGAGTTCGAGTTCTCCGAGCACTTCGGTGACGGCGGCCTCGTACTCCTCCTCGAAGACACGGGCGTAGTCACCGAGGGTGTCCTCGCGGCCGTAGTCGCGGTACTTGGCGACCTCATCAATGAAGAACAGCGAGAGGATCTTGATACCTTGGTTGAAGAGTTCGCGTTCCTTGTCGATGTGGGCGCGGATTACCTCACGGATTTGGATGCGACGCTTGGTCTCCTCGGTGACGTCGCGGTCCGCGAGCTGACCGGCCACCACCACGTCGCCGTTGCTGAGCGTGATGGTGTCGTCGATCGCGCTGACGTCGGTGACCACGAGGTCCTTGTAGGATTCGATGCCGTTAGCCAAGTCATGCAAGCGGGTGCCCTTGGTGACTCGTTTGAGGTGCCGCTTGATGGGGCCGGCTTTGGTCTGGACCTCAAGCTCTATCCGGGCCGTCGGAGGCTGTCCCTTCTTGACCTCGATCGCGTCCAAATACAGGTAGGCCGTCGAGCCAGCGAGTCCCTTGACCGTGATGCCGCGGACCGAGATTCTCTTGACAAGCTTCTGGTTGTAGGCATCCAAAGCATCGAGCCGGTGCACTTTAGTGTGTTCGACCTTGTGTGTGGCCGAGTAGCGAAGCACCATCAGCGCGCTGAACCGCGACAGCGCCTCGAGCGACTGAGCCGCGCCGATCTTCTGTGGTTCGTCGATGATCACGATCGGCCGATTGGCGCTAATAACATCGATCGGGCGGCGTGACTGGAAATCGTCCAGCACATCGTAGATGCGTCGGTTGTCCTTGCCGGTGGCATTGAACGCCTGAATGTTGATGATCATGACCTGCACGCCTGCATCGGAACTAAACCTCTCAATTTCGTGCAATTGAGAGGAGTTGTAGACAAATGACCGCGGCTTGGTGCTATAAGTCTGCTGAAAGTGCTCAGCAGTTACATCGAACGACTTCTTCACACCCTCGCGGATGGCGACCGAGGGCACCACGATGATAAACTTCGACCAGCCGTAGCGCTTGTTTAATTCCATGATCGTCTTGATGTAAACGTACGTCTTGCCGGTACCGGTCTCCATCTCGATATCGAGGTTCGGAGCACCAGGCGCCGCCTTGCTGTCGACTAGCTTCGACGCCAGCGGCAGGTTTCGAGACGTTTGCACCTGGTGCACGTTGGCCAAGAGGTGAGCGGCCGAGAGCTCAATCTCAGAGTTGCGCAAGCCAGAGTCCGGCGTCGTGTTGGTCTCGAACAGCGCCGGTGCAGCATTTGGCTTCACCTTGCCGGGATCGATGCGGTAGGAGAACCCGGAGCGACGAGGCTGCCCGGCGAACATGTCGACGACCGCGTCGACGGCATCGGTCTGGTATTGCTGAACTTTGAATTGAAGCTTCATGTCTAGGTCACACCGTCGCGATCGTTGTGTTAGGGCTCAACTGCTTGAGCATCTGCTCAGCGTTGATGCGCGCGGCATCAGTGTTGAATGCTGCGTCTCGGAAGAGGACATGGAGCGGCTGCGTCCGCCCGATGTTCATCAACGCCTCCTGGCTCACTTGCTGAGAGAAGCAGGCCGAGACTGCCCCATCTGCGACGTCGAAAACCACGTGACCGTCAATAATTTGCCGAGTGATAGGAGAGGCAGGGTCGATCCCGAGGTCCAACATTGAACTGAACAGCAGGTCTTCGTCTGTGCGGTCCGACTTCACAGTCGACTGAAGGCCGAGAAGTGATTCTTGCTTGGTCTCGTCCGCAGTCATCCAAACTTCCGTACGCGTGCTGCTATCTAGGCGCAGAGCCCTGAAACCAGTATCGCCAGTGAATCCGTGCTCCCGCAGTGCCGCACCAGCTCGTCGTATACGCTCTCGACCGATCGCCGCGATGGTCTCGAATCCTTCGGAGGCAGCTTGACTTCCCGAACCGCACTCTTCATCGAGCTGAACCATGATGAAGCGTCGGTGACCGCCATCTTTAGAATTCTGGCGGAGGACGGCTTCGGCAGTGGCACACGAACCCGCAAAGAAGTCCACGACGAGGTCGTCAGGACCTGTGGCAACTGAGATCAGCGTCTCGAGCAACCCGACCGGTTTAGGCGTGTCGAAAAGGCGCCCCATCTCGAGGGCGTCCAAGTCAGCCTTTCCGGTCATAGTCGACGGGCCGATGACGATGTCTTTCATTGTCATTCCGTCTACATCGCGAATTTTGGTACGGATTCGAAGCTTGCCGTTGGAGATGTCGAACTCAAGGTCTTCGTGCTCGGCAAGAATTTTTGCACGGCTCCAGCGCCATGCGTGCCAGTTCAGTCCTGGACGGGAATTGGCGTGGGGCATCGCGGTAATGAAGCCCGGATACGAGGTGTCGTCGTCGAGATCGCTGACGCGGACCTCACCGCTGTCGGGGTTATAGTGGATGCGGAATACCATCGTCCGGGCAGTGCGCTCATTGAATTTCGAGTTCGTGTTGTAGAGCTCATTCTTCGTTACGTACGGACCCTTCGAATCTTCTTTGAGTGCGTAGGCGGCGCCCTTATATACGTCGGGCATTAACTTACGCAGCAACGCTCCGGAGCCCCGGAACTGGCTTATAGACTGGGAGTTTTTCGCGAAGCATAAAATGTACTCGTGAGTGCCGGCTGGACCACCGTCGGATATCTGACGGCCCTTGAGGTTGCTGACCCACGTGATGGTGGCTAAGAAGTTGTCGGGTCCGAACAACTCGCTCAGAAGCAACTTGAGTTGCGCGACCTCATTACCGTCGATGCTGACGAACCCGATCCCGTCCTCCATGAGCAACGAACGCGCCACCTTCAGGCGGGCGTACATCATGCTGAGCCAGGCAGAATGAAAGCGCCCCCCGGTCTCAGACGTCGCGACGAGACGCGCACCAGCTTCATTGACCTGTCCGGACTGCTTCAGGTAATCATCCCGCGAACTTGCGAAATCGTCGGAGTACAAGAAATCGTTGCCAGTGTTGTACGGAGGGTCGATATAGATCATCTTCACTTGCCCCAGCAGCGGCTCCTGCAGAAGCTTCAGAGCGTCCAGGTTGTCACCTTCGATGAAGAGATTCCGAGTGCGATCGAAGTCGACCGACTCGCCTCGTGCCGGGCGAAGTGTCCGCGCTGTGGACGAGTTCGAGAGGAGGAGAGCCTCCCTCTTCCCGGGCCAATCCAGATGGAAACGCTCTTGCGGTCCCTCGACGAGATGCCCACTGAATTCCTGTCGGAGCACGTCCCAGTCCACAGCACGAGCAACAATCCCGTCGGCAGAGCGCGTTTCGGTGATCGCGTGAGGGAATCGTTCCGCCAGAAAGTCAATATTGTCTGAAGTATTATCGAATGAGGTAAGGCTAAGCCTGGACAAGTCAAATCACCTTCATGTCAGTTGCAGGAGAGAGTTCCTTGAAGATCTGCTGGGAATTAATCCTGGCGCCGTCAGAAGGAAACCCCGAATCACGGAAGATAGCCCGAAGAGGCTGCAGCGCGGCGAGTTCGCGCACTAACTTCGGCGTCACGTTGTCTTCAAAGCAAGCAACTAAAGCACCTTCGTCCACTACGAAGGTCTCTTTTCCGTCGATCTGCTCAATGGAAATTGGAAGCGTCGCTTCCAGCCCCCAGTCGAGAATCACCTGGAATAGCAGATCTTCCCCAGAACGCCCGGGCTTCACGCTGTCTTGCAGCCCAGTGAGGTCCAGCTGATTGGTATCGTCGGGAGTACGAAGAAAGTCGAGCAGGTTAGTCGTATCAACGCGCAGGGCTCGGAAGCCCACATCCAAGCTTTCTCCGAGCAGGCCCGCCCTTCCCTTCAACTCGACTCCAGCCCGCCGGAGGCGTTCTCGGGAGATTTCAGCAATGGTCGTGAACCCGTGATGTGCGGCGAACGATTTCGGTCCCGACGGCTCATCTAACTGCACGAGGATAAATCGACGCGAACCACCATCGCTCGCGTTCAACGCCATGACCGCGTGGGCGGTTGAGGCCGAGCCTCCAAAGAAGTCCAAGACCACCGCCTCTTTGTCGTTACCAGTCAGCGCGTTAATCCACGTTTCGAGTACCCCAACGTCCTTCGGGTAGTCGAAATACTTCCCGCCAAGAAGCCGCGCCAACGCATCGCTTGCTGGCGCTCGCTCTTTCGATATGACTGGCCGCATAGCCTGCGTGCTCGTATCTGAGAGGAAACGTTTGAGTCGCGGCGTTGTCGTGTGGTCGACGCCGAATAAGATGCGCCCCTCGCCGATGAGCGCTTGCATACGTTCCCTTGCATACACCCAGCCGTTAGGGTGACGCTTAACGGGGAGTCCAGTGCGCGGGTGAGGAACGTCGTACATCAAGTTCTCACGCGGGTTTGGAGAGCGAAGATTGTCACGGGTGAAGATCCGACCATCCCCATCGATCTCGCTATATGCCGTCAAACCGGGTTCAACGTCCGGCTTGGACCTCCACCAAGCGCGAAAACGCTCTGTCGCCCGAACTGGGTCCCCGCCTGCTTCTTTCCAGCACCGCTGACCTGCGGCTACAACGTCGTCGTAGCCGCGCTTAGGCCCCTTAAATCTGACATCGTTTTCGACCAATGTTGCCTTGCTTCGAGCGTATACCAACATGTAGTCAACGCCGCCAGAAGTGAAGCGGGCGTCATTCTTTCCGGAGCCTTGCCAGACTACATTAGCAAGAAAGTTCTCGGCACCAAACACCGAATCTAGCATCGCCCGTAGGTTAGCGTGCTCATGATCATCGATTGCTGCAACAAAGACCCCATTATCGGCAAGAAGTTGGCGGGCGAGTTTTACTCGCGGATACATCATGCTAAGCCAATCTGAATGGAATCTTCCGTTCGATTCAGAATGGGCGACGAGATGCTCGCCAGTCGACGCCCTCTGCCCCGACCTCACAAGATACTCATCTGCGGTCTCCGCGAAATCATCCTCGTAGATAAAGTCGTTTCCAGTATTATAGGGCGGGTCGATATAAATGAGGTTGACCTTGCCGAGGTACGACTCCTGAAGAAGCTTCAACGCATCGAGGTTGTCGCCCTGTATGAATAAGTTCTTCGTCGTGTCGAAGTCAACCGACTCCCCACGGACCGGTCGAAGCGCCTTTGCAATAGGAGCGTTGGACACAAACGATGCCGCCCGCTTGCCCGGCCAATCGAGTTGGTAGCGCTCCTGAGGGCCCTCAACGATGTGGCCGGACAGCTCCTGACGTAGTAGATCGAAGTCGACGACACGATTCAGCTTGCCGTCGGCATCGATGGACTCGGTTACGACGCTCGGAAACAGTTCGGCGATCTTGGCGACGTTGTTTGCAGTTAAGTCAGGTGACGTCATTCGTAGTTTCTCCATGTGATCCTCAGTTCGTGTCGCCCGCGGCAGGGCTGATGCTCGTGCTGGTGAGTTCAGCCAGGTCGGCTTGTTTGGCTCGCAAGGTTCGGCGCAGCACGACTTTGCGGTTGAGCTGTGGTTCATTGCGGAGTTTGCGCTCGAGCGCAGTGATTTCGCGCTCGAGTTTCCGAACGGTAGTCAGTCTGGTGACAACGTCCGACACCTTCTCGCCCGCATGGTTCTTCACGGGGGTGAGCGGTTGAAGCAGAGCGTTATAGAGTCCCGTCAAGTCAATGGCCGTGGGCAGGGTCGCCCGCTTGATGTCCGCGGAATACCACTCCGTACGAAAGTAGGTGCCCATCTTCGGCGCACCGTTTCCGAGCTGTTTGTGCGCCGCTACCATCTGGACCTCTTGCTGCGAGCCTTCGCCTCGGCGGTTTTCGAAGATGATCGGCGTTCGCACTGCTTTGTCGATCGCGGCGAGTACGCCTTCAGCGACATCATCGCCTTTGGCATCGATCTCGAAGACCTGGATTTCCGGCACCTCGGTGGTGCCTGGCAAGTTGATGGTCGAATCGGCCAGTTTGTAGGCCCAGGTGATCCGGCGAACGTCGGCCACGAACGCGTCCTTGACCGCTGCCCCGATGGTGGCGTGCTCGTAAAATTTGGTCTTTGGAACCGTGCGGGCGAACTCGGCCGCCGCCGGCCAGCGGTAGAGGAGGGCCGTCACTCGGTTCCCACCCCCGCATCCACCACCGCGATGAACGCGATGAGCTCGAAGTCGTCGAGGCCACCGATCGTCTGGGTCAATGCGGTCGTGCCGCCATCGGTGAAAAGGCTGTCGAGGTCTCGTTCATCGGTGACTTCGACCATTGATCGGATGGCTGAGGTCAGGAGTTCGGAGTACGCAGCCATCTCCGAACCTTCGTTGGTGGCAGCGTTGAAGACGCGAGTGACAGCAGCAACCGGCTCATCGTGTGGGCGGCAGCTCGCCCGGAGAAGGTCGAGCAGGCTCTTCGCCTCGGTATGGTCGGCGAGGACGCTGCCGTCGTCGCAGAGGTAGACCAAGTAATGCGGGTGCAGCCGATTGCCCCGGTTGGCGCTCTGGTCAACGCCGAGGTCGCGCAGGGCGAAAATTACGCCTGGGCGGAGTCCCTTTGCCGGGTCAGCCGGCACTACGGCGTGCAGGCCTCTGGGGGCCGCGTCGAGCTCCCCGTACTCCTGTATGTAGCCGAGCAGGTCCATGCGAAAGTCGTTGAGACCCAAGTCGGTAATGGAAACACCCGCCCGGACGTCTTCGAGCTCGATCACCTCGTCCTGGAGTTTGCGCAGCTGCTCCTTGCGGTAGGCCGCGTCCGCACTCGCTGGGTCGAGGATATTGTCGTCGCCGACGGCCGCGAGGTCGGCAATGACCATGCGGTTCTCGACGCGCTCCTTGAGGTTGATGTACTCGTCGAGGGAGATGTCGGGCCAGAAATTGACCAATTGGATCTTGGCGTTGATCGAACCGATGCGATCCACTCGGCCGAAGCGTTGGATGATGCGCACCGGGTTCCAGTGAATGTCGTAATTGACCAGGTAGTCGCAGTCCTGCAGGTTTTGTCCTTCGCTGATGACATCGGTGCCGATCAGCACGTCGATTTCACCGGTCACCGCCGGCATCGTGAGATGACGTTGCTTGGACCTAGGCGAGAACAAGGTCATCACCTGTTGGAAGTCGTAACCCTTTCCCAGCGTGGTCTTAGCCGCGTTCCCGCCACCAGTAATGATTGCGCTCTCGAGGCCGATCTCGCTGAAGACGGGAGCGAGCTGCTTGTAGAGGTACTCCGCGGTGTCGGCGAACGCGGAAAAGATCAGCACCTTGCGATTGCCATCATTGATAGGGCGCTGCGCCTTGTGCGTAACGATCGCTTTCAAACGCTCCAACTTCAGGTCATGGGTCGGAGTGACCTTCTGCATCTCTTCGAGGAGTTCGCGCAGTGTCTCTCGGTCGTTCCACAGGTCGCGGTGCCAGGACACGATGTCGATGTCGTCCATATCGATCTTGATCTTCTCGCCGAACGTAAGCGCCTCGACGTTGGCGTCGTCCTCGTCGTCGACATCGAGATCATAATTGTTGAAGTCGACGTCGATCTCACTGATCGCTCCAGCGTGTGTCTCCAACAGCCCCAAAGTTCGATCGACCCCGGCCTCGATTTTGCCCAATGTGAGACGGAATGCCTCGACAGAGCTCTCCAGGCGCTTGAGAAGGTTGACTGTCATGAGTTGCTTGAGTCCCTGCTCACGGCCGCGCTGCCCCAAGTTTGAGCGCGCTGTTCCGACCTTGACGTCGTACAGCTCCTCGTACTTGCTCAGGCGGCTGGGGAACACGTAGGCCAGCGGGGTGTAGACCGCGAGGGTGAGGGCTTGGATCTGCTCGAAAATCTCGTTGAACGTCGCAACACCGGACAGATCCGTCAGCGGTTCACGGATCGACACCGGCGGCATTCGGGCCGGAAACGCCCCGATCTCGCTGGTGTCGTAGAACGCCTGGATGTGCTTGCGCGACCGCGCGATCGTCACCGAGTCCAGCAACTCGAAAAAGTCGAAGTCGAGCATCTTGAGGATCTCATCGGTCGTCCGGGCCTCAGGGGGAAGCTTCGACCAGTCGTTGAAGACGCGCTGAGCTTCGCTGAAGACCTTTTCAACCGTGGTCGACAAGTTCAGATGCTGCGCGAGGTTCTCCGACTCGCCTTCGTAAGCGAGCTGCAACTGGTTTTTCAAGTCGTTGAACCGGTTGTTGACAGGGGTCGCCGACAGCATGAGCACCTTAGTCTTTACGCCCTCGCGTATCACCAGCCTCATTAGCCGCTGGTACCGCGACTCCTTCTCCTGTGAATAGTCGGCGTTGCGGAAGTTGTGCGACTCATCGATCACCACGAGGTCGTAGTTGCCCCAGTTGATCCGATCGAGCCGAAGACCCAGCGACTCCCCGCGCGTGCGTGACAGATCAGTGTGCGCTAGGACATCGTAATTGAACCGATCGCTCGCGAAGATGTTCGTGGTGAGATTGGCGTTGTAGTTCGTCCAATTCTCCGCGAGCTTCTTCGGCGCCAGGACCAACACCGACTTGTTTCGCAACTCGTAGTACTTGATCACCGCCAACGCCGTAAAAGTTTTGCCCAAGCCAACGCTGTCGGCGAGGATGCAGCCGTTGTACGTCTCTAACTTGTTGATGATCCCTGTGGCAGCGTCTCGTTGGAAGTTGTAGAGGCTCTTCCAGACCTGCATCTCTTGATAGCCCGTGCGGTCGTTGGGCAGGACGTCTTCATTGATATCTTCGAGGAATTCGGCGAACAAGTTGTGGAGGATTAGAAAGTAGATCCGTGCCGGCGAGTTTTCGGCGTACACGGTGGCGATGTGCTCGTGCACCGCCTCCGTGACATCGTCGAGCTGCGTCGAGTTGCTCCAGATTTGATCGAACAACGCGATGTACTGGGACGTCATGGGAGCATCGTCGACACGGTGGACCATGTTGGAGACCGCGTTGCCCCGCTCATAACCCAAGTCTGCGGTAGTGAAACCCTGCAGCGGCATATAGGCGGCCCGCTCGTCGACCACAGCGAACTGCTGCATCGGATTGCCGGTCGAGTTGGACCGGAACCGCACCTTGCGTCGCACCCACTCGGCACACTCGCGAGCAATCGCCCGTTGGGTTAGTTTGTTGCGAAGACGGATCTCGAACTCTGACCCCGCCACACTGGACGCACCACGGGCGGTAGCGGGGATGAAGAATTCCCGACGCTCCTTGCGAAGTTTATCGGTAACCTTTGAGGTCACGAACGCTGGCGAGGTGAAGATAAACTCCAATTCGCTGACCTGGTTGAGCTCTGTTCGAAGCGCCTCGAACGCGAAGATCGAGAACGTCGAGGCCGCGATGCGGACCTTCGAGCCAGGCGTGATTTCCCGCTTCAGGTCATCACCCAGCAGCTCGCTAACGTTGTCGATTATTCGCACGGCACCCTTTCGCTTACTCGGAACTTGCCGAACTCCGCCAATTCGGAGGCGGAACTTTAGTCACCTTAATGGACATTTGTCTAGGGCCGGAGGGTTCTGCGGATAGTGGTCTTGCAATGAGTGTTGACGAATCGTGCCCCCAGTCGGACTCGAACCGACACTTTGACGGTTTTAAGCCGTCTGCCTCTGCCAATTGGGCTATGGGGGCTAGTCGGCCTCGCCGAGGCGGGGCCGAGTGGACACGGAACGCCCAGGGTCGGAGTTAGCCGACCATACGAGCTAGCACCGACATCGCGATCCCGTCCAGGATGTCCTTCTCGCTCACCGTGATCTCCGAGAGCCCGGCGCGCTCAGCCATCACATCACAGAGGGCGGCGGCCACGAGTGACCCTCCCCCGATCACATCTGCGCGGCCGGGATGCATCGGGCCGAGGCTGCGGCGTTCAGTGACGGTAGCGGCGACGAGACGCGCGCACACGTCCCGCAGCTGATGCAGCGAGATGACCGAATTGTGCAGCCGCTGAGAGTCGTACTCGGCCATGTTCTGCGCGATCGCCGACAGCGTGGTGAAGGTGCCGGCCACGCCGATCCAGCGCGTGGCCAGACCGAGCGGGAGCTCGCCGGCGTCGGCCAGCGCGGCGGCGATCACGGCCTGGGCGTCGGTGACCTCGTCGGCGGTCGGCGGGTCCGAGTGCAGCGACCGCTCCGTGATCCGCACGCAGCCCACGTCCACACTTCGGGCCCCGAGAATGCGCACCTCGCCGTCGACAAGCTCCCCCACCACGATCTCCGTGGACCCACCGCCGAGATCGGTCACCACGAACGGCCCGTCGGACGGGTCGAGGTCGATCACCCCGCCGGCAAAGGTCAGCTCGGCCTCGGTCTGCCCACTGATCACCTCGGCCACCGCGCCCGGGAAGTGCGCGCCCAGCACCTCGGCGGTCATACCGAAGAACTCGTCTTTGTTGCTGGCATCGCGAGTGGCGGAGGTGGCGACCATGCGCACCGACTTCACGCCGAGCTCGGCCATCGTGACCGCGTAGTCAGTGAGCGCGGTGCGGCACCGGGAGATCGCTTCGGTCGACAGCCGGCCGGTGGCGTCGACGCCCTCACCGAGGCGGATGATCCGCATCTCGCGGGTGACGTCCGTGAGCCCGGGCTGGCCGGGAACGCCCTCGGCGACGAGCAGTCGGATGGAGTTGGTGCCGCAGTCCACTGCTCCGACACGAACAGGCCCCACCCGGACGGCGTCATCGGGAGCAGCCGCGGTCACTCCTGGTCCTGCGCGTAGTAGTCGGGCACGCCCAGTTCCTCAGGGGTGGGCCAGTCCTCGGGAAGCGCGTTGCCGCGCAGGCCGGCCTCGCAGGCCAGCGCCACGGACTCGTCGCCCAGCCACACCACGCCCGGCCCTTCGGCCAGGGCATACGCCATCAACACATGCAGGCACTTGACCCGCTCGGGCATCCCGCCACCGGAGAAGTCGGTACCGAGGTCCTCGATCTCGTTGCGCTGCGCGAGATACCGCTCATGCGCCTGGGTGTAGTTGAGGGCCATCTCGGGGTCGGCGGTCAACCTCGTCGTCATCCCCCTCATGATCCCCGCGGATTCCTGCCGACTCGCCTCGGCGGTGAGCCGCGGATCGGTGAGGTAGTACAGCGTCGGGAACGGGGTGCCGTCCTCCAGCCGCGGCGCGGTCTTGACCACCCCGGGCCTGCCGTCGGGGCTGCGGTAGGACACCTCCAGCACCCCGCGCGGCCGCCGGCCCAGCTGGGCCTCGATCGCCTCGAGATCGTCACTGGACACGCTGTGTTCGGCGCTCACGCTGGGGGGTCCTCCTGTGGTTGCCGGGGCGCATCGGCGCCCGGAGTGTCGATGTCGAGGTTCCCGCGCTCGGGGTCTACCGGAACGGCCGGGGTATCGGGGCCGCCGGGGATGCTGGTGCCCTCGAGCACCGACGTGCCCCCCGGGAGACTCGAGCTCTCCGGGAAGACGGGATCGGCGGGCACGGAGATGGAGTCCCACACCCGCGTCTGCCACGGCAGCGCCGCCAACTCGGCCGCGCGCTGCTCGGCCGCCGCCTGCTCCACCGGATCCACCGGGCTGACCCGGTACGGGGTCTCCCCCGGCTTGACGGCACCGAAGCGGATCCGGGCCTGCTGCTCGATGTACGCCGGATCGGCGAGCAACTGCTCCTCGGCCTCGAGCTCGGCGATCGTGGCCTGCAGCGCGGCCCGCTCCTGCGCCACCGCCTTCTCGTCCGAGAGGAACTGGTAGTGATTGCGCAGGGGAAACGACACCGTCACCAGCAGAATGATGGCGACGACGGCGAGGAGTCCGATCCGCCGAGGCGTGTAGTTTCGCGGGCCCAGCACGGTGTCCGAGAGGTCGGTCCTCGTGGTGAGCCGGTGGGCCTCCGGATGCGCGGTCGAGCCCACCCGGCCGGAGCGGGCCGAGGCGGGGACCGGCCGGTCCCGCTCCCGGCTGGGCGTACGCCGCTGGGGCGTCTGCCGGCGGGTGGGGTCGACAGGAGACTCACCGCGGGTGCGACCCCGCTGGGGGGCCCGGCGGATGGGCCCCGACGCCTCGCCGGGACGCCGGGACGACGACCGATCTCGGCCGTCGCCCCGGCGATCAGAAGGGCGTGGTGGGCGAGCCATGAGCCCTCCTCTCGACTACCTACCTGCTCGGACTGGGCTTGCTCGAACTGTGCCTACTCCGACCGTGTGGTCCGGGGGCCTGGCTCAGGCGTTGAAGCGCGGGAAGGCGCCGGCGCCGGCGTACCGGGCGGCGTCCCCGAGCATCTCCTCGATTCGCAGCAGCTGGTTGTACTTGGCCACGCGCTCCGAGCGGGCCGGGGCGCCGGTCTTGATCTGGCCACAGTTGCAGGCCACCGCGAGGTCGGCGATGGTCGTGTCCTCGGTCTCGCCCGAGCGGTGCGACATCATCGAGGCGTAGCGGTTGCGGTGTGCCAGCTCGACGGCGTCCAGCGTCTCGGTGAGGGTGCCGATCTGGTTGACCTTGACCAGCAGTGCGTTGGCCGCGCCCTTGGCGATGCCGTCCGCAAGGCGCTGGGGGTTGGTGACAAAGAGGTCGTCGCCCACGATCTGGACCTTGTCGCCGATCATCTCGGTGAGGGTGGTCCAGCCCTCCCAGTCGTCCTCGTCGAGCGGGTCCTCGATGGAGACCAGGGAGTAGTTGGCCACCAGGTCTGCGTAGACGTCGGCCATCTCGGCGGCGGAGAGTTGCTTGCCCTCGAAGTGGTACTTGCCGTCCTTGTAGAACTCGGTGGCCGCGACGTCCAGCGCGAGCGCCACGTCGGTGCCGAGGGTGTACCCGGCCTTCTCGATGGCCTCCACGATCACGTCGAGCGCGGCCTTGGTGGAGTCGACGGACGGGGCGAAGCCGCCCTCGTCGCCCAGGCCGGTCGACAAGCCCTTGTCCTTGAGCACGGCCTTGAGGTGGTGGTACACCTCGGCGCCCATGCGCAGGGCCTCGCGGAACGTGGGCGCACCGATCGGGGCGATCATGAACTCCTGGACATCCACGCCCGAGTCGGCGTGAGCGCCGCCGTTGAGGATGTTCATCATGGGCACGGGCAGGACGTGCGCGTTGGCGCCACCGATGAAGCGGTACAGCTCCAGGCCGGCGGCCTCGGAGGCGGCACGGGCCACGGCGAGCGAGACGCCCAGGATGGCGTTGGCTCCGACCTGGGACTTGTTATCCGTGCCGTCCGCGTCGAGGAGGGCCTCGTCCACCAGGCGCTGCTCCTCTGCGGGGATGCCGATCACAGCCGGAGCGAGCACGTCCAGTACGGCCTCGACGGCCTTGGTCACGCCCTTGCCCAGGTAGCGGTCGTCGGAGTCGCGCAGCTCCACGGCCTCGTGGGCGCCGGTCGAGGCACCCGAGGGCACCGCGGCCCGCCCGAACGAGCCGTCGTCCAGAAGCACCTCTACCTCAACGGTGGGGTTGCCTCGCGAATCGAGGATCTCCCGGGCTCCGACCTGCTCGATAAGCGCCATCTGTGCTCCTTGGGGAAGTTCGTGGATCGTGTCTGGGCCGGCACCGCGTTGGGTGGTTGCAGTACCGGGGGCCATTGTTCCACGTCGGTCTACAGGGCGGGGTCAGGCGTGCTGGGCCACATCCCTTCGGGTGCGCTGCGTGTCTGATCACGTCACGGCGGGATGCGATGCACGTCCGGACCAGACCGGCAGCGCAACCCGGAGGTGAAGAGTGAAGCCTCGGCCCATCAACCCGGCACGTGCTGCCCATTCGGACAGATTCGTATTACGATAGTGCCCATGGAGCGGAAAATTCAGGGTCAGAACGTCTCCGAAGAACAGCTCGACAATTGGGTCGCCGAGGCTGAAGAGGGTTACGACATCACCTGGCTGCAGAAGCGCATGGGTCGTCCCACACGATCCGACCGCGCGGCCCGAGTCGTCCCGGTTCGCCTGACCGATGCTGAACTCGAGGCTGTCATGGCCCGCGCCGACCGGGAGCACCTCAACCGATCAGAGGCGATCCGCCAGGCGTTGGCGCAGTGGGCCGCCGCCTCGTGATTGTTCGATCGTCCGCGCGGAAACACGGCATCTCCGACGAAGACATCCGAGCGGCCCTCGACACCGCCGTCCTCTCCGGACCGCTGGACGACGACCATCCACAGCGAAACCTCGTTCTGGGGTTCGACACGAACGCTCGCATCTTGGAGCTGGTCGCGCTGCACTATGACGACGGCACCGTCGAGGTCATTCACGCGATGAAGGCCCGCCGCACATATCTCAACCTGCTCGAGTAGCTGCCGGTTCCGGACTTCGGCACCCAAATTCGCCGCCCGGCCTGAGCCCACCCCTCGAGCCTCGCTCGAGCAGCTCCCGGCAGACCCCGCCCAACGCGAGGTCGTCCGCCGAATGCTCGCTGCTGGTGACCACCGCCGTCAGCAGGTCCTTCATAGTCAGACGACCTCGTCGTCGTCAATATCGGGGTTCTCAGCCCCGCGCCGGGAGGTCGGTCCGCGAACGTGCCCGCGAGGAAGCCCCGCAGATTGATGCCCTTGCTGATGGCATTGAAGAGGTTGTCGGGAGCGGCCGGCGGCTGACCGTTATAGCCGGCGATCGCACCGCAGAGGGCGACCCGGCCGAGCCGGCACAGGTGCGTAAGCGCGGCCTTGAGGTGATCGCCTCCGACACTGTCGAAATACACGTCGATCCCCTCGGGCGCGAACTCGCTGAGCGGCTCGTCCAGTTCGTCGCGCCAGTTGATCGCCGCATCGAGCCCGAGCACCTCCGTGAGATAGGCGACCTTCTCGGCGCGGCGGGCGCTGCCGACAGCCGTGCGCCTTGGCGAGCTGCGCCGCGACACTGCCCACCGCACCGGCGGCAGCGAGGATCCACACCACGTCTCCGACGGCAATGCAGGCTAGCGCGACCCCGGCTTCAGGGCCCGACTACGAACCACCTCGCAGTCAGAATTCCGGCCGCGGCAGGCCCGTGTCGTCGTCATCGTCTTGCCTTCGACCCCCAACGCGCAGACTCACGCCGGCTCCCCTCGCTCACCCCGGCGGCCCGGCGGGGTGCGCGCCAGCTGACGCCGGCGGTGACGTACCCGGCCCCTACAGTGAGCCCGACCCCGCCACGACCACCCAGGAGGACTCCGTGGACTCACCCGCCCTCATCACCGCCCGCGCCGGGGCCGGCCATTGATGGCGGCTCGGCCCTCACGCAAGTCCACAACCAAGCGCAAGTCGAGCTCCAGGCGGGCGACGTCGGCCAAGAAGCGGCCCGCCGCGGCGCCGACGGTTCCGACGATCCCTCCCGGCCAGCGGGTGTGGCTGCTGGAGCTCCCGTGGGGAGGACTGGGCGGTGGGACGCCGGCCGGGGTGACCTACTTCAAGGCGCTCACCGCGCACGCCTATGTCGGCACCGCCCTGCCGAGTCCACTGGAGCCCTACGCCAGTAAGCCCTACTCCTACCTGCGGTGGCTGGAGGACGAGCTCAACGGCAGCGAGGGCCAGGGCGCGACCGCCGCGCCGATGTCGCTTCGGCCGGAGCAACACGCGGACGTGGACGCGATCGTCGCTGCCGCCCAGCGCCAGTTCCGGCAGGTCCACCTGGCGAACGATGTGGGCACCGGCAAGACCCTGGTGGCGGTGGCCGCGGCCAAGGCCATCGCGAAGTCGCGCGGCGCGCGCACCATCCTGGTGACGGTGGACCGGCCGGCGCGCATCACCATCCCGTCGTGGCGACGCACCATCGCCGCGCTGTGTAGCGACAACCAGTGTGACGACGACCTGCGCTGGATCATCATGTCCTCGGACAGCCTGGGCAAGCTCATGGCTCGAAACGGGCGCCCGCGGCTCAAGGTCGACGTGGCGGTGATCGACGAAGCCCATCAGTTCCGACACGCCAGTAAGCGCACAAGCTACATGCGTCGTCTGACCCGGATGGACGGGCCGCACGAGAAGGCCCCGTTCGTGCTGACGATCACCGCCACCCCGGGCCATCACCCGGGCGTTATGCGCTCTTCGTGGCAGTGTCTCATCAGACGGCTACAGTGCCAGCGGGACTGGGCTGCTAGCCCCAGAGCCGTAGGGGTGGAAGTTGAGCGTGGAGTTGTACTTTGCCAAATGGGCGGCAATCGGTGACGGACCGATGTCTCTCGATCCAGAACTGACTCCACGACGACGGATCAAGGATGGGACACCGATACTCGTAGATGACCAGATGCGACCGATGGAGCCCTGGTGCACTTTCCTACGCTTGTATTCTCAGAACTTAAGCCGCAATACAGTTCGATCTTATTCGCGAGATGCCGTGACATTTGCCAAATTTCTAGATGATCGTGGCGTAACAATTCTAGAGACTGTAGAGAGCGAAATAGCCGCCTTCTGCGACGACCGGCTCAGCAGAGGAATATCGACGCGGACTCTCGACCGTCAATTAGTATTCGTACGCGCCTTTTTTAACTATCTATACGAAACTGGTCAGCGAGATGAACTGCCATGGATCCGGATAGCCAGCAGATCAGTCGTTCATCGTAAAACTCCCTCGACGGACCTAAGGGTGAGGGCTGTTACCCGTGCTCAATGGGATGCCTTCCGAAATGTTGGACTAGGTGGCCAATTACCATCCGGGGAAATGGATCAATCTTTCCGCGGTAGATCGACTGTGCGAAATATGTGCGGTGCAGAACTAGCAATCACCACTGGAATGAGACTTCGTGAGTGGCAATCGTTGCTTGACATTGAAATTCCGGAAGGGGCGCCCGGCGCATCCGTTGAGCTACACGTTTCGGCGAAAAATTGTCGTCGGAGAAATATTTATATCCCAGCTTCCACGATACGTGAAATAGACCTGTATCGAGCGACAGAGCGCCGCCAGGCAGTGAGGCTTTCTCAGGCCTCGCTTCGAAAGAACTTGCATAATCTCGCGGTAGTCCGACAAGTGAAACCTGCTAGCAGAACTCTGACCTACACCATAGGAGGCGTCGAGGAGACTTACGAAGTTCCGTCAATCCCACTGGCGCACCGCCGAATACTGGTGCGTCAAGACCAATCAGGATTGATCGAGCCAATGTCCCTGTTTCTGGGGAGAGGGGGAATGGCACCGAGCCCGCGGAGGTGGCAGCAATATTTTAACACGGCGAATACTCGACTGGCTCAATTCAGGGATCAACTTAGCCACATGCCGGCCGCAATTACGCCGCACGACCTAAGGCATACATTCGCACTAGTAATGCTGCGTAGCCTCCAACAGCAAGCCGCAAAACTCGAGCAGTCACGTCCAGCACACAGGACCGGAACGATCAGTGAACATGTCAGTCACAACCCACTGTTAACGTTGCAGCGACTCCTCGGGCACGCGAGCCCCTCAACGACAATGGTGTACTTGCAATATATCGATGAATCCCATGAACTTGTACAACGAGCTTTCGAAGAGTGGAATGACGAAAATACGGACTATGCGACCTATGTTATAGATGCCATCACGAGGGACTCACGTTGAAACAACCAGGCTCGCACCAGCGCGTTGTCATACTCGAAAGCAGTCGAGCCGCAACCGCCAGGATTAACCCTGATGACTACCGGGCTTCTACTCTGATCAGCGAATTTGCGGATGCGTGGGTAGCTCGCTCCAAACTACTGGCGCCTACAACGACCGCCAATTACGCTGCATGTATTCGTCATCTAGGAACGTTTCTCAACGAAACACAGGATCAATTCCTAACAATGTCCGGTGACGGACACGCAGTAGCTGTGCGCTTGCATAACTGGGAGGAACAGCTAATCAAAGAGTACCTGCCACCGAGCACACGCGGGAAGAAAATGGCAATTCAAATTCGCGCGCTAGCCCAATACTGGCTACAGGACAACGCCATAGATGCGGCAGTTCTAGCCGATTGGGCAAGCGGCAACGTGCTCGATCAACGGAGAGATACGAGTGTACCGTTAGATGAATTCAGCAACGCCGAGCGTATTGCACTACGGGACACGTGCAGACAAATTGTCCGGGAAACCGAACGCCGGCTACGCCTAGGTGAAACCCTTTTGGCCAGTGGGAGAGATCCTCGAAAACATGGCTGGAAAGAAATTGAAAATCTAGTGTGGGCAATAGCTAACATACCTTTCGAAGAAGCGTATCGCGATGAGGTAATCGGCCCTCAATGTCGTGAGTATGCGCGACGTATTGCCGAATTGGCCAACACCGGGCCTTCTGGAGTTAACTTTTCGACATGCCTGCCAGCGCTGGCCGGATTATTCTTGGCACCGACGCCCGAGTATGTATTGGCAATACGAGTTTTACTACATCTAGAGACAGGGTGGTCGCCAGAAGAGTCACGATTCCTGCTTCGTGAGGACGTAGTGCATGAGGGCGATAAAGTCAGGGTGAAGACAACGAAGCGACGCGCAAACAGGGTTCGGTGGGAGCACTTGCCGACCAGTGGAGGGCTGAACCCTGGATGGAAATCGGGCGATCTGATCATTCGCGCCATGAACTCAATGAAATTCTCGCATATCAACACGACTGAAAAGTCACCGTTTTGGGTCGCAGGATTAGTTACTTATGTCAGGCAACCCCCAGAGGACTATCCAGGGTTCTCAATTCGGCCTGTGCCCTTTAAAGCCAAGGCCAGACTAAAGTCTTTGATCGAAAGGCAAAATCTTCAGATATCTGAGCCGCATGATATGCGTCGACTACGGAAGACCGTCAAGAGCATCAGAGCAGCCACGTTAGGGACATTACATGGTTCCGCGGGAGACGATCATTCAGTCGAAGTTTTCCAGGGGTATTATGCGCCAGTAACCACCGTCAATACGGTCGCTGCCCATACTGTCATTCGAGCACAAGAGAAGGCGCTGAGACGAGCTCTTCGAGGCCCTACGGTGGTGACCAAGCCGGCAACCGAGCTTGTTGACTGTGAAAATTTGGCTATGGCACAAATCGCCGGCGAGGTTGCAAATGAATCCGACGTGGAGAAGGAACTGACACTGGCAGGTTGCTCAGCGCCTTATAGTTCCCCATTTGCGAAAGATGGGAGTTTGTGCCACGCCGCTCCTTCTCTCTGCTTGCAGTGCCCCAATGCATTGGTGTTCAAGGACCATTTACCGCGGTTGGTAGCTTACGAAACTATCTTGAAAGAGATCCAAAAGTCCCTGAGCCCGGTTGTCTTTGATGCGACTTACGGAGAACAAAATAGAAACCTCCAAACAATCCTAAGTTTATTCGGCCAAGAGGACTTAAATAGAGCAAGAACGAATCCTGCGCCCTTACATAGGTCGCTTGGCGAGATGGGTACATTTTGAACGCCGGTAGTGACAGGACGGCGCACCGTTCGTGGCAGCCGGTTTTTGCAGATGACGATGTTGTGATCCCTGAAGGCCGACGGATCAACTCCGGGGCGGTCCCGCTGTTCGGGGATATGCCGATATGGGACCTAACCGCGATGGGGGTTTTGCCGAGCCGGAGCGCCTCTAGTGCGCGCTTACGGTTTGACCGGATGCCGCAGGACTGGGTGCTGATAGCAAAAACCCTGGCGATGGCATTGTTAAACCCCGGGCATCGAGAATTATTAGGCGCCGGCCTATTCAGCATGAACCATGCCTTCAAGGTTGGAACAATCAAAGAGCAGCATTATGAGATGGCGCGCCTTGCACGGTGGTCAGAAAAAGTTGGCCTGACGTCAGTTCTGTCGTCGTGGACCGCGGATGATTGTCAATCGTATTTATTGGAGGTCGAAACCACTCGTTCGATTGCCGCGCGGAAAAATGCCCAGTCCCTTCTAAGGCGACTTTATACTTGCCGGGGAATCCTGGGAGAGCGTGGCCTCTTAATTGAGGTTCCGCCAGCGGGTGGGAAGGCAGGTAGTGGCGAAATCTTGACTCGGCCAATACCTCCTGAGGTATTCTGGCCGCTAATAAGAGCATGTTGGACATACATAGACGTATATGCGCCGGACATCATCCGAGCCCGCGATGATATTCAAGACATGATTTTCGCATCCTCACAACTCAAGTCTGATGGGCATGGAAAGACGCTCGGTCGCCGGGAGTCCAGGCTCCGCATTGATCGCGCTTTGGATGATTGGCTGGCCTCTCCGAGTGGCTTCGTTCCATTGCATATTTTAACGTACGGTAATGCTCGTAGAGGTGAAGTGAACTGGGGAAGATTCAGTCTTCTTTTCAGCCCCTTTGGTGGGGGTAAACACGTATTTGAGGGCCCGTACGGTAAAGGGCGGAGGACGCTGGTCGAGGACGCCGTAAGAAATGGATTTCCTACCCGAGACGGTTTTAGCTCGGTAGAACTTACAGTTGTTGATCGGGCTGATGGCACACGTGGTCCATGGTGTTCCGGATTCGATGACCTGCGCCTACATAGGGAGCTGGTTCAGCTTAGGAATGCCTGCTACATCTTCGTGTCGATCATGTCCATGATGCGTGACAGCGAGGTCCGGGGTATCACCTCGGGAGCAATTGTCACGCACTACGGTGCTCCTGCAATTGAGAGCAGAGTCCACAAACACCAACCTGATGGTGGGACCTCGCGCAGGTGGTGGGTTAGTGATCCTGTCGTGAAGGCGATTAAAGTGGCGGAGGCGATCGCGCTCGACGAAAACAAGATCTTTGGTAGTGCTATGAGGGGCGAGTCAACCGGGTTTAAGCCATTTACCCAAATCCCCTCTTTTGTTTCGTGGGTTAATAGTTACGCTGACGATAGGGGCCTCCAGAGGATTCCCGTGCAGCACATATCTCCACACATGTTTCGTAGGACGATGAGCATAATTGCGGCGAACGAACCTGATGGAGAGATTGGGCTTGGGATCACGCTGAAGCATAATGCCGTTCGCGCTCTATCCAACGCAACGACTTCTGGCTACGGGGCGGTGACCCCAGCTTGGGCTCGCGAATTCGATCACGAAAACAAGAATGTCAACGCGGGTGAATTGGTATCTTATTGGTCGCGCAATAGCGATGGTCAGCGAGTGGCTTTTGGCAACGGCGAAAAGGGCTTCGTGGACGGCCTGAACCGTGTTTCTGCGACACTGGAATCAGCTGGGAAGATTGGCGACGAACGTATGCTCAGGAACCTTTTGCGCGACGAGTTTGCGTCAATTCGACTTGGTACAATCAATCACTGCTTAGGCGATCCGCTGAAGGCTCGGTGTCTGGAAGGGCAGTCTGAAATAGTCCGAGCGGGGGGACCAATCCCGAGCATGTGCCAGCCCGCGGCCTGCCATAATTCGATTATTACCGTTGAGCAGCTATCAATATGGAGGGGCGAGGAAGCAGATTTGATTGAGAAGCTGAGTGACCGGAAGATGGCTGGAGTGCATAGGGCTAGGTTGAAGAAGCAGTTACAAGACGTGCGAAAGGTTCTAGGGAGTTTAAGAACATGACGGATGCGGAGCCGATAGCGGAGACACCCAGGGCAGGTGGAAGTGAGCAGAAGCTGCGCGCGGCTATGGAGCGACTGCTGAGTGGTACTCCAATTCGAACCGACGGCCGATTGATTAAAAAGAACCTGCATTTAGAGGCGGGGGTCAGCAGAGCGACCATGAACCGGGCATCGGCTGTGATTGAGGAGTGGAACTCAGCAGTCCGGGATACTCACCCGCGTGATTCAAAATATGACGCTCTAGAGCGAGAAACTGCGGCTCTGCGTGAGACAGTCGGCAGGCTGAGGAAAGAAAAATCTGAGCTTGGACGGAAGATTCAGGCGGCAGTGACGGTCAACGCAGAATTGAATGCCGAACTTCGGGCGTTGCGCGGAATGGATCCCACCGGCACTATTGTTCCGTTGTTTCAGCCTCGAACATCGAGGCCGCGGTAGAGGATCGTGGTCCTTCATCCGGCCCGTAGTCTGGCCTGGGTCGAACGCCTTAGTCTCCTATGCCTCCGCCGCAGTGGTTGTCATCGCTGATAGTCAGGGGTATGACGTACGAATGCGCGAATCCGGAACTTTTGATCCGGAAGGGCCCCTTTGTCTCCGCTCGCAGACTCCAGTACTGCTCCCCAGCGACGGAATCGCGCCGACACGTTGATGATGTCAAGCCAACTCGCGCACATTCCGGCCGGCCGTCGAACGAGACCGATAACCAGATGTTCTGTAAAGCTGACGGTGCCGAGTTGTAGATTGCGCGGCCGCAGGAGCTTCCTACAATCACCTAGACCGGAGTCGTCGTTAGTCCGGTTTCGGAATTTCGATGGTGAAGCTCGCACCTTGGTCGGGCCCGTTGCTGTGTGCTCGAATGTGCCCGCCGTGGGCTTCGACGAGTGCGCGAGTGATTGTCAGGCCGATACCGCTGCCGCCGCGGTGGTGGCCGCGTGAGGTGTCGGCTCGGTAGAAGCGGTCGAAGAGGTGGTCGAGGTGGTGTGGGGCGATTCCTTCACCGGAGTCTGACACGGTGAGCTTGACGTGGCGGTGTCCCACCTCCGTGCTGACGGTGACGGTGCCGCCGGCGGGGGTGTGGCGAAGTGCGTTGTCCAGGAGGTTGCCCAGTACTTGTCCCATGCGGTCGGTGTCCACCGTCACCGGCGCGTCGTCGACGTGGGCGTGTAGGTGGACTCCCTTGCTCTCGTATCGTTCTCGGACGGCGTCGACTGCACTGGTGACCAGGACCCGCGTGGTGGTTGGACTGGGGCGAAGGCGGGTGAGGTGTTCTTCCGCGCGGGAGACGTCGACGATGTCCGAGGCGAGTCTCTCCAGCCGCCGAGTAGCCGACCACAGAATGGTTCGGACGTCGTCGTCGAAGGTGTGGATGCCGTCGTCGATGGCTTCGAGGTAGGAGTCGAGTGTGGCAAGGGGTGTGCGCATTTCGTGTCCGAGGTCGGCCAGCATTCTGCGTCTGGTGGTCTCGGTGGCGTCGAGTCGTCGGGCGAGTTCGTTGACACTGTCGGCGAGATCGTCGAACTCGCGGCCCAGGCCTGGGCTAACGACCCGCGTGTCGTAGCGTCCACTGGCGATCTCGGCAGTCGAGGAGGTCACGGCGGTGACGGAGTGTTGAACTCTCCGGGTGAGATACCAACTCACCAGCAGCGCCAGTAACACTGCGATGGTCACCGCCAACCCCCACGCCACGATGATGGACGCCGGGGAGTGCTTCCTCGACGTGGGCTGCCTCCGCCGAATTATGATCGATGCCGGCCTGGCCCAGGTGATCGTGGAAGATTCCCGGAGCTAGAGCTGAGGCGACAAACCACGCGCTGACCGCGCAGCCAACAACGACCACGCTCAATGCGGTGAGCAGCCTGGTGCCAAAGCTCGACCGGGCGAACAATCGGCGCGGCCATGATCTCGGCACGAAGGTGCGACTGGAGGCGCGAGAGTTCACTGTCCGATACCCATCCGGTAGCCGACACCCCGGACGGTACGAACGTAGCGCCCTCGAGAAGCCTCGTCGCCGAGCTTTCGGCGCAGATGCCCGATGTGCACATCGACAAGGTGATCATCGCCGACCCAGTTCGGCCCCCAGACCGCGGTAATCAGCTGGGGTCGACTGAAGACGACACCCGGGTCTCTTGCCAGCGTCGCGAGGATGTCGAACTCGGTGCGCGTGAGGGCAACCGGCGTTCCGGCGACGGTGACCTCACGGCCCTGGACATCGATCGCCAGGTCGCCGAACTCACGAAGCGACTCCCCCGCGGGCACCTCGGCGGGAGCGCCAGCCGCCGGGCCCGTACGCGGGCGACGCATCATCGCCTGAATTCGGGCCGTCAACTCCCGCGGGCTAAACGGTTTGGTCATGTAGTCGTCTGAACCGACAGACAGACCGATCAGCGTATCGACCTCCTCGGTGCGCGCCGTGAGCATGACGATGTAGGCGTCGGAATGCGTGCGAACCTGCCGACAGACCTCCACCCCGTCCAGCCCGGGCAGGCCAAGGTCAAGGACGATGACGTCTGGGTCGATTTGCCGGGCCAGTGTCACCGCCTGAAGACCATCGCCGCAGATCGTCACCTCGAAGCCCTCGCGTTCGAGGTAGGTGGCCACGACATCGGCCAAAGACTGCTCGTCCTCGACAACCATCGCCCGCAAGCCCGTGGCCGGACGTGGCGTCGGTGCGGCGACTTCTGTCGTTCCGAGCGCGCGGGCAGAAGAGTTCATGTCCCCCATCATCCTCGGCGCCACCATATGGGCCACACGCGCGCGGGCCACATGCCGACCCGGACATCTCTCAATGACTTGCGGCTGGAAGTCGAGCGCCGGGTGAGCGAGGGTGCCCACCCGGCCAATGCTGTGTTCGCTCGAGAACGTGGTTCATCGCGTCATCGGGCCGAAATGGGCCAACCGTCAGCTGCAGCAGCAGCCACCCGTTCCACTCGCCATGGGCAAGGAGACGCCGACCGTCTGATCTGCGGAGACTATCGCGTATCCGGCGTCGGCCACGGCTTGGGATACGGCCTGGGTAGTCGCGGTTCCGGTCGTTGTCATACTTCCTGCCTGCAAGTTGACTTCGACGCCGATCACGCCGGGCAATGCACCAACAGCGGCTTTCACGGACGAAACGCAATGCCCGCAGGTCATCCCCTGAACTTGGTATGTGGTGGCCGTCATCGTCTTAATCCTTTCGCCGAACGCCGTGGGGCGATCCCACACCAGAATCATATACCCCCGGGGGGTACATGATTCGAGTCGTCAGGTTTCTTCACGAGATCTTGACCTTGGCACCGAGGGAGCGAGGTGGGCCCCCCAGGACACGTTGCCCGAGGCTGGTCGATCGGGCTCGGAGAACCGCGGTTTTCGGACTGGCCCCTGAAAGCACCCTTTACAGGTGTCGTACCCGTTCAGTTGCCACCGATCGTGAGTCGCCCAGTGTGTGCTCACGCGCACCACGAACTCTCGGGCACCGGGTTGGTGAAGGAGTTGTCGTCCAGGTCGGTCGCGGTAAAGAGCAGGGCCTTGAAGGTGCTGCGGTCGGTGGCCACGGTGATCTCCGACAGCACACCGAACCGGGCTTCTGACCCCTTCCACGCCCCCAGGATGGCGGTGATCATGATGATCATCCACGCCAGGATCGCCCAGGTGGCCGGGCGGAGACGGCGGCCGGTCAGTTCGGATTCATTGCGGGAGCTCACAGTTTCGTTCTGCCGGTCTCTGGCAGATAGGGCTTGTCGGTACTGCGGGTCCGTCGAGTTGGTACTGCTGTTCCGGCGACCCGGAACCGGCCCGTGTGTGAGGCGGGCCGGCACCGTTGGGTCCTATTCCCAGTAGCCGGTGGTCGCCCGGGCTTGGTCGTCGCGTTGGCGGCGCATGTCGACTTCGCCGAGGTTGATCTCGCGGGCGTTGTTGGCCAGGCGGTTGACGATGGAGTCGGCGGCGACCCGGTCGGGTAGCGCTTCGAGCCAGTACGCCGGTCGGGATTGGGAGGCGATCATCGTCGGCAGGCGATGCTCCCGGTTGGCCAGCACGGCGAACAAGTCGTTGGCGGCTTCAGGATCGATGCCCACGGTGAGGAAGTCGTCGATGATCAGCAGCTCCACGTCCGACAGGTCATTGAGCATCTTCTGGTGGCGGATGCCGTCGCCGCGGGCGATGACCAGTCGCCGGGCGAGTTCGTCCATGCGGGCGTAGGTGACGGTGTGGCCGTTCTGGCAGGCGGCGATCCCGATCGCGCAGGCCAGGTAGGTTTTCCCGCCGCCGGTCGGTGAGAGGACCAGCAGGTTGGTGGGATCTTGGCGCCAGTGGTGCCCTGCGTAGCGTTTCATCCGCACCGGGGTGATCCCGCGTCCTTCCTGGTAGTTGATCTCGGCGATCGAGGCCTGCGGGATGGGGAACTTGGCGGCGCGGATCAGCTTGTCGATCCGGTGGGCCTGGCGCTGGTCCAGGGCGTCGTCGACGGCGGTGAGGAAGATCTGCTCCGGGGTGAGCTCGTCATTGGCCTCATCGCTGATGAGCTCCTCGAACCGGGTCGCCACATGGGTGATGCGCAGGTTGCGGAACTTCTGGTGATCGATCTCGGTGAACATCACACGCCCTCCCCGCTGCGCCCGCGCGCATAGTGATCGGCCGAGCGCACCTGCACCGCGCCGTCGTCTCGGGCTCCGGCCGGTGGCGGCGGTTTTCGTGTGGCCGCCGCTGGCACCACGGGCCGGGGCGCCTTGCCATCGGAGTCGATGGTGGCCATGACGCGTTTGAGCACGCTGTAGCTACCGGCACTGTTCTGGTTGAGCAGCACCTGGCAGGCCGCCTCGAGGCGCTGGCGACTCCTCTTCCCCAAAGTCTCGAGGATGTTCTGGCAGTCCAGATAGCCCTGCGCCTCGATCACATGACGATCCAGGATCTGGGCGATCACCTGCTCGGTCGCTGGGCCGAACCCGCGGGCGCGGTCGGTGAACCACTGCCGCGACCACAGCCCGTCGATACCCTGATGGGCCTTCGGGGCGTGGGCGAGCACGGTCGAGTACTGGCCTTTGCGGCCGTGGCGCCGTGGGTGCTCGCAGACGACCTGGTCACCGTCGAAGAGCGTCACCGACTGCGCGGTCAACCGGACTCGCAGCAGCTGACCGGCGAAGGTGTACGGCACCGAGTAGTACTGCGAATCGCAGGAGACGTGATAGTTCCGGCCGACCTTGAGTTGCTTCCATTCCACCGTGGCGAACCCGTCGTCGGGCAGGGCCGCCAGCAGTGGCGCTTCGTCGAATTCGAACCTCTCCCACCGGGTCGTGCCGTCAGCCCGGCGGATGGCGGTGTTGATCTCGGCGACGCGGTCGGCGATCGCGGTGTTCAGGGCCTCGACGGTGGTCCACACCTCCTCGGCGAGGTAGCCGATGACGCGTTTGTTGACCACCTCCACCGCCGATTCCACTGCTGCCTTGTCGCGGGGTTTGCGGACCCGGGCCGGCACGATCGCGGTGCCGTAATGGTCGGCCAACTGCTGATAGCGGACGTTGACCGCCCTGGCCGCCTCGCCCTGCTTCTGCCGATGAGTCGCGGTGGTCGGATTGTCGGGCACCACCATCTGCGGCGTCCCACCGAAGAACGCGAACGCCGCCACGTGGGCATCGATCCACGACGGCGACTTCATGTCCGTGAAGCCGCGGCAGAACACCGCACCCGAGTACGGCAGCACCGCCACGAACAAGTACAGCTTGGTGACTTCCCCGGTGACGGCGTCGAGGACCTCGAGGGTGTCGCCGGCCCAGTCGACCAGCATCGTCCGACCGGGTTCGTGATGCAGCGTGGCCACCACGTCCTTGATGCGGGCGTGCTCGGCGAACAGGGCGCAGTACTGCGAGTACCCGTACTTCTTCCCGGCCCCGGCGGGGTCCGCGAGATATTTGCCCCAGGCCTGCTGGATGGTGAAGTGCCGGTTGAACTTCATCGACGCCAGCACCCGATCAAAATCGGGCTTGGCGTAGTCCTCCGAGACGCGTTTGCGCCCATCGGGGAACATCCCGGCGATCTCGGCCGGGTTCATCGACGACGCTTGGCCGGCGGTGATGCCGTACGCGGTGATCGTCTTCTTCACCGCCGCGATCTCCCGTCGCGAGCACCCGACGGCGGCGACGATCTCGCTGTAGCTATGCCCGGCCAGCGCCAACGTCATGATGGCCTTGTACTCGGCCACATCAGCCTCCTCAAATAGGAAGAAGCGGCGCAGTCGCGCCGCCTCACCCCGAGCAGACCACCCCGCCCGCCCCAAGGAGTACCGAGTCACCGGAATCGCAGTACCGGATCACCGGACTAGGCGTACCCACTGGCCCTATCTGCCAGTCTCTTCGTAGTCGGACTCAGGGAGCCACCGGCTTCCCCGAGGTGCCGCGAACGGTTCCCATCAAGCCCAGTGTGGTTACCCGGCTCGCCTCGCACGGTGCCAAAAAGCGTCTCCTGCCCGAGTCGGACCGGGGCGATAGCCGGCCCCGTTTCTTTCATTTCGCGGAGTTGGATGCTGCGCTTTCCAAAGCAGATATCGAAACTGCGAAGTGCCCCTCAGCCATTCAGTTCAGGCCAGCATAGGAGTGCAGACCGGAGACCACGATGTTGATAAAGAACAGATTGAAGATGAGCACCGCGAACCCGGCGAGGTTGATCCAAGCGGCCTTCTTGGGGCCCCAGCCACTGGTGGCACGGGCGTGCAGATAGCCGGCGTAAAGGACCCAAGAGACGAAGGAGGCAGTCTCTTTGGGGTCCCAGCCCCAGAAGCGACCCCACGCGCCCTCGGCCCAGACAGCGCCCAGCAGGATGCCCACGCTGTAGATCGGGAATGCGATCACAGCGGTGCGATAGGCCAGTCGGTCGAGAGTGTCGGCATGCGGTAGTGGGCGGGAAAGCCCAGAGCTCCAGCCCGTTTCCTGACCCTGCGGTTGCCACACCCGGATCAGGTACATGATCGAGGCGACGCCGGATATCAACAGGATGGCCGATCCCAGCGAGATGATCGAGACGTGGATGGGCAGCCAGTACGACTGCAGTGCCGGCACGACGGGAGCGGCTTCGGAATACAGGTTGGTGCCGCCGAAAAACAGCAGGATAAGAACCGGTACCAGTACGAATGGCCAGGCCACCTGTAGGGCCGGCTTGCGCAGGAAAATCAGCCCGGCGCCCACGCCCAGCAGCGTGGTGGCCAGAATGAACTCGTACATGTTGCCCCACGGGAAGCGACCTGTGGCCACCCCGCGCAGGATCAGCGCAGCCGCTTGGAAGAGGAAGGCGATGATGATGAATAGCTGTGCGATCCGTGCCCAGCGGACACTGCCTGCGGACTCACGGTCCTCGTCTCCGGTGTCGGTGAGAGAGGTTGATTCTGTAAGCCCGGGCCCACCGGCACCCACTAGGTTCCGGCTTGATTTAGTCACCTTGGCTACCCGGAATCCGGCGTAGTAGATCAACGATGCGACAAGCGCCAGCACGTATAGACCGAACGCGGACCTATACGCCAGGTCGCTGTAGCTGGAGAGCGTCTCGTTGACAGGCAGTCCCTGCGCGAGAATCACAGTGTTCACCGGATGTTGTCCTTCCACGAAGCGTCGGGGTCGGCGCCTCGACTAGATGCAGTGTCGCTAGGTTCGGGCAAGACGGGTGTAGCAGTAGCAATGGTGGCCAGCCGGTCCCGGAGGTCGTCGAATTCCCGGCCCCAGCCCGATCTGTCCGTCTTAGCGAGGCCACCCAGGTCGACGCGGGTCGCCTGGGCCCCGTCGACAATGACCCGTGCCCAGATCCTTCGGCGACGGACCATCAACGACAGGACGAGTCCACCCACCATGACGGCAGCGAACACGCCAACCCAGATCTGAGTAGGGTCCTCCGAGACCTGGATGTTGATGAACTCGTCGGCTCCATCGAAGCGAACCTCGGTGCCATCGGGCAGAGTCGTGGATTCGCCGGGCATGAGGTTGACGCGGGCCCTACGCTCCAACGCGCCCGACTCCATAAGGTCGGGGTCCAGCGAGAAGATCGACTGTGCGCCGCCATTGTCCAGGCCGGCGTTGCCCTGGTAGACGTCGATCGCCACCGCCGGGTCGTCCATCCGCGGGAAACGGGAGCTGAGTATGTTGCCGTCGAACGAGGCGGTCGGGGCGAACAGCCCCTGGATGGCGATCTGCTGCTCAAGGCGGTCGCCGATGTCCGGGTACATGCCGGCTGGCGGATCAAAGCGCATGATGCCGGAGGAGAGAAAAGTCAACAGGTCCGTCGGTTGCCACTGCACTGTGTCTGTACGGGTCTCGCCGTTGGGGAACGTGACCGTGAACGTGGGCGCGAAGCCGTGACCTTGGAGGTAAACACGAGTACCGCCGATGCGCAGCGGGTGGTTGACCTGCAACGTGTAGGGCTCCCATGTGTCTGGATCGGTGGTAGTGACCTCCTCACTGAAGCGAATGTTGGAGGTGAACATCTCCGCCTGGCCATTGGGTAGATAGTCGGTACGGAAGTCTTCGACCTTGATACAGAACGGCGCCAAGTCAGTGCCGTCTACCAGCAGACCTGCCCGGAACGAGTCGTACGCACTAGGCGTGGTGTTGCAGAAGGCCGGCGCTTCCTCGTTGGCGATGATCACCCGCATGCCCTCCGCGTACACGAACTTGCCGGCCGCGAACGCGATCAGCAGGAACAGCAAGCCGAAGTGGAATACGATGTTGCCCACCTCGCGCGCATATCCGCGCTCCGCGGACAGCTCGATGCTGCCCGACACGCGACCGTCCCCGTTGTTGCGACGGACCCGCCAGCCCTTGAGGCTCTTTTGGACCTGGTCCGCAGCCTGCTCCGGCGTGGCCGTGGTCCGGTACGCCGCATGATGCGGCAGGCGTGCAAGGTTACGCGGGGCGAGCGGCGGCGGGGCCTTGAGTTGTTTGACCAGATCAATCGACCGCGGTGTCAGGCAGCCCACCAGGGATATAAACAGCAACACGTACACGGCTGTGAACCACCAGCTGGAGAACACGTCGAACAGCTGGAGCTTGTCAAAGAACTCCCCCAGCCAGCCGTTGTCCGCGATGTACTGATTGACGTTTCCCTGGTTGAGGCTGCGCTGCGGCAGGAGTGCCCCCGGTATCGCCGCCACCGCCAGCAGAAATAGCAGAATCAATGCCGTGCGCATCGCGGTGAGAGTGCGCCATGAGTTGCGCATGAACGCGGTGACCGGAGCTATCCTAGGCACTGATTTGAGTCCCCTCTGCCGTTCCCGGTGCGACGAGCCGGATCGAGGGGCAGCTCCGGTGGGGCGTCGCCGGCTTCATAGCATCATCAGCACCGCTCTAGCACGCATAGTCACATCTGGAGATTGTCCTTCGCCGACCCCATTGATCCGGTCGGGGTTTGATGAAGGTCTGATCAAGATCGAGCACGCGGTAGGCGCCAGTGGCAGACCTACGACGATGATTGGCCTTATGTCCACATCCGATTCTCGAGACGCCGGACCTGAAGGTGAGTCACCGACCACTCGCGCGACCGCAGGGTTGCGGGCGATGGTCGTCGAAGACGAGCGTGAGCTCGCCGACCTCATCGGTACCTATCTGACTCGTGACGGCTTCGACCTCACGGTCGTTCATGACGGGCAGGACGCAGTCGACCTGATCCGGCAAGTCGATCCCGACGTCGTCGTGCTAGACCTCGGTCTTCCGCGGCTGGACGGCGTCGAAGTGTGCCGCCAGTTGCGCACCTTCTCCGATGCGTATGTCGTCATGCTCACCGCCCGCACCGAGGAGGTCGACACCCTCATCGGACTGTCCGTGGGAGCCGACGACTACATGACCAAACCGTTCAGCCCACGAGAGCTCATGGCCCGCATCCAGGTCATGCTGCGCCGTCCTCGATCGTCTACGGCCTTACGCTCCCCGTCTGCGGCCTCCGATCACAGAGAGCTGCGAAGGATTGGGGCACTGGCAATCGACGTCGAAGGCCGCGAGGTCACCGTCGACACCACCCCGATCCAGTTGACCAGGACCGAGTTCGACCTCTTGGCGGCACTGACGCGAGACCCCGGCTTGGTGCTGTCCCGGACGCAGTTGATCAATGCGATCTGGGGGCCCGACTGGGTCGGCGACACGCACCTTGTTGATGTCCACATCGCGCACCTCAGACGCAAGCTCGGAGACACTGCGTCCCGGGGCGCATACATCCGCACCGTCCGCGGTGTCGGCTACCGCACCGGAGATGGTCAGTGAGCCGGATCGATCTGGGTGACAACGTGACGCGCCTCAAGCGGTGGTTCACCACTGCCACCTTCGGTACCCGGCTACTGGCGGCGCTCGCTTTTGTGATGATCGGTTTCGCAGTCAGTGCCTGGGTCGTCGCCGCAATACTTGCCCCCGGAATCTTCCACGAGCATCTGGAGATGGCCGGACTGTCACAGAACTCCTCCGAAGCAGCCCATATGGAGGAGGCATTCAACTCGTCAATGATGCTGTCTTGGTCGATCGCACTGGCGGTATCGGTGATCTTGTCGCTGGCTGTCAGCGGCTACATCGCCCGCCGCGTTCAACGATCGATCACCCCGGTCACCCGATCAGTCCAGCAGATCTCCGGTGGAGAATACAACTCACGAGTACACGAGCCGAGAATAGGTCGTGAATTCGACGATCTTGTCGCCAGCTTCAACGAACTGGCACGACGACTAGATGCCACCGAAACCACACGCCGACGGATGCTCTCAGATCTCGCACACGAGTTGCGGACTCCCCTGGCCACGCTCGAATCCCACCTTGAGGCAATCGAAGACGGCGTCCGTGCACTCGACGACGACACGCTGCGCATTCTGCGAACCGCGACTGGTCGGCTAGGCCGGCTCGCTCACGACGTCAGCGCGGTGTCCCGAGCCGAAGAACACCTCACGCGTCTCATCCCCATCGGTACCGACACTCGCAGCATCATCGCGGCCGCGATCGACGCCCTGCGCCCCGAGTACTCGCACAAAAATGTGCTGCTCCAAGCACGTATTGATCAGGCAATACCGATCACTGTCGACAGTGATCGAATCAACCAGGTCCTGACCAACCTTTTGCACAACGCGCTCCGCCACACCGACTCAGGTGGGATGGTCACCGTCACCAGTCGCCTACACAACGGGAACGTGGAGATCACTATCGCCGACACTGGAGAAGGCATCGCAGCGCAGCACCTCGACCACATTTTTGACCGCTTCTACCGCGTCGACACCGCACGCGACCGGGCACACGGAGGAAGCGGCATCGGACTCACCATTACTCGCGCACTGGTCGAAGCCCACGAAGGCCATATCCGCGTTCACAGCGACGGGCTCGGCCGCGGCGCCCGATTCACGATCTCCTTACCGCAGACCCCGGCTCACTCCAAGGGCTGACTCAGTTGGTCGCGATACCGTTTTCCCGGAGCCACTCGATGGGGTCGGCGCGCTCCCGTCCCTCGTTCAACCACACCTCGAAGTGCAAGTGCGACCCGGTGGAAAAGCCACGACTTCCCATGAGGGCAATCGTCTGTCCAGCCTGTACACGCTGGCCGGTGGACACGAGAACCTCTTCCATGTGTCCATAAACGGTCATCGTGCCCTCATCCGACAGCAGTCGGACCCAATTGCCGAACCCTTGCGCCGGGCCGGCATCGATGACGGTCCCGTCAGTCGCCGCCACGATCGGGGTTCCGATCACGTTTGCGATATCGATGCCGCCGTGGAGCGAGCCCCAGCGTTGGCCGAACTCAGACGTGAGGGTCCCGACTGTCGGCATCGCTGCTGTTGGACGGCGCGCGGTCTCCTCGGCAACTTGCCGGCGAGCGTCGATTTCGGTGCCTGCCGCCAATGACGACACCATGGCGGCAGCGCTCTCCAGCGGGATGTCGCCTTGCACCGCAACGGGCCCAGGCAGTTCAGCCGGGGGAAGGGCTATGTCTCCAGACTGGCCAGCAGGACTGATCGACTCCTCGTGCGCGATGAGGTGAATGTGCTCACCACCAGCCTCTGTGTGCTGGTCCACTAGAAAACTTATCGAGGACACGATGGCCCCGGCGGCGACCGTGACGACGACGACCTGATCGCGTAACTCGGGCCGGGCGGAGGGTTGGCGATGCGTACCGCCACCTCGAGGGCGACCAGAACTCGCCCAGATGTCGACAGTTAAAGGGTGTGCCTTGCGGCGTGCACGTCTTCGCTCCACTGCCGCCGTGTCTCCCCTGCCGCTATACCGTGATGGTTTCGTGATGTGACTTCTGCTCGAACTTAGACGAGCAGAGTCCCCGTCGCAAGAAGTGGGGGCCTGCACGCCCGTGTCGAAGAACGACCGGGAGCGGCTCCCTCAAGCGTGCATCGTGCCTAGAGTCTCCCTCTGACCACAGCCTCTGGCAGCGTTCATCAAGCTGCCTGTTGCGAGTGTCAGGGACTACGTGGGCGACATGGGAAGGCCTTCGGAAGCTGGACGTCCTGACAGGCTTCACCCAGGTTCACCCCAACTGGCCGCGCACCAATTCAGCACCGCGTCAGCGACCGTCACGTCCGGGATCTTGATCAGACCTTCATCAAACCCCGACCGAATCAAGAGGTCAGCACAGCACAATCTCCAGATGTGACAGTGCGTGCGGCATTGGGGGACAAGTGGGGCGGGTCGCCGGCCGCCTCCCACCACGAAGAAGTGGACGAGCAGCTCGAGAAAGGGAAAGTGTCGCGATCACAAGATTTACAGATTTCCGGACGATTGTTGTTGCTCGCACGAGCGGTGGCGTTAGTGACAGTCAGCGCCCTCGGACTCCTCTTCACTTCGGCAGGGGTGCTGGTCCAGGACGGCACCAGTCTGGACGTCCACAGCTCGGCCGCCATCGCCCTTCATGTCCTCACCGGCGTGCTGGCTCTGGTTCTAGGGTGGCGCGCGTGGGCTACACGGCGAGGTCGCTGGGCTGCAGTCGTCGCCCTCGTCCTGTTCGGGGCCACGTTCGCCCAAGCGAGCTTAGGGGGCAGTTCGACCTTGGCATTTCACATCGGCGTAGCACTGGTGCTCACGGTCCTGTGTACGTGGCTGGCCGCCTGGACTTTCGGTAGATCACTATACGAGGAGATCGAATGAGACTGCGCAGGACACTCACCGCCTCCGGCTCCACCGCCGCCCTGCTCCTAGCTGTGGGCTGCGCCGGGAACGACACGGGCGCGCCAGAGCAGGCAGAGCAGCTCCAGACGGGCGAGAGAGCCGAGAAACAGGTCACGATGGCCGAGGTCCAGCAGAACGATTCGACCGACTCGTGTTGGACCGTGATCGAGAACATCGTCTACGACCTCACCGCGTGGGTCGACCAACACCCGGGCGGGCCGGACCGGATCGAGCAGCTGTGCGGCACAGACGGGACAGAGAGTTTCACCGACCAGCACAGTGGAGCGTCCCAGCCACAATCGCGGCTCGCCGAGTTCCAGATCGGCCAGCTCGCCGGGTGACCCGGCAGATATGCTTCCGATCCGCTCTGTGCGTCCCGGTCGGAGGCATGTGCCGGGCCCCGCTCCGGGGCCGCGCGCGTGGACTCAGCGAGGCCGTGAACGGGTTCGATTCGCTCCCCCCGCGACCTCTGCGGAAGACGAGAGCGCACCTCGCGAGCGTGACATGACAACACGACAGAAGAACCGTGGGCCGCAATCGGTGGTACTGCCAGCAGTCGGCCTCAGGATGGGCGGGGTTACCCGAAATCAACCGCGGTCAACGCCTTCTCGGCGGTGGCTAAATAGTCACCCCGTCGGCCGTGCGCTTGGTCGAATGGTGTCGTCATTGGGCGCAGGAATACTGCTGTACACCAGTTTCCCGCCTCTATCCTTGTGGTTTCTCGCCCCGGCCGGTCTTGCCATTTTGGTTCTGGCGGTCCGAGGGATCGGCGTGCGCGGCGCGTTCGGATTGGGATACCTGGCTGGTCTCGGGTTCTTCGTACCTTTACTGCCCTGGGTGGGGGTTTATGTCGGCGCTGTCCCCTGGCTAGCATTAGCGGCGCTACAGGCCGTGGCAGTCGCTGTCTTCGCTGGGGCCACCGCACTGGTGGCGCGGCTGCCCGGGGCTGCACTGTGGATCGCGTGCTGCTGGGTGGCCACCGAAGCGGTTCGAGCGCGCCTGCCCTTCGGTGGGTTTCCCTGGGGCCGGCTGGCGTTCGGTCAGACTGATGGACCATTGCTGGCGATCGCTCAGATCGCTGGGGCGCCAGGGGTGAGCCTGTCCGTTGCACTGGTGGGCAGCGCGACGGCTGCAGTGGTCGTCGGACTTGCTCGGCGCTCCGCCTGGCGCTCGGTGTTGCTACTCGGGGCGGTGCTTGTGACCGCCTCTGCACTCGGCTCGATACCCGTCTCTACCGCACCAATCACCACCCCCTCTAAAACGGTTGCCCTAGTCCAGGGCAACGTGCCCCGACTCGGTCTGGATTTCAACGCGCAACGGCGCGCTGTACTGGACAATCATGTGGCTCGTACCGACGCTCTCGCCGCCGAGGTCGCAGCGGGGGTGAAGCCCGCACCGGATCTGGTGATCTGGCCGGAGAACGCATCAGACATCGACCCGTTTCGCAATGCCGACGCTGCAGAACAGATCGATGCGGCCACAGAGGCAATCGGCGCTCCGATCCTTGTGGGGGCGGTGGTGTCCACTGGCTCCGGTACCACCCGAAATACAGCGCTGGTGTGGGAGCAAGGAACAGGACCTGGCGATGCGCACGACAAAAGACGACTGGTTCCATTTGGTGAATATCTGCCAATGCGATCGATCGTGAGCAAGCTTTCGCCTTATGCCGCGCAGGCGGGCAACTTCGTGCCCGGTAACGGCGATGGTGTGGTGACCATCGATGAGACACCGCTCGCTGTGGCCACCTGTTATGAGGTCGCGTTCGATGATCTGGTGGCCGAGTCGGTTCGGTCGGGGGCGCAGTTGATCGCGGTACCAACGAACAATGCAACCTTCGGCGATACCGACATGACCTATCAGCAGCTGGCGATGTCGCGGCTGCGCGCTGTCGAACACAACCGCACGGTGGTGGTAGCGGCCACCAGCGGTGTCAGCGCGATTATCGCGGCGAATGGCGATGTGCTCGAGCAGACCGAAATGTTCACTGCCGATGCCCTCGTCGCACAGGTCCCGCTCAATACCGAGTTCACACTTGCCACCCGATTACGTTCAATTCCTGAACTCATCATCACGGTCACCGCAGTATTCGCGATGCTGGTGGGGTGGATTGCTAGCCGCCGTCGGCGGGGCTGAGATCCCCGGCCATGAGTGCGCGCCGATATCGGGAGCGGACCCGTCGTCGGCCGGGCCGGCTGCAGGCGCTCAACGTGAGCATGTCGGGCAGGGCGCCGAGGGCGAGAAATTGATGAGCTCCCGCGAGGTAAGGGCGAGAGCCAGCTCGAGGATTGGACTCAGTAATCGAGCCTATTTCTCGGACGTAGACGCCGTCGGCGTTCAGCCTCAAATCTGGTGCCGTAGCGATCACGAACGGTCATCGTTACGAGGCGGTCATGGGCCACTGCCTCCGTGGCCGCATCCACCTCAGCAATATGACCGGATACGACATCAGGATCGATATCCCTGTCACCAGGTCCCACAGCACCGTCGCCTAGGCTGCCTTGCTCGTCGTTGCCCTGGCTACGTTGGCGGCGCCGCTCCCGGATTTCACTCCACAGAAAGTAGCCAAGCCCAATTGGCGCTAGAACTCCGAATGCAAGCCATTGAAGCCCATAGGACAGGTACGAACCCGCCTCGACTTCCGGTATCGGAGTTGGCTCGAGTGATCCTGGTTGGCCTCCGGGGAGCTGGAGATGATAGCCAGCAAGATCGAGATCCAGAACCCGACCGATCGTCGAGGTTTCAATGGAGCGCACCATGTGACGATCGTGCAGAACTATCGGTTCGGCCGGGGTGTCGGTGGGCATTCTGAGCCTGGCGGTGATGGTCACTGGATCGGCTACCGCGGCCGGGTAGGTCGGCACCGTGTTGTTCTCGCCAACGCGAACCCATCCACGATTAATAAGCAGATCATCGCCGCCCTCGGTCCGAAATGCGGTGAGAACTTGGTAAACCTGTTCCCCGTCGACAGCTTGCTGCCGCAAGAGCACTTCGTCTTCGGGCAGATAGCGACCGGTTACTGTGACCCGATGCCACTCGGATTCGTCCAACGGCGCGTCCCGCGCCGTCAATTCCGTCAACGGCACTGGATCGGCTTCGACGCTGTGAAGAAGTTGGGAATTGCGCGTCTTCAAATCCTCGTTCTTGCCTAACTGCCATGGCGCCAACAGTGTGAAGCACGTATAGACGAACAGTGCGACGGCGATGAAGGAAATCAACCACCCCGGCGTCATCACGCGAAAGACCCTCTGCACGCCGTTCACGGTAGGCGTGGTGGTAGGACGGTCGGCATCGGGGCCCTCCTGTCGGCACCAGCTCCGGCGATCATTAATCGTGCCCGCCTCCCGCCACTGTCGGCAGGGATGGTTCCGATCCGGCGAGATCAGCGTGTTGCGTGCCGAATTGTGGCATCCGGGCCTGGATCGGAAGTGTCGAGCAGCAGGTCGTTGTCTACGTCCTCAGATGACGACGCCGTTCGCGGCCAACCATGACACCGAGTCGATCCACTGGCCGGCGGGATTCTGTACGCCGAAGTGCACATGCGGACCAGTCGAGTAGCCACGGTTACCGACTTCACCGATCACCTGGCCGGCGGTGACCTGCTGGCCTTCGGTGACGTAGTTGGCATTGTTGTGGCCATACTCCAAGAGATAGCCGTCATCGGTCTTGATGCGAATCCATAACCCATAACCGGAAGCGGGGCCGGAGGCCACGACCGTGCCGGACTTGGCTGCATACAAGGGTGTGCCGATCGGCGCAGCGATGTCGGTGCCATTGTGGTTAGCGCCCCACCGCGAGCCGAAGCCAGAGGTGATCGTTCCATCAGTCGGCCTGTGAGCTTGGCTGGCGACCGAAAACGCCGAAGACGACGACTGAGCAGTATCGAATCCGAGCGCCTGGCTCAGCCCGGGGGCCTGACTTGCATACTGGCGGACCGCGTCAGCTCCGATGCCATAGCGGGCGGCAGCCTCTTCGACCATCTGTCCGACGTGCTCGGGATCAGACGATTGGGCAGCGGCCACAGGGGCGACACTAAGCGCCGCGCCACCGGCGATTGCGGCGCCAGCCAGCGTGGTGGCGGCGATCCGGCCCACTCCCCTGGATCGGTTGGCGCGATGACGCCCACCAGCAGAGATGCGGTGGCCCACACCAAGCGAGTCCATGAGATCGGCGAACGGAACGCTCTTGGAGGAGCTCGACATGATTGATTCCTTCAACTTAAGCGATGGTCGCAGCTTCATACCGACGACCACTGGAGACTCCCGAAACGGTAACAGTTGCATATCGTCCGGTCACGGAGAGTTTCCTGAGAATCCAGAAATCAGCAGTTCATACGCCATTTGTTAGTCATCTACGGCATCGCCCGACCGTTACCCCGACGTGATTTTTGGTTCGGATGCGGTCCGGTCGGGGCCACCCCGCAATCGTCCCGGGTGACTAGACCGCGATCAACGCAAGCAGGATCAAGGTCCTTACTCCTGCCCCCTCCTCGTACCCGCCGCACGTGTGATGTCGATCGCTGATGCCGCAGTCTCGTCGGGACAGTCGGTCTCCACCTGCACAGTAGAAAAGAAGAAGCGGTACCGAGCTTGAAGCAGGTTGGAGGCGGATTGGAGAACGATCTGCGGATCGGCGCTTGCGGAGGTGCGCAGGTGGCCGGAGAACACGAAACGTCCACTGGTTAGTGCCCAAGCATGGGCATGATGGACGTCTTCCACCCCATCTATCGCTGCCAGGTCTTCAGTCACGTCAGACAGGTAGACCTCGTCGGGTGTGCCCTCCATGAGCAGATGGGTGGCGTCGCGCAGGATGCTCCAGCTTGCCCATACAAGCACGAAGCCGAACGCCAAACCGAGCAGCGGATCGATCAGCAAGAACCCGGTGAACTTGATCACTAGTGCGGTGACGATGATGAGCAGGCTGCCGACGAAGGTCTGGATGATGTGCCACAACGCGCCACGAACGTTCATGTCGCTGCGGCTTTGTTTCCAGATCAGGCTCAGGGCGACGATTTCGGTAAGCAAGCCTCCCGCGGCTGCCCACAGCATGGGCGTCGTGGGCAGGTCAACCGGATCATTCATGCGCATGGCAGCCATCACGATCACCACCATCGCCATGATTAGCAGGAAACCGCCATTGACCAGCGCGCCTACGATCTCGGCGCGGTACCAGCCAAAGCTGCGATTTTCGTCTGCGGGGCGGCGGGCGAGTCGAGCAGCGAAGATGGCGACTAGGACACCACCGACCGCCGAGAAGGTGTGAAAAGCGTCCGAGATCACCGCAACCGAGCCGGTCCACAGCCCGATCGCCAACTCGATGACGAAGTAGATTCCCGTCAGCCAGGCCGAGATAGCCATGCCCCACCCACGAGCCTGCACCTGCCCGTGTCCACCATGCCCATGTGCCATGGGGGTCTCCTTTTTGCACTCGGAATCCGGTTCTCGTGTCAGCTGCACACTGTGCATCGGTCTCGCGGCGCCCACAGCTTCTCTCGGGAATCTTGATCAGACCTTCATCGAACCCCGACCGAACCAATGGGGTAGGGGCGGCACAATCGTCCGGTGTGACTGTGCAGGCAAGAGTGGTGCTGATGCTGTGATGACGACGGATGTGTTCGGCAAGGGTGCGCAGCCCGGTAGCTGGGGCAGACGGGCAAGATGCCAACTGGCCGCAGTGGTGGTGAGTTCGCTTGTACTTACTGGCTGCGCTAGCGGCACTGATGCCGTCGCTTCAGGTGAGACGTTCGATTTTGTCAGCCCGGGCGGCCAGATTGAGATCTTCTATGATCCGCCGGCGGACCGCCAGAAGATCGCTCCGATGTCTGGCCCGGAAGTAGTAGATCCGGAGGCCACTGTGGCGGTCGCAGACTTTCCTGGCGAGGTGGTGCTGATCAACCTGTGGGGTCAGTGGTGTGCGCCCTGCCGGACGGAAACCGACGACCTGCAGCGACTGCAGGACAAGTACCAGGCGCAAGGCTTCACCAATCTCGGCGTCAACTTGCGGGACCCGAATCGGCAAAAGCCTGTCGACTTCATCGAGGACAACGGGGTCACCTATCCCTCAATTTGGGACCCGTCGCAGGCCGCGGTGGCGGCGCTACATGGTTTCCCCACCTCGGTGGTGCCAGCGACACTGATTCTCGACAAACAGCACCGAGTCGCTGCGGTGTATCTAGCAGAGGTCACCGACACCCAGTTGGAGCCGGTCATCGAGAGACTGCTGGCCGAGCCTGCTGAAAGCGACGCTGCATGAACACGGTGCTGATTGCGCAATCTATTGGCCAGACGTTCCAACAAACTGCTGCCTCCGGACCTCTGCTGCTCGCGTTGGGAGCATGTGTCCTCGCTGGACTCGTCTCGTTCGCCTCGCCGTGCGTAGTCCCGCTCGTGCCCGGGTATCTGGCATATATGGCCAGCATCGTGGGTGCAGAGCGCCCGGCGGTGACTGTGCAGGCCGCCGAGCAACGCCGCGCCGAAGCCAGCTCGCTCACTCTTGAACAGCAGCGTCAGCGGGTGTCATCGCGACGACGAGTCGTCCTCGCCGCGGTGCTATTCGTTGCTGGATTCACGGTGGTCTTCGTACTGCTGTCGGCGATGGTGCTGGGCACCGTGCAATACCTCGCCCCCCGGCAAGAATTGCTGCAACGGCTCGGCGGTGTGGTGACCATCTTGATGGGACTGGTGTTCATCGGGGCCATACCCGCCCTCCAGAGGGACACTCGAATGCAGCCGAAAGCACTTTCCACCTGGGCGGGCGCGCCGCTACTTGGCGCCGTCTTCGCCCTGGGATGGACGCCGTGTCTCGGACCGACTCTGGCAGCGGCGTTGTCAGTTGCCGCCGGAACCGGACTCGACGCCGCACGCGGAGTACTGCTCATCGTGGCGTACTGCCTGGGGCTCGGACTGCCTTTCATTGTGGTGGCCTTCGGTTCGACGAGAGCCATCCGCACAGTGGGCTGGCTGCAACGACACACGCGAACGATTCAGATCGTCGGCGGCATCATGCTCATCGTCGTCGGAATCTTGCTGCTCAGCGGCATTTGGACGCAGTTCGTGTACTGGCTCCGCGACTTCGCCGTCTCCGACACCACTCTGCCGATCTGACAGTGCTCCGATGGCCTCTCCCAACTCGAGTCGAGCTTGTCAGAGAAGAACCTTGATCAGATCTTGACGAAACGATGACCCAGATCTCGCAGTTCACACCGCAGAATCGAGTTTCTAAGACAGGCGAGGAGTTGAGTATGATGGGGTGGCTTTACGGTGTGAACTGGATCGACATCGTTCTGTTGATCGCGTTCGTACTCGGTTTCTGGGCGATGGTTCTGGCCTTGGCGACCAGTCTTTTTGGAGGGCATCGGCACCTGCGCGGGCCGCACTCTCCTGCTAATGGGGTCGTCTCTTCCGGTATCTCATTCGCATCTCCCGCAGGGACCGCGACTTCGCGAAGCGTCGATCATGATGAACGCTGACGCCACGGGGCGGGCAGGTGCGCTAAGCCGTGCGCCGCGCGTGCTGGTCTCCCGCCGGTCCTTCTTGGCCGGATCGCTTCTCGCCGGCGCCGGCGCTCTGACTGCATGTTCTGGTTCCGGATCAGCCACGGGCAGTCCCGTGGGAGCCTCGTCAGATCTCGTGAGGCGGCTTGAACAGGAGCGACGCTCCCCCGGCCAAACGGTGGTATCCGCGCAGTTGTCCCCCCGTCCGGTCGATGTTGATCTGGGTGGCCGCGTTGTCTCAACGTGGGGATATGACCAACAATTGCCAGGCCCACTGGTGCGGGCCCAAGCTGGAGATCGGCTGCAGATCACCGTGGACAACCAGCTGCCACAGGAGACCAGCGTGCACTGGCACGGGATCGCCATGAGCAACGACATGGACGGGGTTCCCGGGTTGACACAGGACCCGATCGCACCAGGCACCACGTTCACCTACGACTTCACCGCCCCAGACCCAGGCACGTACTTTTACCACTCACATTCGGGTCTGCAACTCGATCGGGGCCTGTACGGAGTGGTGATCATCGATGATCCGGACGAGCCCGGCGACTACGACCATGAATGGCTCGTGGTCCTTGACGACTGGCTCGATGGGACCGGTCGGACTCCCGACGATGTCGCCCGTGATCTGGGCATCGGTGCCGACACCGCAGATGCCGGGATGCAGGGGATGGACCACGACATGATGGACATGCATGGGGGTGAGGGGTCGATGATCTCCCCCATCCTCGGCAGCGCCGGGGATGTCACCTACCCGCACTTTCTGATCAATGGGCGACTCCCTGTCGACCCCTACGTCTGGAGAGCGTCGCGGGGCCAACGCGTGCGCATCCGGTTCGTTAATGCCGGCGCCGACACCGCGTTCCGGGTAGCGCTTGGCGGGCACCGGATGACCGTCACTCACACCGACGGCTTTCCCGTGCTTCCCGAGGACACCGATTCCCTTCTGATCGGCATGGGTGAACGGTTCGATGTTGTGGTCACGCTCGGCGACGGCGTGTTCCCGTTGTTCGCTCAGCCCGAAGGCAAGGATGGTCACGCGCAGGCCCTCGTACGTACAGCAGCGGGCGATCTCCCGACAAATTCCCGACCAGTCGAAGTGGACCGGCGTCCGCTATTGGGTACCGACTTATCCCCCAGCGAGGCAGTACGTCTGTCTAGCCAAAGTCATGATCGGTACCACAGCGTCGACCTGGGCGGGACGATGTCGCCGTACCGGTGGACCCTCAACAGCCAAGTCCACCCGGATTCGGCGCCGCTGGAGGTCAACAGTGGGGAGCGGGTGCGAATGCGGATGCGGAACATGTCCGACATGTTCCACCCGATGCACCTGCACGGACATACGTTCGCGCTCGCGGACAGCGGGCTTCGCAAAGATACCGTCACGATTCGGCCGATGCGCACTATTGAGATCGAGTTCGACACCGATAATCCTGGCCAGTGGGCGTTGCACTGCCACAACGCCTATCACCAAGAGGCCGGGATGATGACCACTCTGTCCTACCTCGCCTGACCGGCAAGGTGATCCACCCGCGGGCCCGAAAGTCCGCAGAAGAAAGGGAACCCAGATGAATCGAAAGAAGCTTGTGATGACCGCCGCTGCCGCCGCGGTCCTGCTGGGGCTGTCCGCCTGCACCAGCGACGAGACCGACACGGCCAGCGAGACCACGACCGCCGTCGAGACCACTGCGACCAGCGGGAGTTCGACCACCGAGCAGGCAGAGGAGTCAGCTCAGCATTCCGAGGCTGACGTGATGTTCGCCCAGATGATGATCCCCCACCATGAGCAAGCCATCGAGATGAGCGACATCATCTTGTCCAAGGATGATGTCCCCGCCGACGTCACCTCGCTGGCCGAGGAGATCAAGGCCGCCCAGGGGCCCGAGATCGCGCAGCTGACCGACTGGCTCGAGCAGTGGGGAGAGCCGACGCAGCCCGAAGGCATGGACATGGACATGGACATGGGCGGTGACCATGACATGGCGCAGATGGAGGGCATGCTCTCCGATGAGGAATTGCAGCTGTTGTCCGACGCTCCCGGCCCTGAGGCTGCCGAGTTGTTCCTCAACCAGATGATCGCCCACCACGAAGGCGCCGTGGCCATGGCCGAAGACCAGGTCGAGAACGGCACGTACCCGCCGGCTGTCGACCTGGCGCAAACCATCATCGACACCCAGCAGCAGGAAATCGACACCATGCAGCAGATGCTCGACTCCATGTAAAAAAACGAAGGCTCGCATTCCCGGCGGGGTCGATGGCAGTCCGACCCCGCCGGAGACCGTCTGGACATGAGCACATTTTCTTGTCCCTGCCAGAAACGAGATACGCACTCATGCTTTCGCACCGAAAGCGGGCCTGGACCCCAATAGCCATCCTTGCATCGGCTCTCATCGCGACCGCGTGTTCGAGCCCGCAGCAGACGCCAGCACCCGAATCCGGGGACGCCTCATCGACGGTCGGCACCGCATTAACACCCGCGCTTGACCATGTGCACGGACTCCACCTCGATGCTGAGGGAAGGGTGCTGGCCGGCACGCATACGGGGCTTTTCGTCCTCAACCCCGATGGCGCGACCACCCGCGTCGGCGACGCCGACGACGACTTCATGGGGCTCACAGGCGCGCCCGGGACGGATAACCTCTACGCTTCGGGCCATCCTGGCCCGTCAAGCTCCGCCCCCAATCCTCTCGGACTCATCGAGAGTGTCGACGGCGGCCAGTCGTGGGCGACGAAATCCCTCTCCGGCGAAGTCGACTTTCACGCCCTGACCACTGACGGAAACACCCTTGTCGGATTCGACACCGCCAACGGAATTCGAACGTCCACCGACTCGGGCGTCAGTTGGACCGACGGCATCGAGATGGCCGCGAGAGCATTGGCGATTACCGACGAGGGCATCTGGGCCACAACCGCAGGAGGCCTACAACTCAGCACCGACATCGGGCGCACATTCGCATCAGTACCAGCTGCTCCCGAACTCCTGCTGATATCTGCAGCCGAAGACGGCACCCTCTGGGGGATCGATACCGACGGCACCGCCTGGCGCAAGAACGTCAACGACGATGAGTGGCAGCAGGGACCAGTTGTCGGTGATGTCGAAGCCATCATCGCCGCGGACCAGGACACTGCCTACGCTGCTGATGGACGGTCATTTCATACATTAACGATTCCCTGAAACGTCGTCGGCGGCGCAAACCAAGGCCGACCGAAGACGGAATGGAAACTACCGGTCAGAACGCATACGAACTCGAGGGAGAAGTGGTGAGGAAAGAAGCGATGCTCGCAGGCGGAGCCGCACCAGAGCGCACACCGGCGAAACGGCTTGCCTCGGTCGCGGTGGCCTTGGTGGCCGCAGTAGGGCTGAGCGCGTGCACGATCGGAGATACCGAGGACACCTCGACGGCCGCTGCACCGAAAGAAGCCCCCGCCGCTGCGGCCGTCATTCACACCTCGTTCGAAGATGGGACAGTGGCCGCGACGCCGCGGGAACCGATCGTCTTGGATGTGACAGACGGTGCGTTCGACGATGTCACGGTCACAAACGAAGAAGGCCGCGAGGTCGAAGGCGAGTTCAACGCGGAACGCTCCCAGTGGCGCACCACCGAGACTCTGGGCTACAACCGGGATTACTCGATCGAGGCGAGCGCTACTAACGACGACGGTGAGACGATTACAGACTCGTCCTCGTTCAGCACCGTGGTCCCGAACTCGACCACCAGCGCGAGCCTGGTGACCGGTCAGGGCCACACGGTAGGTATCGCGCAGCCGGTCGCGGTGCGTTTCGAGTCCGCCGTCGGCGACCGTAAGGCCGTCCAGGACGCCATCGAGGTCACCACGACCCCCGCCGTCGAAGGAGCCTTCTACTGGGTGTCGCCCTCGGAGGTTCGCTGGCGCCCCGCCGAATTCTGGGCACCGGGCACCGAGGTCGACGTCGACGTCAACATCTACGGCACCGATATGGGCGAAGGCCTTTACGGAGCCCAGGACGCAAACAGCAACTTCACGATCGGCGACGAGGTCATCACCACGATCGACGACAACACCAAGACAATGACGACCCGAATCAATGGCGAGGTCGTCAGCAGTAGCCCGGTCTCACTAGGAAAGGCATCGACACCCACCCCGAACGGCACCTACTACATCGGCGACCGATACGAATCGCTCATCATGGATTCATCGACGTTTGGTGTGCCGGTCGACTCGGCCGACGGCTACCGGCTTTCAGTCAACTGGGCCACCCAGATGTCCTACAGCGGGATCTACGTCCATGCCGCCCCATGGTCCGTTGAACAACAGGGCTTCACCAACGTCAGTAACGGCTGTATCAATGTCACCGACGCCTACGCCAAGTCGTTCCAGAACAGCAGCAACCGGGGCGACGTGGTCAAGGTCATCAATACCGTCGGACCGACGCTTCCCGGGACCGACGGGCTGGGCGACTGGAACATCCCGTGGGAAACCTGGCGTGCTGGAAATGCCGACCTAGCCTAAGAGGCCCTCGGCCAGGGTTCCGAACAATTGGTTGCGGATACAGACATGGCCGGGTGTTGGCCTGCGTTAATACGCGTCGCCCGTCTCTATGACGAACTGCTCGACTGCGGCAGCAAGGGCCTGGTTCGCGCTGCACCGCCAGCACGGTGAGCTCGTCTCCGCGCTTCCAAAGACCTTGCCGCCACGGCTCTTGCGCCCGCCTACTGGTCAATCCATACGGCGTCCGGGCGATCAGAGTGCAGGCGGAGTGAGCCGCGGACACAAGCGAACATCACCCTTGACCACTACCCCTACGGGGTATAGGTTCATTGGTGTTCGGATTGATCCGAGCCATCGGATGTCTCAACGAACTACACCCGTCAACGGAAGGAGCCGTCATGGCTACCAGCACCAAGGAGTACACCGTCCAGGGCATGACCTGCGGACACTGTGAGTCGTCGGTCAAGGAGGAAGTCGGCGAAATCGCGGGCGTCTCCATGGTGGAGGCCTCGAGCAAGACCGGAACGGTGTCGGTCTCCGGCGAGGGCTTCACCGACGAGCAGGTCGTCGCCGCCGTCAAGGAAGCCGGCTACACCGTCACCTCTTGACGCGAAGCGATCTCGCCAGCCCCAGCAGCTGGCGAGATCCCTGGCCCCGAGCACACCACCCGTTCACCGTGAAGGATTGATCCTCGATGACCCAGACTCAACCCTCCCAGATGCACCCCGCGGTGGATCTGATCGACATAGATCTGGGCGTCACGGGCATGACCTGCACTTCGTGCTCGGGGCGGGTCGAGCGCAAGCTCAACAAGCTCGACGGGGTGGACGCCACGGTCAACTTCGCCACCGAGTCCGCGTCCATCTCCTTCGACCCGAGCAAGGTCGACACGGACGCGCTCATCGAGACCGTGCGCGGTGCGGGATACGACGCGTTCACGATGAAGAATGACGACGACCAGGCTGTGGACGCAACTTCCGCAGGTGGCGGCGCCGGTCCCCGAGACCAGATCGAGGAGGCCAGGGAACGCGAGACCGCAGACCTCAAACACCGTCTGATTGTCTCGGCTGCACTCACGGTCCCGGTGGTCTTGCTGAGCATGATCCCGGCACTGCAGTTCACCAATTGGCAGTGGGCCGTGCTGACCATGGCCACCCCCATCTTCTTCTGGGGAGGCGCACCCTTCCACAAGGCCACCCTGGCCAACCTGCGGCACGGCTCGTTCACCATGGACACCCTGGTCTCCATGGGCACGGCGGCCGCCTACCTCTGGTCACTGTGGGCACTGTTCCTCGGCAACGCCGGCATGCCCGGCATGACCATGGAAGTGCATCTGCTGCCCACAAACTCCACGATGGACGAGATCTATCTGGAGACCGCCGCCGTGGTGATCTCCTTCCTGCTGCTGGGCCGCTGGTTTGAAACCAAGGCCAAGGGGCAGTCCTCCGCCGCACTCAAGGCGCTCCTCGACATGGGAGCCAAGGACGCCGCCGTCCTCCGCGACGGCGTCGAGGTCCGCATCCCCGTGGGTCAGTTGAAGGTCGGCGACATCGTCGTGGTGCGCCCGGGCGAAAAGATCGCCACCGACGGTCGCGTCACCGAGGGTTCGTCCGCGATCGACGAGTCCATGCTCACCGGCGAATCCGTCCCGGTTGAGGTCACGTCCGGCTCCACGGTGACCGGCGCAACCATGAACACCTCGGGAAGACTGCTGATCGAGGTCACCCGCACCGGCGAGAACACCACACTGTCCCAGATGGCCAAGCTGGTCACCGAGGCGCAGTCCAAGAAGGCCCCGGTCCAACGACTGGTCGACCGCATCTCGCAGGTCTTCGTGCCCATCGTGATCGTCATCGCGATCATCACCCTGCTCGTGCACTTGTTTGTGGTGGGAGCGGGACTGGCCACCGCGTTCACCGCCGCCGTGGCCGTGCTCATCATCGCCTGCCCGTGCGCACTGGGCCTGGCCACTCCCACCGCACTCCTGGTCGGTACCGGCCGCGGCGCCCAGATGGGACTGCTCATCAAGGGGCCCGAGGTCCTAGAGTCCACCCGGCGCGTCGACACCATCGTCATGGACAAGACCGGCACCGTCACCTCCGGAGTGATGTCCGTCAGCCAGGTCACCACTGCCGCCGGATTCGACCGGACGGATCTGCTGGTCAAGGCCGCTGCGGTGGAGGCCGCGTCCGAGCACCCGATCGCCCAGGCCATCGCCCGCGAGGGTGCAAAGAGTCTGGCGGGCGAGGGCCCCGTGGCCGACAGGGAGGCCGGATCCGCCATTCTGCCGGAGGTCACCGGGTTCACCAATACTGCAGGCCGTGGCGTCACGGGCACCGTCGACGGTGCCGTGGTGACCATTGGTCGCCCTGAGGGCTCCCTGCCGGCGGACCTGCGGACCGCGTTCGACGATGCCCAGAAGCAGGGCGGCACCCCTGTGGTCGCCCAGATCGACGGCACCGTCGCGGGCGTGATCACCGTCCGCGACACCGTCAAGCCCACCTCCGCCGAGGCGGTAGCCGGACTCAAAGCTCTCGGATTGACCCCGTGGCTACTCACCGGCGACAACGCCGGAGCCGCACGTGTCGTGGCCAGCGAGGTCGGCATTGATCCGGCCAACGTGATCGCCGAGGTCATGCCCCACGACAAGGTCGCCCAGATCGAGAAACTGCAGGCCAAGGGCAAGAACGTCGCCATGGTCGGCGACGGCGTCAACGACGCGGCAGCTCTCGCCCGGGCCGAGCTCGGACTGGCGATGGGCGCCGGCACGGACGTGGCGATCGAAGCCTCCGACATCACTCTGATGAACGACGACCTGCGATCCGCCGTGGACGCGATCAGGCTGTCACGCCGGACCCTGGGCACCATCAAGGGCAACCTATTCTGGGCGTTCGCCTACAACGTCGCACTGATCCCCGTCGCTGCGATCGGACTGCTCAATCCCATGCTCGCAGGCGTCGCAATGGCGTTCTCGAGTGTGTTCGTGGTGACCAACTCCCTACGCCTGCGCGGGTTCACCTCAAGCCACGCGACCCCCAACCACGACCAGACCAGGAGCCAGTCATGACGGATACCCCGGACCTCGCCATCGACCCTGCAGCCGAGCACGATGCCGAAGCCGCTGGCTGCGAGACCCACAGTCACCACGGCTACATGAAGGAAAAGGACCGCTACAAGGCCCGGCTCAAGCGGATCGAGGGCCAGGTGCGGGGCATCCACCGCATGATCGATGAGGAGCAGTACTGCATCGACATCCTCACCCAGGTCAGCGCCATCAATTCCGCACTGCGCAACGTCGCCCTCGGCCTGCTCGACGACCACATGCGCCACTGCGTCGCCGACGCAGTGAACGAGTCCGACGAGGCCGCAGAGATCAAATTCAAGGAAGTGGCCGACGCCATCGCCCGCTTCTCCCGCTAAGCGGGGGCGGGTAGGTGCATGGGAGGCCCCGGCAAGGTCGCGAGCAGGATGCTTCGCGGATGTAGCCGAGCCCCGAAATTCGGTGAACACGCCTCACCAATATACCCCGTTGGGGTATAGTTTGCGGGTGGGAAAGCCAATGAACTCGCACGGCAGAAACCAGGAGAGAACATGACATCTGATCGAATTCAGGATCCGGTCGACGCCGCCGGTTAGCTCGACGAACTCGCGGGCCCTATCCCGGGCTGGCAACCCGGTTGTTCCAATCGTCCCAGGCCATCACCGCAGGTCGTCACCGAAAAAGCCTTCGGGTTCGAGCAATGTGGCTACGGAGTCGGGCCAAAGGCAGCTCACCCTGGCCCACGCCCTTGGGCGCCCGAAAGACCAGCAGCGGCGGAGGGTGCTTCCATCGTTCCGAGCGCCCTAGAAGGGAGCCGCCATCATCGTGGCGCCAGCCCGAACCACTCCCCTGACGAACATCTTGAGCAAACCTTCACACAATCTTCACCACAATCCGCTGGCTCACCCACGATCCTGACTGTCGGCCGGACCCCAGAACGCCAGGACGTGCGTCATCACCGACGGGAACGGCGATCCTGGGATGGGCGGTGTCACGAACGTGGTCGGCCGAGCACAGATGTCAGCACGATTCGATACCCTGCGGCGGTATCGGCTCGTGGCCCGGAGCAACTGCTACTTGGCCCCACGGGAAGAGATGTCCATGACCCCTAGAACACATCATGCGCTAGGGCTCACCGCTGTCAGGGAATCATGTTCTTGCTGTTTCACTCCCTCGAAACTCCTGCATATCGAAGCTGCCGGACGCATGCCGCTCGAAGATCACGCCAACCAGGTGGCAATGGACAAGACGGAAGGGACCAAATGAATCAGTCGCACGATCATCATGACCACGCCCACAGTCATGGATCCGGCGGAGCCGCGGCCGGGCACCTCAACGAGCGAGACACGGCGGTAGCTGAGCACCATCACCCGGACGGGCCCCAGGAGACGACGGGCCACGCCCATGCGGGGCAGCATCACGCTGGCCATGAAGACCATGGCGGTCATGCCGGGCACGGAGACCATGTCGGGCAGTTCCGACGTTTGTTCTGGATCATGCTCGTCTTGGCGGTGCCGGTGGTCGGCTTCAACGAGATGTTCGCCGACCTCATCGGTTACCAGCTGCCCGACGCCGGATGGGTGTGGTGGGTCTCCCCCGCCCTGGGCACAGTGATTTATCTCTGGGGTGGTCGGCCGTTCCTTACTGGCGCGGTGTCTGAGGTTCGCGCTCGGCAGCCCGGCATGATGCTGCTCATCGGCTTGGCGATCACCGTGGCGTTCATCGCCTCCTGGGGCGCAAGCCTGAGCTTGTTGGATCATGAGCTGAACTTCTGGTGGGAACTGGCGCTGCTGGTGGTCATCATGCTGCTGGGCCACTGGATTGAGATGCGTTCTCTGGCGCACACCACCTCTGCACTCGATTCTCTGGCGGCGCTGCTGCCTGATGAGGCCGAGAAGGTCGACGGCGACGACGTGGTCACCGTCGCACCGGCCGATCTGCTGGTCGGCGACGTCGTAATTGTCCGCCCCGGTGCTTCTGTGCCCGCCGACGGCAGGATCATCGACGGCTCGGCCAGCATGGACGAGTCCATGGTGACCGGCGAATCCAAGGCGGTCCGGCGTGAGATCGGCGAGCAGGTGGTCGCCGGCACGGTGGCCACCGACTCCGGCTTACGCGTCGAGGTCTCCGCAATCGGTGACGACACTGCCCTGGCCGGAATTCAGAAGCTGGTGGCCGACGCGCAGGCATCCTCCTCGCGGGCCCAGCGCATCGCTGACACCGCGGCCGGCTGGTTGTTCTGGTTCGCCCTCGCATCGGCCGTGATCACCGCTGTCATCTGGAGTGTTCTGGGGATGCCGGATGCGGGGGTGGTGCGCACGATCACCGTGCTGGTGATCGCCTGCCCGCACGCGCTGGGTTTGGCGATTCCGTTGGTGGTCTCGATCGCTACCGAACGCGCCGCCCGCGGCGGGGTGCTGATCAAGGACCGCCTCGCGTTGGAATCGATGCGCACCGTCGACGCCGTCCTGTTCGACAAGACCGGCACCCTGACCAAGGGCGAACCCACCGTCACCGGAATCGAACCGATCGAGGGACACACCCAAGACGAGGTACTCGCCCTCGCCGCGGCGGCCGAGAGCGACAGCGAGCACCCGCTGGCCAGAGCAGTGGTCGGGGCCGCACAGACCCGCGACCTGACCGTGTCGAAGGCGACCGACTTCTCCTCCTCGCCAGCTGTGGGCGTGAAGGCCACGGTGGAGGGCACCGTGGTCGAGGTCGGCGGCCCCTATCTCCTCGACCAGCACGATCGCGACGAACTCCCCGTCGCCGATCAGTGGCGTACCGAGGGCGCGATCATCCTGCACGTCCTCGCCGAGGGCCGGGTGATCGGCGCGCTGCGGTTGGCCGATGAGATCCGGCCCGAGTCCCGTGACGCCGTCGACGCGCTCCATGCTGCCGGTGCGCAGGTCGTCATGATCACCGGCGATGCTCAGGCCGTCGCTGACACCGTCGCCGCCGAGCTCGGCATCGACCGGGTCTTCGCCGGGGTCCGGCCAGAAGACAAGGCCGCCAAAGTCGCCCAACTCCAGCACGAGGGCCGCAAGGTCGCCATGGTCGGCGACGGGGTCAACGACGCGCCCGCACTGGCCCAAGCCGATGTGGGCATCGCCATCGGCGCCGGGACCGACGTGGCGATCGGCTCCGCCGGCGTCATCCTGGCCTCATCGGATCCCCGCTCGGTGCTCTCGGTCATCGAACTCTCCCGGGCGAGCTACCGCAAGATGAAGCAGAACCTGTGGTGGGCCGCCGGCTACAACCTCGCCGCCGTGCCCCTGGCCGCAGGTGTCCTGGCCCCGATCGGATTCGTACTGCCCATGGGCGTCGGCGCCATCCTCATGTCCGCCTCCACCGTCGTCGTTGCTCTCAACGCTCAGCTGCTGCGCCGTCTCGACCTCCGCCCGGACACCGTCACCACAGCGATGCAACGAGGATGAATCCGATGAACACCACCCACTCCACTCGGAGACGAGCCGCGATCGCGCTCGTTGCCGCCGCTGCCCTGACCCACGAGGGCGAAGATGCCGGCTCCGATCTCCACGGGCGACGATGACCTCACCTGCCTGACCACTATGCAACTCGCCTGACATCCCCACTCGCGCCGATATCGCCACCGACGCGGCCACCCACCGGCAGGAAGGTAGTGCGGTCAGCATGGACCACAGCACACAGTCCCAAGACAAGCTCACTCTCACCGGATCCGTCGCGCTGGGAACCGGGGTAATGATCGGAGCCGGCATCTTCGCCCTGGTGGGCCAGGTCGCGGAATTGGCCGGCGGCTGGGTGCCGTGGGCGTTCCTCGCCGGCGCGGTGGTGGTGGCGTTCAGTTCCTACTCCTACATCCGGTACTCGGCCATCAACCCGTCCTCGGGCGGGATCGCGATGCTGCTCAAAGCCGCCTACGGGCCCGGGGTGGCGGCCGGCACGTTCTCCCTGTTCATGTACGTGTCGATGATCCTCGCCGAGTCCCTGCTGGGGCGGACCTTCGGCACCTACGTGCTGCGGCCGTTCGGCATGCAGGACTCCTCCCTGTGGGTGCCGGTGCTGGCAGTGTTCGCCATCGCCGCCGCCGCGCTGGTCAACCTGGTGGGCAACCAGTGGGTCGAGCGGTCAGCCACCGCTACCGCGGCGCTCAAGATCGTGGGCATCGCTGTGCTGGCGATCGCCGGCATCCTGGCCGCGGGCGTGTCCTCGCTGGGCCGACTGTTCACCGTCGCCGAACGCACCCCACCGGAGCACGGCTGGATGGGCTTTCTGGCCGGGGTGACCCTGTGCATCCTGGCCTACAAGGGCTTCACCACGATCACCAACCAGGGCGCGGACCTACGGGACCCGGAGCGCAACATCGGCCGCTCCATCATGATCTCCATCGCCCTGTGCACCGTCCTCTACCTGTTGATCACCGTCGCAGTAACCGCCAGCCTGACCGTTCCGCAGATCATCGGGGCCCGCGACTACGCCCTCGCCGAGGCTGCCAAGCCGATGTTCGGATCCTGGGGCGTCACGCTGACCGTGATCATCGCGGTGGTGGCGACGCTGTCAGGACTCATCGCGAGCTTGTTCTCTGTCTCCAAGCTCTACGACATGCTCCGCGACATGGGCCAGGTGCCGGGACTACCCGGGGCCGGCGGACACCAGTCGCTCTACATCACAGCCGGCCTGGCGATCCTCATGGCAGCCTTCTTCGACCTGTCACAGATCGCCTCCCTGGGGGCGATCTTGTACCTGGCAATGGACATCGCCATCCACTACGGGATCATCCGACGCCTCAAGGACGACGTCAATGCCAAGGCGTGGAGCCCGTGGGTCGCGATCGTCCTCGACGTCGCAGTGCTCGTGCCCTTCCTCCTGCTCAAGGCGCAATCAGACCCGCTCACGCTGGGCATCACCGCCATCGTGGCCCTAGTCATCATCGCAGCGCAGTGGCTCACCGTGCGTCACCGCTCGGAACAATGATCCGCCCCCTGCCAAAAGCAGCTAAAACGGGTACTGGACGCTTGCTATTACAAAGATTCTGCGAAGGTCGGCCCGAGGGACTGTAGCCAGCACTGCGCATCAGTAGCGTCGGCGTCAGCTGGGCGCCTCCAGCGACGACTCGGAGAAGAAGGGAGCACATCGATGTCTCACATCACTTCAATGATCGAAACCCACCCCAACGACGCTTCCGGCATAGACGTGCAGAAGCTTGCCGACTGCATCGCCGCGTGTCTCGAATGCGCACAGACTTGCACCTCGTGCGCTGACGCCTGCCTGGCCGAAGAGATGGTCGCAGACCTACGGAACTGCAGTCGCCTCAACCTTGACTGCGCCGATCTCTGCGCAACCACTGGCAAAATCCTCAGCCGTCGCACCGGGCAGAACCTCGCCACGGTCAAAACCACGCTCGAGGCATGCCGGACAGCATGCGCAGAATGTGCCACCGAGTGTAAGAAGCACGAGGACATGCACGAGCATTGTCGCGTCTGCGCCGAAGCCTGCCGCAAATGCGAACAGGCCTGCACCGAACTCCTGTCCGCGATCAGCTAACGATCAATGCCCGGCCTGGTCGGTCGTACGACAATCGACCAGGCTGGGTCACCCGCCGATATCCAAACGTTACGTAAAGTCGAAGCAGGGGCCGTATGCACAGTTCAACGATATGAACCGCCCAGCCCTAAGCCACAGCTAGCAGACTCCCCGCAAGGAAAACCGCATCGCTATTCAGTCGGTTTGACGAGAACGACCTGGGATGGATCTATGCCATCCGCGGAAGCCAAGGTAGGGAGTTCGTACCCCTCGAGACCGTCAAGCTCAAGACTCGCCCGAGCTGCTCGATGCGAAGAATGAACTGACTGGCCATTGGCGATGGCAGCATAGAACTGTGCGGCGTAGTTGATGGCATCGGTGTCGGCAATGCTGTCCGCCATCCCAATGGCGAGGGGGACGATCTTCTCCTCAACCAGGTTGTTAGCCTGCGGAGCCGAGTTGCACGAGTTCAAGAGAACGAGCAGGGGTGGACTGTCAGTGGCTTGCACGGCTCGGGCGAATGCCTGTGCAGTCACTATCACGCCGTCGTGCTGCTCATCTCGGTCTCTCTCGAAGACGATGAGAGCACTGCTGCTGTGACCTGAGAAGTGAACGACGTGGGGACGGAACTTAGTGATCCCGTCCATCAAGTCCGCCGTAGTAGCGGCGGGCCGCGCGTCGAACTGAATCTGATCACGGTGAAGCGCAGCTTCAACCGCAGTTCGAATCCGTTTCTGCTCTCGGCCGATCCTCAGGTCCCCCTCGGAAGCGGCGCCCAGCAGCAATATTCTGAGCACTTCCGCTTTGGGCGATGGTACCGAGCGCATTACCTCGTTCACCGCATCTTCTGCTTGCCTGAGCCGCGAGTTGAACGCCTGCCTTTCGCCAGCAGCCCTACGCGCAGCCTCTTCCTCTGCCTTCTTGCGCTTACGCTCCGCCGCCTCAAGCTCTGACTTTTGTGCTCGCTCCAATTTCGCCTGGAGATCCAGCTCCTGTTTTGAGTAGCTGTCCACTCTCTTCTGCCACTGTGCGGCGTCTTTACCTGCCGTTTCCGCCTCTTTATCCTTACGCTCCGCCTCCCTGAGCTTACTCTTCATGGTGGTCGAGCTCTTGGTGGCCGCCGCTGCACCGCGGGCCTTGGCAGCCGCTGCCCTGGCGGTCGATTCCTTAGTCCTGCAGTTCCCCACCTTGGATTCTGCGTCTCGTCGCTGCTTGCGCTTTTGTTCCAGCTGCCTGCGGTACATGCTCGAACTCATCTGGTCCCTCCTGGTCGGAGATTGGGTTCTCGCAAGCTACAGCAGGGGTCCGACACTCGAGCACCACAGCGCGAACCGCCCTTCAGTTTGTGTGCACGCGCTGCAAAGCGCGGTACAGCGTGGACCGCCCCACACCGAGGTCACGGGCGATCGCCGACGGCCCCTCCCCCGCCTCGACGCGGGCCCGGGCCTTGTCGACCTGCTCGTCAGTCAGGACGCGTTTGCGTCCCTTGTACTTGCCTTTCGCCTTAGCGATGGCGATACCCTCGGCTTGGCGTTCACGGATTATTGCCCTCTCGAACTCGGCGAACGCCCCGAGCAGCGACAGCATCAGATCCGCTCGAGGATCCTGGGCGCCGGCGGCGTAGGTGGCCCGCTCGTGGACAAACTCCACGCTCGCGCCCTTATCCGTGATCTCACCGACGATCTGCTTGAGATCAACCAGAGAACGAGCGAGTCGGTCCATCGACGCAACAACCAGCTCGTCACCGTCTCGCAGGTACCTGATGCACTCTTCTAGCTTCACCCGATCGGCACGCGAGCGAGCCGACTGCTTCTCGATATAGACCCGGTCGCACTCCCCCACCGCCTCGAGCTGACGCGCCTCGTTCTGATCTGCGGCCGACACCCGCACGTACGCCACCCGCTGCCCGCGCGGACGCGAGACCCGGCGAGCTGGCTTCGGCTTCGGCTCCGGTTTCCCTTCGATGATGTTTTCCGAGTCCGTCGACTCCACCCGAAGGTTCCAGCCCAACTCGTCCCGGCGGCGGAACCGGGTTCGCACGCTCCCGCGGCTGACGATGAGCACCTCCTCGCCACCATCACCAGAACGGTTGAGCAACGTCCCGATTCGATCAGCCATGAGGAGACCCTTTCGTCCGGAATCTGTATCAATAGATCCTAGACCCCACGGGAAGGTGTTTCATAAGTGCCGAACTAGACCCTGTGACACAGCGGCGACTGTGGACTTGATCGCTTTGTGGCGGTCTTCTGTGGTTACTTCTTGGCGGCGACGTACGACGTACCAATCGGGCGTTCTGGCCGAAAGGGTTAGAGCGAGTCGGCGACTCACGGGTGGGCGGCCGGGTTTGCGTCTGTTTTGTCAGAGTCCGAATGCTCCGCCGCTGATCAGAATGAAGGCGCCTAGGCCGATCAGGACAATCGGGAACAGGATGTGTTCCCAGCGCTCCAGGACTTCGGCGATCGGTCGGCGGGTGGCGACGAACCTTGCCAGGCCCACCAGTCCCGCCACCAGCACCAGGAACACGATGCAGTAGGCGACCACGGCTCCCGGGCCCACGTTGAGAAAGACGGGGACGTAAACGCCGATGTTGTCTCCACCGTTGGCGAAGGTTACGCCGGCCACGGTCCACACGGCGACGTTCTTGCCCTCGACCTTTGCATCGTCGTCATCATCGTCCCCGCGCCAGGCCTGCCACGCGGCCCACAGTCCCAAGCCCAGTGGGATCAGCCCGAAGTAAGGGATGGCCTGCGGGGGCAGGAAGACTCCCGCGCCCAGGGAGACGAGCACAGCCACGCCGAGGATGCCGGCGAACCCGAGATACTGGCCGGCCAGAATGCGTGCGGTGGTTCCGCGTTGGCCTGCTCCGCGGGCGAAAAACAGCGACAGGACGATGATGTCGTCGATATTGGTGGCAATGAACAGGCCGATCGCCTGCAGGGCCGAGGACAGGATCACGCCTGCACCTCCGTGGCGTGACAACCCGGCACTGAGCAGTCGGGCTCCAAGCAGGAGGCGTTTTCGTTGACCGCGAGGGTGATCTCGACCAAGGAAGATAGCGACCGGGCCAAGTGCGGGTCTGCGATCTCATACCGGGTCTGGCGACCTTCGGGCACTGCGACAACGATCCCGCAGTCGCGCAGGCATGCCAGATGGTTCGACACGTTCGACCGTGTCAGCTCCAGATCCCGGGCCAGCTCCGCCGGGTAGGCCGGCTGCTCCAGCAAGGTCAGCAGTATTCGGGACCGTGTCGGGTCGGCCATCGCCCGCCCTAACCGGTTCATCACATCGACACGAGAAGCAATAGTCAGCACTTGCTGAACTATACAGCGTCTGCTGAACTGTTGTGACAACGCCCTAAAAACCTAAAGGTTTTTAAGGCACATTCACGGCGCCAGGCGGGCCGCCGCGGGAGCCCTCGTCCACCCCGCTGGGGCCGCGGGTTTCAGGCGCAGCATGACGTCGGCATCTGGTTTCGGAAGAGGCCGGCCACGATGCGCAGGCTTTCGCTCATGGTCAGGTACGGCGCCCAGGTGTCGGCCAGATCGTCGACGGTCATGCCGCTTTTGATGGCGTAGGTGGCCGCCAGCATGATCTCCCCGGCCCCGTCCGCCAGAGCGTGCACGCCCAGAACCTTGCCGCTCACGGCGTCGGCGACGAGCTTCACCGCCCCGCGGGTGTCGTGCTGGACGAGCGCCCGGGGGACATCGGACAGGTCCAGGACGCGGCAGTCGCACGCGTGCCCTCGGGTGAGGGCCTCGTCCTCGGTCAACCCCGCCGAGGCCAGCTGGGGCCGGGTGAACACGACCGCAGGAAAGCCGGCGTAGTCGACCCGAGCTGCCGGCGGGTACCTGTCCTCGGTCAGGGCGTTGAGCGCGGCGGCCCGACCGCCGGCGGCGGCGGCGTAGACGTACTGGGGAGCCCCCGAGACGTCACCGGCGGCCCAGACGCGCGGGTTGGAGGTGCGCTGGGTCTGGTCGACCACGACGAAGCCGCGCTCGTCCACGTCCACACCGGCAGCGGCCAGGTTCAGGCCGTCGGTGCGGGGCAGGCGTCCGGTGGCCACCAGGACCTGCGCGCCGCGCACCTGTTCGCCCGAGTCCGTGGTCACCACCACCTCTCCTGCGGGGCCTGGTTCGCGGGCCACAGTGGTCGCGCGCTCTTCGACCACGGTGATGCCGTCGTCGGTGAAGACTTCCCGAAGTCTCTGGGCCAGCTCCGGCTCGGCGTGCGGCGCCAGACGCCCGACCACAGAGACCCGGGTGCCGAGGTGAGCGAACAGCTGGGCCTGCTCCATCCCGACGTACCCGCCACCGATAACGACCAGGGACTCAGGCAGCTCGGTCAGCTGCATCGCGGTGGTGGACGTCAGCCGGTCCACAGAGTCGAGACCGACCACCTCCGGGATGGCGGGGGTGGCACCGGTGGCGACCAGATAGGCCCGGGCCCGCAGCGCCTGGCCGTCGACGGCCAGGGTGTCCCCGTCCAGGAAGCTGGCCTGGCCTGGGCGGACCTGGAAGCCGTAGGCAGCGGCCACATCGGCGTACTTCGCATCACGCAGGCGCTCGATGAGTGCGTCCTTCTGGGCCACCAGATCGCCGAGGTTCACCGGTGCGGCTGACGTTGGGGCACCTTTGAAGGGATTGGTGAGCGCGGCGTGCCGGGCCCCGGCGGCCGCCAGGAGCGTCTTGGACGGCACGCAGCCGATGTTCACGCACGTCCCGCCCAGAACACCGCGCTCAACCAGCACGACGCTCTTACCGGCCTGGCTGGCCGCGATGGCGGCGGACATCGCCGCGCCTCCTGAGCCGATCACGGCCAGATCGACGTCGTAGTCCACACCCATTTGCCCACCTTCCTTCGCGTGACCCCTCTTCAGCGTCCATAGTGGACGTTCCAGCGCAGGGGAAGGTCAAGGCGAACATGGACGAGAGCCGAGAAAGGGGCCACTGTGCGCATCGGTGAGTTGGCCGTGGCCAGCGGCACCACAACCAAGACGCTGCGCTTCTACGAAGAAGCCGGCCTACTACCTGCGCCTGAGCGCACCGCCAACGGATACCGCGACTACACCCCTGCGGCCCTGGCGCGCCTGGACTTCGTTCGCCGCGGCCGCACCGCTGGGCTCACCCTGGCCCAGATTCGCGAGATCCTCGACATCCGCGACGCCGGAGTCGCACCCTGCCAGCACGTGCACGCCCTGCTCGAAGCCCACCTGGGCGACCTGGACCGCCAAATCGCCGACCTGCAAGCACTGCGACACACCGTCGCGCACCTTCACCACAGTGCCACCACCAGCGACCCCACCAAATGCGACACCACGACCGTCTGCCGCTATCTGTGACCAGACCGGTGCTCGCGTGTATCGCCATGAGCAGATGCCGCCACAGAGCGTCGACAGAACCCCGCCATATAACGGCGAAAGCCACAGCGGCGACGGTTGGCGGCATGCCGTCCCGCACGGGTGTACCCCAACGGGATCCTGCCGCGAGCAGGAGTCATCGACAGCAGCATGACGCTCGGACGCTCGGCACCCCAAGGAACGGCGGGGCTCCAGGTGTGACCGCGACGAACTGCCCGGCCCTTGTCTGGATAGTCGTTAAGATAAGGACTCGTTGTCCACTTTTCGTGTTCGCAGTGATGACATCGGACAGATCATCAACGACGGCTCCTGTCCGGTCTGCGTGCTATCCCACTATGGAGGTTGTTAGTGACTCGTCGACGTGGGTTCCTCGCAGAGATGCAGCGGCAGGCTCGCCTGGCCGAGCAGCGTCAGCGTGCAGCAGCCCGTCAGCAGGTGGCAGCCGTACGGCGTGCCGAGCAGGCGCAGCGGGCTGCGGAGCGTGCGCAGGTGGCTGCGGCGCGCTCCGCGCAAGCTGACCGTAAGCGATTGGAGCGCGAGGCCCGAGCAGCGCATGTCGAAGCCATGCAAGCTCGGGTGGAGTCACTAAATGCAGAGCTGGCTGAGCACTATGCAGAACTGGACGGGCTTCTGGAGGCAACCCTTGACGTAGACGACTATGTCGATCTCGAGGCTTTACGTGTGACCGCCCAACATCCACCGTTTCCCAGGTCAGATCTCCGCACCCCCGTCCCCGCGCCAGCGCCGATCCCGGAGCCTCCACTTCCCGTACGCCGTGAAGTTGCGCCACCGAAAGGCCCGTTCGGACGGAAGAAGAAGTTGGCCGCAGCCGAAGCCGAGGTTGATCGCCGCTACGCCGCCGATTACCAGGCATGGCAGGCCGCGATGGATTCGCTTCCTGCGCGCCAGGCAGCACAAGCTGCGGAGCATGCCGAGCTTGAGCGCGTCCGGCTCCAAGCGCTGGCAAAAGCGACCGCACAGTATGAGGCGGAGTCCGCGGAGAGGGAGCGTGCGGCGCGAGAACAGAACGACGAGTTAGACCAACTGATCGCCGGGCTCGGGTACGGCACGGTCGAGGCAGTACAGGAGTATGTCGGAATCGTGCTGGCCAACTCTGTCTACCCTGAGCATTTCCCTGTGGGTCATGAGTCCGAGTTCGAGCCGGCCACAGCAGAGCTCACGCTTCGGGTCACAATGCCTGGTCCAGAGACTGTGCCAACCATTAAGGCGTACAAGTACACGAAGTCCACCGACGAAATCGGTGAGACGCAGCTTTCGCAGAAGGCCGCCAAGGACCGCTACGCAGGCATCGTGCACGCTGTCGCACTGCGTAGCTTGCATGAAGTTTTCGAGGCTGACCGCCGCGGGCTGATTCGCAGCATCTCACTCGAGCTAGGCACCGAGACGATCAGTCCCGCCACAGGGCGTGAGACCTACGTTCCCTTTGCCGCTGTAGCCGTTGACCGCGACTCGTTCAACGAGCTGGACCTCTCGGAGATTGTCCCGGCCGTAACACTCCAGCATCTCGGCGCGGTGGTCTCGAAAAACCCGCACGGTCTGGCCCCGATCAACCCATCTGGCATCAGGCGCCTCTAGCCAGCCATGAACCTAATTTTCAACCCACCACCGGGATGGCCTAAGCCCCCACCCGGCTGGCAGCCACCGGCCGGATGGACCCCTGATCCCACCTGGCCCGAACCGCCGGCCGGTTGGAAGCTATGGCTATCAGACTCAGACGAGGCCACTACGCCGACCGAAGTCGAAGACCTACCCGAACCGTAACCTCCTGCCGATCCCCAACAAAACCCGAACGCGCGAATCGCTTTCTTGGAAGCCGAGAATGCCGAATTGCGCCGCGCATTGGCTGCTCGTGAAGGGGAGCGACCGATCGATCTCGACGATGCCCGCGTTCTGCAAGCAGCAGGTATCTATCGCTACCATCATCCGCTGGAGTCTGCCGCCGCGTACAAGGAGCGCCTTAAGGAGCTCGAAGCCCGGATCGCCGACTCAATCCGCGAGAGCCGAGCCATTGTGAAGTCCGATCTCTTCACACTGAACAACTCACTCGCCCAGGGACGTCGCATGACGTCGGACTTGGGCAAGCTAATGCTGCGCGCATACAACGCCGAAGCTGACAACGTCATCCGTTCCTTGCGGGCAGGAAACGTCGACACCGCAAAACGTCGGCTCGAGGCATCGCGGACCGCCATCGCGCGTCTCGGAGCACTGATGGAAATGCGCATCGACGACGCATTCCATGCGTTGCGCGTTGAAGAGATTGAACTCACCGCCGACTGGTTGATGAAGAAGCAGGCAGAACGCGAAGCAGCCCGCGAAGAACGGGCTCGGCTTCGTGAGGAGGCACGCGTCCAACGAGAGCTAGAAGAAGAACGCTCCCGGCTGGACAAAGAACGTGCACACCTTGCCAACGCATTGGAATCTCTCCGCACCCAGGGGCGCGACGACGCGGACCTCATCGCCCGGCTCGCTGCTGTTGACCAGGCAATCGAGCAGAACGACTACCGCGCCGCCAACATCCGAGCTGGCTACATCTACGTGATCTCTAACGAAGGCGCATTCGGGGCAGGAGTAGTGAAGATCGGGTTGACTCGCCGCCTCGCTCCCGCCGAGCGCATCGCAGAACTTAGCGGAGCCTCCGTACCGTTTCGTTTCGACGTCCATGCGCTGTTCTTTTCCGAAGACGCGGTCACACTCGAGAACGACCTACACAAGCACTTTGCGGACCGAGCTCTCAACCAGGCAAACCCACGCAAGGAATTCTTCTTCGCCACTCCCAGTGAGGTCCGTGACGTGCTCCTGCAACGCGTCGGGAACATCCTCGAGTTCGTCGAGACAGCCGAAGCCCCCGAGTACCGGCAGTCACTGGGAGCATGGCCGCAATCCCGACGAAGCGAAAATGAAGCTCTAGAGCACAACTAGAGAGGCCCGGCGAACTCCACAAGACAACGTCATAAACGGCTGCCCGCCATGGAACCAGTCTGGGCCAAGCTCACTCCAGCGCACCTCAAGTGCGTACAAGAGCCACTGGCCAGGGTAGGGCCGCCGATAAGTTGCGTTCCGTCATGTCTGCTGGTCAGCGGTCGATTAGAGCTCCCACTGTTACTGTCTCGGCATGTGTGGTCGGTACTCGGTAGCTATCTCCGGCTCGGCCCTGGTTGGGGACCTCGATTTGGATGGGGTCGATCCTGGTTTCGAGTGGCCGCCGGCGTATTCGGTGGCTCCCCGTACGCGGGCTCCAGTCATCCGGGATCGCTCGATCGGCGATCAGCGGGTGCGTGAGGCGTCCCTACCGACATGGGGCTTTCGCCCGTCCTGGGCCAAGGAGAAGGGCCCACGGCCGATCAATGCTCGCCTCGAGGGCGTGGCAACCAACGGAATGTTCCGCTCGGCGTTCGCTTCCGCCCGAATCGCAGTTTTGATGACGGGCTACTACGAGTGGCAAGAGGCCCTCGAGGACGGCAAAGAGGTCAAGAACCCCAGCTACGTCCACGCCCCAGGCGACGAGCTCCTGCTCGCTGCCGGCCTACTCGCCTTTCACCGAGAGGGTGATGACGCCGAGTGGCAGACGACGTTCACGATCATCACCCGCACCGGGGAAGACGCGGCTGGCGAGGTCCACGACAGGATGCCGGCATTCCTGACCCCTGGAGCATGGGACACCTGGCTGTCCCCGGAGAAGATCGCCAAGGACCAGGCCTCCGACTTGCTCGACCTGCTTGATGCCGAGTCCCGAGCGGTCGCGGCGACACTGCGGACCCGTCCGGTGTCGCGGGCGGTTAATAATGTTCGCACCCTGGACCGGCATGATGCCGGCCTCATCGAATCGATTGCTGGCGGCGGTGCTGGTCGCTAACGGTGCGGCCCACTCTGTAGCGGGGTTTACCGTCGGCGCCGTTGCGGTAGCGGCGGGGGTTACGGGCCAGTCGTCGCAGGTCGTGCAGTAGCTCGGCGGCCCTGTCTTCGCCTAGCTCGGTGACGGCGAGTCGGTAGACGCCGCGGGCTCCCCAGTCGGGTTCGGGGAGGCCGGCGACTACGCGGTGCCAGCGCATCAGCTCGAGGAAATGCATCTCGCCTGCCTGGTCGGCCGCTTGTCGGATTCGGTCCACCAGCTCGTCCACGCCGGGACCGTAACCGGACCCTCCGACACCGGCGGTCAGTTCAGGTCGCGGGCGGCGATGAGGCCGGCGATGAAGTCGGCGGCCCGGTCCGCTTCGGCGTCGGTGAGGTCGTATGCGATCCCCGCGACGAGAGTGCGGGAGGGGCCGAGCGGTTGCAGGCCGAGACTTACTCGGGTGGTGGCCGACAGGGATGCGCGGTCGGCGATGTACGCAGCGGTGCATCCCAGAGCATCGGCGATGGCTTCGAGCTGCTCGCGGCTCATGGTCGGGGTGTGAGCCGGACGGCCTCGGGCGGCGGGGACCTGGCCCCGTTCCCAAATGCTCATGTGGCCGCCGCTGACGCCGATGGCGAGCGCGAGTTTGAGCTGCGTGAGCCCGGTTTCCAGACGAACGGTGCGGATGGCTCGCCCCAGTGACCTCGCATCAAATGGCGTCATCGCCTCTCCCCCGCCGTTTCGGGTCGGATCTCGGCTACGACCGACCAGTGCCCGTTCTCGTGGGCGGTCGAGACCACGGATGCCTCGGCGCCGTCGAAGAGGTCGAGCTGTTACAGGCGGCGGTCGAGGTCGATGTGAGCGTGCAGCTCACTCGGCCCGGTCCCGATGAGGTACATAGTCGCCATCGTGCCCGGTGCTAGGGCTGTGCGAGCACCGCTCCCGCCGGGTACGTAGATTTGCAGGAACCCAACACTTCTATGATAGTTACATAACGCTCCTGGCGGCGGCCGGCACGATCGAGGAGCGAGCGGGGACGGTGATGCTGTCCCGCCTGATCGCCTCGGCGACCAGCACCGATGCGGACTCCTCCACCTTCTCAGAGGTGGCCCGGGTGTTCGGTATCGACTGGATTCCCGCCGTTCGGCTGGCGGACGAACTCAGCTAGGGGCACGTCTCTCACGCGCTCATTCAGCGACGAGCAGGCCGGCACCAGCGGCCGTCATCGTCACCTACGCAGGATCGGCGCGCTGGCATCGGAGCGCCACCCCGAAATGACGTAAGGCTCGGTTCCCCTGAGGGAACCGAGCCTGTGTGCAGTAGTAGCGGGGACAGGATTCGAACCTGCGACCTCTGGATTATGAGCCCAGCGAGCTACCGAGCTGCTCCACCCCGCGTCGTTTGCGTCTGTGAAACTACGTGCCGCGCACCGGAGGAGGCAAATCGAGCGCCACCGCCTGCGGAGCATGTCCACCAACGCCTGCGCTGCCCACGCCAGGTCCACGGATCGCACGCTATCCAGCCTCATGTGCCCCTCGCCCACAACTCTGAGAGATGCATCCCGGCCACGGGGAGCCGAACCGCGAAGGTTCTTGCGGGCGGCAATCGGCGACTCACATCTAGCGCGCTTGACCTTGCCACAGTGTCAAGGTTGATGATCAGCTCATGAGAATCGGTGAGATCGCCCGGCTGACCGGAGTCAGCGCACGCAGCATCCGGCACTACCACCGCTCGGGCGTGCTCGCCGAGCCCCCGCGAACCACCGGCGGATATCGCGAGTACGACGTGACCGCCCTCGTGCGGATCTCCCGGATCGCGTTCCTCTCCGACTCGGGAGTGCCCCTGCGCGAGATCAGCGCGCTGCTGGAGACCGCGCCCGGCAGCATGGCCGACGATCTGGCCGCCGTCCGCTCAGGAATCGACACCCGCATCGCCGCTCTCACCCGCCAGCGCGAACGCCTCGACCTGATAGCCCAGCGCGCCGCCGACGGCCTACCCCTGGGACTGCTGCCCGAGCCGGTATCGCGTGCGCTCGACCTCTGTCGGTACGCGGTCCCCGACGACCCCGACCTCACCGCGCTCCTGGACCGCGAACAGGACCTGCTCGACCTGCTTGCGCTTAACGGCGACTTCCCCGTACAGCTCACTGCCTCATACACCGCCATCGCTTTCGACGCCGGTCGCCGCACCCGGTACCTCGACCTACTCGCTGGCTTCCACCGGATCGAGGGCCGGCGGCCCAGCGAGGTGGAGCCGCAGATCGCAGACCTCGTCGACGCACTGCTGGCCGACCAAGACCTTCGAGCGCTGGTGGCGGGAGTGCCGGCCGAGCCGGGTGATGAGCACGATGCCGCCGATGCCACCCACGGACCGACGCTCGAGCAGCTCCTTCCCGACCCGGCCCAGCGCGAAGTAGTGCGCCGCCTGCTCGCTGCATCAGGAGTACGGCCGTGAACAGCAGACTGGTTCCATTGATTGCGCTTGTCGTCGTCGTGACCGACGCGGTTCTCCTGGCCACAGGGGTGATCGGCCCCGCGACGGCGCTCGCACTCTTCCTGGCGGTCGAGGTGCCACTCGGGGCGATCGCCGTCTCCGGTTACGTCCGCCGCTACCGAGCCCACCGCGCTGACGCTCGCACCCGCGCCGACGCACTACGCGCCCTGGCCGCAGAGGACCCCTATCTACGACTGATCGGCACCGAAGCGCGAACACTCGCCTCGCTGGCCCGGTGGGTGACGCGGCGGCCAGACGTCCCTGACGGCGCGGCAGCACTCGGCTACTCCCGCGGCACGCTCGGTATCCCGGTGGCGATGGCGGTCGCGGCGTCAATCGAATTGATCGCCGTGCACCTGTTGGTGCCGTGGCCCGAGGTACGGCTGGCGCTTGACCTGCTCGGGATCTACGGGCTGCTGTTCGTACTCGGATGGCTGGCCGGCCGGATCGTGCGGCCGCATCTGATCGAGGGCGGCGAACTCGTGCTGCGCAGCGGCACGCACGTCTGCGCACGGGTACCGCTCGACGCGATCGCGACAGTGCGGCGCGACCGGCGGCTCTCCCCCACGTCTGCGGAGATCACGCCCAATGCACGCGGCGGGAACGCACTCACGCTCGCCGGTCCGGACGGCACCACTGTGGGCATCGAGCTTGACCGCCCAGTGCCTGCGTCCGTCCCCGGGTTTGCCTGGAGTGCGCCCTCCCCGCGTGAGGTCACCGTGCTGCGGCTGCACGTCGATGACCCGGATGCCGCACTGCGTGCGATCACGGAGGCGGTCGCCGGGACCGGGGTTAAACCGCGGGCCGGTTACGCGCCCTGACGGGCCTACGTGTCCTCTCTGCCCGCGTCCCGCCGAGGTGTGCTGCGTGTGTTCCGGATTCAACAATCCGGTCGTGGGGTGGCGAACCGGGTCTTCCCTTGGGTAACCACGTCCAGCTCACGACGTGCTCCTCGGATCACGATTCGCCCCCATAGCTCCGAGGGCGGATCGCAATCCGAGGGGCAGATCGCGCGGATGGCACCACCCACTTGCGGCCGACCTCGTCGTCGTCGTCCAAGGGACCCTCAGCCCAGCACCACCACGCACTTGCCCGTCGTCCGCCCGGAGAGCATGTCCACGATCGCCTGCGGCGCGGACTCCAGGCCCTCATACTTCGCGAGGTCCAGGTTCAGGTCGCCCGATCGCCACAGCTCCGCGAGGTGCTTCCTGGCCTCGGGGAGCCGGTCCGCGAACGTGCCCGCGAGGAAGCCACGCAGATTGATGTCCTTGGTGGTGGCGTTGAAGAGGTTGTCGGGAGCGGCCGGCGGCTGACCGTCATAGCCGGCGATCGCGCCACACAGGGCGACCCGGCCGAGCGGGCGCAGGTGAGTGAGCGCGGCTTTGAGGTGGTCACCACCGACGCTGTCGAAGTACACGTCGATGCCGTCGGGCTCGAACTCACTCAGCGGCTCGTCCAACCCGTCGCGCCAGTTGAACGCCGCGTCGAGCCCGAGCACATCCTTGAGGTAGGTGACCTTCTCGGCACTGCCGGCGCTGCCGATCACTCGGCAGCCGTGCGCCTTGGCGAGCTGCGCCGCGACGCTGCCCACCGCGCCGGCGGCCGCGGAGATCCACACGACGTCGTCCGGCTTGAGGGACGCCACCACGAACATCCCCGCCCACGCCGTGAGCCCGGTCATGCCGAGCAGCCCCACCTGTAGCTCGGGCGGGCCCAGCTCGCGGTCCAGCTTGGACAGCGCGCCGGCCACGCCGAGGGCCTGGTTATCCGGATCGACCAGGGCGTATTCGCGGTACCCGAGGTCGTGGTGCACCAGGTCCCCGGGTGCGTACCCCTCCGCGTCCGACTCGACCACCTCGCCGACCACCATCCCGGCGAGCGCCTCCCCCGGCTTGAGGGCCGGCAGGTATCCGGGAGGCGAGACGGGATCGAGCCGCAGCCGGGTGGCCGCGTCCACGGAGAGCAGCGTGTTGCGGATGAGCACGTGCCCCGGAGCCATGGTCGGCATCTCGGTGGGCACCACCTCGAGGTCGTCCACCGCCAGCGCGCCGTCGGGGTGCCTGACCAGTCGGACCTCGCGGTTGCCCTGCGCTACGTTGCCGGTCGTCGTGTTGTTGGATGCTGTGTCGTTCATCGCCGTGTCGGTCATGCGATCCCTACCGATCGTTGTGTGGGCCAGTTCACACCCACGGTAAATGAACTGACTTCACTTGGGTAGTGGATGGGCGAAGTTGGGCCACGCAGAGGCGACCACAGGGCGGGCACGCGCGTGACGCGGGTGGCCGCACCCCAAACCTTGACGGAACCGCAGCCTCTGGACGGTGCGCCCCTGACACCCCCACCCCATTGCGCTCGCCACCGACGCGGTGAAGGATGAAGATCGAGTGATAAACCGAGGTGAAGGCCCGTCAACGGCTACGCGCCCTCACCGCCGACTCGAGCGGGGTGGCACACGAAATGCGCGCACTGATCGTTTTTGAATCGATGTACGGCTGCACCCACGACATTGCCAACGCGATCGCACGCGGCGTCGCGCAGGTGGGAGACGCCACGACAGTCCCCGTCTCGCACGCGATAGACGAGGACACCTCCGTCTACGACCTCGTGATCGTGGGTGGCCCCACCCATGTCCACGGGATGAGTCGCGACTCGACCCGGCGTGGCGCGGTCGAGGCCGCCGCCGAGCCGGACAGTGCCCTCACTGTGGAGCCCGATGCGGCCGGCGCGGGGATCAGGGACTGGCTCGGCGAGCTCTCCCGGCGCGAGGGGGCTGCTGCCGCGTTCGATACCCGGGTCGACAAGCCCGCGATCCTCACCGGTCGAGCATCCAAGGGGATCTCAAAGAAGCTGAAAAGCCTGGGGTTCACCCTCGTCGCCGAACCGGAGAGCTTCCTGGTCGACACCCAGACCCAGCTGCTCGAGGGCGAAGAGGCCCGCGCGGAGCAGTGGGGACAGATGGTGGCCGGGCAGATCACGTGATCGACTGACGGAGCCCGCGCCCCCGGCGACGGTGGTGACGAGGAAGCGCGCCGTCGGCGGCCTGACCAGGTGAACCTCCCTTTCGCCTCAACGAGCGATGTGACCGCTCAGATTTGGACCCCCGGGCCCACCGGCTCCCCGCAGCGTTCCACCAGCCCGAGCAGGTAGCCGCCGTAGCCGGACTTGCTCAGGGCCGATCCCCTGCGGCACAGCTGCTCGTCACTGATCAGCCCGAGTCGCCAGCCCACCTCCTCCGGGCACCCGATCTTGAGGCCCTGCCGGTCCTCGATGGTGCGGACGAAGTTCGAGGCGTCGAGCATCGAATCGTGGGTCCCGGTGTCCAGCCACGCCGTCCCCCGGGGCAGGGTCTCCACCCTCAGCCGACCCGCCTCCAGGTAGTGGCGGTTGACGTCGGTGATCTCGTACTCGCCGCGCGCGGAGCGCTCCACCCCCCGGGCCACGTCCACGACGTCGGGGCTGTAGAAATACAAGCCCGGCACCGCGTATTGGGACCGCGGCCGGGCGGGCTTCTCCTCGAGTGAGACCGCCCGGCCGTCGGAGTCGAAATCCACCACGGCGTACGCGCTCGGGTCCGCGACCCAGTAGGCGAACACGGCGCCGCCGTCCACGTCGGCGAACCGTCGCAGCTGGCTTCCCATGCCCGGTCCGTAGAAGATGTTGTCCCCCAGGACCAGTGCCACCGGGTCCCGGCCGATGTGGTCGGCGCCGATCACGAACGCCTGGGCCAGACCGTCGGGCGAGGGCTGCACCGCGTAGTCGATGCGGATACCGAACTCCGAACCGTCACCCAGCAGGCGCCGGAACGCCTCCTGCTCCTGTGGGGTCGTGATCACCAGGACCTCCCGGATCCCGGCGAGCATGAGCGTGGTGAGCGGGTAGTAGATCATCGGCTTGTCGTAGACGGGGACGAGTTGCTTGCTCACCGCCGTGGAGACCGGCGCGAGCCGCGACCCGGTACCGCCCGCGAGGATGATTCCCTTCACGCCCTGCTCATCCGTCCCTGAGGGCGCGCTTGTCGAACAGCCACAGTGCGAGCCCGAGCAACGCGGCCGCCATCGCGCTGAGGACGGCCACCTCCGGCAGGACCGCGGTCAGGCCGGCCCGGCCGTCGGACAGGCTGATCAGCGCGTCCATCGCCCAGGCGTGGGGGAAGAGGTACCCGATCGTGTTGAGGAAGTCCGGGGCGACCTCCTTGGGCCACAGACACCCGCCGAGCATGCCCAGGATGATCCCCAGGGTGGGACCGATGACGGCCGGCTGGGTAGGCGAGGACACCAGGGAGCCGACGAGCATGGCCGCGCCCGTGGCCACCAGGCAGAACACGCCCACCACCACCGCCACCGCGAGCGGTTCGCCCCAGGCCACGCCGAACACCAGTGAACTCACGGCGATGATCAGGACGGCCTGCAGCGCCGCGATGAGGAACCGGCTCAGCGCCTCACCGAACAGCACCGCCCGCTTGGTGACGGGTCCGGCCAGGATCCTGCGCACCATCCCCAGTTTGCGGCTCTCGACCAGGGCGGCGGCCACCGCCATCGAGTTGATGAAGGTGAACAGGACGAGATTCGCCGGAGCGGTGTAGGCGAACCCCTGCGGCCTGTCGTCCCCACCCGAACCCGCGATCTCGACAGGGGTGGTGGTGGCCTGTGCCTCGGCGACCAGGCGGGCCGCCTCCTCGGGGTCGGCCCCGGCGGTCTCGGCGGCGCGCGTGGCCTCCATCTCCGCGGAGACCCGGGAGACGGCGCCGTCGATCGTCCCGCGTGCGGCCGCGCCGGTCCCCGAGGTGCCGGAATAGGTGACCGGGAACTCGGTGCTCCCGGAGGGGATGGACAGCCCCGCTGCCAGCGAGCCCTCGCGGACCCCCTTGTCGAGCGCCGCCACGTCGTCGAACCGTTGGACCTCCAGGCCCTCGGACTGTTCCAGCTCGACCAGGACCCGGGCCGCCACCGGGTCGTCCTCCGCCGCCACCACACCGATCGGCATCGACGAGGAGCCGGCGGCGCCGATGGTGAAGCCGACAAAGACGATCGCGACGAACGGCATGATCACGATGAAGAACATGCCGACCCGGTCACGGGACTGGCGGAGCAGGTTGGCCCACACGATGGCCGCGACCGCGGCCGGGCGGAGGCCGTCCCCTCCCCGCCGGTCGTGGGCCCCACCGCGGTCGGTGCGGTCGGTCGGGATATCGGTCAGGGTGTCGGTCGTCATCGCAGGAGTCCCTTCCGGAATCGCAGGCCGGCCGCGACTGCGGCGACCGCGCTGATGGCCAGGAGCACGGCCACGGGCAGGAGGATCGAGTCGATCCCTCCCCCGGAGACGACCAGTGAGCCCAACCCGTTGGCTGTCCAGCCGTTGGGGGTGAACCGGGACAGGACCTGTAGAGCGTCGGGCAGCTGGAAGATCGGGATGAGGCTGCCGCCGAGGAAGCCGAAGGTGAAGCTCAGGACCAGGACGTAGCCGTCGGCCTGCGCGTCGGTCCGGGCGCCGGTGGCCACCAGCATCGTCAGTGCCGTCGCCGCCAGGCAGTGCGCGGCGAACAGCAGGAACACCGCGGGCGGGTATCCCCAGCTCTGGCCGAAGATCAGGACCGAGGCGACCCAGGTCGAGCACATGGACAGCAGCGCCGCGGCAAAGCCCACTATCGCTTTGGAGAACACCAACGCCCATCCCGGCACCGGCGAGGCCTGGACCCGGGCGAGCACCCCGATCCGGCGCTCGAGCAGGAGACTGCGCGCGGCGGTGCCCACCACGAGGAAGGCGAACAGTGCGGCGATGCCCGAGGCGTAGAAGACCGACATGTCCACGGCGCCGTCGGCCATCGCCGCGTCGACCAGCGAGAGCGAGGGGCCGTCCGCGCCGTTGGCCTCGACGAACTCCTGCACCTCGCTCGTCGGCACCCCGGCGGCGGTGGCGGTCCGCACCGACAGGGTGCGGGCCTGGACGAGTGCGGACATCTGGTCCACCACCGACGTGGCCACCACGCCGGCGACGGGATTCGACGCGGACTCCAGCACCTCGACGACCCCGCCCTCACCGGCGCGGACGGTCTCGGTGAAGCCCTCGGTGAAGACGATGGCGGAGCCGAGCTCACCGGTGTCCACGGCGCCCTGCGCCTCGGATACCGTCCCCACCTCCTCGAGGGTGATGATGTCGGACAGCTCCTCGCTGGCCAGCACCTCGTCCTGCATGCTCGAGGCGAACTCGCCACCGTCGAGGTCCACGACCCCGACCCGGGACGGTTCCGTGGTGTCGCTGCCGCCGAGCGCGAAGCCGAACAGCACGGCCAGCAGTACCGGGGCCACCACTCCGACGAGGATCAACGTCCCGCTGCGTAGCTGGGACGCGAACTCCCTGCCCGCGAGCACCGTGATCGAACGCATCATCACCGGCGATCAGTCCCTGAGTGAGTTGCCGGTGAGGTGCAGGAACGTGGCCTCGAGGTCCGGCTCGTCCACGTCGAAGGACGTGATCGCGGCCTCGCCGGCGAGGGCCCCGAGCAGGACCGGGAGGAGTGACCGCCCGTCCTGCGCGGTGAGGAGCAGCGAGTCGTCGCCCACCCGGGAGACCCCGTTGACCTGAGGGAGGGACTCGATCCGCCGCCTAGCGGAGTCGATGTCCCCGTCCAGGGTGACGGCGACCTTGTCGTCACCACCCACCCGCGCGACGAGCTCGGCCTTGGTCCCCTCCGCGATGACCCGACCCCGGTCGATGATCGCCATCCGGTCGCACAGTCGCTCGACCTCCTCCATGTAGTGGGAGGTGTAGATCAGGCTGATCTCCCCGCTGGCGAGCAGGTCCTCGACACCGCTGAGGATCGAGTCGCGGCTCTGGGGGTCCACGCCGACGGTGGGTTCGTCGAGGATCAACAGGTCCGGGGAGTGCAGCAGCGCCGCACCGATGTTGACGCGGCGCTTCATCCCGCCCGAGTACGTGCTCACCTTGTCCTTGGCTCGGTCCGTCAGACCCACCAGGTCCAGGACCTCGTCGATCCGGCCGCGCAGCGCCGCGCCGCTCAGTCCATAGAGCCGGCCGAAGAACCGGAGGTTCTCCCGCGCGGAGAGCTCCGGGTACAGGGCGATCTCCTGGGGGACGTAGCCGATGCGCTTCTTGGCCTCGAGGGGCTCGGCCCCCATGTCGATCCGGCCGATGTGGACGGAGCCGGAGTCCGGGGGCAGCAGGCCCACGATCATGCTGATGGCGGTGGACTTGCCGGCACCGTTGGGCCCGAGCAGGCCGTAGGCCTCCCCCGGGGCCACGGTCAGGCTCACCCCGTCCACGGCGACGGTGTCGCCGAAGCGCTTGGTCAGGTTCTCGCAGCTCAGAGCATGCATTCTGCCGTCAGTTCCTTCCGGCCCGGTGCCCGGGCCTGTGGTCGTCTGTCCAGCGGTCGACCGAATGGTCATAGCTGCCCGGGCACGCCGTCGGCCCAGCTGACCCCAAATCGATTGTGGGTGAACCTCTGTCGGGATCGGGTGTCGTCGCCGTGAACGTCACGTGGCTCGTTGGCGTCGAATGAGTTCCACATGACCGTGACGTCCCGGGGGTCGTCACCGCCGAACGCGGCGGACGAGCTGATCGACACCGCACCCTCCATGACGGACGGGCCGCTCGGCACGTTCCCGCGGATCTCGTTGCCCACCACCGCGACCCGCTCCACGCCGACGAGTCCGATCCCCACCCCCGAGATCGGCGGGCCGGCGGCGCCCAGGCCCTCGTCCTCCACCCCGGCGCTGAGTCCGTTGGCCACGAGGGTGCATCCGGTGACCAGGCAGTCACGCACGCCACCCTCGGGCTCGCCCTCGTAGACCTGGTTGAGCATCAACACCCCGATGGCGTTTCCGGTCGCGGTGCACCGGTCCACCACGGCCCCCGAGGAGTTGTCCACGAACACCCCGAACGCGTTGCCGTGGGACATGCAGTCGGCGATCCGGGCCCGGGAGTCCGGACAGAAGCTCAGCCCGATCCCGGCGTACTGGGCGCCGGTGGTCGTGCAGCCGACCACCTCGACGGCCTCGGACTCGCGGACGTAGACGCCCCAGACGTCGTCGTTGATTGCGTGCACCCCGACGACCCTGATCCCGGACACCGAGTGGGCGTAGACCCCCGCGCCGGTGAACCCCTCGACGGTCAGCGCCTCCACGCTGACCCCGGAGAGATCGTCGCCGTGGACCACGACCCCGCTCAGCACACTGGGCGGTGCGTCGTGGAGCCGAGGGACGTCCACCTCGGTGTGGGCGCCGGGCACGATCCGCGTCAGATGCGCGCCCTCCCCGCGCAGGCGAACGTCCGAGCGCCGCACCCACAGGGGTCCGCGGTGTTCACCGGCCAACAGTCGCACCTCGCCTCCGGCAGGTGCCTGGTCCAGCGCGGCCTGGGCGTCCTGGCCCGGGCGGACCTCGGAGACGGGGCGGACCTCCGTGACGGGGTGGTTCGTGGGTGAGTGTGCGGTCAGGGTCATGAGTCGGCGTCCTTAGTTGGGGATTCGTTGATCACGATCACGATCGAGACGAGTTGGTCGGCCCTCTCGCCCCAGCCCACGTATCCGACCGGTCGAGCCCCGTCCTGATCGCCCATGCGGGCGGCCGCGTGCACGGCGGTGGGCCCCTCCAGGAGGTACCTGCCCCGGTGGGAGAGGCAGAAGTCCGTGGTCTGCCTCATCTGCTCCGCGACGGACAGCAGGAGGTACTCGCCGTACCCGGTCCCGGTCCCCGGGTCGTCGGGCCGGAGGTCGTTCAGGCTCATCCCCGGGAACCGTCCGCCCACGGCCTTGATCAGGCTCTCGCGTACGGAGAAGTCGGCGGCCAGTTCGACTGTCGACCCCGCCTCCCGGGCGGCGTGGAGGCCGGAACCCAGTGTCTTGCGGAAGTGCGGCCCCAGATCGCGCCGGGGCCGTTCCATCCGGGAGATGTCGACCAGGTCCACTCCCAGGAGCACGTCCCGACTCATGTGCGGACCCCGACCTCGTGATCGAGGAAGTCTGTCAGCGAACTGGTGTACTGCTCCGCCTTCTCGAGCATCGGGATGTGCCCGCAGTCCTCGATGATCTCCATCTGGAAGTGATCGAGCCCCGCGGTGGCCTCGGACCACGAGTCGACGGGGGTCATCCGGTCGTGCCGGCCCCAGATCATCCGGCTGGGACACGTGACCGCGGCCAGCGCGTCCCTGATGGGGTACTTGCGGGTGGCCCGCAGGCTGCGCGCCATGCTCACCATGGAGCTGGGTCGCGCCAGCAGCTCGCCACATTCGCGCAGCTGCTCGTCGGTGAAGTGCCGGCCCCGGTGGAACAGCGCGGCCAGCATCCGCTCCTCGAACTCCGGCCCGCGCGGGGTGTTGCCCGTCCGGCGGTCCATCCCCAGCCCCACGTCCGGATCCGGCGTCAACCCCGGGGCCCCGCTGATCGCCAGGGCGACGACCCGGTCCGGGTGCCGCATGGCCAGATCGAGCGCGACGAGCCCGCCGAGCGAGTTGGCGCACACGACGATCCGGCCCGCCCCGGCCTCGTCGCAGCAGGCGATCACCTCGTCGCCCAGCTTCTCGATCGACCCCGCGATCGTGGAGTCCACCTCGCACACGGGCTGATCCAGCGCCAGCACGCCGAGACCCCGAGCGGCGAGGTGCTCGAGGGGGTGGTCCCAGATCCAGCCGCCCGCGAACAGGGCGGAGACGAAGACCACGGTCGGCGACTCTGAGGTGACACCGCGGGCGGTGTAGGTGAATGCGGGCATGTCGTTCTCCTCGGTCGGTGTGGGCTGGGCGGGCTGGGTTCGAGCGGGCGGGGTTCTAGTGGGCTGGGCTTGCGGGGACCGAGTGGTCACAGCAGGGTGGATCTGATGGCGGGCCTTCCGCACTCACAGGCGTCGGCGTCGGCGGGGATCAGGTCGTCGCACCCCGCGCACCGCCGGAACCACGCGGAGGTCGCCGGGGCCCACGTGGTGACCACTGCCTCTGAACACAGGCGGCCCGAGAAGAACTTCCGGACCGCCCTGCGGTGCGCGCGGTTCTGGACACTGCGCACCGAGTCGAGGGAGTCGAACGCGCTGAGGGTGTACTTGCGGTCCCCGATGTCGACCGTCACCGCTCCGAGAAAGCCCTTGGACGCCCGGAGGGCACGGAAGACCTCGACGCTGAGTCGGTCGACGTCGTCGGATTCCGACTCCGCCCGGACCCCCAACCAGGTCAGCGCGAGCGCCCCCACCTCCGCGCCCGACTCGACGGGGATCCGGCTGGCCGATCCGAACCGTTGCGCGTCGGTGTCCTCGGGACGCAGGACGACGTCGTGGCCCAGGGCGTGGGCGAGCGCACCAAGGTCGACATGGCGCACCACCCGGGTTCCGGTGCCGGAGGTCGTCAACACGTCCGTGCCCGTCAGGGTGACCGACCGACCGGTGGGCGGGGCGTCCAGCACCCGTCCGCGGTGCGTGACCTCGACCGACCAGGTCAGCGCCACCGATGCCGACCCCTCCGCCACGTCGAGGACCTCCCAGTCGCCCGGGTCCAACACCTCACGCCACACCTGCGCGTGGGCCGCCAGTTCAGGGCCGGCGATTCCATCGGTCAGTGGATCGCGGTACCACCCGATTCGGCCGGCCACCGGCTCGAAGTCCCCGGTCCCCCAGGCCTCGACGAGGTCCCGGGCGAGCGTCGCGCCCACGGTGGGCAGCCCCGCGGTCATGACCGGCCCCGCGCGCACGGTTCGGTGCGCCGGCGGGACGGCACCGCGACGGCCAACGAGGTGGTGTCCGAATGGGTGATGCTCACGACCACGGCGTCGCACCCGTCCGCCATCACCGCCAGCTCCAGGTCCGGGCCCAGCACCACGCGGGGCGGGTGGCCGTGCAGACAGCGGTGGTCCGACCGGCACAGCGACGACGGCGAGGGGACCACCTCCGCCTGGAAGAGCCACTCCTCGGTCACCGGCAACCCGAGCAGCCGCAGGACCGCCTGCTTGGCCGCCAACCTGCCGGCCCAGTGCTGCAGGGTGACGCCCTGGCGGGACCGGAGCGTCTCCACGCGGGTGAATACCCGGTCAGAATCCATCCGGCCCAACATCTGCTCGGGAGTGTGGAACCCACCGAAGTCGATCATCGCGACGCCGCAGCTGTGCATCAGCTCGCCACCTCCCTGCCCGGGCCCGCCGCCTGCTCCGCGACCCGGGCCAATCGTGCGGGTGTCGCGGGGTCGGACATCGTGAACCAGGTGTGGCCCTGGGCCCGGGCGATCTTGGTGAGCGCCTTGCTGTCCCCCACCTCCACCTTGGTCCGCTCCCCTCGGGCGCCGAGGGTGTCGAGGGTCTCGGTCCAGCGCACCCGGCCGGTGAGCTGGTCGATCACGCACTCGTGCAGGTCCACGGGGTCGGTGACCTCGGTCCCCCGCACGTTCGGGATCACGGGGACGTCGGGTGCGGCGAAGGTGTACCGGTCCACCTCCTCGCGCCACTGCTGCTGCGCCTCGTCCATGAGCGGCGAGTGGAAGGCGTTGCTGACCGCCAGACGGGTGACCGGTGCCCGGCCGTCGACGGCGTCGACGAACCGGTCGAGGGCCCTCGCCGACCCGGACACGACGGTGTGGCCGCGCCCGTTCTCGATCCCCACCACGAGCGGCTCACCCTCGTCGGTGACCGACCCGACCAGACGCTCGACCTCCGCCAGGTCGAGCTTCATCACCGACGCCATGCCGCCCACCCGGGACACCGCGGCCATGAGGTCGGATCGGCGACGGACGAGGGTCAGCGTGTCCTCGAGCGAGAGCACCCCGGCGGCGAAGAGCGCGGAGAACTCACCCACGCTGTGACCTGCGACGACCGTCGGTCGGATCCCCTCGTCCCGCAGGAGTTCGAGTGCGGCGAGGTTGCAGGCGGTCACCGCGAGTTGGGCGTTCCGGGTGTCGACGAGCCTGTCGGCCGGGCCGGTCGCCACGAGGTCGGACAGCGGTCGCTGCAGGATCTCGTCGACGCGGTCCAGGACGGCGCGGGCCACGTCCCGTCGCCGCATCCACGCGCCCATTCCCACCCTGAGGGTGCCCTGTCCGGGGAAGGCGAGAGCGAACACGGCTACAGCCGCCGGCGCCGGGTGGTCGGTTGGGCGGACACGCAAGTCTCGTCCGCGACGAACCCGAGGATCGCGTCGGTCACGATGTCCGGGGCGTCCAGCGGTATCCAGTGGCTCGCGCCCTCGACCCGCTGGTATCGCCACGTGCCCTTGACGTATTTCTCGGAGGCCGTCATCGCGTCCTCGACCATCGCCTTATCGCCGTCGGACCAGATCCCCAGGGTCGGGGCGAGCACCGGGGGGAAGTTGCCCCCGGTGCGCAACTCGGACTCGGGCGAGCGGTTGGCGCGGTACAGGTTGAGTCCGGCGGTCAGCGCGCCGGGCTTCGCGAGGTCACGCAGGTACCGGGTCTGGTCGCCCTCTCCGCCGATGATCTGCTTGAACAGTCGCCACCCGCCCTGGCGGAGCAGCTTCTCGCTGACCCCGGGGAACTGGTAGTAGAGCATGTACCAGGTCTTCTCTCGCGCTTCGATGGTCGGGTTCTCGAAGGTCCCCGGGTGCCCGACGGACAACACGATCAGCCGGTCGACGCGTCGCGGCATGAGGAACGCGTACATCCACGCGATGGCGGCCCCCCAGTCGTGGCCCACCACGTGCGCCTTGGTGATCCCCAGGCTGGTGGTCAGTGCGACGACGTCGTTGACGAGCTTCGGCATCAGGTAGTCGTCGATCTCCTGGGGTTTGGCGGAGTCGCCGAAGCCGCGCAGGTCCGGGGCGACCACGCGGTAGCCGGCCTCGACCAGCGGCGGGATCTGATGGCGCCACAGGTCCGCCGAGTCCGGGAACCCGTGGAGCAGCAGGATCACCGGGGCGGCCCGGTCCCCCGCGTCGTGATAGGCGATCTCCACCCCGTTGAGGACGGCCGTCTCACGCTCCAGCCGGTCGCCCGCCCGGCTCCGGGCGCGGGGTGATGTGGCGGTCTGCAGGGTCATCGTGTCTCCAGTAGCAGTCGTTCGGTGAAGAACTCGCTGAACCCGAAGTCCGGTACGAGTTCGGGGGCGATCATGTTGAGCAACCCTGTGACCTGGTACGCGTCGTTCTCGCTCATCAGCCGCCGGGCCCGGCGGCGGCGGGCCACCGCGTACTCGCCGAACTCGACGAACAACTCGTGGTAGATGTGCGCACCGTGGTGCAGGCGATCCATCCGGGCCCCGCGCTCTCGGACGTACTCCGAGAACGCGTCGACGGACCAGTCCGGGCCGAGCAGGACGTCGCGCACGTGCCGGGCGTCCCTCAGGGCGGAGGACAACCCGGTGCCCAGGACCGTGTCGCAGGACCCGGCCTCGTCCCCGATAAGGGCGACCCCGTCCCAGACGAAGTCGCCCAGTGGCACGCCGGACATCGAGGGCCACACCGTCAGTTCGCCGACGGGGGACGCGTGGTCGGCGATGTAGTCGCCGCGGTCGGCCAGGCACCTGAGCCGGAACGACTCGAGGAACTCGGTCACCGCGTCGGGCCCGCAGTAGCGCCGGGTGTGCGCGGGGTCGTAGTTGAGATACAGGCGGGCAGTGCCGTAGCCCTGCGGGAACACCATGAACATGACGTCACCCTCGGTCCCCATCGCCTGGGTGTCGGAGGGCCACTCGTCCAGCCCGTCGACCAGGAGTCCGGCACCCCGGTGATGCACCGTGAGGTCCATCTTCAGCCCGAGCTGACGGCCCACGATGTTGGACCGGCCGGTGGCGCCCACGACGAACCCGGCGTCGATGGTGTGACGTGCCCCGTCCGCTCCGGTGTAGTGGACCTGACGGCGATCGCCGCGCCCGATCTCCACACGCGAGGCGCCGAGGATCACCTCGATCCCGGAGTCGGCCGCCTGGAAGGCCATCTGCTCGCACACCTGGTGGTGCGGGAACGTCTGAGGGCCACCGATCTCCGGCAGGAGGCCCGTGAGGTCCACGGATCCGGCCTCGTCCGGGTCGGTCGTCTCGTCCCACTGGACCCATTCCCGGATCTCCCAGGCACCGCCGGCCGCGAGGGCATCCTCTACTCCGAGCCTGCGTGCCTCCTGCATCCCCCACGGGGACAACCATTCGCCCCGGACGATGTCGTGGTACTGAGCGACCTTCTCGAGCAGCACCACCTCGAGGCCCGATCCCGCCAGACCGCACGCGAGGGCGGTCCCGCCGATGCCACCACCGACGATCACCACGTCGGCCTTCGTCGTGGGTGCGGGTTCCGTGGATCTCGGGCCGGACCTCGTCGTCGTCGGAGTCGTGGTCGTCGGCGTCGGTGTCGTGGGTGTGGTCGTGGTCGTCGTCGTCACTGTCCTCTCCCCCAGCTCTCCCAGAAGGTCCGCTCGGCGGCAGGGTGCCGGCGCGCCGGACGGAAGTCGGTACCGATGGTGTAGGCGACGGGGAGCATGCAGATCTGGGTGATCCCCCGGGGGATCCCCAGGATCTCGGCAGCCCGGTCCCGGAACGGCAGGTGCAGGCACGTCACCGTGCTGCCCAGCCCCCGCGCGCGCAGCGCCAACTGCAGCGACCACACCGCTGGGTAGACGGACCCGTAGAACATGCTCGAGCGCAGGTGACCGGGCCGCACCGAGAACGCGGGATCGCCGTCGGCCTTGTGCGCGTTGGCCACCATCCACCTGGCGTCGATGTCCGCCGGATCGGGCGGCGCACCGAGGACGCACGGGATCACCAACGCGGGGACACGGGCCACGTTCATCGCCAGCGTCTCGGCCGAGGCCATGTTCCGCCGGCTGGACGCGGAATCGCGCCGCCTCCCCGCCCGCTGCGTCATCTCCGAACGGTGGAACTCCCACGCCGTCCGGAAGAGCTCACCGAGCTCCTCCTTGGTCTCCGGCTCCGTGACCACCAGCCAGCGCCAGTTCTGCGCGTTGTCGGCCGTCGGCGCCTGCTGCGCCACGTCGATCGCCTCCAGCAGCACCTCCCGCGGAACCGGGCGCTCGAGGTCGAGCCGCCGTCGCACGGAGCGGGTGGTGGTGAGGAGCCTGTCGGCCTCGGCGAGATCGAACGGCGTCTGCGTGTCGGTGTCGGCGTCGCGGCCGGTGTCGGTGTCGGCGTCGCGGCCGGTGTCGGTGTCGGCGGGGGTTCTCACGGCCGCCCCAGCACCACGGTGCCGCGGACCGAGCCGGGCGCATGCGCGTGGACGACGGTCGTTCCCGCGCCCTCCCGGGAGATCCGCTCCGCGGCAATGACCACGTCGAGTGCCGCGGTCACCGAGCCGCACCTGCCGGTCACCCCGGCGGTGGTGACGGACTCCATCCCCGGGACCAGCTCCGCGCCGTCCCCGTAGACCGCGTCCAGCCCGGTCAGATCCGCCCCGGCGACCGTGCGCCCGAACTCCTCGGCGGCGGTGGACCCCACGCCCTCACCGACGTGGCGGCTGGCGATGATCCTGGCGTAGGGGGTCGCCCCCCGGTCACGGGCGTGATCCGCGGACTCGAGGACGATGGCCGAGGCTCCCGTGATCCCGGTGCCGTCGTCCACCTCGTCCGCGGCGACCACAAAGACCACCTCGGCCTTCCCGGCCCGGATGGTCTCGATCCCGCACTCCATCGCCAGGGTCGCCGAGGCCTCGCCACCGCACACGGTGGTGGTGGGGCCGCGGAACCCCAGCGCCTGGCACACCGCGCCGCCGGTGGCGTTGAGGACGACGTTGGAGAAGCTGTGGATCGCGGGGCTGTTCGGGTTGGCCAGGACACTGTCGTCGTAGTCGCCGACGCTCTCGCGGGACCCTGATTCGGTCGCGTACATCACGCCGACGTTCTCGAGCTCGTTGCGGCGCAGTGCCAGTGCCGCGTCCTCCCAGGCCAGCCTGGAGGCGGCGATCGCGAGTCTGGACAGCGAGTTGGCCTGCCGCCACATGGTGCGCGGTGCGAAGGCCCGGCCGGCGAGATCGGGCTGCGGCGTCACCCCGGAGTCGGGGCCGGTCGTATCGCCGGCGACGACAGCCGAGAAGTCACCGATCCCCACTCCGGCTCCGGTCACCGGACCGAGTCCGGTGATCACCACCTCCCGCTCCGGCAGCTCCGCTCCCGGCCGGTTCTCGTCCGGGGCGCGCAGGACCACGGCGACGTTGTTGCCGCCGAACGCGTAGTTCGTCGACACGACGGTGTCGATCGGCATGGACCGCGCGGTGTTGGGGACGAAGTCGAGGGAGCTGTCGGCGGTGGGACTGTCGGTGGCGTCGTCGTCGAACCCGATGGTGGGCGGCGCGGTCTGGTGCATGATCGCCAGGACCGACGCGACGCCCTCGATTGCGCCCGCCGCCCCGAGCGTGTGCCCGAGGAAGGACTTGATCCCGCTGGTGGGGACGCTGGACGCGCGATCACCGAAGACGTTGCGCATCACCTTGCGCTCCATCGCGTCGTTGGCGGGCGTCCCGGTCCCGTGGCCGCACACGTAGTCGACGTCGTCCGGGCCCAGCCCGGCGTCGGCCAGGGCCCGCCGCACCGCCGAGGTGCCACCGCGGCCGGTCGGATCGGGGGCGGTCGCGTGGTAGGCATCGGCGGAGAGTCCGTACCCGGCGACCTCAGCCAGGATGGTGGCGCCGCGCTCACGCGCGTGGTCGAGGCGTTCGACGACGAGGAACGCCGCCCCCTCACCCAGGTTCAGCCCCGTGGACGCGCTGTAGGGCCGGCACGGTTCGGTGCTCAACGCACGCAGACCCGCGAACCCGGCGTAGGTGCCGAACTGCAGAGGGTCCACCCCGCCCGCGAGCACCACGTCCGCCTCCCCGGTGAGGAGCTTGTCCCGGGCGAGCCCGATGCAGTTCCCTCCGGCCGCACACGCGGTCGACAGCAGGACCCGCGGCCCGCGGGACCCGAGCTGCTCGGCCACGACGTCCGCAGTCTTGTGGATCTGCTGGTACCCGCCGTCCGCGGTGGGGGTCCCCTGGCACTTCCCGAGGACCAGGCCGACGCGGTCGGGTTCCGGCCGTGCCCGGTCCAGCCCGGCGCCCTCGTACGCCTCCCGGGCCGCCGCCACCGCGAGCGCGGCAGTCCGGTCGATCCCGGGTAGCCCGGCACGAGCAGCGGCCATGAACCACTCGTCCGGGACCCGACCGGCGAACCGGGCGTCGAACTCCGCGAACGGCCCGGTGGTGGCCTCGTCGATACCGGATCTTCCGCCCATCAGGGACGTCCAGAACTCGGTCGTGTCACGGCCGGCGGCGCAGATCACGCCGACACCGGTGACGACCACGGGTTGCGGTGCCATCGAGATTTCCCTCCACAGGATTGGTGACGACCCCCGGGGCCGTCCGGGTTCAGACGATCGGGATGGACCAGCTCTTGGGGGTCACGTACGGGCTGGTGACCGTCTCCGCGGGCGCATCGGCCACATCGAGCACCAGGCCGGCCGCAGCGAGGTCCCGGTCGAGGCGCGCGAGGCCCAGGACCCGTCCCGTGCCGTAGCTCTCCACGGCGTGGACGACCTCCCCGACGGTCTCGGTGCCCGCGGTGACCGGGGTGCCCGCGGCGGGGACGTCCCCGTCGGTGATGAAGCCCACGGTGCGACGGCCGCCCTGCGCCCCGAACTCCGCGTCGACCGCACCCCGACCGACGAACGACTCCTTGGTGATGTCGACCAGCCAGCTGGTGCCGCTCTCGATGACGCCCACCCCACCACCGGTCTCGTGCCGGGCGACGGGCTGGCGGACCTCGAGCATCGCCAGCTCGTAGGCGTCGTTGCCGACCGGCGTGGCCTCGGCTGCGGCCAGTGCCCACAGCTCCGCCGCCCGGTCCACGGGCACGATCATCTTGTAGCCGTATTCCCCGGTGAAGCCCGAACGGGCGAACAGGACGTCCACGTCGGACCAGATGGCCTCGACGACCGAGTCGAGCGGCAGCGCGGCCAGCTCGTTGTCGATCAGTCGGCCGATCACTCCCCAGGAGTACGGGCCCTCGATGGCGATGACGGTCCGCTCGCCACGCAGGTCGGTGATCTCGACCTCGCCGGTCGCCCGGGCGCGCAGGTGATCGAGAAGGCGCGTCCCCCCGCCGACGGATGATTCGACGATCGCGCCGTCGTCGTGGCCCCAGACCACAACGACGTCAACGATGTGCCCGTCGTCGTCGAGGACCAGGCTGGTGAGCGTCCGCTCGGGGGTGAGGAACTCGACGTCGCGGGCCAGGACGTCCTGGAGGAACCCGGGCGCGTCCCGGCCAGCCACCAGGATCAGGGCGGCGCCGCCCAGGTCGACCAGTCCGGCGCGGTCGCGGAGGCTCGAGTACTCGGCGTGGCTGTCCTCGTACTCGCTCACCACCACGGAGTCGCCGACCAGTTCCGTCACGGCGTCGTCCGGGTGGACGGTGGACAGGGGGGTGATGAAGGTGCTCATGAGTGTCCGTTCGTGGGTCGTGGGGAGGGATCGGAGATCGAGAGGACGCCTTCGGCCGCGACCGAGTCACCGATCCGGGCGGAGACGCGGTACTCGGCGAACCCCCGGCCACCAGCCGAGCGTTCGCTCCTCAACAGGAGGGTGTCGCCGGGGACGACGGGGCGGCGGAAACGCATGGAGCGGACCCCGGCGAGATAGCTGACCGGCCCGGCCCCGGCAAGGGAGAACACGACTCCCGACAGCTGCGCGAGGCTCTCGATGATGACGACACCCGGCAGGACCGCCTGGTCGGGGAAGTGCCCCTGGAACCACATCTCCGTGCTCGTGACGTTCTTGATACCGGTTCCGTAGGTACCCGGTTCGATCTCGGTGATCCGGTCCAACAGGAGCATCGGCCACCGGTGCGGGATCCGCTCACGGATCTCGTCGCAGTCCATGGCCACCTGGCCGGTCCGGATCCTGGTCGACGTCATCACACCGGCTCCGGGACCCGGATCAGTTCCGGCCGGACGGTCTCCGCCAGGCGCGAGACTGACCCGAAGACCGTCATCTCGCTGTCGTACAACGCCACGTCGAACTCGGCCTCGATCGCCACGTAGAGCTCGAGGACATCGAGACTGTCCAGTTCCAGACCACGACCGAACAGCGGCTGGTCATCGGTGATCCACGCGGGGGCGATCGGGAGGTCGAGACGCTCGACGATCATCTCCTTGATCTGGTCACACACTTCCCGGCGGAGGCGGGCGGTCTCACGGATCTCGTCGATGTTCACAAGTGCTCCTTGCAGTGTCGGGTTCGGGGCTGTCGGGGTCGGGGCTGTGGAGTTCGAGGCTGTGGAGTTCGAGGCTGTGGAGTTCGAGGCCGTGGGCTGTGGGGTCGGATCAGTCCGAGAGCGGGTCATTCGAGCCCGCCGCCGTTCGCCACGAGGACCTCGCCGGTGACGAACGAGGCCTTGTCCGAGGCGAGGAACGCGATGATGTTCGCGATCTCCTCCGGGTACCCCATCCGGCCGAGCCTGATCCGGTTGGCGTACCCGTTCCTCAGGTGGGCGGGCACGGCGCGGGTCATGTCGGTCTCCACGAAGCCCGGGGCCACCGCATTCGCCCGGATGCCGTGCCTGGCCCCCTCGAGGGCGAGTGCGCGGGTGAACGCGATGATGGCGCCCTTGGAGGCCGCATAGTTGGTCTGTCCGGGGAATCCACCGTCGAGGCCGCTGGCCGACGAGACCGTGACAATGGCGCCGGCACGCCTGGCCTGCATCATCCGCATGGCCTCGCGACAGACGTAGAAGGTGCCGTCCATGTTGACGGACATCGTCTCGCGGTACTGACGGGTGGACATCCCCACCAGATGGCGGTCGTTGGTCACGCCGGCGCTCGTGACGGCGATGTCGAGCCGACGGTGGTCGGCGCGGATCTTCTTGAACAGATCCCGGACCGAGTCCTCCTCGGTGACATCGCACTGGACGGCCTCCGCGGTCCCGCCCGCCTCGGCGATCTCGGAGACCGTCTCCTGGGCCGAGCCCGCCGACGCGGAGTAGTTGACCAGGACGTGGACGCCGCTGCGGGCGAACTCCTTGGCCGCCGCGCGACCGATCCCACGCGATCCCCCGGTCACCAGGGCTACGGCACCGTCGCAGAACATCCGCAGACCACCTTTCTGTCCGGTCTCTCGGGCCGCGATGGTCCACCGCGGCTGTCGGGTCCCGACGCTATCGACGCGGTCTATCACCTCGATATCACCGGGCTTTCATCCCGTTGACCTGCGCGGTTACACCCTGAAAGGTCGCCTGTATGAACTTCGACCCGGGCGCCGGCCCCGATTCACCGCAGATCGTCGACGTACTCGTGGTGGGGGGTGGACCGGTCGGACTCGCGACTGTGGTCGAGCTCGGCCGGCGGGGGATCTCCACTGCGCTCGTGGAGCGTCACGACTCGACCTCGGTGTTCCCCAAGGCGCGCCTGCTCACGACCCGGACCATGGAACTGTGCCGCGAGTGGGGAGTTGAGCAGGAGGTGGAGGCAGCGGGCATGCCCCGTGAACTCAGCCTCGCGCTCGGCATCGGTAGGACCCTCACCTCACCGGACTTCAGGCACGAGGTCGCCAGGATCTCCGAGGACAGATCCCAGAGCCCCACCTATTCGTACATCTGCACGCAGGACCGGTTCGAGCAGATACTCCACCGCCTGGCCGTGGCGACACCCCACTCCGAACTGCACTTCTCCACGACCTGCGACCGGGTCACGGATCACGGCGACCACGTGACAGCCGAGGTGACCGGACCGGAGGGTGCGCGAACCATCCGCGCCGAGTACGTGGTGGCCGCCGACGGGCACCGCAGCCCGACCCGGCGCGGTCTGGGTATCCGCACCGACGGCCCACCGCCGCTGGGCCACATGCTCGCGATCATGTTCGACGCGGACCTCGGTCCGCTCCTCGAACACCGCCGCGGCGCGCTCTACTTCCTCCACGGCGACTTCTACTGTGTGATCGAGTCGGTGGACAACAGCCGCACCTGGACGCTTCAGACGGCCTACGATCCGGAGCTCGGTGAGGGACCGCAGGACTACACCGACGAGCACTGCACCCGGTTGGTCCGGGCAGCCGTCGGCGTCGACGACCTGTCGGTGGGCATTCTCGGCCGGATGCCCTGGACGCAGCAGGTCTTCGTGGCCGAGTCGTTCCGCTCGGGGCGGGTCTTCCTGGCCGGGGACGCCGCTCACGTCGCGACCCCCCAGGGTGGGTTCGGGATGAACTGCGGGCTCCAGGACGCCCACAACCTGGCGTGGAAACTCGCCGCGGTACTGCGGGGTACGGCGGGACCGGGACTGCTGGACAGTTACGAGGTGGAGCGTCGACCGATCGCCCAGTGGACCGTGGAGGAGAGCCTGCGCAACGCCGTGATCACCCTGGACATGATGGAGGACCGGCTCACGGTGGCCGAGGCGGGCGACCTGCAGGCTCTCCGGCGTCGTTCGGAGGGCCTGGTCCTCGGGTACCACTACACCTCGGACGCGATCGTGCCCGACGGGTCCCCGGCACCCGATCCGGAGGACCCGTACCTCACCTACGTCGCTACCACCCGCCCCGGGCACCTGCTCCCCCATCTGCCGCTGCCGTCTCAGGTCGACGCGGACAGCCCGGTCGGCCCGGTCAGCCACGACGACCGCGACGGCCCGCTCGACCCGGGCGGCCCCCGGTCGACGAAGGACGTGATCGCCCCGGGGTCTCTCACGTTGATCACGTCCGCCGGCAGCGACTGGGGGTCGGTCGCCGGACTCGCGGCGGAGTCCACCGGCGTGGGGATCGAGGTGGTGGAGATGACTACAGACCCGGACCCCGGCACCCCGGACGGGCCCGCGTGCCCGTCGTGGCCGGAGGTGTCCGGAGTGGGAGAACACGGAGCGGTACTGGTGCGCCCCGACGGGCACGTGGCCTGGCGGGCTCCGCACCGCGCCGACGGGAGGGTCCTCGAGGCGGCGGTCCGGTCCGTGATGGCGCTGCCGGAGCCCGCCGGGGTGTGACGTCACCGGGTCCGCCCGGGTGTGTGACACCGGGTTCTCCGGGGTGTGACGTCACCGGATCAACCCGAGCGGGCCCGGGACCGGATCAGCGCGACGCGGCCGACGCGTACTCCCGGGCCACGCCGCACACGGTCCCCTCCGGGCGGTCCCCCACGGCGACGGCGACCACGTCCGCCGCGGAGGTGGCCCCGCGGTCGACGGCGCGGACCACCAGGTCGCGGAGCTCGCGGGGGCTGCCTCCCGTCGCGTCGTGCAGGGCGGACAGATCGGCGGGATCGGTCGCCCTGGACCCTCCGGTCAGGCAGTTGACCAGGTCGAGGCAATCCATCTCGTCCATGGGTTCGATCGGTCTGCGGCGGAAGTCGGTGTGCGCGACGAGCCCGGGCAGCGGCCCCCTGGCGGTGACGATGACCTGGCACCCCGGTGAGGCCGGGAGCAGCGGGAGCACCGCGTCGACCGAGGGGGCATCGTCGAGCACCAGGAGGAGGCGACGGCCGGCCAGACGAGAACGGAACACGGCCGCCATCTCACCGACGGTCGACGGGAGGTCGGACTGCGGCACGTGGAGATCGCGCAGGAACCGCGACAGGTGTCCGTGGGTCGTGCTGCCCGGTTCGCCGAGGTCCACGTAGAGCTGGCCGTCGGGATGGGCGTGGGGGCGACTCGAACCCCAGTAGGCGGCGAGCGCGGTCTTGCCCACGCCGGGGTCGCCGGTGAGGAGCACCCCGCGCGGCCCCCGGTCCCGGTCGCGACCGGTCAGGTCGGAACCGATCAGTTCGGAGTCGAGCAGTTCGGAGTCGAGGAAGGCCAGGTCGTCCGCGCGTCCCACGAAGTGCCGGGGCGTCATGGGCAATTGCCTGGGGTGCTCGGGCCGTGGTGGCGGCCGCATGGCCGGCACGCGCGGGGAGGGCACCCGGTCCTCGAGAATGTGCTGGTGGAGCCGGGTGATCTCCGGGCCGGGTTCGATCCCGATCTCCTCCTGCAGGAGTCGCCGCCCGTCTCGGAACGCGTCGAGCGCGGCGGCGCGGTCCCCGCACCGGTACAACGCGAGCATCAGAAGTGCCCTCAGCTGCTCCCTGGTCGGCTCGTCGGAGACGAGCTCCTGCAACTCGCTGACCACTCGTCGATGACGTCCCTGACGGAGCTCGAGATCCAGGCAGGACTGGAGGGCCTCGAGTCTCTCCTCGCCGAGGCGGAGCGCGTCACCGTGCAGTGCGTGGAACTCGGTGAGCGGCTCCCCTCGCCACAGTCCGAGTGCCTCCCGGTAGGAGTCGACCGCCTCGGGGTCCGTCGCGGCGTTGCGAGCGCAGGCGAGGGTCTTGCGGAAGACCTCGGCGTCCACCCGGATCCCCGCGCCGGGTGAGAGTCGCTCGTCGGCGCCACGGAGCCTGTACCCACCCGGGGAGGTGGCCACCACGGTGCGTCCGTCCACCCCGGCGTTGGTCAGTGTGCGCCTCAGCCGGGAGACGCAGGTGCTGACCTGCGCCCGGGCGGTCTCCGGTGGGTCGGCCGGCCAGATCACGTCGATGAGCCGCTCCGCCGTGACCCCGCTTCCCGGAGCGAGGGCCAACGTCGACAGCAGGGCGCGCTCCCTGGCTCCACCGATGTTCACGAGGTGATCGTCCACCCGGACCTCCAGCGGCCCCAGGACCCCGATGGTCAGCGAGGTGGCGGTCATGTCCGGCTCGCGACCGTCGGAATGGCCGTCGCCGCGTCGATCACCTCGGCCGCGCGCTCGGTCCCTCCCGCGCGGGAGATCCGCTCCGCGATCTCGGCGGCGGCGCGCCGGAAATCCGTTCCGGCGACCCGCTCGACCGCGTGCCGGAGGCGGTCGGCGTCGAGTTCTGCGAGGTCCAGATCGAGTCCCACGCCGATCTCCTCGACCCGCCTGCCCGTGACGCGGTCCATCGCCGAGGTCGCGGTGACGACCATCGGGGTCGCCGTGGCCAGTGCCTCGAGCACCGTACCCATGCCACCGTGGGTCACGGCCACCTCCGCGTGGGCGAGCACATCGATGTGCGGGACCCAGCGGCGCAGCTCCACGTTGCCGGGAACGTCGTCGAGTTCCACCGGATCCAGGGCGTCGGCCGTCGTCATCACCACCCTCCACCGCGTGTCACGGAACGCCTCCATGCAGATCCGGAACACCTCCGGGTGGTCGTTGAACACCGCCCCGAGTGAGACCAGCGCCAGCGGACGGGAGTCGTCCCCCGCCTGCCAGGAGCCGAGGAACGACCGGTCCCCGAGACACGGGCCGACAAAGGTGAACTCGCGGCCGAAGGTCTCCCCCGCCGGTTGCAGCTCCCGCGGCATCGTCACGATCGTGGGTTCCTCGGCGGCCCACCACAGCGCGGCGGGGTCCTCCTCGACCCCGTGTGCGGCCAACACCTCCGCCACCTCCTCGAGGAACGGGTCGATCCAGCTCGGGGCGGCTTCCGACTCCGGCAGCGCTCCGCCGTGCTCCTCGGCCCCGATCGCCCGGAGGTAGGAGTAGTGGGCGTTGGAGGCGAACATCGGTACGAGTTGGACCGCCGGGATGTCCCACACCCGGGACAGGACACGACCGCAGAACAACACCGAGGTGTCGTAGACCACCACATCGGGGACCTCGGTGACGAAGGCGGCCCGCGCGGCGTCGAGCATGAGCGAGGACTCCCGGAGGAGCACCGACATGAGGTAGTCCAACTCCCCCGCGCTCCGACCGAAGTCGTGGTCGCGGTACTCCGAGGCGTACTCGAGCACCTCCGCGCCGGCCTCGCGAGCGATCGCGGCCGTTCTCGGCCCGGTCAGATACGAGACGCGGTGGCCGCGCCGCAGTAGAGCACCCACGACCGCGACGGTGGGGATCACGTGACCGTGGTCGGGGTGGACCACGTAGAGGACGTGTGCCATTCGTCGTTCTCCGTCCGGGGATCGGCTCCACGGCACACGCGGGGCGCACGGCCGTCCGAACTCGTTCCCGACCGACGCTATCCACGAGCGGAGAGCGCGCCGACCCCTAGCGACCCCTAGCAACCGGGGTTCGAGAGGCCGCCACCCCGGTCGCGGCGCGGCCCCACCCCACTCCGACCCCACTCATCGGCCCGCACCGTTGCGACCCGGGTGTCCGGCCGCGCACGCTGGTCCCGACACGGAAGAGATCGAGGTGCAGTGCCGTGAGTACACGACCGTTGGGCATCGAGGGAGCCCACGTGGTGATGCCGCCACGATTCGACGACGAGCGCGGGCACTTCTCCCCGTTCCTCCTCGACTCGCAGCTGCACGAGATCGGTGCCGACGGGATGTTCGCACTACGTCAGGGCGCGACGAGCGTGTCCCGCGCCGGAGTGGCCCGGGGCATCCACTTCACCCGGACACCCCCCGGGACCACCAAGTACGTGATGTGTACCGCGGGGCGCGTCAGGGATTACCTGGTCGACCTCCGGGTGGGGTCCCCGACCCGGGGCGTCGTCGAGAGCGTCCTCCTGGACGGCCACGATCTCACGTGCCTGCTCATCCCCTCGGGCGTGGGGCACGCGTTCCACAGCCTGCTCGACGGCTCCCGGATGGTCTATCTGATGTCGGGGGAATACGTACCGGAGGACGAGCTCGCCGTGGACCTCTACGACCCGGAGATCGGCCTGGACCTGCCCGATCCCCGGGAGGTGGTGCTCTCGGAACGGGACAGGAACGCCCCGTCGGCGGCGGAACTCGAGGCATCGGGAATGCTCCCCGACTACGAGGAGAGTCTGCGCGCCGACGCCATGGCCCGAGGCTCGACGGCCGATCGGACGCCGGCGATCGGGTCGGCCCTGTGAGCCCCACGGGGTCCCGGCGGATGCCCGGGTTCGAGACCGTGGACGAGGTCCTGGGATGGCTCGACGTGCAGCGCGAGCGGATGACCATGACGGCGCGGCCGGTTCCGCTGGAGGACCTGCGGAACTGGCACCTCGACCCGGTGAGCGGCAACCTCGGCCACGAGTCCGGGAAGTTCTTCTCCGTCGAGGGCGTCCGCGTCACCGACCCGGCGGGCCCGGTCCCCGCCTGGGACCAGCCGATCATCCATCAACCGGAGGTCGGGATCCTCGGCATCCTCGCCGACCGGAGTCGCATCGGCCCCACCCGGTTCCTCATGCAGGCGAAGTTCGAACCGGGCAACCCCGGTGGGGTCCAGCTCTCGCCGACCGTCCAGGCCACCCGGAGCAACTACCTCCGCGTCCACGGTGGTCGCCCCGTCCCCTATCTCGAGCACTTCCGCGACGTCGATCCCGAGTCGGTGCTCGCGGACGTCCGCCAGTCAGAACAGGGCGCCTGGTTCTTCCGCAAACGGAACCGGAACATGATCGTCGAGTCCCGGGACGCCATCGAACCGCGCGAGGGCTTCTGCTGGGTGGGCCTCCCGTTGCTCCTGCAGCTGCTCCACGTGCCCGATCTGCTCAACATGGACGCCCGCACGGTGCTCGCCTGCGCGCCGCCCGAGGCGCTCGCCGGGGTGGAGACGGTCGGCGGAGGAGCGCGGTCGGGCTCACTCTCGTGGATCACCGACCAGCGGACGGGCACCGAACTGACCGCCGAGTTGATCCCGCTCAACGAGACAGCTCGGTGGCGCCTCGACGACGGGATGATCCGCCATGACAGCGGGGGCCACTTCACGATCCTCGGCGTGGAGGTGACCGCCACGGGGCGAGAGGTCTCGTCCTGGCACCAGCCCATGCTCGCCCCGACGGGGCCCGGGATAGTCGGGGCCCTGGTGACCCGCGAGGGCGGAACCGTGAGCGTGCTGATGCGCTCGCGCACCGAGCCGGGCTGCACCGACGGAGTGGAACTCGGCCCGACGGTGCAGTGCCAGCCCGACACCCTCGAGCGCCATCCCGAGCGCCTCGCACCGCCGTTTCTCGACCGCTTCCTGTCCCCCGAGCCCGGGTCCGTCCGGTTCGACGTGGTCCAGTCGGAGGAGGGCGGCCGCTTCTACTTCGCGCGCAACAGGTACATGGTCGTGGAGATCGACGGCCGGCTGTCCGCCCCCGCCGGATTCCGGTGGTTCGGCCTCGACGAGATCTCGGACTTCATGCGGCATTCCTTCTACCTCAACGTCCAGGCCCGCAGCATCGCGCTCTGCCTGACGAGCCTCGTCGCCGCCCACGCGTGACGTCCATCGACGAAAGGACCGGATCATGACCATCGGGGTGTGGGGATACCTGGGGGAGTACCACAGCGAGAAGGACGACATCCTCGACGCCGTGGAGACGGTGTTCGCCTCCGGACGACTGGTCATGGGCCCGAGCGTCGAGGCCTTCGAGCAGGAGTTCGCCGGATTCCACGGGGTGGGGCACTGCGTGGGCGTCGACAACGGGACCAACGCCCTGGTGCTGGGCCTGCGCGCGCTCGGTGTCGAGCGGGGCGACGAGGTGATCACCGTGTCCAACACCGCGGCACCGACCGTTGTCGCGATCGACGCGGTCGGTGCCCGTCCGGTCTTCGTGGACGTCCGGGAGGAGGACCACCTCATGGACGTCACCGCCGTCGAGGCCGCGATCACCGATCGCACAGCCTGCATCGTCCCCGTGCACCTCTACGGGCAGTGCGTCGACATGACCGCGCTGATGAGCCTGGCCGACTCCAGGGGGGTCCCGGTCCTCGAGGACTGCGCCCAGGCTCACGGCGCGCGGCAGCACGGCCGTCTGGCGGGAACCTTCGGACGGGCGGCCGCGTACTCCTTCTATCCGACCAAGGTCCTGGGCGCCTACGGCGACGGCGGTGCGGTGATCACCGACGATCCCCAGGTGGACGCCGAGCTGCGGCGACTGCGCTACTACGGGATGGAACGGACCTACTACGTCGTCCAGACTCCGGGACACAACAGCCGCCTCGACGAGGTCCAGGCGGAGATCCTCCGCCGCAAGCTGGGCCGCCTCGACGCCTACATCGACGGACGGTGCGACATCGCGCGCCGGTACCGTGAGGGCCTCGGCGACACCTCCCTGGTGCTGCCCGGGCAGGCCGTGGGCAACACCCACGTCTACTACGTACACGTGGTGCGGCATCCCGACAGGGACCAGATCATCGACGAACTGGGCCGGTGTGGGGTCTCGCTGAACATCAGTTACCCGTGGCCGGTGCACACCATGAGCGGATTCCGGCACCTCGGGGTCGAGCGGGGCTCGCTCCCGGTCACTGAGCACCTCGCGGAGCAGATCTTCTCCCTGCCCATGTACCCGTCGCTCCCGCCGCGGGACCAGGACCGGGTCATCACCGAACTGCGCAGGGTGCTCGGCGCCGGGTAGCGGCCCAGCCTCCACCCGGCGAGCCTCATTCTCGAGCGAGCACGTCGCACGTCTGCCGGAGCCCCTCCTCCAGGCGAGTGCTCGCGATCCACCCGGTCTGCTCGGAGAACGGCCCCGGGTCGACCACCGAGGATCTCGCGTCGGTCGCGGTCGCGCCGTCCGGCGGTTCCACGTACTCCACCGGCACCGGCGTGCGGCCCAGGCGTTCGGCCGCGGCCTGGGCGGCGAGGGTGAACAACCGGGTCAGCGTGACCGCCTCGCCGGTGCCGATCGACCACGGCCGGCCTGCCAACCCGTCCGGAGAGGCGACCGCCCTCCCGACGGCGTCGGCGACGTCCCTGATGTGCACGAGGTCGCGCTCGGCGCTCCCGTCTCCCCAGATCGTCAGCGGCCGATCGTCCAGCGCGGTGCGCAGGATCCCCGCGACGACCCCCCGGCCCACGGTTCCACCCGGCCCGGCCGCCCCGTAGACCGTCGGCAGGCGCAGCGAGATCCCCCGCACTCCCCCGCGCCGGGTCGCCTCCATCAGGAGATCCTCGGCCTCCGCCTTGTGCCGCTCGTACCGCGAGAACTCTCCGTGGGCCGAGTGATCGAGGGAGGCCGTGGAGTCGAGGGAGGTCGCGTGGTTGAGGGAGGCCGCGTGGTTGAGGGAGGCCGCGTGGTCCAGGGAGGCCGTTCCCGGCACCACGACGACCGGCGGTGGCAGAGCCGGATCACGGGCGCTGCCGACTGCGGCGAGAACCGACTCCACGACACCCACGTTGACCCTGCGCGCGGCCACGGGGTCGGCGTCCGCGTCCCGCCAGCTGCCGTGAGGCGCGTAAAGGACCGACACCACCACCACGTCTGCATCGGCGACCAGATCGCGGACCGCCCGGGGGTCGGTGACGTCCGCGGCGTGGCGGTGGACCTCACCCGCCGTGAGATCGGGACCCACTGTGGGTGGACGGCGCCCCACCAGCCGAAGTCGGACCCCGGGGCCGTGGAGACGTCGGGCGAGAGCACCGCCCACGTACCCACCGGCCCCGAGGACCGCGACGGTGCTCGGTTCACACATGGCCCGGTTCAGACACTGTTCGGTTCACACACGGACCGGCTCGGGAGCGGGTTCCGACATCTCGTGAACCCTGGGCACGTACAGGAGCCACCGTCCTCCCGCGTCGAGGAACCCGGTCTCCCGCGCGGTGATCTCCCGAGCGTGGTTCCACGCGAACAGGACCGCCACGTCCGGGTACGGGTCGGGGAAGTCCGCCGAGTCGACCACCGGGATCCGGGACCCCGGCGTGAGCAGACCCTGCTTGGCCGGGGTGTTGTCGAAGATCCTCGGGATCAGGTCGGGTCCGATCCCGCACATGTTGAGTACTGTCGCGCTCTTGGCCGTCGCGCCGTAGCCCACCACGCTGAGCCCCTGCGCCCGGAGGTCGGTGAGCGCCGCGACGAGATCCCGGCGGATATCCGATACCCGGAGCGAGAACGCCTCCAGGGTCGCCGGTTCCGTCAGCCCCGACCGCTCCTCGGCCGCGATCATCACGGTCACAGCGTCGGAGACCTCCCGCGCCCCCGCCCGGGCGAGGGTGTACCGCACCTCGCCACCGTGCACGGGGAGCCGCTCCACGTCCACGAGCTCGAGGCCGTGACGACGCGCGAGCTCCTGTACCGACCGAGCGGAGAAGAGGTAGAAGTGCTCGTCGTAGATCTGGTCGAAGGAGGTCTTCTCGACGATGTCGCCGAAGTACGGGTCCTCGAAGACCATGATCCCGTCGGGCGCCAGCAACTCGTCCACACCGGCGAACACCGAGTCCAGGTACGGGATGTGGCACAGCGTGTTGGCGGCGTAGATCACCGTGGCCGGCCCGTGCTCCCCGCGGATCCGGACGGCGGACTCCTCCTCGAAGAAGTCCCCGAGAACTCGCACCCCCTTCTCGACGGCGAGTCGGGCGACCCCTGCCGAGGGCTCCACGCCCAGGTGGTGCATGCCGGCATCGGCCAGGTGGGACAGCATCGTCCCGTCATTGCTTCCCAACTCCACCACGAAGTCGTCTCCCCGGCCGGTCGTGTTCTCGAGGAACCTCGTGGCGACCCCTTCGAAGTGGGCGCGCATCCCGGCCGAGCCGCCGGAGATGAAGGGGTAGGACTCGTGGAACATCTTGTCGCGGTCCACCTCCTCCATGAGCTGGACCATCGTGCAGTCCAGGCACATGCCCACGGCCAGTCGGAACAGGTACTCCTGCGACTCGTCACCGGGGCGGCGGAACGCGTCGGAGAGCGGCTGCATGCCGAAGTCGTGGAACTCCTGCACTCGTCCGCGGCAGATCGTGCAGGGCTTCGTCGTCATCACAGATCCTTGGGTCATATTTCCTTGGCCTCGAGTCGGTACGGGTCGGTGCGTGGTCGGAACACGATGGGGTGAAGGTGATGGCCAGGTCCGGCGTACTCCGCCCGGCTCCTGGCGATCCCGGTGGAGAGATCCACCCGGCCGCTCACTCCGAGCTTCCGGTAGACCTTGGTCAGGTGCTGTTCAACGGTGCTGACGGTCACGTGCAGGCGTCGCCCGATCGCGCGGTTGGTCAGTCCCTCGGCGGCGAGTTCTGCCACCCGGAGCTCCGCCCCGCTCAGTCTGTGGTCGTCCCCCTCGTCGTCGGGTCCACTGCCGCGTGACGCGCGCCCTCCCGTCGGACCCGGGATTCCGGAGAGCATCCACGGAACGGTGTCACCGAGCACCGACCCGGGGAATCCGGCGCGGAGCGCGACGAGTTCGGCCCGAGCCCGTTCCACCACGGGTCCGTCGAGCCCGCACTGCACGGCCAGACGGTCGACGGCCTGGAGATCTCCCATCGCCGCCAACACCGCGCCGTTCTCCGCCAGGCGCCGTGCCCGGGCGAGGAGGACGCGCAGGTCGTGGAAGGTGGTGGCCATGAGATCGGGGGGACCGGACGGGCCGCTGGTACCGGCGGTATGAACCTCGGCCGCGGCGAGACCCGTCGCCAGTGGGAAGCCGAGAGCCGCGCCCCAACGCCCGCTCGGCAGGATCCGGAACGCCCGGTCGACCAGCAGACGAGCCGCCGGCCGGTCCCCGGTGTGGACGAGCGTGGCGGCGCGCACCGTATGGAGTAGCGCGGACTCGGCCGGGTCCGTGGAGGCCTCTGCGACCACCTCGATGCGGGCCGTCCATCCCGAGAGGTCGGCGTCAGGACGGCGACTCACGAGGGCCTCCACGACGTGTGCGATCGCCTCGGGGACTGCCGGCCCGGAGAGGAGGTCGGCGAGGAGGTGATCGACAGCGGTCTGCAGGTCCACGTCGCCGTCATCAGGACGGGTCACCGCATCGATCAGCGACGTCCACGGGTCCAGGAGCGCGGGGGTGAGATCGCGGACCAGTTCCCGCTCCGGGCCGGTCCACCGTCCGTAGTACCAGGCGTAGGCCAGATGGATCTGGGTGATCACTCTCGGCGTCGGCAGGATGGGTCGGGATCCGAGCCCGGCGATGGCCCGCGTCGCGGCGTCCCGGTCTCCCCGGCGCAATGCGGCCAGCACGACCGGAACGGCAGCGCTCTCGGGCGCACGGTTGTCGGCCAGAAACCGGACGGTCGGTGAGTCCGCGTCACGCGCGGCGGCGGCGCGGAGGTGCTCGGCGGTGCCGTCGATCCTGAACCGCGACCCGTCGATCACCCCCACGGCGCCCAGCGCGTCGAGCAGAGTGCGGGCCTCGGCGTTCGACTTCCCGAGCATCGAGGCGAGGGCCGAGGCGGAAGAGGTGGAGCAGGCCGGAACCATGGCCATTAGACCGCAGAGTTGCTCCGCCTCCGGCCCCAGATGGCGCAGGGCCGAATCGACGCAGCGGAGGTAGGCCCGCCCGGCCCGCAGGGGCGGTCCCGAGCCGTCCGATGTGGCGAGGTCCGCGATCAACGCGCTGGCGAGGGCCGGATTGCCGTTCGCGCCCTCGATGACGGCATCGGTCAGGGGGGCGTCGTCGACGCCGGCGTCCCCGAGCGCCGCACGGACACCCGACGAGGTGATCGGCGGGACGTAATAGACATAGTCGGTGACGTCGGACAGGACGGAATCCGACCGGGCCGCGGGATTCCAGGGCCCGCCCGAGGTGTAGACGACCATCGCTCCCTGCCTGCGGAGCCATGGCCCGCGGTCCCTGAATGCTGCGAGCGAATGCTGGTCCGCGTACTCCACATCATCGACGGCGAGCACGATCGGGCCGTCGGCGAGGAGGGGCGCGAGTGCCGCCAGGACCTGGTCGGGTGAGTCCATCGGCCGCCCCTGCTCCGGAAGGGTCACGGGGGTCGAGGTGTGGCGAAGACCGCCGTCGTCGAATTCCAGCGCGGAGCGGACCAGGTCGAGCACGGCTCCGTCAGTATCCCGGTGTTCGGGAGAGCAGGTGACGTAGACGACGCGGGCACCGGAGGCTCTCGCCCGGTCGACGAAGGCACGGAGGATGGCGGTCTTGCCGGACCCCCACGGGCCCAGGATGGAGCAGACGCCTGCGAAGCGATCACCGGCGGAGGCGAGTGAACCGAGGAGGAGGTCCACGAGCGCAGTACGTGCGTCGTCGTCCATCGGTCCTTCCCTGGCCGGTCGAGATCTGCCGGTCGAGATCTGTTGTGCACGAGCAGACTCGACCACCGTAGGGACCCAGTGCGGTCCCCCGGCGACGTCTGGGAGAACACACGGTGAAGGTGCTGCCAGAAAAAACTCATGTACGCGGAATGCTCCCCGAGTCACCGCGCACCGTCGGTGGGTATCGCGTCCTCGTCGTCGTCGTCGGGGTTCTTCTGGCCACCGGGGCGCGCACCGCGCCGATGCGGGGAGTCGCCAGGGAGGCTGGCGCGCACTGGCCGCCGACGACTCCTCCCCGCGCCTGGTCGCCGCCAGGGTGGAGTACGCGCCCTGATCGGCTTACGTGTCTCTTTTGCCAGGGCTCAGCCAGGGTGTGCTGCGCGTCTGGACCATTCCGGGCGCGCAACCCGGCGCCCTGACGCCTTGCCGGGCACCACGACGTGTACCCCGGTGCCACCACGCGCAGTCCGGCGCCGCGGCGTGCCAGCCGACCCGCGGGCCGTCAGACTCCCCCGAACCACGCCCGACTGAGCTCGGCGTACCGCCCCTCCGAGCGCAGCAGTTCCTCGTGGGTGCCCGATTCCACGATCCGGCCGTGGTCCACCACCAGGATCCGGTCCGCGGTCGCGGCCTGGCTCAGCCGGTGGGCCACCACCAATCCAGCCCTGTCTTTCAGCACCGCAGCCGCTGCCGCGTCGAGGCGTCGGGCACCGGCGGACCCGGCCTCGGCGGTGGCCTCGTCGAGGATCACCACGTCCGGGTCGGCCAGCTCCACGCGGGCCAGGGCGATCATCTGGGCCTGCATCGGATCGAGCGGGTGCCCGCCCTCCCCGATCACGGTGTCGACGCCGTCGGGCAGGTCATCGACCCAGTCCGCCCCGACGGTCTGCAGGGCCGCGCGTACCTCGGCGAGGCCGGCCTCGGGGCGGGGCGCACGGACGTTCTCGGCGATGGTGGTGGCGAAGGAGTGCACCTCCTGGGAGACCATGGTGATGTGCTGCCGCAGGGCCAGCGGGTCGATGTCGGCCAGCGGCACCCCGCCCATGCGGGCGCTCCCGTGGGTGGGCACCACAGACCCGGCGGCGACCAGCGCCAGGGTGCTCTTGCCTGCACCGGTGGACCCGACCACGGCCACCACCTCACCCGGCGCGACGGTCAGGTCGACGTCGATCAGGGCCGGTGCTCCCCCGCCGTAGGAGTGGCTGACGCCGGACAGGTCCAGCGCACCGTGCTGGTCGGTGGCCGACTCGAGCGTGGCGGTGCGCTCGGGCACTGGCATGGTGATCACCCCGACCATCCGGACCAGCGAGGCCCCGGCGGACTGGACCTGGTCGACCATGCCCACCAACGCGCCGATCGGGTTGAACAGCCGGTGGAACAGCAGCGCGGCGGTGGTCACGGCGCCGGCGGTGAGCGTGCCGGCGTCCACCAGGACAAACCCGACGACCAGCAGCAGCCCGAGGACCGTGACCTCGGCGCGGTTGTTCCGGCTGAAGGCGCGGGTGACGAAGTAGAACACCCGGATGGACAGGTCCCGCGCCCGCCCGGAGGCGCCGGTGATCCGGTCCAGCTCGGAGTCCTGGGCATCAAAGGCGTGCAGGGTCCGGGATCCGGTGATGCCGCCGAGGAGCCGGCTGGCACGGGTGCCGAAGGCGGCCCGCTCCGCGGCGTAGATGGGGCCGGACCGGGGCAGGTACCAGCGCAGCGTGGTCCAGTACATGGGCAGCGCGACCAAGCCCACCAGCCCGAGCCTCCAGTCCACCGTGGCCAGCCCGACCCCGGACACGATCACCGTGAACAGCGATTGCACCACCAGCGGGACCACGGCGGTAGCGGCCTGGCTGATCTCGCGGGCGTCCTCGGCCACGCGGGAGACCAGGTCGCCGGTCTCCGTGGTCTCCATCTGCGCCGCGCCCAGGCGCAGGGAGCGGTCCATTACCATCTCACGCAGCCGAGCCACGGTGGGCTCGGTCAGCTGGGCGAGCCAGGCCTGTCCGGCCCAGGTGCAGGCGGCGCCCACGATGCCGGCAGCGGCGATCGCCCCCGCACCGACCCACACCGCGGCGTAGTCCTGACTCCCGGGCAGGACGTCCACGAGCCAGCCGATCACCCACGGCGCCACCAATCCTGCGACGGAGGCGACCAGACCGGTCAGGCAGACCAGCAGGAGGTATCCGCGGCGTTCCTTGAGCAGCGGCCACAGCACGGCGAGGGACTCGCGGCCACTCGCCAGGGGAAGGGTCCCGGTGGTCACCAGGGCCCCGGCGTTGCCCGGCGCTTCTGCAGCACCGGTCTCGGTGTGTGTGGCGGTGCTGATTCCGGTACCGCTGGTGTCTGTGCTGCTCATCGGTCGACCGCTGTCCGGTAACTGGCTGACGACTCGCGCAGCTCGAGATGGGTGCCTGAGTGCGTCTCGCCGCTCCGCGGAAGGTGGACCACCCGGTCGGCGGTCGCGAGGAACGGCGGCGAGGAGGTGACGATCAGCGTCGACCGCCCCGGCCGGCTCGTACGCAGCCGGCGCACGGCCTGGGCGATCTCCCACTCGGTCACGGCGTCCACTGCGCTGGTCGGGTCGTGCAGCACCAGCACGTCCGGGTCGGCGTGCAGAGCGCGGGCGAGCGCGATCCGCTGGCGTTGGCCGCCGGAGAGGTTGCGGCCCCCCTCCTGGACTACGTGGTCAAGGCCGTCGGGGAGGTGCTCGATGATCTCGGCGACGGCCGATGCGCGCAGGACGTCGTCGGAGACCGGGACGCGGACGTGGGCCTCGCCGTCGTGTTGTGCGCCGTCACCCCCGCCGTCGTCGCTCGTGCTGCCGTGTCCCCCGCCGTCGTGGCTCATCGCGATGTTGGAGCGGATGGTGCCGACGAACAGGTCCACGCGGTGGGGGGCGACGACGACGTGGTCGGCGATCGCCGCGGCCAGGCTGCTGCGTCGATGCCCACCGACCAGCACGGCGTCGGCCCCGTCGCTGTGGCCTGCCATCGCCAGGGTCACCGCGTCGGCGGCGGCCGGCTGCTCGACCACCAGCGCGACGATCTCCCCCGCCGCCACCTCGAGGTCCAGTTCCCGGCCGTCGGGCAGCTCCAAGCCGCTCACCTGCAGGTGCGATCCCTCGGGGACCTCCGATCCGGACTCGTCGACCGGCGCCGACGCCTGCAGGTCGACCAGCCGCTGCGCGGCACCGTGGGACCGGGCGAAGATGCTCACCATGGCCGTGATGAGGCGGACCGGTTCCTCGAAGAACACGGCCACGCCGACCACCGAGACCAGCGTGCCGATCGCCATCTCCCCGGACAGCACTCGGTAGCCGGCGGCCAGCAGGACCAGGGCCAGTACGACGGCCATGCCGAGCGACCCGATGCCCTGGACCCGGCCCGTCCGCTCGGCGGTGACGATGCCCGCGTCGGCGGCGGCACGGGAGGCGTCGCGGTACTGCTCGGCCGCCCAGCGCTCCCCGCCCCCGGCCTTGAGCACGCGCAGACCCGTCATGATGTCGGTGGCGCGGCTGCTCGCCATGCCGATGGCCGTCTGCTGGGCGGTGCTGTGCCGGGAGATGACGCGGCTGGGCAGCGCCACCAGCACCAGACTCAACGGGACGCCGATCAGGACGATCAGCCCCACTAATAGATCGGTCCACAGCAGGTAGGCCGAGATGCCCACGATGCCGATGAGCGCGGACCCGCCCAGGGCGATCTGGCGGAACACCAGGGCCGCGACGTCGGCGTCGGCCGAACACACGGACAGCACGTCACCCGAGCTCGCGTCGTCCATGGCGCGGCGCCTGGTCAGCGGCACCCGGGTGGCCTCCACCCGCAGATCGTGCGCCTCGTCCTGCAGGGCCCGGTTGCTGAGCCTGGCGCCGAAGCGATAGCTCAGGCTCAGCACCGTGAACAAGGCGATGAGCCCGAGGACCGACCACAGCATCGCGGTCGCGTCGAGAGGGATGATCGCCCGGTCGACGATCACGCCGATCGCGATGGGTACCAGCGCCTCGCAGAGCTGCCACATCGTCATGAGCACCAGCCCGGGGCCCACGAGGCGCTTTCGACGGCCGATCGCCCGGAGCAGGAGCCCGTTCGCGGTCGACGGGATGCCTGTGTCCTGCCGGCGCGTCGATGTGGGTGCTGACATGCGTGTGGGGCTCCCGCCGATGGTGAAGGGCGTCTGTGGGTCTCGCCGACTCACGACACTAGTTCCACCCGGGAACCCGGCGGTCTACGGTCCCTTCCGGCTGCGGCCTACGCTTCCCCCTACGGCGCCGTGGTCCCCACCGAGTACGCCGCCGCGGAGTCGCGCACATCCATCACGTACTCCCGCGACGCGTTGTAGGCCAGCACGGCCCGCTGCCAGTTCTCGGCAACCGAGAGGTCTCCCCCGTTCTCGCACAGCAACCGGGCGGCGGCCACGGCGGCGTCGTCGATCTGGTTGGGGTCGGCCCGCCCGTCGCCGTTGGCGTCAACTCCGTACTTGCGCCACGACTCGGGGATGAACTGCATGGGCCCCACGGCACGGTCGAACTCCTGGTCTCCGTCCAGTTCCCCGCCGTCGGTGTCCGGGATGTTGGCGAATCCGGGCGAGCCGTCCAACTGGATACCGATGATCGGCGGCAGCGCGTAGCCGTCGTCGTTCAGGGAGGCTCCCCGGTAGCGGCCGTGCCGGGTCTCCACGTGCCCGATCCCGGCGAGGGTCGTCCACGCCAGGTTGCACTCGGGCCGGGTCTGCCGCATGGTCTCGGCGGCGTTGCCGTAGGCGGCCAGGGCGGCGACCGGGATGTTCATCTGCTCGTTGATCCCCTGCGCCCAGGGCCGCAGCTGATCGGAGGTCCGGCCGGGGGCATTGATGTCGACGGCAGGGACGGGAGCTCCGGCGGCGGGTGGGATGCCGGGCGGGATGGCGACCGGGGCTTCACGGGTGGGCCCGTACGAACAGGCTGATGCCACCACGGCCGCGGCGAGGGACAGGGCCACAGCGCAGCCGCGGCGGGGGCGAATAGTCATTGAGTGCCATTCTGCCGAAAACTCGCCACGGCCCGCCTCGGGGGATTCCCTGATCTCACCCGCACCTGCCCTGATCTCACCCGCGCGGGCCGTACCCCCCGGCCAGGGCGGTGAACTCGTCCAACAGGGCCTCCCGGGTGATCCGGGGTTGATCCAGCACCCAGCGCACGGCCACGTTCTCCACTGCCATCACGATCACCCACGCGCGCGCGGCGGGGTCACCGGCCGTGACCCCCGACGCGGAGAGGTAGACGGCGAGGAGTTCACGCACCCGGAGCTCGAGTGCGTGCTGCGCGGCCCGGTGACGCACGGCGGGCAGTTCCTCCCACACGATCCGCAGCAGCCCGGCGTCCACCTCCAGCGCGGTCAGCAGGGCGTCGGCGATGGAGCGGACCGTGCCGGGGTTCTGGACGTCGACTGGACCGGCGCCGGCGAGCGAGGCGGCAACCCGGTCGGAGATCTCCGCCGACCATCGGTCCATGACCTCGGTGACCAGGGCCGATTTGTCCGGGAAGTACTGGTACAGCGAGCCCGGGCTGACCCGGGCCTCGTCGGCGACGCGGTTGGTGGTGAACGAGTCGTAGCCGTCGCGCACGAGCACGACGCGAGCCGCCTCCACGATCCGCTCGACCATCGCCCGGGAACGTGCCTGCTGGGGGACCTTTCTCATGAACGCGAATTGTATGCGAGTAATTACTCGCGTCATAGTTGCACCATGACCACAGCGCCTGAGCGTGACACCGTGACCTCCCCGTACCCCACCCGATACCGCGAGGCCGAGGACCGCTCCCGCCGCATGGGTCGCGCCCTCAAGCACATCGCCCGCGTGGACCAGATCGACGAGCAGCTCATGGACCGCCTGGGCCGCGGATACCTGGAGAAGGACGAGCCCGGCGCCCGCCTGGCCCGCGCCATGCGGCTGCGGTCCGGCGAGCCCGGGGCCGTGAGCCGGCGGCAGCTCGACGAGGCCCTCACGAGCGGCTCGGCGGGTCTGCCCGACGACGCCCCCGAGGTGCTCCGCGAGTACATCGCCCTCCTCGAGGACACCCCGGACTGGGTCGACTGGGACCAGATCGCCCACGGCCAGAAGGTGTACCTGCGCCTGGGCCAGAACGCCGCGGACATCCTGCTCCAACTCTCGCTGATCGGCGGCTACCGCTTCGGCGGACCCACCGACCTCCTGGTGGCCACCGGCGGCCTGACCGGCAACACGACGCTGCGTCGCCTGGCCGAGACCAGCCACTGGACCATGTCCCTCTCGATCCCCGACGGGCTGCGGCCGGGCGGCGAGTCGTGGCGCCTGACCGGGCACGTGCGGGCCATGCACGCCGTGGTCAACGAGGCGATGGAGCCGCGCTGGGACACCGGACGGTGGGGACTGCCCATCAGCCAGAGCGACCTGGCCGCCACCCTCGGCCTCTTCGACGCCGTTGTCCTGCTGGGCGTGCGCACCCTGGGCGTGCCGATGTCCCGCCGGGACTCCGACGCCGTGATGCACGTGTGGCGCTACGTGGGATGGCTGATGGGGGTCGACGACGACTTCCTGGTCAGCCGCGAGAGGGACCGGCACCGGATCAACTATCACATCCTGCTGGCCCAGGCAGGGCTCAGCGAGGCTGGACCGCAACTGACCCAGGCCCTGGTCGCGGCGCAGCGTCAGCGCAAGCGCAGCGGGCCGCTCCCCGGCGTGCAGGCGTGGGTGGGGCACGAGCGACTGCTGAGCATGCTCACGGTGTTACTCGGCCGCGAGTCCATGCGCGAGTTCGGCCTGCCCGTCCGGCCGCCGTGGGCGCATGCCTACCTCGTGACGCTCAACGGCCTGCGATACCGCACCCCGTGGGGCCGCGCCCGGCTCGACTCGTGGGGCGAGAAGGTCCGCGACCGCGAGCGCAAGCAGACCTTCGGCGACGCGGCCGCGGACATCGGCAGGCCGGTCACCACCTGAGGCCCACGAGCCTTAGTCGCCCCCATTAGGCGCTTTCGGCTAATTCGCTGAAATTAGGCATATTCACCTCATGTCGTGCAGATGTGGCAGGATCGCCTCATGTACGTGGTGACGATCGACCAGCGCGGCAGCCGGGTCGCCGAGGACCTGGTGCCGGGCCTGCTCGAAGCCCTCGCGGATATCCCCTGCGCGGCCGCCTTCGAACGCACGGCCGGCGACGAGGTCCAGGGCCTGGTCACGGACCCCGCCGCGGTGCGTTCCGCACTTCTCGTGGCCCTCCGCGGCGGCGAATGGCACTGCGGCGTGGGAGCCGGGGAGGTCGACGACGACTCCTACGCCTCCGGAACACGGGCCGGCCGCGGGCCCGCCTATCTCGCCGCGCGGGACGCCGTCGAGGCGGCCAAGGGACTGAGCAGCTCGGTCGCGGTGCGCGTCCCGGCAGGCGTAGGAGCAGGCGCAGGTACAGGAACCGAATCCGGAGCCGGAACCGGGGCCACGCTTGCGCCCAGGTCTCGGCCCGGGGCTGACGCTGCGGCCTGGGCCGCCGACTGCGAGGCCGTGTGGGGGCTCACCGCCCCCCTCATCCTCGACCGAACCGAGGCGCAGTGGCGGGTGGTGGACGCCGTCGACCGCTCCCACACCCAGGCGGCGGCCGCACTCGAGCTGGACATCACCCCGGCCTCGGTCAACGGCGCGCTGCGGCTCTCACGGATCCGCGAGGAGCGGGCCGCGTACCCCGCGCTCGACCGTCTCCTCGCCGGCGCGCACGCCGCGGCGACGGGGGGCGCACGATGAGTACCTGGCCCGAGTGGATCCCCATCACGATCGTGGTGGTGCTCAGCCTGCTCGCCTCGGCGGGGCTCGGATCGCCGATCGCCTCCCTGGTCCTGAGGTCCGCGCACGTGCCCGACCCGCCGACAGTAGAGGTCAGCGGGGATTCCCGCAGCCCGGTGGTGCAGCGGCGCGAGAATTCCGAACCGCAGGTCCGCGAGGTACTGCGGGGCGGGATGTGGATCGGGATCCTGGAACGCGTCGGGCTCACGGCCGCGATCCTGGCCGGTCGCTTCGAGCTGGCCGCCGTGGTGGTGGCCATCAAGGCCCTGGGCCGCTATCCGGAGATCCGCGAGAACCCCGCGGTGAGCGAGCGGTTCATCATCGGCACGCTCACCTCACTCCTCGTGGCGGCGGCGTGCGGGGCGGCCGGCCTGGTGGTCCTCCACGCCCTCGCTTGACCTCGCCCGCAGCCCTCTGCGCGTCCGAACCCTCAGTACGCTCGCCGGTATGACGTCTGACTTCGCGACCTCCCCCGCAGGCCCCCACGGCGACGCCGCCGACGAATTGGCTGGACATGCCGGCGTCGACGAATCGGCTGGACATGTCGGCGTCGAGCCGGAGGACACCGCCCCCGGCCGGGCTCGCCAGAACGTCATCTACCGGGCGGGCGTCTCGGGAATCACTCCGAAGGTACCGACCAGCGCGGAGAAGCTCGAGGCCGCCGCGCGCCGCGCGCTCATGCGACGGCCCGGCGGCAGACGGGCCTGGGCCTACGTCTACGGCGGAGCCGGCTCCGGGGTGACCATGAGCGGCAATCGCGACGCGCTGGACCGGCGCCAACTGGTCCCCCGCGTCCTGCGCAGCACCGACCGGCGCGACCTCTCGACCGAGGTACTCGGGCAGAGGCTCCCGGCACCGGTGCTGGTCGCTCCGATCGGCGCCGCCGGACTGGTACGTCGTGACGCCGACGTCCACATCGGCCGTGCCGCGGCCGAGCGCGGGTTGCCGTACATCCTGTCCTCGCAGGGTTCGTCGCCCATGGAATCCACTGCCGACGCCATGAAGGACGGCCCACGCTGGTTCCAGCTGTACTGGAGCAGGGACGAGCAGCTGGTCGACAGCTTCATCTCCCGTGCGGAGGACATCGGCGCCGGGGCGCTGGTCGTCACCCTGGACACCACGACTCTGGGATGGAGGCCGTGGGATCTCGACCTCGGTTCGTTGCCGTTCACGCGGGGGGTCGGGATCGCGCAGTACACGTCGGATCCGCGTTTCTCCGAGATGGTGGCCGAGCGGGTCGCACAGGACGCCGGTGCCGCGTCCGGCACCCAGTCCGATTCCGTCAAGGTCACACCGAAGGCGGTTCAGACGCTGTTCGAGATGGCGCGGAATCATCCGGGCGGGTTGCGCAGGAACCTGAGTGCTCCGGAGACCCGCGCCGCCGTCCAGACCTTCCTCGACACGTTCTCGAATCCGGCACTGAACTGGGACCACATCGCGACGCTGCGGGATCGGACGCGACTGCCGGTCGTCCTCAAGGGCGTCCTGCACCCGGAGGACGCCCAGCGGGCCTTCGACATGGGCGTCGATGCGGTGATGGTCTCGAACCACGGAGGCCGCCAGGTGGACGGATCGATCGGCACGCTCGACGCCCTCGTACGGATCCGCGCCGCCGTCGGTCCGGAGCCGACGCTGCTGTTCGACTCGGGAATCCGCAACGGCACGGACGTGGTCAAGGCCATGGCGTGCGGGGCGGACGCCGTGACGATCGGGCGGCCACACATCTACGGCCTGGCCATCGCCGGCCAACAGGGGGTCGGCGAGGTGCTCGACAACCTGCTGGCCGAGATCGATCTCACGATGTCGCTCTGCGGCGCGAGCTCATGGGACGAGGTGGACGCCTCGCTCCTGGCGTGACGCTCCGGGCCGACCCCGTCGCGGCGCCGCCCCGCGGTGTCGTTGGTCACAGTGCGGCACCGGGTTTCGCGGTCGACCAACTCTCCCGTTACGGTAGGTTTCTAACCCTCCCGTAACGGGAGAGTGCGTATTGGCCCTCCGCGGACAGGACACCCCTTCGTGACAGCACCCACCCACGCCGGCTCGCCCGGATCGACCAACCCCGAGCCGACCAACGATGACGACCTGGCCCCGGTCGGCGTTCTCGCCTCGTTCAGGTACGCCTTCTCGTCCCCGAGGCGACTGCGGACCGAGGTGCTGGCCGGGCTGGTGGTCGCGCTCGCGCTGATCCCCGAGGCCATCTCGTTCTCCATCCTCGCCGGAGTGGACCCGAGGGTCGGGTTGTTCGCCTCGTTCACCATGGCCGTGACGATCGCCTTCACCGGCGGACGGCCCGCGATGATCTCCGCCGCGACCGGCGCGATAGCCCTGGTCATCGCACCCGTGGCGCGCGAGTACGGGCTGGACTACTTCATCGCCACCGTGCTGTTGGCGGGCATCATCCAGGTGGTCCTCAGTCTGATCGGCGTGGGCAGACTCATGCGGTTCATCCCCCGGTCGGTGATGGTCGGGTTCGTCAACGCCCTGGCCATCCTCATCTTCACCGCCCAGATCCCCCACCTGCTGGGTGTGCCGTGGCTGGTCTACCCGATGGTGGCGGCCGGGATCGCCATCATGGTGTTCTTCCCCAGGCTGTCCGCCGCGGTGCCCGCCCCACTGATCGCGATCGTGGCGCTCACCGCCCTCGTGGTGCTGTTCGGCTGGAGCATGCCCGACGTCAGCGACCAGGGCGAGCTGCCCGGCTCGCTGCCGTCGCTGTTCATCCCCGACGTCCCGTGGACCCTGGAGACGCTGCAGATCATCGCGCCCTACGCCTTTGCCATGGCGCTGGTCGGGCTCATGGAGTCGATGATGACCGCCAAACTCGTCGACGACATCACCGAAGTGCGCACCGACAAGACCCGTGAGGGATGGGGCCAGGGCGTGGCCAACATCGTCACCAGCTTCTTCGGCGGCATGGGTGGCTGCGCGATGATCGGCCAGACCATGATCAACGTCAAGCAGTCCGGTGCCCGCACCCGGCTGTCCACCCTGCTGGCCGGCGTCTTCCTGCTCATCCTCGTGGTGGCGTTGGGCGACATCGTCGGCCTGATCCCCATGGCCGCGCTTGTCGCGGTGATGATCATGGTCTCGGTGGCCACCATGGACTGGCACTCCATCCATCCCCGCACCCTGCGGTTGATGCCCGTCAGCGAGACCGTCGTCATGGTGGTCACCGTGGCCGCCACCGTGATCACCCACAACCTGGCGATCGGCGTGATCCTCGGTGTCCTCACCGCGATGGTCATGTTCGCCCGCCGTGTGGCACACATGACCAGCCTGGAGAAGGTCTCCGAGCTCGATTCGAACCACGACGGCACCATCGACATCCGCACCTACCGGGTTCGTGGCGAGCTGTTCTGGGCCTCCAGCAACGACCTGGTCTACCAGTTCGACTACACCGGCGATCCCCAGCACGTGGTCATCGACCTGACCGACGCCGACATCTGGGACGCCTCCACCGTGGCCACCCTGGACGCGATCACCCACAAGTACGCAGCCAAGGGCAAGACCGTCGAGATCATCGGCCTGGACGGCTCCAGCCAGGAGCGTCTGGACAAGCTCTCGGGGAACCTCGGCGACGGCCACTGACGATGAGCCGACCCACCACCACGACCCGCGGGCTCAGTGTGGCCGCGGGCCTGACGCTGAGCGTGGCGGTGACTGTCGTGGTCATGACGCAGACGCTGACCGGGTTCATGCTGGACCTGCAGGTGTTCCAGGACGCCGGGAAGGCCATGCTGGCGGGGCGGGACCTGTACTCGGAGGACTTCCCCACCCGCTCGGGGTTCAGGTTCATCTATCCCCCCTTCGCCGCTATCGCCTTCATCCCGCTGGCACCCCTGGCCGCCACGGCCGCCCAGGTCGCCTGGACCGCCGCGACGATCGCGGCGGTGTGGGCGATCCTGGCCATGGTCGCCACCCGCCTGCGACTACACGGGGCCATGGCCCTGGCGCTCGCGCTGACCGGTGTGGCGCTGCTGCTCGAGCCGATCCGCGCGAACCTGGGCTTCGGCCAGATCAACGTCTTCCTGGTCCTGATGGTGACCGCCGACGTCCTGGGGTTCACCCCCCGCCGCGTCCGCGGTGTCCTGGTGGGCCTGGCCGCCGGGGTCAAACTCACCCCGGCCGCGTTCGCCCTGATGTTCCTCGCCCGAAAGGACTGGGCGTCCCTCGTGCGGGCTCTCGGCGCGGCTGTGACCACGATCGTGCTGGGTCACCTCGTCCGCCCGGCCGATTCGGCGTACTTCTGGACCACCGAGTTCTTCCTCACCGACCGCGGTGGGCCACCCGAGTTCGTCCCCAATCAGGCCCTGAGCGGCCTCCTGGCCCGCGCCGGCCTGACCGGTGCCCCGCTGGACCTTGCCGTCTACGGGTTCTTCCTGCTCACGGCCGCCGCGGCGGCCTGGGGCGCCTGTCTGCTGATCCGCGATGACCGTCCCGTGGACGCGTTGATGCTGGTCTCCCTCGGCGTCTTCATCGCCTCGCCGGTGGCCGTAACCCACCACTGGTCCGGGATGTTCATCGCCCTTCCGCTCCTCCTGGCTTCCCGCCGCCTCCCGGTGCGACTGGCGCTGGCGGCCCTCGTGGTGGCGCACCTGATCGGCACCCACCTCGCCTACTCCTTGACACCCCTCGACCCCGCGGCCCACCTGCTGCAGTGGCTGGTCGGAAACGCCCAGGGTCTGACCGGCATCGCCGCATTCGGGATACTTCTCGCAGACGCCGCCAGACAACCCACTCCTACTCGACCCGATCCCGAGGACCCCGATGCGTGACACCGAACTGACCGTCCTGCTCACCGTGTATCACGCAATCGCGCCCTCGCAGCTCCGCGACGCCCTGGACAGCGTGCGGGCTCAGACCGTTCACCCGGCCGAGGTGATCGTCGTGGAGGACGGCCCCCTGCCCGACGCGCTGCGCGAGGTCCTGGACTCCACCGCGGGCCTGCGCCGGTTCGCCCTGCCCCACAACCTCGGGGCCGCCGCGGCCTCGCAACGAGGGTTCGACGAGGTCCGCACCAGCTGGGTAGCCCGTCAGGATGCCGACGACATCTCCCTGCCCGAGCGGTTCGAGCGGCAACTCGACGCCGCACGCACCCTCGGGGTGGATGTCCTGGGTTCGGCGATGCTGGAGTTCGACACCGACCCGGAACACCCGAAGGCCGTACGCGCCCTCCCCACCGACCACGAGGACATCGCCCGGTACGCCCGCATCAACAACCCCGTCAACAACCCGTCGCTGCTGGCCCGCACCGACGCCATCCGTGCCGTCGGCGGCTACCGCCACGTCCCCTATCAGGAGGACTACGACCTGATGATCCGGCTCCTCGGCGCCGGCTACCGCTTCCACAACCTGCCCGAACCGCTGGTGAAGTTCCGCGTCACGCAGGCGCAGTTCTCCCGTAGGAAGAGCCGCGAGCTCACCGCGTCCGAACGCACCATCCAGCGCACCCTCGTCGACGCCGGGATGGTCTCCCGCCCCCGCGCGGTGGCCAACTACCTCATCCGCAATACCTACCGAAGGCTGCCCGCCGCCGCCATGAACGCGGCGTACCGACGGATCTTTCACGGTTGAGGGGCGGCGGTTGAGGAGCCACGGTCGAGGGTCACGGTTGAGGGGCGACGGTTGAGGGGCGCCGGTTGAGCGGTCTCGGCTATGGGCCACGGTTATGGGCCACGGTTGAGCCTGCTCCCGCTGAACGGCAGCGGCCCCGGCCGACCGCGTAAAGCAGCCGGCCGGGGCCGATGTCGAGCTTCTCCCGCCGCCGGGCCTTCTGCTCGGCGGGGGCAGTTCTAGATGATCGGCACGCCATCACGCTTGGCCTCGGCGGCCTCCTTGATGAAGGCGCCCACCAGGACGGCGAGGACGCCGGCCACGATCACGGGCCAGACGAGCACATAGATCGTCAGAAGTATCGGTGTCATGTGCGGTTCCTCTCCTAGACGCGGACGACGTCGTCGTCGTCATCGTTGTTGTTCTCGGCCTTGTTCTGGGCGTCAGCGTCGGCGAGCTCCTGCGCCACCTCGTCGGTGTCGTAGTCGGCGGTGGCCAGCGCGATCTGGTCGAAGTCGTAGTCCATCGAACTGCGGTACGACATGGCCACGCAGACGATCGTGCTGACCGCGTACGCGACGAGCGAGGCCGTGAGCGTGTCGTAGTCACGCAGGAAGCCGAGGATGAACGGCGCGCTGCCGAGTGCCGCGATCACGGCCACGACGAGCGCCGGCCTGAGGCCCAGGAAGCCGAAGACCATCAGGCCCAGGACCACGCCCACGCCCACCACGGCGAGCGCCTCGACGGCGTATGCCAGCACACCGGAGTCCGGGATCAGCCCGAATCGGGTGGGCAGGAAGACCGCCAGGGCAACCAGGACGGAGACGGTGAAGGCGCTGTTGGTGACCTTCTTCCAGTAGAAGCTCGCGATCACCGGGAAGACCAACGCTCCCCACAGTGCGCCAACGAACACCAACAGGTCGAGGATGTTGAACCGGATGTTGGCGAAGAACAACGCGGCCACCGTGGCCAGGACCATGGTGATGCGGCCGACGATGAGCATCACGCGGGGGTTGGGCACCTTGCCGCGGCCGCGCATGCCCTGGCCGTACAGGTCGCTCATCGCGATCGACGACATGGCGGACAGGTCCGAGTCCGCGGTCGAGGAGAGCGAACCGATGATCATGATGAAGAACACCGCCACCAGGACACCGGGCAGGTACTCGGCCGCCACCTGGGGAAGCACGTTGTTCGGGTCGCCGTCGACGGGATCGATTCCGGCGTAGAGGGCGAGCACGCCGACCATGCCGATGCCGATGATCGTGGCGCCGTATCCGATGGTCGCCGTGATGAAGGTCGGCCTGATCAGGTCCTCCCGGACCGCGAACAGACGCTGCGCGATGGTCTGGTTGCCGATCGCGTAGGCGAGGACGGCCGCGATGTACGGAGCACCCTGGTTGAGGAAGGCATCCGACGAGAAGAATGACTGCTGCTGCGGGGTCAGGTTCTGGGCGCCGGTGGTGAACAGCTCGACTCCGCCGAGGAAGAAGAACATCGACGGCACGATGATGATCACCGCGCCGAGCATGGCCAGCACCTGCGCGAAGTCGGTGAGCACCGAGGCGCGGAAACCGGACCACAGGGTGTAGAGCAGGACTCCCGCGGCGATCACGATCACGCCCTGGATGAAGCTGAACGGGCTGAGCATGGAGATCAGCGCGCCGCCGGCGATGAAGTTCGACGTCAACGAGATGACGGAACCCAGGATGTTGGATCCGGCCAGCATGAACTGGGAGGACCTACCGTGGCGGGCGAACATGACCTCGGCCAGGGTGTGCGCCTGCGGGGCGACCTTGCGGATGCGTTTACCGAAGGGATAGATGAACAGGATCATCAGGGCTCCCCAGAAACCGTAGTGGATCGGCCCCGAAATACCGTAGAGGTATCCGGAGTTGACCGAGGCGTACATGGAGGACGCCCAGATCCAGGTGGCGGTCATCGACGCCGCCGAGATCCCGAACCCGATCTTGTGGCCGGCGGTCATGAAGCTGTCGGCGTTCTCTTTCCTCTTCGCGATCCGCGATGACATGAACATGGTGCCGCCGTAGAACAACACCAGAAGTAGAACCACGGCCGTTGCACTCAACGCTGTAGAGCCCAGCAAATCTGCCCCTTTCCCTCTTCTTTTGTCATGTGAACACGCTGAGCCTAGTGAATGCACCGCCTTAACGAAGGATCGATGCGGGGCCGACGTTGTGCGGATGGCCAATCAGCTGGGCCGATATGCACGCTCTTCTGGTGGGTGACCAGGCTTTCGCTGGAGGGAAGCCCCAAACGGCTGAGAGGCACCTTTGAGACAGGGCCCGGTGGGTTCGGCGGACCAGGCGGCGGGGCGACGCGGGGGCAAGCGGGCCAGCGGTCAGCTGGGCCAGGCCGCGCGCCAGTCGGGCCAGCGGTCAGCTGGGCCAGGCCGGGCAGGCGGGCCAGCGGTCAGCTGGGCCAGGCCGGGCAGGCGGGCCAGCGGTCAGCTGGGCCAGGCCGCGCGCCAGTCGGCCGCGGTGGCGTCGGTGGCGGGGACGGGAAGCCGCGACTCGGCCTCGCGGAGATCGCGGGCAAAGCTCCGGACCACCTGCCGGTACGCCACTTCGGCGGACCCGGAACCGGTCCCGTCCTCGCGGCCAGAGCCGTTCTCGCGGCCCGAGGCATCCCCACCGCCAGGGCTGTCCTCGCGGCCAGAGTCGTTCTCACCGCCGGAGCAGTCCTCGCGGCCAGACCCATCATCCCGGCCGCCGGCGGCATGCTCGCGGAACAGGCCCACCGGGTCCACACGGACCACCCTCATCTCCGCGGGAACCAGCTCGTCGGGGACTCCCGCCGAGCTGGCGCGGGCCAGCACCTTCTGCCCCAGGGCGAGGGCCGGCATGTCCCACGGGATGCCGTCGACCACCCCGCGCGGCGGGCGACCGGCGCGTTCGGCGGCCTTGGCCACCTGCCACAGGCGGTCCTGCTCGGCTGCATCGAGGTGAGCTGAACCAACTCCGGCTGAGCCGTCCGGGGTGAACCAGTACGGCGCGCGCCGACGCAGCTTGTCCAACAGTGCGGCGGCAACATCCTGGATGTCGAACGACCCCTCGGCCCGCTCCGCGCCGATCGCGGCGTGGAACAGCACCTGCAGTAGCAGGTCGCCGAGCTCGGAGACCAGCTCGTCGCGGTCGCCGTCGGCCACGGCGTCGACCAGCTCCCACGACTCCTCCAGCAGGTACGGCAGCAGCGAGGCGTGAGTCTGGGCGGACTCCCAGTCACCGTCTCGCCGGATGCGGGCCATCACCTCGACGGCCTCGGCGAGCCGGTCGCCGCCCAGCCGGTCCCCCGCTCCCGTCGAGAAGAGCGTTTCGGACACATCGGCCGAGTGGACTTGTGCGGAACGCTCTTCTCGACGGGGGTCGGGCTCGGGCCGACGGGGGTCCGGGTCGGGTCGACGGGGGTCCGGGTCGGGGCCCGCGCTCATGCCGCCCGCCTCATCCCACGTCCCTCGTCACGCCGAGACCATCTCCGGCTGGATCACCGGGTGCGTGCCCTGCGGATCCCCGGCCATTGCGGTGAGGAAGTCGGCGGCGTACTGCAGCATCTCGTCGTCGCGCGCCTTCTCGGAGCCCGCACCGGCGCGCGCGCCGGCGGCCTTGGGCAGCGGGAGCAGCACGGTCTTCTGCGTTGCCCGGTACTGCGCGGCCGGGTACATGCGCTTGAGGCGGATCTGCTGGGAGTCCAACAGATCGAGCGGGCCCACGCGCAGGCGCGAGCCGGCCAGCACGACCTCGCGGACCTTGTACTTCTGGCACACCAGCCGCAGCCGCGACACGGACACCACCCGCCGGGCCTCGACCGGCATCGGTCCGTAGCGGTCCACCAGTTCCTCGACCACCGCGTCGATGTCCTCGGGCGCCCGCGCCTGCGACAGCTTGCGGTAGGCCTCGAGCCGCAGCCGGTCGCCGTCGACGTACTCGACCGGAATGTAGGCGTCGACGGGCAGCTCGATCCGGATCTCGCCCTGTTCCTCCTCGACCTCTACGGTCTCGCCGTCGGCGATCGCGCGGTACGCCTCCACGGCCTCGCCCACCAGACGGATGTAGAGGTCAAAGCCGACGCCGGCGATGTGCCCGGACTGCTCGGCACCCAGCACGTTGCCGGCCCCGCGCAGCTCGAGGTCCTTCATGGCCACGGCCATGCCGGCGCCCAGGTCGTTGTTCTGGGCGATGGTGGCCAGCCGGTCGTAGGCGGTCTCGGTGAGCGGCTTCTCGGGGTCGTAGAGGAAGTAGGCGTAGCCGCGCTCGCGGGAACGGCCCACGCGTCCGCGCAGCTGGTGCATCTGGGACAGGCCCAGCTGGTCGGAGCGGTCCACGATCAGGGTGTTGGCGTTGGAGATGTCCAGGCCGGTCTCGACAATGGTCGTGCACACCAGCACGTCGTAGTCGCGGTTCCAGAATCCGCCGACGGTCTGCTCGAGTTGCTCCTCCCCCATCTGCCCGTGGGCCACCACCACGCGCGCCTCGGGTACCAGGTCGCGGATCCTCGCGGCGGTGGCGTCGATGGTCCGCACCCGGTTGTGCACGTAGAACACCTGGCCCTCGCGCAGCAGCTCGCGGCGGATGGCGGCCGCGACGTGCTTGTCCGAGTGCGCGCCCACGTAGGTCAGCACGGGCAGCCGCTCCTCGGGCGGGGTGAGGATCTGACTCATCTCGCGGATGCCGGCCAGCGACATCTCCAGCGTGCGCGGGATGGGCGTGGCGGACATGGTCAACACGTCCACGTGGGTGCGGAGCGAGGTGATGTGCTCCTTGTGCTCCACGCCGAAGCGCTGCTCCTCGTCCACCACCACCAGGCCGAGGTTCTTCCAGTGCACCGCGGTGGCCAGCAACCGGTGGGTGCCGATCACCACGTCCACGGTCCCGTCTGCCAGCCCCTTGAGAACCTCCTTCGCCTCGGCGTCGGAGGTGAACCGGCTGAGCCCCTTCACTGTCACAGGGAACCCGGTCATCCGCTCGACGAAGGTCGCCTGGTGCTGCTGCGCGAGCAAAGTGGTGGGCACCAGCACGGCCACCTGGGTGCCGTCCTGCACGGCCTTGAACGCCGCCCGCACGGCCACCTCGGTCTTGCCGTAGCCCACGTCGCCCACCACCACGCGGTCCATGGGGGCGGTCTTCTCCATGTCCCCCTTGACCTCCTCGATCGCCGTCAGCTGATCGACGGTCTCGGTGAACGGGAACGCGTCCTCCATCTCCCGCTGCCACGGGGTGTCGGGTCCGAAGGCACGGCCCGGCGCGGATTGGCGCTTGGCGTAGAGCTGCACCAGCTCGGTGGCGATCTCGCGGACCGCCTTGCGCGCCTTACGCTTGGTGTTCTGCCAGTCGGCGCCGCCCATCTTGCTGAGCGTCGGGGCCTCGCCGCCGACGTAGCGGCTGAGCTGCCCGAGGGATTCCATCGGCACGAACAGGCGGTCGGCGGCGCCACCGCGCTTGCCGGCCGCGTACTCGATCACCACGTACTCGCGGCGACTCGACCCGTCCCCGCCGCGGACCTGCCGCTCGACCATCTCCACGAAGCGGCCGATGCCGTGCTGGTCGTGCACCACCCAGTCGCCGGCCTTGAGGGCCAGCGGGTCCACCTGGTTGCGGCGCTTGGCGTGGCGCGCCTTGGGGCGCGCGGTGGCGCCCAGTCGGTTGCCGGTGAGGTCGGTCTCGGAGACGACGACGAGGTGGTCCGCCTGCTCCCCGGAGTCCGAGGCCAGCGCGAACCCACCGTGCAGGATCGCCTCGTACACCGACACCACACCGGCGGCGGGCTCGGATCCCGCCGGTGCGGCCGTGGCCGGGACCTCCGCCTCGGACAGGCGTTCCAGGACGCGGTCGACGGTGCCGTGGCCCGGGACCACCACCGCGGCCCGGCCGCCGGAGGACATGAGCGTGCGCAACCGGGAGAACATGGCCTGCATCTCCGAGTCCTTGCCACGCGGGGCGGGCGGGTCGCCGGCGGGGGCGTCCACCACCAGGCCGTCCTCGGGGTCCGTCAAGAATCCCGGAGGGACCAGCTGCCACCAGGGCACGCCGGCGGTGGTGGCCTCCTCGCGGACGGTGGAGAAGGTGCGGTAGCCCGAGCCCGACAGGTCCAGGGTCTCGCTGTCCACGGGGGCGTCGCCGCCCATCGTCGCCGCGGTCCACGAGGCCTCGAGGAACTCTCGCCCCGCCTGGGCCAGGTCGGCGGCGCGGCGGCGGACCTTGTCCGGGTCGCACACCACCACGCGGGTCCCGGCCGGCATGAGCATGGGCAGCGTGGCCATCTCCTCCGGGACCAGCACCGAGGTCAGTGCCTCCATGCCGTCGCGGGGGATGCCCTCGGCCAGCGAGTCCAGCAGCTCCGCGAGGGTCGGGTTCTCGCGGTGTACCCGGGCCAGACGCTGCGCGCGCTCGCGGACCTCGTCGTCGAGCAGCAGCTCCCGGCACGGGAACAGCACGGCCGACCCGACCTCGCCCTCGGGTAGTGAGCGCTGGTCGGCCACGGAGAACTCGCGGATCTCGGCGATCTGGTCGCCGTCGAACTCCACGCGCAGCGGATGGTCGGCCGTGGTGGGGAACACGTCAACGATGCCGCCGCGCACCGCCACGTCACCACGACGGGCCACCATGTCCTCGCGGCTGTAGGCGAACTCGGTCAGGGTGGCCAGGAGATCGGACGGGTCGAGCTCGGCGCCGCGGGTCAGCCGGATCGGCTCCCGGCGGGCCGCCCCCGGGGAGATGGGCTGCACCACCGAACGCGCCGCCGCCACCACGATCCTCGGGGCCTGTCCCGCCATCACCGAGTTCAGGACCTGCAGACGGCGGCCGATCGTGTCGGAGGCCGGCGACAGACGCTCGTGCGGCAACGTCTCCCAACTGGGGAACTGCGCCACGGCGCCGTGTGGCAGGCCTGGGCCGTCGAACAGTCCCGCAAGCTCGTCGGCCAGCTCCTCACACTCGCGCTCGGTGGCCGTGACCACCAGCAGCGGCGCGTGCTCGGCCAGGGTCGACACCAGGAACGGTCGCAGCGACTCCGCCGACCGGACCACCGCCGCGTCCCGGTCCAGGCCCGCCCGCAGATCGGCCAGCGCCGGGTTCGCTGCAACCGCACCGGCCAGGCCGGACAGGGCTGCGGTGGTGGGGCTGCTGACAGTGGTGGTCACGCGTGTGGGTCCTCCGGGTGGGGTGAGCGCGGCGGATGTGGCCGCACGGAAAGCACCAGTGTAATCCGCATCCGGCGGCGGAGCGCGGGCGCGACTCACAGGGCCGGGCGGGGCAGGTCCTGGGCCTCCCCAGCGCCGCCCCGGGACCGACCCTGAGCCGACCCAGGGCCGATCAGGGCGGTGACGCCGGATGGCGTGTTACGGCGGCGCCGTTCGCATTTTTCCAATCGCAACCACCCGGTAACGGACCGACACGCAGCGGTAACGCCGCGGGCGTGTACTCGCTGCCATGTCATCGGAACCCCTCCGGTGACCCCTTCCCCCGAGGAGTCCACAGTGCCCGAGTTCGACGCCACCATCACCGAGAACATCGCCACGTCACTCACGGAGATCCCCCACCCGTCGCTGCCCAAGGGCACGAACATCTACGGCGGCACCAAGATCTTCCCGGACTACAAGGCCGAGGAGGGCGAGTCGTACTTCACGCTCGTGCACGGCATCGCGCACGAGTCCTCCGTCTCCTTCGTCGCGGTCCTGCAGGCCACCCGCGCCCTGCGGAAGGGATTCGAGTCGGCCATCTACTTCTACGGGCCCGGCGCGATCAACTGCCTGGCCACTCGTGGCTTCCCGACCACCGGGGACTCCGGCTTCCCCGGCGAGCAGAACATCAACGAGTCCCTCGAGTCGTTCATCTCCGAGGGCGGGACCGTGTTCTGCTGCCGCTTCGGGCTCGGACTTCACGGCGGTCGCGAGGAGGACCTGATCGAGGGCGTGATCCCCGCGCATCCGCTGGACGTCCAGGACGCCCTGATCCACTACGCCCGTAAGGGCGCGATCATCAACTCCACCTACATGGTCTGACGCCATGACCACCATCGGATCGGTCGCGGCCAACTTCACCCGCGACCTCGAGGAGAACTACCGGACCATCGCCCGCTACGCGGAGCTCGCCCGCGAGAGCGGCGTGGACTTCCTGGTCTTTCCCGAGGCGGCCATCGGAGGTTACCTCTCCAGCCTGGGCAATCATGGGGACACCGTGTCCACCGCCGGCTCACTGCCCCCCGCGATCAGGCTCGACGGCCCCGAGATCGCGCGCGTGCAGGAGATCGTCGGTGACCTGGTGGTGGCCATCGGGTTCTGTGAGCTCGACGACGACGGGGTGAGCCGCTACAACGCCGCCGCGGTCCTCGACGGGCACCGCGTCTACGGCACCTACCGCAAGGTGCACCAGCCCCTCGGGGAGAACATGTCCTACGCGTCGGGCGGCGACTACCGGGTGTTCGACACCCCGGTCGGGCGGGTGGGCCTGCAGATCTGTTACGACAAGGCCTTCCCGGAGGCCGCGCGCGTCATGGCCCTGCAGGGGGCCGAGATCATCGCCTCCCTGTCCGCGTGGCCGGCGGCGCGGACCGCGACCGCGGCCAACCTCCAGGAGGACCGCTGGACCTACCGGTTCAACCTCTTCGACTCCGCCCGGGCGCTGGACAACCAGGTGTTCTGGGTCGCCTCCAACCAGGCGGGGACGTTCGGGTCCCTGCGGTATGTCGGCAACGCCAAGATCGTCGACCCCGGCGGGAACGTCCTGGCCACCACCACCCTCGACGAGGGCCTGGCCGTGGCCGAGGTCGACGTGGCGGGGACATTCGCGGCCATGCGCGCCGGGATGTTCCACCTGCGCGACCGACGCCCCGACGTGTACGGGTCGCTGGTCGAGGTCAGCGATCCGGCCGACGAGAGGACTCTCGCCAGTGCCTGAGATGAGCTTCGCCGTCCGGTGGCCCGACGGGACGGTTCGGGACTACTACTCCCCCAGCCTGGTGATCCACGACCACCTGACCGTGGGCGAGCGGCTCAGCGTCACCGAGTTCCACCGCCGGGCCACCGACGCGCTCACCGAGGCCGGCGAGCGGGTCCGCGCCCGATACGGGTTCCTGTGCAGCTCCGCCGCCGACACGGCCGCGCAGGTGGACTCGGCGAGCCGGGCCCACCCCGGGGCCGCCCTCGTCGAGGTCGTCTCCATGCACCCCCCGCTGCCCTCTGCGTCCCAGCCCTCTGCGTCCCAGCCCTCTGCGTCCCAGCCCTCCGCGTCCCCACCCCCCGCGCAGGCCTCCCCCGCCCCGGACCCCCAGGAGAACCCATGAGCACCACGCAGGTCTCCCCCAGCACCCACGTCCCGGTGCTCGTCATCGGCGGTGGGCAGGCCGGGTTGTCGGTGAGCCACCACCTCGGCCGCGCGGGCGTCGACCACCTCGTGGTGGAGAAGCAGACCGCCGTCCACGCCTGGTCCGACACCCGGTGGGATTCGTTCACGCTCGTCACGCCGAACTGGCACTGCCAACTGCCCGGCTACCACTACGAAGGCCCCGACCCCGACGGCTTCATGACCCGCGACCAGGTGGTCGAGTGGCTGCACGGGTGGCTCGACACCTTCGACCCGCCGCTCGCCGAGCACACGGCGGCCACCCGGTTGCGACGGACCGGGACGGGTTTCGAGGTGACTCTCGCCGGCCCGGTCGGCGAGCGGACCGTCACGGCCGACGAGGTGGTCATCGCCACCGGCGGTTACCCGATCCCCGTGATGCCGTCCTACGCCCAGTTCCTCGATCCGCGCGTTGCGCAGCTCCACTCCGAGCAGTACCGCAACCCCGACCAGCTGGCCGAGGGCGCCGTCCTGGTGGTGGGGTCGGGGCAGTCCGGCGCGCAGATCGCCGAGGACCTGCACCTGGCCGGGCGCCGGGTCCACCTGGCCGTGGGCAACGCCCCGCGGGTCGCGCGGTTCTACCGGGGCAGGGACTGCATGACGTGGCTCGCGGACATGGGCCTGTACGACACCCCCGCGCAGCAGTACCCCGGAGGCAAGGCCGCGCAGGAGAAGACCAACCACTACGTCACCGGCCGCGACGGCGGCCGGGATGTGGACCTGCGGCGCTTCGCGGCCGAGGGCATGCGGCTGTACGGGACACTGACCGCCGGAGAGGGCACGGAACTGCGGTTCGACCCCTCACTCACCGAGGCGTTGGACTCCGCAGACCGGGTGTACAACTCGATCTGCGCCGACATCGACCGGCACATCGCAGCGCACGGGATCGACGCCCCTCCGGCCTCGAGGTACGAACCGGTATGGGCGCCCGGGGCCGACCCGACGTCACTCGACCTCGCGGCGGAGGGGATCACCACGATCATCTGGGCGATCGGCTACCGGCCCGACTACCGCTGGATCGAGGCGAGCGCGTTCGACGGCGCCGGCCACCCCATGCAGACCCGCGGCGTGACGGAGGTCCCCGGCCTGTCGTTCGTGGGCCTGCCCTGGATGCACACCTGGGGCTCCGGCCGGTTCCTCGGCATCGACCGCGACGCCAGGTACCTCGCCGAGGGCATCATCGCCCGCCGTCACACCGCTCGAGAGGAACGGGCATCATGACCACCTCCACCACCGGGGCGTCCACCTCGACCCGGGTCGACCTCGCACTGCTCGGCATCCGGGGCACCCCTCCGCTGCACCGCAGCGGGGGCGCGGGCCCCAGCGACGACGGCCACCTGGTCGTCTCCGGTCGCGACGCGGCGATCCCCCGCAACGCCGACAGCCCCTTCGTCTTCGACGGCGACCGGGTCCTGCGCGACGGCGTCGACACCGGCCTGGAGATCTCCGCGATCGGCCGGCCCCGGTTCTACGACCGCCAGACCTCCGACGGGGTGCCCTACGAGAAGATCGCGCGGCTCCACGGCCGGGGCGTCCTGGCCACGACGGTGGTGCAGACCTGCATCCGCTACCGTCGCGACGAGCGCTGCCGGTTCTGTTCGATCGAGGAGTCGCTGCGCGCCGGCACGACCGTTCCGGTCAAGCAGCCGGAGCAGCTGGCCGAGGTCGCCCGCGCCGCCGTGGACCTCGACGGGATCACCCAGATGGTCATGACCACCGGGACCTCGGCGGGCCCCGACCGCGGAGCCGCCCACCTGGCCCGCTGCGTGCGTGCCGTCAAGAAGGCGGTCCCCGAACTGCCGATCCAGGTCCAGTGCGAACCGCCGGCCGACCTGGCGGTCCTCACCGATCTGCGCGACGCCGGTGCCGACGCGATCGGCATCCACGTCGAGTCGCTCGACGAGGACGCCCGCCGACGGTGGATGCCCGGCAAGTCGACGGTGCCCCTCGCGGAGTACCGGGCCGCGTGGGACGAGGCGGTCCGCGTGTTCGGGCGCAACCAGGTCTCGACCTACCTGCTCGTGGGCCTCGGCGAGGACCCCGACGAGATGATCGCCGGGGCCAGGGAGCTGGCCGAGTCGGGGGTCTACCCGTTCATCGTCCCGTACCGCCCCCAGTCGGGGACGCTGGCCGTCGACGTCGACGGGGCCCCCGCCCCGGAACAGCGGCGCGTGGAGTACATCAGCCGCGAGGTGGGCGCGCACCTGGAGCGCATCGGGATGGCCGGGGCCGACCAGCGCGCCGGCTGCGCGGCGTGCGGGGCGTGCAGCGTGCTGCAGTCGGTCGGGGGCTGAGTCGATGCTCGACATCCGCGATCTCACCGGTCCCGCCCTTCCGGGCCGGACCCGCACGGCGGAGTCAGTCCTGGGGGCGGAGTCCGTCCTGGGCTCAGCCGCCGCGTCCCTCCTCGCCGGCGGGCGCCGCGCAGAGCCGGGCCCGGTGGTGCGGATCGCCGAGGATCCACGTACCGTCGCCGCCTACCACCGGCTCCGGCACGAGGAGTTCGTGCTCCGCCAGGGACTGTTCCCGGGCAGCGACCTCGACGACGTGGACGACGACACCCGCACGGTGGTGCTCGTCTCCGTCGCCCCCGACGGCACCGTTCTCGGCGGTGTCCGGATCGCCCCGTGCGCGCAGCCGGACATCGGGTGGTGGTCCGGCAGCCGACTCGTCGTGGCCGACACGGCCCACTCCGGCGGCATCGGCCCGGCCCTGATCCGCTCCGCCTGCGCGCACGTGGAGGCCCGGGGTGTGCTGCGTTTCGACGCCACCGTCCAGGACCGCTACTCGCCGCTGTTCACCTCCCTGGGGTGGGTCGACACCGGGGCGGGGCCGGTCGTCGCCGGTCGCGCCCACCGCCGGATGCGGTGGCCGGTCGACCGGATCCAACGCCTGGCGGACTCCACCAAGTCCCTGCTGTCCGGACTCCTGTCCCCGTTCGCCGGGCAGTCCGGGGGCCTCGGTGCGACCGGGTTCCGCGGTGACGACGGGGCGCCGGTTCCGGGCACCGATCTCGTCGCGGCGTGCGACGCCATCCTGCCCTCGATGGTCGAGCGTGACCCCGAGTGGGCAGGCTGGTGCTCCGTCCTGGTGAACATCGGCGACCTCTCGGCCATGGGCGCCGACCCGGTGGGCTTGCTGGACGCCGTGGCCGCGCCGACCACCTCCCATCTCGAGAGGATCGTCAGGGGCGTGGCCGCGGCCGCCGCGGCCTGGGGTGTCCCCGTTCTCGGGGGCCACACCCAGGTCGGCGTGCCGTCGGCGCTGTCGGTGACCGCGCTCGGGCGGACCACGCGGCCGGTGCCCGCCGGGGGCGGCCGCGTGGGCCATACCCTGTCACTGACCGCGGACCTCGGCGGATCCTGGCGACCGGGCTACCACGAGCGGCAGTGGGACTCCTCCAGCAGCCGGACCTCCGAGGAGCTGCGCCTGCTGGCCGGACACGTTGCGGAGATCGCCCCCGCCGCGGCCAAGGACGTGAGCATGGCGGGGATCGTCGGCACGGCGGGAATGCTGGCCGAGGCCTCCGGGACCGGTGCCCAACTCGACGTCGCGGCGATTCCGCGCCCCCAGGGGGCGAGCGTCGGCGCCTGGCTCACCTGCTTCCCGGGCTACGCCATGCTCACCGCAGACCGGGGCCCCGCCCCGGAACCCGCGGGGCCGGCGGTCAGCGCGGCGTGCGGGCGCCTCACCGCCGAGCCCGGGGTGAGGCTGCGGTGGCCCGACGGCGAGGTGACCGTCGCCGTCGCCGGCACCGTCACCGGGTTCGGCCCCGCCTGATGCCCACGGTGACCCTGGGGGCGCTGGCCGGGAACTTCGGAAGGGACCTCCCGCGATGCGTCGACAAGGCCGTCGGCATCATCGACGCCGCTGCCCGCGACGGCGTGGATCTCCTCGTCTTCCCCCATGCGACCCTCGGCGGCTACCTCGGCGCCCTGCGTGACCCCTCCCCCGAGACCCTCCCGCCGGCGCTCGATCCCGACGGCCCGGAACTGGCCGCCATCGCCGCCGCGGCGGGAGACATGACCCTCTGCATCGGGTACACCGAGGCCGTCGACGGGACGCGGTACAACACCGCGGTCTGCCTCAGCGGCGACGGAGTCCTCGGGGTCCACAGGAAGGTCCATCAACCCGTGGACGAGGGGATCCACTACGGCGCGGGGGACTCGTTCCGCGCATTCGACACCCCGGTCGGACGTCTGGGGATGCTCATCGACTACGACAAGACCTTCCCCGAGTCGGCGCGGTCACTCGCCCTCGACGGCGCCCAGGTGGTGGCCGCGCTGTCGGCCTGGCCCGCCAGTGTGACCGACCGCGCCGCCCGGCTCCCCTCGGACCGCCAGTCCCGACTGTTCGATCTCTACGACTGCGCACGAGCCGCCGAGAACCAGGTGTTCGTGGTGGCCTCCAACCAGACCGGCGTCATGGGGTCCCTCCGGTTCCTCGGCCAGGCCAAAGTCGTGGGGCCCGGTGGCGAGGTCCTCGCGGCCACCCGGTCCAAGGGCGGCCTCGCCAGGGCCGAGGTCGACATCGACACCGAGCTCGCGCGCTCGAGAAGAGTCCTCGACCACCTCCGGGAGCGCCGGCCCGAGACCTACGCGACGGAACCGACACGGTCACCAGCACCGAGAGGGGGTCCACCGTGCGCATAGCCCTGCTCACCTACTCGACCCGACCGCGCGGGGGCGTGGTCCACACCCTGCACCTGGCAGAGGCACTCGCGCGGGCCGGAGCCGCCGTGACGGTGTACTCACTGGCCCGCGGCGCGGACGCCGGCTTCTTTCGCGAGGTCGACCCCGCCGTCACGGTCCGTCTCGCGCCCTTCCCGGATCGTGCCGGGGAGTCCGTCACGGACCGGATCGTGAGGTCGATCGAGACGCTGCGGGCTTTCGTTGATCCGGACGGGTTCGACATCGTCCACGCCCAGGACTGCATCAGCGCCAACGCCGTCGACCGGTGCATCCGCACGATCCACCATCTCGACGACTTCACCACCCCCGTGCTGGTGGACTGTCACGAGAAGGCGATCGCCTCTCCCTACGCCCACGTGTGCGTCTCCCGGGCCGTCGCCTCCGAGGTGCAGCAGGGATGGGGGCTGGCCCCCACGGTGATCCCCAACGGCGTGGACCACGCCCGCTTCGCCGAGGCCGCCGGACCGGGCACGGCGCCCGCCTCCGCCCGCGAGCGGTGGCGCCGTGAACTCTTTCCGTACGTGCTGGCGGTGGGCGGGATCGAACCGCGAAAGGGCAGCATCGACCTCCTCGAGGCGTTCGCGCTGACGCGCCGTACCCGTCCGGATCTTTCCCTGGTCTTCGCCGGCGGTGAGACCCTCTTCGACTACCGCGACTACCGGGCACGGTTCGACCGCCGGTGCGCGGAGCTGGGGATCGACCCCGTCGTCCTCGGCGTTGTCGCGGAGGACGACCTTCCGAGCCTGGTCGCCGCGTGCGACGTCTTCGCGTTCCCCTCCACCAAGGAGGGCTTCGGGTTGGCGGCGATGGAGGCACTCGCCGCGGGCCGGCCGGTGGTCGCGCGCGAACTGCCGATCCTCAGGGAGGTGTTCGGCTCGTCCGTGGAGTACGCCGCCTCGATCCCGGAGCTCGCCGAGCGCCTGGAGTCGGCACTCGTCGCCGATCCCGCGCGGGCCCGGGACGGCAGGGCCCTGGCCGCCTCGCTCACCTGGGACGCCGCGGCAGTGGCCCACCTGGAGTTCTACGCCGAGCATCCCCGCGGCCGTCTCCCATAGCCACCACCGGCACGGTCAGGCCGGGGCGGATCCGCCATCGGTACGCTTACCGCATGCGCGAGACCACAGACGCCGAGAACGTCGACCCCGCGGGCGCCCCCGCCGAGCCGGTGACGATCGCCCCCGCCGCGAGCACCGACGCCGACGCCCACTCCGGCATCGGTTCGCGGGTGTTCAGCGACCGGTGGATCGGCGTGCTGTTGACCCTCGGTTCGGTCATCGCGCTGGTGGCGTCGTTCCAGCTCAGCCTGGACAAGATCCGGCTCCTGGAGAACCCGGACTACACGCCGGCCTGCAACTTCTCCATCCTCATGAGCTGCAAGAGCGTCATCAACTCCGAGCAGGGCGCGGTCTTCGGCTTCCCCAACCCGTTCATCGGGCTGGTGGGCTACGCCGTCCTCATCGCGATCGGCGTCGCCGCCGCCTCCGGCGTGCGCTTCCCGCGCTGGTACTGGGTGGGTGCACTGCTGGGACTGACCTTCGCCGTCGGGATGGTGCACTGGCTGGCCTACCAGTCCATCTTCTCCATCCAGGTGCTGTGCCCGTGGTGCATGGTCGTGTGGGCCGCCACCATCCCGATGTTCTGGTACACCCTGCTGCACGTGCTGGCCAAGCTCACCGGCGCCGGCTGGGTCCGGGCGCTCCAGCGGTGGCACCTGGTCCCGGTGGTCGTGTGGTTCCTGGCCCTGGCCGCGGTCATCCTCTGGGCCTTCTGGGACTTCTACTGGGCGGACTTCTTCGGCAACCTCTGACGGGGGACACCTCGGACGGGAGTGACCTCTGACGAGCGGGGACCGTCGGCCGGCCCACGGCGCGCCCCACCCACCGGCACCGCCCCACCCACCGGCACCGCCCCACCCACCGGCACCGCCCCGCGACCTGAAGGGAGCCCGATGCGCTTCGTGGGAATCGATGTGGTGATCCCGGCCCACGACGAGCAGGAACTGCTCCCCTGGTGCCTGGACTCTCTCGCGGAGTGCGCCGACGCCACCCCGGTGCCGGTGACCGTGACCGTGGTGCTCGATTCCTGCACCGATTCCTCCGCGGACGTCGCACTCGGCCGGGCCCGGATCGTGCGGACCGACGTGCGCAACGTCGGCGCCGCGCGGGCCGTGGGGTTCGACTCCCTCCCCCGCCCCGCCTCGACCCCGCAGGTCGGACAACGCTGGTACGCCACCACCGACGCCGACTCCCGAGTGCCCCGCACCTGGCTGGTCGACCAGCTGGCCCGGGCGCTCGACGGCGCCGACGTGGTCGCCGGGCTGGTCGAGGTGACCGACTGGTCCGGGTGGGACCCGGCCACGCGGGTGCGCTACCTCGAGGGCTACCAGGCCGGTTCCGACCACCGGCACATCCACGGCGCCAACATCGGCATCTCGGCCCGCGCCTACCGCTCCCTGGGCGGTTTCGAGCCATTGCCGGTCCACGAGGACGTGCGCCTGGTGCACCGCGCCGAGGAGGCCGGTCTGGCGATCGCCTGGTCCACGGCGGCGCCCGTGACCACCTCCGCCCGTCGGCACTCCCGCACCCCCGGTGGATTCGCGGGGCACCTGGCTCTGACGGAGCTGGAAGACACCCGTAGCGAGGTCACCCCATGAGCACGGCAGATCGCCCCCGCGGCGCCGACCTCGCCCGCGAATGGCTCCGCGCGGGGAGCGCCGACCTGCCACTGCCCGGCCACGGGGCCACCCGCGCCCGCTGGTCCGGGCTCACCGAGATGTGCGCCCACGACGTCTCGGCGGGCCGCCTGGTCGAGGCCCACGCCGACGCTGATGCGATCCTCGCCGAGATCGAGGGCACCCGCGTTGCGCCCGGCGAGTTCTGGGGCGTGTGGGCCGCCGAGCCGCCGATGCCACGGGTCACCGCCCGGCGCTCCGTGGCCGGCGGCAAGGGGTGGGTGCTCGACGGGGTCAAGGCCTGGTGCTCCGGTGCGGCGGTGTGCACGCACGCCCTGGTCACGGCCCTCGACGACGACGAGCCGCGCCTGTTCGCAGTGGACCTGCGTCACCCCGGTGTGTCAGCCCGGGCAGACGGCTGGGCGCACCCGGGGATGGCGGAGACCGGCACCACCGCCGTGGAGTTCCGGGATGTGCCGGCGCGCACGGTCGGCGACCGGCGCTCATACCTGGACCGGCCCGGGTTCTGGCACGGGGGTATCGGGGTGGCGGCCTGCTGGCTGGGCGCCGGGATCGCCGTGGCCCGGCCGCTCCTGGCCCGCTCGAGCAGGCCCGACGCGGACGAACACGCGCTGGCCCACCTCGGCGCGGTCGACGTGGCGCTCGGCGGGGCGGTGTGGGCGCTCGACGCCGCCGCGCGTGAGATCGACGGCGCGGGCTCGGGCACCGGATCGGACCCGGCTACCGCCTCAGCAGCCGACCCGGCCGATGCCGCCGACCCGGCCGATGCCTCCGACCCGGTCGATGCCTCCGACCCGGTCGCTGTCACCGGCGCCGATCTCGTCGCCGCTCGTCACCGGGCCGTCCGAGTCCGGGCGATCGTGGAGGCCGCGGTCGACGACACCCTCCGCCGGGTCGGACGGGCACTGGGTGCCGGCCCGCTCGCGATGGACCCGCACCACGCACAGGCCGTCCTCGACGCGAGCGTGTACATCCGGCAGTTCCACGCCGAACGCGATCTGGTCGGCCTCGGCCGGACCGCCCGCACCTACGGCGGTTGGGCCCGTGGGTGACGCGCAGATGAACGAGCCAGCGAGCTGGGCAGGCATCGGACCCGGCGACCGCGGCACCCCGGCCGCGGACTGGGCCCGGTGGCTGGCCGAGCGCGCTCCCGATCCGGAGTTCACCGTCCCGGACGGGTGCCGACGGCTCGTCGTCGTCGCTCCCCACCCCGACGACGAGATCCTCGGCGTCGGCATCACCGCCTCCAGGTTCGCGGCCGCGGGCGTGGACGTCACCGTGGTGGCGGTGACCGACGGCGACGCCTCGCACCCCGACTCCCCCACCCTCACCCCGCAGCGGCTTGCCGAGCTGCGGGTCGAGGAGAGTCGGCGCGCGTGCACACTGCTCGGGCTCCCCGAGCCCGTCCGACTGGGACTGCCGGACGGGCGCGTCCGCGAGCACCGGGCCCGCCTCACCGACGCACTCGTCGGGGCCGTCGGCGACCCTGGCCACGACACGCTCGTCCTCACGACGTGGCGCGGGGACGGCCACCCCGATCACGAGGCCAGCGGACGGGCGGCCGCCGACGCCTGCGCCGCCACCGGGGCCCGGCTGGTCGAGTACCCGGTGTGGACCTGGCACTGGGCCCCACCCGGCGACCCGCGGGTGCCGTGGGGACGCCGCCGCCGGGTGGTGCTCACCGATGTCGAGCTCGCCGCCAAGCGGGCTGCGGTGGCCGAGTTCGTCACGCAGGTCGCGCCGCTGTCGGCACTGCCCGGGGACGAGGCGATCCTGCCCGACTGGATCGTCGACCGGCTGGTCACACGAGAGGAGACGGTGTTCTGGTGAGCACTCCCGGCCACTACTTCGAGTCGATGTACGCGGACTCACCGGACCCCTGGGACTTCGCGACGGCCTGGTACGAGCTGCGCCGCTACGGGCTCCTGGTGGCGTCGCTGCCCGAGCAGCGGTACCGGGTGTGCTTCGAGCCCGCGTGCTCGGTGGGCGTGCTCACCGGGATGCTGGCGGCGCGCTGCGACGAGGTCCATGCCGTGGACGTGGTCGACGCGGCCACCGAGCAGGCCCGCCTGCGGATCTCCCGCGCGGGCCTGACCAACGCGCATATCCGTACCGCCGACGCGCTCGACCCGTGGCCGCACGCCACCTGCGACCTCCTGGTCCTCTCCGAGTTCCTCTACTACACGCCGGCCTCGGAGCTGGATGATCTCCTCAGCGATCTGCTGCCACTGGTCGAGCCCGGCGGGACGGTGGTGGCCTGCCACTGGCTGGGCCGATCGTCCGACCACGCCTGCACCGGGGAGGACGTCCACGCCGCGCTCGCCGAGCGCCGGGACCTCACCCTGCTGTCACACCACCGCGAAGAGGGCTTCCTCCTCGAGGTATTCCGCCGCTGACCCCACGATCGCTCGTCTCGCCGCGCCCTCCGATCAGGACCCCGCGGCCTCCGCCTGCTCCACCAGGTGGACGATCGCCTCCGCGTGAAGCCTGAACAGCGCCGCCACGTCGGCGTCGCCGGTCAACGACGCGAGGAAGATCCCGTCGCCCCCGCCCAGTGCGTACGTGGCCAGGAGCCGGGCGTCCGCACCCGCGAGCCCTGGCCGCACCTTCTCGAGCTCCGCCGCGATCCGTTCGATCGCCTCACCCCGCAGCCGGAGGTAGATCTCTCGGGCCACCGGTTCCACGGGACGCCGTTCCAGCGCCAGCATCAGGACCAGCCGCAGGAAATCCGGCGACTCGCGGAACGTCCGGGCCACCCCCAGGCAAAGTTCGGTCACCCGCTCCTCGAGCGACTCCCCTTCGCCCCGGGTCACCTGACCCAGCCACAGTTCGATGCTCTCCTCCACCACCGCCGCCAGGAGCGCGTCCTTGTCGGCGAAATGCCAGTAGATCGAACTGGCGGGAAGCCCACTGACCTTGCTGACCTGAGCGATGGTCGTCCCCTCGTAGCCGCGCTCTCCCGCCACTGTCGCGGCGGCCTCGGTGATCTTCCGTCTGGACTCGCGGCCCCTCGCGCGGGTCCTCCGATCAGTCGTCTCCCCAGCGCCCTGGGTCCTCTCACGCTCTGCCATGCGACCTCCCCGGTCCTGTGTCCAGCGCCTCATTGCCCGGGCACACCCCCGAGACTTACTGTAGTGATCACTACAGTAGCGCGCGTCGGCGAGATGCCGGCGCCCGAAAGGTGGAAGAAATGATCGAATCCCTCACCCGCAACTGGTGGGTGCAGTTGATCCGCGGTGGACTGGCGGCGGCGCTGGGCGCCACCGCGATCGCCGCTCCCGCTTCCGGTATGACGCTCGCCGTGTTCCTCGTGGCCGCGTTCGCGATCGGTGACGGCGCCATGACCGTCACCACCGGGTTGACCCTGCCGGGCGACCAATGGGGGCGGGGCGGTCTGATCGCCACCGGTGCCGGCTTCATCGTGCTCGGCATGGTCGTGCTGTTCTGGCCCGGGCTGTCCGCGACCGCACTCACGGTGCTGTTCGCCGCCTGGCTCGTGGCCTCCGGGGCGCTCGTGGCCTACGGCGCCCAGACTCTGCGTCCGGCCATCTCAGACTCGTGGATCATGGGAGTGCTGGGAGCGGTGCTCATCGCACTCGGCTTCGGCCTCGGGCTGTACGGCCCCTCGTCCATCGACACGTTCGTGACCTTCGCCGGCTGGTTCGGGCTGGCCGTGGGCGCCGTCATGGTCGCGGTCGCGTTCCGGCTGCGAGCCGATGTCGAACGACTACCCGCGCCGGCCGTGGCATGAGCGTGGCGCCGACCGAGATCTGAATCCCGCGCCGGCCGTGGGATGGCGGCGGCACCGGCCGCGCCCCGAGGACGCGTCCGTGTCCCAGTCCGTGTCGGTGTACGGGACCGTGTCGGTGTACGGGTCCGGGTCCGGGTACGGGTCCGGGTCCGGGGACGCTACGGACGACCCGGCCCCGGACGCATATCGCGGCCCACCAACGCGCCCTCCGGGCTGCTCGGGCCGGTGTACTTCTCCCGCACGTCCGCCTCGAGGGTCGGCCTCGGGTCGAGGTGTGAGAGCCCGTTGAAGCACAGGTTGACGATGTGCGCGGCCACCTCCTCCTTGGGCGGGGTGCGCACGTCCAGCCACCACTGGGCGGTACCGGACACCATTCCCACCAGCGCCTGGGCGTACACGCTCGCGGTGACGGGGTCGAAGCCGCGGTTCACGAACTCCTCTTCGAGGATGTACGTCACGCTCGCCGTGGCGTCGTTGAGCAGGGTCGAGTACGACCCCCCGGCGGCCGTCGATGACTCGCGGACCAGGATCCGGAAACCGTCGGTGCGTTCCTCGACGTAGCGCAGCAACGCCATGGCCGCGCGCTCGATCCGCCGACGCGACCCCTCACCCTGGAGGGACTCGGTGATCTCGGCACCCAGATACGCCAGCTCGCGGTCGCACACCACGGCGTAGAGCCCCTCTTTGCCGCCGAAGTGCTCGTAGACCACAGGTTTGGAGACCCCCGCCACGGCCGCGATCTCCTCGACCGTCGCGGAATCGTAGCCGTATTCGGCGAAGATCCGGCGGCCCACCTCGATCAACTGCTGCCGTCGCTTGGCGGCCGTCATTCTGGTCCTCGGAGCCGGAATGCCCTCGCCCGTCATCATCAACCCTTTCGCCGGTCCCCTCCGAGACTAGACGTCCGGATCCCGCACCCCCGACCGCCGCCCCTTCCCCACCGGACGCCCCTTCCCCGCCGGACCGGAACGGGGCCTCACCGGTGCGAGCAGGTCTGCACCAACGGGCCCCGTGTCGTATGCCAGACTATTACCGACCCGGACAGGGTCGTTCCCCCGTGGTGTAATCGGCAACACTTCTGATTTTGGTTCAGATATTCCAGGTTCGAGTCCTGGCGGGGGAGCCACCGTCGATCGCGTACGGGCTCAGCCCATGCCGCCGGAGATCGCAAGCGCCAGGACGAGCAGCAGGATCGCCACTGTCGCCAGGACGGCGAGCACGGGCTGGCGGCGGTTGCGCGGGGGGCGGACCTCTTCCTCCTCCCCCTGTCGGGTCGCGGACTGCGGGTCGGGCTCGTTCGCTCCGGTCATGTGAACCTCTCCTCCTCGATGCGGGCGTACTCCTCCAGCAGTACCAACCCGTGGCCGCCCGCGTCGCCCTCGGCGCGCAGTCCCTCGCGCATGGCGCCCAGCAGCTGTCGGCCGTGGGGGAAGGGCGGCAGTAGCGGGATGTCGGGGTCGGTGACCGCCGCTATCACCGTGGGTCGGTCCGCCGAGAACGCGTCCTCCAGCGCCGCGTCGAGCTGCTCGAGATCCTCCACCCGCACCCCGCGCAACCCCAGCAGCCGGGCGTAGCCGGCCATGTCGAACTCCGGGACGTCCTGCGAGGGCGCGAACCGCGGGGCAGCCTCGGTCTCCCGTTGTTCCCAGCTCACCTCGGCCAGATCGCCGTTGCACAGCACCACCACGACCATCGTGGGGTCCGCCCAGCCGGGCCACGCCTCGGAGACGGTGATCAACTCGTTGATCCCCAGCATCTGCACGGCGCCATCGCCGGCCAGCACCACCACGGGCGTGGTCGGAGCCGTGGCCTTGGCGGCGATCGCGTACGGGATTCCGCACCCCATCGATCCCAGCGTCGACGACAGGTGTGCCCGGACGGAGGTGGGCAGGTCCATCTGCCGGGCGTAGTGGTACACCGAGCTACCCACGTCCACGGCGAGCCGGGAGTCGTGCGGCATGTGCCGACTGAGCCGGCGGGCCACCAGCTCCGGGTTGAGGCCCCGGGCCGGGACCTCGGCGCGCTCGCGCGAGATGTCCCGCCACTGCCCGACCCATTTCTCCACGTCCCCGCGCCACGCGGACCGGTCGCGTTGCGCCACCCGCCCGGTCAGCGCGCGCAGGGCGTTCGCCGCGTCGGAGACCAGACCCACCTCGACCGGGTAGCGGTTGGCCAGGTGCGCCGGGTCCAGGTCGATCTGCACGGCCCGTGCCTGCCCGGGCACCGGGTAGAACTCCGTCCAGGGGTCGTTCGATCCCACGATCAGGAGGGTGTCGCAGTTCTGCAGGATCCGCGCGCTCGCCGTGGTCCCCAGATGGCCCATCGTGCCGCCCACCAGCGCGTGTGACTCGTCGACGTACGGTTTGCCCAGCAGACTCATCGTCACACCGGCGTCCAGGCGCTCGGCCAGGTCCATCAGTTCCTGCTGCGCACCGGCCATGCCGCGCCCGGCAAGGATCGCCACGCGCTCCCCCGCGTCCAGCACCTCCACGGCGCGCGCCAGGTCGCTGTCGCGCGGTGTCACCACCCCGTGGGTCCACTCGGGGGCGGTCACCACCACCCCGTGCTCCTGAAACCCGTGCTCCTGGCCCAGGTCGGGGGCAGGGGCGTTCTGTACGTCGTGGGGGATGACCACGACGACGGGGGTCCGGTGCGTCAGGGCGGTGCGGAACGCCCGGTCGATCACCATGGGCATCTGCTCGGCCGCGGCGACGGTCTGCATGAAGGCCCCGGCGACATCGCCGAAGACGCTGCTCAGGTCGATCTCCTGCTGGTAGCCCGACCCGAGCACGCTCGTGTGCTGCTGCGCGACCAGCGCCACCACGGGCACGCTGTCCAGCTTGGCGTCGTACAGGCCGTTGAGCAGGTGCACGGCGCCCGGCCCCTGCGTGGAGTTGACCACCCCGACCCCGCCCGAGTACTTGGCGTCGGCCACCGCCATGAACGCCGCCGACTCCTCGTGCCGCGCCCGCATGAACCGTGGGGCCACCTCGGATCGCTGCAGCGCGCCGAGCAGCGGGTTGTTGCCGTCCCCGGCGTATCCGTAGATCCGTTCGACGTCCCAGGCCACCAGTCGTTCGACGACGAGGTCGGCCACCGTCTTGTCGTGGGTCATCTGTGTCCCCTCTCCGATGGACGGCCCTCTCGGTGGGCCCCACCGTAGGGGCCGTACCGGCGGGCCTCCACCGGTACCGCGTAAGGACGTGCTCTCGGTCAGACCCACCCCTTATCCTTTCGGGGACGGTCCGCTCGCCGGACGTGTACCTGACACCGGCACCCACGCCGCCATAGGAGACTTGATGACGACACCCGACACCGACCGCGCGCACACCGCGGTGATCGTTCTGGCCGCCGGTTCCGGCACTCGGATGAAGAGCGCGACCCCCAAGATGCTGCACCGGGTGTGCGGGCGGACCATGCTCGGTCACGCGTTGCACGCCGCGGCCGGGATCCGGCCGGAGTCGATCGTGGTGGTGGTGGGTCATCAGCGTGAGCAGGTCGGTGCCGCGGTCGCCGACCTCGCCGTCGACCTGGGTGTCCCGGTGACCACCGCTGTGCAGGAACAGCAGAACGGCACCGGCGACGCCGTGGCCGCCGGTATGGCGGCGCTGCCCGCGGACTTCGTGGGCACCGTGCTCGTCACCACCTCCGACATCCCCCTGCTGGACGCCGACACGCTCCGCGAGGTGGTCACGCGCCACGACATGCGCCCGCGCGCGGCGGTCACCGTCCTGACCTCCACGGCCCCCGACCCCACGGGGTACGGGCGGATCGTGCGGAACGACGACGGAGAGGTGCTGCGGATCGTCGAGCACAAGGACGCCTCGGACGACGAGCGTGCGATCGACGAGGTCAACTCCGGCATCTACGCCTTCGACGCCCGTGTCCTGCGGGAGAAGCTGGGCGAGCTGGGCACCAACAACTCGCAGGGCGAGCTCTACCTGACCGACGTCATCCAGCTCGCCCGGCAGTCCAACGGGCTCATCCGCGGCCACCGCATCGAGGACCCCGATCTGGTGGCCGGGGTCAACGACCGCGTCCAGCTCGCCGGTCTGGCCGCCGAGATGAACCGTCGCCTGTGCGAGAAGGCCATGCGCGGCGGCGCGACGATCGTCGACCCCGGCAGCACCTGGGTGGACGTGGACGTCCGAATGGGCCGGGACGTGACCGTCCTGCCGGGGACCCACCTGACCGGGTCCACGGTGATCGGCGACGGCGCGACCGTCGGGCCGGACACCACCCTGCAGGACACCACGGTGGGCGAGGGCGCGACCGTCGTGCGCACCCACGCCGTCGGCGCCAGCGTCGGGCCCGGGGCCGAGGTCGGCCCGTTCGCCTACCTGCGCCCGCAGGCGGAACTGGGCGAACGCAGCAAGATCGGCACGTTCGTGGAGGTGAAGAAGTCCACGATCGGGGCGCACACCAAGGTGCCGCACCTGACCTATGTAGGCGACGCGACGATCGGCGAGCACACCAATATCGGGGCATCCAGCGTCTTCGTCAATTACGACGGGGTGAACAAGAACCGTACAGTGATCGGCGATCACTGCCGCACCGGTTCGGACACCATGTTCGTCGCGCCGGTGACCGTCGGAGACGGGGCCTATTCGGGCGCGGGTACCGTGATCAAGAACGACGTCCCGCCCGGGGCCCTGGCGGTGTCCGGCGGACGACAGAGGAACATCGACGACTGGGTGATCGAGAACCGGCCGGATTCCGGCTCGGCCGAGGCCGCCCTTCGTACCCGGAACGACTCCTAGAAGGACGGACTCACCGAGTGAGCGAGTGGATCGACAACCAGAAGAACCTGATGTTTTTCGCGGGGCGCGCGCACCCCGAGCTATCTGAGCAGGTCGCCGCCGAGCTGGGGATCGAGGTCACCCCCCAGACCGCACGCGACTTCGCCAACGGCGAGATCTTCGTTCGCTTCGAGCAGTCCGTCCGCGGTTGCGACGCGTTCGTGCTCCAGAGCGCCCCGGCGCCGGTGAACAAGTGGATCATGGAACAGCTCATCATGATCGACGCGCTCAAGCGCGGCAGCGCCAAGCGCATCACGGCCGTCCTGCCCTTCTATCCGTACGCGCGCCAGGACAAGAAGCACCGCGGCCGCGAGCCCATCTCGGCCCGCCTGATCGCGGACCTGCTCAAGACCGCGGGCGCGGACCGCATCATCACGGTGGACCTGCACACCGACCAGATCCAGGGCTTCTTCGACGGCCCGGTCGACCACATGCACGCCCAGGGCCAGCTGTCGGACTACGTGCGTGAGCACTACGGCACGGACAACATCTGCGTGGTCTCCCCCGACGCCGGCCGCGTCAAGGTGGGCGAGAAGTGGGCCGACGCCCTCGACGGCGCCCCCCTGGCCTTCGTCCACAAGACCCGCGACCCCAACGTTCCCAACCAGGTCAAGTCCAACCGGGTGGTCGGTGACGTCGAGGGACGCACCTGCGTGTTGATGGACGACATGATCGACACCGGTGGCACCATCGCCGGCGCCGTCAAGGTCCTCAAGGACGCCGGTGCCGGCGACGTGATCATCGCCTGCACCCACGGCATCTTCTCCGACCCGGCCGCCGAGCGACTGGCCACGTGCGGCGCCAAGGAGGTCATCACCACCGACACCCTGCCGATCCCGCCGGAGAAGCGGTTCGACAACCTCACCGTGCTGTCCATCGCGCCGCTGCTGGCCCGGACCATCCACGAGGTCTTCGAGAACGGCTCGGTGACCAGCCTGTTCAACGGGAACGCCTGACATGTCCGCGGACCCCGCGGGCCGCGCCACGATCTACCACAACCCACGCTGTTCGAAGTCGCGGCAGGCGCTCGAACTGCTCCGGGAGCGGGGGGTCGAGCCGACGGTGGTCAAGTATCTCGACACCCCTCCCACGGTCGAGGAGCTGCGCACCCTCATCTGCGACGCCGGGTTGACGGTGCGGCAGGCCGTGCGGGTCAAGGAGACCGAGTTCACCGAACTCGGGCTGCTCGAGGCCTCGGACGAGGAACTGCTCGCGGCGATGGTGGCCCACCCCCGGCTCATCGAGCGGCCCTTCGTCGTCACCGACAAGGGGACCCGCCTGGCGCGGCCCACCTCCGCCGTCGAGGAGATCCTCTGACGGTCGCGGGGCCCGGCCTGATTTTCTGGTGCCCAGCCTGATTTTCTGGTGCCCGGCATGATTTGGGGCCGGGCCTGATTTGGGGGCCGGGCTCCGCGCCGCTAGGCTGATCGGGTCATCTCGGCGAGGGAGGACCCTGCACGGGTCACTCCGTTATCGACGCGATCATTGTCGGTGTGGTCCCGGTGGACCGCCCCGGGCGATCGTCTCGGTCGCCGGGGAGGTCTCCCGCCCGCAGCGCGCACGCGCGCTCCCCACCGACAGAAGGTTCACCATGGCCAAGGAAATCAACAACCTCAAGACCTCCATCCGCACCGAGTTCGGCAAGGGCTCCGCCCGCCGCGCCCGTCGCGAGGGCCAGGTCCCCGCGGTGCTCTACGGCCACCACACCGAGCCGCGCCACCTGCTCCTGAACTCCCTCGAGTTCGCTGCGGTCCTCCGTGCCCACGGCACCAACTCGCTGCTCACGCTCGACATCGAGGGCGAGGAGCAGCTCGCCCTGCCCAAGCAGATCGACGTGCACCCGCTGACCCGCATCATCGAGCACACCGACCTGCTCGTCGTGCGCAAGGGCGAGAAGGTCACGGTCGAGGTCTCCGTCACGGTCGTCGGCGACGCCTCCCCGGGCACCCTCGTGACCCAGGACGCCAGCTACGTCGAGATCGAGGCCGACGCGACCCTCCTCCCCGAGGGCCTGGAGGTGTCGGTCGAGGACGCCGAGGCCGGCCTGCAGATCACCGCCGCGGACATCGATCTCCCCGCCGGCAGCACCCTGATCTCCGACCCGGAGACGCTGATCGTCAACGTCATCGAGGCGCCGTCCGAGGCCGACCTCGAGGCCGAGGAGGAGGCAGCACCCCAGGGTGAGGCCGCCGAGGACGCCGCTCAGGCCGCCGAAGAGGCGTGATTCCTCGCGCCGCGGCCTGAGCTGCGGTGACCCCGGCCGCGGGCCCGGTTCGACCACTGCGTCGGACCGGGCCCGCGGTCATTGGGAGGAGCCCCAACCGCACAGGAACCCTATCCGTGGAGGAGCCCTATCCGCGGATGAGGCCGACGGCCAGGGCGACCATCATCACGGCGATCCCCGCGTCCAGCACCCGCCACGCCCCGGGCCTGGCGAACACTCCGCGCAGCGCCCTTCCACCGAAGCCGATCAGCATGAACCACGCCGTGCCGGCCAGGAACGCCCCGGCCGCGAACACCCAGCGCAGGTCCCCCGCCTGCTGGTTGGCGAGGGTGCCGAGGAAGACCACGCTGTCGAGGTAGGCGTGGGGGTTGAGCCAGGTGAACGCCGCGCACGCCGCGACCGCGCCCAGGGTCGAGGGGATGCGGGCGTCGTCGTCCACCGCCAACCCGCCGCCGGGGCGGATAGCGCGGGTCGCGGCGACGGCACCATAGGCCAGCAGGAACACCACGCCGAACCACGTCATCACCGTGATCGCGGCGGGCGCGGACTCGACCAGTACCCCCACCCCTGCCACCCCGAGCAGGATCAGGATCGCCTCCGAGAGGATGCAGAACATCACGATCGGCACCATCGCCACGTCGCCTCGGATCGAGCGTTGGAGGATGTAGGCGTTCTGTGCGCCGACGGCGGCGATGAGCCCGAGGCCCATGCCGGCGCCCATGAGAAGGGTGGAAGTGGTGGTCACGCCCTCACGCTAGGTCCGCCGCGTCAGTAGTGCGACTACAGTTTGTCCGCTAGCATTAGATCTACTTATGCATGCACTTCACCTGGACCAGCTGCGGACCCTCGCCGCCGTCGTGGACCTCGGTTCGTTCGACGCCGCCGCCACCCAGCTGCACATCACCCAGTCGGCGGTGTCCCAGCGCATCCGCGCACTGGAGGACTCGGCCGGCCGCATCCTGGTCCGCCGGGACCGCCCGGTCACGGCGACCGAGTCCGGCGAGACGGTCCTCAGGACCGCGCGGCAGATGCTCCACCTGGAGGAGTCACTGTCCCGCGAGTTCGACGGTCCGGACACCCCGGCCGGGCACGTGGTCCTGGCGGTGGCGTGCAACTCCGACTCGCTGGCCACCTGGTTCCTCGACGCGATGACCGAAGTCCACTCCTCCGGCCGGGTGGTCTTCGACCTCCGCCGCGAGGACGAGTCGTTGTCCTCCGATCTCCTCCGGCGGGGCGAGGTGATGGCGGCGGTGACCAGCGAGTCCCGACCCGTCCAGGGGTGCCGGTCGCTACCCCTGGGGTCGATGAGGTACCTGGCCTGCGCCAGTCCCGGGTTCGTGGCCAGGCACCTGAGGGACGGCTCGCCCACGACCGCGCTGGGCCGAGCCCCCATCGTGGACTTCGACCGAAGCGACGCCCACCAGAACCACCACTATCGACGGCTGGCCCGACGCGAACCGACCGGACCCCGCCACTTCGTGCCCAGCTCCCACGACCACGTCAGGGCGATCGCCGCGGGGTTGGGCTGGGGCCTGGTCCCCGAGCGGCTGGCCACCCCCTGGTTGGTCTCCGGTGAGCTCGCCCAGGTCTCCCCCGACCACCCGCTCGACGTCCCCCTGTTCTGGCAGCACTGGAGACTCCAGTCCCCCGACCTCGACTCCCTCACCGCCGCGGTGCTCGAGACGGCCCGGGCGGAACTGCAGGCCCGATAACCCGAGTGTCAGCGGTGTCCGGCTGGACCGGCGACCGGTGTCCGGCGGGAACGGAGACCGGCGGTCCGACGGTCCGGCGGCCGACCCGGTCTGGGACCATGAGTCCGTGAGTACCGCTGACGCCCCCGGACCCAGACTCGTCGTGGGCCTGGCCAACCCCGGTCCCGACTACGAGGGCACGCGCCACAACATCGGCTGGGACGTACTGGTCGAGCTCGCGTCCCGCGCCCTGCCCATGCCGGCGAGCTTCCAGTCGCACAAACGGACCAACTGCGAGGTCGCGCAGACGCGGCTCGCCGACCAGCCCGTGATCCTGGCCCGGCCGCGCAGCTACATGAACCTGTCCGGCGGCCCCGTCGCGGCGGTGGCCAAGTACTTCTCCGTGGCACCCACCGACGTGATCGTGGTGCACGACGAGATCGACATCGACTTCGGCCAGGTCCGCCTCAAGCGCGGTGGCGGCGAGGGCGGGCACAACGGCCTGCGCTCGGTGACCAGCGCCCTCGGCACCCGCGACTACATCCGCGTCCGCGCGGGAGTCGGCCGCCCGCCCGGACGGATGGCGGTGGCGGACTACGTCCTCAAGCGCTTCTCCAAGCTCGAGCAGCCCGACGTGCCGTTCCTGATCCAGGACGCCGCCGACGCCGTCGAACTGCTGCTCAAGCATGGCCTCGACACCGCCCAGAACCAGGTTCACACGACGTGAGTCGGGCAGGACGCACGCGCAGGTTCACGCGCGAGGCCGTCCTGGGCAGCGGGCGGGATCTGCTCGAGCGGGCCGGTGAGGACCTGATGAACTGGGAGATGCACCGACGCGCGGGCCTCGTCGTCGTCGTGGATGGTGGGGTCGCCGTCGGTCGCCGGGTGCGGCTCAGGCCGCGCACCGGACCGGCCGCCTGGCTCCGGCTCACCGCTCCCTGCGAGGTCACCGACGTCGTCCACACCGCGCAGGCCAGGGGCTTCACCTATCGGGCCCTTCCCGGCCACCCCGAGCGCGGCACCGAGACCTTCCTCGTGCACCGCGACCCGGGCACCGACGTGGTCCGACTGCGGATCGACGCCGAATCCGCACCCGCGACGCTACTCGCCACGCTGGGCGCGCCCATCGCCCGCGCAGAACAGGACCGGATCACCCGCCGGTACCTCGCCGCGCTCGGTGGCATGGAACTCGGTGGCAGGGAACTCGGCGGCAGGCAGTAGAGGTCACCAGCTCTGCCGTCCGGCGACGAGCCCGCGCCCCTCCCGGTTCACCGGAAGGGGCGCGGTCGGCTCAGGTGGTGCGGTCCGTTCGCGTCAGCGCACCGGGGCGGGCGCGGTGGCGCCAGCCGTGACGGGCACCGTGATGACGGTCCCCGTGTCGGTAGTGATCGTCAACGCCGTCTCCCCGGCAGGGGTGCCCGCAGGGATCGTCACGGTGATGTCGACGCGGCCGTCGAGCGGGGTGACATGGGCGGCCGGCCCGAAGGTCACGTCATCGATCCCGGACACCGCGTCGAAGGTTCCGAGCGAGGCCCCGCCCAGCTCCACCGTGGCGGTCCGGGTGGTGGGCGCGCCGAGCGAGGTCAGGTCGAGATCGCTGAGGGTGAACGAGTACTCCTGCCCCGCCTGGACCGTGCCGGGCAGGTTCGAGGCGGCCACCGCACTGCGGGCGAAGTCGGGATCGATGCCCTCGACGCGGCGCTCGGCCAGGTAGCCCTGCCACGCCTCCGAGTCCACCAGGCCGGTGTCCCGCACGTCGGTGCCCTCGGCGAACTCCGTGAAGTTGTCGCCACCCGCGGCGAGGAAGCTGGCCGCGGCCACCCGGTAGCTCGCGGCCGGGTCCACGGGGGCGCCGTCGATGGTGATCGAGGTGATCCGGTCGCCCGCGGGACTGGTCGGGTCGAACGTCCACGTGAGGTTGTCCGAGGTCCCCAACGCGAGGAACGGTCGGGACGAGCCCGCAGGCTGCCACTGCTGCTCGAGGACGTTGCGGACCTGCTCACCCGTCAGCGACATGGTGACCAGGGTGTTGGCGAACGGCAGGACCTCGTTGGCCTCGGCCAGAGTGATGTTGCCGTCCTGGTCGGCCGGGTCGTTGAAGAGCTCCGCCCGCAGTCCGCCCGAGTTCATGAAGCCGATGTCCGCGCCGCCGCGGTCTGCCACGGCGTCCTTGACGAACTGGCCCACGAGGTTGCCCAGGGCCGACTCCGAGAGCCGATCGTCGCGGGTGCCGTTCCGGTAGGCCGTGGTGATGTCGCCGGTGACGGTGCCGACGGGCTGGCTGCCCACGATCTCGGCATCCGCCAGGGTGGCGTCGACGATCTGCTTGACGTCGGCCACGACCGGGTTGGACAGGTCGGCACCGGCGGCCGACGAGGGCACCGCCACGTTCTCCTGGGTGAAGCCGATGACCTCGCGCGTCTCCGGGTCGACATCGAACGTCACCCGGCCGATGTGACCGCCGTAGGACCCGGCCTGGAGCACCGGTCGGGTCGTCGGGCCCCCGGTCTCGGTGCCGCCGAGTGACCCGGTGAGCGACCCGAGCGAGCCCCCCGCCAGGCCGGTGCGGTCGACCGAGCCGACCAGGCCGGTGCGCTCACCGGCCGGCTTCTCGCCCTCCCAGGCGAAGAGCTGGTGGCTGTGACCGGTGAAGATCGCATCCACGCTGCCGGCGGTGCGGGTGACGATGTCGTCGAACACCTCGGACTGGGCGCGCGCGACCTCGATCGACCCCGCGGCAGGGGCGCCCTCGTGGTACTCGGCCACGATGATGTCGGCCTCGCCGTTGGAATCGTCGCCGTCGGTCAGCTGGTCGGCGACACGGTTGACCGCGTCCACCGGGTCACTGAACTGGACGCCCACCATGCCACTCGGGCTGACGAGGGTCGGCGTCTCCTCGGTGACCACACCGATCACGCCGACGGTCAGCCCGCTGACCTCGTGGAGCGAGTACTCCTTCATGCCCACGCCGTCGACGGTCACGTTGGCGGCCAGGTAGTCCCAGTCCGCGGCGGGCTCGATGCGCCCCTGGAAGTCCTCGACGCCCCGGTCGAACTCGTGGTTGCCCACGGCCGAGGAGGCGAGCCCCAGCGCGTTGAGCACGTCGATGGTCGGTTGGTCGTCCCTGAACGCCGAGGCGAACAGCGACCCGCCCACGTTGTCGCCCGCGGACAGCAGCAGGCTCGAGTCCGCCCCGGCCTCGGCGCGCAGCGACTCGATCGTGTCCGCGAAGGCCACCGTGGACGGCTGAGCGGCCGAGATGCGTCCGTGGTAATCCGTGATGTTGAGCAGGGTGACCTTGTCGGTCGCGGAGCCATCAGCGGTCTGCGCTGCGACGACGGGCGCGGAGACGAGCGCGCCGGTCGCGAGGGTGCAGACCACGGTCGCGGCGATGTGCCGGGACGTGAGCGAGAACACGTGGATTGTCCGTTCGTCGTAGTTCCGGCACGCCCTTCTGGCAGACCGGTGCGGCACCCACGGTGCCCACGCGGCCGCACGAAACCAATAGTGGCCCTCAGGAGTTAGCGAGCTTGTCGCCCCCGCGTACCGGGTGTCCGCACCCTGTTTGACCTCGACTTTCCATCTGCCACTCCAGCCCCGGGCGTCACACGGCCGGATTGGGAGGTGGAGCGGGAACGCACGTACTCTGAGAAGACGACGGCAAGGGCCGCCGGAGCACCGAGGAGGACGCGTGACCGAGACCGCCGAGGACACCGGGACGACCGGACGGCAGGCAGGTCCCGATGCGTCACGACACGTCGCCGCGGAGGTCTCGCGCCGCCGCACCTTCGCCGTGATCGCCCACCCCGATGCCGGCAAGTCCACGCTCACCGAGGCGCTCGCACTCCACGCGCGGGTCATCACCGAGGCCGGTGCCGTCCACGGCAAATCCGGTCGTCGGGCCACCGTCTCGGACTGGATGGAGATGGAGAAGGCCCGCGGCATCTCCGTCAGCTCCACGGCGTTGCAGTTCACCTACAAGCCGGCCGGGTCGCCGGAGGACGACGACCCCTACGTCATCAACCTCGTCGACACCCCCGGTCACGCCGACTTCTCCGAGGACACCTACCGGGTCCTCACCGCCGTGGACGCAGCGGTCATGCTCATCGACGCCGCCAAGGGCCTCGAGCCGCAGACGCTCAAACTGTTCCGGGTGTGCAAGCACAACGGCCTGCCCATCATCACGGTCATCAACAAGTGGGACCGACCGGGGCAGGCGCCGCTGGAACTGTTGGACGAGATCACCGAGCAGATCGGCCTGGTCCCCACCCCGCTGTTCATGCCGGTGGGCATCGCCGGCGACTACCGGGGCCTGCTCCGCCGCGGCGACGACGGGGCGCCCGAGGAGTACATCCACTTCACCCGCACCGCCGGTGGCTCGACCATCGCCCCGGAGGAGCACTACGACCCGGCCACAGCCGCCGAGCGTGAGGGCGATGTCTGGGAGACCGCCGTCGAGGAGTCCGAGCTGCTCTCGGCCATGGGGCAGGACCACGATCAGGAGCTGTATCTGGCCGGCGAGACCAGCCCGGTGATCTTCGCCTCGGCGATGCTCAACTTCGGCGTCCACCAGATCCTCGACGCACTGGTCGAGCTCGCCCCGCCGCCGCACGCGTGGGACACCGTCTCCGGCGTCCCGCGCGAGACCTCGGACCCGTTCTCCGCCGTCGTGTTCAAGGTGCAGGCCGGAATGGACGCCGCGCACCGCGACCGGCTCGCGTTCATGCGCGTGGTCTCGGGCGAGTTCGAGCGCGGCATGGTGGTCACGCACGCACAGTCCGCCAAGCCGTTCACCACCAAGTACGCGCTCACCGTCTTCGGCCGCGACCGCACCACCGTCGAGACCGCCTACCCGGGAGACGTCGTAGGCCTGGTCAACGCCACCGCCCTGGCCCCCGGCGACACCCTCTACACCGGTAAGAAGGTGCAATTCCCCCCGATCCCCCAGTTCGCACCCGAGCACTTCGCCGTGGTCCGCGCGCAGTCGCTGGGCAAGTACAAGCAGTTCCGCAAGGCGATCGACCAGCTGGCCGCCGAGGGCGTGGTGCAGGTCCTGCGCAACGACATCCGCGGCGACGCCAACCCCGTCATGGCGGCGGTCGGTCCGATGCAGTTCGAGGTGGTCACCGCCCGCATGAAGACCGAGTTCAACGTCGAGGTGGTGGTCGACAATCTGCCGTACTCGATCGCCCGCCGCACCGACGCGGCCTCCGCGGACGAGCTCGGCCGCCAGCGCGGGGTCGAGGTGTTCCAGCGCACCGACGGCGAGCTGCTGGCACTGTTCGGCGACAAATGGCGCCTGCAGTACATCAGCAAGGAGATGGAGCACCTCACCATCGAGCCACTCGTCGCCGACACCGCCTGACACTCGCGCCACCCAGGCCCCATCGGCCCCGAAAGAGCTCTGAACAGCTGTCCAGAAATAGCCGGGATAGGCCCTGCGACGGCCGGTTCGTGGTTAAGCTCCCTTTCACGCCGACGCCCCCGCCGACCCACGGCGGGTGCCGTCTGAGAGGGGCACGGGCATGGGACGCAGCAGGTCGACCGCGGGGAGAACGATCACAGGCGAGTGGCCGCGCGCAGCGTTGGCCCTGTTCATGGCAGTGATGGTGGTTGTTCCACTGACCGCCGCACCGACCCGCGCCGCCGCCCCCATCAGAGGCATGGTGGACGCCCACGCCCACATCGCCGCGTCCCAGGCGTTCGGCGGCGCGCTGCGGTGCGGTGAGCCGTTCGCCCCCGGCGGGATGGCGCAGGCCTTGGCGGACTGCCCCACCCACTCGGACTTCGGTCACTTCTCGCTGCTCGAGTCGATCCTCGGCGGTACCCCGGTCCCCGGCGGCACGCAGGGCTACCCCACCTTCGCGCAGTGGCCGGCCCACGATTCGCAGCTCCACGAGCAGGCCTATTACACCGGCATCGAGCGGGCGTGGCGGGGCGGACTGCGGGTGCTCAACAACCACCTGGTGGCCAACCGAGTGCTGTGTGAGGCGCTGATCGGCTCGCCGAACCCGTGCGACGAGATGGACCAACTACGCCGGCAGGTCGACTACATGAACCGGATGGAGGCCCACATCGACGCCGAGCACGGCGGTCCCGGCCAGGGGTGGTTCCGGATCGCGCGGTCTCCCGGGGAGGTTCGTGCGGTCGCGGCGCAGGGCAAGCTCGCGGTGACGCTGGGCGTGGAGGCGTCCGAACCGTTCGGGTGCCGGATGGTGAACGACGTGCCGCTCTGTTCGGCCGAGGACATCGACCGCGGCCTGGACGAGTTCGCCTCGTGGGGCGTGTCCACCGTGTTCCCGGTCCACAAGTTCGACAACGCCCTCGGGGGCGCCCGCATGGACGAGGACCTGGCGGGCCTGGCCGTGAACATCGGCAACAAGATCGGGACCCAGCGATTCTGGGAGACCGAGCCGTGTACGGGCCCCGACGCGGACCACGAGCAGCCGATCGCCAGCACCGCGGTCGCGGACGGACTGGGTGCGGCGTCGTCGGGTGCGCCCGCGGGAGCAGCGCTGCCCGTGTACCCCGAGGCGCCCCTGTGCAACGTCCGCGGCTTGACCCCGCTCGGCGAGCACGCGGTCCGCGGGATGATGGCGCGCGGCATGGTGATCAACATCGACCACATGGGTGTCAAGACCGCGAACCGCACGCTCGACATCGCCGCGGAGACGCGGTATACGGGCCTGGTCGTGGATCACACCTGGGCCACCCCGGGCATCACGCGCCGCGTGCACGAACAGGGCGGGTTCGTGGCCGCGTTCGCCTGGCCCGCCGACCCCACCGAGAACTTCGAGACCAGTTTCCTCGAGGCGTGGCGGGCCAACACCGCCGGCGCGACCCGGCCGTTCGACGGCTACGGCTTCGGCTCCGACGTCAACGGCCTGGCCCCGCTCGCGGACCCCCGTCCCAGCGCGGCCACCGACCCGCTGGTCTACCCGTTCACCGCGCTCAGCGGCGAGGTGATGGACCGCTGGCAATTCGGTGACCGGGTTTACGATCTCAACGTCGACGGCGTCGCCCACTACGGCCTCTACGCGGACTGGGCGGCCGACCTGCTGCACCGGGCCGGACCGGACCGCCCCGAGCTGGAGCGCCAACTCATGGGCGGCGCCGAGGCGTGGACGGCCAACTGGGAACGCGTGCGGTGACCCGACCCGCCGACCGCGTCGGCCCGCTGTGGATCCTGGCGCTCACACTCGGCGTCGTGGCGGTGTTCGCCTCGTGGTTCGGCCCGCTGCAGATCCTCCTGCCCGTACAGACCGACAGGATCGGCGGGCCGGGAGGACGGGAGGCGCTACTCGGACTGGTCGTCGGTGTCGGGGCGGCCGTCGCCCTGGTGGCCAACCCGATCTGGGGACTGATCTCCGACCGGTGCCGTGCGAGGCTCGGCACCCGCATGCCGGTGGTGTACGTGGGCACGGCGATCGGTGTGGCGGGCCAGGTGGTTCTCCTGACCGCCGACTCCGGCCCGGCCACTGTCGCGGGGTGGGTCCTCGTGCAGTTGGGGTTCAACGGACCGTTCGCGGTGCTGGCCGCCCTGATGGCCGACCGCGTGCCCGAGCAGCAGCGGGGCGTGGTGGGGTCACTGTTCGGGGTGGGCCAGATCGTCGGCGTGATCAGCGGCGTCGTGGTGGCGGAGTCCGTCGGTGGTAGCGCGATCGGATACCTGGTGCTCGCGGTGCTCACGCCGGCGCTGCTCTCGGCGATCGTGGTGGCGGGGCGTGCGGCACCGGTCGCGTCCCCGGCCCACGCGGTCACAGGTGGTGGCGGGGTCGGCGATGACGCGGGAGCCGGGGCCGGAACGGGAGTCGACGGCCAGGCGGGAACCGACGCCGTCGCACGTTCCAGGGTCGCCCTCGCGGACTTCCGTCCGACCCGTCAGTACGCGTGGGCGTGGCTGCTGCGGTTCCTCATGAACCTCACCAACGCCATCCTGCTGGTGTACCTGTTCTTCTTCCTCGACTCCGTGGTGGGGGCGCCCGACCCCGGCAGTTCTGTCCTCGTGGTCACCGTCATCACGCTCGTCCTCTCCGCGGTCTGTGCGGCGATGGCCGGGTCGTTCTCCGACCGGCTCCACCGGCGCCGCGAGTTCGCCGCGGCCGGGGCCCTGATCACCGCCGGCGGATTGCTCGGCCTCGCGGCGTCGACCACCATGCCCGCCGTGCTGGCCGCCGCAGCCGTGCTCGGCGTGGGCTGGGGACTGTTCATCGCGGTCGACATGGCGATCATCACCGGCTCCCTGGCGACTTCCGGCACCGCGGGCACCCTGCTGGGCGTGGCCAACATCGCCACCTCATTGCCGCAGGTGGTCGCACCCGCGATCGCCGTGCCGCTGGTCACCTCGGCGGCCGGTTACCCCGCCCTCTACTGGGCGGGAGCCGGCATCGCCGTCGCCGCCGCCCTGTGCACCCTGCCGCTCCGCGGCGTCCGCTAGCACCCACCTGGAAGGACCCCTTAGTTGCGCTCCCGAGACCCGATCCTGCCCCCCGGATTCCGCCTGGGCACGGCCACCGCCGCCGCCCAGATCGAGGGCGGGGCCGACGCCGACGGGCGCGGCCCGAGCATCTGGGACACCTTCGCCGCCGAGCCCGGCCGCATCCGCGGCGGCGACACCCCGGCCGTGGCGTGCGATCACTACCACCGTCATGCCGAGGACGTCCGCGACCTGGCCGACCTGGGCGTCGACGACTACCGGTTCTCGATCTCCTGGTCGCGGATCCTGCCCACTGGGCGCGGGCAGGTCAACGGGCCCGGCCTGGACTTCTACTCACGGCTCGTCGACGACCTCCTGGCGGCCGGCATCCGCCCGGTGCCCACCCTCTACCACTGGGACCTGCCGCAGGCCCTGCAGGACGAGGGCGGCTGGCTGGCGCGGGACACCTCGCAGGCTCTGGCGGACTACGCCGCCGTGGTGGTGGAGGCCCTGGGCGACCGCGTCACCCGCTGGCTCACGCTCAACGAGATGAACGTCCACACCCTCTACGGCCACGGACTCACCGATCACGCGCCCGCCCTCGGGTTGGGGTTGGACTGCCTGCCCGTGGCCCACAACCTGCTCCGCGCACACGGGCTGGCGGTCCGGGCGATCCGCGCCGCCGGCCCCCATCACGAGGTGGGGGTGGTGCAACAGCACTTTCCCGTCACGGCCGCCACCGACGCCCCCGAGGACGTGGAGGCCGCCGACCTCTTCCGCATCCTGACCAACTGGCTGTTCTCCGATCCCGTCCTCCGCGGCGCCTATCCGCAGGACTGGGTGGCCGAGCTCGTCATGAACTCCGCGGGCCTGACCCCCGCGCAGCTCGAGCAGGACCTCGTCGTCATCGCGAGCCCCCTCGACCACTACGGCGTGAACTACTACGAACCCACGGTGATCGAATCCCCCCGACCGGACACGGACTATTCCGGGGTGCTCGAGGTGGACTTCCCGGAGGACATGCCGTTCCGCCCGGTGCGTACCGAGGGCGTCGAGCGGACCGACTTCGACTGGCCCGTCGTGCCGTCGGGACTCACCGACATCCTCGTGGCGCTCCACGAGCGCTACCCGGGGCTGCCGCCGGTGACGGTCACCGAGAACGGGTGCTCGTACCACGACAGCCCCGGTGCGGACGGCGCGGTCCACGACGAACGTCGGATCGACTACCTGCGCGCGCACCTGGCCGCCGTCGCGGACGCCGTCGACGCCGGCGTGGACGTGCGCGGGTACTACGTGTGGTCGGCGATGGACAACTTCGAATGGGCCGCCGGGTACGCCGAGCGCTTCGGCCTGGTCCACGTAGACCACACCACCCAGACGCGGACCCGCAAGGACTCCTGGTACTGGTACCGCGACCTCATCGCCAGGCATCGGAACCGGGGCGCCGGGTTTGGTCCGACACGGGCCTCCGGGGCGCATCCGGCGGACTAAGCTGGGCGGATGACCACCGATTCGACCCCCGGGCGCCGTCGAACTCTGGGCATCCTCAGCGTGTGCGCGTCCGTCGCGCTCCTCGGTTCGGCGTGCGGGACGCCGGTGGCCACGCCCGGGCCCGACGAGAGCCCGGCCGCCTACTCGGGGCTCGAGGTCAACGAGGACCGGATCGACTACGCGGTCGGGAAGGTCACCGACATCGTCGAGCAGGAACTGGAGGCCTCCGGCATCCCGGGCGCGGCCGTGGCCGTGGTGCACGGCGGCGAGGTGGTCCTCGCGGAGGGTTTCGGCGTCCGCGACACCGCGACCGGCGCGGCGGTGGACGAGCGCACCGTCTTCCCGCTGGCCTCGATCTCCAAGTCGGTCAGCGCCACGGTGGTGGCGGCGGAGAGCGCGAACGGCGAGGTCGACTGGTCCACGCCCGTCACCGAGTACCTGCCGTGGTTCGAGCTCTCCGATCCCCGGTTGTCGCCCTTCGTGACCGTCGGCGACGTCTTCTCGCACCGCTCCGGGTTGCCCGAGCACGCCGGTGACGACCTCGAGGACCTGGGTTACGACCGGCCGGCGGTCCTGCACGGACTGCGTCATCTGCCGCTGACGCCGTTCCGCGCCTCGTACGCGTACACCAACTTCGGGTTGACCGCCGGCGCCGAGGCGGTGGCGGTCGCGGCGGGGACGCCGTGGGACGAGCTCGGCCGCGAGCGGATATTCGACCCGCTCGGCATGGACGACACCTCCTTCTCCCACGCCGAGCTGCTCGAGCGGGACAACCGGGCGGTCGGCCACGTCCACGCCGACGCCGATCAGGGCGATCCGAACGGGGACTGGGTGCCGGCCGACCCGCAGCGCGACCCCGACCCCCAGGCCCCGGCGGGTGGCCTGAGTTCGTCGGTGACCGACATGGCCGGGTGGATGGCGATGGTGCTGGACGACGGCAAGGGGCCCGACGGCTCGCAGATCGTCCCCGTCGAGGCGCTGCGCGAGGCCCTCACCCCGCAGATCGTCTCCTCGCCGCCGCAGGCCGCGGTGGACCGCCCCGGCTCATACGGCTACGGGTTCAACATCGGCACCAGTTCCTCGGGGCGGGTCCAGTGGAGCCATTCGGGGGCCTTCGCGCTGGGCGCGGGCACGGCGATGCTCATGATGCCCTCGCTCGACGTCGGGATCATCACGCTCACCAACGCCTCGCCGAGCGGGGTGGCGGAGACGATCAACGCCCGCTTCGCCGACTACGCCCAGTACGGGGACCCCACGCTGGACTGGCGGGAGCTGTTCGGCGGGGCGTTCGCACCACTACTCGATCCCGTCGGCGACCTGGTGGACGCGCGGCAGCCCGCCGATCCGGCTCCGCCGCGGGACCCGGCCGAGCTCATCGGGACCTACCGCAACGACTACTTCGGGACCATCGAGGTGCGCGGTTCAGGGGACTCGCTGGAACTGTCTGTGGGCCGCGGCGCCGCCCCCTGGCCGCTCGAGCACTGGGATGGCGACACGTTCGCCGTCGAACCGGTCAGCGAGAACTGGCCGCCGGGCTCTCGGGGTTCCGTGACGTTCGACGACGACGAGGTCACCGTCGAACTCCTGGACGGCAACGGTCTCGGGACCTTCACCCGCGCGCCCGCCGACGACGAACCCGGTGCCACCGCGGACACCGACGAACCCGGCCCGACCGGCGCCTGACCTCCCCCGCCCCTGCATTCGGACCGCGGGGCGTTCAGGCCGCCCTGCGTCCGGACCGCGGGGCGTTCGGGCCGCCCTGTGTTCGGGCCGCCCTGCGTTCGGACCGCGCTGCGTTCGGACCGCGCGGTGCGTCAGTCCGGCGCCGGCAGCTTGCCGGCGCGCCGCCGGTCGCGCTTGGTGTCGGCGTCGGGGGTGGTCAAGAAGGTCGAGAACCACCGCATCCGCGGGTCGGCGTCCACCAGGAAGGCCTTGACGGCGAGCGTCAGCGGCACCGCCAGGATCGCGCCCAGCGCGCCCGCCACCGAGGCCCAGAACACCAACGACAGGAACGTGACGGTAGGGGTGAGCCCCACGGCATCGCCGGTGAACTTGGGCTGGATGAAGCTCTGGATGACCAGGTTGACCACGCTGTAGATCACCACCACCCAGATGGCGTCGACCGGTCCCCCGGTCAGCAACGCGAAGAGCACCGGCGGTACGAGGCCCAGGACGAAGCCGATGTTGGGGATGTAGTTGGTGACAAAGGCGAGGACGCCCCACACCAGCGCCAGCGGCACCCCGATGATCAGCAGCGCCACCACGTCGATGACCGCCACGATGAGACCGAAGATCGTCGAGACGATCCAGTACGACTTCACGCCATGGGTGAACGAGCTGAGGGCGTCCGCCAGGCGGGGCCGCTGGCGGGCGATCACGGCCCGACGACGGGCGATGCCGGGGATATCGAACACCAGGAAGGTCAGCGCGATCACCAGGACGGTGAGCTGGCCGCCCGCCGAGGACAGTTGCCCCGCCACGTTCTGGACGGTGCCGATGATCGTGCCGGGGTCCACTCCGGCCAGGCTCGAGGAGACCTGGTCCTCATTCACCCCGAACCGGCCGAGGAACTCGATGGTCTGGTTGTACAGCTCGACGAACCTGTCCTGGTACTGCGGGATCTCCTCGGCGGCGATCCACAACGCCCACACGAGCATGCCGACGAGCGCTGCCAGCAGGAGATAGAGCACCAGCAGGACGATGATCATCCCGCCCCACCTCGGCATGCCTGCGCGATCGAGCAGCCGCTGGAGCGGCTGGGCGGCGATCACCAGGTTGAGGGCGAGGAAGGCGGGCATGACCATGTTCGCGTGTTGGGAGATCCCCCAGAGCACCACGAACGCGGCGGCCACCGACACCACGGTGACGGCGGCGATCCCCCAGCTCTTGGGCTCTTCGTGCGGGGCGACCAGATCGGGTTCGCGCTCGCCGTCACCGGTGGTGGTCATGGTCCCTCCTCGACCCGCGCCCCGTGCGCTGGACGCGGATCAGAGTAGACCCTGTCAGCTCCCGGTCAGAGCCGAACGGATGGCGTCGACGTGAACGTCGTCGAGGTCGGACGGATCCCAGGTGGGATTGCGGTCCTTGTCGATCACCACGGCCCGCACACCCTCGACGAAGTCCGGGCGGGCGGTGATCCATCCACCCAGTGCCAACTCGTTGTCCAGGCACTCACGCAGATCGGCCGCCGCGGCCCCCGCGCGGAGCAGCTCGATGGTCGCGATGACCGACGTCGGGCAGTGCGACCGCAGCATCTCCAGGGTCGCGGTGGCCCACTCGTCCTGCTCACCGGATTCCAGGGCTGCGACCATCTCCTGCACGGTCCCGCGGGAGAAGACGTCCTCGATCCGGTCGATGTGGTGCTCCACGGCGGACTCCCCCGCCGCCGAGTGCTCGAGGCCGAACCGGTCGAGGGCGGCGTCCAGGCCGACCTCGCCGATGGCGGTGACGAAGGCGTCGCGGTCCTCGTCGTCGATCAGGTGGGTGGCCAGACCCGTGTACAGCGCGTCGGCGGAGTTCATCCTGACCCCCGTGGTGCCCAGGTAGATGCCCACCGCGAGGCCCCGGGTCCCTCCGCCGCACAGGCGGGGCAGGAAGTGGCTGGCGCCGACGTCGGGGATGAACCCGATGGCCGTCTCCGGCATGGCCATCATGACCTTCTTGGTGACCACGCGATGCGAACCGTTGATGGAGACCCCGAGCCCGCCGCCCATCGCGACGCCGTGGATCACGGCGACCGTCGGCACGCGGTGCGTGTGGTACGCGAGATCCATCGCGTACTCCTCGGAGAAGAACTCCCGGTTGGTCTGGTGCTCCCCCGCGGCCGCGGCGTCGCGCAGCGCGCGGATGTCGCCGCCCGCACAGAACGCCTTCTCCGAGGTGCTGGTGGTGACGACGGCCTCCACGCCCGCGTCCTCCGCGGCGGCATCCAGGGCGGAGTGCAGGGCCCGGCACATGGGGAGGTCGAGGGAGTTCAGGGCCTTGGGGCGGTCCAGGACGATGTGCTGCATCCGGCCTTCTCGCCGGGTGGTGACGAATTCGCTCATGTTCCCAGTGTGTCAGGCCGGCCTGACACCGTCGCCCGGATACTAGGAATTCCTACCTAGACCGCCCCCGCAATCGGGCCGCGCCCCACCTCTCGTCAGAGCAGCTCCGACGCCACGTCCGGCACGTACTTGAACTCCTCGCGCGGCGGCCGCTCGTAGCTGGCGCCCTCGGGCCGCTCCGGGATGTCGAACGACGGCGGCTCCAACTTCTCCCACGGCACGGTGGAGAGCAGGTGCGAGATCACGTTGATCCGCGATCGCTTCTTGTCCTCCGACTCGACCGTGTACCAGGGCGCCTCGGGGATGTCGGTGTGGATGAACATCTCATCCTTGGCCCGGCTGTACGCCTCCCACCGATTGATGGACTCCAGGTCCATCGGCGAGAGCTTCCATCGACGCATGGGATCGGAATGGCGGTCCCGGAAGCGGCGCTCCTGCTCCTCGTCGGAGACGGAGAACCAGTACTTGCGCAACATGATCCCGTCCTCCACCAGCAGGCGCTCGAAGATCGGCGCCTGGTGCAGGAAGCGGCGGTACTCGTCGGTGGTGCAGAAGCCCATCACGCGCTCCACGCCGGCCCGGTTGTACCAGGAGCGGTCGAAGATCACGATCTCCCCGGCCGCGGGCAGGTGCTCGATGTAGCGCTGGAAGTACCACTGGGTCTTGTGCACCTCGTTCGGCGCGGGCAGCGCGACCACACGGGCGTGCCGGGGGTTGAGGTACTGGGTCATGCGTTTGATCGCCGAGCCCTTGCCGGCGGCGTCCCGGCCCTCGAACACCACCACCAGCCGGTTGCCGGTCTCCTTGAGCCAGGCCTGCATCTCCACGAGCTCGGCCTGCAACCGCTCGAGTTCGGCCTCGTAGGCCTTCTTGGGCAGTTTCTCCAGGCCGCTGGGGAGCACGTCCTTCTTCTTGGACCCGCTCTTGCCGCCGCTTCCCGAGGACTTGCTCTTGCCGCCCTTCGGGGTGGCCTTCTTGTCGTCCTTCTTGCCGCTCATGGTCGCGATCCTACGGCCCCGGGCGCACCCACCCGGGCCGATCCGGGTGCAGCCGGCACCCGGCTCGCGCGACAATGGCGTGCGTGAGGTCCCGAGACGCCATCCTGGAAGCCACCCGATCGGTGATCGGGGAGGTCGGCTTCGACGGGGTGAACATCGCGGCCGTGGCCAAGCGGGCCGGGGTGAGCCGGCAGACGGTGTACTCGATCTTCGGCACCCGCGAGGACCTGGTCTCCCAGGCCGTCTCCGACCGGTTGACCACGCTGAACGGTGCCTTCACGGACTTACTCGAGTCGGCCGCCACCCCGCTGGAACTGTTGGTGGAGATCATCGTCCAGGCCCGCCACCGCATCCTGGGCGACCCGATGCTGCGTGTCCTCACGCTGTCCGGCAGCGGCAACCCGGTCTTCGATCCCGGTGCCGCCGAACGCGCCCTCGCGTACTGCGTGGGCCTGCTCGCGCCCGCCGTCGACCGATTCCCCGAACTGTCCGGCCGCGTCGAGTTCCTCGCCGACATCGGAGTGCACGTGGGCTGGTCGGTGCTGTGTCTCGACGACCCCGACTCCCGGTCCGACGCCGACCTGCGCGAGTTCCTCACCGCCTGGCTCGCGCCGCTAGTGGGAGCGCGAGCCGGGTGAGCGCGGGCCGGGTGAGCGGAACCGCACTGGTCCTGTGGGACCTCGACCTCACGCTGCTCGACCCCGCCGGGTTCGGCTCGCGGATGATCGCTCCCGCACTCAGCGAGATGCTGGGCCGCGACCCCGTCATGGGAGCGTCATTCGCCGGGCGGACCGACCGGGCGATCCTCACCGACCTGCTCGAGAGAAACGGGATAACCCGGCCCGACGACGAGGACATCACCCGCCTGATGGACGCGGTCGCCGAGCGGTGCGAGGCCCACGGGCAGAACCTCCTCGACGCCGGAGGCGGAGCGCTTCCGGGAGCGCACGAGGCGGTGACAGCGCTCGCCTCGGTCGAGGGGCTGCATCAGGGGATCGTCACCGGCAACATGCGTCGCACCGCCCTGCTCAAGCTGCGACTCTGCGGGTTCGACGGCCTGCCGGATCCGGGGCTGGGGGCGTTCGGCGATCATCACACCGACCGCGCCGACCTCGTCCGTGGGGCTGTCGACAGGGCCCGCGGCCGCGGGCTCGACGTGGCCGCCACCGGTGCGGTGGTGATCGGTGACCATGTCCACGACGTCCGTGGCGCACTCGACGCGGGGGTCCGCTGTGTGGCCGTGGCCACCGGCCGGGTCCCCGCTGACGAGCTCCACGCCGCCGGTGCCCATGCTGTCCTCCCGGACCTCACCGATCCCCACGCCCTACTCGCCGCTATGCACGACGCACTCCTCGCCCCCTCCTGACTCCAATCCACGCGTTCTTGACCCCGCCACCGCGCCCGTCCGCCCCCTCTCAGGCCCCCAGCCGCACCGCCCAGTGGTCGCAGCACCGCGCAGACCCCCAGCCGCACCGCCCAGTGGTCGCACTCTCCGTGCCGCAAGTCGCGACTACCGTGCCAGAAGGGCCAATTCACCACGGTGGTTGCGACCACGGGCCCCGGCTGCCTGGCGGAGGCGGCCACTCACGGTGCACAACGCCCTCGAACGAGAGCCGCTCTGATCTGTCGCACGACCGCCGACGGGTTGCGCAACATCTGAGCGGTTATCCGCACCACCTGCCAGCCCAGTTCTGCGAGTTCGGCGTTGATGCGGGAGTCTCTCTCCCACGTAGAACGGCTGCTGTGGACTCTGCCGTCATAGAAGATCGCCACCTTCTCTCGCGAATAGCCGAAGTCGGCGGTCGTGACGATCACCCCGTGCTCGCTGTAGATCGTCACCTGCGCCTCCGGATCGGGTAGATCGGATCGCCAGAGCAGCAGTCTCAGCCTGGTCTCCGGTGGGGAGTCCGCCCGCCTATCGCAGTGGCTAAGCAGGCCCCGCACTCTGGGGAGCCCGCGCACACCGCTCAGCTGTAGCGCCAACTCGCTCACTTCAGACACGTCGGTCCCGGTCCGATTGCACAGTGCGTCGACCTTCGCAATTGCGCGCTCGTCGTCGTCATCCCACCGTGCCACGTCGATTGCCGTGCGGGACACGGCCGTCATCTGCACGCCGTGCCGGGTGGTGAGTTGACCCGCGGGTAGGGGGCTTCGTAGTCGGCGTAGCCGCACGCCGACGGGAGCATGCGGAGTCCCGGGCGCATATATCTCGACCTGTCGAGTGATCGACTCCGGGGCGTACCAGCGCTCACCGTGTAGATGGGCCGCGGCCATCCCGCACACCACTGACCCTGGTGGTGCCCAGAGAGCCGCGGCACGCACGAGGATAGTTGGAACGAGAGGCATCGGGGCGCTCACATAGACATCTGGGAACACCCGGTGGTGCGCGGTACGGAGTCTGTGCTCGGAAACTCGGCCAGATGCGAGCGCAGCGCTACCGAGGAAAGGCTCGCCGGGTTCAGGTGCTGTCACCCAACGATCATCTGTCTACCGAGGCGAGACTAGCGCTTGGACTAGCCCGACTGTGGATGAGGTGGACGATCATCCACAGCCCGCCACGACGGCGGCGACCGGAATGCACCGACGGCCCCGGAAACAGCCCAGCTACTGGTCGCACTCACCGTGGAATCTCGCCAGATCTGGCACGGAAGCTACGACCCGCGGCACGGTGGGTGCGACCAGCGGAGGGGGCGGACGGATGGGACGGGGGCGAGAGCCCGAGGGGTGCAAGGCCGGGGCGAGAGGACGTATGGACGGAGGCGGCGCGGGGCTGATCACTGGGCGCAGGCGCGGAGGCGCCGCGCCGGCGGGGCGGGTCAGCCCTCGACGCGCTCGCCCAGCTCCATCCAGCGCTCCTCGAGCTGCTCCTTCTCGGCACCGACGTCTTTGAGATCGCGGTCCAGAGAGGCGAGCTTCTCCGTGTCCACGGCCTCACCCGCGGCGGCGGTGAGTGCGTCGTGGAGGGTGGCCTCCCGCTGATCGAGTTTGACCATCTGGCGCTCGATCTTGGACATCTCCTTGCGCAGCGCCCGCTCGTCCACCGAGCTCAAGCCGGAGCCCCCGCCTGAGCCGGTTGCGCCGCCCGACGCA